>NZ_JAMJFL010000012.1 GCF_023544665.1 Streptomyces sp. YS415
AGGGCTTCTGCGGGCACTCCTTCCACGCCATGTGGTAGACGGTGCTGATGTCACCGTCCGTCGAGTCCATCGTCATGAAGCTCACCTTGTCCGGCGAGGAGGAGCCGGCGCTGACCCGGAGCTCGGTGTTGATGTTGAAGTTGCGCTGGACACCGCAGGGTGCCCAGACGAGTTGCGCCCAGTCGGTGCTGTCGGTGGCCTGCCAGTTGTCGTTGAGCGGGCCGCTGAAGGGGTGGTTGCGGTACGCCGTCTGCGACGAGCCCTGGAAGTAGTACGAGGCTCTCTGCACGGCGCTCGCGCCGGACTGGAGCGAGGCGAACCCCCGGTAGTCGGCGCTGGCGATGGCGTAGGTGAAGCCCTGCGGGACATGCACGACCAGGTTGAGCTGGCAGTTCTTGCGGAAGGCGGTCGGGTCGGAGCCGCCGCCGACCTGGGCGAGGTAGTCGCTGTAGGTCACGGTGAAGGCGGTGTTGTCCTCCGAGACGGCGACGGCGGCCGTGCCCTGGGGGCAGCCGGAGCCGTTCACGGTGGCGACCTTGATGACGATCTTGTCGGGCGGCGGGTCGTCGAAGGCGGAGTCCGCCTCCGCGGGCAGTGCGGCGGCGACGAGAGCGGCAAGAGCGGCGCCGCTCAGCAGAAGTCCACGCGCCATGGCTTCTCCTCGGTTGGGGGGTGGCTGCGCCTCCGACCGTCGACTCACTTTTGGTTCACCTTTGAAGAAAAGGTGAAATTTCCGTGAAGGCCGGAGGCGTAGGCATCGTAGGAAGCCTTGCTTGGCATGGACAGGCCTAACTCAGGCCATTCGCCGGGACTTTCACCCGCCGGAACTCGATCGTCTCGTACGCCGTCCGGACGCCCGTCTCGTACAGGATTCCCACACTCCCGGCACCGGTCTGCACGAGATCCGAGTACCCGGCCTTGCGTGCGGACAGGGTCAGTGCCTTGCCGAAGGACCGCCCCCCGTCCCCGCTCCTCCACAGCGCCATCGCCGCACGGTCGGTGGGCACGGAGGGCGCCGAGAACAGCAGGTCCCCTCCCGCACCGGCCAGTTGCAGCACGCTGCCCTCGACCAGGGGCACGTCGTCCAGCGAACCCTGCCGCGCGTAACCGCCGTCCAGGCTGGCTCCCCCATCGGCGGAGTAGGCGTCCAGGCGGTTCCCCGGGCTCGTGCCCTTCTGGTTGCGGGCGTTGAAGTACAGTCGCCCGTCGGGCAGTTGGGCCGCCGTCGATTCGTTGGCGTTGCGCACACCCTCGTAGGAGTCCTCGACGAAACCGAGGTGCCAGGATGCTCCCCCGTCGTCGCTGTAGATCGCATGTGCCCCGTAGTACTTGGGCTCCTGACCAGTGTCCGGCGACCCCGGTGGCGGCGCGGCGGAGTGGTTGGCCGGGACGACCAGCCGCCCGGCGTGGTCACCCCGGGTCAGCGCGACGGCGTGGCCCGGACCGGTGGCGTACCAGCGCCAGTGCGGCTTCTTCACCGCCGAGGTGATCTCCCGCGGGGTGGAGAAGGAGCGTCCGTCGTCCGTGCTCGTCTGCACGAAGACCCGCCTGCCCCGCTCTCCCCCGGCCTCACCGCGCAGGATCTGCGCTTCGCTCACGTCACCGCTGTGGTACGAGGTGACGAGCACGACGTTCCCCGTCCGGGGATCGACGACCGGCGCCGGATTGCCCCGGGTGCTGCCCTCGCCCGCGGCGACGACCTGCAGCCGCCCCCAGGTGCATCCGCCGTCCCGTGACCTCCTGAGCACGACGTCGATGTCGCCGTGGTCCGCCCTGCCGCCGACCCGGCCTTCGGCGAAGGCGAGCAGGGTCCCGGTACGGGTCCGGACGATCGCGGGGATGCGGTAACTGGCATAGCCTCCCGTGCCCGCGGCGTACGGCACCGAGGAGCGGCACCTCCGTTCCGGTACACCGTCCGTCCTGTCGGCCCGGTCCCCCCAGGGCCGGACGAAGCCCATCAGCACGGCGACACCGGCCACGGCAGCGCCGAGCACAGCCACCCGGCGGCGGCGGCTCGGTAAGGGACGGCTCATTTCTCTCCAGGTCGGCAGGACGGGCCAGCTGAACCCAAAGGGATGGAGGTGACGGAGCAACGCCCTTGAGATGAAAGGGAGATGAAGCGGGGACCGCTACTAAGGGTTTTCCCAGGCGGCCGGTTCCGCGGCCAGCAGCTGGACGTCCTCGGGCAGCGCACCGGTGGCGATGTCCGCGATGGTGACGCCCTCCAGGATCCGGCGGACGTTGGCCCGCAGCGCGATCCACAGCGGCAGCAGCGGCTCGGCCGAACCGGCGTAGGTCAGCCCGGTCGGGCGGACCCCGCGCACGGAGACGATCGGGCCGTCGACGGCCCGGATCACATCGGCGACGGTGATCGCCGACGCGTCCCGGGCCAGCCGGTACCCGCCGTTGCCGCCGCGCCGGCTGTCGACCAGACCGGCGCGGCGGAGGTCGCCGAGGATCCCCTCCAGGAACTTGTGCGGGATGTCCTGCACGGTGGCGATGGCCTCCGCCTTCATCGGGCCGTCGTCCTGGCGCACGGCGAGCTCCAATACCGCTCGTACCGCGTAGTCCGCCCGTGCCGAGATCCTCATACGACCATTGTCACCGCTGTCACAGCTGTCCGGTGTCAGGCCAGCCGGATCACGTTCCAGGACAGCGGTTCCAGTACGGCGGTCAGGACGCCGTCCGTCAGCGCCGTGCCCTCGGCCGGGTGCGGGGCGACCCGCTCCGGCTCGTCGAGCGTGTTGCGGGCGTCCGGGTCGGCGTCGGCGAGCGCGCTGTGCTCGACGACCCGGGTCAGGTCCAGGCCGTTCAGGGCGACCTCGAGCGGCAGCGGCTCGGTGCGGCTGCGGTTCACCGCGAACACGGTGACCGTCCCGTCCTCGGCGCGCACGGCGGTGGCGTGCAGCAGATCGGCCTCGCCGTACTTCTTCGTCTCGTACGTGGGCGAGTCGACCCGCACGTCCAGGACCTGGCCGCGGCCGTACTTCGACGCCTGGGCGAACGGGAAGAACGTCGTCTGCCGCCATGCCGGGCCGCCGGGCTCGGTCATGATCGGGGCGATGACGTTCACGAGCTGCGCGAGGCAGGCGACCGTGACGCGGTCGGCGTGCCGGAGCAGGGCGATGAGCAGCGAGCCGAAGACGACGGCGTCGGTGACGCTGTAGTTGTCCTCCAGCAGCCGGGGCGCCTCCGGCCAGTCCAGGGCGCTGACCTGGGCCTCGGTGCGGGACAGGTACCAGACGTTCCACTCGTCGAAGGAGAGGTCGATCTTCTTCTTCGACTTCAGCCGGGCGCCGATGTGGTCGCAGGTGGCCACCACGTTGTCGATGAAGGACTCCATGTCGACGGCCGAGGCCAGGAAGGAGTCGACGTCGCCGTCGAGCGGCTCGTAGTAGGCGTGCAGGGAGATGTAGTCGACGAGGTCGTACGTCTCCTTCAGGACCGTCGCCTCCCACTCGGCGAAGGTCTCCATGGCCTGGCCGGAGCTGCCGCAGGCGACGAGTTCGACGGACGGGTCGATCTGGCGCATGGCGCGGGCCGTCTCGGCGGCGATCCGGCCGTACTCCTCGGCCGTCTTGTGGCCGGTCTGCCAGGGGCCGTCCATCTCGTTGCCCAGGCACCAGAGCCTGATGCCGAAGGGGTCCTTGTCGCCGTGGCTGCGGCGCAGGTCGGAGAGTGCGGTGCCGGAGGGGTGGTTGGCGTACTCCTGGAGCTCGATGGCCTCGGCGACGCCCCGGGTGCCGAGGTTGACGGCCATCATCGGCTCGGCCTGCGGGCCGATCTTCTTCAGGAAGGCGATGTACTCGGAGAGGCCGAAGCGGTTGGACTCCGTGGTGCGCCAGGCGAGGTCGAGGCGGCGGGGGCGATCCTCGACCGGGCCGACCGAGTCCTCCCACTTGTAGCCGGAGACGAAGTTGCCGCCGGGGTAGCGGATGGCGGTGACGCCGAGTTCCCTGACGAGGTCCAGGACGTCCTGGCGGAGGCCGGCGTCGTCGGCCGTGGGGTGGTCGGGTTCGAAGATGCCGGTGTAGACGCAGCGGCCGAGGTGTTCCACGAAGCTGCCGAAGAGTCGGGGGTTGACCTCACCGACGGTGAACGCGGGGTCGAGGGTGAAGCGGGCGGTGTGCATGGTCGCCTTTCGGGATGGGTGGTTCTCAGCGGACGTTCGGCCAGCCGTTCTTTTGCCAGCTGAGCTTGTTCAGGCCCAGCTTCGGCGTGCCCTCGTCCTCGGCGTCGTAGTAGTGGTATGCCAGCCAGTCCTCGCCTCGGTCCTTGAAGACCGACTGGCCGCCCGTGCCGATGAAGCGGCCGTGGCCCTCCAGGACCAGGTCGCCGCCGCCCTCCAGCATCGGCGTGCCCGTGCTGTCGACGTACGGGCCCTTGATGTCCGTCGAGCGGCCCACCTTGATCTTGTAGGTGGAGTTCACTCCCGAGCAGCAGGCGTCGTAGGAGGCGAAGAGGTAGTAGTGGCGGCCGTGCTTGACGATGTACGGGCCCTCGACGGCGTACGGGACGTCGGGGCGGGTCGCCAGGTGGTGGACCGTGGCTCCGGGGACCGCCTTGCCGGTGCGTTCGTCGAGTTCGACCATGCGGATGCCGGTCCAGTACGAGCCGAAGGACATCCACAGCCTGCCGTCCGCCTTGGTCAGGGCGGGGTCGATGGCGTTCCAGTGGTCGGTCGTCTCGGAGGAGAAGACCTTGCCGTGGTCGGTCCAGGTGCCGGGCAGGCCCGAGGGGGAGGTGGCGACGCCGATCGCGGAGTGGTTGGTGCCCCAGGAGGACACGGCGTAGTACAGCCAGTACCTGCCCGCCCGGTAGGAGATGTCCGGCGCCCAGGGATCACCGGTGTCGTTGTACTCGTACCACCAGCTCGGCGGCTCGGTGAAGGCGTTGCCGGCGTCGTCCCAGTGCCTGCCGTCCTGCGACAGGCGGGCGCCGATGACGCCGCCGGTGGAATAGGCGGCGTAGCCGCCGGACTTGAGGCGGATCACGGTCGGGTCGTGGATGATCTCCTGGCCGGTGACGGGGCGGGGGTCCGGGTAGGTCTCGGCCGCCTGCGCCGCGTTGGGGAGCAGGGCCATGAGGGCCGCCGTGGCCACGGCGGTCAGGGTTATGCGCAGGGTCACTGTCCCGCCAATCCCGTGTGGGCGACGCCCGCCACGATCTGCCGCTGGAAGAAGACGAAGACGACGATCAACGGCAGGCCCGCCATCAGGCCGCCGGCCATGAGCTGCGCCCACTGGATGCCGTAGGAGTTCATGACGGTCGCGATGCCGTTGGGCATGGTCATCAGGTCGGGGTTGTTGGTCACCATGTACGGCCACAGGAAGTTGTTCCAGGAGGCGATGAAGGTGAAGATGCCGACCGCCGCGAGGGAGGGGCGGGCGAGCGGGACGACGATGGTGAAGAAGACCCGCCAGCGGCCCGCCCCGTCGATGAAGGCCGCCTCCTCCAGCTCGCGCGGGATGCCCTGGAAGAACTTGTAGAGGATGTAGACCATCGCGGCGGGCGCGCACTGGGGCAGGATCATGCCCCAGTAGGTGTCGACCATCCCCATCTGCTGGACCGTCGTGAACAGGGGCACGCCGAGCACCGCCGGGGAGACCATCAGGCCCGTCATCACCAGGCCCAGCAGGGCGTTCTTGCCGCGGAACTCGGTGCGGGCGAAACCGTACCCGGCGAGCGCGCTGACGACCAGCACGACGGCCGTGACGCAGACCGAGACGACCAGGGAGTTCAAGAACCAGTTGGTGACGTTGCCGGTCTCCCACAGCGACGACCACGCCTGGCCCGTCCAGACCCCCGGCAGCCAGTGCGGCGGGATCTCGGCCGCCTCGGCCTCGGACTTCAGCGAGGTGAGCAGGGCCGCGACGATCGGCGCCATGAAGACGGCGGAGACGGCGACCCCGGTCAGGGTGAGCACGATCTGGCTGGGTGTCCACGAACTGCGGGGCTTGAGCCGTACCGGCGTGCCGCTCATCGGGTGCCCTCCTCACGGGTGCGCAGCAGCCACATCCGCGTCAGGGCGACGGCTGCGATGAGCACGAAGAAGATGATGGACATCGCGGAGGCGTAGCCCACGCGGTAACTGGTGAAGCCCTGTTCGAGGGTGTACTGGACGAAGGAGCGGGTGGAGAGCTCCGGTCCGGGGCCGAAGTCCATCATCACGACGGCCTGGTCGAAGAGCTGGAGCGAGGCCAGGATCTGCAGCGCGATCACCAGGCCGGTGATGTTGCGCAGCAGCGGCAGCGTGATGTGGACCATGCGGTGCCAGGCGTTGGCGCCGTCCAGCTTGGCGGCCTCGTAGAGGTGGCCGGGGATGCCCTGGAGGGCGGCCAGGTAGAGCAGGAAGGAGAAGCCGACGGTCCACCACAGGGTGGTGATGACGATGGCGAGCATCGCGTACGACTTGTCGGTCAGCCAGGGCGTCTGCAGGCCGAAGGTCTCGTTGACCAGGCCGATGCCCTGGGTGAACAGCCACTGCCACATGTTGGCCGCGACCGTGGAGGGCAGGAGGAAGGGCGCGAAGAAGCACAGCCGCCACAGCCATGTGGCGTGCTCGATGTGGTGGGCGAGCATCGCCAGCAGGAAGGCGAGGACGGTGATGCAGGGCACGACGAGCAGCGTGAAGTAGGCGCTGTGGCCGAGCGCGTCCCACATTGCGGCGTCGTTCAGGGCTTCGCGGTAGTTGTCGAGGCCGACGAAGCTCGCGCCCTCGCCGGAGATGTTGGCGTCGGTGAAGCTCAGGTAGACGCCCCGCAGCAGGGGCCAGATCACGAACAGGGCGAACAGGGCCAGGAAGGGGGCGACGAACCAGCCCCCGTGCTGGAAGCCCTGCTTGCGGCGGACGGTGGCACTCGCGGCGGCGGTCCTGGCCCGCGCGTGTGCGACGACGGTCTGAGCGCTGGTCGCCATCACGCGGCCGCACCTCCCTCGGCGGCGGTCGTGCCGTCCATCGGGTTCTTCGAGGCGAGCAGTCGGGTCAGCCGGTCCTTCATCCGCCGGGCGACGGCGTCGGGCTTGGCGGAGCCCATCGTGGAGGAGACGACGACCGGGCCGAGGTCCTGGGCGAGTACGCCGGTGGAGCCCGCGAACCACACCTTCGGCTCGGTGGCCTGGTGGTCCATGGCGCTCACGTACTCGTTCTGCGGGGTGAGCTTCTGGTACGCGTCGGTGGTGAGCGTCGGTGTGTACGCGGGGATGTGGCCGCCGGCCGCCCACTGCTGGGCGTGCTGGACGACGTACGCCGCCAGTCGGTGCGCGGCCTCGTTCGGGGCGCCGCCGCGGCCCGCCTGGTGGGGCAGGACGAAGGCGTGGGACTCGGCGTGGGTGGCCTGCTTGCCGAAGACGGGCGGCAGCGGGGTGGCGCCGTAGTCGAGTTCGGCACCGGAGAAGACCGGCACCGACCAGTTGCCCTCCCAGGTGAAGGGGGCGCCGTTGACGAACTGCTCGCCGGTGGGGGCGCCGGGGATGACATAGCCGTCGGTGACGTGCTGCCGCAGGAACTCCAGGACCCGGGTGGCCTTGTCGGTGTCGAAGAGGACCTCGGTGCGGGTGTCGTCGAACCACTCGCCGCCGAGCTGGGTGTAGAAGGCGACGAAGAACCACCACTGGAAGTTCTGGTCGTTGGTCCACAGGCCGATGGTCTGCAGGCCCTTCTTCTGGACCGCCTTGGCCCGCTTAAGGACGTCGAACCACTCGTCGGTGGAGCCGACCGGGATCATCCGGCCGTCGTCGCCGAGCAGATCCGCCTTCCTCAGCACGTCCTTGCGGTAGAAGCAGAGCTGGACGTGGATGTCGAGCGGCAGGGCGTAGAGCTTGCCGTCGATGACGCCGCGGCTCCACAGCGCGGGGTTGAAGTCCTGTTCCCGCACGCCGTACTCGGCGAGCAGGCCGATGTCCCACGGGTCCAGGAGGCGGCCCGGGGAGAAGCCGGCGACCCGGCCCACGTGCATGACGCCGAGTTCGGGGGCGCGGTCGCCCGCGGCGGCCATGGCCATCTTGGTGTAGAAGGGGTTGCCCCACTGGAGCGTGGAGTCCTTGACCGCGATGTCCGGGTACTGCGCTCGGAAGGCGTCCAGCATCGCGATCATGTTGGCGCCGTCGCCGCCGCTGAAGAGGTTCCAGTAGCGCACCCGGGTGTCGGCGCCGGAGGCGAGTGCGTCGGCCCCGGTCCCGAGCGCCGCGAAGCCGAAGCTTCCGGCGACCGTCAACCCGCCCATTCCGGCCAGAAGTTGCCTGCGACTCAGGCCAGGTCGTCCCATGCCCTGCCCTAACTGTTCGAGATTTCGAATGTTGCCCGTAACTTCGAACGGGACCGTAGGGTGCAAGCGCTTGCACGTCAATGGTTTGCGCAGGAATCACAAGGTCCTCGGCGGGCCGCGGGCCTCGCCTCGGTGGTTCCGGTTTGAACGACGGCCACCGGACCGCATGACGCGGACCGGGCCGTCCGCGTACTCTCGAACGGCCTGCCGTACGGCACCGGGACGGCGGCGAGACGAAGGGGGACGGATGGACATCGCGGGCGCGCGCGAAAGGGCGGCCCGGGTCGCGGCAGCGCTGCGGCGACGCCCACGCGGCGGCCCCGCGATGCGTGCGCTGGCGGCCGAACTGGCCACCGCCGCACGGGCGAACGGCCGCCGTCCGGCCGATGTGCGCGAGCTGTGCGCGGACCTGTGCGCGGCGATGAGCGTCCGCCGCGGCGGACGTCCCGTGGAGCTGCGCTTCGAGCGGTTCCCCGACGAGATCGAAGTCACCGGGCTGTGGGTGGAGTTCCAGGACTTCGACCTGGTCATCGTCGAGGAGCGGGCCGAGGCCATGCAGCAACTGGTCATCCTGGGACACGAGTTGTGGCACCTGCACGCAGGCCACCGGCACCACCACATCGCCGGCGCCGCGGCCGTGGACGCCCTGGCCGAGCGGCCCGGCTGGCAGGACGTCGCGCTCGGCATCGCCGCCCGCAACGGCTCCCGGGAGCGGGACGAGGCCGACGCCGACGCCTTCGGCCACCGGCTCGCGGCGGCCTTCCGGCCGTACCTGACCAACCCGCCCGGCTCCCGGCCGCCGCTCGACCCCCTGCAACGGTCCCTCGGCTACCGCGGACGAGGGGGCCCGACGGGATGACGACGACGGTGGCCGCGGATCCCTCCGCCCTGCTCAGCGACTTCTACATCTCCTTCTGGATCCCCGCCGCGGTGCTCGCCGCCGCCCTGGCGATCAAGCTGCCCAGCATCATCCGGCTCTGGCGCGACCCGCTGCTGCGCGCGGTCGGCGGACTGCTGCTGCTCGCCTGCGCGGTGTTCGTCTTCTGCTCGCCCTCGACCATCGCCCGGGTGAACCGGCTGGCCGGCGTGCCCAACATCTCGGCGCCCTGGTGCTATTCGCTCCTGACGGCGTTCTGCGGCTCCTGCCTGCTGCTGATCATCGCCTGGCGCAACGGCCTGTCCGACCGCAACGCCGCCACCCGCCGCGCCATGCGCTGGCTCGTCTCCGTCTACTCGGGCGTGATCGTCGCCCTGTGGGTGCTGTTCGCCCTCGCGGACGCCCCCGTGGAGCGGCTGCGGGACCTGGACACCTACTACGCCACCACCCCGTTCATGCGCGAGGAGATCGTCCTCTACCTCCTGGCGCACACCGTGGCCGTACTGATCACGTCCCGGCTGATCTGGAACTGGGTGCGCACCGACGGCCTCGACGCCTGGCTGCGCTGGGGACTGAAGCTGCTGGGCGCCGGCTATGTGGTGAACCTCGTCTTCGACGGTGCCAAGATCACCGCGGTGGTGGCCCGGTGGACCGGCAACGACCTGGACTGGCTCAGCACCGACCTGGCGCCGCCGGTGGCCGCGGTGTCGGCCATCCTGATCGCGGTCGGCTTCATCCTCCCGCACGCCGGCCAGTACCTGCACGACCGCTGGCGGGTCCGGCTCGCCCACCGTGAACTGCGGCCGCTGTACCTCCTGATGCGCACGGTCAGCGGCAACCGCCTCCCCTACGTGCTGCGCGCCACCCCCGAACTGCGCCTGGTCCGCCGGGAGACGTTCATCCGGGACGCCCTGCTCCCCCTCGCCCGCCACCTCGACGAGGACCAGCGGCAGCGCGCCTACGACCGCGGACTCGCCCTCGGCTTCAGCCCGGAACGCTCCCGGGCGCTGGCCGCCGCGGTGGCGATCCAGGACGCGGTCGAGGCCAGGCGGCGGGCCCCGGACGCCGAGGGAACCGGTGATCCCGACACCACCGAACTGCTCCGGGAGATCCGGGCGGTGTCCCGGGCGCTGCGCCGCCCCGACCTGCTGCAGACGGTGCGGGACGGGACGGCGGAGTCGCCCTCCATGGCGCCCTCGCCCCGCTAGCCGCCGGCGCCGCCCCGGCGCCGACGTCACCGATGCCGCCGAAGTCCTCGACGCCGATGGCTGTCCCATGCCGTGTTCTCGTGCTGTAGTTCGAGCTGTATTCGCGCCGAAGTGGCGAAGAACCAGTCATCCATGACTGACCGATCAGGAGCAAGCCGTCCATGAGTGATCACAGTGCCACCGCCGTCGTGCTCGGCGGCTCCGTCGCCGGGATGCTCACCGCCCGCTCGCTGGCCTCCGTCGGCGTCCGGGTCACGGTCGTCGAGCGCGACGCCCTCCCGGCGGGCCCCGAACCGCGCAAGGGTCTCCCCCAGGCCCGCCATGTCCACCAGCTGTGGTCCGGCGGCGCCCACGCCATGGAGGAACTCCTGCCGGGCGTGACGGAGCGGCTCACCAAGGCGGGCGCACGGCGGCTTCCGGTCACCACGGACATGGTCGGCCTCTCGCCCCGCGGCTGGTACCGGCGCTGGGCGGAGTCCCACTCCATGCTGCTGTGCAGCCGCGACCTGCTGGACGCGACCGTGCGCGCCGAGGTCCTCGCCGACGAGCGGATCGAGCTGGTCGAACGGACGGAGGTGCTGGGCCTGGAGGGCACGGCCGCCGCCGTGACCGGCGTACATCTGCGGGCCCACGACGCCACCCGGAGCACCCTGCGGGCCGATCTGGTGGTCGACGCGACGGGGCGCGGATCCCGTACCCCGAAATGGCTGACGGCGCTCGGACTGCCGCGGCCGCAGGTGCGGGAGGTGGACTCGGGGGTGGCGTACGCGAGCCGGCTGTTCCGGGCGCCGGAGGCGGCCCGGGACGGCTTCCCGGTGATCAACGTGCAGCCGAAGCCGCGGGCGGGCGGCCCCGGCCGGGGCGGCGTGCTGCTGCCGATCGAGGACGGGCGCTGGCTGGTCACCCTGTTCGGCACCCGGGGCGGTGAACCCTCCTCCTGCACGGCCGACTTCGACGCCTACGCCCGCACGGAGCAGCGGCATCCGATCCTGGCCGACCTGATCGCGCGGGCCGAGCCCCTCTCGGAGGTCGCCTTCACCCGGACGACGGCCAACCGCCGCCACTTCTACGAGCGGATGGCGAGGTGGCCGGAGAACTTCGTGGTCGTCGGCGACGCGCTCGCCGCGTTCAACCCCGTCTACGGGCACGGCATGTCGGTGGCCGCACAGGCGGCGCTGGCCCTGCGCGCCGCGGTGCAGGACCACGGCTGGGGCACGCCCGGGCTGTCCCGGCGCCTGCAGAAGGCGGCGGCCCGGCCGGCGCGGGCGGCCTGGGACCTGGCCATCGGGCAGGACGTGTTCTATCCCGGGGCCGGGGCCGGGCCCACGCGCGCGGAACGGCTGGTGGCCGCGTACGTGGACCGTCTGACGTACACCGCCACGGGCAGCGGCCGGGTGGCGCGGGCGCTGACGGACGTGATGGCGCTGGAGAAGGGGGCGGGCGTGCTGCTCACGCCGCGGATCCTGGTGGCGGCCGCGGTCGGTCCGCTCAGGCCGGCGCTGAGCGGACCGCCGCTGACGGACGACGAGCTGAAGCGGGCCGGGCTGCAGTAGTCAGCCCGCGAAGGCCGGTTGCGGCAGGCCCTGCCCCGCCCCCGGCACCACCAGCAGCGAGCCCGCCACCGGATGCGGAGCGGCCAGGCCCACCCGGGCCGTGGTGATGTACAGGTCGGTCAGGTCCGCACCGCCGAAGGCGCAGGCCGTGATCCGGGGGGTGGGCAGGACGATCTCCCGGTCCAGCTCGCCCGCGGGCGTGTAGCGCCGTACCGCCCCGCCGTCCCACAGGGCCACCCACACACAACCGTCCGCGTCCACGGTGAGACCGTCGGGGAAGCCGGCGCCGGCCTCGATCCCGGCCAGGGGGCGCCGGTGCGAGACGGTCCCGTCCTCGTGGTGATCGAGGACGTCGACGCGGCGGGTGGGCGAGTCGATGTAGTACAGGAGCCGGCCGTCGGGGCTCCAGCCGGTGCCGTTGCTGACGGTGACGTCGTCCAGGACCGGGACGACCTCCCCCGCCCCGGTGATCCGGGTCAGCGTGCCGCCGCCCGGCGCCTCGTCGTAGCGCATGGTGCCCGCCCACAGGGAGCCGTCGGGGGCTACGGCGGCGTCGTTGCCGCGGCGGTCCGGGACGGGTTCGTGATGCAGCCACCGGAAGGAGTCGTCCGGGTCGAGGAGGCCGACGCCGTCCCGGAGGTTCAGCACGAGTCCGCCCTGCGCGCGCGGCTTCACGGCTCCGACGTGCTGGTGGGTGGTCCGGCTGGTGCGGCGGCCCGAGGACGGGTCGTAGGAGTGGATGCGCGACCCGAGGATGTCGATCCACAGCAGCCGGCCGGTGGCCGGGTCCCAGGTGGGCCCTTCGCCGAGGGTCGCCTCGGCACGTACCGCGACCTCGTAGCTCATGCCGCGCTCCGGTGGCCGAGCCGCTCGGACAGGTCGGCGGCGCCCTTGGCGGCGAGCTGCTCCAGCTCCGCCTTGCGCTCCTCGCTCCAGCGGATCATCGGTACGGAGATGGACAGCGCGGCGACGACCCGGCCGGTGCGGTCCCGGACCGGCGCGGCGACGCAGGAGACGTCCGGGTTGGACTCACGGCTCTCCACGGCGATCCCGCGCGTCTGGATCTCGGCGAGGGCCTCGCGCAGAACGGCCGGGTCGGTGATGCTGTTGGGGGTCATCGCGACCAGCTCGGCGTCGTCCGGGATGCGCGAGGTGAGTTCCGGCTCCGGCAGGGACGCCAGCAGCATCTTGCCGACGGAGGTGCAGTGAGCGGGCAGGCGACGGCCGGCCGCCGACACCATGCGCACGGCGTGCGTGGAGTCGACCTTGGCGATGTAGATGACGTCGGTGCCTTCGAGGATCGCCACGTGTACGGTCTCGTCGCAGGTCTCGGCGACCGTCCGGGCCACGTTCTGGCCCTCGGCCGCGAGGTCGAGCTGCTCGGCGTACCGGCTGCCGAGCTGGTACGGCCGCACGCCCAGCCGGTAGCGGCCCGGCTGCCCCGGTACCGGGACGATGTAGGAGCGGGCGGCGAGCGTGGTGACGAGTTCGTGCACGGTGGTGCGCGGGAGCTGGAGCTTGCGCACGATGTCGGGGGCGGAGAGTGTGCCGTCCCCGTCGAGGAAGAGCTCGAGGATGTCGAGAGCCCGGGTCACGGCAGGTACGAGGCGTCCCATGTGCGGCCCCCTCCCTAATGTTCGAAATTTCAACGGTCGGTCGGAATGACGAACACAGGCTACTCATGGTGGGTTTGCCTGGGCAATGGGCCTGCGGCGACCCGATGCGCGGATGCCGCGCGCGCTCATGACTCCCGGAGGTAGGCGAACGCGGAGGCCAGCAGGTCGTGCGCCACGGCGGGCGTGCGCTCCTCCTCCGGCAGAGCGGCGTACGCGAACAGCGCGGAGCGCATCGCGCCGACGGCGGCCCGGGCCAGGACGGCCGCGCGCAGCGGCGTGGCCGTGCCGGGACCGTGCTCGGCGAGCCGCCGGTGCAGGGCCTCGGCGAGACCCTCCTCGAACTGGCTGAGGACCGGCAGGAACTGGCGCACCGGCCGGCCCGGAAAGCTCTGCGGCGGCCCGCTGAACATCAGGCCGGGCATGCCGTCGGCGATGAGGTCGAGACAGGCGCCCAGGACGGCGGCGTAGGGGTCCTCGTCGGCGGGGCGGGCGACGACATGGGCCCCCATCACCGGGATGAGGTCGAGGACCTCGTCGAGGACCAGGTCCTCCTTGGAGGGGAAGTAGCGGAAGAAGGTCCGCTCGGTGACTCCGGCCGCCGCCGCGATGTCCCGCACCGTGGTTTGCGCGTACCCCCGCTCCTCGAACATGCGGGCGGCGGCCTCCTGGAGGGCCTTGCGGGTCGCCGCCTTGTGCGCCTCGCGACGCCCGCGTGGCTCCGCGGAGGAGGTGTCGAGGGTTGCCATGACCGGAGTATCGCAGGCGGAAAACCGACGGTACGAAATCTGTCAGCCATGACACTTTGGCTATGGTGTCAGTCATGACACTTTTTTGACCCTGCGGGTCTGCCCCCCCGCTCCCCTGACCGCGTGTGCCACTCACCGCACTTGTCACTACTGCACGAGGAGCATCTCCGTGGCGACTTGGCTCTACCGGCTCGGTCTCGGCGCCTACCGCCGTCGGCGGCTCGTCCTGGCGGCCTGGCTCGCCGTGCTGACCGGTGCCGTCTGCGCGCTGCTCGTCGTGGGCGGCAAGCTCGACAACGCGTTCACGATTCCCGGCTCGGAATCCCAGCGGGCGCAGGACACGATGGCCAAGGACTTCCCGGCCGCCGCGGGCACCAGCGCCCAGATCGTGTTCACCGCGCCCGAGGGCACCAAGGTCACCGATCCGGCGGCCTCCCGGGGCATCCAGCGGACCCTCGCCGCCGCGCAGGACGCCCCGCAGGTCGCCGCGGTGATCCCGCCCGACAGGGCAGGGACGGTGACCCCCGACCAGCGCACGGCACTCGCCCAGGTCACCTACGACGCCGACCGCGCCGACCTGGACGACGGCACGCTCGACACACTGGAGGCGACCACCGCTGCCGCCGAGGAGGCGGGTCTGGAGGTCTCCGTCGGCGGTCAGGCGTACGGCAGCGGCGTCCTCACCCCCAGCGTCCTCGAACTGCTCGGCGTCCTGGTCGCGTTGGCGGTGCTCGCCGTCACCTTCGGTTCGCTGCTCGCCGCCGGGATGCCGCTGCTGACCGCCTTCGTCGGCATCGGCACCGGGCTCGCCGGGCTGCTGACCCTGTCCTCCGGGGTGACGGTGTCGTCGACCGCGCTGAGCCTCGCGCTCATGCTCGGTCTCGCGGTGGGCATCGACTACGCGCTCTTCGTGCTGTCCCGGCACCGGACCCAGCTCGCCCAGGGCATGACACCGCGCGAGTCGGCGGGACGGGCGGTCGGGACGGCGGGCAGCGCGGTCGTCTTCGCCGGGACGACGGTCGTCATCGCGCTGGTCGGGCTGCTCGTGGTGCGCATCCCGTTCCTGACGGTCATGGGTCTGAGCGCGGCGGCCACGGTGCTCATCGCCGTGCTGGTCGCGGTGACGCTGCTGCCCGCCCTCTTCGGCCTCGCGGGGTCACGGCTCGCGCCCCGCCCGGGCTCCCGGGCCGCGCGCCGGGCGGCCGTCGTCTCCGGGGAGGTTCCTGAGGGGGGCGCGGAAAGGTCCAAGGGGAAGGCCGCGCAGGGGGCCGTTCCTGCGGGGGGCACGGAGGAGGCCAGGGAGAAGGCCGCGCAAGGGGCCATAGCGGAGGGCACGCACCGCGCCACGGGAAGGGCCGCGGGAGGGGCTATAGGGGAGGCCTCCGGAAAGGCCGCGAAGGAGACCACGGGAAGGGCCGCGGGAGGGGCTGCACAGGAGGCCACGGGAAAGGCCACGGCAGGCGCCGCGAAGGAGGCCGCGGGAGGGGTTTCACAGGAGGCCACCGGAAGGGCCGCGGAGGAGGCCACGGCAAAGGCCGCGAGCAAGACCGTAGGAGAGGCCGGGGGCAAAATCACAGGGAAGACCGCAGGACAGGTCGGAGGCAAAACCGCAGGGAAGACCGCAGGACAGGCCGGAGGCAAAACCGCAGGGAAGACCGCAGAAGAGGCCGCAGGCAAGACCGCACACGACGCCCCGGCAAAGGCGTCCGTCATGGGCCGGCGCTGGGCCCGGCTCGTCACCCGGCGTCCGCTGCTCGTCGTCGTCGGCAGCGTCGCCGCCCTGGTGACCCTGGCGCTGCCCGCCGCCGACCTGCGGCTCGCGCTGCCCGACAACGGCACGGCGGCGCACGGCACCTCGCAGCGCGAGACGTACGACAGGGTCGGCGCGGCGTTCGGGCCCGGCTTCAACGGGCCGCTGCTCGTGCTCGCCGAGGCGGACACCCCCGGGGATACCGGGCAGCAGCAGGCGGCCGCGGTGGCCGGACGGCTGCGGGAACTGCCGGGCGTGGTCAAGGTCGGCCGGCCGCAGTACGCGCCGGAGTCCGGGCGGGCGGTGATCCAGGTGGTACCGGAGGGCGGACCGCAGGACGAGTCGACGCAGGACCTGGTCGACGCCATCCGCGGCGACGCGGCCGTCATCGAGCGGGAGACCGGCACCGCCGTGTCGGTCACCGGCACCACGGCGATCGGGATCGACGTCTCCGACCGGCTGACCGCGTCCCTGCTGCCGTTCGCGGCGGTGGTCGTCGGACTCTGCCTGATCCTGCTGCTGCTGGTGTTCCGCTCGCTGGTCGTGCCCGTCAAGGCGACCATCGGCTTCCTGCTGTCGGTCGGGGCGTCCTTCGGCGCGGTCGTGGCCGTGTTCCAGTGGGGCTGGCTCGCCGACGCGCTGGACGTGGCCAGGACCGGGCCCGTCGTCAGCTTCCTGCCGATCGTGCTGATGGCGGTGCTCTTCGGACTCGCCATGGACTACGAGGTCTTCCTGGTGGCCGGCATGCGCGAGGAGTGGGTGCGCACCGGCCGGGCCGGGGACGCGGTGATCGACGGGGCCGGACAGGCCTCACGTGTGGTGACGGCGGCGGCGCTGATCATGTTCTTCGTCTTCGCCAGCTTCGTGACGTCGGAGGACGCCATCGTCAAACCCATCGCGTTCTCCCTGGCGTTCGGCGTGCTGGTGGACGCCTTCGTCGTACGGATGACCCTGGTGCCGGCGGTGCTGGCGATGGTGGGGCGCGGCGCCTGGTGGCTGCCGCGCGGCCTGGACCGGCTGCTGCCCGATCTGGACATCGAGGGCGCCCGGCTGCACCGGCCGCCCCGCACCGGACCCGCTCAGTCACCGACCGACATCACTGTCGGCGCTGACTGACCGCACGCACGATGTCCTTTCTGACGCCGCCCGAGAGTCGTTACGGCTGCTGACTGCGCCGGAATTCGCCGAGGCGGCCCCGCAACCGCTGCGCCCGCAGCACCAGTTCCAGCTCGAAGCGGCGGTCGGGGTCGTCTATCTCGTCGCCCCACAGTTCGCGGATCTGGCGCAGGCGGTAGCGGACCGTCTGCGGGTGGACGCCGAGCCGTGCCGCCACCTCGGGGGCGCCGCCCCTCGTCTCCAGCCAGGCCAGCAGGGTCTCGGCGAGGCGGCGGCCGTGGGTGGGGCCGCAGTGGGCCAGAGGGGCAAGGCAGCGCAGGGCCAGGTCGTCCAGCAGTTCCTCCGGCTGGAGCAGCACCAGCGCCTCGGTGTGCTCCGTGCAGTACAGCACCTCGCCCGCGGGCAGCAGGCCGCGTTCCATCAGCGCCACCGCCGCCTCCGCCCAGCGCAGCGACTTCGCCGCGTCCGCCAGCGGGACCGGTGGGCCGATCGCGCCCGACCAGCCGGTCAGCGCCCGGTGCAGCAGCTCCGAGCGGCCCGCGGCGTCCGGTTCGGGGACGACCATCCGGGGCTGTTCGTACTCCATGTCCAGCAGGACGCCCTGTCCCACCGCCGGCGCCACCGCCTCGCGTGCCGGCCGCAGCAGGACGCCCACCGCGACCTTCCGGGGCAGCGGCCAGCCGATCCGCGCGGCCCGTTCGGTGAGGGCCTCGGCCGGGTCGCCCCGGTGGTGCTCGGTCAGCAGCAGTTCCATCAGGCGGCGTTGCAGACGCAGCCGTTCCCCGGCCTGGCGCGCCGCGGCTTCGGCGTAGCCGCGCACCGACTGGTCCACCAGGCCGTCGAGGTACTCGTAGCCCGCGTCGACCAGTTCGTACATGGCCGGTGGCGGGATCTCCACGCGCTGGCCGATGTCGGCGAAGCGGCGCCAGGCCAGCCGTACCCCCATGCGGTAGATCGCCTGGAGGGAGTCCAGGCTGCGGCCGTTGAGGCCCTCGCCCCGGCCGAACTCCTGGAAGACGCCGGGCGGGACCCGGGGGCGGCCCTCCGCGGTCTCCAGGTGCTGGACGAAGACCTCGATCGCCCGGCGGATGCCGATCAGGGCCATCGGCTCGCCCGACTCGTCGAGGACGACCGGGAGATGGGGATACTCGCGGCGGATCTCGTGCATGATCTGCTCGGCCAGCTCCGGCGCCTCCGCCATGGCGATGGCCGCGAAGCGGCGCACCTGGAGGCGGGGGACGTCGTGCCAGGCCGAGCGGGTCGAGACGGCGTCGGTGCGGGCGGCGGGCGGCACGGGTCAACTCCCCTGGCCGGCTTGCTCGTAGGTGATCAACGGGTTGTTCGGCCGGTCGGGGGTGGCCTCCAGCAGGGCGACCACGCCGAGCGCGGCTCCCACCGCCAGGGCGGCGGCGAGCGCTACGGTCAGCGCGGCGGCGAGCAGTCTGGACATCTCGGGGTCAGCCTCTCTGTACGGCCGCATCGGTCAGCGGCTCGTCGCGGCCGCTGTCGGTCGCCCCACCCGGGCTTCCCGTCCCTGACTGTCCGCCCCAGTGTCGACACGACATTGACACTCCGTCAAGGGGCGCCTACGGTTCCCGGCCCATAGAGCGGCCCGAACTCCGCCACCACACCTCCCTGGAGTGCCCGGATGCGCCGAACCGCCTCACCCCTGTCCCTGATCCTGCTGGGTCTCGGCACGTTTCTGCTGGTCCTGGCACCCATGCTCGCCTGGTACGTCGAGCCACGGGCCGCCGTGAATCCCATCGACATCGACACCACCGCCGTCTACAAGGGCACCGGCAGCGTCTTCGACACCGAGAAGATCGAGACCGTGCCGGACCGGACCATCACCGTCACCCAGCGGGTGCGGGGAAATGTTGCGGAGAGTGAGGAGAGCGGGAACGCCGTCTGGGACGTGATCACGACGGTGGACACCGACAAGTCACTGCCCGCGGCGGACCCGTACGACGCGCTGGACTACGTACCGCACCGCTGGGTGATGGACCGGAAGACCACCAGGCCGGTGCACTGCTGCGAGGAGAAGCCGTACATCGAGGGCGAGGCCTATCTGAAGTTCCCCTTCGACGTGCAGAAGCGGGACTACCGGTGGTGGGACAACACCCTCGGCGGGACGATCACGATGAGTTACCGGGGTACCAAGAAGATCCAGGGGTACACCGGTTACCGGTTCACCGGGTCGGTGCCGGCCACTCGGACCGGCACACGGCTGGTGCCCGGTCGGCTCGTCGACGTGGACGCCTCCCAGGTACTGGCCGAGGAGTGGTACGCCAACCACGGCGTCGAGCTGGTGGTCGACCAGGCCACGGGCCGGGTGCTGTATGCCCAGACCGGTCCCCGGCGCACCCTGCGCGCGCCGGGCGGCGAGAAGGACGAGGCGGTCCTGCTGGACAGCGAGAAGATCGCGTTCACCACCGAGACGCAGAAGGAGGCGGTCTCGCAGGCCGAGGACGACAGCGGCCGACTCCGCCTGGTGGGGCAGACGTTGCCCATCGGGGCGGGTGTGGTGGGATTCGTCCTCGCCGCGGTGGGGGGCGCTTTGGTGGTACGCGGGAGGCGTGATCCCGGTTCACCCGAGTTGTCCCAGCCGCCCCTCACGATGTGACATTACGTCAGCTCTAATAAAGCCCGAAATTGTCACTTGGGTGAGTAGCCGTGACGAACGGCGAAGCGAAAACTGTCCAACCCACCCGAGCACAACCCGTCCACAGCCGTCTCCCAGAAAGCTCCCGGTTCCCCCACAGCACCATCCAGCTCGCCCCAGCCGTATTCATTCGGCGCACTCTTCCCCCACGCTGAGTTCCGCACCCCGAGACATGTTGGAGCACCCATGCCCCAGCACGTGCCGTCCCCGCTGCGTGCCTCGTTCCCCACGGTGCCGCAGCACCCTCCGGCGCTCCCCCCACAGCCGCGCCGAATCGTTTTCCTCGCCCACCGAGACCTCGGCAACCGGTCCGCCGGAGGCTCCGAACTGCTCGTGGACCGCCTCGCCGACGGTCTGACCCGCCTCGGCCACGAGGTCACCCTGCTCTGCGGCGGCCCCGCCGCCTACCGCGACTACCGGGTCGTCTCCGCGGGCGGTGCCTACGGCCACTACCTGCGCGCCCGCTCCGCCTTCACCCGCCAGGTCGGCGAGACCGACCTGCTGGTCGAGGTCTGCAACGGAGTGCCCTACCTGGCTCCCCTGTGGCACCGCGGCCCCACGCTCTGCCTGGTCAACCATGTGCACACCGACCTGTGGCGGATGCGGTTCGGCGGGCCCCTGGCCCCGGCCGCCCGCATCGGGCGACGACTGGAGCACTGGGCACTGACCGGTGCCCAGCAGCGCAGTCTGCTGGTCGCGGTCTCCCCGTCCACGGCCCACGCGCTGCGCGCGATAGGAGTCGAGCGGGACCGGATACGGCTCGTCCACAACGGTGTGGAGGAACCGGGCCCACTCGCCGACCGCTCCTCCGAGCCGCTGTTCGTGGCGGTGGGGCGGCTCGTCGAGTACAAGCGGATCGATCTGCTCCTGCGGTTGTGGGAGCGGGTGCGGCCGGTCACCGGCGGCCGGCTCGTCATCGTCGGGGACGGCCCCGAGCGGCGGCGGCTGGAACAGCTCGCCGGCCCAGGCGTCAAGTTCACCGGCCATGTGACCGAGGCCGAGAAGCACCGGCTGCTGTGCGCGGCCTGGCTGCTGCTGCATCCCTCCGCCGTGGAGGGGTGGGGTCTCGTGGTGACCGAGGCGGCCGCCCGGGAGACCCCGACCATCGCCTTCGACGTACCCGGACTGCGGGACTCCGTGGTCGACGGGGAGACCGGGCTGCTCGCCTCCGGCGAGTCCTCGTTCGCCGCCGCGTGGTGCACCCTGGCACTGTCCGGACACCGGCGGGAGCTGATGGGCAAGGCGGCGCGGGACCATGCCGCCGGCTACCGGTGGGACCGGACCGTGCGGCAGTTCCGGGCGGTCGCCGCGGAGGCGGTGCGGGGTTGGGCCTCGTGAGACAGCCGCAGTCCGGCGAGGCGCGCCCGGGCGGCGGTGGCCGCACCTCGGACACAGCCCCGCGCCCCTACGCCAAGGACCCCTCGTTCCGCAGGTCGCTGACGCTCTTCCGGGCCTTCCTCCGGGAACAGCAGGACCCCGAGTCCTGCTACTCCCTGCTGGCCCGGGACGCCGTCGACCAGGTCGAGGCGTACGACGGATCCGTCGCGGGGCGGACCGTCGTCGATGTCGGCGGCGGCAGCGGGTACTTCACCGAGGAGTTCCGGCGGCGCGGCGCGCACGCCTACCTCTTCGAACCGGACCTGAACGAGCTCGGCGGCAAGCCGCCCGACGGCAGCGTCGTCGCCGACGGCTATCTGCTCCCCCTGTACGACCGGGTCGCCGACGTCACCTTCTCCTCCAACGTGCTGGAGCACGTGGCCGATCCGGCGACCTTCCTCAGCGAGCTGATCCGGGTGACCCGGCCCGGCGGGCTGATCTACGTGTCGTTCACCAACTGGCTGTCGCCGTGGGGCGGGCACGAATGGGCCCCCTGGCACTACCTGGGTGCCGAGCGGGCCCGCGCCCGCTACCGGCGCCGTACCGGCAGGCCCGCCAAGCACACCCTCGGCGAGAACCTCTTCGCCGTGCACATCGGACCCACCCTGCGGCAGGTCCGCGCCCGCGACGACGTCACGGTCGTCTCGGCGCGTTCCCGCTACTGGCCCTTTCTCGCGGAGACCGTCGTCAAGGCGCCCGGCCTGCGCGAGATAGCCACCTGGAACCTCCTCCTCATCCTCCGGCGGTGTCACCCATGACGAGCACGGTCCAGGCTCCTCCCCCGGCAGCCGTATCCACCACCGCGATCATGGCGGGCCCCCCGGAGGGGCCGCGGTCGCGGCGCTGGCTGCTGGGGTTCTGGGCCGTCGTGTTCGTGCTCCTCCTCGCGGTGCAGCCGGGCCGGCAGACCTTCGACACCAAGCTCGGAGTGACCGTCGACCCCGGCCGGTTCCTCTCCGACCTGGGGCAGCTCTGGCAGGACCAGGGCAGCTTCGGCGGCATCTCCAACCAGTACAGCGGCTACCTCTGGCCGATGCTGCCGTTCTACTGGCTGGCCGATCTCGTCCAGCTGCCGGTGTGGCTGGCGGAACGGCTGTGGCTGTCGCTGATCGTGTCCGTCGCCTTCTGGGGCGCCCTGCGCCTGGCCGAGCGGCTGCGGATCGGCAGCGGCGGCTCCCGGCTGCTCGCCGCCCTGGCCTACGCGCTGTGGCCGGTGTTCACCGTCGTCGTCGGCTCCACCTCGGCGGCCGCGCTGCCCGGCGCGTTCCTGCCCTGGGTGCTGCTGCCGCTGGTCGACGAGCGGTACAGCGCCCGTGTCGCCGCCCTCCGCTCGGCACTGCTCATCCCGTTCATGGGCGGCGTCAACGCGGCCTCGACCCTCGCCTCGCTGCTGCCGGTCGGCCTGTATCTGCTGACCCGCCCGCCCGGACCGCGGCAGCGCAAGCTGATCGCCTGGTGGGTGCCCGGGGTGCTCCTGGCCACCGCCTGGTGGTGGATCCCACTGCTGCTGCTCGGCGTCTACGGCGAGAACTTCCTGCCCTACGTGGAGAGTTCGCAGACCACGACCGAGACCATGGCGGCCACCGAGGCGCTGCGCGGGGCCGGGAACTGGGTGGCGTATCTGCACTTCGGGGACGCCTGGCTGCCGGCCGGCTGGGCGGTCGCCTCCTCGGTGGTGGTGATCGTCTGCTCGGCGCTGGCGGCCGGTCTGGGCCTCGCGGGCCTGGCCAGACGGGACCTGCCCGAGCGGCGCTGGCTGGTGCTGACCGTGCTGACGACGGCGCTGATCCTGCTCGCCGGATACGGCGGCGCGTTCGGCGCCCCCTTCCACGGAGTGGTGCAGGACTGGCTGGACGGCGGCCTCGTCCCCTTCCGCAACATCTACAAGTTCCAGACCGGCCTCGCCCTCGCGCTCGTCCTGGGCCTGGCGCATCTGGTCGGCCTGGCGGCCGAGGCGCCCGGCGCCCGCCCGGCGCCGGGCCGGCGGTTCGCCCCGCTGATCGCGGCCGTGCTCGTGCTGCCGGGCCTGATGTGGCCGTACCTCAACGGCTCGATCCTGCAGCCGGGTTCGTTCAAGGAGATCCCCGACTACTGGTCGGCCACGGCCGACTGGATGGAGGAGTACTCCCCGGACGCCCGGGTCCTGGTCGTCCCCGCCACCGCGCACGGCATCTACACCTGGGGCTCCCCCATCGACCAGCCGCTCGACGTGGTCGCCGAGTCCCGCTGGGCGCAGCGCGACTACGTGCCCTTCGGCACCCCCGGCAACCGGCGCGCCATGGACGCCGTCCAGCAGGCACTGGCCAGCGGCGCGGAAGTGCCGGGCCTCGCCGACTACTTGAGCCGGGCGGGCATCCACTACGTCATCGTCCGCAACGACCTCGATCCCGACCAGGTCGGCAACGTCCCGACGACGATCGTCAAGCGCACCCTCGAACAGTCCGGCTACAAGCGGGTGAAGGGGTACGGGCCCGTCATGACCGGCGGAGTGATCGCACCCGACACCCCGCTCCAGGTGGAGGGCCTGTACCCGAGGCAGCGGGCGGTGGAGATCTACCAGCCGCCCCAGGACGTGCCGCGGCCCCGGCAGGCGGCGCTGAGTCCGGTCGCGGACACCGCCGTCGTCTCCGGCGGCCCGGAGTCGCTGCTGCCGGTCGCCGGTGAGCTGCGCGGCCGGGCGAGCGTGCTGACCGGCGACCACCACCCCGGGCTCGGCACCCCGCCGGTGCAGGTGATCGGCGACGGACTGCGGCGCGCGGACACCCGGTTCGGCCTGGTCAGCGGCAACACGTCGTACACGTACACCCGGGACGAACGCAACGCGCCGGACGCGGCCCAGGACGCGGGCGAGCGACCGCACCAGATCCTGCCCACCGAGGGCCTGGACCACCAGACGGTCGCCGAACTGCGCGGCGCCCGCTCGGTGTCGGCCTCCTCCTACGGCAGCTGGCTGTTCCACCTGCCGCAGTACGACCCGGTGAATGCCTTCGACGGCAACCCGGACACCGCGTGGGCCGACGGGTCCCATGCCTCGCCGGACGGGCAGTGGCTGCGGATCGGGTTCACCGAGGAGTACGAGATGCCGGCCGCGTTCAAGGTGACACCGCTGCCGCAGGAGGGCGTGCGGTCGGCGCCCACCCGGGTGCGGGTGGAGACCGAGAAGGGCACCAGGACCAGCTATCTGGAGCCCAGCGGCAGGCGGCAGAGCATCAAGGCGCCGGCCGGGGCCACGGACTGGATGAAGCTGACGATCGTCGACTCCGTGGAGCGCCGCACCGGCCTGAGCGGCGCGGGCTTCTCCGAGATCACCCTGCCGGACGTCCAGGTGACCCGGCTGCTCCGGCTGCCCACGGACGCCGAGGACTCCTCCGCCGGCGCCGAAATCATCTCCCTGTCCCGCCCGGCCGACCCCACGGGGCTCTCCGCGACGGGCACCGAGGCGGGGCTGCACCGGCGCTTCACCACGGGGACCTCGGGAACGTACGAGATCGGCGCGAGCGCGGTGGCGGTGCCGGGTGAGGCGCTGGACCGGCTGCTGTACGAGGTGGCGCCGGAGCAGCAGGACCGGATCGTGGCGACGGCGGACTCGACGGCCCGGCTGGGCGCGGGGCTGTCGGCCCGCAACCTGACGGACGGCGACCTGACCACGGCGTGGATCGCGGGCGACCGGCCCACCATCCACCTGACCTGGGAGGGCAAGCAGCCGGTGGGGGAGATCGTGCTGCCCCCGGCCGGCGGGCTGTCCAGCCGCCCCGCCGAGGTGCACATCAGCTCCCCGGACGGCGCGGTCGTCGCGGGCGTCGACGAGAACGGCAACGTCCGCTTCCCGCCGATCACCACGGACCGGCTCGACATCACCATCACGGAGACGGCCCCGCTGACCCTGTACAACCCGTTCGCCGACGAGGACGTGCAGCTCCCGGTGGGCCTCACCGAGGCCTACGTCCCGGCGCTCGACCGCTACCGCACCCCGAAGCCGGAAGGCGACCGGAGCTTCTCCCTGCCCTGCGGCGAGGGCCCGGTGCTGGCGGTGGACGGCGAGCTGTACGAGACGAGCGTGCGCGGGACCGTGCGGGACCTGACGGAACGCCGTCCCGTGGCTGTGACCCCGTGCCCGGAGTCGGGGCTCGAGCTCTCCTCCGGATCGCACCGGGTCGAGGCCGGTGACGCGGGCCCGCTCACCGTGACCGCGGTGACGCTGACCCGCGGCACCGTCCCGGACTCCCCCGCCGCGGGACGGGAGCTGGGCGTACGGGACTGGCTCGGCGACCGCCGCGAGGTGACCGTCGGCTCCGGTGCGGCGGCCTACCTGACGACGTACGAGAACTTCAACGACGGCTGGCGCGCCGAGCTGGACGGCGAGGAGCTGACGCCGGTCCGCCTCGACGGCTGGCAGCAGGGCTGGCGGATCCCGGCCGGGCAGGGCGGCACGGTCAAGCTGTCGTACGAACCGGCGGTGACGTACGAGGCCGGTCTGATCGGCGCCGGGGCGGGTCTCGCGGTCCTGGCGGGTCTCGCGCTGTGGCGCCGCCGCGAACCGAACCCCGAGGACCCGCAGCCGCTGCCGCCGGCTCCGGGGCTGTGGCTCGGCGTGGTGGCGCTGACGCTGGTCGCGGCCGTGATCGCGGGCTGGTGGGCGCTGCTGGTACCGGCGCTGGCGCTGCTGGCGCGCCGGCGCCAGGAACTCCTCGTGCCGATCGCCCTGCTGGCGCTGGCGGCGGCCGGGGTCGTGGCGGCGTTCGGTGCCGGGGAGCCGGTGCGGGAAGGGTCGGGCGCCTTCGGGCACACGGCCCAACTCCTCACCCTGATCGGGCTGTTCGCGGCGCTGGTGAGCGTGGGTGAGCGGGCGGAGCCGACGGAGGAGGCGCATGCCGCGACGGTGGCACCGGGCGAGCCCGGTCCGACGGCGGTACCGCGCGAGCCCGGTCCGACGGCCGTGCTGCCTCCCACCCAGTCGCCGCCGTATGCCACCGGACCGGAGGAGGACCCGCCGACCCGGCGGATCCCGTTCCGCAAGACGCAGGAGCCCACCGACTCCACGGGGAGGGGGGAGCCGACATGACGGCGGTGGACCACCGGGCCGGTCGGACACCCGAGCGCGTCCCGTTCCCGGTGGTGGACGAGGTGGCCCGGCACTGTCTCCAGGAGGAGGAACCGGAGACGGTGCACATCGAGGTGCATCTGCCCGGGCCTCTGGACCCGGACCGCCTGCGCACGGCGTTCGCCGAGGCGCTGCGGCGCCATCCGCGGATCCTGATGCGGGAGGCTCCGGGGCGGTGGTACCGGCGGCGCTACGAGTGGGAGCTGACCGGGGAACCGGACGTGGAGGTGGTGACCTTCCTCCCGCCGGGCCCGGACACACTCCGGGACGCCCGGACCCGGGCCCTGACGTCGGCCCCGCCCCTGTCCGTCTCCCCGCCGATCCGCGTGGAGGTGGTGCAGGGGGCGGGCCGGGCGGAGGGCAGCGAGGCGGCAGCCGCACTCACCGTCGCTCCCACCCCGCATGCCACCCCCGCGGCCACCCCCGCCACCCATCCCCCGCACACCGTCCTCTTCCTCACCATCAATCACACCGCCCTGGACGGCCCCGCCTGTCTCCGGGTCCTGGCCACCGCAGCCGAGTTGTACGGCGGGCGGGACAACTCCGCCGCCGCGCCGCCCGTGCGGCCTCCCGAGCCGCCCCAGGCCCTCACCGACACCCCCTCCAACTGGGCCCGCCCGGCCCGGGTCGCGGCGGGCACCCCCGAGCGCTCCCCCGGCAACGGCGTGCTCGTCGCCGAGCTTCCGCTGCCCCACCGGCCCAAGGGCTCCCCGTACACGGTCAACGACCAGCTGATGGTCACCACCGCGCTGACCCTCGCCCACTGGAACCGGGAGCACGGCGCCCCGCCCCGCCCCCTGCGCATCACCATGCCGGTGGACGACCGGCCCCGGGACACCACCATGCCCATCGGCAACGGCACCCGGCTCGTCGAAGTGCCGTTCGGCCCGGACGAGTTGCGCCCCACCGACATGCGGGACCTGCTGAGCCGTACCGCGACGCGGACCCGCGCCCTGAAGTCCCTGTCCCGCCCCCAGCTGGGCCGGGGCGCGGCGCTGCTCACCGCTCCGGTCACCCCCGTGGCATGGCGGGCCGCCCTCACGAGGGGCCTGCGCAGGGCCGCCGCCCCGTGGACGTCGACCACCCTGCTCAGCAACATCGGCCGTATCCCGTACCCGCTCGACTTCGGCGAGGACGCCGGCCGCGCCGACGCGGTCTGGTTCTCGGCGCCCGCCCGGATGCCCCGCGGCCTCACCTTCACCACCGCGTCCACCGCGGGCCGCCTGCACCTGGCCCTGCGCTGGTCCCGCGCCCTGCTCGGCCACGGCGACGGCGCCCACCTGCGGGACCTGTTCGAGCACTACCTGCACACCACGGAGGTGACCGAGTGACCACCACCGCGCCCCCCAAGGACCTGCGGGACTTCTACGAGAACCCCGCCGTCCCCGTCTCCTCCGGCACCCCCCGCAGCCTGCGCCAGGCCCGCATGCTCGCCGCGGCCCTCGGCACCTCGACCCCCGCCACCGTCCTGGACATCGGCTGCGGCGACGGCACCGCGGCCGCCGTGGCCGCCCCCCTCCTGCCCGGCCACCGCATCATCGGCGTCGACTGGTCCCAGGACGCCCTGCGGCGGGCCCGCACCCGCCTGGCCTGCGAACCGGTCCGCGGCGAACTCACCGGCGGCGGACTGCCGTTCAGGTCCGAGTCCGCCGACGCGGTCCTGTTCAGCGAGGTGATCGAGCACCTGGTGGACCCGGACGCCGCGCTCGACGAGATCCGCCGCGTCCTGCGCCCCGGCGGCCATCTGATGCTGTCCACCCCGAACCTGGCCGCCTGGTACAACCGCGCCCTCGTCCTCGCGGGCGTCCAGCCCGTGTTCTCCGAGGTCAGCCTGCGCGCCATCCACGGCCGCCCGGGCAAGGAGGTGGTGGGCCATCTGCGCCTGTACACCGCCCGCGCCCTCAAGGAGTTCGTCGCCGCCTCCGGCTTCGACGTCGTACGCCTGGCCGGCGCCCCCTTCCACGGCGTACCGCGCCCCCTGCGCTCCCTCGACCGGCTGGCCTGCTCCAGACCCCCACTGGCCTCGATCCTCCTGCTGCACGCCCAGAAGACACCCGCGCGCAAGACCTAGGAAGGGGACCGGGACCATGTGGTGGGGAGTGGCCGCGGCCCTGTTGGCGAACGTCCTGTACAGCACCGGATTCGTCCTGGAGAAGCGGGCACTTGCCGCCCTCCCCGAGGTGACGATCCGGCAACCCGCCCGGCTGCTGCGGCTGGTGCTGGGCAGCCCGCTGTGGATCGGCGGCTCCCTCGCGCTGGCCGCCGGATTCGCCGCCCAGCTGGCCGTCTACCGGACGCTGCCGATCGCCGCCGCCCAGGGCCTGTTCGTCTCCGGTCTGGTCCTGCTCGTCCTGCTCTCCGCCCGGCTGCTCGGCGAGGAGACCAGCGGCCGGGAGCGGTACGCCCTCGCCGCGATCCTCGCCGCCCTGCTGATGGTCGTGCTGTCGCTGCGCGAAGGCTCCGAGACGGTCAGCCAGGACGCGCCGTACCCGCTGATCCTGCTGGTGTGCGTGCCCTCGCTGGCCGCCGGCGTGTGGCTGTACAGCTCCGCCGAGCGGCGCGCCCGGCACCGGCACCGGCTGCCGACCACCGGCGTGGAGTACGGCGTGGCGGTGGGCCTGCTGTACGGGGTCAGCTCGCTGGCCATCAAGGGGGTGTCGAGCCGTCTGACGGACGACGGGCTCGGCGGCGCGCTGGTCGGCCTGCTGCGCTCGCCGTACCCGTATCTGCTGCTGTTCACCGGCGCGTTCGGCCTGGTGATGTCGCAGGCCGCGCTCCAGCGCTGCCGGGCCTCGCTGATCGTGCCGGTGTGCACGACCGTGACCTGCCTCTACACGGCGGTGCTCGGCACGCTCTCGTTCGGCGAGGCGCTGCCCGAGGACCCGCTGCGGCTCGCCCTGCGGCTCGCGGGCATCGCGCTCGCCGTCGCCGTACTGCTGTCCATGCCCCGGCACGACCAGCCGGCGCGCACCGAACCCCCCATGAGCGCCAAGGAGTTGACCCCACCATGAAACCCGACGACCCGTTGCTGCAGATCCTGGCCTGTCCGCTCGACAAGGGCCCGCTGCACCTGCTCCCGCCGGACGGTCCCGCCGCTCCGGGCGAGGCGCTGTACAACCCCCGGCTGCGCCGCCGCTACCCGGTGATCGACGGCATCCCGCAACTGCTGCCGTCCTCCGGGGAGCAGGTCGGCGACGACGAGCACGAGGCGCTTCTCCAACGGATGAGCCCATGACCACGACCCTCGCGGCCCGCCTGGCCCCCTTCCTGCCGGTCCGGTTCGTCGCCGCGGCCGCCCGTGCGGTGTACCCCCGCTTCGAGCCCGAGCTGGCCCGGCTCGCCGACATGTGCCCGCCGTCCTGCGGCACGGCGGTGGACGTCGGTGGCTGGTACGGCCCCTGGACGCGGCGGCTGTCGCGGCGGGCCCGCCAGGTGGTGACCGTCGAGCCGGTCCCCCGGCTGGCCCGGCTCCTCACCGCCGGCGCCCCGCCGAACGTGCGGGTGATCCAGGCCGCCGCCTCCGACCGCCCCGGCACCGCCCGGCTCTGGCTGCCGTCCGGCGACGCGGGCGACCGGGGGGTGTCCTCCCTGGTCCGCCGGGACATCCACGGCCGCGCCCTGGACGTCGGCTGTGTCACCCTCGACGAACTCGGGCTGCGGGACGTCGGCTTCATCAAGATCGACGTGGACGGCAGCGAACTGGCGGTGCTGCGCGGCGCGACCGGCATCCTGTCCCGCGACCGCCCGGCCCTGTTCGTGGAACTGGAGTGCCGGATTCAGCCGATCGCCCCGGTGGTCACCTACCTCTCCATGCTGCGCTACACCGGCTGGGTGCTGCCCGGCGACAGCTGGGTCCCGCTGGCCGGCTTCCCGCTCCAGGCCCACCAGGAGCAGGCCGAGCACGTCGTCGCCCGGGGACTGCTGCGCCGGGTGCTGCCCGGGGGCGGTCCGCGGTACGTCAACTCGGTGCTGTTCCTGCCGGACGGCCGCCGCCCCGGCGGATCCGTGCGCGACCATGGGTCGCATGCCGTCCACTAGTCCGGGGCCGGGCTTCTTCGGCCCCCTGCAGTTCCAGCTCGTCCTGTTGCGCCGGATGGCCGACCACAACCCGGGCCTGGTGGAGGACGCCCGCCGGCAACTGGGCGTCTCCATCGCCGAGATGCGGGAGGCGAACAAGAAGTGGCAGGCGATGATCCGCTCGCCCCGCTCCCGCGCCGCCGCCTCCCGGTACCGCTCGGTCCTGGGTCCACCGGAGTCGGTGGTGACGCGCACGGTGGGCGACCTGGAGTGCGAGGCCCGGCTGTGGCCGCTCCCGCTCTGGCCCACCCTGCGCTTCGAGGTGCTGCTGGCCCCGACCGGCGCCGTCTGGAACGAATGGCTGGTCCGGGCCCCGGGCGCCGAACCCCCGCCGCTGCGCACCCTGGAGGATCTGACCCCCTGGTCCTGCACGGTCGACGAGGCGGCCCGGGCGTTCGCCCCGGCCCGCCCGCTGGAGGGCTCGGCGCCCACCCGCTGGGGCCTGGCCTTCACCGCCCCGGACGGCGGCGGCGCCCGGCACGCGTGCGTGGCCGAGTTCACGTGGGGGCTGCTGCAACGCCTGGCGGTGGATCCGGCGGTCGATCGCGGTACGGATACGGACCCAGCCGATCGGACCTGACGTCTCTCCTTCCGGAATCAGCCGCCGAACCGGTCATCCGTGATCATCCGGGGGGCCGTGATCGCCCGCTGCCTAAGGTCGCGGTCATGGAGCTTCCCGAGCGGACCGTCCCCGTCGAGCGGCTGCGGCTCGGCGACCACGCCTGCCTGGAGTCCCGGGACGGCGAGTCGGCGTGGGCGGTGTTCACCGCCTACACCCGCACCAGCCTCGCCCGCCGGGAGAAGGTCCTGCTGGTGCTCGATCCCGACGGCCCCCATGACGACGAGGTGGTCGCCCTGCTGGACCAGGACGGCAGCGGGGCCGCCGACGCCCGGTCCTGCGGCCAGCTGTCCCTGAAGCGCACCCCGCAGATGTACCTCCCGGACGGAGACTTCCACCAGGAGCGCACGATCGAGGCGTACCGGGCCGAGGTCGACCGTGCCTACGCGGAGGGGTGGTCCGGGCTGCGGGTGGCCGTGGACATGGGCTGGGCCGCGAAGGCGGGCATCGACAGCGAGCGTCTGCTGGACTACGAGGCCTCGGTGGCCCCGCTCTTCGCGGACCCGCTGTTCACGGCGGTCTGCTGGTACGACCGCCGGCGCTTCGGCAGCACCCTGCTGGACGGCATGGCCCGCACCCACCCCCTCCGCGTGACGGAGCACCCCGGCACCCGCACGGACTACGTGGAGATCCTGCGCGAGGCCGTCTCCCGCAGGCACCCCGCCGGGCCCGCCCGCGTCGCCCTCGACCTGCGCGACGTGTGCTTCATGGAGGCGCACTGCGCCTGGCAGCTCATCGACCTCGCCGGGTCCCTGCCGCCCGGCAGCGAGGTCACCGTGCGCTGCGGGGAGCTGCTCGCGCTCGTGCTGCGGCAACTCGGCGCGGACCGGGCCCCGCAACTGGTGCTGGACGTGGCGCTGGAGGGGGCGGCCCGGTGAGGCTCAGGCCGCCGTCTCCACCACGTCCGCGACCACGCAGCTGACGTTGTCCGGGCCGCCCGCCTCGTTCGCCGCGGCGATCAGCGACCGGACCGCCGTGTCCGGGTCGAGGGCGGCGGTGAGGACGTCACGGATCCGGGCGTCGGGGACCACCGCGGACAGGCCGTCCGAGCAGAGCAGGTAGCGGTCGCCGGCCGCGGCGTCCTGGAGGCGGAGGTCCGCGGGCCCTGTGGCCGTCGCGGACAGGGCCTTCAGCAGCAGGGCGCGCTGCGGATGGGCCGTCGCCTCCTCCGGGGTCAGCCGGCCCTCGTCGATCAGGGACTGGACCACCGTGTGGTCGTGGGTGATGCGGAACAGGCCGCCGTCGCGCAGCAGATAGGCACGCGAGTCGCCGATGTGGACCAGCGCCAGCCGCGAGCCCGTCCACAGAAGGGCCGTCAGTGTCGTCCCGGCGTCCTGCGTCATCCCGTGCGCGGCCTGCCGCAGTGCCTCCTCCAGGAGGTTCAGCACGTTCCCGGCGGGCAGGTCCGTCGTCTCCAGGCGGCGCAGCGCGGCCACCGCGGCGCTGCTCGCCGGTCCTCCCTCGGGGCCGTAGCCGTCGGCCACCGCGAGCAGGCGGGTGCCCGCGTAGGCGGTGTCCTGGTTGGCCGGGCGGACCAGGCCGCGGTCCGAGTGGGCCGAGTGACGCAGGTGCAGCATGGTGGTGTCCTCTCGTGACGTCGTCGTCAGCTGGTCGATCAGGAACGCGGCCAGGTCCCGCCGTACGGTCGTCTCCGCCTCCACGCCCGCCCAGTACGCCCGGATCTGCGCCGCCGCCTCCCGTCGGTCCAGTGCGCAGACCTCCCGGATGCGGGCCAGCGGCATGCCGATGCGGCGCAGCCAGGCCACCAGACGGGCGTGTTCGAGCTGGGCGGGGGCGTAGCGGCGGTAACCGGTCTCCGGGTCCACGTGCGCGGGGCGCAGCAGGTCGAGCTCGTCGTACAGGCGCAGCGCCTTGGGCGACAGCCGGCACGCTCGCGCGAAGGCCCCGATCGTCAGCATCTCCTCCATGCGTCGATGCTGGGCCTTGACCGAGGGGGAAGGTCAATGCGGTTGTCCCGGCCGTGGAAGGTGTGGTTAGCCTCGGGAGTCCTGCCGTACGAGCCTGGAGCCCGCTGTGCCCCGAATAGCCCTGGTCACCTACGACCCCCGGCCCGAGCCGAGCCACGACCGGGACCTGCCCGTGCTGCGCGAGGCGCTGGCCGCCGCCGGGGCCGCGGCGGACATCGCGTACTGGGACGACGAGGGCGTCGACTGGGCGGCGTACGACCTCGTGCTGATCCGGTCGACCTGGGACTACAGCTGGCGCACCGCCGAGTTCCTGGCCTGGGTCGAGCGGTGCGGCAAGGTGACGCGGCTCGCGAATCCGCCGGCCGTCGTGCGGTGGAACGTCGACAAGCGGTATCTCGGGGACCTCGCCGCGGCGGGCGTGCCCGTGGTGCCCACGCGGTATCTCCCGCCGGGCGCCGCGCCGGACCTCCCCGACGACCACGAGTACGTGGTCAAGCCGACCTCCGGCGCCGGCGCCCGTTACGCCGCCCGCTACACGCCCGCCCAGCACGCCACGGCCGTACGGCAGCTCGCGCGGATGCACGAGGAGGGGTTCACCGCGATGGTGCAGCCCTATGTGCGCAGTATCGACAGCCGGGGTGAGCGGGCACTGCAGTTCTTCGGCGGGCAATTGCTGCACGCCAGCCGCAAGCAGGCCGTGCTGGCGCCCGGTACGGCCTTCGACGCGAAGAAGGTGGCGCACCCGGGGCTGGAGCCGTGGACGCCGAGCGCGGCCGAACTCGCCGTCGCCGAGGGCGCCCTGGCCGCCGTACCGGACGCGCAGGGGCTGCTGTACGCGCGTGTGGACCTCGTCGACGGGGACGACGGGCAGCCGCGGGTGATGGAGCTGGAGCTGGTCGAGCCGAATCTGTTCCTGTTCCTGCATCCCGGGTCGACCGGGCGGGTGGTTGAGGCGGTGCTGGCGGCGGCACGGGCCGGTCACCCGTAGCGGCGGGAAATCCCCGAACCCGCCGTGCCGTGCGGATCTTCTGCTTACGCTGCGGGCAAGAGCACGCGTGCGTGACCACAGCAGAGGGCGTGACCGGATCGTGGGCGGATCCCTTTCACGGCGCACCTCCGGCTTCCCCGCGGAGCTGACCAGCTTCGTGGGGCGACGGGACGAGTCGGCGGACGTCAGACGGCTGCTGGCCGAGGCGCGGCTGGTGACGCTGACCGGGCCGGGCGGGGTCGGCAAGACCCGGCTGGCCTCGCACGTCGCGCAGCAGACCGCGCGCACCTTCCCCGACGGGGTGTGGCTGGTGCCGTTGGCCGCGCTGGCCGACGAGGCGTTCGTGCCGCATGCCGTGGCCGACGCCCTGGGGGTGCGCAACGAGACCGGGCGGCCGCCGCTGGACGTCCTGGTGGACCATCTGCGGGGCCGCACTCTGCTGCTCGTACTCGACAACTGCGAGCACCTGCCGGGCAGTTGCGCACGCGTCGCACGGACCCTGCTGGCCGCCGGCGACGGCGTGCGCATCCTGGCGACCAGCCGGCACCGGCTCGGGCTCGCCGGGGAGCGGCTCTACGAGGTGCCGCCGCTGCCCACGCCCGAGCCGGCGGAGCTCGGCGCCTCGGCCGCCGAGCACTTCCCCGCACTGCGGCTGTTCGCGGACCGGGCGGCGGCCGTGCTGCCCGGCTTCACCGTCGACGAGGGCAACCAGCACGCGGTGGCCCGGCTGTGCCGTCGGCTCGACGGGCTGCCGCTCGCCATCGAGCTGGCGGCGGTCCGGGTGCGCGCGCTCGGCGTGGACCGGCTCGTCGAACGGCTCGACGACCGCTACCAGTTGCTGACCGGCGGCGACCCGGCCTCGGCGCCCCGGCACCGCACCCTGCGCGCGGCCGTCGACTGGAGCCATGACCTGTGCACGCCGCAGGAGCAGGTGGTGTGGGCGCGGCTGTCGGTGTTCGTCGGCGGCTTCGACCTGGCCGCGGCCGAGGCCGTGTGCGCGGGCGAGGGGCTGGACGCGACCGCCGTGCGGGACGCGGTCGACGGACTCGTCGACAAGTCGGTGCTGACCCGCGAGGAGCGCGGCGGGCTGGCCCGGTACCGGCTGCTGGTCTCGCTGCGCCACTACGGCCTGGAGAAGCTGGCGGACATCGGCGAGGCGGCCGTCGCCCGGCGCCGGCACCGCGACCACTTCGCGGGGCTGGCCGCCGCCTGCGAGGAGGCGTGGTTCGGCCCCGACCAAGCCGCCGTCACCGACCGGCTGCGGCTGGACCGGGACGACTTCCGGGCCGCGCTGGACTTCTGCGTCACCACCCCGGGCGAGGCCCAGCAGGGGCTGCGGACGGCCGCGACCCTGTGGTTCCACTGGGTGGCGGGCGGCGCCTGGGGCGAGGGCCGGCACTGGCTGGACCGGGCGCTGCGGGCCGGGGCGCGCCCCGAGGCGGCACTGACCCGCGCCATGTGGGCGGGCGCGCTGATGTCGCTGGTGCACACCCGCTCCGCGGCCGTCCTCGCCGGCGCCGACCCCCCGCACGGCGTCCCGCCCGCCGACGCGGAACTGCCGGTGCCCGCCCCGCCCCCGATGCCGCCCGACGTCTACGGCACCGACCGGCCGGCCACCACCACCGTCGGCTTCGCCGTCCTCACCCGCGTCGAGCTGGCCTGCACCCTGGTCAGCCGGGGCCGGGCCCGCGAGGCGACCGCGCTGTGCACCGAGGCCGCCGCCGTCTGCGAGGCGCACGGCGAGCAGTGGGCTCGCGCCTGGGCGCTGCGCACGCTGGGCCTCGCGCACTGGTCGCTGGGCGAGTACGACCGGGCCGCCGAGCACGCGCGCGCGTGCCTGCGCCTGCCGTACACCGGACACCGGCGCCAGAGCCTCGCCCGCACACTGGACCTGCTGTCCGCGGCGGAGGCACTCGCCGGGCACGCCGAGCGGGCCGCCGTGCTGCGCGGGGCCGTCGACCGGATCTGGCACGACATCGGCGGCGATCCGGCCCGGCCGCAGGGCGCGGCGCGCTCGTGCCCGGCCGAGCGGCATGCGCGGCGGGCGCTCGGGGACCAGGGCTACGAACGGGCCCACCGGCGCGGCGGCGCCCTGTCCCGCGACGACGTCATCGCCTACGCGCTGGGCACGCTGCGGCGCCGGGCGGCCGGCCCGGCAGGCGCCCCGGACACCCGCCCGCTCACCCGCCGGGAGGCCGAGGTGGCGGCGCTGGTCGCGCAGGGACTGACCAACCGGCGGATCGCCGAGACGCTGGTCATCTCGCAGCGCACCGCGGAGGGGCACGTCGAGCGCATCCTGGTGAAGCTGGGCTTCAGCAGACGCAGCCAGCTGGCGGCCTGGTTCACGGCCCGGTCGGGATAGCGGGCGCCGTCGCCGGAGCACCGCGCCCGCGGGCGGGACGTGTCGGCCACGTCCCACCGGTGGCGTGGTCGCACTCACACCGGCAACCGGGCGATGCGGGGCGGTTACCGGGAGCCGGGTCGGCATCATGGCGTAACCGGAGCCCGTACGACGCCCAAGGAGTACGACGCGTGTCCACTCTCTTCCCGGCCCTGGCCGACGGCCCGCCCGACCGGACCGCTCTGCGGTTCGGCGAACGGTCCCTGACGTACGCCGAACTCGCCGCCGCGACCGGCGCCCTGGCGGACCGGATCGCGGGGCGCGGCCGGGTCGCGGTGTGGGCCACCCCGGCGCTGGAGACCGCCGTGGCGGTGGTCGCGGCCCTGGAGGCCGGGGCCGCCGCCGTACCGCTCAACCCGAAGTCGGGCGAGAAGGAGCTCGGGCACATCCTGTCCGACAGCGCCCCCGGCCTCGTACTGGCCGCACCCGGCGACGAACTCCCGGCACCCCTGCGGAACTTGGCGCGCGTCGACGTCGACGTACGGGCCACCGGCGGGCATCACCCCCGGCCCGCCGACGACGAGGACCCCGCCCTCGTCGTCTACACCTCCGGCACCACGGGACCGCCCAAGGGCGCCGTCCTCCCCCGCCGGGCCGTCGCCCACACCCTCGACGCCCTCGCCGACGCCTGGCAGTGGACCGCCGACGACGTCCTCGTGCACGGCCTCCCCCTGTTCCATGTACACGGCCTCGTCCTCGGCGTCCTCGGCCCGCTGCGGCGCGGTGGATCCGTGCGCCACCTCGGCCGGTTCAGCCCGGAGGGCGTCGCGCGCGAGCTGGACGCCGGCGCGACCATGCTGTTCGGCGTGCCGACGATGTACCACCGCATCGCCCAAGCGCTCCCCGACGACCCGGCGCTCGCCCGGGCGCTGGGCACCGCCCGGCTGCTCGTGTCGGGTTCGGCGGCGCTGCCCGTGCACGACCACGAGCGGATCGCGGCGGCGGCCGGGCGGCGGGTCATCGAGCGGTACGGCATGACCGAGACGCTGATGAACACCAGCATCCGCGCCGACGGCGAGGCCCGCCCCGGCACGGTCGGGGTGCCGCTGCCGGGCGTGGAGCTGCGGCTGGTGGAGGAGGACGGGGCACCGATCACCGCGTACGACGGTGAGACGGTGGGCGAGATCCAGGTGCGCGGCCCGAACCTGTTCACCGAGTACCTGAACCGGCCCGACGCCACAGCGGACGCGTTCACCGCCGACGGCTGGTTCCGCACCGGGGACATGGCGGTGCGCGACCCCGACGGGTACGTCCGGATCGTGGGCCGCAAGGCCACCGACCTGATCAAGAGCGGGGGTTACAAGATCGGGGCGGGCGAGATCGAGAACGCGCTGCTGGAGCATCCCGCGGTGCGGGAGGCCGCGGTGACCGGGGAGCCGGACGCCGATCTGGGCGAGCGGATCGTGGCGTGGGTGGTACCGGCCGACCCGCACGCCCCGCCCGGCGTCGAGGAGCTGGCCGAGCACGTGGCCCGGCGGCTCGCCCCGCACAAGCGGCCCCGGGTGGTGCACCACCTGGACGCGCTGCCCCGCAACGACATGGGGAAGATCATGAAGCGGGCGCTGACCCATGGCTGACCGGCTCCGCGCCCGGGAGTTCCTCGCCCTGCTCACCGACGACTTCGCCGAACTCCCGCACCCCGAGCCGGACTCCGCGCCCGACGGCCCGCTCGGCTGGCGCGGCTACGACGGCTCCCGGCTGCGGGCCGCCGAGCGCACCGGCGAGGAGGAGTCCGTGGTCTGCGGCACCGGGCTCGTCGGCGGCACCCGGGCGGTACTGATCGCGTTCGAGTTCGGCTACCTCGGCGGCTCGCTCGGCGAACGCACCGGCGACCGGCTGGAGGCGGCCCATGAGCACGCCCGGCGGTACCGGCTGCCGGTCGTGCCGCTGATCGCCACCGGCGGCAGCCGGATGCAGGAGGGCATGCTCGCGCTGACCCAACTCCAGCGCGTGGCCCGCCAATCGGTGCTGACGCGGCAGGCGGGCCTCGCGCAGGTCGCCGTCCTGCGCGACCCGACGACGGGCGGCGGCTGGGCCACGCTGGGCGCGGGCGCCGACGTGGTGCTGGCGCTGCCCGGTGCCCAGGTCGGCTTCGCGGGATCCCGGGTGCGGCCCCTGGCCGCGGACCCCGCCGCCTACACCGCGGAGGCCCAGGTGGCGGCGGGTGCGGCCGACGCGCTGGTGGCGCCGGAGGAGCTGCGTACGACGCTGGCCCGGTGGCTGCGCCTGCTGACCGCGCCCTCGGGGGAACCCGCGCCGGTGCCGGCGGCCCTCGGCTCCGCGGAACTCCCGGCGACCGGCTGGGACGCGGTACGCCGGGCCCGCGCACCCGAACGTCCGCGCGCGGAGGCCTACCTGGACGCCTACTTCACCGAGCGCGTCGCCATCGGCGGCGACCGCGCAGGCGGCACGGACCCGGACGGCATGCTGTGCGGCTTCGGCGCGCACCGGGGCCGTACGGTCGCCTACGCGGCGCAGACCGGGCGGGCGACAAGGCCCGCCGGGTACCGCACGGCCGCCCGGCTGATCCGGCTCGCGGACCGGCTCGGCATCCCGGCGCTGACGCTGGTGGACACCCCGGGCGCGGCCAATGACGCGGAGGCGGAGCGGCAGGGCGCGGGGGCGGCCATCGCCGATCTGTTCTCCGCGGTGGCCGCGGCGCGCACGCCGGTCACCACGCTGGTGATCGGCGAGGGCGGTTCCGGCGGGGCGCTGGCGCTGGCCGCGCCCGGCAACACCTGGGCCACCCCGGACAGCTACTTCTCGGTGATCGCGCCGGAACTCGCGGCGGCCATCCTGAAGCGCCCGCCGCACGAGGTGCAGACGACCGCGGACCAACTGCGGATCCGCCCGCAGGACCTGGTCGGACTGGGGGTGATCCGCGGTGTCGCACAGAGCAGCTGACGTGGTGTGAGTATGTCCAACACCTTATGGAATATTTACAACGGACATAAGCGACAAAAACCCCCATTCAGCGGCGCCCCGCCCGGCCCACCACAACACGCGCCGTCTCCCGTTCACCCGCACGATGCGAGTGAGGGCCGCCACCCGGCGGCCCACGGTCTGTGCTCTCGGGAGGCCTGCCATGACCGCCAGTCTGGAGCAGCTGCGCCGCTGTCACTTCGCCGTCGACCTCGGCGCGGCGAGGACACGGGTGTACGTGAAGGGGGCCGGGCTCGTCGTCGACCAGCCCTCCGCCGCCGCCGTGAACACCCGTACCGGCGCGCTGATCGCGGTCGGCGAGTTCGCGGAGAAGATGACCGGCCGCACGCCGGACTACATCCGGGTCGTCCGCCCCGTCTCCGGGGGCACGGTCGTGGACATCGAGATGGCGCAGCGCATGCTGCGGCACCTGCTGGGTGACAAGATCCGCCGCAATCTGCGCCGCAAGCCGCGCCTGCGGGCCGCCGCCTGCACCCCGCACGACGCCGATCCGCTGGCCCAGCGCGCGGCCATCGAGACGCTGGTCGGACTCGGCGCGCGCCGGGTGGAACTGGTGGACACGCTGATCGCCGCCGCCGTGGGCTGCGGACTGCCCGTGGAGCGCCCCGAAGCCACCATGATCATGGTGTGCGGCGCGGCGGCGACCCAGGTCGCCGTGCTCTCCCTCGGCTCGATCGTGACGGCCCAGCGGATCGCGGTCGGCGGCGAGGCCGTGGACCACGCGATCGTCCAGCACCTGCGCCACCAGCACGAGCTGGTGCTGCCGAGCCAGTCGGTACGGCCGCTGCAGCTCGCCCTGTCCGGCAACGGCCTCACCCCGCACGGGCCGGCCTCCACGGAGATCCACGGACGGGACGTGGCCACCGGCCTGGCCCGCTCGGTGCAGGTCGACACCGCCGCCGTGCGCAACGCCATCCAGACCCCGCTGACCGCCGTGCTCGACGGCATCGGCAAGGTGCTCCGGGACTGCCCGCCCGACCTGGTCGCCGACCTCGCGGACCGGGGGATCATGATGGTCGGCGGCAGCGCCCTGCTGCCGGGCTTCGACCAGATGCTGCGGCAGGCCACGGGCATGCCGGTGCACATCGCCGAACGCCCGGACGTGTGCGCGGTCCAGGGCCTCGGCACGATGCTGGAGGGCGGCATCGCCCCCCTGGAACTGGACCCGCTCGGATCCTGATCCCACCGCGCCGGTCCCCGGCGTGCCGATTACGGCAGCCGCTCGAGCAGCGCGGTGAAGCTGTCGGCCCACCCTTCCACCGTCGACGCGGTGAACAGGTCCGTCGAGTACTCGAAGGTCACCTTGATCTCCGTCTGCGCCGGTTCCAGTACGACGTAGAGCTCGTTGCGTGCCACCCCCGGCATAGCCAGGCTCTTCACACCGGTCCGCAGCGGCGCCATGTCCAGGGTGGGCGGCGGGGTCGTGACCACGGTGAACAGCACGGTCGGGAACAGGCCGTCCCCGGGCTCCACGAGGTCCACCACCTCCGTCAACGGCAGCTCCTGGTGATCCAGGGCCGCGAACAGGCTCTCGGCCACCTGCGTCACCAGGTCACCGAAGTCGGCGGCCCGGGACAGCCTGGCCCGCACCAGCACCGCGTCCCCGAGGAGCCCGACGGTCCGCGCCCGCTCCCGCCGGGTGCGGTTCGCGCTGGACGCGGCCAGCACCACGTCCGCCGGATCACCGCACAGCCCGCCCACCCACCGCGCGAAGGCCGAGGCCAGCACGGCGTACGGCGTCACCCCGAGGCGGGCGGCGGTCTCCGCGATCCGGGCGGGGGTGTCCCCGCCGACGGTCCAGGTGTGCAGAGCGCCCCGGCCCGACAACCGCTCCGGGCGGGGACGGTCGTACGGCAGCGGCAGCCGCAGTGGCGCTCCGGCCAGTTCCGCCCGCCAGTACCCCTCCAGCTCCGCCCGCCGTGCCGGCGACAGCTCGTGCTCGTCGCGGGCGCAGTCCGTGAACGAGACGGACGCCGGGGGAAGGTGCCGGCCCTGGTACAGCAGCCCCAGCTCCTCCCGGAGCACGCCGAGTGACCAGCCGTCGCAGACCGCGTGGTGGAACACCGTCAGCAGGATCCAGCGGTCCGCCGCGAGCCGGCCCAGCCGGAACCGGAACAGCGGGGCCCGGTCCAGCGCGAAGGGCACCCGGGCGTGCTCCTCGCACCAGCGGCCGGCGTCGTCGACGTCCTCGACCGGCAACTGGACCGGCACCTCCGCCAGCACCTCCAGCACCTGCTCGGTGCACCTGGCGCGCAGCGCGTCGTGCCGCCGCACCAGGTCCACCAGCGCCCCCCTCAGGCGCTCCACGTCCAACTCCCCCCGCACGTCGATGCGATGGGCGACGCTGTAGACGGAAGGGTCGGGGCGTTCGTGGTGCCGCCGCCACAGCCGGCGCAGGGCCGAGGTCAGCGGCACGGTCGCCGCCACCCGCCGCTCGGCGGCCCGGGACGCGATCCCCCTGACCGTCGGCGCCCGGAAGAAGTCCGCCATCGACACCTCGACGCCCAGCTCCTCCGCCATCCGGTGCAGCAGCCGGATCGCGCCGAGCGAATGACCGCCCAGCTCGAAGAAGGGCCGGGTCACCGGCACCCGGGCCACACCCAGCTCCTCGCACCACAGCTCGTGCAGCGCCTTCTCCAGCGGCGTGCCGGGCTCCGCCTCCGCCCGCGCGGGACCTGCGGGCTCCGGCAGCCGGGCCCGGTCCAGCTTCCCCGACGCGTTCACCGGCAGCCGGTCCAGGGCCACCCAGCGCCCCGGCACCAGATGCTCGGGCAGCTCCGCGGCGAGCGCGTCCCGCAGCGGCGCCGGGTCGTCGGCGACGACGTAGGCGACCAGCTCGCTCTCCCCGTGCCGGTCCCGGCGCGCCACGACCGCCGCGTCCCGCACCCCCGGCAGCACGGCCAACGCCGCCTGCACCTCGGCCGGTTCGACCCGGTGACCGCGGATCTTGACCTGGTCGTCGGCGCGTCCGCAGTACTGCAGCGTGCCGTCGCCGCGCCAGCGCGCCAGATCCCCCGTCCGGTACAGCGCCCCGCCGTCGACGAAGGCCGCGTCCGTCTCCTCGGGCCGGCCGAGGTAGCCCAGCGCCACGGGCACTCCCCCCACGCAGAGCTCGCCCACGGCACCCACCGGCACCGCCCGCCCGGCCGGATCCCGCAGCACGATCCGCGCGCCCGGCACCGGCGTGCCGATGGGCGGCAGCGCCTCGCCCCCGGGATCGACCCGGTGCGAGGTGACGACGACCGAGGTCTCCGTGGGGCCGTACTGGTTGTACAGCGCGCACGCCGGGTGTCCGGCGAGGAACCGCCGGAAGGCGTCGGTGAGGTGCAGCGCCTCCCCCGCCGAGAACAGCTCCCGCAGCTCGGGCAGTTGGGGGCCGGTCTCCATCAGGTACCGCAGCGGCGTGCACGGCATGAACATCCGCTGCACCCCGTGCCGCCGCGCCGCCTCCGCGACGGCCGCCGGGTCGTACCGCACCTCGTCGTCGATGAGCACCAGTTCGGCGCCAGCGGCCAGCGTCGTGAAGATCTCCTGCACGCTGACGTCGAAGGACGGCGAGGTCCACTGGAGGGTGCGCAGCGGCGGGTGCGCGGCGAGGTGGGCGCGGACCAGGTTCGCGGGGCCCCGGTGGGGGACGACGACTGCCTTGGGGCGGCCGGTCGAACCCGAGGTGTGGATGCAGTAGGCCGGGTCCTCGGGGCGCACGTCGGCGGCGGGCGGATCCCCGGGCAGGCCGGCGTCCGTGTCCTCCACCAGGTGCACCTCGGCGCCGAGACCGGGATGCCGGGCGAGCAGTCCGCCCGAGGTCAGCAGGAGGGCCGGAGTCGCGTCGGCCAGCAGGGCGGCCAGCCGCGGGGTGGGCGCGGACGGGTCGAGCGGCAGATAGGCGGCACCGCTCTTCAGCACCCCCAGCAGAGCCGTGATCAACTCCGGTCCCCGCGGCAGCAGTACGGCCACCCGCGCGCCGCGTCCGGCGCCCCGGCCGCGCAGGAGGTGGGCGAGCCGGTTGGCGGCGGTGTTCAACTCGCCGTAGGTGACCCGCCGTTCCCCCATGACGAGGGCCACGGCGTCCGGCGCCTGCCGCTCCACCAGGCCGTGCAGGGTGTCCTCGACGTCGGGGGCGGGTTCGTCGAGGCGGCCCAGCCGGGCGAGGAGGGCCGGATCGGGGTCCGTGAGGTCGTCGAGCGGGGCCGCGGGGGTGTCCAGGGCGCGGCGCAGCACCTGTTCCACCTGGTCCACCAGGCGCCGCACGGTCGCCTCGTCGAACAGGGCCGTGTCGTACTCGACCATGCACCGCAGGCCGTCCGCGTGGTGGGTCAGGTAGACGCTGAGGTCGAAGGGGGCGCGCTCGCTGGGCACGTCCAGCAGGGCCGCGGTCACCCGGGGCGGGTCGAAGTCGACGCCGCCTTCGTTCTCGTACTCGACCATCACCTGGAAGAGCGGATTGCGGCTCGGGTCACGGGGCGGGTTGAGGGCGCCGACCAGTTCGTCGAAGGGGATGCCCCGGTGCTCGTACGCCGTCATGCTCCCGTCGCGGACGCGGCGCAGCAGGGCCGGGAAGTCCGGGTCGCCGCCGAGGTCCACGCGCAGCGGGACGGTGTCGAGGAAGAGGCCCACCTGGTCCTCGGCGCCGACGGGGCGGGCGGCGACCGCGGTGCCGAGCACCACGTCCCGCTGCCCGCTGAACCGGCCCAGCACCGCGCCGATCGCGCCGGTCAGCGTCATGAACAGAGTGGCCCGGTGTCCGGCGGCGAAGGTGCGCAGCAGCCCGACGAGCCCGGCGTCCAGGTGGTGCGTCAGGCTCGCCCCCACGCCGGTCCTGACCGGAGGGCGCGGTCGGTCGGTGGGCAGCGTCAGCTCCGGTGCGCCGGCCAGCTCACGGCGCCAGAAGTCCAGGGAGGCGGCGGCTTCGGCGGGGCCGGGGCGGGCGGGCTCGGGCGGCTCGGCGAGCGGCGGCGGCTCTTCGCCCCGGTAGCAGGCGGCGAGATCGCGGGCGAGGACGGCGGTGGAGGAGGAGTCGAAGACGATGTGGTGGGCCAGCAGGAAGAGCAGGTGCCGCTCGTCCGACAGGCGCAGCAGCCGGGCGGTGACGAGCGGTCCCGCGCCCAGATCCATACCGTCGCGCGCGTGGGCGGCGAGGACGGCACGCAGCGCCTCCTCCTCGGTCGCGCCGCTGTGGTCGTCCAGCGGGCAGTCCAGATCCACCTGGGCCCGTATCTCCTGGTAGGGCACTCCGTCGGCCTCCCCGAAGACCGTGCGCAGGGCGGGGTGCCGGTCCGCGACCCGCCGTAACGCGCGGCGCAGGGCGGGCACGTCGAGCGGTCCGTCGAGCCGGATCGCCTTCGGCTCGCAGTACATGGGGGTGCCCGGGTGCAGCCGCTCGAGGAACCAGATGCGGCGCTGGGCGGGAGACAGGGGCGTACGATGCGGTACGGCCACCGCCGGCCCCGGCTCGGGCGCGCGGCGCCGCACCCGGTCCAGTACCGGCAGCCCGGCCAGCACCTTCTCCCTCGCCACGCCGAAGTCCACGAAGCAGGCGATCTCATCGGCGCCCGCCGCCACCAGCCGCGCCACCGACTCGGCCGCCGAACGCTCGTCACCGATGAGCGCGCGGGAGGCGCAGTAGCGCTCGTAGGCCCGTCCGAGCAGGAACTCGACGTCCTCCTCCGGGGTGTTGGCGAGGTCCACGTCGAAGCCCAGGCTGTTGGTGACCTGGTCGAAGAGGGCGAGCGAGGAGCGCAGATACGCCACGAACGGCCGGTACGCCTCCGCGCGGGCGCGCTCCGCGTCCTCGCCGAGGTACGTGTGCACCAGGACCACGACCCGCCCGGCCGCCGGATCGAGGCCGTGCTCGGCACGGGTGCGCCGGTACAGCGCGATGTTCGCCGCGAGCTGCTCGACGGTCTGCGTCATCAGGTTGGTGACGACACCGAGCCCTTCGGCGGCGGCCCGCCGGTAGCTGTCGGGATTGCCCACGACCGCCGCGTACAGCGGCAGTTCGGCCTGGACGGGGCGCGGATGCAGCCGTACGTCGACCTGGGCGCCGTCACCGGCGGTGACCGTGACCGGCTGACCCGACCACAACTGCCGCACTGTGGACAGCCGTTCGTACATCACCTCGCGGTGGCGGCCGTAGTTCTCCGGCGCCAGCGCGAAGTCGGTGGCGTGCCAGCCGCTCGCGACGCACAGGCCCGCCCGGCCGCCGGAGATGTTGTCGACGACCGACCACTCCTCGGCGACCCGCACAGGATGGTGCAGGGGCAGCACCACCGAACCCGCGTTCAGCCGGATCCTGCTGGTCCGGGCGGCGAGGGCGGCGGCCAGGACCGAGGGGTTGGGGAACAGGGCGCCGAAGGAGTTGAAGTGCCGCTCGGGGAACCAGAGCCCGTGGAAGCCCTGGCGGTCGGCGAACTCGGCCGCGTCCATGATCAGGCCGTACTTGTCGTCGGCGGTGTCCTCGGGGTAGTCGCCGAAGAAGTAGAGGCTGAAGTCGGGGCCGGTGGTGGGGGTGAAGGGGGTGGTGGGGACGGTGGGGGTGGCGGCCGGTTCCGCTTCCGGTGCCTCGACCGGCTCGGGGGCCGGTGGGGCGGCGAGAACGTCGAGCTGGCGGTTGATGACTCCGGTTACCTGGTCGGCGAGTTGCTGGGCCAGCTTCAGCTGCTGGGCGACGAGGTCGTGGAGGGCGGGGGGTGTTGCTTCGGGGGCGGCAGGGGTGGGCGTAGGGATGGGGGCCGCGGGCTCGGGTGCGGGTGCGGCTTCCGGTTGGGGCGCCGGTTCCGGATCCGGTGCCGGGTCCGTCGTCGCCTTCCCCGCTCCCAGCCGCTCCGCGAGCTTCGCGGGTGTGTCCGCCGACCCGAACAGCTCCCGCACCGGCACGCGCACGCCGTACCGCTTCTCGAGCTGGGCCGCCATCCCCATCAGGGCGAGGGAGTCCGCGCCGACCTCGAAGAAGGAGCGGTCCGGCGCGATGTCGGCGACCTCGCACCCGAGTGCGGTCGCCGCCAACTCGCGTATGCAGGCCAGCACTTCTCCGGAGGTAGTGGCGCCGGAGACTTCGGTGACCCGACGTGCCCGCAGCGGATGCCCCGGCAGGGACACCCGCCCGCCGGGCCCCGTGATCGCCCGCCAGTCCAGCTCCGCCCCCCGCTCGTACGCCGCCCCCAGCCCGGTCAGCACCCCCCGCACCTGCTCCACGGCCCCGGCTCCCGCACCCTGCCCGCTCAGCCAGCGGCTGCCCGGCGCGCAGTGCCGCCCGAGACCGGTGAGCGTGTCGCCCGCGCCGATCTCGACGAAGTCGCCGGTGCCGCGCGCGAGGGCGGTGGCCATGGCGAGGTCGAACCGGACCGGCTGCCGGGCCTGGCGGATCAGATAGCCGGCGTCGACGGTCCAGCCCTCGGGCCGCAGTTCACCGTCGGCGGCGGTGATCAGCGGAGTGCGCAGCGGACGGTACGACACCTGCTCGGCGTACGACCGGAATTCCCGCAGCGCCTTGTCCACGGCGGCGGAGTGGAAGGCCCGGTCCACGGGCAGCGCCCGCCATCGCAGCCCCGCCTCGTCGAGCAGGCGGGCCGCGACCTCCAGAGCGGCGGGCGATCCCGAGATCACCTGCGAGCGCGGCCCGTTGACGGCGGCCGGTTCGGCCCCGGCCTCCCGCGCGACGCGCTCCACCTCCTCCCGCCCGCCTCGCACCGCGAGCATGCCGCCCGGCGGGCACAGGGTGTGCATCAGTTCTCCGCGCCGGACGGTGAGCCGCAGCCCGTCCGCCACGCTGAACGCCCCGGCGACGCACAGCGCCGCGTACTCCCCCACGCTGTGCCCGAGGAGCAGCGCCGGCCGCACCCCGGCCGCCTGCCACGCCTCGGCGAGCGCGACCTGGTGGACGAAGAGGGCGGCCTGCGCGGTCTCGGTGGGCCAGACCGGGTCGTCCTGGCCCGCATCGAGGAGCGGGGACAACGGGCCGTACCGGTCGAGGATCCGCCGGGCGGCGGGGAACGCGGCGTACAGCCCGCCCGCCATCCCCCGGCGCGCACTGCCCTGCCCCGGGAAGGCGAAGGCCACCGGCCCCAACGCCCCTCGCTCCGGTACCCGTTCAGTCAGCACTCGGGCCAGTTCCCCGGCCGTACGGCCCACCGCCGCGGCCCGGGAGGTGCGATGCGGGCGGCCGAGGGCGAGGGTGGCGGCCACGTCACCGGCGGCGGGGGCGGGCTCCCGGCGCAGCCGTTCCGCGAGGGCGTCGGTGAAGGACGTCAGAGCCTCGTCGTCGGTGGCCGAGACCGGCACCAGAACCGGCAGTTCAGGATCCGGCGCCTCCCGCACCGGCGCCTCCTCCAGCACGACGTGCGCGTTGGTGCCGCCGACCCCGAGGGCGCTGACGCCGGCCCGGCGGGGAGTGCCGTCGGAGACCTGCCAGGGGCGCAGATCGGTCGCCAAGCTCAGCGCGGATGCGCGGAGTTCGGGGTTGGGCCGGGTCAGATGCAGGGTCGGGACCAGCGTGCGGTGCCGCAGCATCAGCACCGTCTTGATGAGCCCGGCCATCCCCGCGCAACTGTCGAGGTGCCCGATGTTCGGCTTGACCGACCCGACGGCGCAGAAGCCGGTACGCCCGGCCGCCTCGCCCAGCACCCGCGCGAGCGCCTCGAATTCCACGGGGTCGCCGAGCCGGGTCCCGGTGCCGTGGGCCTCGACGTACGAAATGGTCTCCGGCGGGACCCCGGCCCGGCGCAGTGCCTGCCGCACCACCTCCATCTGCCCGGTGACCCCCGGGGCCGTGAAGCCGACCTTGCCCGCCCCGTCGTTGTTGACGGCCGAGCCGAGGATCACCGCGTGCACGGTGTCGCCGTCGGCGAGGGCGCGGTCGAGCCGTTTGAGCAGGACGGCGGCGACTCCGTTGCCGCCGACCGTGCCGTCGGCGTCCGCGTCGAAGGCCCGGCAGCGTCCGGTGGGCGACAGGATGGAGCCGGGGTGGGGTCGGTAGCCGCCCTCCTGGGGCAGATGCACGGCCGCGGCACCGGCCAGTGCCAGGTCCGTCTCCCCGCTCAGCAGGGCCTGGACGGCCAGGTGGACGGCGACCAGGGAGGTGGAACAGGCCGTCTGCACACCGATCGCGGGGCCGGTGAGCCCGAGCCGGTAGGCGACGCGGGTGGCGAGGAAGTCGGGCTGCCGCCCGATCGCGCGCTGCATGCCGGTGGCGGGGTCGTCCGGGGCCGCTGCGGCTTCGTCCGGCGCCTGATGGTCGTAGAGGTTCATGCCGGAACCGGCGAACACGCCGATCCTGGTGCCGGGTTTGGTCACCGCGTAGCCGCCGTCCTCCAGCGCCCGGTGGCAGCACTCCAGGAAGAGCCGGTGCGCGGGATGCGTGAGCCCGGTCTCCTTGCGGCTCATGCCGAAGAACTCGGCGTCGAACTCCTCGGCCCGGTCCAGGACTCCGGCGACCGGCACCCGGTCGGCGGTGATCTCGCCGAACACCCCGACACTGTCGACGCCGTCCCGCAGATTGGCCCAGAACCGGTCCACGGTGTCCGCGCCGGGGAAGCGCAGCGCCATCCCGACGACGGCGATACGACGGTCGGCGGCCCCGGAATCCGCCGCCGGCACCGAGGGCACGTCCGCCGGGGCGTCCCCCAGGTGGGCGGCCAGCGCCGCGGCCGTCGGATGCTCGAAGAAGGCAGTCTGCGGAATCTCCACCCCGAGCCGCTCCTCCAGCCGGGCACGCAGCCGGACGACGAGGACGGAGGTCAGCCCGAGTTCGTAGAACGGGGTGTGCGCGTCGGCCGGGCGGCCGAGGAGGACGCCGAGCTCCTCCCCCACGATCCGCACGACGACGTCGGCGGCGGGCGGGGAGGCCACGCCAGGCCGGGAGGCCACGCCAGCCCGGGAGGCCGCACCAGCCCCGGACGCCGCGCCCGCCCCCTCCGCGAGGAACCGTTCCCGCAGGGCGGACCGCCGCACCTTGCCCGCCGGAGTCCGCGGGAAGTCCTCCCCCGGTACGGGCACGACGTGCGCGGCGGTGAGCCGGAGGCGGGAGTACAGGGCCGCCCTCGCCTCCCGCGCGATCCGTCCGTCCTCCTCGGCGCCCCGGCTGACGAAGAACAGGGCCAGTTCCTCGGTCCCGCGCTCCGCGACCGGCACCCCGCAGGCGCCGACCTCCCCCGGCCGGATGCCGGGCACGGCGCTGACGGCCTCCTCCACCTCATGGGCGTGCACGTTGTGCCCGTTGAGGATGATCAGGTCCTTGCGGCGCCCGGTGATGACGACCTGCCCCGCGTCGAGGAAGGCCAGATCACCGGTGTCCAGCCAGTCCCGCCCGGCGGGGAAGGCCGCCGCGTCGGCCTCGGGATCGTCGACGTAGCCGGGGGTCAGCCGGGCCGGCGCGTGGACCTGCAGGCGGCCGATGCGGCCTTCGGCGGCGAGGTCGCCCCGGTCGTCGACGATGCGCAGGGTGACCCCGTGCGCCGGCGCGCCGGCCGCGACGAAGGTGACGGTCTCGTCCTCGGGGGTGGAGGCGTCGGCGCGCACCAGCTCACCGCCCAGGCTGCGCTTGAGGAGGCGGTGCACGGTGCCGGGCCGGTCGAGACGGCCGTAGGTGACCGCCGTGACCGTCTCCGCCATCCCCCAGGCGGGGACGATGTGCCCCGCGCGGACTCCGTACGCGGCGGTCGCGTCGAGGAAGCCGTGCATGACGGGCAGGGTGATCTGCTCGCCGCCGCAGAGGAGGGACTTGAGCCCGCTCAGGTCCCAGGACCTGCCCGGGTCCGCGGCGCCGAGCGCGTCGGCGACGAGCCGGTAGGCGAAGGCCGGCGCCCACGCGTGCCGCGCCCGGTGTTCCTGCATCAAGTCCAGCCAGCGCAGCGGATCGGCGAGGACCCGCTCGGTCGGGGCGTGCACATTGGTGCAGCCGGCGAAGACGGCGAGCAGGTGGTAGAGCAGGAACGCCCCGCTGTGGTCGACCGGGAGCCAGTTGACCATGGTGTCCTCGGGCCGCACGTCCAGGATCCGCCGGGCGGACGCGGCGAAGTCGGCGAGCCCGGCGTGGGTCAGCCGCGCGGCCTTGGGGGCGCCGGTGCTGCCGGAGGACAGCATCAGCAGGGCGACATCCCTCCCGTCGGGGTGGACGTACTCGTGTGCGGGCGCGGCGTCCCGACAGGCGTGCACGTCCGTCACCCGGGCCCCGTCCACTCCGGTCCCGTCGGTGAGGACGAGGGGGTGGCCCAGCAACGCGCAGGCGTGCAGGAGCCGTTCGCGCGCGGGCGAGCCCGGCAGGGGCGGCTCCGCGATGGCGACGGGCTGGATGCCGCCGAGCACACACGCCCAGAAGGCGGGGAAGAAGTCGACGAGCGGCAGCCCGCAGAGCACGACGACGTCCCCGCGCTCCACCCCGCGCTCGCGCAGGCCGCCGAGTAACCGGCTTGCGCGGAGAAGGAGTTCGGGGTGGGTGAGGCGGGTGGCGGATCCGTCGGCGGCGACGGCGACGACCCCCGCGTCCGTCGCCGACTCCGCCGCCCGCAGCAGCGCCTCCACCGCGTCCCGCGGATCCGAGGCGTCCCGTTCCGGCTCAGGACCCCGGCAGACGGCCGTCCCCCGTACGCGTTCCATGCGACCCCTCTCCTTCTTTCGGTGCATCTTCTTTCGGTGCATCGGACGTCGGTCGGTCTCTCGTGCAGGGCGCGCCACTGGTCTTCCGGTCGACGCGTCCCGCGCGGACGGCGAGCAGCAGGGCCAGCGCCCCGCACACGGCGATCCCGTGGAAGAGCACGACGACGGTCAGCGGCGACAGGGACTCCAGAGCGGCCGCGGCGGCGACCGTGCCCAGGGCGAAGCCGCCCTGTTCCGCCGTGGCGGACAGCCCGAACAGCCGTCCGCGTTCGCGGTCACCGGCGGCCTGGAGGCGTGAGGTGTAGACGATCTCGGTCCAGCCGTCGGCGAACCCGGCCGCCGCGGCGGCCACCGTCAGCGCCACGGCGGGCAGCCCGGTGAAGGCCAGGACGAAGGAGCAGGACATCGCACAGGTGCCGAGCGCGAAGGCCCGCTCGCCGCGCGCCGCGCCGCCCCGCTTGAGCACCTGATGGGCGAGGAGGGTGCCGACCGCCCAGGCGACCCAGAACCTGCTCATGTACAGCGCGGGATCCACGGCGTCGGCGAGTCCGGCCGCGACGGGCAGGGCGACGTTGTGCGAGGAGGAGGCCAGCGCGTCCGTCCCGCGCAGCGCGATCAGCCCGAGCAGCAGCGCGGGCAGCCCGGCCCCGGCGCGCCACCAGGACGGGGCGGGCCCGGACTCGGCGACCCGGCTCGGGGTCTCCTCCTCGGTGCGCGGCCGCAGCACCAGCAGCGCCGCCCCGGACACCACGAAACTGGCGGCGTTGACGGCGAAGGCGGTGCCGTAGCCGCCGTGGGCGATGACGGGGGCGGCGGAGGCGAAGCCGAGGACCGTGGCGAGGGAACGGGCGGTGACCAGCAGCCCGTTGGCCCGCACCCGGCCCTCCTGCCCGACCATGACCGGGACGGCGCTGCGCAGGGCGACCCCGAAGAAGGTGTTCCCGGCCCCCAGCACCATGACGGCGCCGCCGAGCACCCATAACGGCGTCCGCGTCCCGCACACCGCGAGCACGGTCATGGCGCCGGCCTGCGCGGTGTCGGCGCCGATCATCACGGCCCGGCGCCCGAACCGCGCGGCGACCGCTCCGGCGGCGGGCCCCGCCGCGACCCCGGCGAGCAGCCGCAGCGCCATCACGGCCCCGATGCCGAAGGCGGTGCCCGTGACCTCGTAGGAGAAAAGGCTCAGCGCGATCAGGTTGAGGTAATTGCCGTAGGCGGACACGGCGTACGAGGTCACGAGCAGCCGGAACCTGAACATCTGAGCGAGCATATCGACCGCTCCGGAGAAGCGGCCGAGTCAGGCCAAGGCGGCCGGAAGAAGCCCGAGTTGGCCGAGAATCACCGGCCGGGCGCACCGGCGGTGGCGGTGTCCGCGTCCCGGAGCTCACGCTTGAGGATCTTGCCGGTGGCGTTGGTGGGCAGGGCGGCGAAGAACTCCACCAGGCGCGGGTACTTGTAGCCTGCCATCTGCTCCTTGCACCAGGTGATCAGCTCCTCCTCGGACAGCGTCGCGCCCGGGGCGCGGACCACGCAGGCCTTGACCTCCTCGCCGTGGCGCTCGTGCGGCACGCCGATGACGGCGGCCATGCTCACGGCGGGGTGGGTGAGGAGGACCTCCTCGATCTCCCGCGGGTACACGTTGAAGCCACCGCGGATGATCATGTCCTTGGCGCGGTCGACGATGTGGAGCCAGCCGTCGGCGTCGCGGCGGGCCAGGTCACCGGTGCGGAACCAGCCGTCGCGCAGCACCTCAGCGGTTGCCTCGGGACGGTTGTAGTAGCCCTTCATGACGTTGTGCCCGCGGATGACGATCTCACCGATCGCGTCGTCGCCGCGGACCGGCGTCCAGTCCTCGCCGACCAGGTCCACCTCCACGCCCCACACCGGGCGTCCGATGGAGCCGGGACGTGCCTTCGCGCCGCGCGGGGTGAAGGTGGCCACCGGGCTGGTCTCCGACAGGCCGTATCCCTCCAGGATGGTGACGCCGAACCGCTCGCCGAAGCGGCGGTGGATCTCGACCGGGAGCGCCGAGCCCCCCGAGCCGGCCATCCGCAGGTTCTCGGCGATCAGCGCCAGGTCCACGCCCGCCGCTTCCTCTTCGAGCAGGGCCCAGTACATGGTGGGGACGCCCGCGAAGAAGGTGACCGCGTGACGCTCCATCAGGGCCAGGGCGGTGCGCGCCTCGAAACGCGGCAGCAGCACCAGCGTGGCGCCGGAGGCGAGGCCGGCGTTCATCTGGACGACCTGGCCGAAGGAGTGGAACAGCGGCAGGCTGATCAGATGCACGTCGTGCTCGACCTCGCCGAACAGCTTGTGGCAGGTCAGCACGTTGAGCAGCAGGTTGGAGTGGGTGAGCTCGGCACCCTTGGGCCGGCCGGTGGTGCCGGAGGTGTAGAGGATGACCGCCGTGTCACCGGACTCGGTGGCCACCGTCTCGAACTCCGCGCTCTGTCCGGCCAGCGCGGCCGTCAGGGTCTCGGCGCCCGCGATCGGGGAGTCCTCGCCGGGGCTGGCGGGCATCAGGAAGAACTGCTCGCAGCCGGGCGTCTCACCGAAGCCGGCCCAGCCCTCCTCGCCCAGGGGGAGTTCGGCGCTGCCCTCGAAGCAGAAGTAGGCCTTCGCCTCGGAGTCGGCCAGGTGGTAGGCGATCTCCCGGCTCTTGAGCAGGACGTTGAGGGGGACGACGACCGCGCCGGCCTTGAGGATGCCGTAGTAGACGACCGGGAACCAGGGCACGTTCGGGCAGGACAGTGCCACCTTGTCGCCGGGCTCGATACCGCGGGAGCGCAGCAGGCCGGCCACGCGGCGGGCGGCCGCGTCGAGTTCCGAGTAGGTCAGCTGCTGGGCTCCGAGGACGACCGCCGTGCGGTCGGGCACGGTCCGGGCGCTGGTCTCCAGCAGGGTGGCGAGGTTGAGCATGGGGTCTCCGTAGGGGTGGGGCGGTGGCAGCGGCGGGTCAGCCGCGCAGCGCAGAGGCGAAGAGGGCGGGCAGCTTCAGCACGCTCGGCGCGGCCGTGAAGCGGGTGACGCGCTGCACGGTGGTCAGCGCGGTGCGGTGGGTGGCGAAGTAGGGCGGGCGGGGCGACAGCGACGGATCGCCCGTGACCAGGCCGCGCGGGGCGGGCGTGAACGGGGCGCGGACCACCGTCTTCTCGATGTCCTCGAGCAGGAAGGCGTTGTGCACGAAGCCGATGCCGCTGCCGATGTCCTGGCGGGTGTGCCCGGGGTAGGCGCCCCACGGGGTGAAGCCGAGCAGGAAGCCGACCGCCGACCAGCAGTTGACGCCCAGGGTGCCGTAGCGCAGGTCGGTGATCGCGCCGCGGACGGCGTCGGGGTGGTCCTTCTCGGTCCTCGGGTGGACGATCAGCGTGGCGCCGAGGGTCCCGGGGAGGGTGTCGTTGGCGAAGCCGACGGCGTGCCGCAGGAAGTCGGCGGGCGTCGCTCCGGGCAGCCGCACCACGCCCAGCGCGCTGCCGAAGACCTCCTCGGTGACGAGCACGTCGTCGTGGTCGGTGATGTCGGCGAGGAGCAGTCGGCAGCCGTCGCCGAGGGTCTCCGCCGCGGGGTGGGCCTCCCGTACGGCGGTGAGGCGCTGCTCGGCGCCGGGGTAGTAGTCGGTGCGCGTGGGCAGCTCGCGCACTACTCGCCGGATCTCCGCCAGCAGCCGCTCGGTGCCGTCCCATGCGCGGGGCAGCACCAGGATCTGGCTGGCGATGCAGTTGTGCCCGGAGTTGTTCAGCTTGCTGGTGACGATGTGCTCGGCCTGGAAGCGGAAGTCGGCGTCGCGCCACGGGCCCGGCACCACGATGCACGGGCTGACCCCGCCCAGTTCGCTGCTGAAGGGCTTGTCGAGCAGGGGCCGGTCGTCGCGGCGGCGCTGCTCCGCGTCCGCGCCGGTGCCCCAGACGAGGGCGTCATGGGTGCGGTCGCTGCCGGTGACGTGGATGGCGTCCACGTCCTGGTGCCGGGCGAGGAAGCCGCCTTCGGCCGCGCCGCCGTCGACGAACCGCACCCAGCCGTGCTCGACGAACTCGGCGAAGACGTACTCGAAGTGGGGACGCAGATAGGCGTTGACCGGGTTCATCTTGGCGATGACGACCTGGCCCTCGGCGTAGAGCTTGTGCAGGATGTCCAGCGCGGTGATGGCGGCCACGTTCCCGGCGCCGAGGACCAGGGCGAGCGCGGGCTTGCCGGGCCGGCCCCGGTACTCGCCCGCGGCGCGGCCGCGTGCGTGCTCCGGGGTGACGCCGGGCCGCAGCCGCACCTGGGCGGTGAACCCGTTGAGCAGCACGCTGTCCCAGCCGGTGGCGGGGAAGACGTCGACCCAGGTGCGTCCGTCCTCCTCGTGGACGGCCTTCGCGGGGACGGGTTCCCGGCCCGCGGCGATCCGCCGCAGCACGTGCAGACAGGCCGCGGTGTTCTGCGCCAGGGCCCAGGGGCCGCCGATCCAGTCCTCGGCGGCCCAGGTCGACTCGGGTGCATAGCCCTTCGCGCGGGCGCCCGCGGCGGCCAGTTCGGCAGCGCGGGAGACCACGCGGGGCAGCAGCCGCTCCAGGAGGGCGATGCGCTCGGTGAGCGAGGTGGCCGACCAGGACTCGGCCCTGCCGCGTACGGCGGCCACGGTGCGGTCGAGGAAGGCGGTGGCCAGAGAGCTGGTGTCCATGTCGTTCCCTGCGAAGAATGCGGAAGAAGGGGAGCCCGGCCGGAGGCGAGCGGTGTCACGCGGACAGCCGGCGCGCGTCGCGCTCCGGATCGATCAGCGTGACGGCGGCGGCTCCGCCCAGCAGGAGCAGGGCACCGGTGATCAGGACGGCGCTGTCGTAGCCCGCGGGACCCCGGGTGTCCACCAGGTGCCCGACGAGCGTGGGGGCGATCAGACCGGCGGTGGTCACCACGGCGTTCATGATTCCCAGCGTGCCGCCGCGGCGATCGGCGGGTGCCATCTCCACCACCGTGGTGACGGCCACGGTGCTCATCGCTCCGGCGAGCCCGAATCCGGCGACCAGCAGGACGACGGTCACGACGCCTGCCGGGGACACCGGCAGCGCCAGACAGGCCGCGGCGCCGACGAGCATGAGGACACCGCCGAGCCCGCCACGGGCCCACCGGCTGGCCGTCCCGCGGCGCAGCAGCCAGCCGGACAGGCCGGCCTGTCCGAGCACCACGACACCACTCAGCCCCCAGACGAGCATCAGCACCCGGGTGGAGCCGGCCGAGGAGTAGCCCAGCCCGTCCTGGAGATAGGAGGGCAGCCAGACCAGGGCGAAGGCGATGATCCAGTACGTGCCGAAGTAGGCGACGGTGGCACCGATCCAGGTCCGCGTCGCGAGGATCCTTCGGTACGGCGTTCCGCGTCGGCCCGCGCCGGTCGTACGGGCGGAGTCCGCCTCCGCCCGCTCGTCCGTCGTCGCCCCGTGCGGTCCCTCGCCGCCGAGGCGGCTCCACAGCAGCGCCCACACCACACCGACCACCGCCATCACGGCGACGGCCGAGCGCCAGCCGTGATGCTGGATCAGCCATGTCAGTACGGGTGCGGCGACCAGGACACCGAGAGTGACCCCGAGCACGATCAGCGCCCCCGGCAGGTTGCGCCGGTGGTTGGGGAACCAGGACAGGGTCGCCTGCTGGGCGACGGGGAAGGCGGGCCCCTCGGCGGCGCCGAGCAGCACGCGTGAGGCGATGAGGACGGCGAGCCCGCCGCCCACGGCCAGCGGGGCCTGGGCGACGGACCACAGCAGGGCCATGCCCAGCAGCAGCCACTTGGGCCGGATGCGGTCGGCGAGCAGCCCCACCGCCGCCCCGGCGACCGAGAACAACAGGAAGAAGGCGCTGCTGGCGAGCCCGAACTCGGACGCGGACAGACCGAGATCCGCGCGGATCTCGTCGGCCGCGAGGCCGAGCACGGACTTGTCCGCGAAGTTGATCATCATGAAGACGACGAGCAGCACCGTGACAGTCCACGCGCGGCGTCTCGAACTGGTCGTCGCCTTCGGCGGGTCGGCGGGCACGGCGGGTGCGACATCGGTGTCGGACACAGGGACTCCGCGGGGGCTGGAGGGGTGAGGGGGAGGGCCTGAGGCCGTCAGGACAGCGGCACGCCCGCGATCGCGATGCGCTCCATCACGCGGCGCTGCGGGAAGTAGTCGTTGATCGCGTAGTGCTGGGTGGCGATGTTGTCCCAGATCGCGACGGAGTCCGGCTGCCAGCGGAAGCGGACCTGGTACTCGGGGATACGGGCCTGCAGGGCCAGCTCGTGCAGCAGCTCCCGGCTCTCGTCGTCCGGCAGCCCGACGATCCGGATGGTGAAGGGCTCGTTGACGTAGAGCAGCTTCCGGCCGGTGCGCGGGTGCCGGACGACCAGCGGGTGCTCCACGGGCGGCAGGCTCGCACGGTGCGCGGCGATCTGCTCCGGCGTCATCGCCACGCCCCAGGTGTGCACCCAGTCGTGCACGGCCGTCAGCCCGTCGATGCGTTCACGCGTCTCGGGCGGGAGGTTGTCGTACGCGGCCGCCATGTCCGCCCACATGGTGTCGCCGCCGGTCGGCGGGATCTCCACCGCGCGCAGGATCGAGCCCAGCGCGGGGTTGGCCATGAAGGAGTGGTCGCTGTGCCAGATGTTCTTGTTACCGGCGGCCTTGGCGTCCTTGGCGAGCCGGGAGACACCGGCGGTCTCGGTCTTGGGGAAGAAGGGGTTCGGCTCCGGCTCCCCCCACACCCCGGTGAGCGCGAGATGGGCCTCGGAGCCGAAGGAGTGCTGGTCCCGGAAGAAGATCACCTTCCACTCCAGCAGGGCCTGCCTGAGCTCCTCGGCCAGCTCCTCGTCGAGGGGGGCGGCGAGGTCGACGCCCTCGATCTCGGCGCCGATGTGCGGGGTGAGCGGGCGGATGTCCAGGCGGCGGTACTCGGCCGTGGGCAGCCCCGGTGCGGTGCGGTCCAGGACACGCTTCCCGAAGTGGATCAGGGGCTTGTCGAGGACGGGGGAAGAGGTGGTGACCAGCTTGTCCATGGGGACTCCAGAACGACGACCGGCAATTTCGTTCCTGGCAGTATCGTTATTAGGGCAGGGCCTGGCAAGGGTCGGCGGTCATCGGTATGGGCTCCGGCCTGCGGGGCCTCGGGTCAGGGGGCCGGGGCGACGGCGCGGGCGACGAGATCCACCAGTGTCTCCACCAGCGCGGCGTCGGGCAGTTCCTGCTCGACGATCAGCCGGAAGAGCAGCGGCGCCGCCACCAGGGTCGCCGCGGCGCGCACATCCGTCTCGGGCCGCACCTCACCGCGGACGATCGCTCGCTCGAGGATGCGCCGCGTCTCACTCGTGATCCGCTCGGTGTACCCCGCGTAGGCACCCCGGACCGCGCCCGCCTCGGCCGCCGCCCCGACCAGACCGGCGATCAGCCGGTCCGACCCCGGCATGCGGTACGCGTCGAGCCGCGCGGTGAGGATGAATCGGAGCTCGGCGCGGAAGTCACCCAGATCGGGCACCGACAGAGCACCGATACGGGTCTCCGCGGCGGCGATGATCAGATCCTGCTTGGTGGGCCAGCGGCGGTAGATGGCCGGCTTGCTCACCTCGGCCCGCGCGGCGACGGCGTCCATCGTGACCGCCCCGATCCCCGACTCGGTGACGAGGTCGATCACCGCCTTCAGGACCGCCCCGGTGACGCGCTCCTCCCGCGGCCGCCCCGGCCCCCGCTCCGTACCCACCATGCCCCCGAGCCTACGATCCCCACAGCCCGTACGGACCACGGGTGCACGGCGGCCGACGCCCCGTCAGAAGCGAGTCCAGCAGCGCCCGAAGGGCTCCTCGCGCGGCGTCTCGATCACCCGCATCGCAGGTCTGATCGTTTCTGCACGGAGGGCGCGCGGTGGGGCGGGTGGGACTCGAACCCACGGCCGACGGATTATGAGTCCGCTGCTCTAACCGGCTGAGCTACCGCCCCATAGCGGCGTGTCGCGCACATTTGTACGCGCCGTCTGCCGCAGCATAGCCGCTCATACGATCTCCTGCTTCGGATGGTCGACTACGCATGCCCTGAAGGACTTCGACGCGCCCCGCGCGGTTCCCGGGCACTGGATCGGACATGAAAAAGGACCCCCAAGGGGTCCTCGTTCAACCTGCTCCCCCGACTGGACTCGAACCAGTAACCTGCCGGTTAACAGCCGGCTGCTCTGCCAATTGAGCTACGGAGGACCGAGCTCCCCCGACTGGACTCGAACCAGTAACCTGCCGGTTAACAGCCGGCTGCTCTGCCAATTGAGCTACGGAGGAATGCCTCGTTGCATCGAACGTAGCTACCTGGGTATTCGCCAGGGGGCGGACGCTCGCTGCGACACATACATTAGCGCAAGCAGGGGGGTGCTCCGCCAATCGGTACTCCGCCCACGAGGGAAGAAGGCTGGCCGCCATGCGCTACAAGCTCACGTTCGTCGTCGGGCTGGCTCTGGGTTACGTGCTCGGCACGCGCGCCGGACGCGAACGCTACGAACAGCTCAAGAAATCCGCGCGCCAGGTCACACAGAACCCGGCGGTCCGCAACACCGCGGAGACCGCGGCCCAGCAGGGCCGGGTGTACGCGGGCAAGGCCTACCACGCGGTCAGCGACAAGGTCGGTGACAAGGTCCCGGAGTCGGTGACCCAGCGCGTCCGCCACCTCCGCGACCGCCACCCGAACGGCGCGGCCGAGGACGACTGGGGCACCAGCACCACCTAGCCACCGGCGCGGCGCCGCCGGACCCATAGAATTTTCGCCATGGGGATAGTCGCCGGGTTGGACAGCTCGCCCGAGTTCACTCGAATCGTCGTCTGCGACGCGGACACCGGAGCCGTGCTCCGGCAGGGGTATGCGCCGCACCCGGTCGAGGGGCGGCCGTCCGACGTCGACCCCCAGGCCTGGCTGCTCTCCCTCGGCGAGGCCGCCGGTGGCGGTCTGCTGGAGGGGGTGCAGGCCATCGGCGTGTCCTCGCAGCAGAACGCCGTCGTTGCCCTGGACTCCCAGGGCAACACCACCCGCCCCGCCATGGTCGGCGGTGACAGGCGGGCCCAGGTCGCCGCCGCCGATCTCGTCGACGCGCTCGGCGGGCGGGAGGCCTGGGCGCAGGCCGTCGGCTGCGTGCCGCAGGCCGCGCAGCCGGTGACCAAGCTGCGCTGGCTCAGCAAGAGCGAACCCGACGCCGCCGCCCGCACCGCCGTGCTGCTCCAGGCCCACGACTGGCTGGTGTGGCAGCTGCTCGGGCGCCCGGTGCGCAGGACCACCGACCGCGGTGGCGCCTCCGGCACCGGCTACTGGTCCGCGGCCAGCGGCGCCTACCGCACCGATCTCGTCGAGCTGGCACTCGGTCACCAGGCCATGCTGCCCGAGGTGATCGGCCCCGCCGAGGCCGCCGGTACGACGCCGGAGGGGCTGCTGATCTCCGCCGGGACCGGCGAGACGATGGCCGCCGCCTTCGGGCTCGGCATCGGCCTCGGGGACGCCGTCGTCTCGCTCGGCGCCTCCGGATCCGTGATGGCCGTCCACCCCGAGGCCCTGCACGACCCGACCGGGATGATCACCGCGCTGGCCGACGCGACCGGCATGCACCTCCCCGTCGTCACCACCCTGAACGCCGTACGGACCCTGCGCGGCACCGCCGAACTGCTCGGGCTGCCCGATCTGGAGAGCCTGTCCGACCTGGCGATGAAGTCGACCCCGGGGGCGCACGGGCTGGTGCTGCTGCCCTATCTGGAGGGCGAGCGGACCCCGAACCTGCCGCACACCGCCGGAACCCTGACCGGGCTGAGGCGGGAGGCGATGCGGCCGGAGCATCTGGCGCGGGCCGCGTTCGAGGGCATGCTGTGCGGACTCGCGGACGCCCTCGACGTACTGCGCGGCCGGGGGGTCGAGGTGCGGCGGGTCTTCCTGCTGGGGGCCGCCGCCGAGCTGCCCGCCGTGCAGGCCTCGGCGCCGTCGCTGTTCGGCGCCCAGGTCGTCGTACCGCAGCCCGCCGACTACGCAGCGATCGGGGCCGCCCGGCAGGCCGCCTGGGCGCTCGGGACCTCGCAGGGCACGCTCGACGCGCGGACCCCGCCGGCCTGGCGGGGCGCGGCGGCGCAGGTGCTGGAGCCCGGCGAGGAGCTGGCGGTGGGACAGGCGGTGCGCCAGCAGTTCGTGTCGGTGCGCGAGCAGACCCATCCGGGGGCCTTTCGCGGATAGCGCACCCTTGTTGGGTTAATCAGTTGAGGTAACGCGGGTGGAGTGCCCGACGATAGGGGCCAGGGGCAACCAACCTCCCCGCCGCCGACTCCGAGAGACACAGCGTGCTCATACGACTCCTGCGGACCTACCTCAGGCCCTACCGAAAACCCATCGCACTGCTGGTGCTGCTCCAGTTCCTGCAGACTTGCGCCACGCTCTACCTGCCCACCCTGAACGCGGACATCATCGACAACGGTGTCGTGCACGGCGACGCCGGCTACATCCTCGGCCGCGGCGCCCTGATGATCGGCATCTCGCTGGCGCAGGTCGTCTGCAACATCGGGGCCGTGTACTACGGCGCCCGGACCGCGGCCGCGCTCGGCCGGGACGTGCGCGCCGCGGTCTTCGACCGGGTGCAGTCGTTCTCCGCGCGCGAGGTGGGCCACTTCGGCGCGCCCTCGCTGATCACCCGTACCACCAATGACGTGCAGCAGGTCCAGATGCTGGCCCTGATGACGTTCACCCTGATGGTCTCGGCGCCGATCATGTGCGTCGGCGGCATCGTGCTGGCCCTCGGCCTGGATGTGCCGCTGTCCGCGGTGCTGGTCGCCGTGGTGCCGGTGCTGGGCATCTGCGTGACGGTGATCGTGCGGCGGATGCGGCCGCTGTTCCGGGCCATGCAGGTGCGCCTGGACACGGTGAACCGGGTGCTGCGCGAGCAGATCACCGGCAACCGCGTGATCCGCGCCTTCGTCCGCGACGAGTACGAGCAGCAGCGCTTCCGCAAGGCGAACGCCGAGCTCACCGAGATGTCGCTGGGCACCGGGAACCTGCTCGCGCTGATGTTCCCGATCGTGATGACGGTGGTGAACCTGTCGTCGATCGCGGTGGTGTGGTTCGGCGCGCACCGGATCGACAGCGGCGGCATGCAGATCGGTGACCTGACGGCGTTCCTCGCCTATCTGATGCAGATCGTGATGTCCGTGATGATGGCCACCTTCATGTTCATGATGGTGCCGCGCGCGGAGGTGTGCGCCGAGCGGATCCAGGAGGTCCTGGACACCGACTCCAGCGTGGTGCCGCCGGTGGCGCCGGTGCGCGAGCTGCGCCGGCACGGCCGGCTGGAGATCCGCGGGGCGGGCTTCCGCTACCCGGGTGCCGAGGAGCCGGTGCTCAAGGGCATCGACCTGCTGGCGCTGCCCGGCGAGACCACCGCCGTGATCGGCTCGACCGGCAGCGGCAAGTCCACCCTGCTGGGCCTGGTCCCCCGGCTGTTCGACGCCACCGACGGGCGGGTCCTGGTGGACGGCGAGGACGTGGCGACGATCGATCCCCGGCTGCTGGCCAGGACCGTCGGCCTGGTGCCGCAGAAGCCGTACCTGTTCGCCGGGACCGTCGCGACGAACCTTCGCTACGGCAATCCCGACGCCACCGACGAGGAGCTGTGGCACGCGCTGGAGGTCGCCCAGGCCAGGGAGTTCGTGGAGCGGCTGGAGGGCGGGCTCGACGCGCCGATCGCACAGGGCGGCACGAACGTCTCCGGCGGTCAGCGCCAGCGGCTCGCCATCGCCCGGACGCTGGTGCAGCGCCCGGAGATCTATCTGTTCGACGACTCCTTCTCGGCGCTCGACTACGCCACCGACGCGGCCTTGCGTGCCGCGCTGTCCCGGGAGACCGCCGAGGCGACCGTGGTGATCGTCGCCCAGCGGGTGGCGACCATCCGGGACGCCGACCGGATCGTGGTGCTCGACGAGGGCCGGGTCGTCGGCACCGGACGGCACCAGGAGCTGATGGCGGACAACGAGACCTACCGGGAGATCGTGCTCTCCCAGCTGACGGAAGCGGAGGCCGCCTGATGGCCGGGCCGATGGGGCGGATGATGGCGGGCACCGGCCCGGAGCACCGCTCGCTGGACTTCAAGGTGTCGGGCCGCCGGCTGGTCGCCCAGTTCAAGCCGGAGCGGCTCACCATCTGGGTGCTGCTGCTGTGCGTCGTGGTCAGCGTGGGTCTGACGGTCGTCGGGCCGAAGATCCTCGGCCAGGCCACCGACCTGGTCTTCGCGGGCATCGTCGGACGGGAGATGACACCCGGCGCGACGAAGGAGCAGGTCCTCCAGGACATGCGGGACCGGGGCGACGGCGACGTGGCCGACATGCTCCGCAGCACCGACTTCACGCCGGGCGAGGGCATCGACTTCACCGCCGTCGGGAACGTGCTGCTGGTCGCGCTCGTCGTGTTCAGCGTCGCCGGGCTGCTGATGGCGGTGGCGACGCGGCTGGTGAACCGGGCCGTGAACCGGACCATGTTCCGGCTGCGCGAGGACGTGCAGGTCAAGCTGGGGCGGCTGCCGCTGTCGTACTTCGACAAGCGGCAGCGCGGTGAGGTGCTGTCCCGCGCCACCAACGACATCGACAACATCGGGCAGACCCTCCAGCAGTCGATGGGCCAGCTCATCAACTCGGTGCTGACCATCATCGGGGTGCTCGCGATGATGTTCTGGGTGTCGTGGATCCTCGCGCTGGTCGCGCTGGTGACCGTGCCGCTCTCCTTCTACATCGCCACCCGGGTCGGCAAGCGGTCGCAGCCGCACTTCGTGCAGCAGTGGCGCTCCACCGGCAAGCTCAACGCGCACGTCGAGGAGATGTACACCGGGCACACCCTGGTGAAGGTGTTCGGGCGGCAGGACGAGTCGGCGCAGCAGTTCGCCGAGCAGAACGAGGCGCTGTACGAGGCCGGGTTCAAGGCGCAGTTCAACAGCGGGGTCATGCAGCCGCTGATGATGTTCGTGTCGAACCTCAACTATGTGCTGGTGGCGGTGGTCGGCGGTCTGCGGGTCGCGTCGGGTGCGCTGTCCATCGGTGACGTCCAGGCCTTCATCCAGTACTCGCGGCAGTTCTCGATGCCGCTCACCCAGGTCGCGTCGATGGCCAACCTGGTGCAGTCCGGCGTCGCCTCCGCCGAGCGGATCTTCGAACTGCTCGACGCGGAGGAGCAGTCGACGGACCCCGTCCCGGGGGTGCGGCCGGAGGAACTGCGCGGGCGGGTGGCGCTGGAGGGGGTGTCCTTCCGGTACGACCCCGACACCCCGCTCATCGAGGACCTGACGCTGACGGTGGAGCCCGGGCAGACGGTCGCGATCGTCGGCCCGACCGGCGCCGGGAAGACCACGCTGGTCAACCTCCTCATGCGGTTCTACGAGGTCTCCGGCGGGCGGATCACGCTGGACGGGGTGGACGTGGCGGCGATGTCCCGGGACGAGCTGCGCTCCGGGATCGGCATGGTGCTGCAGGACACCTGGCTGTTCGGCGGGACGATCGCGGAGAACATCGCCTACGGGGCCGCTGGCGAGGTCACCCGGGGCGAGATCGAGGAGGCGGCGCGCGCGGCCCACGCGGACCGGTTCGTCCGTACGCTGCCGGACGGCTACGACACGGTGATCGACGACGAGGGTTCCGGGGTCAGCGCCGGTGAGAAGCAGCTGATCACCATCGCCCGGGCGTTCCTGTCGGATCCGGTGATCCTGGTGCTGGACGAGGCGACGTCGTCGGTCGACACCCGGACCGAGGTCCTGATCCAGAAGGCGATGGCGAAACTCGCGCACGGGCGTACGTCGTTCGTCATCGCGCACCGTCTGTCGACGATCCGGGACGCGGACACCATCCTGGTGATGGAGAACGGCTCCATCGTGGAGCAGGGCGCCCACGGCGAGCTGCTGGCGGCCGGCGGGGCGTACGCCCGGCTGTACCGGGCACAGTTCGCGGAGGCGGTCGCCGAGGTGGACTGAGCGTGCGGGGGCCGCCGTCCGGCGGCCCCCCTCCTAGTCCAGATACCCCCGCAGCTGGTCGGCGAAGGCATGGTCCCGCAGCTTGTTCAGGGTCTTGGACTCGATCTGGCGGATGCGTTCCCGCGTCACGCCGAAGATGCGGCCTATCTCCTCCAGCGTGCGCGGGCGGCCGTCCGCCAGGCCGTAGCGGAGCTGGACGACCTTGCGCTCGCGCTCGCCCAGCGTGGACAGCACCGCCTCCAGGTGCTCGCGCAGCAGGAGGAACGCCGCCGATTCCACCGGGCTCGCCGCGTCGCCGTCCTCGATCAGGTCCCCCAGCGCCACGTCGTCCTCCTCGCCCACCGGGGCGTGCAGGGACACGGGCTCCTGGGCCAGCCGCAGCACCTCGCTCACCCGCTCCGGGGCGAGGTCCAGCTGCCCGGCCACTTCCTCCGGGGTCGGCTCGTAGCCGCGTTCCTGCAGCATGCGGCGCTGGACGCGGACGACGCGGTTGATCAGCTCCACGACATGGACCGGGACGCGGATGGTGCGGGCCTGGTCGGCCAGGGCCCGGGACATGGCCTGGCGGATCCACCAGGTGGCGTAGGTGGAGAACTTGTAGCCGCGGGCGTAGTCGAACTTCTCCACGGCGCGGATCAGGCCCAGGTTTCCCTCCTGGACCAGGTCCAGCATGGTCAGGCCACGGCCCACGTACCGCTTGGCCACGGAGACCACCAGGCGCAGGTTCGCCTCGATCAGGCGGCGCTTGGCCATCCGGCCCATCACCACCAGCCGGTCCAGGTCCAGCGCCAGCTCGCTGTCCAGGTCGGGGGTGCTGCTGAGCTTCTCCTCGGCGAACAGACCGGCCTCGACGCGGCGGGCGAGTTCGACTTCCTCGGCGGCCGTGAGCAGCGGGATGCGGCCGATCTCCCGCAGGTATTGGCGGAACAGGTCCGAGGACGGCCCGCTGTTGTCGGCCCGGGGGGCGCGCACCGGCTCGGGCGGTTCGTCGAGGACGGCCGGGGTCTCCGGCTCGGTCTCGGGGTGGTGCACGGCACGGTTCTGCGGGGGCACCGCGACGAGGACGTCGGGCTCCTCGTCCGGTGGGACGTCCGTGCCGCCGGCGGTACTCGTGTCGGTCTGGGCGAGGGTCTGGGTCTGCACGGGGGCGACCTCCAGGATGATCGCTGCTGTGAAGAGCGGCAGCGCGGCTTCGAGGGCGGAGTCGGCGGCCTCGCCGCTGTCCGTCCCGTACGCGATGAGCGGAACCGCGGGGGTGTGGGACCCGTAGGGGACGGATCGGCCGCGCTCCGAGGACTCAGGCACCGGAACCCAGTGTTGCGTACGACACATCGCCGCCACGAGGGGCGTGCGGTGACTTTTTGCGTTCGGTCCGTGACGGCGCGGTCACCGCCGGCGGGCCCGCAGGGCTACAGAGCTGCGGCTCCGTGCTCGCGCAGGGCCTGGTCGTACTGCTGGAGCACCCACAGTTCGTTCTGCACGGAGGCGAGTTGGGCCGGGTCCCCGCCGGCGGAGAGCCGGGTCATCTGGGACTGGATGTCACGGATGCGGCGCTCGACGGCCCGGCGGCGGACGGTGATGAGCTGGTCGCCCGCGTAGTTCTCGTCGACGGTACGGCGCATGATCGCCTCGACGGCCAGCTCGGTGACCATCGCGCGGACCGCGTCGTCGGGCGCCGCGTCCCGCACCCGGACCAGGTAGTCCTGCGGGTCCTGGACGCCGTACTCGACGCCGCCCGCCTCCATGACCGCCTGGCGGACGGCGGCGTAGGGCGCGGCGGTGAACTCGTCGATGCCGTACGCGTCGAAGGCCGGGCAGACCAGCTCGGGGCGCTGGAGAGCGAGCTTGAGCAGCTCGCGCTCGGTGGCGTAGACGGGGTTGCGGAGGTTGAGCGCGGGGCCCGCCGCCATCGGCCGGGGGGCGGCGTCGTACGGCTGTCGCGCGCCGCGTGCGGGGGCCGGGCCCTTGCCGCCGCGGTCCCGGGCCCAACGGGCCAGCTGCGCCACCCGCTTGACCACGAACTGGGTGTCGAGGATGCCGAGCATCCCGGCGAGCTGGACGGCGACCTCGTGCTGGGCGCCGCTGTTCTTGATGCGGGCGACGATCGGCGCGGCCTCGTCCAGTGCCGCGGCCCGGCCGCCCGGGGTGTCCAGGTCGTAGCGCACGACGATCTGGCGGAGGGCGAACTCGAAGAGCGGGGTGCGGGGTTCGACCAGGTCGGCGACGGCCTCGTCGCCCTTGGCGAGGCGCAGGTCGCAGGGGTCCATGCCGTCGGGGGCGATGGCGATGTAGGTCTCGGCGGCGAACTTCTGGTCGTCCTCGAAGGCGCGCAGGGCCGCCTTCTGGCCGGCCGCGTCACCGTCGAAGGTGAAGATCACGCGGGCCGAGCCGTTGTCCATCAGCAGCCGGCGCAGGATCTTGATGTGGTCGGTGCCGAAGGCGGTGCCGCAGGTCGCGATGGCCGTCGGGACCCCGGCGAGGTGGCAGGCCATGACGTCGGTGTAGCCCTCGACGACGACCGCCCGGGAGGACTTCGCGATCTCCTTCTTCGCCAGGTCGATGCCGTACAGCACCTGGCTCTTGCGGTAGATCGCGGTGTCGGGGGTGTTGAGGTACTTCGGGCCGTTGTCCGCCTCGTACAGCTTGCGCGCGCCGAAGCCGACGACCTCGCCGCCGATGTCGCGGATGGGCCACATCAGCCGGCCCCGGAAGCGGTCGATGGGGCCGCGGCGGCCTTCCTGGGCGAGGCCGGAGAGGATCAGTTCCTTGTCGGAGAAGCCCTTGCCGCGCAGATAGCGGGTGAGGTGATCCCATCCCTGCGGGCTGTAGCCGACGCCGAAGTGGACCGCGGCGGCCTGGTCGAAGCCGCGCTCGGCGAGGAACACCCGGCCGGTCTCGGCCTCAGGGCTGACGGCGAGCTGCTCGGCGTACCACTCGGCGGCGATCTTGTGGGCCTCGACCAGCCGGATCCGCTCGCCGCGCTGGTGGGCGGGGTTGTAGCCGCCCTCCTCGTAGCGCAGGGTGATGCCGGCCTGGGCGGCGAGGCGCTCGACCGCCTCGGAGAAGGAGAGGTGGTCGACCTTCATCACGAACGTGATGGTGTCGCCGCCCTCCTGGCAGCCGAAGCAGTGGAAGAGGCCCTTGCTCGGGCTGACCTGGAAGGAGGGCGACTTCTCGTCGTGGAACGGGCAGAGCCCCTTGAGGTTGCCGCCGCCGGCGTTGCGCAGCTGGAGGTACTCGGACACCACGGCGTCGATCGGGACCGCGTCCCGAACCGCCTTCACGTCCTCGTCATTGATCCGTCCAGCCACGCGTGAATTCTACGGGGGCGGACCGACAGCTAAGGGATGAGACTGTCGAGTGGTGCGTGCGGGTCCGCCAGAGCCTCGGCGCTCACCCGGGCCCCGGCGCGGATCAGCCGCTGGATCGGGTCTGTGACGTCCCACACATTCACGTTCATCCCGGCCAGCACCCTGCCCTCCTTCAGCCAGAACGCGACGAACTCCCGCTTGCCCGCGTCTCCCCGGATCACCACTTCGTCGTAGGAGCCGGGGGGCGCCCAGCCGGAGTACTCCATCCCCAGGTCGTACTGGTCGGAGAAGAAATAGGGCACCCGGTCGTAGACGACGTCCCGGCCGAGCATCGCGCGGGCCGCGGCCGGGCCGCCGTTCAGGGCGTTGGCCCAGTGCTCCACGCGCAGGGCGGTGCCGAAGAGGGGGTGCGGGAAGGACGCGACGTCACCGGCGGCGTAGATGTCGGGGTCGGAGGTGCGCAGCCGGCCGTCGACGACGACTCCTCCGCCGTGGGCGCGGTCGGCGATCTCCAGGCCCGCCGCCTCCGCGAGAGCGGTCCGCGGCGCCGCCCCGATCGCCGCCAGCACGTCGTGCGCCGGATGCTCCTCACCGTCGTCCGTGCGCGCGGCCAGCACCACGCCGTCCTGCCCGATGATCTCGGTCAGCCGCACCCCGAAGTGGAAGCGCACCCCGTGCTCCCGGTGCAGCTCGGCGAAGAGCTGGCCGAGCTCCGGGCCGAGGACGCCGTGCAGCGGGGTCGGCTCCGGCTCCACGACGGTGACCTCGGCGCCGTACTCCCGGGCCGCCGCCGCCACCTCCAGGCCGATCCAGCCGGCCCCGGCGATCACGATGTGGCCGTTGTCCCGGCCGAGCGCGGCCAGCACGCCCTTGAGCCGCTCGGCGTGCGCGAGCCGGCGCAGATGGTGGACGCCGGCCAGGTCGGTGCCCGGGATGTCCAGGCGACGCGGCTCGGCGCCGGTGGTGAGCAGCAGTTTGTCGTAGTGGACGACCGTGCCGTCCTCGCCGAAGCGGACCGTCTTCGCCGTACGGTCGATCGCGTCGACGGTGTGCCCGAGATGCAGCTCGATGTCGTTCTGCGCGTACCAGGCGGGCTCGTGCACGAAGACGCTGTCGCGCTCCTCCTTGCCGAGGAGGTAGCCCTTGGAGAGCGGCGGACGCTCGTAGGGGTGGTCGCGCTCGTCGCTGATCAGTATCACGCGGCCCGTGAAACCCTCCGCCCGCAGCGTCTCGGCCGCCTTCGCGCCGGCGAGTCCTCCTCCGACGATGACGAATGTCTGATCCGCGTCGACCACTTGATGCCTCCTCGTAAGGGTGCCGCCACAGGGGAGCGTCCCGCACGGAGTGTGATGGGGGAAGAGGGAGTGGCCCGATCAGGCCACGGAGTGTCACATTCGGGCGCGTTTCACTTCACTGATGTCCCCGCACTCTCACGCGTGCCCCGTAAGGCGTCCGTGAAGCGAACGGGCCGAGGCGTCGGTGAGGGACGCGATCTGGTCCACGATCACCCGCTTGCGCTCCCGGTCGTCGGGCGCCCGGTCGAACAGCGCCCGGAACTGCGGGTCCAGCCCCTCCGGCGCCCGCGCGGTCAGCGCCTCCGCCAGTTCGGCCACGACGATCCGCTGGTCGGCCCGCAGCAGCTCCTGCTCGGCCCGCTGCATGACGTACCGGTCGGCGACGGCCTTCAGCACCGCGCACTCCAGCCGGACGTCCCGGGGTACGACGAGTTCGGCGCCGTACCGGGTGAGCCGCCCGGAGCCGTGGGCGGCGCGGGTGGCGCCCTCCGCGGCGAGGCAGAAGCGGCCGATGAGCTGGCTGGTGGCGTCCTTCAGGCGGGCCTGGGCGGCGGCGGTCCCGTCGTAGCCGTGCGGCCACCACTCCTGGTCCTGGAGCCGGTCGAGGGCGGCGGCGAGTTCGGCCGGGTCGGTGTCCGCGGGGACGTACCGTCCGACGGCCACCGCGAAGACCGCCCGGCGTTCGGGTTCGGCGTGCAGGCAGTTGGGGTCGATGTGGCCGGCGTGCAGGCCGTCCTCGACGTCGTGCACGGAGTACGCCACGTCGTCGGCCCAGTCCATCACCTGGGCCTCGAAGGTGGCGCGGCCGGCGGGGGCGCCCTCGCGGACCCAGTCGAACACCGGCCGGTCGTCGTCGTAGACGCCGAACTTCCCGGAGGCGGGGTCGGTGGGGTGGGCGCCCCGGGGCCAGGGGTACTTGGTGGCGGCGTCGAGGGTGGCGCGGGTGAGGTTGAGCCCGACGGAGCCCTCGGGGGTGAACCGCTTGGGCTCGATCCGGGTCAGGAGCCGCAGCGACTGGGCGTTGCCCTCGAATCCGCCGACGTCCCGGGCGAACTCGTTGAGGGCCTGTTCGCCGTTGTGGCCGAACGGGGGGTGGCCGAGGTCGTGGGCCAGACAGGCAGCCTCGACGAGGTCCGGGTCGCAGCCGAGGGCGGCGCCGAGTTCGCGGCCGACCTGGGCGCATTCGAGGGAGTGGGTCAGGCGGGTGCGGGGGCTCGCGTCCCACATCTGGCTGCGGGTGCCCGGGGTGACGACCTGGGTCTTGCCGGCGAGCCTTCTGAGGGCGGAGGAGTGCAGGATGCGGGCGCGGTCCCGCTGGAAGGCGGTGCGGCCGGGGCGCTTGTCGGGTTCCTTGGACCAGCGTTCGACCGACGTCGGGTCGTAGCCGGGGGGTGGGATGTGGTTCTCGTCCGCCATGGGTCGACAGTAAGCGCCATCGCGTCTGCCCAGGACTCTTATGTGGCGAGTGCGGGTCGCCGGTGGCTGGTCGCGCAGTTCCCCGCGCCCCTGAGGTGGGTGCTCGCGGCCCTCGCTGCCAAGCTCTGGTCGTAGCGGTGGAGGAGGAGTCGGGCCATGGCCGGGTGGGGGCCCAGGGGGGCCGATGCGATCCAGGGGGCCTGGGCCGCGCACTCCGTCGCGAAGCGGCCGGGGGCCGTGAAGCAGGAGGCGACCGCAATACGGTGGTGGCCCCGGGCGGTGAGCAGCTTGATCGCGTCGGGAACCGTGGGGGCGGCCGTCGTGGCGTAGGCGGGGACCACCGGGACGCCGAGGCGGTCCGAGAGGAGGGCCGCCGTGCGGCTGGTGTCCACCTTCGACTCCGGGTCACGGGAACCCGCCGCGGCCAGCACCACCGCCGTTCCCGGGGTCTCGCCCCAGCCGGCCTCCATCAGGCGGTCGTACAGGGCCTCCACCAGCAGGGGGTGCGGCCCCAGCGGCTTCGCCACGCTCGTGCGTACGCCGGACTCGGCCGCCATCTCGGGGATGTCCCGCTTCACGTGGTAGCCGCGGCTGAGGAGGAGGGGGACCAGGACCGCCTCGTCCGTGTCCAGGGCGGCGAGCGTGTCGGGGAGCAGGGGCTCGTTCAGTTCTATGTGGCCCAGACGTACGGGGAGGCCGGGGCGGAGTTCGCGGACGCGCTCGAGGAGGGCGTGGACGGTGCTCAGGGCTCGCGGGTCCCGGCTGCCGTGGGCCACCACCACCAGCGCGGGCGGGGTGGGGCGGCGCCGGCCGTCGCGCGCGACGAGGCTGAGCTGGCTGGCGAGCTGGCTGCTGATCCGGTTCATGAGATGCGCCGTACTGTCGAGGGACGTGGACTCGTCGTGAAGCGATTGCGACGCCGTCATGAACCGATGGTGGTGGCCGGAGGTTGCCGCCCCGTTGCGCGGGGGTCACGGGTCTTTTCCGCAGGTTCACCGTCCGGGACCCCTCGGTGTGAGCGGGCCTGACCTGGGCTTCCGGCGGCCTCGGTGACCTTGGTCACGCAACCGGGCCGCGGTGTCCCACGTCCTAGGGTGCATGAGGATCCGCCTGCCGCGCACCCGCACCGCACAGCGTCGGCTGGTGCAGGCGCTGATGGCGGCGTGTGTGCTGGCCCTGCTTCCGATGACCTGGATGTACCTCTCCACGGGCGACCGGCTGCGCTCCCTCGCCGACGCGCCCCGCACCGACGTGGCCGTGGTCTTCGGCGCGGGCCTGTGGCAGGGGGAGCCGTCGCCGTACCTGGCCCACCGGCTGGACGCGGCGGCCGAGCTGTACCGCGCGGGGCGGGTGAAGGTCGTCCTCGTCACCGGCGACAACAGCCGCGAGGACTACGACGAGCCGGACGCCATGCGCGCCTATCTGACCCGGCACGGGGTGCCCGACGCGCGGATCGTCAGCGACTACGCCGGCTTCGACACCTGGGACTCCTGCGTGCGCGCGAAGAAGATCTTCGGTGTGGACGAGGCGGTGCTGATCAGCCAGGGGTTCCACATCCGGCGTGCGGTCGCCCTGTGCGAGGCGGCGGGCGTGACGTCGTACGGGGTCGGGGTGGCCGCCGTGCACGACGCCACCTGGTACTACGGGGGCTCCCGGGAGATCCTCGCGGCGGGCAAGGCCGCGCTGGACGCCGTGTTCCGGCCGGACCCCACCTTCCTCGGACCGGCGGAACCCGGGGTGGCGAAGGCGCTGGCCGCCGGCCGGTGAACGGTGCCTCACCGGCGGCGGGGGCCGACGGGGAGGTGGCTGTCGACGCGGCGTAACAATCCGCCGTCACGGCACGTAACACGGCCGAAGCACGCTGGAGGGCATGCAGAACACCGCCACGCCCACGCACTGTCCGTACTGCGCCCTGCAGTGCGGGATGAATCTGACGCCCGCCTCCGACGGGACGGTCGAGCTGAGTGAGCGGGCGGACTTCCCCGTCAACCGGGGCGCGCTGTGCGGCAAGGGCCGTACGGCGCCGGCAGTGCTCTCCTCCCGGGTGCGTCTGACCTCCCCGTTGGTGCGCTCCGAGGGCACGCTGGTGCCCGCCTCCTGGGAGGAGGCACTGGACCGGATCGCCGAGGGGCTGAGCCGCACCCGGGCGGAGCACGGCCCGGACGCGGTCGGGGTCTTCGGCGGCGGTGGTCTGACGAACGAGAAGGCGTACACGCTCGGCAAGTTCGCGCGGGTGGTGCTCGGCACCTCGCAGATCGACTACAACGGCCGCTTCTGCATGTCCTCGGCGGCGGCCGCCGGCATCAAGGCGTTCGGGCTCGACCGCGGGCTGCCGTTCCCGCTGGAGGACATCCCGAAAACGGGCTGTGTGATCCTCGTCGGCTCCAACCTCGCGGAGACGATGCCGCCCTCGCTGCGCTTCTTCCACGAGCTGCGGGAGAACGGCGGCACCCTGATCGTCGTCGACCCGCGCCGCACGAAGACCGCCGAGCAGGCCGACCTGCATCTGGCGCCCCGCCCCGGCACCGACCTCGCCCTCGCGCTCGGGCTGCTGCACCTGGTCGTCGCCGAGGGGCGCACGGACGAGGAGTACATCCGCGAGCGGACGACCGGCTGGGAGGAGGCCCGCGCGGAGGCGCTGGCGCACTGGCCCGAGTACGTCGAGCGGATCACCGGCGTGTCCGTGCCCGAACTGCGCGAAGCGGTACGGATGTTCTGCGAGCCGGAGTCGGCCATGGTGCTCACCGCCCGGGGCCCGGAGCAGCAGTCCAAGGGCACCGACACCGTGGGCGCCTGGATCAACCTGTGCCTGGCGACCGGCCGGGCGGGCCGTCCGCTGTCCGGCTACGGCTGCCTCACCGGGCAGGGCAACGGCCAGGGCGGACGCGAACACGGCCAGAAGGCCGACCAGTTGCCCGGCTACCGCAAGCTGACGGACCCCGAGGCGCGGCGGCACGTGGCCGAGGTGTGGGGCGTGGACCCCGACTCGCTGCCGGGCCCGGGACGCAGCGCCTACGAGCTGCTGGACGCGCTGGGCACGGACATCCGCGCGCTGCTGCTGATGGCCTCCAACCCGGTGGTCTCCGCGCCGCGCGCCGCGCACGTCGAGGAGCGCATCAAGTCCCTGGACTTCCTCGCCGTCTGTGACGTCGTGCTGTCGGAGACGGCGGCGCTGGCGGATGTCGTGCTGCCGGTGACGCAGTGGGCGGAGGAGACGGGCACGACGACGAACCTGGAGGGGCGGGTGCTGCTGCGCCGGCAGGCGATCACGCCCCCCGACGGCATCCGCAGCGACCTGGTGGTCATGCACGAGCTCGCGGGCCGCCTCGGGGTGGAGAAGGGCTTCCCGACCGACCCCGAGGAGGTCTTCGAGGAGCTGCGCCGGGCCAGCGCGGGCGGTCCCGCCGACTACTCCGGCATCACCTACCGCCGGATCGTCGAGGAGAACGGCGTCTTCTGGCCGTGCCCGGCGGACGGGGACGCCCCGGAGCCGGTCCACCCCGGCACGCCCCGGCTGTTCCACGACCGGTTCGCCACGGAGGACGGCCGCGCCCATTTCGTGCCGGTCGCGCACCGGGCGTCGGCCGAGGAGCCGGACGAGGAGTACCCGGTGCTGCTGACCACGGGACGGGTGGTGTCCCAGTACCAGTCGGGCGCCCAGACCCGCCGGGTCGACGAGCTCAACGCCGCCGCGCCCGGCCCCTTCGTGGAGCTGCACCCGCGGCTGGCGGCGCGGCTCGGCGCGGCCGAGGGCGACCCGCTCGCGGTGGTCTCCCGCCGCGGCCGGGCGGTGGCCCCGGCCCGCATCACGACCGCCATCCGCCCCGACACGGTGTTCATGCCGTTCCACTGGCCGGGCGAGGGCCGCGCCAATACCCTCACCAACCCGGCGCTCGACCCGACCTCCCGCATGCCGGAGTTCAAGGTGTGCGCGGTGCGGGTGGAGACGGTGGAGGGCCAGCTATAGCCGTACGGCATAGACGTACGGCCCAGTCGCCGCCGGCGATGAGCCTGCCGTGGGCGCGCAGTCGTGCCGCCACGGCGGGTGCGGCCACGTACACCCACGCCCGCACCGGACGTGAGCCGGTGGTCACCTCTCGCTCGACGCGCTCGTAGAGGTTGCGCGAGCCTCCCGGCGTGTAGTCCTCCAGCCTGTCCAGGGCCCTCAGGAGGTCCGGGTACGCGTCGGGGCGCGGCGTGATCAGCTCGCCGTGGACCCGTCCGCCGGGCGCCTCGACGACGTAGGGATATCCGGGTCCGTCGTAGAGCCACGCCCCGCCGAGGGCCGCCGGTTCCTCCGTCAGCGTGCGGCCGCGCAGGAAGAGGTCGTGGTTCGGCCCGCCGGGCCGCAGCGTGCCGTAGACGAAGAACGGAAGGGTCACAGAAACGATTCTGACCCCTCACACATCTCCACGGGACGGCCCTGGCCCCTGATCTGTCATGCCCCCTTAAATCGCAGGACAAGATCACCCGCTCCCTCCCGAGGAGATCCATGAGCCGGATACGGCCGCATGTCCGAGGTTCCCGTCTCGCCACCGCCGGTGTCACCCTCACCGCCGCCGGCCTGCTCGCCGCGACACTCACCCCGTCCGCGGGCGCCGCCGACCGGCCGACCCGGGCCGTGGCCGTCGAGAACGCGGCCGCCGCGCTCGTCGACCATGCCGCGGCCCTGGGCCTGACCTCGGCGCAGGACACCGAGGTGCGGGACGTCATCGTCGACGCGGACGGCACGCAGCACGTCCGCTACGACCGGACGTACCGTCAGTTGCCGGTGCTGGGCGGCGATTTCCTCGTCCACCTCGCGAAGGACGGGACCTACCGCGGCGCCTCCCGCGCCGTCGAGGGGTCCCTCGCCCCGGCCGCCGGTGTCACCCCCGCGCTCCCCGCCGCCCGCGCCGCGGATCTCGCCGCGAACGCCCTGCGCGGCGCCCACCTCGGCGAGGCCCTCCGCCGGCTCACCGCCAAGCCCCGGCTCGTGGTGGACGCCCTGCACGGCGCGCCGAAGCTGGCCTGGCAGACGGACGTCCTGGCCAAGGACTCCCTGGGCAACCCGGTCGGGCGGACCGTGCTGACCGACGCGCGCACCGGCGACCAGATCGACGCCTGGGACACCCTGGAGACCGTGGGCGGCGACGGAAAGTCCCTGTACAGCGGGACCGTGCCGCTCGACACGACGCTCTCGGGATCGGCGTACCAGCTCAAGGACGCCTCGCGCGGCGGCACGTACACCGGTGACGCGGGGGGCCAGTCGGACCTCTGCCTTCTGGGCACGATCTGCCTCAGCCGGGCGCCCGCCACGGTGTTCACCGACGCCGACAACCACTGGGGCACCGGCGCGAGCACCGACCGCGCCTCCGCCGCCGTCGACGCCCAGTACGGCACCGACATGACCTGGGACTACTTCAAGGGCGTCCACGGCCGCAACGGCATCGCGGGCGACGGCAAGGGCTCGTACAACCGGGTGCACTACGGCACCCGGTACAACAACGCCTTCTGGGACGACAGTTGCTTCTGCATGACGTACGGCGACGGTGACGGGACGAATCTCGGGCCGCTGGTGTCGCTGGACGTGGCGGGGCACGAGATGTCCCACGGGGTGACGTCGAAGACGGCCGCGCTGACCTACTCGGGCGAGTCCGGCGGGCTCAACGAGGCGACCTCCGACGTCTTCGGCACGCTGGTGGAGTTCCACGCGGCGAACTCCGCCGATCCGGGCGACTGGTTGATCGGCGAGAAGATCGTCCGGGACGGGTTCGGGAAGGAGGCGCTGCGCTTCATGGACAAGCCGTCCAGGGACGGCAGTTCGGTGGACTGCTGGAGCCCGGCGACGGCCGGACTCGACGTCCACTACTCCTCGGGCGTCGGCAACCACTTCGCGTACCTGCTGGCGGAGGGAAGCGGGCCGAAGACGATCAATGGCACCGCGCACAACTCCCCCACCTGCGACGGCTCCTCGGTGACGGGGATCGGCCGGGACGCGCTGGGCGCGATCTGGTACCGGGCGCTGACGGTCTACATGACGTCGTCCACGGACTACGCCGGGGCGCGTACGGCGACGCTGAGCGCGGCGAAGGATCTGTACGGGGCGGGGAGTTCGGAGTACGCGGCGGTGGGGGCGGCGTGGAGTGCGGTCAACGTGGCGTGAGAGCGGGTGGGTTCAGCCCGCCGCCGCCTTCGTCACCAGGTCGTGCACCGGGCGGGGCGGCGCCCCCAGCAGGCCGGGGAGGTCGGAGGTGCGGGACTCCAGGAAACCGGCTCCCGCGTTGGAGAGCAGGGACAGGGTGTGGGTGACCTGGTAGGCCTCGTAACCCTGGTCCGTCAGCGCGGCACGCGCCTCGGAGAGGGGGGCGGGCCGGTAGGTGACGGTCCTGCCGTACCGCTCGGCGAGCAGGGCGGCGATGTCGTCACCGCCGAGCGCGGTGCCGCCCTCCAGCTCGTACGTCCGCCCCGCGTGCGGGCTGCGGGCGCCGGCCGCGAGCGCGCGGTCGGCCTCGGCCGCCACTCGCACGGTGACGTCCGCGAGGTCCGCCCTGGCCACGACCGACATCCGTCCCGTGCCGAGCGCGGCCGAGAAGACCCCACTGCGGGCGGCCTCGCCGGCGCCCGCCGCCGAGAGGCCGCCGAGCAGTTCGGCGTAGACGCCGTTGCGCAGGACGGTGGTGGCGAACGGCCCCTGGAGCAGCCGGTTTTCGGTCCAGCGGTGCGGCAGGGCGAGGGTGGTGCGCTCGCCGGAGCCCGCCAGGCTGGTGTAGATCACCTGGCGTACGCCCGCCTCGGCCGCCGCGTCGGCCACCGCGCCGTGGCGGGCCAGCACGACGTCGTCCTCGGCGTAACCGGCCGAGATCATCACCAGTACGTCGACCCCGGCGAAGCCCTTGCCCAGGCTCGCCGGGTCGTCGAAGTCGATCCGGCGGGCGGTCGTTCCGTCGCCGCCGCGGGTGCCGGCCACCACCTCGGGTCCGTCGAGTGCGGACAGGCCCTGGAAAACCAGACGGCCGAGTGCGCCGGAAACGCCGGTCACGAGAATCATTCGAACAGTCCTTGTGTTGATGCCGGTGAGAACAGCACCGAGCATCCGCCGGGTTCGGCGGGTCCGTAAGGAGGCACTTTCGTGTCAGCCCCGAACACGGCCGTAAGTTCCCAGCTCAGCACCCCTGTCCCGGAGGGGCCGTGTGGCGATGACGACTGCGGGATCCGGGAGGTGCTGGACCGGCTCGGCGACCGGTGGACGGTCCTGGTGGTCGTGGAACTCGCCAAGGGCAGCCGCCGCTACGGCGAGCTGGAGCGGGCCGTACCGGGCATCTCGCAGCGCATGCTGTCGCTGACCACCAAACGGCTGTGCCGGGACGGGCTGGTCGAGCGGATCGTCCATCCGACCCTCCCGCCCCAGGTCGAGTACCGCCTGACCGACATGGGCAGCAGCCTGTCCGGCATGATCTCCGGCCTCGCGGACTGGTCCCGCGACCACAAGCCGGCGATAGCGGCGGCCCGCGCGGCGTGGGACGCCGAACATACGGGAAGGCCGGCCCTTCCCGGCACCGGCCTTCCCGCACCCTCCTGACGGAGGACGTCCGCGCCCCGTCACCTGCCCGTGCCGTCGCACCGGGCCGCCTGGGGGACGGCAGTGGCCGGAGCGGGCCGGGCGGGTCCGGCGGGACCGGGACGTCGTGCCGTCCGGGGCGGCAGCCGACCGCGACGAGCCCGGCCGCTGCCGCCCGCTCTCCGCTCAGGCCGGCAGCGGCGTCAGTACGCCGAAGTGTTCGGTCCCGCGCAGGCTGAGCAGTGGGCCAGCCCCGGGGCGGCCACCGCCGCCGCCCGCGCAGGCGCGAGGGCCGGTCTCGCGCCGCTCGGTGGTTTCCGGACGCACCCCCGACCCGGCCCGGCGGTTTCCGGAGGCGCCCCCTGCCCGGCGGTTCCCGAACACGGCCCCCGCCCGGCCAGGGCTACGCCGCGTACGGCCTGCGTTCCTTTGCCTCCCTCAAAGCGAGGCCCCACCACACCAGTTGGTCCAGCATCGTCTTGGCCGCCGCGTCCGGTCCGGCCGGATCCTTCAGGCGGCCGGCGTCGTCGAAGGAGGCGCCCGCGTTGTGGAAGGACACGGTGTCCCGGACCGTCACGGCGTGCAGTTCGGCGAAGACCTGCCGGAGGTGTTCCGCGGCGCGCAGGCCGCCCGCGAGGCCGCCGTAGGAGACGAGGGCCACGGGCTTGGCGCGCCACTCGGCGTAGTGCCAGTCGATGAGGTTCTTCAGGCCGGCCGGGAAGGAGTGGTTGTACTCGGGGGTGAGGACGACGAAGGCGTCCGCGCGGGCCAGTTTCGGGGTGACGCCGGTGAGGGCGTCGGCCGCCTCGGGCGTGCGGGCGAAGGAGGTGGGCAGGGCGATCTCGGCGACGTCGACGACCTCGGCCGTCAGGTCCTCACGGCGCTGGACGTGGTCGAGGATCCAGTCGGCGACGACGGGGCCGAAGCGGCCGTGGCGGTTGCTGCCGATCACGACGGCGACATTCAGGGGTTCCATGGCGGAAGTCATGCCGACAGCATGATACCTCAACCTTTGTTGAGGTCAAGGGCCGGCCTGGCGCCGGTCCGGCGCCGGATCGGGTCACCCGTTCACACGCGCCGCGCACGCACTTCCCCGGCGCCTCTACGAAAGGGCACTGACCTGCGTAAACAGGTGGCCCGGCCGGGGTTCCTGACACCCATTCACCCCAATTCTGACGTCCCCTCAGGAAGCGCGCCCGGCCCGCTGCCCCTTACCTCGAAAGGGCAGTGACCCACCGCTGATCCCCAGGGAGCACCGATGCGCCGTACCGCCCGTCTGCTGATCGGGAGCGCACTCGCTGTCGTGACCGCCGGGCCGGTCGCCGCACCGGCGTACGCGGACGCCGCGGGCGCCGGGAGCCTGGAGGTCCGCCCCTCCTCCGTCGTGCCGGGCGAACAGGTCACGGTGCACACCGCGGCCTGCGGCGGCGGGGGTACCGCGGCGGGCGACGCCAGCGCGGTCGGCGCCGGTACGTTCACGCTGGCTCCGGGCGGCCGTGAGCAGGACGCGAGCGGCCGGTTCCGGGTGCCGCCGAGCGCGCAGCCGGGGACGTACGAGATCACCGCGACCTGTACCGGCGGCGGGCGGCGGGTGGCGGGTGACCTGGTGGTGACACTGACCTCGCAGCGGCAGCCGGTGCACCCGCGAGGAAGTGTGAAGACGGGGGTCGGCGGCGCACTCGGCCCCGACCCCGTGCAGACCGCGGCCGGTGTGGCGGCTCTCGCCGTCGCCGCCGCGGGCGGTACCTGGCTCCTGCATCGCCGGGCGAGAGGCGACGGGATCTGACGGACACCCTCCGCTGTCCGTCCGCCGGTACCGCATGTCCCCTCCCCCTCCGGGTCCGACGCCCCTCGCGGCCCGGAGGGGGAACAGGGCCCGTCCAGGAGGCTCCGGTGCGCAAGTACAGCAACGCCGCGCGCGAGTACGGCACCACCGAGCGCCGCCGCAGCAGCACCGAGCGCCGGTACGGCACCACCCCGCACCGGTGCGGCAACGCCGCCATAGCGGCCGTCACCGTCGTCGCCCTGTGCTCCGGGGCCTGGCTGCTGCGCAGCGGCGCCGAGCGGCACCCTCCGCCGCAGCCGTCCGCCGCCCAGGCGCACCCCGACCCCGCCGGCCGGCAGCCGTCCGCCGCGCCCGCGCTGCCGCCGTCCCCGCCCGAGCGGGTGCGCATCCCGTCGATCCGGGTGGACGCCCCCTTGACCGGCCTCGGCCTCACCGCGGCCGGCAGCCTGGACGTCCCGCCCGCCGAGCGGAAGAACCTGGCCGGCTGGTACGAGGCCGGGACGACACCCGGCGAGCAGGGCACCGCGATCGTCGCGGGCCATGTCGACAACGCCGACGGCCCCGCCGTCTTCTACCGGCTGGGCGCCCTGCGCAAGGGCAGCACGGTGGAGGTGGACCGGCGCGACGGAGGCACCGCCGTCTTCACGGTCGACTCCGTCGAGGTGTACGACGCCCGGGAGTTCCCCGACGAGAAGGTCTACGGCGCGGCCCGCCGCCCGGAGCTGCGGGTGATCACCTGCGGCGGCGGCTACTCACGCGCCACGGGCTATCAGGGCAACGTCGTCGTCTTCGCGCACCTCATCGGCAGCCGCTGACGCGCCCAGGACGTTGCTCTTGCCCCAGGCGCCCAGCGGTTCCAGGGCGGTGTTCAGGCTCACGCCCTTCGGCGTCAGCGAGTACTCCACCCGCGGCGGCACCTCGCAGTACTCCTCGCGGTGCACGATGCCGTCCGCCTCCAGCTCCCGCAGCTGGGCGGCGAGCACCTTCTCCGTCACCCCCGGCAGCCCGCGGCGCAGCTCCCCGAAGCGGTGCGGACGCACCGACAGCTCCCACAGGATGAGCACCTTCCACTTGCCGCCGATCACGTCCATCGCCGCGTCGATGCCGCAGACGTACGACCCCGGCCGTCGCCCCGTCGCCATGTCGGTCCCCCTGCCTCGATGCTTTCCCGGAGGTAAGCGCCCACTCCAAAGTACGTACTTGAGCAGGACGTTGACCCTCTACGAGGCTAACCGCCATGACTGACAACGCCTCCTCCCCCGCCCCGCGACCCCCCCTCACCCTGCTCGGCACCGGCGCCATGGGCACCGCCCTGGCCCGGACCTGGCTCGCCGCCGGACATCCGGTGACCGTCTGGAACCGCACCCCCGCCCGAGCCGAGGCGCTGGCCGCCGAGGGTGCCTTGGTCGCGAGCAGCGCCGCCCGGGCGGTGGCCGCCAACCGCCTGGTGATCGCCTGTCTGCTCGACGACGACTCCCTCGGCGAGGCCCTCGCCGGCGCCGATCTCACCGGCCGGGACCTGGTGAACCTCACCACCGGCACCCCGGCCCAGGGCCGCGCCCGCGCCGCCTGGGCCGAGGAGCGCGGCGCGCGCTTCCTGGACGCCGGGATCATGGCCGTACCGCCGATGATCGGCAGCCCGGACAGCGGGGCGTACGTCTTCTACAGCGGCTCCCCGGAGCTGTTCGAGGAGCACCGCGAGACGCTGGCCGTCCCGGCCGGGACCGCCTATGTGGGCGCCGACCCGGGGTTCGCCGCGCTGCACGACGTGGCACTGCTCAGCGCGATGAGCGGGATGTTCGCCGGGGTCTTCCACGCCTTCGCGCTGGTGCGCCGGGAGGACATCGCGCCCAAGGAGTTCGCGGGGCTGCTCCAGGGCTGGCTCACGGCGATGGCGCACACCGTCCACTCCACGGCCGACCAGCTGGAGAGCGAGGACTACAAGAAGAACGTCGTCTCCAACCTCGCCATGCAGGCGGCGGGCAACGCCACCCTGCTGCGCACCGCCGAGGAGCAGGGCGTGAGCGCGGAACTGCTGACGCCGTACATGGCCCTGATGGACCGGCTGCTCGCCCAGGGCCGGGGCGAGGAGGACACCACGGGGATGATCGATCTGCTGCTGGGCGACAAGCGCTAGGCCGACTGCGCTGCTTTTTACGCCCTTGCTGATGCCCTCACCGCTCGTACGCCATGCTCGTCACCAGGGCTTCCGGGGTTCCACCGGAACGGCCCCGTGTTCTCACAGCCCCGCCCGGCCGCCGCCGGGGAACCCTCACACCTCGCCCCGGGCCCCGCTGAGGGCAGCGTTCCCCGCGGGAAACAGAGGTGATGCGGTCGGGAAACACCCGCACCGCACGCTCAATGGCATGACCTCGAATACGCGTGTGGTGGTGATCGGCGCCGGCCTCGCGGGCGTACGGCTCGCCCGGCGGCTCGGTGAGCTCGGCACGCCCGCGCTGCTGATCGGCGAGGAGGAGCACCGGCCCTACAACCGGGTCCTCCTCGCCGAGGTGCTGGCCGGGCGGTACGCCCCCGAGGTGATCGCGCTGCCCACCCCGGCCGGGCTCGTGCGGACCCGGGTCACCCGCATCGACCGGGAGGAGCGCACCGTCGAGTGCGCGGACGGCTCCAAGATCGCATACGACACGCTGGTCCTGGCCACCGGCTCCAACCCGGTGCTGCCGCCGCTGCGCGGACTGTTCACGCCGGATCATGTGCTGCCCGAGGGCGTGCACGCGTTCCGCACCATGGACGACTGCCTGGGCCTGTCCAAGGCGGTACGGCCCGGAGTGCGCGCCGTCGTCATCGGCGGCGGGCTGCTCGGTGTCTCCGCGGCCCGCGCGCTCGCCGTGCGCGGCGCCCAGGTCGTCCTCGCCCAGCAGTCCGAGCGGCTCATGGAGCGCCAGCTCGACCCGGGCGCCTCCAAGCTGGTGCTGCGGCATCTGAAGGACCTCGGCGTCGAGGTGCACACCGAGTGCCGGGTGCGCGACGTGCGCTGCGTCGGCGGCGCGGTCCGCTCGGTGGAGATGGCCGACGGATACGCCCTCGACGCCGACCTGGTGGTGCTGGCCTGCGGGGTCCACCCGCGCGCCGGGCTCGCCAAGGACGCCGGACTGGCCGTCCACAAGGGCATCCTCGTCGACGACGAACTGCGCACCTCCGACCCGCACATCCGGGCCGTCGGCGACTGCGCCCAGCACGACGGCACGCTCTACGGCCTCGCCACCCCGGCGCTCGAACAGGCCGACGCGCTCGCCGAGCTGCTCGCCGGGGACACCGCCGCCCGCTACACCGGCACCCGGTCCCTGACCCGGCTGACGCTGCACGGAAACTCCGCCTTCGACCTCGCCGCGTTCGGCGAGACCGAGGCGCTCCCGGGCGACGACGTCGTCCAGCTCACCGACGCCACCCGAGGCACGTACCGCAAGGTCGTCGTCCGCGACGACCGCGTGGTCGGCGGGGTGCTCGTCGGTGAACTCGGCACCGTCGGCGCGCTCGCCCGCGCCTGGGAGGGAGCAGAGCCGCTCCCCACGAACGGCGCCCCCCTGCTCCATCTGCTCACCAACGACGGAGGCTCCTGATGACCGCCACCCCGGGGGCCACCCCCACGATCGTGCTCGTCGGCCACGGCATGGTCGGCCAGCGCTTCCTCGAAGCCCTCGCCGAGCGCGGCATGACCGCCACCCACCGCGTGGTCGTGCTGTGCGAGGAGCCGCGTCCCGCCTATGACCGCGTCGCGCTGACCTCGTACTTCTCGGGCAAGACGCCCGAGGACCTGTCCATGACGGACATGGAGTTCATCGAGAAGCACTCGATCGAGCTGTACGTCGGCGACCCGGCCGAGACGATCGACCGCGCGGCGAAGAAGGTCACCGCCCGGTCGGGCCAGGTCTTCACGTACGACACGCTCGTCCTCGCCACCGGCTCCTTCCCGTTCGTGCCGCCCGTCCCGAACAAGGACGCCGAGGGCTGCTTCGTCTACCGCACGATCGAGGACCTGCTCGCGATCGAGGAGTACGCGAAGAAGGCGACCACCGGTGCCGTGGTCGGCGGCGGTCTGCTCGGCCTTGAGGCGGCCGGCGCCCTCAAGGGCCTCGGACTGACCTCCCACATCGTGGAGTTCGCGCCGCGGCTGATGCCGGTGCAGGTCGACGAGGGCGGCGGCGCGGCGCTGCTGCGCACGATCGAGGACATGGGCCTGAGCGTGCACACGGGTGTGGGCACGCAGGAGATCGTCGTCGACGAGGAGGGCGCCGTCACCGGCATGAAGCTCTCCGACGGCTCCGAACTCGCCACCGATCTGGTCGTGTTCAGCGCCGGTGTCCGGCCCCGCGACCAGCTGGCCCGCGACTGCGGCCTCACCGTCGGCGAGCGCGGCGGCATCGCGGTCGACGAGCAGTGCCGCACGGTGAACGACCCGCACGTGTTCGCGATCGGCGAGTGCGCGCTGGCCGCCGACGGCCGGGTGTACGGCCTGGTCGCCCCCGGCTACGAGCAGGCCGAGACGGCCGCCGCCACGATCGCCGCCGACGAGGCAGCGTTCACCGGCGCCGACCTGTCCACCAAGCTGAAGCTGCTCGGCGTGGACGTCGCCTCCTTCGGCGACGCGCACGGCGCCACCGAGGACTGCCTGGACGTCGTCTACTCCGACTCCCGCGCGGGGCTGTACAAGAAGCTGGTCATCGGCCGCGACGGCACGCTGCTCGGCGGCATCCTGGTCGGCGACGCGGAGGCGTACGGCACCCTGCGCGCCTTCACCGGCTCGGTCCCGCCGGTCTCCCCCGAGTCGCTGGTGCTGCCGGCCGGCGCGGGCGCCCCGGCCCAGCTCGGCCCCTCCGCCCTGCCCGACGAGGCGATCATCTGCTCCTGCCACAACGTCTCCAAGGGCGCCATCCGCGGCGCGGTCACCGACCACCAGTGCACGACCGTGCCCGAGGTGAAGAAGTGCACCAAGGCCGGCACCGGCTGCGGCAGCTGCGTGAAGGTGCTCGGCCAGCTGGTCACCGCCGAGCTGGAGGCGTCCGGCGTCGAGGTCGACAAGGGCCTGTGCGGCTGCTTCGCCCAGACCCGCGAGGAGCTCTACGAGATCGTCCTCGCCCTGCGCATCAACAAGTACCAGGACCTGCTGGACCGGTACGGCCGGGACGGCGCCCGCGGCGGCGACGGCTGCGAGATCTGCAAGCCCACGGTGGCCTCGATCATCGCCTCCCTCGCCCCCGCCATCGGCGCCGAGGTGTACGTCCTCGACGGCGAGCAGGCGGCGCTGCAGGACACCAACGACCACTTCCTCGCCAACCTCCAGAAGAACGGCTCCTACTCGGTCGTGCCCCGCATCCCCGGCGGTGAGATCACCCCGGAGAAGCTGATCGTGATCGGCGAGATCGCCCGCGACTTCGGGCTCTACACGAAGATCACCGGCGGCCAGCGCATCGACATGTTCGGCGCCCGCGTCGAGCAGCTCCCGCTGATCTGGACCCGGCTGGTGGACGCCGGCTTCGAGTCCGGCCACGCCTACGGCAAGTCGCTGCGCACGGTGAAGTCCTGCGTCGGGCAGACCTGGTGCCGCTACGGCGTCCAGGACTCCGTCCGGATGGCGATCGACCTGGAGCTGCGCTACCGCGGCCTGCGCTCGCCGCACAAGCTGAAGTCCGCGGTGTCGGGCTGCCAGCGCGAGTGCGCCGAGGCCCAGTCCAAGGACTTCGGCGTGATCGCCACCGCCAACGGCTGGAACCTCTACGTCGGCGGCAACGGCGGCGCCACCCCGCGCCACGCGGACCTGCTCGCCCAGGACCTCTCCGACGCCGAACTGATCCGCCTGATCGACCGGTTCCTGATGTTCTACATCCGCACCGCCGACCGCCTGGAGCGCACGTCGACCTGGCTGGAGCGGATCCCGGGCGGCCTGGACCACGTCCGCGACGTCGTGGTCGAGGACTCCCTCGGCATCTGCGAGGAGCTGGAGTCCCTGATGGCGGCCCACGTCGACCACTACCGCGACGAGTGGGCCGAGACCATCAACGACCCCGAGAAGCTGGCCCGGTTCGTGTCCTTCGTGAACGCGCCGGACACCCCCGACCCGGTCGTCGGCTTCGTCCCCGAGCGCGACCAGATCAAGCCCGACCTGCCGCTGCTGTCCATCGGCCGCCGCCCCCTGGAAGGAAGCGCCCAGCGATGACCCTGGCACCCGAGACCACCGACCTCAAGGTCCAGCTCCAGCTCGACGCCCGCGAGGGCACCTGGTTCACGGTCTGCGACCTGAGCCGGCTGCTCCCGGGCCGCGGAGTGGCGGCCCTGCTGCCGGACGGCAGCCAGGCGGCTCTCTTCCGCGACCGCTCCGGCACGCTGTACGCCATCGACAACCGCGACCCGTTCAGCGGGGCCGGCGTCCTCTCCCGGGGACTGACCGGCACCCACCAGGGGCGGCCCTTCGTGGCCTCCCCCCTGCTCAAGCAGCGGTTCGACCTCGCCTCCGGGCAGTGCCTGGACGACGAGTCGGTACGGGTGACGACGTACCCGGTCCGCACAGCCCTCGGCACCGACCTGGTCGACAGCGGGGTCACCACCTGAGAAAACGGCTGGCCGAGCGGGGGCGAGCGCTGCTTCCATGGCGGCATGGTGCCCACCGACCGTCTCCTCGCCTTCGCGGCCATGTCGTTCCTGCTGATCGTGGTCCCCGGACCCAGCGTGCTCTTCGTCGTCGGCCGGGCCCTCGCCCAGGGCCGGCGGGCCGCACTGACGACCGTGGCGGGCAACACCGCCGGCGCCTATGTGCTGGTCCTGGCGGTGGCGTTCGGGGTCGGCTCGATCGTGGAGCGCTCGGTGCTGGTGTTCACGGCGCTCAAGCTCGCCGGCGCCGCCTACCTCGTGTACCTGGGCGTCAAGGCCTGGCGGGAGCGCGGGGCGCTGCGGGCCGCGTTCGCCGAGGACGCCGCGGCCGCCGGGCCGGGCAGCGCGCGCACCTTCTGGGAGGGGTTCGCGGTCGGGGTGACCAACCCCAAGACGATCGTGTTCTTCGCGGCGGTGCTGCCCCAGTTCGTGGACCGGGCAGCGGGCCAGGTGGCGGCCCAGATGCTGCTGCTCGGCCTGGTCTTCAACGTCATCGCGCTCGCCTCGGACAGTGTCTGGGGACTGGTCGCGGCGACCGCCCGCGGCTGGTTCGCCCGCTCCCCCCGGCGGCTGTCGGCGGTGGGCGGAGCCGGCGGGATCACCATGATCGGCCTCGGTGTCACGGTCGCCGTGACGGGCCGCAAGGACTGACCCTCACGCGCCGAGGGCGTCGTAGGCCACCCCGGTCAGCCGCTCGGAGGCGGCCCACAGGAGCTGCCCCATCGGGTCACTCACCGTCCAGGGCGCCCGCCAGGACGGTACCGGTGCGCCGCGCCAGCCCGCCAGGGACGGGCCGGTGAAGGAGTCGGGCGCCACCCCGGGTGCGGTGGCCGCGTACAGCGTGGGCAGGGCGCCGGCGTCGGCGGACTGGGCGACGAGGCGGTTGCCGAGCCCCATGACGCGCTCCGCGATCCGGCGGCCCGCCATCCGCGGCCCCGCCGTCTGGAGGTTGGTCGCCGCGTACCCCGGGTGGGCGGCGGCCGCCACCACGTCCGCCCCGTGTGCGGCGAGCCTGCGCGCCAGCTCGTGCGTGAACAGCAGATTGGCGCTCTTGGACCGGCTGTAGGCGATCCAGCGCCGGTAGCGGCGCTCGCTGTTGAGGTCGGTGAGGTCGATGCCGGCCACGGCGTGCATGAGGCTGGAGACGGTCACCACCCGGGCCCCCGGGGTCCGCAGCAGCACCGGCAGCAGCAGCCCGGTGAGCGCGAAGTGCCCCAGATGGTTGACGCCGAACTGCCGCTCGAACCCGTCCTCGGTCGTCCCGTACGGCAGCGCCATCACCCCGGCGTTGTTGACGAGGAGATCGAGCCGGCCGTACGGCAGACGGGACGCGAACTCCCGGACGGAGGCGAGGTCCCCGAGGTCGAGGCGCGCGTACTCCACGTCCGCGCCCGGCACCTCGGTCACCAGCCGGTCCCCGGCCTCGGCGCCGCGCCGTTCGCTGCGGCAGGCGAGCACCACCCGGGCGCCCCGGCGGGCCAGCTCGCGCGCGGTGACGTACCCGATGCCGCTGTTGGCGCCGGTGACCACGGCGACGCGTCCGCTCTGGTCGGGGATGTCCCCGGTGCTCCAGCCGGCCATGACCGGGCTCCCTCCGCCGCGGGCTCCCTTCAGCGTACGAGCCGCCGCGGGCTCCGTCCCGGCCTACGACTCGGCCTACGAGAGGACGCGCTCCGCGGAACGTCACGACCTGTCCATGGACTGTCAACCCGGTGCCCCTGGGCACGGTAACCCCGCCGCCCTAGCGTCCCTCTGCGCACGGCCCCCGTCGCCGACCGGTGGCGGGGCGGTCACTCCTCCCTTGGAGCGAGAGTGGAACGTCGTACTGTCCTGCGTGCGGCCGTCCTCGGCGGGTCCTCCGCCGTCTTCGGCGGAACCCTGTGGCGCGGCGCCGCGTACGCCGCGCCCGCCCAGCCCGGCACCGGCCCGTACGGGGCGCTCGGCGCACCGGACGCCCGCGGCATCCGGCTGCCCAGCGGCTTCACCAGCCGGGTGATAGCCCGGTCCGGACAGCAGGTCCCCGGCACGTCGTACACCTGGCACAACGCCCCCGACGGCGGGGCCTGCTACGCGGACGGCACGGGCTGGATCTACGTCTCCAACTCGGAGATCAACCCGGGCGGCGGGGTGAGCGCGGTGAAGTTCTCCGCCACCGGCGCGATCACGGGGGCGTACCGCATCCTGTCCAACACCCGCACCAACTGCGCGGGCGGCAAGACGCCCTGGAACACCTGGCTGTCCTGCGAGGAGGTCTCCCTCGGCTACGTCTACGAGACGGACCCGTGGGGCGTGAACGCGGCCGTGCGGCGGGACGCGATGGGCCGCTTCAAGCACGAGGCGGCGGCCGCCGACCCGGTCCGCAAGGTCGTCTACCTCACCGAGGACGAGACGAACGGCCGCTTCTACCGCTTCGTCCCGAACACCTGGGGCAACCTCTCCTCCGGCACCCTCCAGGTGATGGTCGCGGGCTCCGGCACCTCGGGCTCCTTCAGCTGGGCGAACGTCCCCGACCCGGACGGCTCCCCCACCACCACCCGCACCCAGGTCTCCGGCTCGAAGTCCTTCAACGGCGGCGAGGGCTGCCACTACGCCGACGACAAGGTGTGGTTCACCACGAAGGGCGACAACCGGGTCTGGCAGCTCAACCTCCTCAACAACACCTACGAGCTGGCCTACGACGACTCCCTGGTGACCTCGGGCACGGCCCCCCTCACCGGCGTCGACAACATCACCGGCTCCTCCTCCGGTGACCTGTTCGTGGCCGAGGACGGCGGCACCATGGAGATCTGCGTCATCACCCCGGACGACGTCATCGCCCCGTTCCTGCGCATCGACGGCCAGTCCGGCTCGGAGATCACCGGCCCGGCCTTCTCCCCCGACGGCCGCCGCCTGTACTTCTCCAGCCAGCGCGGCACGACGGGCAGCTCCTCGGGCGGCATCACCTACGAGGTGACGGGTCCGTTCCGGGCCTAGTCTCCACGGCCGGGCGGTGGCGCAGAGCTACCGCCCGGTCACGTCACGCTTGCATCACAGGTCCGTCGAACCGCCACGCCACCATGCGCCCCTCACTACGGTCAACACCTCAAATCCGGACCAAGGGGGGTTCCATGAACCTGTTCCGCATACCCGCCGCCTTAGCCGCCGCCGCGTTCGCGCTGGCCGTGACCGCCGGCGCCGCCCAGGCCCACGAGGGCACTCACCCGTTCGAGAACTGCTCCGAGGCGTACGCCAACGGGTACGCGAACATCGCCGAGGGCGACGAGCACTACGGCAGCCATCTGGACCGCGACGCGGACGGCATCGGCTGCGACCAGCCGCCCGCCGACTTCGAACCGGCCGAGGAGACGGGCGAGGACACCACCGACGCTGGGGCCGAGGACACCGCCGACGACACCGACCTCGCCGCGACCGGCGGCAACGGCGCCACCCCCTACCTCGCGGGCGGCGGCGCGGTCGTCATCCTCGCCGGCGGGGGCGTGCTGATGGCCGTCCGCCGACGCCGGGCCGGGGCGGAGTAGGACACGCCAAGGGGCGGCACCCCCGCACGGGTGCCGCCCTCTGGGTATCTACCTGCGAACTTCCCCTTTCCTGGGGCGGACAGGGCACTTTCAGGGCACGTCCGCCAGAGCCTCATCGATGAGAGCGGCCGTAGTGTCCTCGTCGTCCTCATACAGATGCACGTACAGATCCAAGGTGATCGATGGCTTGGCGTGACCGAGGCGCCGCTGCACTTTCTTCACCGACGCACCGTGCTTAATGAGTACCGAGGCATAAAAGTGCCTCAGATCGTGCGTTGTCGTCCCTTCGGGAACGCGCAGCGGCGACTCGCTGGCGGCCAACTGCTTGTCTGCCCGCTTCACCAGGCGCGCCCACAGCTTCGCCCACGACCCTCGCCGGATGGGGTTGCCCGTCTCGCTCACGAACAGCAGCCGGGCTTTCCTGGTCCTCGGCTTCCGCGGGTCCGTTCGGTCCTCGATCTCCACTTCGGCCAGCGGGTACGCCTTCAGGTGCTCCTCGATGGCCGCCACAGCAGTCACCGACAGCGGCACTGTGCGGTAGCTCTTCTCCGTCTTCGGCTCCCCGATGTACGGCACGCCCTTGTCGGGGCCGATGAGCTGCTGCTCAACCTCGACCGTTCCGGCCAGCAGGTCAACGTGCTCAGCCTCCAGTCCGAACAACTCGGCCTGCCGCAGGCCCGTGGTCGCGGCCAGGCGCATCAATGCCCGGTAGCGGGACGAGGTTGCGGCCAGCAGGGCTCGCACTACTGCGGGGTCGAGCGGAACCACCTCGGGCTTACGGATCTCGGGGAGGTCGATGCCGTGGCAAGGGTTCGCGCGGATGATGCCGTCGTAGTGGGCTGCGGCCATCACGCCGAACAGGGCATTCCACGGTGTTCGAAGGCTGGACGGGGCAAGAACGGCGGAGCGGTCCTTCACCCATGCCCTGATGTCCGATCGCTTGATGCTGGCGATCTGACGGGGACCGAGCAGCGGGTAGACGTGCAGCCGCAGCCCCCGCTCGACGTTGGACTCCGTCCTCTCGCGGTGCGTCGCCGTGGTGCGCCACTCCTCGGCGTAGTCCCGGAGCGTCTGGCGGCGCGTGAGGCGGTCGACGTACTCACCCTTGTCCAGTTCATTGGTGATCTCGGCCGCCCGCGCGTCGGCTGCGGTGCGCTTGGCGAAGTTCTCCTTCTTCTGCTCGCCCGACGGGTCCCGGTACCGAACCTGCCAGCGCTTCCCCACGCCATGTTCAGCGGAGGGAAACACGGTCCTGGTCTTAGTGCTGTGCTCCTTGCACGGCTCAGCGTCGGCCGGCGGTCGGGACAGGTGCCAGCGGTCATACACGTCAGCCATCAGTTCCCCTCCCACCAGAGCAAGGCGAGGCAGCATTGAAGTGGCGTGCGGCGTGGTGAGGTTGGCGCCCGTCTCTAGTCATGCTGCGCATCGGCCTCCGATCTCTTCAGCGTCGTACTTGTCGAGCGCTACGGCGTCGTACAGAACATGTCGCCCACGCCTGAAGAAGCACTGCGGACCGGTTCCGGCATAGCGCCAGTAGCGGACAGTCGCGGGCGACGTGCGGTAGCGCTCAGCAACTTCCGCAGTCGTCAAGTACCTCTGCATTGCGTCCTTCCTGAAAATCAGAGGCGGCGGGCAGGGTGCCCGTGTGTGTCCGAAGCAGGGATTTCTGCGTCATTGCGTCACCTGCGTCAATCAGGCCTCTGACCTGCTGTTTTCGGTGACGCAGCGGGATGGGCCTTGCGTCACCGATGTCACGCGCTCTCGTCACGGGGTGACGCGGATGACGCGGGATGACGCAGGATTCGCCGTCTGCGTCACCGTCTATAGCCGCAGGTCAGCGGCCGTCCGTCGGGCCCGTGGTGACGCAGTGACGCAGACCTTCCCTACTTGGGACAAAGAAGGGGGGGTGGTCTGTGTTCTTACGTCCACTCAGGACTTGAAGAACGGGCCGCTTCGCGGCGCGACCCTTGCAGGGCGGCTGCCGCCGCCGGACCAGCAAGAGGAGCACCCGCCCGGGGCGATGCGTGCTCCTCTTGCTTGTCCGCCTGGTCCCGGGGGCGGCTAGAACGCGGCCTGCTGCTCGGGGGGCGGGGCCGGGGCGGGGAGGCTGAGTTCGATGTAGCGGGCGGCGCTGGTGCGTCCCCAGTCGACCAGGACGCCCCGCGCCGCGAGGGTGGGTTGGATGCGTCGCAGCCGGTCGGACAGCACCTTGCCGGTGGTGGGCCAGCCTTTGGGCAGGGGGCGGCATTCCTCGCCGCTGTAGAGGGCGGTCAGGGCGTGCAGCCACTCCGCCGACGTCATCCGTTCTTCCTCGCCCGGGGCGAGGCCGGCGGCGTGCTTGAGGACCGTCTGCGCCAGCAGGTCACCCTCGATCACGTCGTCGTTGAGGTCGTCCAGGCTGGCCCGGTACGCCTCCAGTGTCCCGAAGCCGGTGGCGGCGTCGAGCTGGGCGCACAGGTGGGCGAAGTCGGCCATCCGCAGGTCGGTCGGGGTCTCGGCCTGCACCGCGCGGACCTTGACGGTCAGGTCGAGCAGGGAGCCGAGAACGAGGGGCAGGATCTCGGCGTACTCCGCCCACAGCTCCGCCTCGGTACGCCGTACCCGGGGGCGTTCCAGGCGCAGGGTGAGGAGGCGTTCGGCGAGGTCGGGGCGGATGACGCCGACGTCGATGCCGGTCAGCAGCATCGGGCGGCGGTAGCGGGAGCGGACGACGTCGCCGTCGGTGAACAGCGCGCGCTTGATGCTCTCGGCCCCGGTGATGATGCAGCACATCAGGTCGGACAGGTCCGGGGGCAGGTGGGAGAGGTTGTCCAGGGCGGTGACCCATCCGGCCGCCACCGCCGTGATCATGTTCTCTTCATCCTTGGGCGCCCGCCGCAGGTCACCGCTCATCCCCTCCACGATCCGGATCAGCATGCGCCCGCCGGTCGACTTGCCCGCCCCTTGTGGGCCGGTCAGGAACGGCGCCGGGACCGGCACAGACGGTTCCAGGCAGCCGATCAGCCACGCGATGGCCAGGGCCTCGGTCTTGGCGTCGGCGAAGTTGCACAGCCGCATCAGCAGATCGATGCCCTTGCCGTCGGTGTCCTTGGCGGGCAGGGGGAGTTCCCCGGTGAGCTGGGTGCGCCGCCAGCACACCTCCTCGGGGTCGGGGACGCGGATGTCCCAGCCGGTGGGGTGGATGCGGACGGACTGGCCGTCATCGCGGCCGAGGTCGAGCCAGGTGGCGCCGTCGAATCCGGGGGCGACGCGGATGTGGGTGGGCTGTACCTGCTCGGTCAGGGCGAGTGCCTCGATCAAATCCAACGCCTCCTTGAGAGCGGTTCCGTTGAAGATGCCGACCCCGTCGCGGAAGAGACCGACCATGAGTTCCTGGCGGTGGCTCCCGCTCGTGCCCTGGGAGCGGATCGGGCGGGCCACGGGGTGGCCGGTGCGCTGCGCGTACACGGTCCCGTCCACGGTGCGGAAGTACCGGAAGTGGGACTGGGCGTAGTCGGTGATGACCTTGCGGGCGGGGTCCTTCTCGTCGTCGGACACGGTCACAGTCCCAACGTGGTCAGGGCGTTGGTCCACGCGTCCACGCAATGCCGCGGGGATTCGCCCTTGGACTGCGCGGCGGTGAACAGCCGCGCGATGTGGGCATCGGTGAGACAGCCGCACCGGCCGTGTGTCGACAGCACCGCGAGGAACGTCCGGTAGACGGTGGCGTGCACCGCGCTGCGGGCCTCAGTGATGGCCTGCTCGGCCATGGCGATGCCACGGTCCAGATACGTCGGCGTGCGGTGCGGGCACTGCCCGCCGCCAGCTGGCGCGGACGCGGTGAGGACCTGCGCCACCGGCCGGACGACCGGGGGTTTCTCCGCGGCTAGCTCGCGCACGATGTCCGGGAGCGCCGTGATGGCACCGGTTCCGGTGCCGAGCCAGCGGACGTAGGCCATGGTGGATTTGATGTCCACACCAGGGCGGACCGCGTTCACGGACCGCATGGTGCCCTGGTAGATCCAGTGCTGACCTCGCGTGGTCGTCACGGTGCGGGTGCCGGGCAGCGCGTGGTGGGCCCACTCCATGGCCGCCTCGTCGTCAAGGTCGACCACGGTCAGGCCGGCGCCTCCGGGGTGGTAGGCCACGGCCACCGCTTGGCGCCAGGCGCGCAGCCACGGGCGCGAGGTGAGCACGTCCGGGTCTGTAGTGGCGGCGGCCCATCCGTGGCAGGGTGCGGGGCACCAGCACGGTCCGCCGTGCTTCATGTTCGGCCGGCCGCCGCACGCGTTCTGGGCACAGGCACGGCAGTTACCAAAGGGGACCTTGCCCTGGCGCAGGGGCAGCGGCGGCAAGCCGGTCTCCGCGAGGTCCAGGGCGATGCGCAGGAGCTCGGGCACTCGCCGGATGCCGGTGGGTTGGGTCATGCTGGGAGACCTCCAACAGGTCAGTAGCTGACTGGTTGGCAAGGGCGGCCCGGTCTTTGGCGAGAGGGGCCGCCCTTGGCATTGCTAGGGATTCGAGACAGCGCGGTTGCGGTTTCGGTGCCGGTAGGCGCGTTGTCGGCATGCCGGGGAGCAGTAACGCGGCGGGCGACCGGTGGCAGTTGCGGTGAGCGAGCGTTTGCACTCCGGGCAGCGCTTGCGACGACCCCGAGTGGGTTGGGTTTCGTCACACGTTTCATCACACGGTTCGGGCAACGGCGACGCGTCGTGGGTGGTGATCTCCCACAGGGCGCGGGCCATGTTTTCGGTACCAAGAGCGCGGCGGGAACGACTCGGGGAGTCCCATCCAGGACGGGCAGGCAGGTCAGCAATCTTGCGCCAGCCCGCGGCTCGGAGGCTCGCGCCGCTCTCGCCGTCCTGGGTGTAGGTGATGGCGCGGCGGTAGCCCGCGCTGCGGGCGGTGCGCCATGCAGCTGCGTACAGGGCGGAGCAAGCATTCGCGGTGCCGTCCGTCGCAACCCGGGTCACCTCGATGGTCAGCCCGTTGTCGAAGTGCCGGTTGACGGGACGACCCACGATGGCCACTCCGACCAAGCGGCCGTCGTTGGTGCGGACACCGAGGGAAAACTGGTGCCCTTGTGGCGGAGCATGGTGCCGGTGATGTTCCTCGACGTAGGCGCACGCGGCCTTCCACTTCATCGGCCGAATGTGCAGCCGCTGTGCGCCGGGCGGGGCAGTCATCGGGCAGTCCTCTCGGCTCAGTGCTTGACGCGGGCGCGCTTAAGGCTGATGCCACCGGTACCGATCGGTCCGGCTGCGGCGGCGATGACGGTTACGGCGTGGGCGGTGGCGTCCAGCAGTGCGCACAGCGCGGCGACCAGTCCCCAACAGCCGATGGCGGCGGCGCCGGCGGCGCCGACCGCGATCAGGATGCGGCGCCACGGAAGGGTGCTCGGGTCGGTGGTGTGGACGACGATCACGAGCGGGGCGCCGGTGTCCTGGGCGCGGCGGTAGGCGTCGGCGGGGATGTGCGGGGCGAGGATTCCCGGCGGGGTGCCGGGCGTGTGGGAGTGCATGCGGAATCCCTTCACAGGGTGGTTCAGGGAGGAAGAAACACCCCTTGCAGGGTGGCTTCTGGAGGGGGTTTCGGGGGTGCTGACCTGCGGGCCTCCCTGCCTCCCTGAGCGATCATTCGCGCAGCTCAGAGCGAGGGATGTGGGGCAGGGAGGGGTTCAGGGAGTTCTCCCTGCCTCCCTACCCCGGGGCGGGCCCTCTCCCTGCGACTAGGAAGCGGAAGCGGAACCGTCGTTGCGGTTGGCGAGGGCGCGGGCGAGCCGGTCACGCGCGATGACCATGACGCCGTCGGACTTGTAGGGCTCGGCTCCGGTGCCCTCAAGGACGCGCTTGAGGTCGATGAACGACCAGCCGCCGTAGGCGTCCGCGTTGAGCGTGCCGAGCCGGGACAGCACGTCCTTGGTGCGCACCCGCTCTGCTGTGCCGACCACGGACGCGATGTCCGCGAGCGGGTCACGCTCGGTCCCGCGGTCGATGGCGTGCAGGGTGCTCACCCCGTCGCGCAGGGCCTTCGCCCGGTCGGTGATGGCCTGGGCCGCGTCGTCGTCGATGTAGTGCGTGCGCACCGTGATGGACGACTGTCCGGCCGGGATGGTGATGCCGTCGGACGCGACGACCAGGGTTCCCCGGTCCAGCCCCGGACGCAGCAGGTTCGGAGCCGCGCCCCCGTCAACGGCCTTGTCCCCAAGCGCCATGCGGGCCTGCGACTCGGTACCCAGAGCGAGGGAGGCGCGCGTGTGGGCGCCCTCGCGGACCAGCTTGGGCAGGTTCTCGTTGGTCGGGTCCTGCGTGCCTTGCCACATCAGCACGTTCACCGCGCGGCCCTGGTTGTGGATTTTCCGGACGGCCATGAAGTACCGGGAGTTGGCCTTCGAGCCGCCGTAGGGCCGCTTGTCGGCGTCTTTGGCGGGGCACATGAACGCCACCTGCGCCTCGTCCACCAGCACGATCAGCGGCGGGAACACCGTGCCGGGCGGCGCCTGGATACGCCGGTTCATCTCGGCAACCGCGCCCTCAACCATCTCGGTCACCTGGATCACGTGCTCATCCGTCGGCCCCTGAATCAGCGTGGTGGCAAGGCCGTCGAACATGGCCCAGTCGCCCACGCCCTTGAGGTCACCCATGAGGAACTGCACCGACTTGTCCAGCGACAGCCACAGCGCCAGCGAGCGCAGGGCGACCGTCTTGCCCTGGTTCGACAGACCGGTGATGAGCAGGTGGCGCTGGTAGAGGGACAGAGCGGCGGCATCCCCCCGCAGGTCCTGACCCCACGGAGCGCGGCCCATGGCGTAGTCGGCGGTCATCGTCTCGTCGGTGACCAGCGGGGACGGGCCGATCGGCTCATCCAGCGCCCCCGAGTCCGCGATCCACAGCCGCACCGTGCGCGCGGCGGTGGGGATGGTGATGAACACCTCGTGCTCGTGCCGGGTCAGGTTCTCCGCGAGCTTGCGGCGCTTGTTCTGCACCTCGTTCGTGGCCACTCCGGAAGGAAGGGTGACGTCGACCTCGACACCGCACCCGGCAATGGTGATCGGCCCGAGCATGGACGCGCCCGCGTCGCCCATCTCCTTGATGGCGCGTGCCAGGGCGGGCACTCCGAGGTCGCGCAGGGCCTTGACCACGATGGACGGGGTGATCGGCTCGCCTTCCCCTGACCGGAGGTTGGCGGGCAGGGCCCAGGCGGGGGCGGCGTGTTGCTTGCGGCCGACCGACCACAGGGCTAGCAGCGCGAGGAACGGGCCGAGGGTGAGCGCCGGGCCCCACACGATCTGAACGATCCGGATGAGCAGGGCGATGAAATTAATGGTCGCGGACAGCGGGGTGAGCACGTCGCCGGCGTGGCCCGTGTCGATGGCCATGGCGATTCCGAGGGCGACCAGGACACCCACGCTCATCCCAGCACCCACGGCGACACCTTTTGCGGCCTCTACCGGGGAGTGGAGCAGGTCCATGCGGCGGTGGTGGCGGGCGGCGCGGAAGCGCTGCAACCGCTCCTCCCACTCTTCAGCCGCTTCCAGGTTCCCCGCGGCTTCCGCCGCCCGGATCATCCGCTCGTAGCGGGCCCCGGTCCGGCCGTCCCACGTACGTCGGAGCACGATCCGGCCGCCGTTGAGCGTGTAGAGGCCGTGCCGGGTCACCGCGCGGACGACCGTCCTGGTGCTCTCGTGAGTGGCGGCGGTCTTCACCGCGCGGCCGGAGCGCACCCACAGCGGCACGGGCCGCGCGGGCGGCGCGTCCGGCACCACGGTGAGCACGGTCGGGGCGGTGTCGGGGGCCGGCGGGTCGGTGGGCTTGTGGAGGTGAACGACGTTATCGAACATGCTGGAAGTGCTCCTGACTGCCCCCAGCGGGGCGGGAGTAAGGGAGAGTCGGGGTGGCCGTGTCCGTGGAAAGACCCGGTCACCCCGGCGCCAATACGGGCTGATCAGAACCAGCCGGACGACTTCTTCTTGGCCTTGGCGCGGGCGGCCTCGGTCATGAGACGCTGCCGCTCGCCGTGCAAGGCGGTCAGCTCCGCGTTCAGCCGGATCTCCGCGCTGTTCCCGGTGGCGTCCATGCGCTGCTCTTCACGGCCCGCGCTACGGCCCCGGGTCACCTTGTAGCCACCGACGGCCAGGGAACGGGCCATCGCACGGCGCTCGCTGCCGTTCAGCGGCCACCACTCGCCCCGCTGCACGGCTTCCAGCCTCTTCGTCGTCGCCAGGATCGCGCGGTCCAGACGACGGATATCGGCGTTGCTCATGGTCAGACGCTCCTCGGAGAGTCGGCAGAGTCGGGGTAGGCGCAGGGCACGCACATGCCAAGCGAGGTGGGGATGACGTAGCCCGCATCCCGGCGGCACTGCGGGCAGACGCGGCGGGCCCGGTTCGCCGCCGCCAGCGCGGCCCACCGGCCCGGCCTCATCGGCCTAACTGGCTTGGCCAGGTCGATGCGGTAGAGGTAGGCGACCAGCGGGCCCCGGCGGCGGCGCGGCCGTTCGAGCTGCGCGGCCACACACTGACCACCGGGCCGCAGCCCGCGCGCTCTGAGTTGGCGGCGGGTGGCGTATCCGTCCGGGGCGAGGCGCCACCGGTAGACCGGCAGCGCAGCCATCAGGCGACGCGCTTCCAAGCGGCCCGCAGCCGTACCTCGGATGCGGAGTGGCCGGCGGCACGGAAGCGGGCGGCCATGTCGCGGTAGGACAAGGGCGGCGTCTGGCTGTGCCGAATGTCGTGAACGAGCGTGTCCAGCGCGTCATCCGACAGCGCGGGCGCCCCCGTCTCCAGCGCCGGAACCTGCTCGGTCGGACCCCATACGGGGAGTTCCCAGCGGGGTGTGACGCCGGGTGTGACGTGGGTCGTCACGCTGGTAAGGGCCCTGCTGGTCTCCTCGCCCTTGCGGGCGGTCTCCAGCGTCGACCACGCCCCCGCGAGGGTTTGCGCGGTCTCGGCCTGGACGCGTGCGACGCGGGCCCCGGCTTCCGTCACGGCCGTCAGCCGCGTCTCCTCCGTGGCCGCTTCCGCCCGCAGCCGGGCACGGGCCACGGCCGCTTCGTCGCGCGCCTCCTGCTGGATTCCCCGGATCGCGTCCAGCGCGAGCGGCGTGAGCGCGGTCCGCTCCCACAGGCTGTGCACAAGCCACAGGGCCTTGGCCGCGATCGGCAGCCAAGCCACAGCCAACCACGCGCCGGCGGCATGCTCAGCGGTCAGGGCGTGGGCGACCAGGACGCCGGCGGCGAGAACGCCGAAGGACCAGCCGACCGCCGTTACGGCGCGGTTGTGGTCGCCCTGCGCGGCCAGTCGGCGTTCGTAGGCGAGGGTGGCCAGCCATCCACCGTCGATACCGAGACCGACGACCAGAGCGACCGGCCACGGCACCGCTGCACCCAGCCACATTATGACCACCGCGAGGGTGAGCACCATCGACACGGCCGTCATCGCGACAGCCGGAAGCACGGTCTTGGCCTTCACCGGGCACCTCCCGCCTGCCCCGCAGGGGCACGGTCGACATCCGGCTGATCGGCATACGCGGTCAGGACGATGCCCGCGCCGGCGAACTGCCCTTCGGCCTTCAGGACGCGGGTGCGACCCGCGCTCTGGGTGCGGGAGTCGACCGCTTCCGGGGCGATCCGCAGGGCAGTGCGCCACTGCTCGAACGCGGCGAGGCTCTCGCCCGAGGTGTCGTGGAAGGACAGCCGCAACCACTCCGGGAAGATCGGGGACACATCCACGTCGGGGGCGGGCAGGTGCGGGAAGTCCACGGCCAACAGCCGCAGCGCGCGCAGGGGGACCGTGAGGCCGTCCAGCGTCATGCCGCACCCCCGGGCAGACTCGTACCGGCCGTGCGGTTGACCAGCGCGACCCGGGCGGCGAGCGCCCGGCGCCGGGCCCGGCGGATACGCCGCTCGTCCAGTTCGGTCGGGGTGCGGTCCAGGGTGGTGATGTGCGCGTCCAACAGGTCGACGTCCGCCAGGATGACGGGGATCTCCTGCTCGATCGCGTCCAGCTCAGCGCCGGTTGGTTCCATCCACGGTGCGAACGCGGTAACAGCGTCCTGAAGTGTGACGATGTGGTTCATGGGTCGTGGTCTCCCTTGCAGGTGAAACGGCCCCAACAGCGGCCCCGGGTCTAGCCACCCGGGGCCGCGCGCCGTTGTAGGTGAAGCCGCGCAGATGGCGCGGTATGGCCGCTGAGCAGCGGCCGAAGTGCCCCGGACCGGCCTCGAACCGGTCAGGCTGCCGTACGGGGCACGCCGGTCTTCTCCGCCTTGTTTCCGACCCCTTCGGGCAGGCGGACCACGGGTTACCGGCAGTTCCTTGTGTGCAGTTGTCAAGGCGCTGACGCTTCCTTGGTACTCACCCCTGGGGGCTTTCCTTCCGGGCGTTGCAGTTGCAGTACCTGTTTTACAGGTACTGCATGATGGGCTGTCAAGTACGTCGCCGGAATCTCTTGCTTTCTCGCCGGGACGTCTTGGCGTGCTCCCAGCATCCGCCCATGTCAGGGGAGTTGGTCACCCCGCCTATGGACACGTCCGGGCCATATGGCTACGGTCAAGAAGTCCCTAGAAGTCCCTCAGGGGGTGCAGATGTCGAACGAGCGCTTACGGTCCGCTCTCCTGGCGCGCGGCATGACCGTGCAGAGCCTGGCTGAAGCGATCGGGGTAGGCCCCAAGACTGTCGAACGTTGGATCACTCAGGGCAAGGTGCCGTACCAGCGTCACCAGTACGCGGCGGCGGCAGCGCTCAACATCGACGTGACCACGTTGTGGGAGGATGTCCGAACCCTTGACAGCGCGACAGATCTGGCAAAGGCGGAGATAGCGACCGTGTACCCGCACCGCCACACGGTGCCTGTCGGTCTCTGGCGAGAGCTGTACAAGCGAGCTGACCGGAACTTGGACGTGCTGGTCTACTCCGGACTGTTCCTCTCTGAAGATCCCCTGTTCCACGACCTGCTCAGGGCGAAGGTGGAAGCGGGAGCGCAGGTGCGCATCCTGCTAGGCGACCCCGGATGTGCGGCCGTCCGGCAGCGTGGCATTGATGAGGGTCACCGGATCATGGACGGCAAGATCCGCAACGCTCTGGTGCTGTACCGGCCCCTCATGCGGAGTCATTCAGTCATCGACTTCCGCTTGCACGACTCGACTCTCTACAACTCCATCTACCGAGCCGATGACGAGATGCTCGTCAACCCGCACGTCTACGGCATCGGGGCCTACATGGCGCCCGTCATGCACCTGCGGCGACTTCCCGGCGGCAGTCTCTTCGACACCTACGCGAATAGCATCGAACACACCTGGGAGAACGCCCGACCGATAACTGACCAGGATATTGCGAGCATCACAGGAGCCTGACATGGGACGCATCGACTACCTGCACGATCCCGACGCCCCGCCGGCCAACTCTGTTGTGCCGTCCGTCGTTGCGTTCGTGCAGAACGACGCGGGGCAAGTGCTGATGATCCAGCGGTCCGACAACGGACGCTGGGCACTTCCCGGCGGTGGTCACGACGTGGGCGAGTCCATCAGTGACACCGTCGTGCGGGAAGTCTGGGAAGAGACCGGCATCCGGGCTGAAGTAGTCGACGTGTCGGGGCTCTACACCGACCCCGGGCACGTCATGCAGTACGACGACGGTGAAGTCCGCCAGCAGTTCAGCATCTGCTTCCGTGCGCGGCCGGTCGGGGGCGAACTCCGCACGAGCAACGAGACGACTCAGGTCCGCTGGGTCGACCCAGCGGACCTGAAAGCGATGGACGTGCACCCCACGATGCGGCTTCGAATCGAGCACGCGATGGACCGGACGCGAACGGCGCCCTACATCGGCTGACGCTTCGCGGCGGCGACTCGTTCGAGGACGCGGCATGTGCAGTCGATGATCTCCGGTTCGGCCCGGCGGATGAACTTGCCGATCAGGCTGTCCGGCCCGTAGCGCCCGGTGATTTCGTTGATCCGATCGATGGGGTTCGTCGGCGTGCCGTCCGGGGTGGTGCTCATGTCGCAGTAGCAGAGCGCATCGTTCAGGTGCTCGCTCTCACGGGGAAACTCGCCGTCGAGCTCAGCCCGCAAGCCGCGCGCATCAGCCTCAAGCCATGAGCACGAGTGATGAGCGACGAGGTTGACGACCTGCTCGTCAGCATCGGTCACGTCCCGGAGATACCGTGCGCCGTCCAGGGGATGAAAGCCAGTCTTAGCGAGATCCGGCGCGTAGCCGATGTCATGCAGAACCGCCGCAGCCTCCAATAGGTCCGCATCCTGATCGAGGATGAGCGCGATGGTGCGCGCCCTCTCAGCGACCCCGAGGCAGTGTCTCCAGCGCCGCGGCAGCGGCTCAGAGAGCAGCGACTCAGCCAGGGGATAGGCCCACTCCGTCAACGTCGACAAGCTACGACCGCCCCTCTCGCGCCGGCATGGCGCGGACCGTCCGCACCTTGCCCTGTCCTCCACCCGCCAGCACGCCGGCGGCTTCCAACTTCTCCAGCGCCTTGGTCACGGTCGGACGTGAGACCCCGAACCGTTCGGCCAGCACGGAAGCGCTGGGGAACGCTTCCCCTACTTCGAGTCCCTCAGTCACGATGATCTCTGCCAACCGCTGATCGAGTGGGCGCCGGTCGACTCGCGCCCCCGCGCGTACGACGCGCCACCGCTCGCCCGGTACTGGCTCGGCCATGCCCTCCTGACGCAGTACGCCGAACGCACGGAGAGCGACCCCGCGCGAAACCTTGTGGTCGCGCATGACCTCAGCCAGAGATGGAAGTTCCGACATGTCTGGGTCGTCCTCGATCTGCCTCTTCACAGAGTCAGCAATCTTCAGGAAGGTACCCCGAGGGTTGGCCTGCTGCGACACTCGCTCTCCTTCTCCATTCGCCATCGCCATCCCAGCCTCCCACGACCCGTCAGCGCTGCGGAGGGGGCAAGGAGTCGCGCTGTCGCCCTTGGCCAACCTGCGGCCACAGAAGGCGGACCAATGAGAGCGGAAACCCAAATACGCAGCTCACGGATTCACGGATCGCTCGCCACTCCCACTCACGGCTTCCACTCGCTGCATGATCCTGAAATCAACGCCCCAGTAGTGGCCTAGCTATCAATAGGCGAGAAGAACGGCTTTGCAATATCTCGAATAATTCCCCCTCGCCTGATCCGGCGAGCTCGCTCATTCGTTCCCGAGATAACGTCTACTCGATACTGCTCAGCAGTCTGGCCGAAAACCTTCGGCTGTACCCCTTCGGAGATGCCGTCGACTTCCGCATAGAAAGTGCTCAGCTGCTTACCGAAAGCCGCCACGTCGCTACAGTTCTCTGGGCCGAGATCTGACAGCTCTACCATAAGCGTGAACAGATCATTCTTCTGCCACATTCGACTCGAACCGTCTACACTCAGATCCTCGATCAGTTTAGATGTTCGTTCCAGCTTACCCTCCACTTCAGCCCATTCCGGGAACTCGTCATTGTACTGCTCAAGGTAGGTCTCGTGTTCGACATCTCGGCTAAAGTACCCGGAGATCATGGTGATGATAAGGGTCAAGCACCATTTAATGTCATTCATTCGCCGAATATCAACGGCATTAAAGACACGGTGAGCGTCAAAGAACTGCCATTCGCTCACACCTTCCGCTGCACGCTTAAGTGCACCATCAAATCGGGCGTGATTGACCTCCATCGCATTTAGACCATAGTTGGTGGAATTCATTCGAGTGAAAACGTTGCGAACATCTTGATCCGTAAGCTCGCCAAGGTCTCGAACTACAACATCATAGTTCAGAAAGGCAAGCTTTGCGCCGTCATCAAGGCTTTCATAGGGATCAAGAGGCCCTAGCTTCAAATCTTTCGACGCAGTGAAGTACTGGTACAAGGTCGTGAGTCGCTGCTGACCATCAACAACCTGCTGATTACCCCGCCCAGTAGTCAGGTCGACATCCCCATCACACAAGAAGATCTCAGGAAAAGGAAGCCCTTCAAGAACCGTCCGAATGAATTCCTGCTTGTGCTTATCGGTCCACACGAGTCGCCGCTGAAACTCAGGCTTAAGGATCAGGCTTCCATCGCTTACCGCAGTCAAAAGTTGACGGATCTTCTTGTTGGTGGCAGTCGTCTTCACAGTTGGCTCGTCTCCTGACATGCCGCGACGGCGCGACATTGATAGTTCTCCAGAGATTCCATTTCATTCCAAATGGCGAATGTGACCCGGTACGGCCCGGCAACTCTGGCGCGCTGAAGGGATCGCCCAAGTTCCCATAGCTTTTCTTGGGTCGGAATAAGCGGCGAGCGAGGAATGTCGGATAGGTGAATCGAACCCCAGAAATGGCGCAGCTTGAACATGCGCTCCTGGTCAGCCTTCCATATTCCCTTTTCTGACTGGAATGCACGAACTTGACGCCAAAGGCTAGTGTAAATTTCTGGGGAGACTATCGCAATGTCGACGTCCGACGTGTCGCTAAAAGGGCGGTATCGCGCTTTTGGTTTAATGCTAAAACCTAGCTTAGCCGATCCCACGGTGTAAACATCTCGGTTAGGGTGAACACCGAGGGCGCTCGCCACGGCCTCGCGGAGCGTTGCGTGCGTTGTGCGGTCAATAGCTACACAAGACCCATGAGTCAGAAACTCACGAACCACGGGCAGAGGGCCACTATGCCTCTTTAGCCCTTCCTTGAATTCGACTAACGCACGACTAATTGCGTTTTCGAGCTCGCTATCATTCGCGGCGCTCAACAGGGGCCACCCCGTTCAATTGACCAGTGCATGCAATTTTGCACGATGGTAATGTTTTCGCTTTTTGGTATCAGTTGAGCAGTCTAGCCGTTCCTGCCTGACTCCGGTGACGTCACGTCAGAAGTTACGTCCCAGTAGGCATTCAGGCGAGGCCTCCCGCTTTACGCGTCGGCCTTCGGCGATCGCATGGCCGTAGTTCGCGTCAGGAGGTACGGCTGCCACCGGCCAGGATCTTGCCTCGGCTGGTCCGTTCGGCAACGCTCGTTGTCTTGGTTTTTCTCCAGTGCGCTGACAGCCGCCATCGTTCACCGCCGTACGTGCACCCCGCCTGACCTGCCCGCGCCCCCACGGACGCCCCGGACGGCCGAGCGGCCAGTTGGAAAGCGTGCGCTCCGTCAGCGCGCTTGAGGGGGGACGGCAACGGGACCCGTCAGCGCCCGTGGACCCTGTGCGGGCCGGCAGTACCCTCGCGGGAGTCGAAACCGCCCCTGACCAGGACGCACGTACTGCCCGCTTGACGCTCCTGAAAGCCCTTCCTGTGACGTGGCGGCGTCTACGGCGCGAGTAGACGCCGCCACGCACGAGTCAATCGAGCATGGCCTCATGGAGGCGTCGCGCAGTAGCAGTGAGCAGGCGCCGAAGCTTGTCCCTGTTCTCGCCGTAGGTCTTGAGGGCGTGGCAGTTCGGGCACAAGGCGATCATGTTCCAAGGGACATCGGGTCCCTTCTTGGCGAGGTCTTTGACGTGGTCGACCTGCAAGATTGGCAGGCCGGCTGTGGTCAGCTCGGTGGGGTGGCCTGCGCAGTCAGGGCTTTCGCACCTGCCGCGGCAGCGCTTGATGACGGCAGCTCGCGCACTAGGGTCGCGGACGTACTTGTCGGCCAGTGTCGGCTTCTTCATCTGGCCACGCCGCTCGGCGTTCGCCTCCGCCTTCTGCGCCAGCCGCCGATACGCATCCTCGTCGCTCTCCTCGACGCCGGGGGCTTCAAGGGCAAGGTCGCTGGGACGGTAGTCGCCAGTGTCGTCGTGGAGCTCCCCTGTATCGGCGTCCAGCGCTTCGAGCACTTCGGCGGGCCATGTCTCCCGCTCCGGGGAAGGAACCGGCGCCAGCACCCAAAGGAACTCACGACGGGGCAGCTTGTCTTCTCCAACGCCCCACCGCAGTCGGCGTTGCACGATCACGGCCCAGGTTTCGAAGCTGAACTGTCCCTGGAACGGCTTGTGCCAGTAGCGCAACGGGCGGCCGGCCGTCTGGTGTTCGGCCATGAGCTCGTTGCCGTCAGTGAGTTTCTGGTCGCCAGAAAGCCCGTCGCCAACGTAGGCGATCCAGTTGGTGTCCGGGATGCGCCCATCGGCGTAGGGGCCCTTGTCGTCCGAGAAGGCGCTCACGATGCCGTCGGCGAGGCAGCCGATCCCCGCCATCTTCTGCCCACCGTAGGACCGCCAAATGGCGTCTCGATCCTTGAAGTTTTCCCCAAGCAGAGGGCGCAGAGCATCCGGCCATCTGCCGGCGAGCAACTCGTGGAGGCCGAAGTCTTCGAGCAAGTCTGCTGGAAGGGGATGGAAGTAGCGCAGGATCAGTCCGGCAGCTGCTGATGCCGCGGCATCCGGGTGCGAGCGGAGCAGGTTGTAGTCATCCTCGCGCAGACCGCCAAGGGGATTGACCTCGTTCAGGGACTCCAGTGTGGGGCGCCGCCCTCGACTGGTCAGGTTGAGTTTTTGCCCCTGCTCGATGGTCCACAGCTCATCGCGAACGAGTGCCCAGAACGGGTAGCGGGCCCCGTCCACGCCGTCTTCCACTTGTCCGTGCTTCACCAGCAGAGGTGCGACAGCATCACGGGTGGTCGACCATGTCTGCATGCGGGGTGCTCCGGCCAGGGCCTGGCCGATTGCCCAGAGCAGGAGAACGGGACGGTGCAGGGCGGGCCCCGTGGCTCGTCGGGCCGGCCGGACGTCACCCACTCGCCGGTGAAAGGACTTGGGGGGCTCCACCACGGTGAAGCCCTCCCTCTTCAGCCATGCCACTGCATGCCTGAGGCCCCCGCTGAGCTCCGACGGCTTGAGTGCTGTCCCGAAGTCGTACTGGTGAGCGACGCCAGCTATGGCCTTCGAGTCGTACATGTTCCCCTCGTGCTCTAGGAGATAGGTAGCCGCGGCGCGATAGCCGTAGGTGTCCCGGAACGCCTCCGGGCCGATCCGGTCGTGCTCCGCAATCGCCTGCAGGATGCCTGCACGAGTGATCTCAGACGGTGCCATGAGCGACACCGTAAAGCAGGGCACTGACAGCGGACCCTGACATGCCTCGCGCTGCGGCCGGTTCGTACGTCGCTGGCTGGACTGAGACCCCGTAGCACCGAAGTGCCTTGGTATCCAACTGACGCAGCCGGGTTGGCAATGGCAAGTCGGTATCACAGCGCTGTGGCGGTCAACGACTTCTGCTGGAGACCAATGTCGTGCGCGTCCAGGCGATGAGTTGGCGGACGATCGCCTGAGCGCGGGCACTGTGCTTGGGGAAGAACGGCAGCAACGCGAGAGCAGGCACGGAGGCCAGCGTCACGACGAACAAGGGAAGTAGGGCAAGAAGGACAATGAGCGCTCGCTGCACCCAGCGGGCGCCGTTGATGACAGCTGACCATGAGGACGGGGCCATGACGGATGTGTTCCTTTCGGAGCAGGCACTTGAGAACTCATCCACAGTCGGTGGCGTCCGGTAGGTTGCGAAAGCGGCAATGGTTGCCAGCAGCGTGACAACCGATCAGGGGTGGTGAGCGTTGGCTAAGGAAGGGCCCGCAGCTGGGAGTTCGTCCGAGCTGGAACGAGGTGAGGTTCCGGAAGTTGCCGCGCTCGGCAACGCGTTGACATCTTTGTTCAACACCCTGGAAGTGACACAGAACGCGTACGCCGTCCGCATCTCTATGGACAAGTCCATTGTCTCCCGCTACCTGAGGGGTCGAAGAGTTGCGACAGAGGACTTCATCGATCGCCTGATGCGGGAGGTCGAAGTTCGGCGTGGTGCTTCGGTTCAGCCAGAGGTGCGTCGAAGGGTGACGAAGCTCCGGCTCGACGCTCTCAAGGTAACCGACCCCGCCACATACGAATTGGAGGAACTGCGCGCCGAAATGCTCGAATCGGGGCGCAAGGTTCAAATGCTCGTCAGGCATCAGGAAGCCCTGCACGACCTCTTGGAGAAGAGGGAGTCAGCAGTGCGCGCAGTACAGGAAGAATTGGAGACTGTACGGCAGGACTGGACCGTGGATCTGGCACGTGCGGAGCGTGCCGAAGTCGAGCTGCGTGAACGGGTCGAACGGCACTCCACTGAGCGTGGACGACTCTTCCAAGAGATCACCCGGCTCAAGGCCGAGATTTCCGAGATTGCGAGACTCAAGGCCGGGGCGGAACAAAGGTGCGCCGAGCTGGAAGAGCAAGTCAGTCTGATGGAAGAGGAACTAGCCACTCGGCTTGGCGCGACTGGGGAACCTGCGCTTCCCCTTGCTGCTCTCAAGGGGCAGTTGGCGGAACTAGTGGAGGCTGGGGAACAGCGGGAGGCGTCGAGGGAAGTCGTGGAGGCAGCGTGGGGTCGGCCCATCGGTGAGCTCGCGGAATTGGTCGAGTGGCTCCGAGAGCGTCGGGACCATAGCCGCGCCGACCGGTTGATCACGGAAGTTGTTCACGCGCGGAAAGTTGGTGAATTGGCCGAGTTTGGCAACCTGGTCAGGAGTCCGCGAGGATATTTGCCAACCATTCTCGTCAAGGAGGCAGCAGATATTCGAAGGCCGCAGGAAATTATTCTCCTCCAGGTTGAGTGGGGCGGCGTCTCGCAACCTTTAAACGTGAAGGAAAGTATTCTAAACTTCCTATGTCGTTCTCTTCGGGATGAAAGTGAAGTTGTCGAGACGCTGGCCCTTCTAGATCCGAATGATGCGACTACGTTCGCGACCCTTAAGGGAATCCGTGCGCGAACAGGATACGAACAGCGCTACGTGACAACCGTGACGCAGCTTGAGTCGATAGGATGCGGCAGCGTAGCCGTGGCGCTTTGTGTAAACATGTTTAGAAGCCATCATCGACTGAAGGCGATGCTAAGCGGGTTGACTGACAGGCAGTGCGTACAATTCACGCATATCCTGCTCCGATCGGAACCGATCGAGCTGATCACCCATTGGCTGGTAAGAGAGTTCGATTTCGTGCCAGTTCCAATTGCCGAAGACAACCGACTCGACCATCGAGTAGCAATTTTCGCCGACACGCTGAGAGACGCGGGTCGACTCTCAGAGGTGCGAACGGTGATCGCTGCCACCACTCCGAGAGGAGATTATTCCCCCTCCCTCCTCCGCTACCTGGAGAGCGCTCCACCACAGCCTGAACGAGATTCCGGAAGCCGCAACGACCGGGAGGCGTGAGGGCATCGGACCGGAGTCTGCGCGCAGTTCCCCCAGGTATCCCCCGGCAAGGGCCAGCGACTGGGAATCCCCAGGCCACAAGGGGCAGGGGGAGCCCGCTGTAAAACTGTCCACGACAGACCTCCTCGGCCATGCGAAGCACGGGAGGCCGGCCGGCGTTGAGCCCAGGAGACGCGGGCCCGGCCCGGTTCAAGGGCAAGTCTCAGGCGAGGCCCGCGGCCACGGCGGACGGGGACCCGGCCCAGCCCTCGTCTGTCCGCCACACTGCTGCGATGCCGTGGTGCTCAAGGAGCCGGACGTACACCTCGCCAACGGGTTCCGAGAACAAGGCCATCTTGTGTGGCTGCGCGTCCTCTGGATACAGGCAGAAGGCGTAGGTAGCGAGCTGCCCTAGGGCCTCGCGTACGGCTCCCGTGGCGTTCCCCCGGCGGACGAACTTGGCTTCAGCGAGCCAGTGGATTCCATTCCTGATGATGACCAGGTCCCGCGGATGCACGTTGGTGCCTACCTCGACGCCCTGCTCTCGGAGGTACGTGCCGTACTGCTGCACGAGAGTCTCGTGGCTGCGGCTCTTGCGGAGCCGTCGTGCTGTCACTACCTGGACGTACTCTTCATCGCTCTTGGGCGCGAAGTGAAGGAGGGTCTCTGGGGACTGTGTGGGAGGCTGTTCGACCACCGTGACGATGGTGTCGCGGGTGGTCTGACGCACTTCCTCACGGACTGCCAGGGCGTCTTGGTACAGAGCGATCATGCGGCTGAGGTCGGCACGCAACGTCTGCTCGTCAGGCAACGCAGCGATGTCATAGGTGGTGGCCAGGATGTTGCCGGCCTGGTACGAGCGCGGCAACCCTGGCTGGTTACCGAGGTCGATCGTGACATCCAAACCAGCCCTTGCCTCGGTCGGCAGGGCTTCCCTGATGGCTTCTGCTTGCGCTGCCAGCCTTTGACGTGCTTCGCGGGTGCCCAGGGCTTTAGTGATTTCGGTGACGCCTTGGTTGAGGCTGAGCGCGAAGGTCTTCCTGTCCTCGGCGAGGAGGTAGACGAGGTACATGCCGCGCGTAGCGGTAGTTGTCTCATCGGGGTCGAAGAACGACACCCACGGGCAGACCGCAGCGTTCCCCCTTCCGGGGCTGCCCTCGACGAGATAGCCGGCCGGCACCAAGTGCCCAATCTTGTCCGGCGCCGCGCGGAGCAGTCGTGCAGCGTCACTGCTTGTGCTGGCGGCGGCGCCCACCCCGAAGGTGGTCCCGACCTGGCTGAGGAAGTTGCTGAGCTCCATAGCGCGGATGCTACGTGCGCACACTGACAGGCGCCCATGTCCATATCACTGCACCAGAGTTGGCGATGGCCACTTCATCCTGTGTCGGCAGCCGCGGAGACTAGTCCGTCATGGCGGCTCGCCGTCGCACATCAAGTGGTCAGGGCCCAAGAGGAGGCACGTAGTGGGCCGAGAAACTTGAGGGAGCACAGCCCCAACCCCGTGCCTCCTCTCCGAGCATCAGTAGTAGCTGCTAAACACCTCCTTGATCGCTGCCCAAAGAACGCGAACGCTCAATGAGACAACGATCTGCTTGGCGAGCTCTGCCGCTAGCTGTGCCCGATGAGTAGACGACTTGTCACTCATATCCCCACCTCCCTAGGTGATCTCAACCACCCGCAGGTGGCCCTCCCTCCGGATGGGTGTGGGGACAAGTGCCAAGGTAATGGCGTGAGTTGGGTCGTGCTACGCATTCAGCAAAATGCGTCCCTTGACAGGGCCAGATACGCGAGCACCTCCCGTGCACTGGCTTCCTGGTTCCTGACCTACTTCGGTGCTTGACGTGGCGTTGTGCTCAGGAAGCACACTTGCTGACGCCTGATGCATACAGCTCAAGCCATGGCCGATGAGACTGCTGAGGGGTGGGCGTGGGGCATCGACGGTCGATGCAAAAAATCCTGCAGGTCAGATGATTTTCGCTGCGCGGACTGTAAATCTGCCGACTCAGCCTTGCCTGCAAGCCGCTCGTTGTCCTTGTCTTTGTCCAGTGCACCAACGGACGCCGCCCCGAGGGCACAACGAGGGCACAACGGCTTCGCACGGCCTCAACGGCAGCCAACGCCAGCAAACGACATTTGCCTGGTCAGCGATGGGGCTTGACATTTTCCGCAGATGACGCGCCAAGGGGCGGCACCCCCGCACGGGTGCCGCCCCCTTCTCGCGTTCCGGAGCCGCCGTGGATCGGTACTGAGGGTCGGGGACCCACGACGGCTCCGGAGCCTGGGACGGTCAGCGGTGGTCGCTGCCCGCCGACTGGGTGGCCGCGCGCCCCGCTTCCAGGCGGGCGACCGGGATGCGGAACGGCGAGCAGGAGACGTAGTCCAGACCTACCTCGTGGAAGAAGTGGACCGACTCCGGGTCACCGCCGTGCTCACCGCAGACGCCGAGCTTGAGGTCGGGGCGCGTCGCGCGGCCGGCCTTCGCGGCGGAGGCGACCAGCGAGCCCACGCCGTCCTTGTCGATCGTCTCGAAGGGGCTGACGCCGAAGATGCCCTTCTCCAGGTAGGCCGTGAAGAACGAGGCCTCCACGTCGTCCCGGCTGAAGCCCCACACCGTCTGGGTGAGGTCGTTCGTGCCGAAGGAGAAGAACTCCGCCGCCTCGGCGATCTGGCCGGCGGTCAGCGCGGCGCGCGGCAGCTCGATCATTGTGCCGATCGCCAGCTTCAGCTGGGTGCCGGTGGCCGCCTCGACCTCCGCGATCACCGCGTCGGCCTCCTCGCGGACGATCTCCAGCTCCTGGACCGTGCCGACCAGCGGGATCATGATCTCCGCACGCGGGTCGCCCTTGGCGTTCTTGCGCTCGGCCGCGGCCTCCGCGATGGCCCGTACCTGCATGGTGAACAGGCCGGGGATGACCAGGCCGAGGCGCACGCCGCGCAGACCCAGCATCGGGTTCTGCTCGTGCAGCCGGTGCACGGCCTGGAGCAGCCGCAGCTCGTTCTCGTGCGGGTCCTTGCGGGCCTCCGCCAGCGCCACGCGCACCGACAGCTCGGTGATGTCCGGGAGGAACTCGTGCAGCGGCGGGTCGAGCAGCCGGACCGTCACCGGCAGTCCGTCCATCGCCGAGAACAGCTCCACGAAGTCCTGCTTCTGCAGCGGCAGCAGCGCCTTCAGGGACTCCTCGCGCTCGGTGTCCGTGTCGGCCAGGATGAGGCGCTCGACCAGCTCGCGCCGGTCACCGAGGAACATGTGCTCGGTACGGCACAGGCCGATGCCCTGGGCGCCGAAGCGGCGGGCCCGCAGCGCGTCCTCGGCGTTGTCGGCGTTGGCGCGCACCCGCAGCCGGCGCTTGCGGTCGGCGAACGCCATGATCCGGTGCACGGCCTCGACCAGTTCGTCGGCGTCGTTGGCGCCCGCGTGCATCCGGCCCTCGAAGTACTCGACGACGGGAGAGGGCACGACCGGCACCTCACCGAGGTACACCTTGCCGCTGGAGCCGTCGATGGAGATGAGGTCGCCCTCCTCCACCACATGCCCGCCCGGCACCGTCATCCGGCGCCGCTTGGTGTCGACCTCCAGCTCCTCGGCGCCGCAGACACAGGTCTTGCCCATGCCGCGGGCGACCACGGCCGCGTGGGAGGTCTTGCCGCCGCGGGAGGTCAGGATGCCCTCGGCCGCGATCATGCCGTCCAGGTCGTCGGGGTTGGTCTCCCGGCGCACCAGGATGACCTTCTCGCCCGAACGCGACCACTTCACGGCCGTGTACGAGTCGAAGACCGCCTTGCCGACCGCCGCACCCGGCGAGGCCGCGATGCCCCGGCCGACCTGCTGGGTCTTGGCTTCCTCGTCGAACTTGGGGAACATCAGCTGCGCGAGCTGGGCGCCGTTGACGCGCTGGAGCGCCTCGGTCTCGTCGATCAGGCCCTGGTCGACCAGCTGGGTGGCGATCCGGAAGGCCGCGCCCGCCGTGCGCTTGCCGACGCGCGTCTGCAGCATCCACAGCTGGCCGCGCTCGATGGTGAACTCGATGTCGCAGAGATCCTTGTAGTGGTTCTCCAGGGTCTCCATGATCTGCATCAGCTGGTCGTACGACTTCTTGTCGATCGTCTCCAGCTCCGCCAGCGGCACGGTGTTGCGGATGCCCGCCACCACGTCCTCGCCCTGGGCGTTCTGCAGGTAGTCGCCGTACACGCCCTGGTGGCCGGAGGCCGGGTCGCGGGTGAAGGCGACGCCGGTGCCCGAGTCCGGGCCCAGGTTGCCGAAGACCATCGAGCAGACGTTGACGGCCGTGCCCAGGTCGTGCGGGATGCGCTCCTGACGGCGGTACAGCTTGGCGCGGTCACCGTTCCAGGAGTCGAAGACCGCCTTGATGGCGAGGTCCATCTGCTCGCGCGGCTCCTGCGGGAAGTCCCGGCCGGCCTCGGTCTTGACGATCTTCTTGAACTTGGTGACGAGCTTCTTGAGGTCGCCAGCCTCCAGCTCGGTGTCGACGGTGACCTTCTTGGCCGCCTTCGCCGCCTCCAGCGCCTCCTCGAACAACTCGCCGTCCACGCCGAGGACGGTCTTGCCGAACATCTGGATGAGGCGCCGGTAGGAGTCCCAGGCGAACCGGTCGTCGCCGGCCTGCTTGGCGAGGCCCTGCACCGACTTGTCGGAGAGCCCGATGTTCAGGACCGTGTCCATCATGCCGGGCATGGAGAACTTGGCGCCGGAGCGCACCGATACGAGGAGGGGGTCGTCGGCCTGGCCGAGCTTCTTGCCCATCTTCGTCTCGAGGGCGTCGAGGTGCGCACTCACCTCGTCACGCAGTGCCGCCGGCTCCTCGCCACTGTCGAGGTAGACCTTGCAGGCCTCGGTGGTGATCGTGAAGCCGGGGGGGACGGGGAGGCCCAGGTTGGTCATCTCGGCGAGGTTCGCACCCTTACCGCCCAGAAGGTCCTTGAGCTCCTTGTTGCCCTCGGTGAAGTCGTAAACGAACTTTTTGTTTTCCGACACGGGTCCCAACTCCTCGAGGACTCGGTGGCTGCCCTGACGGCGAGGAACATACCCAGATCGAAGGCGCCTGGGTACGTCCACTTGTGCGTCATGCGCCTGTAACCAGTCGTCACCCACCGGATCGAAAGTCAAAGCTTGGCAAGGAAGCACACCGCCATGTGTTCACTTCTTGAACGGATTCACGGCCTCAGGCCCGGCGAAAGTGCTCAGATGAGCGGCTCTCTCTACGTCTGAGTTCGATCGATGAACGATCAAGGGGTGGCACTCGGTGCCACCCCTTGGAGAAGTGCAGTAGCCCAAGATTCGCTCATCTGAGCGCAACCCTTATCAAGGGTGGCGAGAATCACGCTGCCACAGCCGCCGGGATTTCACCATGCGGACGTGCGGTGAGACCGGAAACGCGCCGGTCACACGCCGAGCGCGGTGAGCCGCTCCTCGGCCCGCTCGGGCGCGTACAGATGCTCCACGACCAGCGCTCCGGCCCCCACCAGACCGGCCCGCTCGCCCAGCCGTGAGGTGACGATCTCCAGATGAGCGGTGGAGCGCGGCAGCGCCCGCTGGTAGAGCAGCTCTCGTACGCCGGTCAGGAACGGCGTCCCGGCCAGGTCCCCCGCGATCATCAGCACCCCGGGGTTGAGCAGCGTCACCACGGTCGCCAGCACGTCCCCGACCTGACGGCCCGCCTCCCGGGCCAGGCCCACCGCCTCCGGGTGCCCCGCCGCCAGCAGCTCCCGCACATCCGAGCCGGACGCCGCCCGCACCCCGGCCTCGGCCAGCCGCCGGGCCACGGCACCGCCGCTCGCGACGGCGGCGAGACAGCCGTAGGACCCGCAGCGGCACAGGGCCTCGGCGCCCACCCGGATGTGGCCGAGGTCCCCGGCGCCGCCGTCGACGCCCCGGAAGAGCGAGCCGTCCACGACGACGCCCGCGCCGATCCCGGTGGAGACCTTGACCAGCACGAACGCCGAGCAGTCGGGGTAGCCCGTGCGCTGTTCGCCGTACGCCATGAGGTTGGCGTCGTTGTCGACGAGGACCGGCACCCGGGGTGCTCCGGAGTGCTCGGTGAAGGATCTGGCGAGGCGGCCCCTGATGTCGTAGCCGTCCCAGCCGGGCATGATCGGCGGCTGCACGACCCGGCCGGTCTCCCTGTCGACCGGGCCGGGCACCGCGAGGCCGATGCCGCAGACCTCGCCGGCCCGGTGGCCGGCCTTCTCCAGCAGTCCGGCGAACCAGCGGCCCAGTTCCCCGAGGACCGCCTCGGGGCCGTCCTCCACGACCAGGGTCCCGCCGTGCTCGGCGAGGATCTCGCCGGTCAGCGTCAGGACGGCGGCGCGGGCGTGCCGGGTGTCGAGGTCGGCGGCGAGGACGACGGCGTGCGCGTCGTCGAACTCCAGGGTGATCGAGGGGCGTCCGCCGAGCGGGGAGTCGACCGGTCCGCCGGCGCCCTCGCGCAGCCAGCCCGCGCGGAACAGCCGGTCCAGGCGCTGCCCGACGGTGGCCCGGGAGAGCCCGGTGACCTGTTGCAGGGCGCCGCGCGTGGTGGCCCGGCCGGTGCGGACCAGTTCCAGCAGATCACCGGCGCTGACCTGACCCCGACCCGTCATGCGCACCCCCTTGTGTTTCTCAAGCTTGCATTACATATTGGGTTTTGCGTGTTAAATAGACGTAACCCTACGGTAGCCACTGCCGAACCGATCAGCCGAGTCATCTCCGGGGAGCCCCGAGTGGATCGCATCGCCGCCTTAGCCGCCCGCCCCACGGAGCGGCCCGTCGTATACGACCCGCCCGGTACGGCACCTTCCCTGCACACCGCGGCCGCCCGCGTCCTGGAGTCCAACTGGACCGGCGCCTCCACGGTCCCCTCGCGCGGGCTGTATCCGCACCAGTGGTCCTGGGATTCCGCGTTCATCGCGATCGGCCTGCGGCATCTGTCGCCGCTGCGGGCCCAGACCGAGCTGGAGACGCTGCTGGCCGCCCAGTGGGGCGACGGGCGCATCCCGCACATCGTCTTCAACCCCTCCGTCCCGCTCGACGCGTACTTCCCGAGCCCCGACTTCTGGCGCTCCTCGACCGCGGGGCGCGCTGCGGGCGCCCCGCGCACCGTACAGACGTCCGGGATCGTGCAGCCACCGGTGCACGCCCTGGCCGCCTGGCTGGTGCACCGGGCCGACCCCGGCCTGTCCAGCGGACGCGGCTTCCTGGCCCGGGTCTACCCGAAGCTGGCGGCCTGGCACCGCTATCTGCTGCACCGGCGGGACCTGGGCGGCGGCGGCCTCGCCTCCGTGGTGCACCCGTGGGAACAGGGTATGGACAACAGCCCCTGCTGGGACGCCCCGCTGGCCCGCGTCGTCCCCGCCCCGGCCCGCTCCTTCCGCCGCGCCGACCTGGACCACGGCGCCCCCGAGGACCGGCCGACGGACCTGGACTACGGGCGGTACGTCCGCCTGGCCACGGACTACCGGGACGGCGGCTACGCCGACGGGACCGGCGCGTTCGCGGTGGAGGACCCGGCGTTCAACGCCCTGCTCATCGCCTCCGAGCACGCCCTGGCCCGCATCGCCCGCGAACTGGGAGCGACGGGCACGGCCCGCCACGCGCGCGCCGAGCGCCTGACCGGCGCCCTGGTGGAACGCCTGTGGGACCCCGAGCGCGAGATGTTCTGCTGCCGGGACGTACGCGGCGGCGGGCTGATCCCGGAACGGTCGGTCTCCGGCCTGGTCCCGCTCCTGCTGCCCACGCTGCCGGGCAGAACCGCCGAGGCCCTGATGCGCACCGCCCGCGGACCGCACTTCTCTCTCGGCGACACCACCCGCCTGGTGCCGAGCTACGACCTGCTCGGCGAGGCCTTCGACCCGCACCGCTACTGGCGCGGCCCGGCCTGGTTCAACACCGCCTGGCTGATGGAGCGCGGACTGCGCACCCACGGCGCGCACCACTCGGCCGACGCGCTGCGGCGCTCGGTCCTGGAGCTGGCCGTCAGCTCCGGATTCGCGGAGTACGTCGACCCGTACACCGGCGAGGCCTGCGGCACCGCCGACTTCAGCTGGACCGCGGCGCTCGCGCTCGACCTGCTGCACGACGAGCCCGCGAAGGACACACGGACGGCGTCACCAACGGCGTGAGGGAAGACAAGGGAGGGGACCGGGATGACGGAGCGCCATCATCTGCTCGTGCACGGGGAGACGTTCGCCGCCGTGGGGGACGGCGGGGACATCAGCGGAGTCCGGGGCGTCGGCTCACCGGACGGCTTGTTCGTCCGGGACGCCCGGCACCTCAGCCGCTGGCAGCTGACGGTGGACGGCGCGGTGCCGGAGGCCCTGACGCCGGTGGCCGACGGGGACACCGCCCGCTGCGTCCTGGTCCCCCGGGGCGGCCGCCAGGAGCCCCCGGCGTACACGCTCTTCCGTGAGCAGGCGGTCGGGGACGGCTCGTTCGTGGAGTCCCTGCGGGTGACCAGCAACCTCCCCACCCCCACCACGGTCCGTCTGGCGATCACCGCGGACGCGGACTTCACCGACCAGTTCGAACTGCGCTCCGACCACCGGACCTACACCAAGACCGGCGCCACCCGCTCCCGCCACGTCCTCGACCACGGCCTGGAGTTCACCTACCAGCGGGGCGAATGGCGGTCCCGTACGACGGTCTCCGCCGAGCCGGCCCCGGACGCGGTGGAGGAGACGGGGACCGGTGCGCGGCGCCTGGTGTGGACGCTGGACCTGGAGCCGCACGGCACGGCGGAACTGGCGCTGCGGGTGATGGCCCGCCCGCACGGGGACAAGCGGGCGCTGCGCGTACCGCGCTCCCCCGGCGCCCTGAACGACCAGCTGATCGCCCTGGAGGGCGAGTTCGTCGAGGGCGTCTCCTTCCCCACGGGCTGGCCCGAGCTGGCGGCGGCCTGCGCCCGGGGCCTGGCGGACCTGGCCTCGCTGCAGATCCCGGCGACGGGCCTGGACGGCGAGGAGGTGCGGGTGCCGGCCGCGGGCGCCCCCTGGTTCCTGACCCTGCTGGGCCGGGACGCCCTGCTCACCTCCCTGTTCGCCCTCCCCTACCGCCCGGCCCTCGCGGCGGCCACCCTGCCCGCGCTGGCCGCGACCCAGGCCGAGGAGACGGGCACGGCCTCGGTGGCGCAGCCCGGCAAGATCGTGCACGAGGTCCGGCACGGCGAGCTGGCCCACTTCGGCCAGGTGCCGTACGGCCGCTATTACGGCTCGGTGGACGCGACCCCGCTCTTCCTGGTCCTGCTGGGCGCGTACGTGGAACACACCGGGGACGTCGCCCTGGCCCGCCGACTGGAGCCGCACGCCCGGGCCGCCGTCGCCTGGATGCTGGACCACGGCGGCCTGACCTCCCGCGGCTACCTGGTCTACCGGGCCGACCGCGGCGGGCTGGCCAACCAGAACTGGAAGGACTCCCCCGGCGCCATCTGCCGCGCCGACGGCACCCGGCCGAGCGGCCCGGTGATGGCGGCGGGCGCACAGGGCTACGCCTACGACGCACTGCGCCGCACGGCCGGGCTGTCGCGGACGGTGTGGGCGGACGAGACGTACGCGGCGCTGCTGGAGCAGGCGGCCGGCGATCTGCGGGACCGCTTCCAGCGGGACTTCTGGATGCCGGAGCGCTCCTTCCCGGCGCTGGCCCTGGACGGCGAGGGCCGCCAGGTCGACGCGCTGGCCTCGGACGCCGGGCATCTGCTCTGGTCGGGCCTGCTGGACAAGGAGTACGGCGAGCTGGTGGGCCGCCGGCTGCTGGAGGCGGACTTCTTCTCGGGCTGGGGCGTGCGGACGCTGGCCGCGGGCCAGCCGGCCTACCACCCGCTCTCCTACCACCGCGGCTCGGTGTGGCCGCACGACAACGCCCTGATCACCCTCGGCCTGGCCCGCTACGGCCTGCACGACGAGGCCCGGACCGTGGCGCACGCCCTGGTGGACGCGGCGACGACGACGGGCCACCGCCTGCCGGAGGTCCTGGCGGGGTACGGCCGCGACACCCACCCCGAGCCGGTCCCCTACCCCCACGCCTGCGTCCGGGAGTCCCGCTCGGCGACCGCGCCCCTGGCCCTGCTGACGGCGGTGGGCGGAGCGTAGTGACCCGGTTGGCCGGGCGTTCGCCCGCTGTTCGCCGAACGGTGGGGCGGACGGGCTGAACAAGCCCGAGTGAGGGCCCGTACGACATCACGGCGGGCCTCCCCGCCGCCAGGGACCGCACGGAAGGACCACCGGGTGCCCCTCTTCACGCGCCTGCACCAGCCACCGGGACCACCCCCGCCCAAGCCCTCGAACCCGCCCACCACGGCACTCCCGCCCACCGCAACGCCCCCGTCCGCGGACACCTCCGACGGAGAAAGCAGCGCGGCCGAGGACGTCGGCTCGGGCGGGAAGAGCAGTGCGGCCGGAGAAGGCGGTGCGGCCGGGCTCGGTCGTGCGGGGTGGGTGTCCCTCGGGGTCACCGTGCTGTCCGCCGTCCTGGTGCTGGGCGCTCTGCTCCTGCCCAACACCGTGACCGCCCTGCGCCCCAACCGCTTCGCCCGTATCCCCGCGGAAGCGATCGTCGGCGCCGCCGTCCTGCTCGCGCTGCCCCGGCGTCCGCGCACCGTCGTCGCGGCGGTGGCGGGCACCGCCCTGGGTGCCCTCACCGTCCTCAACTTCCTGGACATGGGGTTCCGCTCCTACCTGGGCCGGGGCTTCAACCTCGTCCTCGACTGGTCCCTCCTCGACGACGCCCAGAGCTACATGAAGGACTCGATGGGCACCGCCACCACGCTCACCGCGACCGTCGGCGCCGTCCTGGCCGCCGTACTCCTCCTCGTCCTGACCGCCCTGGCCACCGTCCGCCTCGCCACCTTCCTGGCCGACCACCGGCAGCGGGCCACCAAGGCCACCCTCGTCGCGGGGACGGTCTGGATCACCTGTTCCACGCTCGGCCTGCAGCCGGCCGGCCTGCCCCTCGCCGCCGACCGTGCGGCCACCGCGCTGGCGAGCCAGGCGAGGCGGGTGCAGGTCACCCTCGCGGACGAGGCGGCCTTCGCGAAGGAGGCGAGGGCGGACACCTTCGGCGCGACGCCGCCCGACCGGCTCCTGCCCGACCTGCGCGGCAAGGACGTGATCTTCACGTTCATCGAGAGCTACGGCAGAAGCGCCATCGAGGACCCGGTCATCGCGCCGGGTGTGACGGCCACGCTCGACGCGAGCACCGAGTCCCTGGAGGCGGCGGGCTACCGGGCGCGGAGCGGCTGGCTGACCTCGTCGACCTACGGCGGCAGCAGCTGGCTGGGCCACTCCACGTTCCTGTCCGGCCTGTGGATCGACAACCAGCAGCGCTACACCACCGTCACCTCCGGCGACCACCTGTCCCTCACCAAGGCGTTCCGGAAGACCGGCGCCTGGGACACCGTGGGCATCATGCCGGGCATCCAGAAGGCCTGGCCGGAGGCCGACTTCTACGGCCTGGACAAGGTCTACGACGCCTTCCAGCTCGGCTACCAGGGACCGAAGTTCAGCTGGTCCACCATGCCGGACCAGTACGCGCTGGAGGCCTTCCAGCGCATGGTCCACGGCAAGCAGCGCGACAAGCCCCTGATGGCGGAGGTCATCCTGACCTCCAGCCACCAGCCCTGGGCGCCGATCCCGACGATGGTCGACTGGGAGGAGCTGGGCGACGGCTCGCTCTTCGGCGCCGTCCAGCGGGACGGCAAGGACGCGCAGGACATCATCACGGACGGCACCAAGTCCCGTGCGGAGTACGGCAAGTCGATCACGTACTCGGTGACGTCCCTGACCCAGTGGCTGGAGCGCTACGGCACCGAGGACACCGTCCTGGTCTTCCTCGGCGACCACCAGCCGATCGCCCGGGTCAGCGGCGACAACGCGAGCCGGGACGTCCCGGTCTCCATCGTGGCCAAGGACCCGGAGGTCCTGGAGAAGATCGCGGACTGGAACTGGACGCGGGGCCTGCAACCCGCCCCGGACGCCCCGGTCTGGAAGATGGACGCCTTCCGCGACCGCTTCCTGACGGCCTACGGCTCGACTCCCCGCCCCACGAGGGACTGACCCCGCCCAGGACTAACCGCCGGAGGTGTCCAGCTCCGCGTCCTCGCTCACGCCCGCGCAGTCGTACGGGTCCTTCAGCCAGCCGTCCGGCAGGACGACCCGGTTGTTGCCCGACGTGCGGCCGCGCGGACCGTCCGCCCCGAGCGGCCAGGGCTGGTCGAGGTCCAGCTCGTCGAGCCCGGAACGGAGTTCCGCCAGCGACGAGGTGATCGCGAGCCGCTTGCGCATCTCGGAGCCGACGGCGAAGCCCTTCAGGTACCAGGCCACGTGCTTGCGGAAGTCGATGACGCCCCGCGCCTCGTCGCCGATCCACTCGCCGAGGAGCGTGGCGTGCCGGACCATGACGTCGGCGACCTCGCGGAGCGCGGGACGCGCGATGTCCTCGGGGCGGCCCTCGAAGGCGGCCACGAGGTCCGCGAACAGCCACGGCCGCCCCAGGCACCCGCGCCCGACGACGACGCCGTCGCAGCCGGTCTCCCGCATCATCCGCAGCGCGTCCTCGGCCGACCAGATGTCGCCGTTGCCGAGCACCGGGATCTCCGGCACATGCTCCTTGAGACGGGCGATGGCCTCCCAGTCGGCGGTGCCGCCGTAGTGCTGCGCGGCGGTACGGCCGTGCAGGGCGATCGCCGTGACGCCCTCCTCGACCGCGATCCGCCCGGCGTCGAGGTAGGTGATGTGATCGTCGTCGATGCCCTTGCGCATCTTCATCGTCACCGGCAGATCCCCGGCCCCTGAGACCGCCTCGCGCAGGATCGCCCGCAGCAGGTTCCGCTTGTACGGCAGCGCCGACCCGCCGCCCTTGCGCGTCACCTTCGGCACCGGGCAGCCGAAGTTCAGGTCGATGTGGTCGGCGAGGCCCTCCTCCGCGATCATGCGGACGGCCTTGCCGACGGTCGCCGGGTCCACGCCGTACAACTGGATCGAGCGGGGCTTCTCGGTCGCGTCGAAGTGGATCAGCTGCATGGTCTTCTCGTTGCGCTCGACCAGCGCCCGAGTGGTGATCATCTCGCTGACGAACAGCCCTTTTCCGCCGCTGAACTCCCTGCACAGGGTGCGGAAGGGCGCGTTGGTGATCCCGGCCATGGGGGCCAGGACGACGGGCGGCTGAACGGTGTGCGGGCCGATCTGCAGGGGCGTGGGCATGCCTCCATTGTGCCGTGCAATGAGTTCGTAAAATTCGTTAGTTAACCGCACTATCGAATTCCGGGTTACGCTGGAGTGCATGCCCGAGCTCAGCCCCCGCCGACGCCTGCTGGTCCTCGCCATCTGCTGCATGAGCCTGCTCATCGTGAGCCTGGACAACACGGTCCTGAACGTGGCGCTGCCGTCGCTGCAGAAGGACCTGCACGCCGACACCGCCGGGCTGCAGTGGACGATCGACGCCTACACCCTCGTCCTCGCGTCGCTGCTGATGCTCGCGGGTTCCACGGCCGACCGGATCGGCCGCAAGCGGGTCTTCATGGCGGGGCTGGTCGTCTTCGGGCTCGGCTCGCTGCTGTGCTCCCTGGCGCCCAGCCTGGATCTGCTGATCGCGGCCCGGGCGGTGCAGGCCGTCGGCGGCTCGATGCTCAACCCGGTCGCCATGTCGATCATCACCAACACCTTCACCGATCCCCGCGAGCGGGCCCGCGCGATCGGCGTCTGGGGCGCGGTGGTCGGCATCTCGATGGCCGCGGGGCCGCTGGTGGGCGGGCTGCTCGTGGACTCCGTCGGCTGGCGCTCGATCTTCTGGATCAACCTGCCGGTGGGGCTCGCCGCGCTGCTGCTGACCCTGCGGTACGTGCCCGAGTCCCGGGCGCCCGAGCCCCGCCGGGTCGACCCGGTCGGACAGGTGCTGGTGATCGTGCTGTTCGGCGCGCTGACGTACGCGATCATCGAGGCGCCGCACGCCCCGGCCACGGCGGTTCCCTTCGCGGTGCTGGCCGTGGTCGCGCTGGTGGCACTGCTCCGCTACGAACCCCGCCGCGCCGAACCCCTGATCGACCTGCGCTTCTTCCGTTCGGCGCCGTTCAGCGGGGCGACGGTGATCGCGGTCAGCGCGTTCGCCGCGCTGGGCGGGTTCCTGTTCCTGTCGACGCTGTACCTGCAGAACGTACGAGGGCTCAGCGCCCTGGAGGCCGGGCTGTGGATGCTGCCCATGGCCGTGCCGACCTTCCTGTGCGCTCCCCTGTCGGGGCGGCTGGTGGGCAGCCGGGGGCCCAGGGTGCCGTTGGCGGTCGCGGGGGTCTCGATGACGGTGAGCGCGCTGCTGTTCGCCCTGTTCGACGCGGAGACGTCCGACGCCGGCCTCTTCGTCGGGTACGCGCTGTTCGGCATCGGCTTCGGGTTCGTCAACGCGCCCATCACCAACACGGCGGTCTCCGGCATGCCCCGCGCACAGGCCGGGGTCGCGGCGGCCGTCGCCTCCACGAGCCGGCAACTGGGCCAGACGCTCGGCGTGGCCGTCGTCGGAGCGGTCCTGGCGGCGGGCGTGGGCGCCTCGACGTACCGGGACGCCTTCGTGTCGGCCGCGGTACCGGGCTGGTGGATCCTCACCGCCTGCGGACTCGCGGTCCTGGTCCTCGGCCTCCTCACCAGCGGCCCCTGGGCACGCGGCACAGCCGAACGCACGGCACAGCGCCTCGAGACGGCACAGTCCTCCGCCCGCAAGCGAATCCACGCGTAACCGGAAAAGGCGCTTTCCGGCGGAGGTGCTGGGACGGCGGCGGGGCAGCGGGAATCATGGCGGGCCGGGGCCGGTGGGGCGTTGTGCGCGTCCGCCCGGAGCGGGGCCGCGTTCACACCTTCCCCCCTTCCCCCCCTCTCCGCTCATGGCCCGCAGGGCACAGCTTGGCCAACTCCCTGTGAAGAGGGTCCCCGTTGATCATGGTCATGCTGCACACTCCTCCTTGACTTGCCGGGACCCTGGAGGCGTCGTGTCCGAGAGCAATACGAGCAAGGTCACCCGCTGGGACCAGCACGGACGCGAGCACGTCGTACAGGTGCGGCGGACCGGCGTGCAGCGCACCGTCAGGTGCGAGACCTGCGGGTGGCGCATATCCGCGCAGTTCCTGCCGTGGCTGAAGGCGGAGGAACATCTGGCGCAGGCGCACCAGGCGACCGTGGACCCGTCCGTCGCCTAGGGTCGCCCGACCGGGCGGGCCCAGCTCGCGAAAGCGTCTTGTGGGAGCGCTCCCAGGCGCGGCAGGATGCACGGGTGAACCCACTGCCCGCCGCACGCCCCTATCGCCCCGCGGACCGCACCGCGCTCCACGACATCTGCGTCCGCACCGCCCACCTCGGCGGCGACAGCCGACCCTTCTACGCGGACCCCGGCGTCTTCCCGGCCACGTTCGCCGCCCCCTACGTCGAGTTGGAGCCGGAGCTCGCCTTCGTCCTCGACGACGGCCGGGGACAGGCCGTGGGGTACATCCTCGGCACCGCCGACACCCCCCGCTTCGCCACCGACTTCCGCCACAAGTGGCTGCCGACGGTCGCCGACCGCTACCCGGCGCCCGAGGGCCCGCCCACGACCCCCGACGAGACGATCGCCGCGCTGCTCCACGACCCCGAGCGCATGGTGCTGCCCGAGCTGCGCGGCTACCCCGCCCACCTGCACATCGACCTGCTCCCCGACTATCAGGGCAAGGGGCACGGCCGCGCCCTGATGCTGACGTTCCTGCACGCCCTGCACACCGGCGGGGTCCCCGCCGTCCACCTCGCCATGGCGACGGCCAACACCCGGGCGCGGCCCTTCTACGACCGGATGGGCTTTCACGAGATCCAGGTGCCGGACCCGGGCGGGGCCACCTTCCTGGGGCGGGCGACGCAGCAGGACTGAGCCGTCAGGCCGCCCGCAGCCCCCGCGCCAGCAGCTCCACCACGGCCTCGAACTCGCCCTGGACCTCCGGCCGTTCCCACTCCCGGTGGTAGCCGGGGTCGTGGAAGCGGGCGGTGGCCTGGAAGACGGCGCGGGCGGTGGTGAGCGGGTCGGCGGAGGCGAACGCGCCGGACGCGGTGCCCGAGCGGACGATCTCGGCGAGCTGACCGGTGAGTTCGTCGATGTGCTCGTCCACCGCGCCGCTGTTCTCCGCGGTCAGCACGGTGTACGTGGCGAACAGCTCGGGGTCGTCCCCGGCCTTGTGCCGCTTGGCGTCGAACAGGGCCAGCAGCCAGGCCCGCAGCCGGGCCTCCGGGTCGCGTCCGGTCTCGGCGACGATCCCGGCCAGCACCGTCGACGTACGGTCAAGCCAGCGCTTGGTCACCGCCTCGCGCAGCGCCGCCTTGGTCCGGAAGTGCCGGTAGACGCTGCCGTGACTGACGCCGAGCGCGCGGGCCACATCCACCACGGTGGCCTTGGCCGGGCCGTGGCGGCGCAGCACGTCCTCGGTGGCTTCGAGGATGCGCTCGGCGGTCAGGGCTTCGGAGGTCGGTGCCATGGAGGAGACCGTACCGCCGGCTGCTACTTGCTGCCGAGGTGGGCCATCTGCGCGGCCGGGTACCGCTCGCCCGCGGCGGCGTCGGCCGGCACCGCCCGCTCGATCGCGGCGAGGTCTGCGGCGTCCAGCGTGACGTCGAGGGCGCCGAGTGATTCGGTCAGCCGCTGCCGGGTGCGGGCGCCGACGAGCGGCACGATGTCCTCGCCCCGGGAGAGCACCCAGGCGATGGCGATCTGCGCGACGGTGACGCCCTTGCGCTCGGCGATCTCGCGCAGGGCTTCTACCAGGTTCAGGTTGTGCCGGAGGTTCTCGCCCTGGAAGCGGGGCGACAGGGAGCGGAAGTCGTCGGCGGCGAGCCGGCGGTCGCCGGTGAAGTGACCGGAGATCAGACCGCGGGACAGGACGCCGTAGGCGGTGATGCCGATGCCCAGCTCGCGGGTGGTCGGCAGGATCTCCTCCTCGATGCCCCGGGAGATCAGCGAGTACTCGATCTGGAGATCGGCGATCGGGGCGGTGGCGGCGGCCCGGCGGATGGTCTCGGCACCGACCTCGCTCAGGCCGATGTGGCGGACGTACCCCTTCTCGACGAGTTCGGCGATGGCGCCGACGGTCTCCTCGATCGGCACGTCCGGGTCGAGCCGGGCGATGCGGTAGACGTCGAGGTGGTCGACGCCGAGCCGCTGGAGTGAGTACGCGGCGAAGTTCCGCACCGCGGCGGGCCGTCCGTCGTAGCCGCTCCAGCCGCCGTCGGGATCGCGCAGGGCGCCGAACTTCACGCTGATCAGCGCCTGTTCCCGGCGATTGGCGGGCGCGCCGCGCAGGGCCTCGCCGATCAGCATCTCGTTGTGGCCCATGGCGTAGAAGTCGCCGGTGTCGAGCAGGGTCACGCCGGCTTCCAGTGCGGCGTGGACGGTCGCGATGGACTCGGCCCGGTCGGCGTCGCCGTACAGCGCGGACATGCCCATGCAGCCGAGGCCGAGGGCGGAGACCTGGGGGCCGGTGGTTCCGAGGGTTCGGGTGGTCGTCGTCATGCCTCCACTCTGCCCCATGGACTGACAGATTTCAATATCTGTCAGTCCATACTTGTCAGCGGCACTACCGGGCGGTGAAGGCCAGCTTCGCGCTCAGGGCCACGAAGGACCCGGCGAAGCTCCGGCGCAGCCAGGCCATCACCTTCGGGCGGGCGACGACCTGGTCGCGGACGGAGGCGGCGAGCACGCCGTAGAGCGCGAAGACGATGAAGGTCGCGGCCATGAACACCCCGCTGAGCGCCAGCATCCGCGGCACCGCGCCCGGGCCGTCGGGGTTTACGAACTGGGGCAGGAAGGCGAAGAAGAACATCGTCAGCTTGGGGTTGAGGAGATTGATCAGCACGCCTTGGACGATCGTCCGCCCGGCCGACATCGGCGCCGCCGTGCGGTCCACGGTGATCGCCTCCTTGTCCCGCAGCGTGGCCCAGGCCATGTAGAGGAGGTAGGCGACACCGGCGTACTTCAGGATCTGGAAGGCCGTGGCGCTGGTGTGCAGCAGGGCGGCCACCCCGGTGATCGTGGCCAGCATGTGCGGCAGGATCCCGAGGGCGCAGGCGAAGGCGGCCACGACACTGGCCCGCCGACCGTGCGACAGACCGGCCGCGAGCGTGTAGACGACCCCGGTGCCGGGGGTGGCGACGATGACCAGGGTGGTCAGCAGGAATGCGAGGCTCATGCGGGCAAGCCTGGCCGCGCGGTGGCCCCGGTCACAGGGCCAATGAGATGCCGCTATGGAGGACCACCGAAACGCCCCCGCCGGACGAGCTGGTGTGCTCGTCCGGCGGGGGCGGTGGTGGGTCGGGGCGTCAGCAGCCCAGCAGGCGCTGGGCCAGGTAGCCCTCGATCTGGTCGAGGGAGACCCGCTCCTGCTTCATCGAGTCACGCTCGCGGACCGTCACCGCGTTGTCGTCCAGCGTGTCGAAGTCGACCGTCACGCAGTACGGGGTGCCGATCTCGTCCTGGCGGCGGTAGCGGCGGCCGATGGCGCCGGCGTCGTCGAACTCGATGTTCCAGTTCTGCCGCAGCGCCTGGGCGAGGCCCTTGGCCTTCGGGGAGAGCTCGGCGTTGCGGGACAGCGGCAGCACCGCGACCTTCACCGGGGCCAGCCGGTGGTCCAGGCGCAGCACCGTGCGCTTCTCCATCTTGCCCTTGGCGTTGGGCGCCTCGTCCTCGATGTAGGCGTCCAGCAGGAACGCCAGCATCGCGCGGCCGACACCGGCCGCGGGCTCGATGACGTACGGCGTCCAGCGCTCCTGGGCCTCCTGGTCGTAGTAGGCGAGGTCCTGGCCGGAGGCCTTGGAGTGCGCGGAGAGGTCGTAGTCGGTGCGGTTGGCGACACCCTCCAGCTCGCCCCACTCGTTGCCGCCGAACCGGAAGCGGTACTCGATGTCGGCGGTGCGCTTGGAGTAGTGGGAGAGCTTCTCCTTGGGGTGCTCGTACCAGCGCATGTTCTCCTCACGGAGACCCAGGCCCGTGTACCAGTTCCAGCGCTGCTCCATCCAGTACTCCTGCCACTTCTCGTCCTCGCCCGGCTTGACGAAGAACTCCATCTCCATCTGCTCGAACTCGCGGGTGCGGAAGATGAAGTTGCCGGGCGTGATCTCGTTGCGGAAGGACTTGCCCATCTGGGCGATGCCGAACGGCGGCTTGCGGCGCGAAGTGGTCTGCACCTGGGCGAAGTTGGTGAAGATGCCCTGGGCGGTCTCGGGCCGCAGGTAGGCGACGGAGCCGGAGTCCTGCGTCGGGCCGAGGTGGGTGGAGAGCAGGCCCGAGAACTGCTTGGGCTCGGTGAACTGGCCCTTGTTGCCGCAGTTGGGGCAGTTGACGTCCGCGAGGCCGTTCTCCGGGAGGCGGTTGTGCTTGGCCTCGTAGGCCTCCTCCAGGTGGTCCGCGCGGAACCGCTTGTGGCAGGAGGTGCACTCGGTCAGCGGGTCCGTGAAGGTGGCGACGTGACCGGAGGCGACCCAGACCTCGGAGGCCAGGATCACGGACGAGTCGATACCGACGACGTCCTCGCGCGACGTCACCATGTAGCGCCACCACTGGCGCTTGAGGTTCTCCTTGAGCTCGACACCCAGGGGTCCGTAGTCCCAGGCGGCCTTCTGCCCGCCGTAGATCTCACTGCAAGGGAATACGAAGCCACGGCGCTTGCTCAGGCTGACGATGGTGTCGATCTTGTCGGCGGCCACGGTGCTCTCTTCATTACGAATGGACGGCAGCGAATGCCTCAGGTTACCGGCGCTGCCCGCCCTCGTATCAAATCGGTTCCCCGACCTCAGCTTGTTGACAACCGTTTCCAGATTTGTTGAAAATGACTGTCATGAACGTACGACGACAGCACATATCCGGGGTGGCCGTGGCGGCCGTCACCGCCCTCGGTCTCGGCACCCTCTCCGCCTGCTCCGGCAGCGCCGCCGCGGGCAACACGGAGAAGTTCGACGTCGTCGCGTCGTTCTACCCGATGGCCTACCTCGCCGAGGAGATCGGCGGGGACCACGTGAACGTCACCAGTCTCACCGAGCCCGGCCAGGAGCCGCACGACCTGGAGATCAGCGCCCGGCAGACCGCGCAGCTCCAGGAGGCCGACGCGGCCCTCTACCTCAAGGGCCTGCAGCCCGCCGTCGACGAGGCCGTCGCGCAGGCCGGCGTCGGCACCACGATCGACGCCGCCACGCTGACGAAGCTCGAGGACCACGGCAGCCTGGAGGACAGCCACGAGCACGCCGGGGAAGAGGGGCACGCCGAGGAGGAAGCGCACTCGGAGGAGGAGGCCCACTCCGAGGAGGAGGAGCACGCCCTCGACCCGCACGTCTGGCTCGACCCCGTGAAGTACGCCGAGATCGCCAAGGGCGTCGGCGCCGCCTTCGAGAAGGCCGACCCGGACCACGCGGCCGACTACAAGAAGAACACCGCGGCCCTGGTCGAGAAGCTGAACGGCCTCGACAGCCGGTTCGAGGAGGGCCTGAAGAACACCGACTCCAAGGTGTTCTTCACCAACCACGCCGCCTTCGGCTACCTCGCCGAGCGCTACGGCCTGACCCAGGAGGCCATCTCCGGACTCGACCCGGAGAGCGAGCCCAGCCCGGCCCGGATCAAGGAGCTCCAGGAGGAGGCCAAGGCCGACGGCGTCACCACGGTCTTCTACGAGACACTGGTCTCCGACAGCACCGCGAAGACCCTCGCCAAGGACGCGGGCCTGAAGACCGACGTGCTCGACCCGGTCGAGGGCATCACAGGCAAGTCCGAGGGCGACGACTACATCCAGGTCATGGATGCCAACCTGAAGGCCCTGCAGGCCGCGTTGGGCGCCAAATGACCGTCTTTCGGAGGACCGCATGAGCGAGCCCGTCATATCCCTGCGCGGCGTACGCGCCGACCTGGGCTCGCGGCCCGTCCTGCGCGGCATCGACCTCACCGTGTCCCGCGGTGAGGTCGTCGCGCTGCTCGGCGCCAACGGCTCGGGCAAGTCCACCGCCGTGCGCAGCGTCATCGGCCAGGTGCAGGTGAGCGCCGGCGAGATCGAGCTGTTCGGCACCCCGCGCCGCCGCTTCCGCGACTGGCACCGCCTCGGCTACGTCCCCCAGCGCACCACCGCCGCGGGCGGCGTCCCGGCCACGGTGACCGAGGTCGTCTCCTCCGGCCGGCTCTCCCGCACCCGCTTCGGCCTGCTGCGCAAGGCGGACCGGGCGGCCGTGCGCCGGGCCCTGGAGCTGGTCGGCATGACGGACCGCGCCAAGGACTCCGTGGACGCGCTCTCCGGCGGCCAGCACCAGCGCGTGCTGATCGCCCGGGCGCTCGCCGCCGAACCCGAACTGCTGATCATGGACGAGCCGATGGCGGGCGTCGACCTGGCCAGCCAGGAGGTGCTGGCGCGGACCCTGCGCGAGCAGGTCGCGGCCGGTACGACCGTCCTGCTCGTGCTGCACGAACTGGGCCCCCTGGAGCCGCTGATCGACCGCGCGGTGGTGCTGCGCGACGGCTGTGTCGTCCACGACGGACCACCCCCGAAGGCCGTCGGCCAGCACGCGCTGCCCGGCCACGACCACGTCCACCCGCACGCCCCCGCGGGCGCCGAACCGATCCGCACGGGACTGCTGAGCTGATGGAAATCCTCGACTACGCCTTCATGCAGCGGGCCCTGCTCGCCGCCGTCCTGGTCGGCATCACGGCCCCCGCGGTCGGTATCTACCTGGTCCAGCGCCGCCAGGCCCTGATGGGCGACGGCATCGGCCACGTCGCGATGACCGGCGTCGGCCTGGGCTTCCTGCTCTCCTGGTCCCCGGTCTGGATGGCGACCCTCGTCTCCGTCCTCGGCGCGGTCCTCATGGAGCTCATCCGCTGGTACGGCAAGACCCGCGGCGACCTCGCCCTCGCCATGCTCTTCTACGGCGGCATGGCCGGCGGCGTGATGTTCATCAACCTCGCGCCGACGGGCTCCAACGCCAACCTGACCTCGTACCTCTTCGGCTCCCTGTCCACGGTGAGCGAGTCGGACGTCACGGCGATCTGCGTGCTCGCGGCCTTCGTGGTGCTGGTCACGCTCGGCCTGCGCCGCCAGCTGTTCGCGGTGAGCCAGGACGAGGAGTTCGCCCGGGTCACGGGCCTGCCCGTGCGCGCCCTGAACCTGCTGACCGCGGTCACGGCGGCCGTGACGGTGACCGTCGCGATGCGCGTGGTCGGGCTGCTGCTCGTCTCGGCGCTGATGGTGGTCCCGGTGGCCGCCGCCCAGCAGCTCAGCCGCAGCTTCGCCGCCACCTTCGCCATCGCGGTCGCCATCGGCGTGACCGTCACGATCAGCGGCACGGTCACCTCGTACTACCAGGACGTGCCGCCCGGCGCGACCATCGTGCTGCTGACCATCGGGGCGTTCGTCCTGCTGACCGCGCTGGCCGCGCCGCTCGCCCGGCGCCGCGCGCGGGCCCTGGCCGCCGCCCAGGGCGCCGGGGACCCGGCGGAGTGCGTGATCCCGCCGAGCCGGGGCCCCGGCGGAAAGGTCGGCGTCTGACCGCGCCGACAGCCGGGGCTGGCACAATGGCCCGGCAGGCAGACCTGAGGAGGCACCCCGTGACGACCGCTGGACCGCCCGTGAAGGGCCGATCCACCCGGCAGCGGGCCGCCGTGGCGGCGGCCCTGGACGAGGTCGACGAGTTCCGCAGCGCGCAGGAGCTGCACGACATGCTCAAGCACAAGGGCGACTCGGTCGGTCTGACGACGGTCTACCGCACGCTCCAGTCCCTCGCCGACGCCGGCGAGGTCGACGTCCTGCGCACCTCCGACGGCGAGTCCGTCTACCGCCGCTGCTCCAGCGGCGAACACCACCACCACCTGGTCTGCCGGGTCTGCGGCAAGGCGGTCGAGGTCGAGGGCCCCGCGGTCGAGAAGTGGGCGGACGCGATCGCGGCCGAGCACGGGTACGTCAACGTGGCCCACACGGTCGAGATCTTCGGCACCTGCGCGGAGTGCGCCGCAGGTTGAGCGGCATCCGGTGCGGGTGATCGGGGGTACGCGCCCTCGGGGCCACGCCCCCAGACCCCCATCGGCCTGAACGGCCTCGTCCTCGAACGCCGGACGGGCTGCTCCTGCCGGACCGGCGCCGAGAAGCAAGAAGGGCACGGGCAGGGGCGGCGGGGGCAAACCCTGCCCCCGCCGCACAGCCTCCCGCTCAGTCCTCGGTCCGGCCCTCCATGGCCAGCAGTTCCTCGTTCGGGATGGCGCCGCCGAAGCGGCGGTCCCGGGAGGCGAACTCCAGACACGCCCGCCACAGGTCGCGCCGGTCGAAGTCCGGCCACAGGACGTCCTGGAAGACCATCTCGGCGTACGCGCTCTGCCACAGCAGGTAGTTGGACGTGCGCTGCTCCCCGCTCGGCCGCAGGAACAGGTCCACGTCCGGCATGTCCGGGTAGTACAGGTACCTCGCGAAGGTCTTCTCGCTCACCTTCGACGGGTCGAGCCGCCCGGCCCGTACATCCTCCGCCAGCGCCTGCGCCGCGTCCGCGATCTCGGCGCGGCCGCCGTAGTTCATGCAGAAGTAGAGGGTCAGCTTGTCGTTGCCCTTGGTCTGCTCCTGGGAGATCTCCAGCTCCCTGGCGACCGACTTCCACAGCTTGGGCATCCGCCCGACCCACCGCACCCGCACCCCGAGCTCGTCGAGCTGGTCCCGGGTCTTGCGGATGAAGTCGCGGTTGAAGTTCATCAGGAAGCGCACCTCGTCGGGCGAGCGCTTCCAGTTCTCGGTGGAGAAGGCGTACAGCGAGATCGCCCCGACGCCCATCTCGATCGCGCCCTGGAGGACGTCCAGCACCCGCTCGGCGCCGACCTTGTGCCCCTCGGTGCGCGGCAGCCCGCGCTCCTTGGCCCAGCGCCCGTTCCCGTCCATGACGATCGCCACATGCTTCGGGACGAGCTCCCCGGGGAGCTTCGGCGCACGGGCCCCGGACGGATGCGGCTCCGGCGCCCTGTACTCCCGACGCTGCCGCCCCAGGATCCCGCGTACGACCATGTGCCCCTCGTCTCCCTTACTTTTCCACGTACCGCAGCGAACGCAGCCCGCGCTCCAGATGCCAGTGCAGATAGGCCGAGACCAGCCCGCTGCCCTCCCGGACGTGCCGCGCCTCGCAGGCGTCGGCCGTGTCCCAGTCTCCCGTAAGCAGCGCACCGAGCAGTTCCAGGGTCGCCGGCGAGGGTACGACGCTACCGGGCACCCGGCAGTCGACGCATACGGTGCCCCCGGAGGCCACCGAGAAGAAGCGGTTCGGTCCTGGCATCCCGCACTTCGCGCAGTCGCTGAAGCTCGGGGCGTAGCCGTTGACGGCGAGGGACCGCAGCAGGAAGGCGTCGAGCACGAGGTGCGGGGCGTGCTCACCGCGGGCCAGGGTCCGCAGCGCCCCGACGAGCAGCAGGTACTGCTGCACGGCCGGCTCGCCCTCGTGGTCGGTGAACCGCTCGGCGGTCTCCAGCATGGCCGTCCCGGCGGTGTAGCGCGCGTAGTCGCTGACGATGCCGCCGCCGTAGGGCGCGATGGTCTCGCTCTGCGTGCACAGCGGCAGCCCGCGGCCGATCAGCTCGCTCCCCCGCGCGAAGAACTGCACGTCCACGTGGGAGAACGGCTCCAGCCGGGCCCCGAACTTCGACTTGGTCCGCCGCACCCCCCGCGCCACGGCCCGCACCCGCCCGTGCCCCCGAGTGAGCAAGGTGATGATCCGGTCCGCTTCGCCCAGCTTCTGGGTACGCAGCACGACCCCGTCGTCACGGAACAGACTCATCGCGCACCCCAGGGTCGGCACAGCATGATCCGGTCCGCTTCGCCCAGCTTCTGGGTACGCAGGACAACACCGTCGTCGCGGAACAGGCTCATGGCGCCATTCTCCCGTACGCCGCGGGTCAGCGGGGACGGTCGGGGTGGCTCACCGTGAGGGTGGTCGCGCGGAGTCGTTCGGCGGGGGTGGCGGGGCGCAGCCCGTCCGGGGCCACGTCCCATTCGCGGCCGCCGCCGTACGGTCTGAGCTGGACGTACGGGCCCTCGTGGCCCATGACGATGCCGATCCTCCCGGTACGGATGTCCACGACGTGCGAACCGACGGGTGGCTTCACCGCTGTCATTCCTTCCCCGCTGCCCCCGTGCTTCCTGCCGTGTCAGTCGGCGCTGCTGGCCTCCCACAGAGTGTCGAACCGTTCGATGCGCTCCGCCACATGGCCCGGCGTCATCTTCAACGTGGTCTTGGTGGGCGCGGCCCGCACATCGGGCTCGATCTCGTAGCAGAGCTCACCGTCGAAGATGATGAAGTCGTTCACCGAGGTCACCGGCGCGTTGTCCAGCTCCGACTGATCGACGATCCGTGCGTCGATGCCGTACCTGCGCTGTTGCTCGCACAGCTTGCGCAGCGACTCGGTGATCTCGTCCGGTCCGTCGACGAGGAACAGCCGCCGTATCTCCACGCCCCGCTTCCTGATCGCGTCGCCCTGCGCGACCAGATACCGCTTGCCGGGGCCACTGGACCAGAAGTCCCGGTCGACGGAGGTGCTGGTGGCGTAGAGCGTCTTCTTGGTGCACGCGGTCAGGTCGATCAGCCACTCGTGGTTCTCGCCGGGGCAGTCCGCGGTGCCGTTGCTGAGGCTCTCCATCAGCAGCGCGAGACTGGCGATCTCCTCCTGCGCGAACCGCTTCACGATCTCCGAGCCATGTTCGCCGACCTGGGTGTACTTGCGGGCCAGCCGGGTCACCCCGTCGGAGCGCAGGACGGACCGGTCGACCTGGCTGAACAGCTCCGTCGCCGCGTTGATCTTGGCGAAGCTCTCGTCGACCGCCGACCGCATCTCGCGGTGATGGTCGGCGAGACTGTCCCGCATCCCCCGGATCCGGCGGTTCTGGGCCTCCTCCACGGCCTCCAGCCGCTCACCGAAGTCGACCAGGTACTGCATGATCAGCACGGCGCTGCCCACCACCACGGGCATCGTCCACTGCCACTGCTCGCTCGCGTCCGGGCTCAGGACGTTGGTCAGGAAGAACGTCCCGGTCGCCAGTAACACCGTGACCAGCGTCTTGCGGAACAGCTTCGACCGGCGTTCTTCCTCGGGCGGTGGTGCGGTCCTCACGTCCCCTGTCGTAGCTCCGCTCATGTCGCTCCCCCGTCGGGTGTGTCGTTCGGCCGCCCCTCAGCGCGTACTCAGCGCCTGGTGCAGCAACGGAATGGTCTGTACGGCCAGTTGGTCACGGATCCGCTGGACGAGGCTCCGCCACTGGCGGGTGAACCCCGGTTCTCGTTCCAGCTCGTCCCAGAGATGGCCCAGCGCGCGGTCCACATGGGCGCGCGGCATCCACAGGTGCAGCAGATGATCGACGGCGGGCCGCAGCGCGAGCACGGCCGCGGGCCCGTCCGCCGCGCCGAGCCGGCTGCTGTCCAGCAACTGCACGACGGCCGTCAGCAGCCAGTCGTGCAGCGCGAGGTCCTCGCACAGTCCGGCCGCCGCGCCCGCCGGAATGTGTGCCGGCAGACGCAGCTCCATCGTCCGCAGCCCGTCCTCGGCCAGCGTGAAACGGGTCAGCGCCGGGCCCTCGCCGTCCGGGGCCCGGCGCGCGGTCCACCGCAGGTGCGTGCGGCGGGACTTGAAGGGCGCCTTGTGGTCGAGCAGGGGATGGCGCAGCAACTGGGCCAGCAGCCCCTCGGCGATCGTCCCGAGGTCCAGCTCCCCCCGCCCGGCGCCGCGCAGCACGCCCTCCGCGGTGGCCTGCTCGGGCAGTTTCCCGAACGGCTCGACGAGCCCGGGCCGGACCAGGTACTGCCCCCAGGGCCGGCGCAGATCGGGGCCGGCGGCCGGGGCGCTGAACCAGGCGGTCGCCTGGAGCACCCGGCCCTCGGTGAGCGCGGCTCGGGCGGCGACCGTGCCGACGGCCCGCACCCGGGCGCCGTTGGAGGTGGGCAGCCGGCAGTCCACACCGGTCAGCACCTCGGGCGAGCGGACGTACAGGTTGGGCCGCTCGGAGACCCGGACGTGTTCGTCGGCGCGCAGCCTGAGCAGCTGTGCCGCGGCCCGGCCGTCCAGCGCCTGGAAGGACGGCAGCAGACCGGTGCGCACCTCGCCGCAGACGAGGACCGGGCGCGCCGACGGTCCGGGGGCCGCCATCTCAGGCCCCTTCGGGGGCGGGCTCGGCGGGCTGCTCGTAGCAGGCGGGCTCCTCGTAGAAGACGTACGAGGCGCGCTGGGCGACGGCGGCGGGGACCTCGACCTGTTCGCCGCGCGAGCGCCGGTCGACCTGTTCCAGCGCCCGGGCGTCGACGTCTATCTGGTCCAGGACCAGCCGGACGGCGTCCTCGACGGCGAGGAAGCGGTTGGGCATCAGGGTGCAGGTGCGGTAGGCGCTGAACGGGTCGGCGTCCGGGTTCAGCTGGAGCAGCGGCGGCAGCCGGTCCCAGTCGTGCGGGAAGCCTGCGCCGTCCCAGGGGGCGGGGGTCAGCACCGGTTCGCCGAGGTGGCGCAGGAGGCCGAGCCGGGCCAGTTGCCAGACGGCGGCCAGGAAGGGGCAGGACCACAGGCGCCGGCCGTCCTTGTCGGACCACAGCTCGACGTCCATGAAGACGGAGTGGTTGCGGGCGGCCGTCTCCTGGGGCGGCTGCCAGGCGGTGACCTCGGCGAGGGCGGCGCCGCGGCCGGGGCTGCGCTGGCCGTTGGCGAGCCAGCCGGTGCGGCTGACCGGCGGGCGGGAGCCGGAGGAGCCGGGCGGCGGCGACTCGACGAGGCGGTGCATCACGGACTCGGCGAGGTCGACGCGGTCGGCGACCGCGCAGCCGGACTCGCGGGCCAGGTAGTCGATGGTGAGCCCGGCCTCCTCGGCCTCCTTGAGGATCAGGGGGAGGAGTTCGGCCGGGGTGGAGAAGCGGCTGAAGTAGTCGTCGACGAGGAAGCAGGTGCTGATCCGCGGCCGGTTCTGGCCGGCCCGGCGGGCGGCGGAGGCGCGGGCGGCCTCCACCCAGATCCGTACCTCGGCGAAGTGTTCGCCCAGCCGCTTGGGCCCGGCCTCGAAGTCCTCCATGTAGAGGTGGCCGAGTTCGAGGGAGAGGTGGGACAGCGGTACGGCCTGGGTGCGCGGCTCGGCGCTGGTCTCCCGGAAGACGACATCGGTCATGCCTGCTCCCAGTACTTGTCGTCGGTGAGCCGGCCGGCCAGGTCGCTCAGCGCCTGCCAGGTCTCCATGTTGGCGATCTGGCTGTCGAGCACGTCCTCGTCGGTGATCAGCTGCTCTCGCCACTGGAGCACCGGCTCCAGCGGTACGGCGCCCAGGACCTGGCTGTAGCCGATGCCGTGCGAGGAGGCGAGCTGCTTGAGGTCCCGGTCGCACTCGCGCATCCACGCCGACTGGGTCGCCGAGACCTGCGACCACAGCGCCGACGAGGGGTCGGGCACGGCGGCCCGCACGAACCGGATGGCGCCGCGCAGCGCGTCCTCGTCGTGGCCGCGGGCGACCCCGCCGGCGACGATCCCGCGCTTGCCGAAGACGAGTCCCGCGGCGGCCGCCACATGCTGCCGGGTCCAGCGGTGGAAGATCAGCCAGCGCGCCTCGACGCCCCGCATCTCGGGCAGCGAGGTGGCCTCCAGGGCCATGTCGACGGCGTACGAGCGGCCCGCGCTGAGGTCGACGACGATCAGGTCGAACTCGGAGTTGAGCCGCAGCAGCAGATCCACGCAGCGCCGGAGGTTGTCGTCGTCGGTGGCGAACTCGCCGCCGCTGAGGTCGCCCGGCATCAGCACCAGCCGGCCCGATCCGGGCGGCCGGTTGCGCAGCACCCGGTGCTCGGTGTCCGCCCAGACGTCGACCCGGACGGGTTCGCCGACCTCGCCCACCAGGTAGGAGTGCAGTCCGCGGTCCTCGGCGGCCTGGCGGGCGTCGGGGACGTCGAAGACGGCGGAGGCGGTGGGCGAGCCGAAGTCGAAGTCCAGGTAGCAGACGTCGTCGCCGGCCAGCGCCCGGTGGTAGGCGAGGTTGGCGCTGGTCACCGAGCGCCCGGTGCCTCCTTTGTCGGAGGCGGCGAAGATCAGCACCGGGTCACACTCCCTGGGCCGCGGCTTCGCGCGCCCGGCCGAGGGCGTCGAGCTGCCCGAGGACGTCGAGGGCCAGCGAGTAGGCGGTGCCGGGCTGTTCGTCGACCAGGAACCGGGCGCGGCGCAGCTTGACCTCGATCTGGCGCAGCTGCATGCCGTGCCGGCCGTCGTCCTTGGGGGCGGGCTCCATCTGTTCGTTGCCGAGGAGATGGGCGGCCTCGGAGAGCAACGCCTTGGCCAGCTCGACCAGTTCGAGGCTGCGGATGGGCGGCTGCTGGTACATCTGGTGGGCCTGCACCATCACCTCGGTGACCCGCTCGGTGATGCTCCAGGACACCGGGACGCGCCGCTTGAGGATGTCGGCCTCGGGGTAGGCGGCGTGCACGTTGTCCCAGAGGCCCGTGCCCTCGCCGTCGCGGATCCGGCGGCGCCACATGTGGTCGAAGATGGACTCGGCGAGCCCGAGCAGCCGGTCGTGCGCGGTGAGGTTCCTCGAGAGCGTGCACAGCTGGACGGTCCGCTTGAGCAGCTGCGCCGAGAAGTCGCTCATGGACCAGGTCATGAGCGGGCCGAGCCGGTCGCTGCCCTGCAGCGGCAGGGCGACGCCGACGTTGTGCAGCGCGTGGACCATGGGGTCGTCCACCGTCATACGGCTGGTGATGCGGCCGCGTTCGGCGAGGCGCTCCATGATGGTGACCGTGCGGTTGAGGTCCTCGTCGGTGGCCCGGCGGCGCATGAGGTCGTGCACGAGGATGGCGGCGACGGAGAGGGAGAAGTACTCGGACTCCAGCTTCTGGCCCGTCGTACGCCAGGGGATGTCCTCCAGGGGCCAGCGGTCGGCGTCGAAGCGGGCGATCCGGGACCAGTACTGCTGGGTGAGCTCCCAGCGCAGGCGGAGCGCCTCGGCGAGCCTTTGCTGCTCGGTGTTGAGCAGGCCGAGGGTGAGGGTGCGGTCGGAGAACAGGTCCTGGATGCCGTCGAGGGCGACGACGGTGAAGTACAGGTACGGCACGGCGTGGGCGGTGCCCTCGGGCTGCGGTCCGATGGGTTCGTCGGTCTCGACCTCGGGGGCGTCCTTCACCAGGGTCCAGGCCCAGCCGCACTCGAAGAGCTGGCTCTCGTCCTTCAGGCCTTCCTGGACGTCGATGCCGAGCTGGAGGCTCTCGACGATCGCGGCCCGCAGCGGGCGGAAGCGATCCTGGAACTTCTTCAGCACCTGGCGCTGCGACATCCGGCCCTGGCCGAGGAGTTCGCACAGGGTCTGGCCCTGGGAGGCGTCGGTGTCGAAGACGTTGACGGTGAAGGAGCGCAGCAGGCTGACCATGGCCGCGGTGAGCCGGCTGCTGGTGGCGGAGCGCAGTTCGGCGATGGTCTCCTTGATGTCGGTGCGCCGGGTCTTGTTCTCGTAGACCTTGAGGAAGCCGAGGATGGCCAGGCACAGGGTGATGGACATCGAGTAGGAGTCGACGACGCCGAGCCGGCGCTGTTCCTCGGTGAGTTCCGCGGTGGGGTCGTGGGAGCCGAAGTAGTAGCCCCCGGCGAACGTGGGCCGCTTGTCCTCGCCGGTGTGGGTGCGCATGAACTCGGCGGTGGCCGTGACGAGGTTGGCCGGGATGTCCAGGCGCCCGCCGGCCTTCTTCAGCACCTGCTGGACGTCGTCCTGGGTGGTGTCCGGGTCGTCCAGCCGGAACGCGGGGATCTCGGTGGCCGGGTAGAGCAGGCAGAGCAGCCGCTCCGCGTCGGCGACGCTGCTCTCGCCGCCGTATTCGCCCCAGTTCCACTCCCCTGCCTCGAACGAGTGGCGACCGAGCGCCTGCCAGATGTCCAGCAGATGCTGGCGTGGCTTGATCTGCATCCCATGCCCCTCACACAGGCCGCACTGCCAGGAATGGAGGAGAAATCCCTCCGCTGATTTTCAGTCACCCAGCGACGGAATGCGGGAATCCGAATTCCGTCGGCCGCAGGCGACGATCATTCCGGAATACCCGTCCCGCACCGCGGCCGAGGATTTCAAGCGGACGCTTGTGAAATCGTCGGAGAACCGCTCGAGACTGGCGGACACCTCCGACTCCCCCACATCGCAGGCGGGGAAGAAATGCGCGCCGGCGTGATAGCCCTTGGAATGCTCCATGAAGGCCGCGGCAAAGGGCGCCCCGGGGGCGAGGGCGCGCAGGAAGCACTCGACGCCCCGGTCGAACTCCTCGCGGGAGGAGGTCATCGACTCGGCGACGAAGAACATCGTCCCCATCGACCACCGGCCCTCGTGCCGCACCAGGTCGAAGAGGTTGCCCTCGGCCACCCGGGCGACGTCCCGGAAGCGGGCCCGCGGGTCCATGTCCAGGGCGCCGTAGGCGTCGTTCTTGCACAGCACGCGCCAGAACTGGTCCCAGTTCCCGTCGTAGGAGCCCACCTGGGACCTGAGGTAGCGGACGTTGGCGGGCGAGCGCTCGAAGAGCGTGATCGCGTCGCACCAGGGCAGCATGGCGAGCGCGGGGTAGAGATTGGCGCCGGCACCGACGTCGATTCCTGAAACAGGTCGGTCACCACGTTTCGGAAAATGATCGCCGAAATGATCCCTGATGATCGAAAGGATCTCCGCGTCTTCCGCCTGCAAGTCGCGGTAGTTGTGATCCACATAGGCGATCGGGTCGAATGCCGCCCAGGACACATCCGCATTCAGCTGGGCATCCCCCGAGGAGCGCAAGGTCATTCATCAACGGTACCAACGGCGGGAGCACCACGGATCCCCCTTGCACCAATCTGACGGAACAACGACCCGGACGGGGCGCACGCGGGGCGCATGGGGGCGAATGGATTCCCGCGACCTGATCCGGCCTTGAACGGCCGCATCGCCCCCCGCAAGATGGTCGGAACTCTGCCGAACACACCCGAAAGGCAGACACCTCGCGTCTCGCTCGTACCACCCGTACGAGTGTCAACGCGCAATTGACCCGGACCCGCAGGGGGGCGGCATGGCGGCTCTTCCAGAGGAACGTTTCCCTTCGCGCGGCGGCCGCACCGGCCATGCGCTCTTCCGCGACCGGGCCTTCATCGACCGGCCCCTGACGATGAGAGGCGTCACCGAGGCCGACCTGCCCGAACTCGTCCGCGTCGACCGCGAGGCGTTCCCCGAGGAGCCCTACCCCTATTTCATCCTGCGGCAGTTGTACGACGTCCACGGCGACCGCCTGCTGGTCCTGGACGACGGCGAGCGGCTGCACGGCTACGTCCTCTTCCCGACCACCTCGGACGGCCGCCGGGGCTGGATCATGAGCCTGGGCGTCACCCGGGACCAGCGCGGCCGGGGCCTCGGCCGGCGGCTGATGCTGGAGGTGCTGCGCCGGCTGCGCACCGAGGGCGTGCGCGAGGTCGGGCTGACGGTCGAGCCGACGAACGCCGCCGCGATCATGCTGTACCGGTCGATCGGGTTCTCGTCGCAGGAGGGCGTGCGCGCGGACTACTTCGGGCCCGGCGAGGACCGCCTGGTGATGACGCTGAGCCTGTGACCCGGAGGGGTCACCCCGAGCCCGGAGATGGGGGTAATCCCCCCGGAATCCAGGGCGTTACCCGGATGTGACGTGCCGTCACGGTCCGCCAGGCTGCTGTGCATGCAGCAGATCACGAGAAGTGCAGCCCTGATCGCAGCGACCGGAGTCGTCCTCGGTCTCGCCGTACCGGCCGGTGCCTTCGACGGCGGCGGCGGCCGCGCCGAGGCGCTCGAGTGGAGCGCGTGCGAGGGGAAGGGCCTCGATCCACGCCAGCAGTGCGCGACCGTTCCGGTTCCGATGGACTACGCCGATCCCGGCGGCCGCACGATCGACATCGTCATCTCCCGTATCCCCAGCGAGAATCCCGCGGCCCGCCGGGGCGCCCTGCTGTTGATCCCCGGCGGCCCCGGCGGCGACAGCCTCGGCGACCCGTCGGGCAAGGGACAGCGGCTCCCGCAGAAGGTGCGGGACGCCTACGACCTGATCGGGTTCGCCCCGCGCGGGATGGCCCCGTCCACCGCGGTCAGCTGCGACGTGGAGTACGGCGACCTCGCCGCCTCCAGGCTGCGGCCCTGGCCCGCCACCGACGGCTCCGTCACCGAGAACATGACCACCGCCCGGCGCGTCGCCGCCGCCTGCGCCGAGAACGGCGGCGAGCTGATCCGGCACATCAGCACCGCCAACGAGGCCCGTGACCTCGACCGCGTCCGGGTCGCGCTCGGCGAGCGGAAGGTGTCCGCGTGGGGCGTGTCGTACGGCACCTATGTCGGCGCCGTCTACGCCCAGCTGTTCCCGCACCGCACCGACCGGTTCGTGCTGGACAGCAACAACAACCCCGATCCGGAGCGGGTGGTGCGGGCCTGGCTGGCCGCGTTCGAGCAGGGCGTCGAGGACGTCTTCCCCGCGTTCGCCCGGTGGGCGTCCCGGCCCGGCAACCCCGACCGGGTGGCCCGTACGCCGGAGGACGTGCGCTCACGGTTCCTGGCCCTGGCCGCCCGGCTCGACCGCGAGCCGCTCCCCCGGCCCGGCGCCAACCCGCCGGTGCTGGACGGCAACGAACTGCGCCAGGCCATGCTGTCGGCCATGTACGACCCGGACGACTTCCCCGGTCTCGCGCAGCTGATCCGGGCCGCGGAGAAGGGCGAGGTGCCGCCCGCGCCGCCGTCCCCGCCCGAGGAGGTGCTGCAGAACTACCTCGGGGTCGGCGCCGGGAGCATCTGCAACGACTCCGCCTGGCCGACGGACGCCGCCGTGTACCAGAAGGACGTCACCGAGAGCCGTGCCACGTACCCGCTGACGGCGGGCATGCCGCGCAACGCCATGCTCTGCGCGGCCTGGCCGTTCCCGCAGAAGGAGCCGGCGGTACGGATCACCGACCGGGGCCCGTCCAACATCCTGCTCGTCCAGAACGAGCGGGACCCGGCCACCCCGCTCAGCGGCGCCCTGAAGTTGCGCGAGGCGCTCGGCGACCGGGCGGTCATGGTGGTCAGCGACGCCACCGGCCACGACGCCTACCTCGCCAACGGCACCGCGTGCGGCGACCGGCTGGTCTCCCGCTTCCTCGCCACGGGTGAGCGGCCCGCCCGGGACGTCCACTGCGACTGAGGCCCGGTCACGCCGGGCCGAACCGCCGTACGTACCGCCGCTGCCACGGCGTCTCCACCGCCCGCGGGTCGTAGTGGCGGCGGACGTACGCGACGGCCTCCCGGGCCGGTACGCCGTCCAGAACCGCGACGCAGGCCAGTGCCGTGCCCGTACGGCCGCGTCCGCCGCCGCAGGCGAGTTCGACCCGCTCCCCGGCGGCCCGCCGCCAGGCCTCGGCCAGCACCGCGCGGGCCGCCTCGCGGTCGGCCGGGAGCCGGAAGTCGGGCCAGGGCAGCCAGCACGACTCCCAGGGGACCTCGGGCGGCCGCCGGCCCAGCAGGTAGACGCCGTACGACGGCGGCGGCGCGTCCGGGTCGAGGGGGCGCCGCAGCCCCCGGCCCCGGACGAGGCGCCCCGAGGGCAGCCGCAGCACTCCGGGGGCCCGCTCGTCCCACTGTTCCTCACCGGTCATGGAGGTATTCCAGCCCGGCCCCGCATCCCGGGCAACCGAATCCGTCCCGGTGGTGGTCTGGAGGGCGAGGGAGGGTGCTTGATGCAGGTCGAACTAGAAGACCGGTTCCAGGAGTTCGTCAGAGCCAGGTGGTCCCGTCTCGTGCGGACCGCCTATCTGCTCACCGGCGACGCGCACCACGCCGAGGACCTGACGCAGACGGCGCTGGCCAAGGCGTACCGGTCCTGGCGGCGGGTGGCGCGCAGCGACAACCCGGAGGCGTACGTCCGGCGGATGCTGGTCAGCTGCAACAGCGACCGGTTCCGCAAGCGGCGGGTGCCCGAGGCGCTGACGGCGGCGCCGCCGGAGACCGCGGGCCGGGACGAGGCCTACGCCTGGGCCGACGAGCGCAGCGCCCTGCTGCCCGCGCTGGCCCAGCTCCCGCCCCGGCAGCGGGCGGTGGTGGTGCTGCGGTACTGGGAGGACCTGTCCGAGGCGGAGGTCGCCGACGCGCTCGGCTGCTCGCCGGGCACGGTCAAGAGCCAGGCGTCCAAGGGCCTGGCGAAGCTGCGTACGTATCCGGGGCTCGCGCGGGCCATGGGCGGGCCCGAGCACTGCCATGCGTCGACGGGGGGATCCACGGATGAGTGACGGACAGCGGGAGCGGGACTTCGAGGAGCAGGTGCGCGAGCTGCTGGCGCGGGACGCGTACACGATCCGCCCGTCGCCGGCCCCGTATCCGCGGATCCGCCGCCGGGGCGTGGTCGAGCGGCGGCGCCGGGTGGCGGTGGCCGGGGCGGTGCTGGTGACGCTGGCCGCGCTGCCCGTGGGGGCGTACGCGGTGGCCGGGGGCGGTGGCGGCGGCGCGAGCACGGCCTCCTCGCCCACGCCGTCGGTCAGTGCGTCGCGGTCCCCGGCGCCCTCCGCGACCCCGTCCGGTCCCGCCCGCCCCGCCACGGACGGGCAGTTGCTGGACGGGATCACCTTCGAGCAGGCGGCGCACGCGGTGGAGCAGTGCATCGCCTACGACGAGCGGCACACCCCCGGCCCCGGGCACATGGACCTGGGCCCGGCGGACAGCTACCGCGTCATCCTGGCGATGAGGAGCACCGGCGACTCCAACGCGCCCGGTGACGGGATGCACGTCGTCGCGGTGAAGAAGGACGCCCCGCACGGGATGCGGATGATCTGCAACATCCGCGAGGGCGAGGCCCAGGGCCTGAACATCGGCGGCGCGGACGCGCCGGGCGCCTCCGGGGTGATGCCGGACATGAACGGCGGCAAGCTGTACCAGCAGTCGTTCCTCGACAAGGGCAACTGGGCGCTGCCCTTCCGGTGGGGCGTGATCGGCACCGTCGATCCCTCGGTCACGAAGGTCATCGTCTCCTACGGCGGCGCCACCAGCGAGGCGGCCCTGGACCACGGCTGGTTCGTGGCCTCCGGCGTCCTGGACCAACAGGTCACGGTCGCGCCCCGGGTCAAGGGCTACGACGCCGACGGCACGCTGGTCTACGACTCCGACCAGGACCCGTCGTACGCGAAGACGCTGCCGTAGCGGCGCGCGAGGGGGTGCCGCACAGGGGTCGGCACCCCCTCGGGCGCACACCGTGCCATTGGTCCGATTTATCCCGCCGTAGGCCATTCGCGCGTGATGCCTTGACCGTCCACATCGCCCCTCCTAGGGTCGCGGCTGACTGGCAGGACCCAGGACGCCGTATCTCCCCTCCCCCCACCCCTGTCTCCTGGAGGAACCGTGCGCGACGTGACCCGTGGCGTGTCGCCGCCCGGTCGCCGGACCTTCCTGAAGCAGACCGGCGCGCTGAGCGCGACCGCCGCCGTCTGCGCGCCCCTGTCGGCCTGTTCGGTCGGGCCCGCGTCCACCATCGACCCCGGCGGCGGGGCGGGCGGCGCGAACCGGACGCTGACCGCGGTCATCGGCTACGGCAACGACGGCAGCTGGGACCCCACCCAGACGGCGTCGGCGTTCAGCACGGCCGCCAACAACCACATCTACGAGGGCCTGCTGGACACCGATCCGATCTCCCGCCGGCCCTACCCGGCCCTCGCCACCGGGCTGCCGGCCGACCCCGACGCCACCACCTGGCGGTTCACCCTCCGCGCGGGCGCCACCTTCCACGACGGCGAGCCGGTCACCGCCGACGACGTGGTGTTCGTCTTCGACCGGATCCTCGACCCGAAGACCCAGACCCTCGCCAAGGGCTTCTTCGCGAGCTGGCTGGAGGACGTACGCCGGATCGACGCGCGGACCGCGGAGCTGGTGCTCAAGTTCCCCTTTCCGGAGGGGCTTTCGCGGCTCACCCTCGCCAAGATCATGCCCAGGCACGTCTTCGGGCGGCCCGGCGGCTGGGACGACGCCATCCGGGGCAAGGCGATCGGCTCGGGACCCTACCGGCAGACCGCGCACCACCCGAAGTCCCACACCACCTTCGAGGCGTACGCCGCCTACAACGGCCCGCGCAGTCCCGCCTTCAAGAAGATGAACTGGCTGACCATCGTGGACGCCGCCCCCCGCGTGGCGCGCATCTCGGGCGCGGGCGCCGGCGCGCAGATCTCCGACAACATCCCCTACGCCAACATCGGGCAGCTGCAGAGCAGCGGGCTCACGGTCGGCGGCGGGGCCGGGATGAACAACCTGTTCCTGATGTTCAACACCCGGCACCGGCCCTTCGACGACGTCCGCGTCCGCCAGGCCCTGCACTACGCCATCGACACCGAGAAGATCGTCGAGGTGGCCCTCAAGGGCCACGGCAAGCCGTCGACTTCGTTCCTCGACGAGGCCAACCCCGCCTACCGGCGCGCCAGGACGGTCTACGACCACGACCCCGACCGGGCGAAGGCGTTGCTGAAGGAGGCCGGGGTCAGCGGTCTGGAGATCGACCTCCTCGCGGTGAACGTCAGCTGGATCGTGGACTGCCTGCCGACCGTCAAGTCCTCCTGGGACGCGATCGGGGTGAGGACGACCCTGTCCCCGCAGGAGACGACGGCCGTGTTCACCAAGCTGGACCAGAAGCAGGACTACCAGGTCGTCGCCGCCGCCTCGAACCCCAACCAGTTCGGCCTCGACCCCGACCTGATCCTTCGTTACAACTACGGCCCCGACAACCTGTGGATGGGCTACACCCGCTGGGCCACCGACCCGGTCGCCCGGCAGCTCTTCAAGGACATGGACCGGGCCACCCAGGAGCCGGACCCGGAGCGGAAGAAGACGATGATCCAGGAGTACGTCGACGTCGTCGCCGAGCAGGCCGTGCTCTATCCGGTCGTCCACAACGAGCTGATGACCGCCTGGAACGGGAGCGTCCTCGCGGGGATAAGGGCACAGCCGTACCCCGGCATCAACGTGCTCCAGGCGAAGTGGGCCTAGCGGCATGACCGCGGTCGTACGCATCCTGCTCCGCCGTGTCCTGCTGCTCGTCCCGCTGATGCTCGGCATCGTGCTGTTCGTCTTCGTGGTGATGCGCTTCTCGGACGTCGACCCCGCGTCCGCCTTCTTCCAGGGGGCGAACCCCACTCCCGAGCAGTTGCGGCAGTTCCGCGAGGAGAACGGCCTGCTGGACCCGCTGCCGGTGCGCTACCTCGCCTTCGTGGGCGCGCTCCTCCACGGCGACCTGGGCACCAGCGCGCTCACCCGCGGCGAGGTGGCCGACCAGGTGCTGACCGCGCTGCCGCTCACCGTGCAGCTGACCTTCCTCGGCCTCGGCATCGCGATGGTGCTGGCGCTGTTCGGCGGCGTCACCGCGGCCATCTACCGCGACCGGCTGCCGGACCAGATCATCCGGGTCGTCTCCCTGACCGGCGTGGCCGCGCCCGGCTTCTGGCTGGCGCTGCTGATGATCCAGTACCTGGCGGTCGACCTGGGCTGGTTCCCGGCCGGCGGCTACATCAACCCGGCGGACTCCGTCACCGGCTGGCTGAAGACGATGACGCTGCCCGCGCTCGCCCTGTCCCTGCCGGTGGCGGCCCAGCTCACCCGGATCGTGCGGACCTCGATGGTGGAGGAACTGGACAAGGACTACGTCCGCACGGCGATCGGCAGCGGTCTGCCGCCCCGGGTGGTCGTGGGCCGCAACGTGCTCAGGAACGCCCTCGTCAATCCGCTGACCGTGCTCGGGCTGCGGGTCGGCTATCTGCTGGGCGGCGCGGTCGTCATCGAGACGATCTTCTCGCTGCCCGGCATGGGCAAGCTGATGATCGACGCGGTGAAGAACGGTGACCCCGCGGTCGTCCAGGGCGTGGTGCTGACCACGGCGTTCGGCTTCGTGATCGTCAACCTCGTGATCGACGTGCTCTACCTGCTGGTCAACCCGCGACTGAGGGATGCAGCCGCATGATCATGACGCGCAAGAGCCTCACCGAGGCCCTCTCCCGCCCCGGCATCCGGCTGCGCGGCCGGCGCCGGCTGCCCCTGATGTCGAAGGTGGCGCTCTGCTTCCTGGCGCTGGTGGTCCTCGTCGCCGTGTTCGCGCCGCTGCTGGCCCCGCACGATCCGCTGGAGCAACAGCCGCCGGTCGACGGCACCGGGCACCCCTCCGCCGAGTACTGGATGGGCCAGGACAGCCTGGGCCGGGACATCCTCAGCCGGCTGATGTACGGCGCCCGCTGGTCGCTCGCCATCGGGCTCGGCGCCACCGGGCTCGCCCTGGTGGCGGGCGCGCTGATCGGGGCGGTCGCGGCGACCTCCCGCAAGGCGGTCGACGAGACGCTGATGCGCTGTCTGGACGTGGTGATGGCGTTCCCCGGGATCGCCCTCGCGGCCGTCCTGGTCGCCGTGTTCGGCGGCGGGATCACCGTCCTGATCTGCGCCATCGCCTTCCTGTTCACCCCGCCGGTGGCCCGTGTGGTGCGCGCCAACGTCCTCGACCAGTACGGCGAGGACTACGTCACCGCGGAACGGGTGATCGGCGCCCGCACCCCGCACATCGTGTGGCGGCACGTGGCCGTCAACTGCGCGGCCCCCGTGCTGGTCTTCTGCACCGTGCAGGTCGCCGAGGCCATCGTGTTCGAGGCGTCGCTGTCCTTCATCGGCGCGGGGGTGCGGCCACCCGACCCGTCCTGGGGCAGTGTCATCGCGGACGGCAAGAACATGGTGCTCACCGGGGGCTGGTGGGCGACGGTCTTCCCGGGCCTGGTGATCCTGTGCACCGTGCTCTCGCTGAACATCCTGTCCGAGGGCGTCTCGGACGCGTGGGCGGCACCGGCGCCCCGGGACGTGCCGGTCCCCGAGGAGGCGGACCCGGTCGAGGCGCCCGAGCCCGGCGGCGGCGCGGTGGTCGCCCTGCCCGGCCTGGCCGAGGCGGCCCGCCGCCTGCGTGCTCGGGCCCGGCCGCTGCCCACGGGAGCCCAGCCGGTGCTGTCCGTGGAGAACCTCGCCATCGGCTTCGAGGGGCGCCACCGGGGCGTGGACATCGTGGACGGCATCAGCTTCGAGGTGCAGCCCGGCGAGGTGCTGGGCCTGGTCGGCGAGTCCGGCTGCGGCAAGTCGCTCACCGCGCTGACCGTCATGGGGCTCCAGCCCAAGGGCGCCCGGGTCAGCGGCCAGGTCCGCTTCCACCACCGGGACCTGCTGGCCGAGCCGATGCGGGCGCGGCGCAGACTGCTCGGCCACGAGATGGCGATGGTCTACCAGGACGCCCTGTCCTCCCTGAACCCGGCGATGACCATCCGCGCCCAGCTCAAGCAGGTCGTGCGGCGCGGCGGCCGCCGTACGGCCGGGGAACTGCTCACCCTGGTCGGCCTCGACCCGGAGCGCACCCTGCGCAGCTATCCGCACGAGCTCTCCGGCGGCCAGCGCCAGCGGGTGCTGATCGCCATGGCCCTGTCCCGCGACCCGAAGCTGATCGTCGCCGACGAGCCGACGACCGCGCTGGACGTCACCGTGCAGGCGCAGATCATGGCGCTGCTGCTGCGGCTGCGCGAGGAGCTGGGCTTCGCGCTGATCCTGGTCTCGCACGACCTGGCCCTGATCGCGGACGTCACCGACCGGGTGGTGGTGATGTATGGCGGACAGGTCGTCGAGACCGGGGTGACCGCCGACCTGGTGGAGGCACCGGCCCACCACTACACGCGCGGCCTGCTCGGCAGCGTGCTGTCGCTGGAGGGGGCCGCCGAGCGGATGACGCAGATCAGGGGCGTCGTCCCGTCCCCCGCGGACTTCCCCGCGGGCTGCCGCTTCACGGACCGCTGCCCCCGGGCCACGGAACGCTGCCGCACCACCCCGCCCCACCTGCTGGGCACCCCCACCCACACGGCCGCCTGCCACCACCCGGCGGTCGTCCTGGCGCCGACGGAGGCCGTGCAGTGAACCCGATCGTCGAACTGCACGGCACCGACGTCTCCAGCGCGGCAGGCCCCCCACCCACGCGCAGACGAACCCCAGGACGACGGAGGCCGTGACATGAGCGCGATCATCGAACTCTCCGGCACCGACGTCGTCCACAGGGCCCGCAGCGGCGGGCTGTTCACGCGGGACCGGGTGTACGCGCTGACCGGTGCCGATCTCGCCGTGGCGCCCGGCGAGACCGTCGGGGTCGTGGGCGAGTCGGGGTGCGGGAAGTCGACGCTGGCGAAGGTGCTGGTGGGGGTGGAGCGGCCGACGGCCGGGACGGTGTCCTTCCGGGGGCGTGACCTGTGGAGCATGTCGGCGGACGAGCGGCGGACGACCGTGGGCCGCAGTACCGGCATGATCTTCCAGGACCCCTCGACGGCGCTGAACCGGCGCCTGCCCGTCCGGCGGATCCTGCGCGACCCGATGGACGTCCACGGGGAGGGCACGGGGCGCGAACGGGAGGACCGCGTCAGGGAGCTGATGGCCCTGGTGGGTCTGCCCCGGGCCCTCGCCGACGCCCTGCCCGGCCAGCTCTCCGGCGGTCAGCGGCAGCGCGTCGCCATCGCCCGCGCCCTGGCCCTGGACCCGGACCTGGTGGTGGCGGACGAGCCGACCAGCGCGCTGGACGTGTCGGTCCGCGCCCAGATCCTCAACCTCCTGCTGGACCTCAAGGAACGCCTGGGCCTGGCCCTGGTCTTCGTCTCGCACGACATCCAGACGGTACGCCGGATGAGCGACCGCGTGATCACCATGTACCTGGGCCGGATCGTGGAGGAGACCCCGGCCGGCCGGGTGACCGACCGCTCCCGGCACCCGTACACCCGCGCCCTGTTCTCCGCCACCCCCGGCCTGCTGGACCCGGTCGACCCGATCCCGCTGACCGGGCCGGTCCCCTCGGCCACCCGGCCGCCCAGCGGCTGCCCCTTCCGGACTAGGTGCTGGAAGGCCACGGAGCTGTGCGCACAGCAGATGCCCGGCTTCTCCGACGCGTCCAGCCCGGGGCACCGGTACCGCTGCCACCATCCTGTCGAGGAGGACCGGTCGACCCGCGACCTGGCACAGCCCGCAACGGAGCCCTCATGAACACGCTCACCGGTGTCATCCCGCCCGTCTGCACACCCCTGACACCGGAACGCGAGGTCGACGTCCACTCGCTGCTCAGGCTGGTCGACCATCTGGTGGACGGCGGAGTGCACGGTCTGTTCGTGCTCGGCTCCACCTCGGAGGCCGCCTACCTGACGGACCGCCAGCGGCGGCTGGTGGTGGAGACGGTGGCCCTGCACGTGGGCGGCCGGCTGCCGGTGCTGGCCGGGGTGATCGACATGACGACCCCCCGGGTCCTGGACCACGTGGGCAAGGTGGTCGCGGCCGGGGCGGACGCGGTGGTGGCGACGGCACCCTTCTACACGGCGACCCACCCCGCCGAGATCGCCCGCCACTACCGGCTGATCGCTGCCGAGAGCCCGGTCCCCGTCCTCGCCTACGACATCCCGGCCGCCGTGCACACCAAGCTCCCCGCCGAGCTGGTCCTGGACCTGGCCGCCGAGGGCGTGCTGGCCGGGCTCAAGGACTCCAGCGGCGATCTGGCCGGCTTCCGCGAGGTCGTCACCGGCGTCCGCGCCCGCCCCGACATCACCGGCTTCACCCTGCTGACCGGATCCGAGCTGCTCGTCGACGCGGCGCTGGCGCTGGGCGCGGACGGCGCGGTGCCCGGCCTCGCCAACGTCGACCCGCACGGCTACGTCACCCTCGACCGCCTGTGCCGGGCCGGCGACCGGCACCGGGCCCGGGCCGAACAGGAGCGGCTGTGCGCCCTGTTCGGCATGGTCCGGGCCGGCGACCCCACCCGGATGGGCGGCAGCTCCTCGGCGCTCGGCGCCTTCAAGGCGGCCCTGCGGCTGCGCGGGATCATCGACTGCCCGGCGACCGCGGAGCCCCAGGTGCCGCTCGGCGCCGAGGAGACCGAACGGGTCGGCAAGTTCCTCGCCGCGGCGGGCCTGCTCTAGAGCGCGTTCACCGGCAGCCGGCGGAACTCGATGCTTTCGTAGGGGCTCTTCGCCCCCGTCTCGTACAGGACGCCGACCGTCGCCGAGTCGACCTGGACCAGGTCGGAATAGGCGGCGCGCTGCTGGGACAGGGTCACCGCCTTGGTGAACGTCACCCCGCCGTTCGCGCTGCGCCACACCGCCATGGACTGCCGCGAGGTGGGCACCGAGGGCCCGGCGAACAGCAGGGGTGCCCCGAACCCGGGGAGTTGGAGGACGCTCGCCTGCACCACCGGCACCTCGTTGAGGGTGGGCTGGACCGCGTACGGGCGGACCAGGGTCCGCGCCCCGTCCGCCGACCAGCTGTCGATCCGGTGGCCGATGTCGGCGCCGTGCTGGTCGCGGGCGTTGAAGTAGATCCTGCCGTCGGGGAGTTCGGCGGCGGCGGTCTCATTGGCGTTGTGCCTGTTGTCGTAGACGTCGTCCAGGAAACCCATGTGCCAGGTGTTGCCGCCGTCGTCGCTGTAGATGGCGTGGCCGCCGTAGTACTTGGGTTCCTGGCCGGAGTCGGCGGAGCCGGGCGGCGGGGCGGCCGAGTGGTTGGACGGGACCACCAGCCGGCCCGGGTGCGCGCCGTGCCGGAGGGCCACGGCGTGTCCGGGGCCGGTGGCGTACCAGCGCCAGTTCGGCAGCTTCACCTGATCGGTGATGTCCCGCGGCGCGCTGAAGCGCACGCCGTCGTCCCAGCTCTTCTGGACGAAGACCCGGCGGCTCTGCTCCGGTGTCACCTCGCCCCGCATGATCTGGCCCTCGGTCACCTTGCCGCCGTTGTAGGAGGTGACCAGGACGACCGCGCCCGTGCGGGGGTCCACCACCGGCGACGGGTTGCCCCGGGTGTCGCCGTTCCCGGCGGCCACCACCCTCAGCGGGTCCCAGGTGCAGCCGCCGTCGAAGGAGCGTCTGACGACGACGTCGATGTTCCCGGAGTCGCCCGCGCCGTCGTGCCGGCCCTCGGCGAAGGCCAGCAGGGTGCCCCGGCGCGTGGTGATCGTCGCCGGGATGCGGTACGTGTCGTAGCCGCCCTGCCCCGAGACGTACGGGACGGAGGACGTGCAGTCGGCGGCCGCCGAGGCCCGGCCGGTCGCGGTGAGCGGGGTGAGAAGTACTGCGGTGACGAGGAGTGTGCGGCTCAGCAGGGTCATCGAGCTCCCTTGACGGAATGTCAGGCTTCGACCTGTCCGTCACATGGTTCCCGGAGTCACCAGACCCGACTCGTAGGCCACGATCACCAGCTGCGCCCGGTCACGCGCCCCGAGCTTGCCCATGATGCGGCTCACATGGGTCTTCGCGGTGAGCGGGCTGAGCCCCAACGCATCAGCGATCTCAGTGTTGTTGAGGCCGCGCGCGACCAGCGTGAGCACCCCCCGCTCCCGTGCGGAAAGGCACTCCGGACCGCCCACGGCCGGGGTTGTGGGACTGCGCAGAAATCGCGCGATCAGCCGTGCCGTGGGGCCCGGCGACAGCAGCGCCTCCCCGGCGGCGACCGTGCGGATGGCGTCCAGGAGGTCGGCCGGACGGGTGTCCTTGACCAGGAAGCCGGAGGCCCCGGCCCGCAGCGCCTCCACGATGTGCTCGTCGGTGTCGTACGTCGTCAGCACCAGCACCCGCACCCCGGCCAGGTCCTCGTCGGCCGCGATCAGCCGGGTGGCCTCGATGCCGTCGAGGTCGGGCATCCGGATGTCCATCACCACCAGGTCGGCCCGCTCGGTGCGGGCCAGCTCCAGCGCCTCGCGGCCGGTGCCGGCCTGGCCCACGACCTCCATGTCCGGCGCGGACTCGATGAGCATGGCGAACGCGGCCCTGACCAGGGTCTGGTCGTCGGCGAGCAGGACGCGGATGGTCACGTGACTCCTCCCAGCGGCAGTACGGCGGTCACCCGGAAGCCGCCCCCGGGGCACGGCCCGGAGTCGAGTGTGCCGCCCACGCTGCGGGCACGCTCGCGCATGCCGACCAGCCCGAACCCCGGCACCTTACCGGGCACAGGACCGGTGCCGTCGTCGCTGACCGCGAGGTGCAGGGCGCCGTCCTCCTCGTGCAGGTCGACGACGACGGCCGGTTCGGGTCCGGCGTGCCGGACGGCGTTGGTGAGCGCCTCCTGGACGATGCGGTAGGCGGCGGCGCCGACGGCGGGGGGCGCCTGCCGGACCCGTACCGTCTGCTGGACCTTCGCGCCCGCGAGCCGGGCCGCCTCGACCAGGTCGGGCAGTCCGTCGAGTCCGGGCAGCGGACCGCGCGCGTCCGGGCCGGGCTCGCGCAGCACCTCCAGCGTGGTGCGCAGTTCGCCGCGCGCGCTGCGGCAGGTCTCGGCGATGTCGTCGAGGGCCTTGGCGATCGTCTCCCGGTCCAGGCGCCCGGGGTCGGCGGCCAGCACATGGGCGGCGACCGAGGTCTGCACCCCGATGAGGGTGATGCTGTGGGCGAGCAGGTCGTGCAGGTCCCGGGCGATGCGCAGGCGTTCCTCGGCGACCCGGCGGCGGGCCTCCTCCTCGCGGGTGCGTTCGGCGCGGTCGGCGCGTTCGACGATGGCGGCGATGTACTGGCGGTAGTAGCGCACGTCGATGCCGACGAAGACGACGGCGAGGACCCAGCCGTAGATGCGCAGCAGTTCGGCGGCCTGCTTGTGCTCGCCGAAGGTGAGCATCGCGGCCAGGGAGAGGCTGAGGCCCGTGCCGGTCACCAGGAGGGTGCGGGCGGGGCGTTGGGTGACGGTGACCGTGTACAGCGCGATGAACGAGGCGGGGACGGGCGCGCCGTGGTTGTTGTCGAGGGCGTGGTACGGCAGGACGAGCGCCACTACCGCAGCGAACACGAGCAGCGGCCCGCGCCGCCGCCACACCAGCGGCGCATGGGCGGCGATCAGGAGGGTCCAGCCGAGGGCGTCGGGCCGGCGGGAGTCGTCGCCGACCAGCGCCAGGCAGACGGCCAGGGCGGCGGCCGCCGCCGCGAGCAGCGTGTCGTTGCGGAGGGCGTGCGGGGCGGTCGTCGGGTCACGGTTGATCGCGGCCATGATCCGCTCGCCGATACGGGGGCGCGCCGCTGAGGTGTTTGGCTGCACGGGGTCATCCTCCGCTGCGAGGGCGCCCCTCCGGGAGGGAGGGGCGCCCTCGGTCGTCAATGGGCTGCTGCGGTGATCCGCTCCGGTTCCTTCGGGGGTACGGGGGGCGCGGGCTCCTTGGACAGGGCGCCCGGCCACCACAGCGTGCGGCGCAGGGCGACGCTGGCGCTGGTCACCAGGTAGGTGCGGACCAGGAAGGTGTCGAGGAGCACGCCGACCGCGATGACGAAGCCGAGCTCGACGAGCTGCACCATCGGCATGCTGGTGAGCACCGCGAAGGTGGCGGCGAGGACCAGTCCCGCGGAGGCGATGACCCCGCCCGTGGTGCGCAGCGCGGTGAGCGCGGCCGGGACGGGTTCGGCGCCGTTCAGGGACTCCTCGCGCATCCGGTGCATCAGGAAGATGCCGTAGTCGACGCCGAGGGCGACCAGGAAGACGAAGGAGAGCAGTCCGAGCCCCGGATCCGTGCCCTCGAACCCGAACACCGGCCCGAAGACGAGCCCGCCGATGCCGAGGGCGGCGGCCCACACGGCGACCACGGCCGTCACCAGGATCAGCGGCGCGACGATCGAGCGCAGCAGCGCGACCAGGATGAGGAACACGGACACCAGCACGATCGGCACGACGATCATCCGGTCGCGGGCGTTGGTGTCCTTCAGGTCGATCTGCTCGGCGCTCGGTCCGCCGACGTAGGAGCCGTCGAGCCGGTCGCGCAAGGCCTCGATGGTCGCGGTCTCCCCCGCGGACTGCGGCGCCGAGGCGGCGAGCACGGAAATCTCGGTCCAGCCGTCTCCGGTACGTCCGGGTGCGGCGCTGTCGACTCCCTCGGTGCCGCGGATGCCGGCGAGGGTGGCCTCGGCGCGGTCGGCCGGGGTGATGACGGTGATGGCCTGGGTGGAGCGCTCGGGGTAGGCGGCCGCGAGCGTCTGCATGGCGGCGACCGCGTCGGGCTTGCTGGTGAAGGAGTCCTCCTGCTTGAGGGTGCCGGGCAGGTTGAACGTGCCGAGCGCGAGCGCTCCGAGGAGCAGGGCGCCGCCGACGAGCACGGTCACCGGCCGGCGTCCGGCGGAGCTGCCCATCGCCGCGAACAGCGACCGGCGGGCCTTGGGGGTGCTGCCGTGGCGCGGGATCAGCGGCCAGAACACGCGCCGCCCGAGCAGCACCAGGACGACGGGGAGCAGCGTCAGCATGGCGACGAGCGCGCACAGCACCCCGACGGTGCCGAGCGGCCCCATGCCCCGGCTGGAGTTGAGATCGGCGGCGAGCAGGCAGAGCAGTCCGGCGGCGACGGTCCCGGAGGAGGCGAGCACGGCGGGCCCGCAGCCCCTGAGCGCGGCGGCCATGGCGTCGTACGGCCGCTCGATGCGGCGCAGTTCCTCGCGGTAGCGGGCGACGAGCAGCAGGGCGTAGTCGGTGCCCGCGCCGAAGACGAGGATCGTCATGATCCCGGAGCTCTGGCCGGACACGGAGGTGCCGAACCACTGGTTGAGCCCGTAGGCGACGGCCATGGACAGGTAGTTGGCGACCCCGGCGACGACCAGCGGCACCAGCCAGAGGAACGGGCTGCGGTAGATGACGATCAGCAGCAGCGCCACCACGGCGACGGTGGTGTAGAGCAGGGGCCCGTCGAGGGAGTTGTAGACCTCGGCGGCGTCGGTGGCGAGGGCGCCCTCGCCTCCCACCTCCACGCTCAGCCCGTCGCCGCCCCGGGCGACGTCCCGCACGTCGTTGACGAGCTCGTCGCGGGCCTTCTCGTCGGTGCCGGGCTCGTTGCTGGCGACGGGGTACATCAGGGTGGTGCCGTCCTCGGACGGCACTCCGGCGGGCTCACCGGTCAGCCGGTGCGCCCCGGCGATCTCGGCGATCTGATCGGCGGCGGTGGCCTTGTCGGCGTCCGTGAGCCCGCCGTCCCGGTGGTAGACCACGATCATCTGCGTGGTCTCGCCGCCGGGGAGCTGCTCCTGGATCCTGGCGACCTGGGTGGAGTCGGCGCCGGCCGGCAGATAGTCCACGGCCCGGTCCCGCTGCACATCGGCGAGTTGCGAGGCGAACGGCGAGGCGATCGCCAGCACGACAATCCACAGCCCGAGCACGAGCCAGGGAATGCCCCGCCGCCGTCGTACGGATGTTCTTGCGGCCCCCATCAGACGGGCCCCCCTCCGGTGCGGTGTCTGGGTCGTCTCCAGACTCCCGGCGCGAAGGGCCGTGTTCGTCGGGCGGAAGGGCGAGTCGGACCGTACATCCGGGGGTGGCGGAAAACCGCTGATACTCCCCGGGGAGTACTACGACGGAGTACGGGCCGCCGCCAGCAGCCGGGTCACGTCGTCCCCGCAGATCGTCAGCGCCGCGCCCACGGTGCTCAGGACCTCCCGCTCGGCGGGGGTGTACGGGCCGTCCGCGAGGGCGATGCGGGCGCCCTGGAGGAGGATCGACTCGCGGCCGGCGGGGGCCAGGTGCGGGGCGAGGGGGTCCAGGGCCTCGTGGAGCTCTATGGCCAGGCCCGCTCCGCAGGGTTCGCCCCCGACGCGGCCGGTGTCGGCGGCCAGGGCCTCGACGAGGGCGTCCAGCTGCTCCTCGGTGCAGTCGTCGAAGCCGGCGGCGCGGACCGCGCAGGCGGCCGTCTCCAGGGCCGTACGGGCGCAGGAGCCGCCCGCGGCGAGGACGGCGAGGGCGACGGTGTGGACGGCGTCGCGGAGCATCGCGGAGAAGCGGGTGGTGGTGGGGTGGTCCAGGACGTCGGTGCCGAAGTGGCGGCGGCAGGCCGCGCACTCCACGACGGGGCCGGTCTCCCCGCGCGGCAGCACCGGTACGCCCAGCAGGGTGAAGCGGCGCCGCCCGGTCAGCCGCTGGTAGTTGCGGTCGCCTCCGCAGCCGGGACAGAAGAACTCGCCGTCACCGACGGCCGTCCACGCGGTCCCGGTGCCCAGGATGCGGGCAGGCCTCGCGGCACGGCCGTTTCGTCCCCGTCCTGGCAGCACGTCGCACCTCCGCGTGACCTCGCGGCAACATCGCCGCGCTTGCGTGATGTTAGCCACATCTCGCCGACCTAGTCAGCACCTTGGACGAGACCTTTCCGTGACCTGCACGGGGATTGGCCGGTATACGACGATCCCCGCCCGTCGGAGGTACGACGGGCGGGGCTTTTCAACGCCGGGCAGGGCAGCGCCGGTAAGGGGCGCGGGGAACTGCGCGACCGGCCACGACGGCGCAGCAGTCGCCCCACGACCTGACGCGGCAATTCCTAGCGCGCAGCCCTGTTCACGGCGGAGACGACCGCCTTCAGCGAGGCCCGCGTCGTGTTCGCGTCGATCCCGATGCCCCACAGCACCTTGCCGTCGATCGCGCACTCGATGTACGACGCGGCCTGCGCGGACGCGCCCTCGCTCATCGTGTGCTCCTGGTAGTCCAGCAGGCGCACGTCGATGCCGATGGACTGCAGGGCGTCGAAGAAGGCCGAGATCGGACCGTTGCCGGTACCCGTCAGGACGGTGTCCTCGCCGTCGACGGTCGCCTCCACGCGCAGCACGTCCACACCGTCGGTGTCGGTCGTCGACTGCCCGTTCCTGACCTGGATCCGGCCCCAGGGGTTCTCGGGGTTGGGCAGGTACTCGTCCTGGAAGACCGACCAGATCGCGGCGCCGGTCACCTCGCCGCCCTCGGCGTCCGTCTTCGCCTGGATCAGCCGGGAGAACTCGATCTGCATCCGGCGCGGCAGGTCCAGCTTGTGGTCGTTCTTCAGGACGTACGCGATACCGCCCTTGCCGGACTGCGAGTTGACCCGGATGACCGCCTCGTAGGAGCGGCCGACGTCCTTGGGGTCGATCGGCAGGTACGGCACCGCCCACTCGATGTCGTCGACGGTGACGCCCTTGGCGGCCGCCTCGGCCTCCATGGCGTCGAAGCCCTTCTTGATGGCGTCCTGGTGGGAGCCGGAGAAGGACGTGTAGACCAGGTCGCCCACGTACGGGTGGCGCGGGTGGACCTCCATCTGGTTGCAGTACTCCCACGTGCGACGGATCTCGTCGATGTCGGAGAAGTCGATCTGCGGGTCGACGCCCTGCGAGAACAGGTTCATGCCCAGGGTGACCAGGTCGACGTTGCCGGTGCGCTCGCCCTGTCCGAACAGGCAGCCCTCGACGCGGTCGGCGCCGGCCATCAGCGCCAGCTCGGCGGCCGCGACGGCCGTACCGCGGTCGTTGTGCGGGTGGATCGACAGGCAGACGTGCTCGCGGCGGGACAGGTTGCGGCCCATCCACTCGAAGCGGTCGGCGTGCGTCGACGGCGTCGAACGCTCCACGGTGGCGGGCAGGTTGAGGATGATCTCGCGGCCCGGGCCGGGCTGGTAGACGTCCATCACCGCCTCGCAGACCTCCAGCGCGAAGTCCAGCTCGGTGTCGGTGAAGATCTCGGGGCTGTACTGGTAGCCGAACTCCGTCTCCGGGCCCAGCAGCTTCTCGGCGTACTCCATGACCAGGCGGGTGCCGTCGACGGCGATCTGCTTGATGTCGTCCCTGGAGCCGCGGAACACCACCCGGCGGAAGACCGGCGCGGTGGCGTTGTACAGGTGGACGGTGGCCCGCCTGGCGCCCTTCAGGGACTCCACGGTGCGCTCGATCAGGTCCTCGCGGGCCTGGGTCAGTACGGAGATCGTGACGTCGTCGGGGATGGCCCCGGGCTCCTCGACGATCGACCGTACGAAGTCGAAGTCGGTCTGGCCGGAGGCGGGGAAGCCGACCTCGATCTCCTTGTAGCCCATCTTGACCAGCTGGTCGAACATCCGGCGCTTGCGCTCGGGCGACATCGGGTCGATCAGTGCCTGGTTGCCGTCGCGCAGGTCGGTGGAGAGCCAGCGGGGAGCGGTGGTGATGCGCTTCTCCGGCCAGGTGCGGTCCGGGATGTCGACCTGCTCGTAGCGGCCGTACTTGTGGATCGGCATGGAACTGGGCTGCTGGCGGTTCGCCATGATTGCGGGGCTCCTCAGGATGTCCGGAAGGACGGCCGACGACGCAACGCGAAGCTCCGCGGGGAGGGAGTCGACCTGGACTACAGGCCCTCGCCGCGGCAGCTAAGAAGAAGCAGCCCGAAAAGCATGATGCGCAGCATGCTAGCCGAGCCGCCCGCGATGCTGCGGTGCGTATCAGTATGCGGGACCGTCGGGACGAACAGGACAAAAAGTGCGCCATACCACTCCGTGACCGTCCGCCGGGCGCCTTGTCGGCACATTTCACCAATCATGGTGGCGGCTAGTGACACGGTCATCACGCAGTGCAATGGTGCCGGGCATGACGACCAACGGGGGCCATGAGCCCGTCTTCTGCACCGTCGTACCGCCCCATGTCCTCGACAAGCTCGCCCAGGCCGAGGACCCCCGGCTCGCCGGCCCGGCCCGCCGCACCCTCCAGCGCGACGCCTACGAGCGCACCCACCGCCGGCTGACCACCGTGCTCGGCGCCCCCGCCGTCCCCCCGCCCCCCGGCGCCGAGCCCGGCACCCCGCGGCGCACGGTGTACGACGCCCGGCACGGCACCGGCCTGCCCGGCCGGAAGGTCCGCGCGGAGGGCGAGGAGCCCGGCAAGGACGCCACCGTCAACCGCGCCTACGCGGGCCTCGGCGCCACCTTCGAGCTCTTCCTCAAGGCCTACGCGCGCGACTCCATCGACGGCGGCGGGCTGCCGCTGGACGCGACCGTGCACTACGACAAGGAGTACAACAACGCCTTCTGGAACGGCGAGCAGATGGTGTTCGGCGACGGCGACGGCGAGATCTTCCTCGACTTCACCATCCCCATCGACGTCATCGGGCACGAACTCGCCCACGGCGTCACGCAGTACACCGCGAACCTGACCTACTTCGGCCAGCCCGGCGCCCTGAACGAGTCGATGTCGGACGTGTTCGGCGCGCTCATCAAGCAGTACACGCTCGGCCAGACCGCCGCCGAGGCCGACTGGCTGATCGGAGCCGGGCTGCTCGCCCCGCGGGTGACGGGCAAGGCGCTGCGCTCCATGAAGGAGCCCGGCACGGCCTACGACGACGACGTCCTCGGCAAGGACCCGCAGCCCGCGACGATGGACGGCTACGTCCGCACCGGCCGCGACAACGGCGGCGTGCACATCAACTCCGGCATCCCCAACCACGCGTTCTACCTCGCGGCCACCGCCCTCGGCGGCCACGCCTGGGAGCGCGCCGGCCAGATCTGGTACGACGTGCTGACCGGCGGCGAACTGAAGGCGCAGGCCCTGTTCGCCGACTTCGCCACCCTGACCGCCGCCGCCGCGAAGGCACGGTACGGCGACGGCAGCGAGGAACTCCGGGCGGTGCTCAAGGCGTGGGAACAGGTCGGGGTGCGCACCCTCTGATTCCGTACTAGACAGGTCCCATGCGTATTCAGGTGAGGCGCACGGGCGGATTCGCGGGCATCGAGCGGCACGCCGAGGTGGACACCGCGGGCCGGCCCGACGCACCCGCGTGGCACGCCCTGGCCGAGCGGGCGGTCGCCGCGGGCCGGGGCACACCGCCCGTCGGGGTGCCCGACGGATTCGGCTACCAGATCACGGTGGACGGGAAGACCGTGTACTGCTCCGATCCCCGGCTGACCGAGGAACAGCGCACGCTGATCAGCAGAGTGCTGAAGGAAGGCGCGTAACAGGTCATGGGCGCCGCGCCGTTGACACCCGTCACCCGGGTGCCGATGATCCGGCGCATGGCGACTCAAGAGCACCCGATACCCCGGTTCCCGGCGGGCTTCCTGTGGGGCGTGTCGACGTCCGCGCACCAGATCGAGGGCGCGGCCGAGCTGCGCGGGCCGTCCGTGTGGGACGCGTTCACGGAGGTGCCGGGCCGGGTGAAGGACGGCTCGACGGCGGCGGTGGCCTGCGACCACTACCACCGCTACCGCGAGGACGTGGCGCTCCTGGCGGACCTCGGCGTGGGCGCGTACCGCTTCTCGGTCTCCTGGCCGCGGGTGAACTCCCGCGGCGGGCTGGACTTCTACGACCGGCTGGTGGACGAGCTGTGCGCGGCGGGCGTCCGTCCGGTGTCCACGCTCTTCCACTGGGATCTGCCGGTCGGCCTGGACTGGCTGGAGCGGGACACCGCCGCCCGGTTCGCCGAGTACGTGTCGGTGGTGGCCGAGCGGCTCGGGGACCGCGTGCACAAGTGGATCACCCTCAACGAGCCCGCCGAGCACACCCTGCTGGGCCACGCCCTCGGCAGCCACGCCCCGGGCCGCCGCCTCCTGTTCGACGCGCTCCCCGTCGCCCACCACCAGCTGCTCGCGCACGGCCTGGCCGTACGGGCGCTGCGCGCGGCCGGGGTCGGGGACGTCGGGATCGCCAACTCCCACGCGCCGGCCTGGCCGGCCTCGCGCGAGCCCGCCGACGTGGAGGCGGCCGAGTTCTACGACGTCCTGCTCAACCGGCTGTTCGCGGACCCGGTGCTGCTCGGCGAATACCCGGCCGGGATCGCCGAGTTGATGCCGGGCGACGTCGAGGCGGATCTGAAGGTGATCGGGGAGCCGGTCGACTGGTACGGCATCAACTACTACGCGCCGACCAGGGTGGGCGCCCCGCAGGGCACCGAGATCGAGTTCGGCGGGATCACCATGCCCGCCGAACTGCCCTTCTCCGTGCGGGAGATCGAGGGCGTCCCGGTCACCGACTTCGGCTGGCCGGTGGTCCCCGAGGCGCTCACCGAGCTGCTCACCCACTTCCACGAGCGCTACGGCGACCGGCTCCCGCCCGTCGTCATCACCGAGAACGGCTGCTCCTACGAGGGCCTCGACGACCGGGACCGGATCACCTACCTCGACGGCCACATCCGCGCCCTGCACCGGGCGACGGAGGCGGGTGTGGACGTCCGGGGCTACTTCGTCTGGTCGCTGCTGGACAACTTCGAGTGGGCGGAGGGGTACGCGCGCCGGTTCGGTCTCGTCCACGTCGACCGCGACACCCTGCAGCGGACCCCGAAGGCGTCGTACCACTGGTACCGGGACATGCTCCGGTACCAGGGCTGACGCGCCCTCAGAATCCGAGCTTGCGCAGCTGCTTCGGGTCGCGCTGCCAGTCCTTGGCGACCTTGACGTGCAGGTCGAGGAAGACGGGGGTCCCCAGCAGCGCCTCGATCTGCTTGCGGGACTTGATGCCGACGTCCTTCAGGCGCTTGCCCTTGGGGCCGATGATGATGCCCTTCTGGCTGGGGCGCTCGATGTAGACGAAGGCGTGGATGTCCAGGAGCGGCTTGTCGGCGGGGCGGTCCTCGCGGGGGAGCATCTCCTCCACCACCACGGCGATGGAGTGCGGCAGCTCGTCGCGGACGCCCTCCAGGGCCGCCTCGCGGATCAGCTCCGCGATCATGACCTGCTCGGGCTCGTCGGTGAGGTCGCCCTCGGGGTAGAGGGGCGGGCCCTCGGGCAGCATCGGGACCAGCAGGTCCGCCAGCAGGTCGACCTGCTTGTTCGCGGTCGCCGACACCGGGACGATCTCGGCCCACTCGATGCCCAGCTCCTTGCCGAGCTGGTCGATCGCGATCAGCTGCTCGGCGAGCGCCTTGGAGTCGACCAGGTCCGTCTTCGTGACGATGGCGACCTTCGGCGACTTCTTGATCGCCCCGAGCTCCTTGGCGATGAAGCGGTCACCGGGGCCGATCTTCTCGTTCGCCGGCAGGCAGAAGCCGATCACGTCGACCTCGGCCCAGGTCGTCCGGACCACGTCGTTCAGCCGCTCGCCGAGCAGGGTGCGCGGCTTGTGCAGGCCGGGGGTGTCCACCAGGATCAACTGGGCGTCCGGGCGGTGCACGATCCCCCGGACGGTGTGCCGGGTCGTCTGCGGCTGGTCGGCGGTGATGGCCACCTTCTGCCCGACCAAAGCGTTCGTGAGGGTGGACTTGCCCGCGTTGGGGCGGCCGACGAAGCAGGCGAAGCCGGCCCTGTGGCGGGCCTCGGCCGGCTCTTCGGAAAACTGGGTACGAACGCTCATGGGGCCCATTCTCCCTGATCCACGGAGCCCCGCCGCACAGACGTCCGTCCCGCGCCGGGCAACGGGCCCGCCGGGGCCTTACGGCGCGTGCCCGGAGCGCATACGATCACGGCTCCCGGGGCGGGGCGCCCCGGCCGGCAGCTCCGCTCTCCTCCCCAGAAGGCCACGGCATGAAGCTCATCACCGCGATCGTCAAGCCCTACCGCCTCGACGAGGTGAAGTCGGCGCTGCAGGAGCTCGGTGCGCACGGACTGACCGTGACCGAGGCGAGCGGCTACGGCCGGCAGCGCGGCCACACCGAGGTGTACCGAGGCGCCGAGTACCAGGTCGACCTGGTGCCCAAGGTGCGGATCGAGGTGGTCGTGGAGGACGCCGACTGCGACGCCGTGATCGACGCGATCGTGAAGGCCGCGCACACCGGCAAGATCGGCGACGGCAAGGTGTGGGCGCTGCCCGTGGAGACCGTCGTACGGGTCCGGACGGGCGAGCGCGGCCCCGACGCGCTCTGAGGAACCGCGCCCGCCCGGAACCCGGACGGTCCGTCCGGACTACTCCGCGGGGACGGTCCGCCGCACCGCGCCGTCGGTCCCGGCGAGCAGCACCGGCGTACCCGCCCCGCCCAGGTCCCGTACCGCCGCGAGATCCTCGGCCGCCGCGCTCTCCGCCTCCGTCACCACGGCCGCCGCCTCCAGCGACTTCGCCCCGGACGCCACGGCCATCGCCACCGCCGTGCGCAGCGCGCTCAGCTTCAGCGAGTCCAGCTCCACGGACCCGGCGGCATACGTCCGTCCCGTCTCGTCGCGTACGGCAGCGCCCTCGGGCACGCCGTTGCGGGCCCGCGCGGAACGGGCCAGGGTGACGATCTTGCGGTCCTCGGGGTCAAGCGCGTTGCTCTCGGTCATGCCCCGAGCATACGAAGTGCCCGCCAGGGCCGGTCCAGGCGGAGCCGCTCGGCGCGCGGGAGTCCGGCGACGACAAGGTCGTAGGAGTCCTCGACGAGCTCGCGGACCAGGCGGTCGGGCAGGCCGCCGTCGACGGTGACGGTGTTCCAGTGGCGCTTGTTCATGTGATAGCCGGGGACGACCAGCCCCGGATGCTCCTCGCGCAGCCGGACCGCGTCCTCGGGGTCGCACTTGAGGTTGACCGTCAGGGGCCGCGCGTCCAGGTTCGTCAGCGCGAACAGCTTGCCGAGGACCTTGAAGACGGAGGTCTCCGGGTTGAACGGGAAGTCCTCCACGACGGCGTTGAAGGACAGGCACAGGGCGCGCAGCTCCTCGGAGGTCACTCGTCCTCCTCGCCTTCCTTCGCGGCGCCCACCGGCTCCACCAGCACGGTCACGATCTTGTTCCGGCGGCCTGCGGCAGCCTCCGCCGTCAGCCGCAGCTCCCGGTCGTCGGGGAGCTTGACGACGGCCGAGGCACCGGCGATCGGGACCCGGCCCAGCGCCTTGGCGAGGAGACCGCCGACCGTCTCCACGTCCTCGTCGTCGTACTCGTCCAGGCCGTACAGCTCGCCGAGGTCGGTGATGTCCAGGCGGGCGGTGACCCGGTAGCGGTCCTCGCCCAGGTCCTCCACCGGCGGGAGCTCCCGGTCGTACTCGTCGGTGATCTCGCCGACGATCTCCTCCAGGATGTCCTCGATGGTGACGATGCCCGCGGTGCCGCCGTACTCGTCGATGACGACGGCGACGTGGTTGCGGTCCTGCTGCATCTCGCGCAGCAGGTCACCGGCGTTCTTGGTGTCGGGCACGAAGGCGGCGGGACGCATCGCGGTCGACACCAGCTCGCTCTCCGCCTCCCGGCTGATGTGCGTCTTGCGGGCGAGGTCCTTGAGGTACACCATCCCGACGATGTCGTCCTCGCTCTCCCCGGTGACCGGGATGCGCGAGAAGCCGGACCTGAGCGCGAGGGTCAGGGCCTGCCGGATGGTCTTGTAGCGCTCGATGACGATCAGGTCGGTGCGCGGCACCATGACCTCGCGCACGAGGGTGTCGCCGAGCTCGAAGACGGAGTGCACCATCCGGCGCTCGTCGTCCTCGATCAGGGACTCCTTCTCCGCGAGGTCGACCAGCGCGCGCAGCTCGGCCTCGGAGGCGAAGGGGCCCCGGCGGAAGCCCTTGCCGGGGGTGAGGGCGTTGCCGAGGAGGATCAGCAGGGACGGGATCGGGCCCATGATCCGGGCGAGCGGCAGCAGCACGTACGCCGCCGCCGTCGCGGTGTTCAGCGGGTGCTGGCGGCCGATGGTCCGGGGGGAGACGCCGACGGCGACGTACGACACCAGGACCATGACCGCTATCGCCACCAGCAGCGCCTCGGTGGTGCTGGAGAACTCCTGGAGGCAGGCGTACGTGACCATCGCCGCCGCGGCCATCTCGCAGGCCACGCGGACCAGCAGCGCCACGTTCAGATAGCGCGTCGGGTCGGCGGCGATCTGCGCGAGCTTCGCGCTGCCGCGCCGTCCCGAGCGGGCGGCCTCCTCGGCTCGGAAGCTGGAGACGCGCGCCAGGCCCGCCTCCGCGCAGGCGGCGAGCCAGGCGACCACGACCAGCGCGATCGCCCCGAGGACGAGTTGCGCACTCATGAGACGGTCGGAGCCGGGGAGGGACCGGTCAGGCCCTTCTCCGCGCGCCAGCCGTCCACGATCGCCGCCTGCAGTCCGAACATCTCGGCCTTCTCGTCGGGTTCCTCGTGGTCGTAACCGAGCAGGTGCAGCACGCCATGGACGGTGAGCAACTGGAGCTCCTCGTCCATGGAGTGCTGCGTCGGCGCTTCCTCGCCCTGCTTCTTGGCGACCTCGGGACAGAGCACGATGTCGCCGAGCAGGCCCTGCGGGGGCTCGTCGTCGTCCTTGGACGGCGGCCGGAGCTCGTCCATCGGGAAGGACATGACATCCGTCGGCCCGGGCAGGTCCATCCACTGGATGTGCAGCTGCTCCATGGCGTCGGCGTCCACGACGATCACCGAGAGCTCGGAGAGCGGGTGGATGCGCATCCGGGCGAGCGCGTAGCGGGCGATGTCGAGGATCGCCTGCTCGTCGACCTCGGTTCCGGACTCGTTGTTGACGTCGATCGACATGGTCGTGCTGGTCTACTTCCCCTGGGAGCCCTTGGCAGCCGACTTCGACCGGCCCTTGTGCGTGCCGTTCTCGGTGCCGTGCTTGCTGTCGTACAACTCGTACGCGTCGACGATACGGCCGACCAGCTTGTGCCGGACGACGTCCTGGGACGACAGCCGGGCGAAGTGGACGTCGTCGACGCCCTCCAGGATGTCCTGCACCTGCCGCAGACCGGACTTGGTGCCGGACGGCAGGTCGACCTGGGTCACGTCACCGGTGATGACGATCTTCGAGTCGAAGCCGAGGCGGGTGAGGAACATCTTCATCTGCTCGGGGCTCGTGTTCTGGGCCTCGTCCAGGATGATGAAGGCGTCGTTGAGGGTACGGCCGCGCATGTAGGCCAGCGGCGCGACCTCGATGGTCCCGGCGGCCATGAGCCGCGGGATGGAGTCGGGGTCGAGCATGTCGTGCAGCGCGTCGTACAGCGGGCGCAGGTAGGGGTCGATCTTCTCGTACAGGGTGCCCGGCAGGAAGCCGAGCCGCTCGCCCGCCTCCACCGCGGGGCGGGTCAGGATGATGCGGTTGACCTGCTTGGACTGCAGCGCCTGGACCGCCTTGGCCATGGCGAGGTAGGTCTTGCCGGTACCGGCGGGGCCGATGCCGAAGACGATCGTGTGCTTGTCGATCGCGTCGACGTACCGCTTCTGGTTGAGGGTCTTCGGGCGGATCGTGCGTCCGCGCGAGGAGAGGATGTTCTGGGTGAGCACCTCGGCCGGGGTCTCGGGGGTCCCCTCGCCGTTCTCGCTCGCCCGGAGCATGGCGATCGAGCGTTCCACTGCGTCCTCCGTCATCGGCTGTCCGGTGCGGAGCACCAGCATCATCTCGTCGAACATGCGCTGGACCAGGGCGACTTCACGGGCCGCGCCGACCGCGCTGATCTCATTGCCCCGGACATGGATGTCGACCGCCGGGAAGGCCTTCTCGATCACACGCAGGAGGGAGTCCCCGGACCCCAGCACGGTCACCATGGGGTGCTGGGCGGGGACGGTGAACTCTGCTCTCGCCTGCCCCTGCGCGGGTGTATGAGCTGTGGGTGTCTGAGTCATGGGCCGGCTCTGTAGGCCTTGCTCGTCCTCCTCGAAACGGTGCGTCCGCCACAGGGGCGGCCTGGCGATTCCAGGGTACGCCGCACGACTGACAAGCCCGTAGGCCTTTTCCCGCTCAGGCGGAGCGGCCGAAGCCGATCGTCGGGACCGCGCGGCGCAGCGGCCAGGGGCGGGCCGGGTCCGTGGGGACCAGGCCGGCGAGGAAGGCGTAGCGGCGCAGTGCCGCCGGGTCCTGGTCGTCGTAGGACTGGATCCTGCGCCACCAGGCGCCGATCTCGGCCCAGCCGGGGGCGGACAGGGAGCCGCCGAACTCCTGCACGGAGAGGGCCGCGGTCAGGCCCGCGAAGGCGAGGCGGTCGGCGAGCGGCCAGTCGGCGAGGGTGCCGGTGACGAAGCCGGCCACGAAGACGTCCCCGGCGCCGGTGGGGTCGAGGGCCTCCACGGCGATGGCCGGGACCTCGGCGCTCTCGCCGGTGCGCCGGTCCACGGCGTAGGCGCCCTCGGCGCCGAGGGTGACCACGGCGAGCGGTACGTGCGCGGTGAGGGCGTGGGCCGCGGCGCGCGGGCAGGTGGCGCCGGTGTAGCGCATGGCCTCCTCGGCGTTCGGCAGGAACGCCTCGCAGTGGGCGAGGTCGGTGAGCCCGGCGAGGTCCCAGGCGCCGGTCTCGTCCCAGCCGACGTCGGCGAAGATCCGGGTGCCCTTGGCGGCGGCCTGGGCGATCCAGGGGGCGCTCCTTCCCGGTTCCAGGGAGGCGACGGCGGCACGCGCGCGTGGGGGGCAGTCGGGGGCGGGCTCCTCCGGGGGCGGTTCGTGGCCGTGGGAGACCATCGTGCGTTCGCCCTCGTAGGCCATGGAGACGGTCACCGGGGAGTGCCAGCCGGGGACGGAGCGCGAGGAGGTGAGGTCGATGCCCTCGCCCTGCTCCAGGGCGTCCCAGCAGTACTCGCCGTAGTGGTCGTCGCCGAAGGCCGCGGCGAGGGAGGTGCGCAGGCCGAGGCGGGCCAGGGCGGTGGCCATGTTGGCGACGCCGCCGGGGCTCGAGCCCATGCCGCGGGCCCAGGACTCGGTCCCGCGCACCGGGGCGGAGTCGAGCCCGGTGAAGATGATGTCCAGGAAGACGGTGCCCGTGAGGTACACGTCCCAGGGCGGATCGGCGGGGGTGCGCAGCGCGGCCAGGGGGTCGACCTGGGCCGGGCACTGCGGCCTCCCGGCGACGGCGGAGGAGGGTCCCTTTCCGGTGGACGCGGCGGACGCGATCACGGTGCGCTCCCTGACGTGGTGCGGATCAGGCCAGTGTGCACCACCCCACTGACAACGCGCCGCCGCGCGCCCCGGCCCCGCCGCTCGTGCCGGGCCGTCCCGGGCCCGGCGGCTCCTCCGGCGGGCCGGCACCGGGCGCGACCTCGCGGGAGGCCCCGGGCTACCAGCGGGGGACGGCCGGGGTGACCCAGTCGGGGTCGGCGACCCGCATCGCCGCCGCGTCGTCGCGCTCCCGCAGGGTGCCGTCGTCATCCAGCCACCGCTGGTGCAGGAACCGCAGCCTGTCGCGGTCGAGTTCGACACCGAGGCCGGGCTCGTCGGGGACGGCGACCTTGCCGTCCTCGAACCGCAGCCGCTCGGTGAGCACGTCCTCCGCCTGCCAGGGGTAGTGGGAGTCGCAGGCGTGGTGCAGGTTCGGGACGGTGGCCGCGACGTGGGTCATCGCGGCCAGGGAGATCCCCAGGTGGGTGTTGGAGTGCATGGACACCCCGACGCCGAAGGTGCGGCAGATCGCGGCGAGCTGTTGGGTGTTGCGCAGCCCGCCCCAGTAGTGGTGGTCGGAGAGCACGACCTGCACGGCGTCCCGGGCGAACGCCTCCTTGATCTCGGCGAACGTCGTCACGCACATGTTGGTGGCGAGCGGCACCCCGGTCCCGGCGGCCACCTCGGCCATGGCCGGGGTGCCGAGCGCGGGATCCTCCAGGTACTCCAGGACGTCCGCCAGTTCCTCCGCCACCTTCAGCGAGGTCTCCACCGACCAGGCGCCGTTGGGGTCGAGCCGCAGCGGATGCCCCGGGAACGCCTCCGCGAGCGCCCGCACGGCGGCGATCTCCTCGTCCGGCGGGAACACCCCGCCCTTGAGCTTGAACGACGTGAACCCGTACCGCTGCGTGAACGTGCGCGCCTGCGCGACAACGCCCGCCGGGTCCACGGCGGCGCCCCAGTCGTCCCGCTCCGCCGCCACGCCCGCCGGGTGCTCGGCCCAGCGGTAGAACAGGTACGCGCTGTACTCGACGGCGTCGCGCACCTTGCCGCCGAGCAGCGCGTGCACCGGCAGGCCGAGCGCCTTGCCGAGCGCGTCCAGACACGCCACCTCGAAGCCGGAGACCACGGACAGCCGCAGCTTGTCGGCGGTCTGGACGCCGCGCAGTCCGCCCACGTCGACCTGGTCCGAGACCCGGGAGCCGTCGACCACGACGTCCTCGGCGAGGGTGAACAGGCCGTTCAGATCGCTGACCGGCCGGCCGATCAGCTTCGCGGCGAAGGGCCGCGCCAGCTCCAGGTACTTGGTGTCGCCGTAGGTCTCCCCCACCCCGGTGATGCCGTCCGCGGTCACGACCTCCACGATCAGCCGGGGCGTGTAGGGCTGGTGGACGCCCTGGGTGTTGAGCAGGGGCGGGTCGGCGACGAGGATCGGCGTCAGCCGGACATCGGTGACGGTGAGGTTCACAGCGCGGCTCCTACGAGGTCCAGTCCGGTGGCGAGCAGGGCTTCCAGATCGGCGAGGTCGGCGTCGGAGGGGTCCGTGAGCGGGGCGCGCACCGGTCCCACCGGGCTCCCCCGCAGTCGTGCCGCCGCCTTCACCAGGGACACGGCGTAGCCGGGCACCCGGTCGCGGAGTTCGACGAACGGGACGTAGAAGTCGCGCAGCAGCCGCTCCACCGTCTTGTCGTCGCCGTCGCGCAGGGCGGCGAAGAAGTGGTTGGCGATCTCGGGCGCGAAGGCGTGCACGGCGGAGGAGTAGGCGGGGACGCCGACGGCGGCGTAGGCGCGGGCCTGGATCTCGGCGGTGGCGGCGCCGTTGAAGAACAGGAAGCCCTCGGGGGCGGCGAGCGTGAGGCGCTGGAGCCGGTCGAGGTCGCAGTGGCCGTCCTTGAGCCCGACGACGTTGGGGAGGGCCGCGATCCGGCGCAGCGAGCCGGCGCTGAAGGCGACCTGTCCGCGCTGGTAGGCGATGAGCGGCAGCGAGGTGGCCGAGGCGATCCGCTCCAGCTGCCGCACCAGCCCTTCCTCCGGGGCGGCGACCAGGTAGTGCGGCAGGACGAGCAGGGCGTCGGCGCCCGCCTCCTCCGCGATGCGCGCGAACCGTACGGCCTGGGCCCAGCCGTAGCCGATGCCCGCGACGACGGGCAGCCTCCCGGCCGCCTCCTGAACCGTGACGGTGACGACCGTGCGGTACTCGTCCTCGTCCAGTGAGAAGAACTCGCCGGTGCCGCAGGCGGGGAAGACCGCGCCGGGCCGGGCGGCGAGCCGCTCGGCGACATGGGTGCGCAGGCCGTCGGGGTCGAGGGTGCCGTCGTCGTGGAAGCTCGTCAGCGGGAAGGACAGCACCCCGCCCGCCATGCCGTCCCGCAGCCGCCGTACGGCCGTATCGGTGTCGAGGGCCACGGTCATCCATCTCCCCACGCAGGCGGTATCCATATATGTAGATGGAGGCTAAGGATGCGAACGGTGGTGCGTCAATGGCGGCGCATCCGCCACCGGCGCCGGCCAGCAGGAAGGCGCGCCTCTACCCGCCGTTTCCCCGGCGAAACAGCATGTGCCCCGGATCACACCGGCCGGCCTTCTTCGCGCCTCCCCCGGCTTGATACAAATTGCCCCGCGCGTTCCTGTCCGTCGACGGTCGTCGCCCACCCCCTTTTCGAACCGCTTCTTTCGCATGCCCTGGGAACGCCCGTGTCCGCCCGCACCACCCTGCCCTGGCCCCTCGTCGCCCTTTTCACGGCCGGGTACCTGGCTCCGTATCTCCTGCCGACCACCGTCGGCCGCCTGGATTCGGGGCTCCCCCTCTCCGCCACTCAGGCCGGCGCCGTCGGCAGTGCGCTGCTGCTCGGTTCGGCCGCGGCGGGGTTCCTGCTCGCCTCGCGCGTCGACCGGATCGGCCCGCGCCCCCTGGCCCGGCTCGGCCTCACGCTCGCCGTACTCGGCTACGGCGGGGCCGCGCTGGCCCACTGGGTCCCGGCCGTCGTCGCGGGCGCCGTGATCGGCGGCTTCGGCTCCGGAACGGCCACCGCGGTCGCCGCCACCGGGATCGCCGCGCGTCCGGACCCGCACCGCGTCACCACGTACGGCCTGCTCGGCGTCTCCGCCCTCGCGGGCGCCGTGTATCTGACGGTCCCGCACCTGGGCCCCGGCCACGGCCTCCCGCTCGCCGCCCTGGCGCTCGCCGCGCTGGCCGTGTGGCCGCTGACCGGCAGCCTCGCCGCCCCGGTCACCGGCGCCCGCACCCCGGGGGCCACCGGCCCGCTGCCCCACCTGCGCTCCGGACTGGTCCTCGCCGCCGCCCTGATGTGCTGGTCCCTCGCGCAGAACTCCCTGTGGGGCGTAAGCGGCCGGATCGGTCTGACACAGGCGCACCTGAGCGAGGTCACGGTCGGCATGGTGTTCGCCGTTGCGCTCGGCGCGGGCCTGCTCGGCGTGGTGGCGGCGAGCGCGATCGGCCCCCGGCTCGGTCTCGCGCTCCCCATCGGCGCGGGTACGGCCGTCATCGCGGCCTGCATCGCCGTCAGCGCCTCCGCACGGGACCTGACGACCTTCGCGGCCGGCGAGATCGCCTGGAACGCCCTCTACCCGATCGTCCTGTCCTACGTCATCGGCCTCGCCGCGTCCCTCGACGGCCGGGGGCGCTGGGCGGTCCTGGTCGGCTCGGCGTCCTCGCTGGGCACGGCGGCGGGGCCGCTGGCCGGCAGCGTGCTGTCGGCGCAGGCGGGCTTCCCGGCGATGGGGGCGGTGCTGGCCGCGGGGCTGCTGGTGGTCGCGGTCCCCATGACCGTGGTGGCGATGGGCGCGGGCAGGCGCTCGCTTGCGGTGGTGGAGATCCCGGTGGAGACCCCGGTGTACGACCGGGCGACGGCGGCCTGAGCGCCCTCGGGGGGGGCGCCGCGGCGCCTACGGGAACTCGTACGCCTCCACCTCGGCCAGATACCGTGTCCGCCGCTCCTCGTCGTGCTCCAGGAAGCTCGCCACGAAGGAGTTGCGGGCCAGCTCGCGCAGCCGGTCGTCGGTCAGGCCCAGCGCCTCGCGCACCGCACGGAAGTTGTCGCCCGCGTAGCCGCCGAAGTACGCGGGATCGTCGGAGTTGACCGTGCACAGCAGGCCCGCGTCGAGCATCGCGGGCAGCGGATGGTCCGCCAGCGTGTCCACGGTGCGCAGCCGGACGTTGGAGAGCGGGCAGAGCGTCAGCGGCACCCGGTCCCGGACGAGCCGCTCCACCAGCTCCGGGGACTCCATGCACCGCAGCCCGTGGTCGACGCGCTCCACGCCCAGCACGTCCAGCGCATCGGTGATGTACTCCGGCGGTCCCTCCTCACCGGCGTGCGCCACGCGGCGCAGACCGAGGGCGGCGGCGGCCTCGTACACCTCCCGGAACTTCATTGGCGGATGCCCGACCTCGGCGGAGTCCAGGCCGACGCCGACGATCCGGTCGAGGTAGGGCTTCGCGGCGTCCAGGGTGGCCATGGCCAACTCGGCGGACTCGTCGCGCAGGAAGCACAGGATGAGCTGCGTGGAGACGCCGTGGTCGGCCTCGCTGCGGTCCAGCGCGCGGGAGAGCCCCTCGACGACCGTGCCCATGGACAGCCCCCGCGCCAGATGGGCCTGCGGGTCGAAGAAGATCTCCGCGTGCCGCACGCCCTGCGCAGCGGCGCGGGCGAGATAGGCCTGCGCGAGGTCCTCGAAGTCCCGCTCGGTGCGCAGCACCGCCATGAGCTCGTAGTACAGGTTCAGGAAGGACTGCAAATCCTCGAACCGGTACGCCTCGCGGAGCGCGTCGGTGTCCGCGTAGGGCAGCTCGACGCCGTTGCGGGCGGCCAGCTCGAAGGCCAGCTCGGGCTCCAGCGTGCCTTCGATGTGCAGGTGCAGTTCAGCTTTCGGGAGGGGCATCAAAGCATCGTACGGGCGTATTACCGACGCTTCGGAACCGGCACTCGCAGCAGGTCGTGCGCCACCGTCAGCTCCCCCTCGAAGCCGGCCGCCCGCGCCTGCCGCTCGAACTCGTCGGGCTCGGAGTAGCGCTGGCTGAAGTGCGTCAGCACCAGATGCCGTACGCCCGCCTCCCGCGCCACGCGTGCCGCCTGGCCCGCGGTGAGGTGGCCGTGCTCCACGGCGAGGTCGGTGTCCTCGTCGAGGAACGTCGACTCGATGACGAGCAGGTCGCAGCCGTCGGCGAGCGCGTGCACCCCGTCGCACAGCCGGGTGTCCATGACGAACGCGAAGCGCTGGCCGCGGCGCACCTCGCTGACGTCGTCGAGCCGCACGTCGCCGAGCGCGCCCTCCCGCTGGATCCGTCCCACGTCCGGGCCCCTGACGCCGTGCGCGGCGAGCCGGTCGGGCAGCATGCGGCGGCCGTCGGGCTCGATCAGGCGATAGCCGTACGACTCCACGGGGTGGGAGAGCCTGCGGGCCTCCAGCGTGTAGCCGCGGGTGGTGGCGAGCGCCCCGTCCTCGCTCACGGGCGCCTCGACGATCCCGACGGTCTCCCGGTACGCGGTCGCGTACCGCAGCCGGTCGAAGAAGCGCTGGCCCGACTTCGGGTAGTGCGCGGTCACCTCGTGCGGGACCTTGTCGAGGTTGATCCGCTGGATGACCCCGGCGAGGCCGAGCGAGTGGTCGCCGTGGAAGTGCGTGACGCAGATCCGGTTCAGGTCATGGGCGGCGACCCCGGCACGCAGCATCTGGCGCTGGGTGCCCTCGCCGGGATCGAAGAGGATGCCCTCCCCGTCCCAGCGCAGCAGGTAGCCGTTGTGGTTGCGGTGCCTGGTCGGCACCTGGCTCGCGGTGCCGAGGACCACGAGTTCGCGTACGGACATGGCTGGTTATCCGGGAGGCCACTGCATGCCACGGCCGCCGAGGACGTGGGCGTGGACGTGGAAGACGGTCTGGCCGACGCCGGTGCCGGTGTTGAAGACGACGCGGTAGGAGTCGAGCTTCTGCTCGTCGGCCACCTCCTTGGTCTCCCGCAGGACGTCGGCGGCCAGTTCCGGGGCGGCTGCGGCGAGGTCGGCGGCGTTCGCGTGGTGCGCCTTGGGGATCACCAGGACGTGCACCGGTGCCTGGGGGTTGATGTCCTGGAAGGCGACGGTGGTCTCGGTCTCCCGGACGATGGTGGCGGGGATCTGGCCTGCGACGATCTTGCAGAACAGGCAGTCGTCCTGGGGTTCTCCAGCCATGCGGGTTCCTCCGGAGGGTGCGCCCAATGATTCGGGGGCATCGTATCGTCGGCGAGTGCGGGTCATTTGTGGCCGGTCGCGGCGCGCTCCTACGTGGGCATACCCGGCGGGGTCTTGGCCGGGCTGCTCTCCAGCGCCTCCAGCGCCATCCGCACCGCCTCGTCCAACTGGGCGTCCCTGCCCGCCGCGTAGTCCTGCGGGCGCTGCACCACCTCGACGTCCGGGTCCACGCCGTGGTTCTCCACGCCCCAGCCGGAACCCTCCAGCCAGATCGCGTACTTGGGCTGGGTGATCAGCGTGCCGTCGACCAGGCGGTAGCGGCTGTCGATGCCGACCACTCCGCCCCACGTCCGGGTGCCCACCACCGGGCCGATGCCCAGCGCCTTGATCGCCGCGTTGACGATGTCGCCGTCCGAGCCGGAGAACTCGTCGGCCACCGCCACCACCGGGCCGCGCGGGGCGTCCTCCGGGTAGCTGGCGGGGCGCATGCCCCGCGGGACGCTCCAGCCGACGATGCGGCGGGCCAGCTTCTCCACGACCAGTTGGGAGGTGTGGCCGCCCCGGTTCTCCCGGATGTCGACGATCAGGCCCTCGCGGGCGACCTCGACCCGCAGGTCCCGGTGGATCTGCGCCCAGCCCGGCGCCTGCATGTCGGGGACGTGTAGGTAGCCGAGCCGTCCGCCGGAGCGTTCGTGGACGTGGGCCCGGCGATCGGCCACCCAGTCGTGGTAGCGCAGCGGCTCCTCGTCGGCCACCGGGACCACCACCGCGTGCCGCAGCTCGCCGCCGCCCGCCGGGGACACGGTCAGTTCGACGGGCCTGCCCGCGGTGCCCACCAGCAGCGGGCCGGGCCCGGTCACCGGATCGACCGGCACTCCGCCCACCGCGACGATCGCGTCCCCCGCCCGGACCGCGACCCCGGGTGCCGCGAGCGGGGCGCGGGCGTTCGGGTCGGAGGTCTCCGACGGCAGGACGCGGTCGATGCGCCAGGTGCCGTCCTCACGGCGGGAGATGTCCGCGCCGAGCAGACCCTGGCGGGGCCCGGCGCCGGAGCCGCCGCGCGGGACGACGTAGGCGTGGGAGGTGCCGAGTTCGCCCTGGACCTCGTAGAGCAGGTCGACCAGGTCGTCGTGGGTGGCCAGCCGGTCCAGGACCGGACGGTAGCGGTCGAGCACCGCCGTCCAGTCCACGCCGCTCATGTCGGGGCGCCAGAAGTGGTCCCGCATGATGCGGCCGGTCTCCTCGTACATCTGCCGCCACTCGGCGGCCGGGTCGATCAGCTGACGGACCCGGCCGAGGTCGACGGTGACGTTGGAGTCGCTGTCCTCGTCGTTCGAGGCCCGCCGGTCGCTGGGGACCACCTTGAGCCGGCCCTCGGTCCACAGCAGCACCCGCTTGCCGTCGCCGCTGACCTCGAAGTGGTCGGCGTCGGCGGCCAGATGCTCCACGCGCTGCTGGACGAGGTCGTAGCGCTCCAGCTCGGACTTGGGGTCCGGGTCGTCCGGGGCGGCCCGGGACGAGCCGAGTTCGCCGGTGACGGGGTGGCGCAGCCAGAGCAGGCCGTCCTTGGCGGCGCGCAGGTCGGTGTAGCGGGCGGCCTCGACCGGGAACGGCACGATCCGGTCGGCGAGCCCTTCGAGGTCGATCCGGGTGGCCGGGGTGCCCTCGCTGTCCGGTGTCTCGTCCTTGTCGGGCGCGTCGAAGGGGCGCCCGTGCCGCTGCGGTCCGAACGGCGACGGCGTCGTCGCGGCCAGCGTGATCAGGTACGGGCGGGAACCGGCCACGAAGGCCAGGTCGAAGACGTGCTCGTCGTAGACCGGGTCGAAGGAGCGCGCCGAGAGGAACGCCAGGTGCTTGCCGTCCTGGGTGAACGCGGGCGCGTAGTCCTGGAAGCGCAGCGGTGTGGCCTCGGTGACCGACAGGTCCGTGGTGTTGGCCAGGCGCAGCTGGCTCAGCGGGCTGGGGCCGGGGTGCGACCAGGCCAGCCAGGCGGAGTCGGGGGAGAAGACGAGCCCGGCGACATCGCCGTCCTCGCTGCGGTCGACCTCGCGGACCTCGCCGGTCTCCCGTTCGACGAGGAGCACCCGGCCGTCGTGCGAGGCGACGGCGGCCCGGCTGCCGTCGGGGGCCACCGCGAGGCCGAGGACCCGGCCGAGCTGTCCGGCGGCGAGCCTGCGCGGGGTGGCGCCCGGGGCGAGACCGGTCGCGGGGGCGAACTCCAGCGCGTCGTCGCCCTCGGCGTCGGTCACCCACACCACCCATTCCTCGCCGTCGACGCGGAAGGTGCGGGGCTTGCGGGCCCGTACGCCGGGTTCGGCGGCCAGGGCGCGGGCCGGACCGGAGCGGTGGGTGACCCAGTGGAGCGCGCCGCGCACCAGGACGGCGCTGCCGCGCGCGGTGTGGTCGGGGGCCGCGGCGCCGAACCAGCGGGCGGCGCTGACCGGGTGCGGGCGGCGGTCGGTGCGCTGGCCGCCCAGCCGGATGTCGAGGCGGCGCGGCTCGGCGCCGTCGAGGTCGTCCAGGAGCCACAGTTCACCGGCCGAGGCGTACACGATCCGGGTGCCGTCACCGGCGGCGTGGCGGGCGTAAAAACCGTCGAGAGGGGTGTGCCGGCGCAGGTCGGAGCCGTCGGCGAGGGAGGAGTAGAGCGCGCCCACGCCTTCGTGGTCGCTGAGGAAGGCGATGCGGTCACCGGCCCAGACGGGGTGCTCGATGTTCCCGTCCAGGTCCTCGTGCAGCCGGACGAACTCGCCCTGCCCCTCCCGGTCGATCCACAGCTTCCCGGCCCGGCCGCCCCGGTAGCGCTTCCAGTGGGCCGCCTCCAGGCCCATGGTCGCGGACAGCAGCACGGTGTGCGGCCCGAGGGCCACGTCCCCGACGACGCCGTACGGCAGCGTCGTCGCCGGTCCGCCGTCGAGCGGGACGGCGTGCGCCCAGGTGCGGTCGCGGCTCGCCCGGCCCCGGTTGCTGGTCACGAGGACGTCGCCGTCGGGGGTCCAGCCGCGCACCCGGGTGCGGACGCCCCAGTGCGTCAGGCGGGTGGAGGGGCCGCCGGAGACGGGGGCGGTGTGCACCTCGGGGGCGCCGTCGCGGCTGGAGGTCCAGGCGACGGTGGCGCCGTCGGGCGAGATGCGCGGCAGGGAGACCGGCATGTTGTCGGCGCTGACCCGCCAGGCCCGGCCGCCGTCCAGGGGGGCGAGCCAGACGTCGTCCTCGGCGGTGAAGGCGACCAACTCGCCGTGCGGATGCGGGTACCGGAGATACGCGGCAGGCTGAGTCACCCGATCACCCTACGCACCCGCCTCACCTCGGGTAAGGGGTTTGGGATCACTCGCTCACTTGCCCTCCGGCCAGCACTGCGGATCCTCCTTGCAGTACAGCGTCTTGGTGACGGTCACGGTGACGGTGGGTCCGGACTGCCCCGGTCCGTCGCTGCTGGGCGGGGCGACCGGGGAGGGGGTGCCCTCGCAGTCGCCGAGGCCGTTGACCTCGAACCACTTCCTGCCGTCCACCTTCGCGGTGAGGTGACCGCGTACGCACTTGCCGTCGGTCGCCCGGGTGACCAGACCGTCGACGGTGATGTCCTTGCCGTCCTTGGTCTTGCCGGTGCACTCCACCTCGGCGACGGTCTGTTCGCCCGCGTCCGGGGTCGAGCCGGCGTCGCCGCCGTCGTCGCCGTAGGAGGCGGTGCAGGTGAGCCACTGGACCTCCGCCTTCCGGCGCTCCAGTTCCCGGGTCACGGTCTGGTCGGTGGTGTACGCGATGGACGCGGTGCTCATGCCGCCGCCCTCGCACGCGACCGCTCCGCCGACGGCGAGGACGACCAGTCCCGCCGCACCCGCCACGCGCGCCCCGCGCGGGCGATCCCCAAACCGCCGCAATGCCCCCATGGAGGGCAGCCTGCCACTGTCCGGCCCGGCGCGGTAGAGCGCATACGGACACTCACCGCTCCCGCACGTCACAATCGAGTGCCGTCCAACTGCCCGTGTACCGGAGGACCGTTGACACCCCCGCGGATCCGCTCGCCCCGACTCCTGCCGGGACCGCGCGTCCCCGACGAACCGCAGCAGGGCCCCGAGCCCGCGGCCGACCCGGCCGCCGGACCGCCCGCGCCGCCGTGCCGGCGGCGGGTGCGGATGCTCGTCGACGTGGTCGACCAGGCGGACGAAGTGGCCTATGTGACCGCCCTGTTCGAGGAGCGCGGCTGGGCCGTGCGCCCGGCGGAGGGCGGGGAGGCGGCGCCGGCCGTGGCGCACCGGACCACCCTCGTCGTCGAGGTCCGGCTGCACGGCGCCCGCCTGGGCGCCCTGCGCACCGCCACCATGGAGGTCGAACGGCTCACCCGGCAAGCAGAGTTGGGCGCCTGGATACGGGACGCGGCGCTGGTCGAGCACGAGCGCCCCGCCCGGACGACGTACTACCTGCACCGCGCACTGCCGACGCTCGGCCGGGTGTGGATCTGGCTCGGCGGGGCGGACGAGCAGCGGGCCGTGACCGTCCCGGCGGGGCCGCGGTCCCGGGAGGCGGCGGAGGCCGAACTGGCCGCGCGCGCCCTGGGCGGCCGTCCCTTCGACCCGGCGGCGCACGCGCTGCGGGTGCCGGGCCACTCGGACGCGGACCCGCCGCGCGACGAGACCCCGCACGAGCGCCGGGTCCGCCTGGTCTGGCTGGGGGCGGCGATGGCGGGCCTGCTGCTCGCGATCGTCTGCGGGATGTACGTCGTCTGGGCCGAGGGGGCCTGGAAGCTGCTGCCGGCGCTGCTGAGCCCGGCGGGGGCGCTGCCGCTGGGGCGGACGGCCAAGGAGACGCGGGCGCGTGGCCGCCGGGCGCAGTGGGCGGCGGGGGTCGCGGGCACCACGGCGCTGGCCGCGTTCGGGGCGCTGCTGGGCGGGGGCAGCAGCGCCGCCCAGCTGTGGGCGGGCGTCCTGCTGCTCGCGCTGGGCCTGTTCACGGGCGCCGGAGTGGTGCTGGCCGTCCGCCGTACGTTCTTCACCCGGCACGCGGCCTGGCTGGTGCCGCTGTCGGTGCCGGTGCTGTGGTCGATGGTGGGCCGGCTGGGCGAGCAGATGCACGCGGCGTATCTGGACCGCTTCGACATCCGCGCGAGCGCGGTGCCCACGTCCAGCCTCGGCCGGTACCTAGCGGCCGCCGAGCCCATGGGGTACGCCCTGGGCAGCATGGCGTTCCTCGTGGCGGTCATCGGCTGGCTGCGCCACTTCCATCTGGGCCGGGACGGCAGCAACCGCCTCTTCGCCGCGGTCCTGGCCACCCTGCTGGGCGTGGTCTTCGCCCTGACCGCGATCGGCATCGGCACCCGCGACGCGGCGAGCGCGGCGGGGCGGGCCGCGGAGAACGTCGCCCACGACGGCAGGCGCCCGCCCGACTACTTCGGCGTCTACGCCCACTTCGTCTGCGTCCGCCCGGTGGACCCGGCCAAGCCCCTGCCCGTGGACAACGGCCCGGCCCCCACCGACCACCCCGTCCTCTCCTTCGGCACCGCGACCGACTGGATCTGGCTCTGGGACCCGTCCCGCCACGAGGGCTCCCGCCAGGAATCCTTCGCGGTCCGCAGAGAGGACGTACAGCTGCTCCCCCCGACCCGCTGCTAGCCCCAGCGGCCCGTGCGGCCGAGGAGGAGGGCGGCGGCTGCCGTGCCGGCGGTGGAGGTGCGCAGGACGGTCGGGCCGAGGACGTAGGGGCGTGCCCCGGCTTCCTCGAACAACGCCAACTCCTCGGGGGACACGCCCCCTTCGGGGCCGACGACCAGCATGATCTCGCCCTCGGTGGGCAGTTCGGCGGCGGCCAGCGGCTCGGTGCCGCTCTCATGGAGTACGGCGGCGAAGTCGGCCTTGGCCAGAAGTGCCGCGACCTGCTTGCTCGTTGCCGCGTCCGCGACCTCCGGGAAGCGGACCCGCCGGGACTGCTTGCCGGCCTCCCGCGCGGTGGCCCGCCACTTGCCGAGCGCCTTCAGCCCCCGCTCCCCCTTCCACTGCGTGATGCAGCGGGACGCCGACCACGGCACGATCCCGTCGACCCCGACCTCGGTCATCGTCTCGACGGCCAGCTCACCCCGGTCGCCCTTGGGGAGGGCCTGGACGACGGTGATGCGGGGCCGCGGCGCGGGTTCCTCGGCGACCGAGTCCACCCGGACCGTCAGCCGGTCCTTGCCCTCGGCCTCCAGCACCACGCAGTCCGCCCAGCGCCCGGCGCCGTCGGTGAGGACGACGTCCTCGCCGGAGCGCAGCCGCTTCACGGAGACCGCGTGGCGGCCCTCGGGACCGTCGAGGACATACCGTCCGCCGGGGGCCGCGTCGAGGCGTTCGACCACGAACACCGGAGCCGTCATCGCGACGCACCGCCTTCCGGCGAGGCCGACAACGCTGTCCTGGCGGCGGCGAGTTCGGCCGCCAGCACCTCGACCAGCTGCCCGGCGGGCAGTTCCCGTGCCATCCGGTGGCCCTGCCCCGCCCACAGCGCCATGCCCTGCGCGTCGCCCGCCTTGGCGGCCGCCTTGCGCAGCGGCGAGGTGAGGTGGTGGATCTCGGGGTACGCGGCGGGGGCGTAGGGCCCGTGCTCGCGCAGGAAGCGGTTGACGAGCCCGCGCGCGGGGCGGCCGGAGAACGCCCGCGTCAGCTGCGTACGGACGAACAGCGGGTTGGTCAGCGCCTGCTTGTGGACGGCGTGGGCCCCGGACTCGGGCGTCGCGAGGAACGCGGTGCCGAGCTGGGCGGCGCTCGCGCCCGCGGCGAGCACGGCGGCGATCTGGCTGCCGCGCATGATGCCGCCGGCGGCGACGACGGGGATGCCGACGGTCTCGCGGATCTGGGCGAGGAGCGAGAGCAGGCCGATGCCGGCGCCGTCGGTCTCGGGGTTGTCGCGGTGCGTGCCCTGGTGGCCGCCGGCTTCGACGCCCTGCGCGATCACCGCGTCCGCACCGGCCCGCTCGACGGCCAGGGCCTCCTCGGCGGTGGTGGCGGTGACCAGGGTGAAGGTCCCGGCCCGCCGGAGCGAGTCGAGCACGTCACTGCTCGGCACGCCGAAGTGGAAGGAGACCACCGGTACCGGGTTGTCGAGCAGGACGGCGAGCTTGGCCTCGTAGCCGTCGTCCCGCCCGCTGTCGCGGTCCCCGAGTTCGGTCTCGTACCAGCCGGCCTCTCCGGCGAGCTGGTGGGCGTAGACGTCGACGGCCGCAGGGTCCGCGTACTCCGGCTGCGGCATGAAGAGGTTCACGCCGAAGGGGCGGCCGGTGAGCCCCCGCAACTGCTTGATCTCCTGGTACATGCCGTCGGCGGTCTTGTACCCGGCGGCGAGGAACCCCAGCCCACCGGCCTCGGCCACGGCAGCGGCGAGGGCCGGCACGGAGACGCCGCCCGCCATGGGGGCCTGCACGATCGGAAGGGGAAAAAGATCGGTCAGTGCGGAGGACATGACGGCATGTTGTCACGTCCTCCGAACAACCTCGAATCCACCCGTCCGTGTGGCATAGACCAGGGGCAGCGGCAGGCTCAACGCCCGTTGCAGGCGTCCTGCAGCAGCGCCTCCGACCCGCCTCAACGCCCGTTAAAAGCATCCTTCAACCGCGAGAACAACCCCTGCTGCCCCGGCTGGAACTGCCCCTGGGGCCGTTCCTCGCCGCGCAGCTTGGCCAGCTCGCGGAGCAGGCGTTCCTGTTCCGGGTCGAGCTTGTTCGGGGTCTGGACCTCGACGTGGACGATCAGGTCGCCCCGGCCGCCACCGCGCAGATGCGTGACGCCCCGGCCGTGCAGCGGGATCGACTGGCCGGACTGGGTGCCCGGGCGGATGTCGACCTCCTCCAGGCCGTCGAGGGTCTCCAGCGGCACCTTGGTGCCGAGGGACGCCGCCGTCATCGGGAGGGTCACCGTGCAGTGCAGGTCGTCGCCGCGCCGCTGGAACTGCGCGTGCGGCAGCTCGTGGATCTCGACGTAGAGGTCACCGGCCGGACCACCGCCCGGGCCCACCTCGCCCTCACCGGCGAGCTGGATCCGCGTGCCGTTGTCGACACCGGCCGGGATCTTGACCGTGAGGGTACGGCGGGACCGCACCCGGCCGTCACCGGCGCACTCCGGGCACGGCGTCGGCACGACGGTGCCGAAGCCCTGGCACTGCGGACACGGCCGCGAGGTCATGACCTGGCCCAGGAAGGACCGCGTCACCTGCGACACCTCACCGCGACCGCGGCACATGTCGCACGTCTGCGCGGAGGTGCCGGGGGCAGCCCCCTCACCGCTGCAGGTGTTGCAGACGACGGCCGTGTCGACCTGGATGTCCTTCGTCGTACCGAAGGCCGCCTCGTCGAGTTCGATCTCGAGGCGGATCATGGCGTCCTGGCCCCGGCGGGTGCGCGAGCGCGGCCCGCGCTGCGACGCCGTGCCGAAGAACGCGTCCATGATGTCCGAGAAGTTCCCGAAGCCGCCCGCGCCGAAGCCGCCGGCGCCCGCGCCGCCCGCCTGGGACAGCGGGTCGCCGCCGAGGTCGTAGACCTGCTTCTTCTGCGGGTCCGAGAGCACCTCGTAAGCGGCGTTGATCTCCTTGAACCGCTCCTGGGTCTTCGGATCGGGGTTGACGTCCGGGTGCAGCTCGCGCGCGAGCCGCCGGAAGGCCTTCTTGATCTCTTCCTGCGACGCGTCGCGGCGCACGCCGAGAACGGCGTAGTAGTCCGTGGCCACTTACGACTCCGCCAGGATCTGTCCGACGTACCGTGCCACTGCGCGTACCGCTCCCATCGTTCCCGGGTAATCCATGCGGGTCGGTCCGACCACGCCGAGCTTGGCGACTGCCTCGCCGCCCGAACCGTAGCCGACCGACACCACGGAGGTGGAGTTGAGTCCCTCGTAGGCGTTCTCGTGACCGATGCGTACGGTCATGCCCGAATCCCCGGCCTCGCCCAGGAGCTTGAGGAGCACGACCTGCTCCTCCAGTGCCTCCAGGACGGGCCGGATGGTGAGGGGGAAGTCATGTCCGAAGCGGGTGAGATTGGCGGTGCCGCCGATCATCAGCCGCTCCTCGTTCTCCTCGACCAGCGTCTCCAGCAGTGCGGAGAGGACGGCCGAGACCGTGCCGCGGTCCTCCATGTCGAAGCCCTCGGGGAGGTCCTCGACGAGGGTCGGCACATCGGTGAAGCGCCGGCCCGCGATCCGGCTGTTCAGCCGGGCCCGCAGATCGGCCAGGGACGCCTCGCCGAACGGCGCCGGGCAGTCGACCATCCGCTGCTCGACCCGCCCGGTGTCCGTGATCAGCACCAGCATCACGCGCGCGGGGGCGAGCGAGAGCAGCTCGACATGGCGCACGGTGGACCGGGTGAGCGACGGATACTGCACGACGGCGACCTGCCGGGTGAGCTGCGCGAGCAGCCGTACCGTCCTGGCCACCACGTCGTCGAGGTCGACGGCGCCGTCGAGGAAGTTCTGGATGGCCCGCCGCTCGGGCGCGCTCATCGGCTTCACGCCGGCCAGCTTGTCGACGAAGAGCCGGTAGCCCTTGTCGGTCGGGATGCGCCCGGCGCTGGTGTGAGGCTGGGCGATGTAGCCCTCGTCCTCCAGCGCCGCCATGTCGTTGCGGACGGTCGCCGGGGAGACGCCGAGGTTGTGCCGCTCGGTCAGGGCCTTCGACCCCACCGGCTCCTCGGTGCCCACATAGTCCTGGACGATGGCGCGCAGCACCTGCAGCCTGCGTTCACTCAGCATCCGCGCACACCTCCAGAAGTCGTGCCCCCAGTCCCCCGGGGCTCCTCGCCTGGCACTCTGTCCGCCCGAGTGCCAGCGTTCCCGGCCCAGTGTACGGCGGTCGGGTACTGACCGGGCAAGGTCGGCCCGGCTGTGATGGGTCGTACAGCTAGCGTCGCGGTATGACGGTGACTTGGGAAGAGCTGGGATGGGAGCGGGTCGCGGCGGGGGTGGGCCGGTGCCGGCTGCCCGGCTGGGACTGTACGGCGGGCCTGGTCGTCGGCGAGGGTAAGGCGCTGGTGGTCGACGCCGGGTCGAGCCTGACCGAAGGGGCACGGCTGCGGATGCGGGCGGAGGCACTCGCCGGTCACCGTGTGACTCATCTCGCTCTGACGCATCCCCACTTCGACCATGTGCTCGGTGCGGCGGCGTTCGCCGGGGCGGAGGTCTACGGCGCGGTGGGCATCGACTCGGTGTACGGGCCGCACGGCCGGGCGGCGCTGCGCGCGGACGCGGTACGCCACGGGCTGGACGCGCGGGCGGCGGACGAGGCGGTGGACGTCCTCGCGCCGCCCCGGCACCACGTCTCCGGCGAGTGGACCCTCGACCTCGGCCCCGGCCGCCAGGTCCTGCTGGCGAACGTGGGCCCCGGCCACACGCCCCACGATCTGGTGGTCCTGGTTCCCGGCTCCCCGGAGGTCGTGTTCTGCGGCGACCTGGTGGAGGAGTCGGGCGACCCCCAGGCCGGCCCGGACGCCGTGCCGTCGCAGTGGCCGGCGGCGCTGGACCGCCTGCTGGCGCTGGGCGGCGAGGACGCGGTGTACGTGCCCGGTCACGGGGCGGTGGTGGACGCGGCGTTCGTACGGGCGCAGCGGGACGCGCTGGCGGCCCGTTTCGGCGTGTCGTAGGACCTGCTCCGGCGCTTCTCCTATCGTCATCCGAATGCGCCAGTACTCTCCGGACCTGACCCCGCCGTGGAAGAAGCCCAAGCCGGTGCCCGAGGTCGAGGCGGAGCCCGGCCTGGTGGTCGAGGAGCCCGGCACCGGCTTCTGCGGAGCGGTGATCCGCTGCGAGGCGGGCACCGTGACCCTGGAGGACCGCTTCGGCAAGCACCGGGTGTTCCCGCTGGAGCCGCGGGGCTTCCTGCTGGAGGGCAGGGTGGTGACGCTGGTACGCCCCTCCGCGGGGGCTCCGGTACGCCCCACGCGCACCGCCTCCGGCTCGGTGGCCGTCCCCGGGGCACGCGCGCGCGTGGCCCGCGCCGGGCGGATCTACGTCGAGGGCCGCCACGACGCGGAACTGGTGGAGAAGGTCTGGGGCGACGACCTGCGCATCGAGGGCGTGGTGGTGGAGTACCTGGAGGGCGTCGACGACCTGCCGGGGATCGTGGCGGAGTTCGCGCCGGGGCCGGACGCGCGGCTGGGGGTGCTGGTGGACCACCTCGTGCCCGGCACCAAGGAGTGGCGCATCGCACAGCAGGTGACCAGCGACCACGCGCTGGTCGTGGGCCACCCGTACATCGACATCTGGGAGGCGGTGAAGCCGTCGTCCCTGGGCATCGCGGGCTGGCCGCGGGTGCCGCGCGGGCAGGACTGGAAGACGGGCGTGTGCCGGGCGCTGGGCTGGCCGTCGGAGAACACGGGCGCGGTGTGGCAGGCAATCCTGGCGCGGGTGCACTCGTACAAGGACCTGGAGCCGGAGCTGCTGGGGAGGGTGGAGGAACTGATCGACTTCGTCACGGACGGCGGTGGGAACTGATCTCCCGGAAGGGCGGCAGGCCATGTGAGTGCCGCCCCGGGAGATCAGATCCCCGGAGCGATCAGTCCACCAGGTCCCGGACCACCGCGTCCGCCAGCAGCCGGCCCCGCAGCGTCAGTACCGCGCGGCCCTCCGCGTACGGGCCCTCCTGCAGCAGCCCCTCCGCCAGGGCCCGCCGGGCGGCCGTGCGGCCCGCCTCGTGCAGCAGGGACAGCGGGACGCCCTCCCGCAGGCGCAGCTCCAGCAGGATCCGCTCGACGCGGCGGTCCTCCGCCGGGAGCAGCTCCCGCCCGGCGCCCGGGGACCGGCCCGCCGCCAGGGCCGCCGCGTACGCCCCCGGATGCTTCACGTTCCACCAGCGCACCCCGCCCACGTGCGAGTGCGCTCCGGGGCCGGCGCCCCACCAGTCGGCGCCGCGCCAGTACAGCTCGTTGTGCAGGCACCGGCCCGCCTCCGAGGTCGCCCAGTTCGAGACCTCGTACCAGTCGAAGCCCGCCGACGACAGCACGGATTCGGCCATCAGATAGCGGTCGGCGTGGACGTCGTCGTCGGTCATCGGGACCTCGCCCCGGCGGATCCGGCGGGCGAGCTGCGTGCCCTCCTCGACGATCAGGGCGTAGGCGGAGATGTGGTCGGGACCGGCGCCGATGGCCGCGTCCAGCGAGGCCCGCCAGTCGTCGTCGGTCTCCCCGGGCGTGCCGTAGATCAGGTCCAGGTTCACATGGTCGAACCCCGCCGCATGTGCCTCCGCCACACATGCTTCCGGCCGTCCCGGTGTGTGTGTGCGGTCCAGCACCTGCAGCACATGCCGCTTCGCGCTCTGCATGCCGAAGGAGATCCGGTTGAAGCCGCCCTCCCGCAGCGCCGACAGGTACGCCGGGTCCACCGACTCCGGGTTCGCCTCGGTGGTGATCTCGGCGTCCGGCGCGAGGCCGAACTCGTCGCGGACCGCGTGCAGCATCCGGACCAGATCGTCCGCCGCCAGCAGGGTCGGCGTACCGCCGCCCACGAAGACCGTCCGGACCTCGCGGGGGTCGTCGCCGAGGACCTTGCGCGCGAGCCGGATCTCGTCGGTCAGGGTGTCCGCGTAGTTGTCGCGGGACGCCAGTACGCCCCCCGTGCCGCGCAGCTCGGTGGCGGTGTAGGTGTTGAAGTCGCAGTACCCGCAGCGGGTCGCGCAGTAGGGGACGTGCAGGTAGAACCCGAGCGGGCGGTCGGCGGCGCCGGTGAGCGCGGCGGCGGGCAGCGCGCCGTCGTCGGGGACCGGCTCGCCGTCGGGGAGTGCGGAAGGCATGCGTTCCATTGTCCAGCACCGCGCGCCCTTACTCGGCCTGGAGCACCAGCAGCGCCAGATCGTCCTCCGGCGGCCGCCCCCCGAAGTCGTGCACGAGCCGCCGGATCCGCTCGGCGATCGACTGCGCGCTGAGCCCGGCGCACCCGGCGAGCGCGGCCGCCAGGCCGTCCCCGTCGTCGAACTGGCGCGAGCCGCTGCGCCGCTCCGTCACCCCGTCCGTCACGCACAGCAGGCTGTCCCCGGACCTGAGGCGGAAGGTTTCACTGGTGTACGTGGCGTCCTCGACGACCCCGAGCAGGGTCTGCGGCTGCGCGACCGTACGGACGCGCCCGTCGGGCCCGAGCAGCAGCGGCAGCGGATGGCCTGCGGAGCCGAGGGTGCAGCGCACGCCTCCGTCGAAGGGGACCAGTTCGCCGTAGAGCAGGGACAGGAACCGTGTCTGCGGGCCGTCGCCCGGTGCGGCCGGGCCGACCAGGGCGCGCGCCCGGGCGTCCGCGGCCTCGGTGGCGTCGTCGAGGAGGAGCTGGTTGAGGCGGTCCAGGACGTCCGGCACCCGGTACCCCTCGCGGGCCAGCAGCCGCAGCCAGGGGCGGGCCAGGCCGATCACCACCGCCGCCTCCGGGCCCTTGCCCTGGACGTCGCCCACGGCGAAGCACCAGCGGCCCTCGCCGGCCGGGAACACGTCGTAGAAGTCGCCGCTCGGGCCGCCCTTGTCGCAGGGCTCGTAGACGAGGGCGCTGCGCACGCCGGGGATCTCGGCGACCGCGCCGGGCAGCAGCCCGCGCTGGAGGACCGCGCTGATGGTGGCCTGGCGGGCGTACTGCCGGGCCGCGCCGATGGCCAGCGCCACCCGCCGGCCGAGATCCTCCACCAGCCCGGTGACCTCGTCGGGGAACCCCTCGGGCCCGGACTGCCCGATGACGAGCGTGCCCAGCGGCCGGCCGCCCGCGACCAGGCGGTACGCCAGTGCCGTGCCGACCGGTTCGCGCTCGCCCGGCGCCGCCCTGGGCCACGGGTGCGGCACGGGTCCGGAGCCCGGACCTGGATCGTCCGGCGGGTACGGGGGCTCCTTCTCCAGCGCCCGGCGCAGTTCCTCGATGCGGTTCTCGCTGGCGTGCCAGACCCGGGCGAGGCGGGGCCCGGTGCCCGGGATGCCGTGCGGGGACCGGCCGCGCCCGGTGAACTCGTCCTCCAGCCACACCGCGCACCAGTCGGCGAGCCGGGGCACCAGCAGCTGCGCGGTGAGCGCGGCGACCAGATCCTCGTCGAGCTGCCCGGCGAGCAGGTCGGAGGCCTCGGCGAGGAAGGACAGCGCACCCCGGTCGAGCCAGTCCCCGTCGCGCTCGGGCCGTCCCCGACCGGGGCCCGGCATCGCGTAGGGCGGCGGGCCGGTGGGGGCGCCCGGCTCGTCGGGGTGCTCCTCGGCGGGCAGCCGGGCCCACACCGTCTTCACGCCGGTGCGGTACGTCACTCCCCAGCACTCGGCGAGCCGGGCCACCAGGGTCAGTCCGCGCCCGTACTCCGCCGAGCCGTGGGCCGGTTCGGACGCGCCGTCGCGCGGGGCGCGCGCGGGGTGGCGGTCGGAGACCTCGACGACGACGGCGCCGGTCTCCTCCTCCGCGCGGCAGACCAGGCCGATCTCGGTGCCCGCGTGGACGACGGCGTTGGTGACGAGTTCGCTGACGACCAGGACGGTGTCGTCGGCGAGGCGGCGGGTGTGCGCCTGGGTGCCGGGCAGGCCGAGCTCGGTCCACTCGGCGAGGGCGGCGCGCACGAGCGCGCGGGCCGAGGCGGGCGCGAGGGAGCTTCCGAGCAGGGTGGCGTCGGCCCACGCGCGCGGGGGCTCCTCCTCGCGCGCGGGCGCGCCGGAGGCACGGGAGGCGGTCTCCCGTTGCGCCGGTATGGCCCTCATGGACAGCTCCCCGAGCGGTTCGCACGAATACGCCTCAGTCGACGCCGACAGAGTGACAGACTGGCCGCGCCCATAAGCACCGAGTCACCGAAGTGGGCCGGCATGAGTGAGAACAGTGGTACACGCGCGCTCGAAGACGGTCAGATTCGAGCATCGGATCTGCGCCCTCTGCTCGTCGCCATGACCGCGGCGAGGGACGGCGACTTCCGGCAGGTGTCCGATCCCGGCACCGGCGTGGTGGCCGAGCTCGTCGCGGCCTACAACCAGATCATGAACCGCAGTCTGCACTTCAACTCCGAGGTGCAGCGCGTCCGGCGGGAGCTCGTGCGGCACGGCCGGCTCGACGAGCGGCTGGCGGCGAGCCCGGGCCAGGGCGCCTGGACCGCCCGGGTCAACGACGTCAACCAGCTGCTCGACGCCATCGTGGCCCCGGCGGCCAACGCGACCCGTGTCCTGGACGCGGTGGCGGGCGGCGATCTGACCCAGCGGGTCGATCTGCACGACGGTTCCCGGCAGTTGCGCGGCGATCTGCGGCGGCTGGGCCGGGCCGTGAACAAGATGGTCGACCAGCTCTCCCTGTTCACCGGCGAGGTGACCCGGGTGGCCCGCGAGGTCGGCACCGAGGGACGGCTCGGCGGCCGGGCCAAGGTGCGCGGTCTGTCGGGCAGTTGGCGGGACGTGACCGAGGCGGTCAACACCATGGCCGCCCGGCTGACGGCACAGGTGCGGGACATCGCCCTGGTGACGACGGCGGTGGCGCGCGGTGACCTGACCCGCACGGTCACCGTGGAGGCGACCGGTGAGCTGCTCGAACTGAAGCTGACCGTCAACACCATGGTCGACCAGCTCTCCGCCTTCGCCGACGAGGTCACGCGCGTGGCCCGCGAGGTGGGCACCGAGGGCCAGTTGGGCGGTCGCGCGCAGGTGCGGGGCGTGTCCGGGGTGTGGAAGGACCTCACCGACAACGTCAACTTCATGGCGTCGAACCTGACGTCGCAGGTCCGCAACATCGCCCAGGTCACCACCGCCGTCGCCAACGGCGACCTCAGCCAGAAGATCACCGTCGACGCGAAGGGCGAGATCCTGGAGCTGAAGTCGACCATCAACACCATGGTCGACCAGCTCTCCGCCTTCGCCGACGAAGTCACCCGCGTCGCCCGCGAGGTCGGCACCGAGGGCAACCTCGGCGGTCAGGCCCAGGTGCGGGGCGTCAGCGGGGTCTGGAAGGACCTCACCGACAACGTCAACTTCATGGCGCTGAACCTCACGTCGCAGGTCCGCAACATCGCCCAGGTCACCACCGCCGTCGCCAACGGCGACCTGTCCAAGAAGATCACCGTCGACGCGCGGGGCGAGATCCTGGAGCTGAAGGACACCGTCAACACGATGGTGGAGCAACTGCGCGCCTTCGCCGACGAGGTGACCCGCGTCGCCCGCGAGGTCGGCACCGACGGCAACCTCGGCGGACGGGCCCGGGTGCTGGGCGTCTCCGGCGTCTGGCGGGACCTGACGGACAACGTCAACTCCATGGCCGACAACCTCACCTCCCAGGTGCGCAACATCGCCCAGGTCGCCACCGCCGTGGCCCAGGGCGACCTGTCGAAGAAGATCGACGTGGACGCGCGCGGCGAGATCCTGGAGCTGAAGACCACCATCAACACCATGGTCGACACGCTCTCCTCGTTCTCCTCCGAGGTGACCCGCGTGGCCCGCGAGGTCGGCTCCGAGGGCCAGCTCGGCGGCCAGGCCCGGGTCGAGGGCGTGTACGGCACCTGGAAGCGGCTGACGACCAATGTGAACGAGCTGGCGCTGAACCTGACCACCCAGGTCCGCGCCATCGCCGAGGTGGCCTCGGCCGTGGCGCAGGGTGACATGTCCCGCTCGATCACGGTGGAGACGCGCGGCGAGGTCGCCGAGCTGAAGGACAACATCAACCTGATGGTGGCCAACCTCCGCGAGACCACCCGCGCCAAGGACTGGCTGGAGTCCAACCTCGCCCGCCTGGCCTCCCTGATGCAGGGTCACCGGGACCTGATGGAGGTCGCCGACCTGATCCTGCGCGAGCTGACGCCGCTGGTGAACGCCCAGTACGGCGCGTTCTACCTGGCGGATCCGGAGCAGGACGGCACGACCGCCCCGACCAAGGGCCTGGCCTTCATCGCCGGGTACGGCGCCGCGCAGGGCGCCACCATGGAGACCGGCGGCCTGCCGGTCCACGGCCTGGTGGCGCAGGCGGCCCGCGAGAAGAAGCGCATCCTCGTCGAGGAGGCCCCGCCGCACTACATCAAGATCAACAGCGGGCTGGGGGAAGCGGCGCCCACCACCATCGTCATCATCCCGATCCTCTTCGAGGACAAGCTCCTCGGGGTGATCGAGCTGGCGTCCTTCTCCCGCTTCTCCGATGTCCACCTGGCCTTCTTCGACCAGTTCGTGAACACCATCGGCGTCGCCATCAACACCATCATCGCCAACTCCCGCACCGAGTCGCTGCTCGGCGAGTCCCAGCGGCTGGCCATGCAGCTGCAGGAGCGCTCGGACGAACTGCAGAAGCAGCAGGCGGAGCTGCAGCACTCGAACGCCGAACTGGAGGAGAAGGCGGCGCTGCTGGCCACCTCCTCGCAGTACAAGTCGGAGTTCCTGGCGAACATGTCGCACGAGCTGCGCACCCCGCTGAACTCCCTGCTGATCCTCGCCCGTCTCCTGTCGGACAACCCGGACGGCCATCTCACCGACCAGGAGGTCCAGTTCGCGACGACCATCCACCGCTCGGGCTCCGACCTGCTGCAGCTGATCAACGACATCCTCGACCTGTCGAAGATCGAGGCGGGCCGGATGGACGTGCGCCCCAAGCGCCTGCCGCTGATCAAAGTGCTCGACTACGTCCACGCCACCTTCCGCCCGCTCACCCACGACCGCGGGCTCTCCTTCGAGGTGTCGGTCGGCGAGGACGTCCCGCGCGAGATGTACTCCGACGAGCAGCGCCTGCAGCAGGTGCTGCGCAATCTGCTCTCCAACGCCATCAAGTTCACCGCGTCGGGCCGGGTCGAGCTGCGGGTCGGCCTGGTCCAGGACGCGGAGACCGGTGAGCGGGTGATCGCCTTCGAGGTGTCCGACACCGGCATCGGGATCGCGCCGGAGAAACTCCCGGTGATCTTCGAGGCGTTCCAGCAGGCCGACGGCACCACCAACCGCAAGTACGGCGGCACCGGTCTCGGCCTGTCCATCAGCCGGGAGATCGCGGGCCTGCTGGGCGGCCGTATCGTCGCCGAGAGCGAGCCCGGACGGGGCTCCACCTTCACCCTGTACGTCCCCGTCGTCAGCCCCGGCCACCCGGTGACCGACGACCGCAGCCCCGTACCGGTGCCGGAGCAGATGTCCCACCCGCCGGAGATGGACGACGGCTGGCCCACGCCGACCAAGCTGGAGGAGTGGCAGTCGGGCCGGGCGGGGCAGGTGCTGTCCGGGCGGCGCGTGCTGATCGTGGACGACGACATCCGCAACGTGTTCGCGCTGACCCATGTGCTCGGCCGGGTCGGCATGCCGGTGCTCTACGCGGAGAACGGCCGCGAGGGCATCGAGACCCTGGAGCGCAACCCGGACGTCGAACTCATCCTGATGGACATCATGATGCCGGAGATGGACGGCTACGAGACCATCGCCGCGATTCGCCGCAGCCCGCGCTGGGCGGGCCTGCCCATCGTCGCGCTGACCGCGAAGGCGATGCCCGGCGACCGGGAGAAGTCCATCGCCCGCGGCGCCAACGACTACGTGCCCAAACCGGTGGACGTGGACCGACTGCTCACCGTCGTGTGCGCCCTGCTGGACCCGGAGGAGACACACGAGGCGACGCCATGACCGCCGAAGACGCACCGGAGCACGCCGGCATCCTCCTGGTCGACGACATGGAGGACAACCTGACCGCCCTGGAGGCGGTCCTGGCCTCCCTCGACGAACCGCTGGTCCGGGCCCGTTCCGGCGAGGAGGCGATGAAGGCGCTCCTGCGCCGCCGCTTCGCGCTGGTCCTGCTGGACGTCCGGATGCCCGGCATGGACGGCTTCGAGACGGCGGCGAACATCAAACGCCTGGACCAGACGAAGGATGTCCCGATCATCTTCCTGACCGGCGCGGAGGACGACCCGGGGTATGCCTTCCGCGGCTACGCCACCGGCGCGGCCGACTACCTGACCAAGCCGTTCGACCCGTGGGTACTGCGGGCGAAGGTCAGGGTGTTCCTGGACCTGCACCGCAAGCAACTCCAGCTGGAGGCGCTCAGGGCGGAGGTCCAGGAACTGAGGAAACTGATCGACAGGGGCCCGGCGTAGCCGCTACGCCTCGCGCGTGCCCTCGTACATCTCCTCGATGAGGTGCTTGTACTCCCGCTCCACGACCGGCCGCTTCAGCTTCAGGCTCGGGGTGATCTCCCCGTGCTCCACATCGAGGTCGCGGGGCAGCAGCCGGAACTTCTTGATGGTCTGCCACCGCTGCAGGTTCTCGTTGAGCTGCTTGACGTACCCCTCGACCATCGCCACCGTCTCCGGCGCCGCGACGACCTCCGCGTACGACTTGCCCTCCATCCCGTTCTCCTTGGCCCAGCCCATGAGGGCCAGCTCGTCCAGGGCGATGAGCGCGGTGCAGAAGTTCCGGTCGGCGCCGTGCACCAGGATGTTGGAGACGTAGGGGCAGACCGACTTGAAGGAGCCCTCGATCTCGGTCGGCGCGATGTACTTGCCGCCGGACGTCTTGAACAGGTCCTTCTTGCGGTCGGTGATCCGCAGGTAGCCGTCGGGCGACAGCTCGCCGATGTCGCCGGTGTGGAACCAGCCGTCCGGCTCCAGCACCTCTGCGGTCTTCTCGGGCAGGCCGTGGTAGCCCTCCATGATGCCGGGCCCGCGCAGGAGGATCTCGCCGTCGTCGGCGATCCGGACCTCGCAGCCGGGCAGCGGCTTGCCGACCGTGCCGGTGCGGTACGCCTCGCCCGGGTTCACGAAGGAGGCCGCGGAGGACTCGGTCAGGCCGTAGCCCTCCAGGATGTGGATGCCGGCGCCGGCGAAGAAGTAGCCGATCTCCGGGGCCAGCGCGACCGAGCCGGAGACACAGGCCCGCAGCCGGCCGCCGAAGGCGTCCCGCAGCTTGGAGTAGACGAGGGCGTCGGCGACCTTGTGCTTCGTACGGAGGCCGAAGGGGACGGAGGCGATGCCGGTGCGCCGGAAGTTGTCCTGGCTGACCTTGGCGTACTCGCGGGCCACCTCGGCCGCCCACAGGAAGATCTTGTACTTGGCCCCGCCGCCCGCGCGGGCCTTGGCGGCGACGCCGTTGTAGACCTTCTCGAAGATGCGCGGCACGGCCGCCATGTACGTCGGCTGGACGACCGGCAGGTTCTCGATGATCTTGTCGACGCGGCCGTCGACGGCGGTGACATGGCCGATCTCGAGCTGGCCGGAGGTGAGCACCTTGCCGAAGACGTGGGCGAGCGGCAGCCACAGGTACTGCACGTCGTCCTGGCCGAGGAGCCCGGTCGCGGCGATGGCCTTGGCCATGTACGACCAGTTGTCGTGCGGCAGGCGCACACCCTTGGGGCGCCCGGTGGTGCCGGAGGTGTAGATGAGGGTGGCGAGCTGGTCCTTGGTGATCGCGCCGACCCGCTCCTTGACCAGGTCGGCGTCCTTCTCCAGCCGGGCGGCGCCGCGCTTCTCCAGCTCGTCCAGGGTCAGGATCCAGTCGGCGGTCTCGACGCCGGCCGGGTCGATCACCACGACATGCGTGAGGTCGGGCAGCTCGGCGCGCTTCTCGACGGCCTTGGCGAGCTGGGCCGCGTCCTCGGCGATCAGCACCCGGCTGTCGGAGTCCGCGAGGATGTACGCCGACTCCTCCGCGTTGGTCTGCGGGTAGACCGTGGTCGTGGCGGCGCCGGCGCACATGATGCCGAGGTCGGCGAGGATCCACTCGATGCGGGTCGAGGAGGCGAGGGCGACCCGCTGCTCCGGCTGCACCCCCAGCTCGATGAGACCGGCGGCGATCGCGTAGACCCGCTCGGCGGCCTGGCCCCAGTTCAGCGACTTCCAGTCGTCCGGGCCCTCCCCGGCCGCGTTCGGCACGGGATAGCGATAGGCCTCGGCGTCCGGCGTGGCCGCCACGCGCTCCAGGAAGAGGGCCGCCACGCTCGGCGGACGGTTCTCGATCAAAGTCTGTGTGTCGCTCACGACATCCTCCGGGGCCCGCGACGACGCGGCTGGCTCAGAATGCGGCTGGTTCTACTCGCGTGCCGTTGTTTAACTCGCGAGTAACTATCGAGCAGGGATCAGAGTAAGGCGCGACCGGCCGGGGCGTAAGGGCCCGCGCCCTGTCACTTCCTACAGAGACCTACCCCTCACATGCGCCGGGGCCCGCCGCACTTTCGTACGACGGGCCCCTCGATGCCTGTTTTGCACGGGTAACCGGCGGTTACTTCTTGCCCTTGCCCGACCCCGCGCTCTCATCACTGCTCAGTACGGCGATGAAGGCCTCCTGCGGAACTTCCACGGAACCCACCATCTTCATCCGCTTCTTGCCCTCCTTCTGCTTCTCCAGCAGCTTCCGCTTACGGGAGATGTCACCGCCGTAGCACTTGGCGAGGACGTCCTTGCGGATGGCGCGGATGGTCTCGCGGGCGATGACCCGGGAGCCGATGGCGGCCTGGATGGGCACCTCGAAGGCCTGCCGCGGGATCAGCTCGCGCAGCTTGGCCACGAGCCGCACGCCGTAGGCGTACGCCGCGTCCTTGTGGGTGATCGCGGAGAAGGCGTCCACCTTGTCGCCGTGCAGCAGGATGTCGACCTTGACCAGGCTGGAGGTCTGCTCACCGGTGGGCTCGTAGTCCAGGGAGGCGTACCCGCGCGTCTTCGACTTCAGCTGGTCGAAGAAGTCGAAGACGATCTCGGCGAGCGGCAGGGTGTAGCGGATCTCGACCCGGTCCTCGGAGAGGTAGTCCATGCCGAGCAGGGTGCCGCGCCGGGTCTGGCACAGCTCCATGATCGAGCCGATGAACTCGGTCGGGGCGAGGATCGTGGCGCGTACGACCGGCTCGTACACCTCGTTGATCTTGCCCTCGGGGAACTCGCTCGGATTGGTGACGATGTGCTCGGTGCCGTCCTCCATCACCACCCGGTAGACCACGTTCGGCGCGGTCGCGATCAGGTCGAGCCCGAACTCGCGCTCGAGCCGCTCCCGGATCACGTCCAGGTGGAGCAGGCCGAGGAAGCCGACGCGGAAGCCGAAGCCGAGGGCGGCGGAGGTCTCCGGCTCGTAGACGAGCGCGGCGTCGTTGAGCTGGAGCTTGTCCAGGGCCTCGCGCAGCTCGGGGTAGTCGGAGCCGTCCAGCGGATACAGACCGGAGAAGACCATCGGCTTCGGGTCCTTGTAGCCGCCGAGGGCCTCGGTGGCGCCCTTGCTCTGGCTGGTGACGGTGTCGCCGACCTTGGACTGGCGGACGTCCTTCACACCGGTGATCAGATAGCCCACCTCGCCGACGCCGAGACCGTCGGCGCCGAGCATCTCCGGCGAGTTGGTGCCGATCTCCAGCAGCTCGTGGGTGGCGCCGGTCGACATCATCTTGATGCGCTCGCGCTTGCTGAGCTGGCCGTCGATGACACGGACGTACGTCACGACACCGCGGTAGGAGTCGTAGACCGAGTCGAAGATCATCGCGCGGGCGGGGGCGTCCTTGACGCCGACCGGCGCCGGGACCTCGCGGACCACCCGGTCGAGCAGCGCGTCGACACCGACACCCGTCTTGGCGGAGACCTTGAGAACGTCCTCGGGGTCGCAGCCGATGAGGTTGGCGAGCTCCTCGGAGAACTTCTCCGGCTGGGCGGCCGGCAGGTCGATCTTGTTCAGGACGGGGATGATCTTGAGGTCGTTCTCCATCGCCAGGTAGAGGTTGGCGAGGGTCTGGGCCTCGATGCCCTGGGCGGCGTCGACGAGGAGGACGGTGCCCTCGCACGCGGCGAGCGACCGGGAGACCTCGTAGGTGAAGTCGACGTGCCCCGGGGTGTCGATCATGTTGAGGATGTGCGTGTTGCCCTTGTCCGTGGTGGGCGCCCAGGGCAGACGCACGGCCTGGGACTTGATGGTGATACCGCGCTCGCGCTCGATGTCCATGCGGTCGAGGTACTGAGCGCGCATCTGCCGTTGCTCGACCACACCGGTCAGCTGGAGCATCCGGTCGGCGAGCGTGGACTTGCCGTGGTCGATGTGCGCGATGATGCAGAAATTGCGGATCAGAGCCGGGTCGGTTCGGCTCGGTTCGGGCACATGGCTAGGGATCGCGGGCACGCAGGGTCCTGATTCTTGAGGTGTCCGCAGCCGTCTGCGGTCTCGGGTCGGAACGATCGGGTCTATACGTAGGCTCCATGGTCCCACGGGCGGCGACCGGAGACCGGTTTGGGCCGCATGCTGGGCCACTGGTAGTCTGGGTAGCTGTGTCTCATGCCCTCTCAGCGCGAGGCACACCCCAAGGAAAATCACCCGGTACGGATTCCGTGCGGCTCTCGTGCGGCCCCGTGCCAGAACCTGTAGAGGCTCATTCGTGGCGAACATCAAGTCCCAGATCAAGCGGATCAAGACCAACGAGAAGGCGCGGCTGCGCAACAAGGCCGTCAAGTCCTCCCTGAAGACCGCGATCCGCAAGGCCCGTGAGGCCGCTGCCGCGGGTGACGCCGAGAAGGCCACCGAGTACCAGCGCGCTGCCGCGCGTCAGCTCGACAAGGCTGTCTCGAAGGGCGTCATCCACAAGAACCAGGCCGCCAACAAGAAGTCGGCGCTTGCTTCGAAGGTCGCTTCCCTCAAGGGCTGAATCTCTCTGATCTGACCGCCGGAAGGACCCAGAGCGGGCCCTCTCTATCCGCTCCCGTCCGGCATCCCGAGCTCGCACGCGGCCTGCGTTCGCCACGCGGGTGCGAGCTCAGCAGCTTCACACGAGGGCCCCGGCGCCCCGCCCTTCCCCAGGGCGGAGGCCGGGGCCTTCGGCGTGTACCGGGGGGTCACGTCCAGAAGTCGTCGGCCTTGTCCATGTCCGCGACGCATTCGTCGAGGTCGGTCATCTTGTCACCGACGATCCTGAAGACGATGCCGCCGCTCTCGTCGATGTGCTTGCCCTGCCGGTCCGCGGTGAAGCGATGCACGGACATGGCGTGCCCGCGACCGTCGACGAGTACGTCGCGCAGCTCGACCCGGAACGACCCGCCCGTCTCCGAGTGGAGCCGGCCGTAGTACCCGTCGAGGATCGAGTCGATGCCCTTGTAGTCCCCCGCGAGCGGGTGGGAACCGGGCACATGATGGGTGCAGTCCCCGGTCATCATGGAACGCAAGGTGTCCATGTCTCCGCGCTGGAAGGCTTCGTAGCCCTTGCGGACGAGAGTCGCGTGCGGGTGTTCAGCCATGGTGGTCGCCACCTTTCCCCAATCCGGCGAAATACGGCTGATACGCCCGATTCTCCTCTCTTCCGCCTAGCCCCGCCCCCGGGACCGCGCCGCCCGCGCGATGATGACGACCGCCTTCTCCAGGGCGTACTCGGGGTCGTCCCCGCCGCCCTTGACCCCGGCGTCGGCCTCGGCGACGGCCCGCAGCGCCACGGCGACGCCGTCGGGGGTCCAGCCGCGCATCTGCTGGCGCACCCGGTCGATCTTCCAGGGCGGCATGCCCAGCTCACGGGCGAGATCGGCGGGACGGCCGCCCCGGGCGGAGGAGAGCTTGCCGATGGCCCGGACGCCCTGCGCGAGCGCGCTGGTGATCAGAACGGGCGCCACTCCGGTGGCCAGCGACCAGCGCAGCGCCTCCAGCGCCTCGGCGGCCCGTCCCTCGACGGCACGGTCGGCGACGGTGAAGCTGGATGCCTCGGCCCGGCCGGTGTAGTACCGCCCGACCACGGCCTCGTCGATGGTCCCCTCGACATCGGCGACCAGCTGCGACACGGCGGACGCCAGCTCCCGCAGATCGCTCCCGATGGAGTCGACCAGCGCCTGGCAGGCCTCGGGGGTGGCGGAGCGGCCGGTGGCCCGGAACTCCTGCCGCACGAAGGCCAGCCGGTCGGCGGGCTTGGTCATCTTGGGGCAGGCGACCTCCCGGGCGCCCGCCTTGCGGGCCGCGTCGAGCAGCCCCTTGCCCTTGACGCCGCCGGCGTGCAGCAGCACCAGGGTGATCTCCTCGGCCGGCGCCCCGAGATAGGACTTCACGTCCTTGACGGTGTCGGCGGACAGGTCCTGGGAGTTGCGCACCACGACGACCTTGCGCTCGGCGAAGAGCGACGGACTGGTCAGCTCGGCGAGGGTGCCCGGCTGCAGCTGCTCCGGGTTCAGGTCCCGCACATCGGTGTCGGCGTCAGCGGCCTTGGCCGCCCGCACGACCTCCTGCACGGCCCGGTCGAGCAGCAGATCCTCCTGCCCCACGGCAAGAGTCAGGGGGGCAAGCGGATCGTCGTCAGCAGTTTTCCTGGCCATCGGGTCAAGGATGGCACGGGTCACTGACAGTGGGGGACGGGGTGTGGGGGCGACGAGGCGGGGAGGGGTGGGGCGGCATGGGGCGAGGCCCTCGCGAGGAGGGCGTGAGCACCGCCCCCGGCTACGGCTCCTCCCGCCACCCCTCCCACTCCCCCGCGAACTCGTCCAGCTCCGCGGGATCAAGCGCCGCGTCCTCGTCCCGCAGCAGCACCAGCCACTGCGCGTCCTCCGCGTCGTCCTCCCCGGCCAACGCGTCCCGCACCAGCCGGGGCTCCTCGGTCACCCCGAACCGCTCCCGGAGCGCCTCCGCGACCTCCTCGGCCGCGTCCCGGTCGGGCAGCACCAGCACATGTCTCACATCACTCACGCAGCCATTCTCCAGCCACGCCCGCCCCCGCCGCCCTCACCCCTTCCGTACCGCAGGCACCCGCTCCAGCTCGACCCCGAACCGCTCCCGGTACGTCGCCAGCACCTCCTCGTCCGTGGCGAGGTACCGCTCCTGCTGGGCCCCGTCCGCGCCCGTCGTCTTGAACGTGCGCCCGCTCAGCGTGATCCGCCCCCCGTCCTCCGTCACCCGCGAACAGACCAGCGACTGCGTGAAGTGCGAGGCCGGCGAGGTGCTGTGCCACCACGCTCCGGTGACGAAGTCACCGAGCACCCGCGGCCGCGTCTCCAGCCGGTACTCCGGCCTGCCGTTCATCACGACGTCCAGGTCCGCCGCCTCCGGCAGCCGGTGGCCGCCCCGCACCCCGGCCTCGTCCGGCCCCGCCTCCACGATCCGGAACACCCCCGCGGGATCCTCCTGCTCACTCCGCGCCTCCAGCGCCAGCGGAAAGTGGCTGTGCGCCCCGAACCCGACGTCGGCCAGCCACTCGCCCCCGTCCACGGTCCGTACCCGCAGCGCGAGATGGTCGTAAGGGATCCCCAGCCGCCCCTCCCGGCTGTAGACCCGCGCCGCCAGCAACGTCACCTCGTACCCGAGCGCCGCGAGCAACGCACCGAAGGCGCCGTTCAGTTCGTAACAGAACCCTCCCCGCCGCGCGCCCACCAGCTTGTCCAGCAGCCGCTTCTCCTCCAGCACGATCTCCTCGCCGAGGTGGATCGACAGGTTCTCGAACGGCACCGTCCGCAGATGGCTCAGGTGCAGCTCGCGCAGGACATCCACGGTCGGCCACGCCGGGTGGGCCACCCCGAGTCGGCTCAGATAGGCATCAACTTCTGCGGAATTCATGCCCTCAGTCTCCCGCCACCCGCAACTCCCCGCCCGCACCGGCCACCGCCAGCGCCCCGTCCCGGTCCGTCCGCAGCACCACCGCCCCCTGCGCCCGCAGCGCCGCGACCGTGCCGGGCGCCGGGTGCCCGTACGAATTGCCTCGGCCTGCAGAGATCAGCGCCACCCGCGGAGCCGCCCTGCGCATCAGGTCCGGGTCCTGGTACGCCGAACCGTGATGGGCCACCTTCAGCACATCCACCCCGCCCAGCAGCCCGCCCGCCGGCGAGCGCAACAGGGCCCGCTGGGCCGGCGGTTCGAGGTCCCCCAGCAGCAGGAACCGCACCCCCGCCACCTCCGCGAGCAGGGTGACACTGGCATCGTTCGGCCCTTCCGTGCCCGGCACCAGGGCCGGCGGCGGCCACAGCACCTCCCAGGACAGCGGGCCGGTCCGCCGCCGCTCCCCTGCCACCGCCCGGGTCACCGGAATCCCCCGCGCCGCGGCCAGTCCGCGCACGAACTCCGCCTGCTCCATCGGCTCCTGGCAGCCGGTCGTCCCGATCGCCCCCACGGCCCGGCCGCGCAGCACCCCGGGCAGGCCGGCCACATGGTCGGCGTGGAAGTGGGTGAGCACGACCAGCGGAATCCGGGTGATGCCGAGCGTGCGCAGACAGTGGTCGACGAGTTCCGGGTCCGGTCCGGCGTCCACCACCACTCCGGTGCCCGGCCCGGCCGCGAGCACCACCGCGTCGCCCTGCCCCACGTCTTCTCTGTCAAGTTCAGCGTGTTGAAGCTGGAGGCCGGACGGGACCCTACGGAGATCACTGCTGATCCCGTTCATCGAAGGATGTCAACGGTTGGCGCTGAAGCGCCAACCGAGGACAAGTCGTCCCCCCACCAGACCGGCTAGCGCCGACAGCGTCACTCATCGTCGTACACCGAGGTGACCGACAACGGCATGATGACAATGGGAGACCGGCGGCGACCGCGGCCGGCGGGAGAGGGGACTCGAAGAACATGCCTCTGGATCTGAGCAGATTGGGCAAGGGCGACCGTGCACCTCTCATCCGACCACGCGACATCTTTAACGGACTGCCGAACCGGCCCTTCCCGTACCTTCGTCAGGAGCAGGGTGAGGTACTCGAATCATGGTTCGATATCAGGGATAACCATGACGTCGTGATCAAACAGAACACGGGGGGCGGCAAGACGGTCGTCGGCCTGCTGATCGCGCAGAGCACATTGAACGAGGGCATTGGCAAGGCCGTCTATCTCACGCCCGACAACTACCTGGCGTCCCAGGCCCGAGCCGAGGCCCACCGGCTGGGACTAGCGACGGCCAGCGACCCGGACGACATGGAGTTCCGTGGCGAGCGGGCAATCCTGGTCACCACTTTCCACACCCTCATCAACGGCCTGTCCCGCTTTGGAGTGATCGGCGGATCACACCCTCCCATGGATCTGGGCGCCGTGATCGTCGACGACGCCCATGCCGCGCTGGCGGCTACAGAGGCTCAGTTCACGCTCAACATCGCCCGCGGGCACGACGCCTATCAGCCGCTCCTGGACATGTTCGAGGGCGACTTGCGCCGACAGTCTGCGAAGGCATGGGCAGACATCAGTACAGCGGAGTACACGGCGGCCATCCGCGTTCCGTTCTGGGCCTGGGCGGACCGGGCCCAGGAGGTAATGGAGTTGTTGCACCCGCACCGGGGAAAGAGCGATAAGTTCCGGTTCGCGTGGCCCCTGATCTCGGACGTCCTCCCGCTGTGTTCCGCGACCGCGACCAGTCAAGGCTTCGAGATCCGTCCGCCATGCCCGCCGATCCACATGATCCCGTCGTTCGCGAAGGCCCGCCGCCGCGTCTACCTCACTGCCACTCTCGCAGACGACAGTGTGCTCGTAACCTCGCTCGATGCCGACCCGGAACTCTTGGTCAAACCCGTCACTCCAGGAAGTGCGGCGGACCTCGGCGACCGGCTGATCCTTTCTCCGCTGGCGCTCAACCCGAACCTCGACGCTGGGGCCATCAGATGGCTTGCCCGGCAATTTGCCAACGGCGACCGGAACGGCGACGGTGCCCCCGACTCAGAGCCGATCAACGTCGTCGTCATCGTGCCCAGTGGGCCGGCAGTGGAGCCGTGGAAGCCATTCGCAGACGCCGTACTCAGAGTCAACGACCTTGCAGCCGGAGTGGAATCCCTCAAGTCCACACGCGGTCGGCTCGTGGTCTTGATCAACAAATACGACGGGGTCGACCTGCCCGGCGACGCCTGTCGCCTCCTGATCCTCGACGGTGTCCCCACCCCGATGAGCGGCGCCGACCGCCGCGAAGCGGATGCCCTGACTGGGAGCCCGACCGTCACCGCACGTGAGATCCAGAGGATCGAGCAGGGCATGGGGCGAGGCGTGCGTGATCGGGATGACCACTGCGCAGTTCTCCTTCTCGGAGCCAACCTCGCCCGAGCCACGACGGAGCCTAACCGCCTGTCGATGTTCTCCAATGCGACCCAGGCCCAACTTGGGCTCAGCCAGGAACTGGCTCTCCAGATCAAAGGCGAGGGAATCAACTCGATTCGGGAGGCTCTCTCCGTCTTCCTCAGCCGCGATCCGGCCTGGGTTGAGGAGAGCCGGCGTCGCACGGCCACGGTCCGCTACGCCGAGTACACGAGAATCCGCCCCGAGGCCATCGCGAGTCGGAAGGCATTCGACCTGGCCGTCGTCGGCCAGACCAGCAACGCGGCTGAACGTTTTGTTCAGGTGATCAACCAGACGGATGACGCAGCCTTGCGGGGATGGCTGATGGAGCAGCGGGCTGGATACGTTCACTTCACCGACTCGCACCAGGCTCAGCAGGTGCTCGTGAACGCTACGGGACTCAACCACGCGGTGTTGCGACCGGCTTCCGGCATCGCCCCCGCCAAGGCCAAGGCCGGGGCCGTTCAAGCCCGAGAAGCAGCCGCATTCCTGGCCGCAACATACGACAATCCAACCCAGCTCGTCCTCGGGGTCAAGGCCATGCTGGAGGATGTCACCTGGGACGAGGAGCGCACGAACCAGGCCGAAGTCGCCTGGCAACAGCTAGGACGACACCTCGGGTTCGCCAGCAGCCGCCCCGACAAGGAGAGCGGCGGCGAAGGTCCAGACAACCTCTGGATTCTCAGTCCGACTCGACATGCCGTCACAGAACTCAAAACGGGCTGCACCACGAACACCATCTCGAAACACGATCTCAACCAGCTCGGCGGCAGCGTCCGGTGGGATCGCAGCGAATATCCGGAAGCCACTCCCTTGCCGGTCATGCTCCACCCCAGCAACGTTTGCGACTCGCTGGGCACCCCGGAGCCAGGCATGGTCGTCATCACGCCAGACAAGCTCGACGCCCTCAAAGCCGCCGTAACCAAGTACACGGTTGCCCTGGCCGACGGACTGGGTCTGTGGCGGGACGAAGGCAGCGTTGCCACCCACCTCGTGGCAAACCGCCTGAACGGAGATCAACTTTTCAATACCTACGCCATCCCTGCGCGCAAGCTCTGAGCCGATCTCGACTTGGGGCCACCGACCTCGGCCGGCGGCCCCAAGTGTCGAACTCTGTAGGCCACCCTGTCCAGCAACAGCGCCACGCCCGTCTTACTTGCAATCTCAAAAGAGAAGGATTAATCGAGCTGTTCCCTTATTGGGATATTGATACGGGAAACAGAACCTGCGAATGAGGGTGGTTGGGCTTAGCGCCCTCTATAGATGACTTCATCCGCTGTCGGTTCGTCTTCAATGTAGTCATGAGGGTGGGCATCCAAGAAGACGCCCCGAGGCAGGTCACTCAAGTGCACGAGAAGCTTCGTTCCCACTTCGAGTTCGAACGCTGCGCAGTGAAACCTTTGAGGACTGAGGAGAACCTCCTCCGGATCGACCGCGACCTGGCCGTCAACGTAGATGTGGATGGCCTCCACTTCGCCAGCCATCCACCCCTGAGAGCCGCAGGCCGGGCACTCCACTGGTGCTTCTCGGCCCATGGTGATCATGGGCTTACTGGTGATTGCAGCCAGAACCACGTCACGCTCTTTGGGTGACATGTGACCGACGCGCTGCTCGAACAACGAACGAGCCTTCACCAACAAAGCTTCCGCCGCGACGCGCTCCTGTCGCACCTGTTCGTCGACGAGTTTGTCGTGCAGGACCAGGTATGGGCCCCAGTAGCCGTTCGGATCAACTTCCAGTTCCTCGAGAAGCGGGTCAACCAAGCGCAGACAGGCGGTGAACACTACTTCAGATTGCGCCGAGTCGTGTATCGCGCTGTGCCACTTCGTGAAAGCACGAGGTTAGTGAACAGCGGGGTTGTAGCTTCCCCAACGAATATTCGACCAGCCGTTCAAGCCGTCACGGAAGTGAGAGTAAATGTGCTGGTTGAACGGGACGCGCTCTAGAGGAACTTCGGCATAGCCGCCCCACTCTACGAGGTCGGCCTCGGAAGCGTGGTGGATGCAATAAAGGAAGCGGTCATACAGCGGCGCGTCGTTGAAGAGAAACCAGAAGTACGGGTAGTCCTCGGAGACTGCCCGAATGAGGGACCACAAGTCAGCCGTTCCGGAATCTGTGTAGTACTTAGCAGGAGCTCGGTCAACAACTCCAGCCACTTCCCCTAGCAGGCCAGCCACGCAGAAGCAGACATAGAGTGCCGCGAGGAGTTTCGCGGCGTCTGTGTACGGCTGGCCAATGCCAACCCCAGTCTGACCGTTGTGCCAGTTGCTGCGCTCATGCAGGTCTCTAACTGCGCCATGAGTGGGATGCAGGAACTTACCGAGGAACGTGTAATGAGCCTCAATGCGGTAGAGCACGGCCGGGTCAGCCAGGCCATTGAGCTCTAGGCACTGTAGCAAGGCGTCGTACGACAGGTAATGCTTGTATCGCCAGGCCTCTTCATCTTGCTGACCTCGTATCGCCTGCTTGGTCTCATTCTCCGGCTCGTAGTACTGGAAGTAGTTTTCCTCCTTGAGTCGCATCACCTCGGGGCGAAACTCCTGGAACTGGAAGAAGTGAATAGGAATCATGAAGTCCGGGTCGTCTCGGTCCTTCAGACCTTCGTAGACGTACATGATCCGGTGCTTCGCCCGCCGATACTTCCTGACCTCAAGACAGCTTGACTTTCCTTCGTCCTGAAGCCGCGCAAGTTCTGCTTGCTCCTCACGCAGCCGCGCCTTGAACTGCCCCTCTGTCAAACGCTCACCCGAAAGGTCGGCCAGTTGGAAGTACTTGTTACCGCGACACATCAAGAGAAAGAGAAGGTAGTGCTCAAGGAGAGAGCGGCTAAGCCCCAGGGAGTCGGCAATCTTGTCGTTCTCTATGAGGAGCAAGCAACTCTCGGCCGTCTCCATGCGTAGGTTGACGAACTCAAACATATCGCCATACATACTGGAAGCTGTTTCGCCGCTGACTCGTTTGCTGTCCCATGCACAATATTCAGCAATCATCGCGCGGGTTGCCGCTACCACGCGTTCCATCTCTCGCTTCAACGCATCGCTGCTCACAGCGCTACCCCCTCAACGTGCTCAAAAGCTGCTCGGCCTGAGCAAGCAGCTGGTCGTAAGTCATGACGCTGATGCCGTGCAGACGTGCGTTGAGTCCGTGCAGAGCCTTGACTTGGTCCTCCGACCAGTCATGAGAGCGACCAATGATCAAGATGGCACGGGGATGGTAGGCCACTACTTCAGGGTGATCACGCAGGCCCCTGGCGGCTGCCTCGTGCAGCGCGTCGAGGTAGCGGTGGCACTGCCCAATCGCCATTGAGACGTCACGACTCCAGAACCAGCACTTGTGCGTGTTGTCGTAGGAGATCACTGGCATGTCCGGGCGCTTGAGCTCGAAGATGTCTCGCAGTCCGTTGGCAGTCTGCGCCAGCAAGCCGTCTACGGAGTCGCCCAATGCGATGGTCCGCACCTCATCACGCATGGTGTACGCGTTACCGAAGACCCATCCGTGGCGCTCACACCACTCCTGGTACGTCTGTTCCTTCTTCTCGCCGCTGTCCAGGTTGGTACGCAACTGACCGATGGCCAGCGAGAGTTCCGTCAGACGCACACTGGACTGCACACCCTTGAGGAGCTCCGCTCCATCCTCGGTATCTGCCAGGGAACGCAGCACATCCTCGTCAGCCACAAGCGGCGCGATGGCCTTGCCAACAGCTATCGGGTCCCGACCAGAGAGACCGGTACCGGTGCCATCGAGGCGCAGCACGAGGAAGTCACCATCCTGACGCCCCTCAGCGACAGCCAGACTCTCCTCAAGCACCCGCTTGAGCTCTTTGACTTCCTCGTGGTTCAAAGTGAACTCTACGGGGAAGAGACGGAAAATGCGCCCCTCGCGCTTTTTGTAATAGAGGAGCTTTGCCGCTACCTGATCGCCGTCCGTGCGCTTAATGTACTGCGGCAGTACTTCGAAGCGGCGCTGCGGAGTGCTGGCAATCACGATCGGGTCAGTGAAAGAAACGCGCTGCGACTGTGCCTGCCGGCGCGAAACCTGGCGCTCGTCGGTCATGAGCTATCTCCCGTTGATCTTTGACGGAGATTGTGAGCGTTACAGGATGAAAGAGCAACCCTTGGCCATAGCTGAACCTTGCCCGAGAATGGATTAACAGACAGCTCTGACACGCTTTGCACCTTTTCCGACGGTGCGGCATCTGTTGCGCACGGGGTGCACAGAGGGAGCCAGGATCGGGCCTACAGTCTCGGCAGGCCAGGCCAAGCGACACCGACAGGCGAGCGCCTAACTGTCTCTGCGATAGCGCTCTGTTCACATCCTGACACGTTAAGTAAGATTGGTTCATGCAACCAAGCGACTTTTTCGACCTCGAAGAAAACGCGTTTTGGGATGGAGCAGACCCATGGAATGAGTCAGCGCGGATGAGTGAGGTTTTTCGGTCAGACCTTGTAAAACAGCTCCGGCTAGGCCCTGTCAACGACGTCGATGACCTGGAAGCCGCCTATGCGCTAACCCAACTTGCACACGATGAGTTTGAGAAGTACGGAACTCGAAGCAGTGACGCCAAGCTCGATGACGAACAGAGCGGCACCGTCATTCGTACGCTGCGCGCACTCCTGAAACGTCTTGGCATAGACTTCGCTCCCCCGTTTCGCAACTTCACCGGTTTTAGAGGGTACTGGGGAGAGAACGACATGGGTGGCTCATGGGCTGCCCGGCGGGGCTATGTGAACGCCCTTTTTACGCCCGTCCTCGAAAGACTGGAAGAGATGGAGGACGAACGCGTACAGACAGCATCCATCAAGGGTGTGGATGGTGAGCTCAAGAACTTGATCTTTGCGTCTACCGGGCCAAAGCCGCGCATAGTACTTAGAGACTCGATCAACAACGTCATCGAGGTTACGGAGAACGGTGAGTATTGCCTGTTCTACGACCGTCCCCTTGATCGAGCCGGCCTCTCCTGGGGAGCACTCGTCAGTTGGTGGCGAGACAAGGGCGGGCTTGCGGCCGCGGGCGATGCTGAGGTCGCGCGTGACCTGTACGGGAGGCTGAGCGAGTCTCTAGGTGACAACCCCGTGGAACGGCTGCTGTTCAGAACTTACTGCGAGCGGTACGCCTCTGACGAGGCCAGCTCGCTCCCTGCACTCATCCCGCAGGTGTACTTGCACTATGACCCGCTCACTCATAAGCAACGTGGTGGTCGCTCCAGCGCCCTCTCCCGAGAGCGTATGGACTTCCTGCTCCTCATGCCGAACGGGGTGCGCATCGTCCTGGAGGTGGACGGTAAGCAGCACTACGCCGAGGGTGACAAGGCATCCCCCAAGCTCTACTCAGAAATGGTTGCCGAGGACCGAAGGCTGCGGCTCAAGGGTTACGAGGTGTACCGGTTCGGGGGCTACGAGCTGGGTGGTGAAGGTGCGGCCGACATGCTCCGCGAGTTCTTCAACCAGCTGCTCGCCAGACACCAGTGACGCTGAGGTTTAAGGGGCGGGGTGACAGCGTTATGGAGGCTCCAGTGCCAGTCCGGCCCCGGCGATGAAGCCGTCTGTTCTGCGAGAACCGCCGCCGGCAGCTGGAGGAGAGAACTCCATCAGCCCCGGAGCGGTTCAACCACCGCTCCAGTCTTAGCCGTCGAAGACTGCGAGGAGCGTGGACGGCTCGGTCTGCAGGCCGCGGGCAAGCTTGATCAAGGTGGTCAAGCTTGGGTTGCGACGTCCGTGCTCGATGTAGACCACTCCCCGGAAGCTCATACCACTTCTGCTGGCGAGCTCCTCAAGAGTGAGTCCACGAGCCTCACGCAACCGACGCACATGCATGCCGAAGGTGTGGAGTTGAGGGTCTGGCGGATCAAGGCGAGGCACGAACTTGACTTGACATCTGCGCCCATTTGACTGCCATGAACAGTTGTGCATAATCAGCGCTGGGCGCTGTGCTTCGACCTTGTCGAGTCTAGAAGCGACCGCCGACGAAGCCAGGTTTCTTGGAGAGGACGTCGCTATGCCAGCCCCGAGGAAGTACCCGCCAGAATTGATTGAGCGGGCAGTCCGGATGGTCATTGAGATGAGGCCGACCAACCCCGGACGCTCCGGCCTCGTGCGGCAGGTCGGGGAATTGCTGGGGGTACACCCAGAGGTTCTACGGCACTGGGTCAAAAAGGCCGATGCGGAAGCTGGTCGAAATGCTGAAACTACCGCGGGCGCCACTGCCCGAGTTCGTCAGCTTGAGAAAGAGAACGCTGACCTGCGCCGCCTTAACGGAATCCTTAAGGCGGCTGCCGTCCTGTTCGCGGCGGAACTCGAACCAAGGCAATGAACGGCTGTGCCGTTGGCTCTTAACGCTGCACACGAGCCCCGATACACCGTCGGTTACCTACCTTGCGTGTAAGAAGCCTAATAGCTGAGCCGCTAAAGAGACCTGACAACCTTGGAAAAATATCGTTACCGTTTTCTGGCGACCGTCAACCCATCTCTCAAATGGGCGCACCATTAAAGGCCAGCCAGCCGGCTCGCACGCGACCTATCACTTGCACCCGCAGACGTTTGAGTTCTATTAGGGCAACAGATGCCTCGCTGCTGCAGCGCAGGCCCAGCAGAACATCGAATCGGCGGCATTCACGGGAGGAAGCCAGGGCGTCCGTCGGCGGCGGTGAAATTGTAGGTGGTGGCCTCTGAGAGGACGCCGAGGGGCGGATCGCCGTTCTCGATGATCACAGCCTGGCCGGGGAAGGCGAGCATGTCTTCGTAGAAGCGGTCCACGACGGTGGATGTGATGCGCACGTCGGGCAGGTCGGGGTCCTGTGGGGTGTTCTTCACTGGCTGGCGGTAGGTGACCACCGGGGAGTCCAGGACGACGAAGCCGAGATGGGGGAGGTCTCGTTCGATGCAGAAGCGGGCCAGGGAGGTAGTGAAGGCTGAATGCAGCACGGATCGCACACCCTTGCCTCGACCGGCGCGCGGGCGGCCTCCGGCCCGGATCTCGGCGTTGTACTGGTCGTACCCGGAGTTGTCGACTGCCGGTATTTCCCAGCTGCTCAGGGTGCGTTGGAGGACCGAGTCGAAGTCGTTGACGATTCGGGCGGCGATGTACTGCGCAGGCCGGGCAGCGGGCACCGCTCTCTCCCCGTCGAGGCGAGAGCGCTTGTCCTCAAGTTCCGCGATCCGCGCGTGCAGTTCCAGCTGCCGCTCGACCACAGATCGTGTGTCCAGCAGCTCTTGAAGGCCCTCTCGGAGCGGTGCGAGCTGGCCCTCGGCTTCGGCGATGAGTTCATCCAGCGCCTCCAGGTCGGCCTTGACGGACTGCCAGGTCCGGGTGATCTCTTCCTGTTCGCGGGCGAGGTCGGAGATGGTCGGCAGGAGGTCGGTGAGCAGTGCGGTCGTCTTCGCGGCCTCCGCCTGCACCGCAATGTGGAGTTGAGTGGCCTCCTGCTGACTGTGGCCAGGGTGCTGGTGCTCAGGATCCGCTCCGCAAAAGACGCAGGTTCCGACGCGGAAGTAGCCGAGGATGCTGCCAGCCTCGTTGACCATGACCAAACGCTCCAGATCGGAGCGGTACTGGTCCTCCAGCAGGCTAAACCGTCCAAGCAGATCGCTGACCTCGGCCAGCCGCTCATCTAGCCCAGCAAGACGGCGGGCGTGCATCATGCGCTCGCGTACCGCTTCGCGGTGACCTTCGTCGGCCGCGCGCAGGGCGATGTTTTGCGCGTCGATCGCGGTTTTGACCCGCGCCAGGCGGTCCCTGAGGTCGCGCTCAGACTCGTCCGACTCAAGCTTCGCGTACAAGTCGATCACGAGCTGGTCCAAAAGGTTGATCTGTCCCCTGTTGACACGCCGCTGTCCCGCGTTGGGTCCAGTGTCGACGGAAGGGTCTCCCTCCCCAGTTAGGAGGAACCGCATGACCGATGTCTCCGCGGTGCGGGTGGTGGCGGTGCCGGTGCGTAGGACCGGGGAGGGCATGGCGATCATGCGGTCCTCTGTAACCACGGACAGGTGCACCAGATCGGTCAGGGTCAGGGGGCGGGTGCCACCGGCTTCGTTCTTGCGGATGAGGACCTCGTCCAGACCCATGGCGCGCATCAGGTGAATCGAGAGGCTGTTCTTGCTGCGGGCGTTGTGCACCGAGCTCACGATGGCGTCCGCCGGGCGATGAACCAGGTCACGGAGGTCCTCGCGATGCAGATGCGTGGAGTTGGTGCCGGGGCGCCGGACGAGAGTCAGCGGGCTGCCATCGGGCAGCAGCAGCCCAAGGAGGATCTGGGTGTATCCCTCGGCTTCGTCGACCATGTCCAACTGGGCACCGCCGAGCATGTACTCGACGGACCTGACGATGAAGGTCTTCCCGGTGTCGGAGGCACCATAGATGGTGGTCAGCTCGGGGCCGAAAACGATTTGCGCTGATGGCCTGCCCGAGCCAGCGTAAGTGAGGTGGACCAGCTGGAGACTACCCACGATGGCCCTCGAACGGGCGAGAGGTCACGGGGCCGGGAGGAGTCGTTAGCAGGGACTGGGTAGTGGCGCGTACATCGATGTCCGGGGCCCATTGGTGAACGGCCCACTCGGCGCGCTCGCGGAGCCGCAGAACGTACGGGGCTTCGAGGACGTTTACGAAGGCCGGGCCGCGTTCCGTGGCCCGGTAGACCAGGCCGGTCCCGTCAGCTTCGAGTTCGGCCAGGCCGGCGCGGATGAGAACCAGAAGTGCCTGTTCGAGGACCGTGCGTTTCAGGCCGAGCTCTCCCGAGCGAGCTGGCAGATCCGGGTGCAGGCTGGGCGGTCCGTCGAATTCGGCGCTGTGCAGCACGGCATGGTCTAAGAGCGCGAGCTGGGCCAGGTCCAGAGCATCGGGATGGCTCTCCGAGAGCAACACCAGTGCCCGCACGCCGATCTCCAGCGGGCTGTTCAGCGGTTTCATGTCCCTTCTCCCTCACACCACGTGAGCTCGTTCTCGTTCGCCAGGTGATGACATACCCCGGTACGGTCCAGAGGTCTCACGTGCTGAGCGAAAACCGTCTGCGTCAGCCCGGCACTGATCGCCTGCGAGGTGACGGCATGGAGGCGCCTCCACCCCGTGGGGTGGTCATCCCTCGCCACGTCGACCACTGCGTCGTATATGTCCTTGACAATGGCCTCGAAATGACCTTGAGGGTATGCCTCCTCGCCGAAGCGGCGCAGAGACTCGGCGCTGAAGAACGCTTCACGCTGGTGGCGCAAGTGCGGGCCGGCCGTGGGGTGCTGTGCGATCTGGGTAACGGTGCTGGCCTCACTGGGCCAGCGCTCGGCGTAGACCTGGGCGAGCTGCTGTACGTAGCGGGCCTCACGCGGCTCCGGCTTCTCGGGCGGTGCCATGACGGCCGGGCGGGGCGGCGACTCCGGCGGGAATCGTTTCACCCAGAAGTCGGTAGTTTTGTGCTGTTCGAGCATCTTCTTCATGTTGACGGTCTGAAAGATCTCGAACGGCGTGTCTGCTGCCAACTCCTCAGCCTCGCGCCTCAACCGTGGGCCCAGGTCCGTGATGACCTTGTCCGTGGTTTCGCGCAGCGCCTCCACGAAGTTCTTGCGGGTACTGATCGGGCGTTGCAGGGCCTGCTGCAGGCTGGGGCCGATGGACGGGGCGACGAACGTGTACTGCTCCGGCACGATGAACTGACCGGTGACCACGCCCGCGAACATCTTCCGAATCTCACCTGCGGCGGTGCTCCAGGCCAGCGTTCCCTTGTAGCGCTTGCACTGGTAGTTGTGCCAGGGACCTTCCAGGCCCTGGCGGGTGAGGAATGCGGCCACGTCGATGCCGTGGTCGCCAGCCCCTCCCTGGCGCTCGACCCGCACGTACAGGCTGTCCAGCGCGGGCACCCACTCCTCGACGAACTTTTCGAACTCGTCGGGAGGGTAGGTGAAAACGATCTGCTCGGGCGACGGCATGGCCGGAAACTGCATGGCCGTTGGATAGTTGAGGAGGAGCGACGCGCCACTTGCCCGGCGTTCCGCCTCTGGCGGGCCCTGAATCGGATCCAACATCTCCCCCTGAATGCCGCCGCCGCATCCCGCCGACGCACCCACTAGAGGTATCACTGGCAGGTCGTTCACGAAAAGACCACAACCGAGCAAATAGGAGCCAGGGGCCGGTGTGCCCGGCGGGCAAACGCACGTGTCGGGTGTGAGCAGGTGATTCCTCGGCGGGCCGCTCTCGCGCCGGACGGTAAGCCGTCGGGCAGTGATGTCGACGTCGGTGCGCAGGATGGTGGTTGCGACAAGTACGTGGCCGGCGAGCAGGATGACGATGAACCGTTCGAAGGAGTTGCTGGCGCCTGAGCCTGAAGGCCCCCATACGACAGCGGGGGCCTTCCCTGTCTCCTCTGGTCCTATTACCGAGCGGTCCTGCGGGCGGCAGGCCGTCGGGGTCTGCCGAGAGTGGGGAGCCGCTTGGTGTCGAGCGGCCGCAGGACCGCTCCGATCCGACCTTCGATCCTGCGCACGAGGTCCTCCTCGGTGTCTGCTACCAGTGGGACCACCATCAGGCGCGTCCACTGTGCGGCGCGTCCAGACAGTACGTGTTCCTGGACGCGGTCACCGACCGATCCGTCGCGGATCGCGCTTCCGGTGTAGCGGATGACGTTCTCGAAGTCGGCGGCGATGTAGACGCCTGTCGAGAATTCGTTCCAAGCCCCATCCTCTGTGATCTGCAGGATCGTCGAGGCGACGGGGAAGCGTCGCAGCAGCGCGGATCCAGCAAGATCGCACGCGGTGTTGTAGTTCTCTGGGGTGAGCGTGCACGTCAAGCGGTTCATCGGGCGTTACCGCTCTGGTCCAGGTCGGCCCGCATCCGGTCGGCTCGGCGGCGTGCGCCTCGCCATTCCGAGACGAGGTCAGTGATCTCGACAAGCGTGTTCCGCACGTTGGAGTTGTCGTACCCCAACGTGTCCACCAGCGCCACGCCGTCCGTACCGGTCACGTCGCCGACCTCCTGGGCGGCGGCGTGCAGGTCGTCAAGGCGTCCCTGGAACTCCTTGAGCGCCGCCGCGAAACGGTCCTCGGGGCTGTCGTGCGTGATGCCTTCCCCGTCGGACAGGTCGATGAGCTCACGGAGCCGCGCGGGGGTGAGGGGTTCGGCGCCCGCGATGGGCTTGTCCTCCGGCATGGTGCCCTTGGCCAGCTCCTGGGGGTCCCGTCCAGCCCGGCCATCGAGAACGATCTGACACAGCTGCCGCAGGCCGACGTCTGTCTTGGCCAGTTGCCGCATGATCTGCTGAGGCTCGGTGTTGCTGCCGCGGCCGCCGAACTCGGAACGGGTCAGCAGTTGAGTGCGGCCCCCGACCAAGTGGTAGCTAGCCAGCGTCGCGAGCTCGGCGGTGGCCGGGCCGGCGGTGTCTCCGGCTTGTACGAGTTCGCGGAGCGCTTCGGGCAGCAGGTCGAGCGGGTCGGTGCAGGTCAGCTCGACGCCGCGCAGGGCCGACCAGCGCCAGGCCCGGTCGAGCGATGAGCGCAGGGCAGTGAGCCGCTTATCCGCAGGAAAGCCCCGCAGGGCGACCTCAGCGGCCAGCTGAGTGCGCTCCTCCAGCTTGGGCTTGGCGCCGGTGAGGTCGACGATTGCCTCGTTTACCGCGCGGGCCTGGCGCTTGTTCGGATGAGGATTGAGTGCGCCGCAGGCCAGGACGGCGACCTGGTCGGCGAGAAGGCCGTGCTCACGGTCCGAGCCATCGAGAATGTCGCGCACCATTTCCGCGGTCATCCCACTGGGGACGGGGAGTAGACCTCGTTCGTAGAGGTTGTCCACCGCGGCGTTTGCCTTGGCGTTGAGCGTCGTAGCGGTGGAGAAGTTCATGGGGGGCGCCATGTGCAAGTGCGCCACGAAACGCCGACGTGCCCGGTCGAACCCTCGCGGGGCCGAGAAGCCGATGATCACCCGGGCATTGGGCATGATCGAGCAGCGGACCTTGCGAGCCTGCTCGTCGGTGACCATGTCGCTTCCAGCCCACTCAACAAGGTCTTTGAGCAGGTTGGTCGCTCGACGGCTGCGGGGACGCAGATTCCACGCAACGTCCTTAAACGTGATGCCGAGACCTTTGTGGCTGGCCACGATACGGCCGAAGCCATCCGTGGACTCAAGCCTCGTAACGGCGCCTACGTCCGTAGTAACCCGGAGGGCGCTCAGCCATCCCGGTGTTTCGATACCGCGGTCGAGGATGGAGCCGACGTGCGGGTTGTTGTCCACCATGTCGGTGATCCGCGGGGCCATCGCGTCGATCAGCTTCTCGGCCGAGTCCATCTCGAAGGTAAGCAACGCCTCACCCTCGACGGCCCCGAACCGAGGCATGCCGATCGTGCCACGAGCGTGCTCGTCCTCGAACCGGATGTTGTCCGGCGACGGCAGGACGCGCCAAGTCACGACATCGAACTCGATGTATGTGAACTCCTCGGAGCCGAAACGCTGCACCTTTGGCGCGCGCAGGGATCGGCGAAGCTGCTGCTGGTCTGCAGCGGCGGCGGTCAGCGTCTCGGCTAGCTCAAGGCTCAACCCGGCCGAGATACACGCCGCGACGCTCTTGTCGATCACTGCCTGCGAGGCAGGTGGCCGCAGATGTGCGCCAATGCGTCGGTGATCAACGATGTCCGACTCGGTGAAGAGGGGGGCCTGCGGCTCGGCGGCAGACGCGGGTACGTGGGACACAGCGGTCGTCCTAGATTCTCGACCTGCTCACCGATTTGGTCAGCAGAGAGCGAGGGCTTGGACCTGACTCGGCACCGTGCCCCCACCTGCCCTCCCGGCCGGGTGGCCGTCCAGGGTTGCGGCGCGCACCGCCCAACTCACCGTTCCTTCAGGACACTCGCCGATCAATGACGGGTGGAGCCTTGGTGCGACCGGGCCACTTCAAGCGCAACGGCCGTACTGGACAGGTGGACTGACGGTAATGCAGCTAGCCGAGAAGATTAGCAGAATGGTGGGTCAGGCCGACCCGGGAACGCATCCTGCGGCAGGTACACCGCCGCGCGGGCTCTGTGCTTCCCTCCGGTTGCGGGCGGTGGTCGCCCCCGGCGGCGTCACGGACGGGCAGGCAGCCGGGGTTGGTGCAGTGCACGAACGTGTGGGTCCGGCTCGGCGATCAGTTGGCGAAGCTGCCGGTTCTCCATCTGCTGCTGATGGAGTGCACGTACAAGGGCCTCGTTGGCAATCACCTTGCAGGTGGTTGAGGCTGAGTGGGCAGAACGTGAACGTTGTTCGGTTGCTGGGTCAGCTGGAGCCGGAGCTGACGGTTCTCCATCACGACCTGATGCAGTGCGCCGACCAGTGCCTCGTTGTCCGTCCTGAGGCGTTCGATCTCCTTCAGTGCCTCGGCCCGGAGTTCCTTGGCCTTGACCAGTTGCCGACGGAGCCTCTTCTCGCTGTCGGGCATCTCACCGCGGGCCCGGACCTTCTCGTAGAACTCGTTCTTGAGGTCCAAGTGCCGTTGGGTGAGGGCATTGCGGGGGACGTCGGCCTCCGTCGCGAGGGCGACGATGGTCAAGGCTCCGTTCGACCGCTGCGGGGTTCCGCCGAGGATGCGGTCCATGGCCGCGCGGATCTGATCGCGTTCGTCGGCTGCGGGGCTCATGCGGGTGCCTCCGTGAGGGTGATCCGTTCGCGGAAGTGCTTGTCTGCGAGGTCGCGCAGGCCCTCGGCGTGGACCCGAAGCCGTTCGGCCAGAGGGCCGGGGACGAGTTCGCCGGTGGCCTGCTTGTCGAGTCGTTCGGCCTTGAGGGTGAGTTCGGCCGCGTGCTGGTCGGTGCGGGCGATGTTCGCGCAGGTCGACACGCAGCGCTCAAGGGTGGGGGTTTCCTGGCTCGCCCGGAGTCGGCAGAGTGCCTTGTCCGGGTTATAGACGCAGGTCAGGAAGGCGTTCGGGTTGTCGTGAACGGCCAGGGTGGGGTTCGTCAGGAGCTTGCGGGCCTGCCGGGCGGTGAAGACGACGCCCTCGAATGCGGGGGCCTGGCTAGCGGCGAGGATGGCCCGCCGTGCGGCCGGTCCGGAGATTCCGCCGCCTGCGGCCCGGTCCGCGGCCAGGGTCGCGAGGGTGTCGGCGGTCGCTCGGGCCGTCTCGATGTCGAGCAGGTCGTGGATGCCCTCGCGGCTGCGGGAGGCATAGCCGGCGCTGACGGCGGTGCGCATATGGCCGTAGTGAATCGCCAGGGCGATCAGTCCTCCCGGACGGCGGGCGATGTGCCAGGCCAGGGTGCGGCGGAAGCGGGCCGTGCCGATCGCGCCGTGCGGGTCCGGCGGGATGGCTTCGTGCGGACGGTCCAGATCGTGGGCCAGTTGCGAGGCCCAGTTCACGAAGTGCTCAACTCGCTCGCGCAGGGTCTCGGCGCGAAGTGCGACCTTGGTCCGCTGGCCGAAGCCGCCGAACTGGTGGAACTGGCTACCGAAGAGGAGTTCCCCGGCGGGGACGATCCGCTCCAGGACACGTATGGCGGAGACGACCGGGGCGATGGCGACCCAGGGGACGTCCCGGAGTTCACCGGTGGAGAGGTGGTTGCCGTCTTCGTCGACGGCTGTCTTGTAGACGTATCCGTGGATCACGTGCCGCTGACCTTCCTCGTCCGGGTCGGGGCAGCATCCCGACCGCAGCCCGAGTACTTCGCCGGGCCGCATCCCGGTCAGGTAGGTCAGGACGATGAAGCAGGCCGTGCCCAGGTGACGCATGAGCAACGGCGCCTCGTCGAATTCGATGCCCTCAGTCCATCTCGCCTCGCCGACCGTGCCGTTGATGGGCGAGGGCAGCGGGCATCCGCCCGGGTGGGCGGCCAGATACTCCCTCCACCGTTTCCGCTTGCTGGTTGCGATGTTGATCTGGGCCAGGGCCGAGTTGGTGAGGCCGGCGATGTAGAGGGACGCGGCCAGCCGCCGCCCGTTGACGTTGATCGTGGGCATGGGGCGGCCGTGATCGGCCAGCTCGGCGAGGTAGGCGTTCAGCCGGGTCAGGCCCTCCTTGGTCCGCGGAGCTGTCTTCGCGGTCGTGGTCAGCCGCCGGTTCTCGGCCCAGGCGGCGAGGACGTCCTCGGCGAAGTCGTCGACCACCCGCAGGGCCCAGATCAGCAGCGGGCCCATCGTCTCCGGGGCGATGGCCTCGGTGATGTTCTCCCCGCCGGCCGACGCGGCCGGGAGGAAGTCGTCGATCCCCTCGCGTTCCCAGGGCGGTTCAGGGATGTCCAGCGAGAACGGGCTGGTCAGGTCGAACATCCACAGCCGGGTGAGACCGACCAGGTCGGCGCTGACCGTGTTGCGGTTGGCCTTCTTCTTGCGGTTCAACGACAGTGCATAGTCGCGGAAGTGCTCGTCAGTGCAGGCCGCCAGGGTCGTGACGCCGTACTTGTTCAGCCAGATCGCGAACCGCCTCCACTGAAGAACGGTGCGATAGATCGTGGCCGCCGACTGTCTCGTCCGCATCGAGGGAGGACGCCCCTCCAGGAAGATGTCGGGCAGCGCGATATTGATCATCAGCCAGGCCAGGTAGCGGAACTCCTCGCGCATCGAAGCGGGGAAGGGCTTCCAGAGGACGCGCGCCCGTTCCGTGCTCGGGTTGGCGTTGATCGGGTCCATCGACCAGGCGTCGTCGCCGTAGCGGAACACCGGCCCGGTGTAGCCGTCGACGAACAGGTCCCCGGGGATGACGGGGGTGCCGGTGGACGGGACGGTCAGAGGAAGCTCGGCGGTCGGCGTACTCACGAGTCGAAATGTCCGTTCAGAAGGTCGTCGATGATCTGCCGGTCCCAGTCGCTGACCCGCTGCTGTGCCTGCTTCCAGACCTCGGCGCCCAACCGCAGCCGCAGGTCTTCCAGCCGGGCGTGGGCGTCGTACCAGTCCGCCATCCAGGTGGCCGGGTCCAGGACGCTGCGGAGGTTCTCCAAGGCGGCGTGCAGATAGGCGAGCCGGGGATGGTGGACGGGAGCGACCCGGGCGTTCGGACAGGCGGTGCAGAGCAGGAACGATGCCCCGCAGCCCGCGCCGGGCGGCGTGAACGGGCTGTGCTCGTAGTCCGAGCACGACGCCGTCGCCGTCTCCTGGTCGCCGTCCTGCTGCGCGTCGGCGAGCCGGGCTTGCAGCACGGTCCGGCGGGCCGCCTCGACGGCATCGCTCACGCCGTCCGCGATGACCTCTCCCGCGGCCTCCTGGACTTGAGGCTCGGGCAGCACGTAGACACGGTCATGGGTGTCCTGGGTGTTCTGGCCGGGCTCGCGGCGGTGCACCACATTCACGGTCTTGCGGCCCCGCCGCAGGACCTTGCTGGGCAGTCCCTGCTGTTGTGCCCAGAGGGAGGCCGCGGCGGTGTCGGCACCGAGTCCGAACGGGCCCACCCGGATGAGCTCGCCGACCGAGTTGGTCGCCGTCGCGCTCCTGTTGCCCTTGCTCCGCCAGACCAGCAGCCGATCGATCTCGGGGGCCCGGTCCGCGACGTAGGCACGGGCGTGGGCCGTGGCCTCCAGAGCGTCCGAGATCAGTCGCCCGGCCGAGTCGGCGCCGTGGTCGGTGAGGTTGCGCGACTCGAAGTGGTGCCCGGCGTGACGCCGGCGCTTCTCCAGCTCCAGCCGGTAGACCTTCGTTCCGCTCTTCTCTCCGGAGTCGGGGACGGCCCGCGGGACCGGCATCTCGGACATGGTGGTGCCGTTGAAGCCGAACTCCGTGACCAGCACGACGCCGAGCGCGCCCGCCTCCAGCCGCGTCAGAAACAGCCGTTTCCAGGTGTCCTCCGGCCTGCCCCCGCCCAGCACTTTCATGTAGCGGGGAACGACGGTCCGGGTCCTGCCGTTCGCGCTGGTCCGGCGGGGCAGGTCCCCGGTCCGTGCCAGCAGGTCCAGGGCCTCGCCGAATTCCCACTCCTTGCTACCTCGGACGAACTCGCCGTTGCGCCAGGCGTTCAGGTACTCGGTGTTCTCACGGATCCGCAGCAGCGCGGACCGGAAGGTCCGCCGGGCCGCGGCCTTGATCTGTCGGAACTCATCCGGGTCGAAAGCCCGCTCCTGCACCTTCGGCTCCGGCAGGCGCCGGGCCATCACCGCCCTGACCTCCTGCGGCAGGCGGCTGTCGGCCCGCAGCAGCAGTTGCGTGACCATGACCTGGTCGTAGCCGGTCTGCGCCTTGGTCTTGCGGCTCAGCCTCCAGGCCGACCACGTCGCGGCCGTCAGATCCGGGACGTCCGCCGGCGGATTCTCCTGACTGGACAAGAACGTGCCCAGGGCCTTCAGGTGCCGCCACGTGCCCTCGCTCGTCTTCAGCGACGTCCAGGCGCCACTGGTGCACTTCGCCGCGAAGAGCACCGCGAGTGAGCGCTGCATCGGCGCCGGCATCGGCAGCCGCCCGAAGTCATAGGCGCGTGTGGAGCCCTGCTTGGTGGTGTGGCGTACCACCACGTCGCTCGGGTCCTCGCCGAGAACAGGGGTACGGCGGAAGGGAGTTGTGGGCAGGGATGCCTTGCGGCCGCGGCGGCTCATGCCGACACTGCCGCGGTGAGCTTGGCGTCGATGTCCTGGATGCCTTCGCTCTCCTCGGCGATCCTCGCCAGCAGCGAGGTGACCCGGTCCTGGGACCATCCCTCACCGTCGCCCTCCGCGGGCTCGGGCTCTGCCAGCAGTGACCGCAGTTGCAGGTCCGAGACGGGCGCGAGGTAGATCTCCCGGGTCGTCTCCAACTGGGCATGTCCCAGGAGGTCCTGGACCATCCGCCAGGGGTCTCCATAGAGAAGCCGGAAGTCCCGCCTCTCCTCCGGTGTCAGCCCCATCCGCAGGTCAACGACGTGGTGCAGGACCACCAGCATGAACAGGGCGAAGGAGTGCCTGGCCATGTGCGGAGTGCAATACGGCGGCTCGGCGACGACACCGTCCAGCACCTCGGCGCATCGCAGCGACGCGGTGCGAAAGACGTTCTCCCACGACGCCGGGCGGAACGGCAGACCGGACTCGTTCAACCACAACCACAGCGGTTCCGGCCCGGCGGGGCCCTCGATGAACAGCGTCAGCCGCTCGGCGACGTCCGCCTCGGACAGCGCAGTCCGCCCCTCGATCCCGTCCTGGTCGCGCCAGTGCAGCACCTTCTTGCGCAGACCCGTGACCTTCGTGACCAGCCGCATCTGCGGCAGACGCTCGTATCGCCCCCTGGCCTGGGCCCGGCGGATCACGTCCGCCCGCGAGGACTCCGCATAGCCCTCGACCTCGCCGACTACCGGCGCTGAGGCGTAGAAGGTGCGGGCCCGCCTCGACTTCGTCACCACCGGCGCCAGACGTCCCGGATAGTAGCGGGCGCCGCCCAGCCGCGTGCGAGGCATCTCGATGGTCAGCAGCGATGCGGCCTCGGTCAGCCGCATCCCCGACGACAGCAGCAGGTCCGCGAAGGCGGCATTGCGGTCCTCCAGCCGCCCCACCCAGCCCGCCGCCGGCACCCCCTGGGCCGTGTGGCCACGCAGACCGACGTCCACCCAGAGGCGAAACGTCCGCGGTGTCAGCCAGTGAACGTCGCTGGTCTTGGCGTCCTTCGCCCGAGCCTGCGGTACCCGGATCACCGTCCCGGACCGGCCTACGAAGTCGCGCATCAGCACCGGATTCCGCACGACGTGCTCGCGCCGCTCAGCCCACTCGTAGAGACGAGTCAGCGCGGCCAACCCCCGGTTCCAGCGGGATCCGCCGACCCGCCCCGGATTCGCGCTGGCCCGGGTCCGCCAGTACTCGAAATCCGCGAGGTCATCGTCCGTGGCCTGGTTCCATACCTTCCCCCGGTCCCACAGAAAGTCGAAGAACAGGCAGTAATCGTCCGTGTAGTTGCGCTTGGTCTCCGGTGCCAACTTCGCAAACCCCGACCGGCACAGGTACCGGCTCAGCAGCTCGTCGATCCGGTAATCCGGCGACAGCATGATCGGGTCTCCCGGATGGATCCCGAGCCGATCCTCACGCTCGGACAGGTCCTTCATCCCCGCGAGTACGGGTATCCGATCCGCCGGTATCAACCGCCGCTCAGGTACCCAATAGACCTGCCACCCCACGTGCCCCACCTACCAGTCGTGCCGCTTCAACACGCTCACCCAACAGGGAATGGTCGGCACATCACCAGCCGCCAGCCCGGCGGCGGCCAGCCGCTGATCACCCGGACCAGCGGTGGCGGCTGCACCACGGCCAGCACCAGCAGCACCGCGGCCGCCCCGCACCACCAGGGGTGCCGCCGGAGCCGCCGTCCGGCCATCAGCAGGGCCACCGTGACCAGGGCCAGCAGGCCCGCCCCGGCCCAGCCGCCCGGCCAGTCGATGCCCGCACCGGGCAGCGCCGCTCCGGTCCGGGCGACGTCGGCGATCCACCCCGCGGGCCAACTCGCGCACCAGGCCAGCGCCTCGGCCACCGGCATCGCCACCGGGCGGTCGCGAGGGCGGCGAACCCGAGCACCGTGGCCGGCGCGACCGCGACCTCCGCCAGCAGATTGCACGGCACCGCCACCAGGCTCACCCGGGCCGACAGCACCACCACGACCGGTGCGCACACCGCCTGCGCGGCCGCCGCTGCCGCCAGTGCCTCGGCCCATCGCGGACCGACCCCGTGCCGCCGCAACGCGGCACTCCAGCGCGGTGCCAGCGTCAGCAGCGCCCCGGTGGCCAGCACCGAGAGCAGGAAGCCGTAACTCCGGGCCAGCCAGGGGTCGTACAGCACCAGCAGCAGTACGGCCGTCGCCAGGGCGGGGACCAGGGAGCGGCGGCGCCCGGTCGCCAGGGCGAGCAGGACCACGGCCCCGCAGGCCGCGGCCCGCAGCACACTCGGGTCCGGTCTGCACACGACCACGAAGGCCAGCGTGAGCGCCCCGCCGCACAGCGCGGTGGCCCGCAGGGACAGCCCGAGCCGGGGCGCGAGCCCCCGCCGCTCCGCGAGCCGGGCCGTGCCCGGGGGTCCGATGAGCAGCACGAGAATGATCGTGAGGTTGCTGCCGGAGACCGCGAGCGTGTGCGCGAGGTCGGTTTCCTTGAAGGCCTCGTCCAGCTCCGGGGTGATCCGTGAGGTGTCCCCGACGACCAGGCCCGGCAGCAGCGCCCGCGCGTCCCCCGGCAGCCCGTCGGTCGCCTCCCGCAGTCCGGCCCGCAGCCTCCCGGCGAACCGCTGCGCCGCCGACGCCGGCTTCACGACCTGCGGCGCCGCCTCGCCCCGCACCCGCAGCACGGCCGCGATCCGGTCCCCGCCGGTCAGCGGCGGCGCCGTCCGCGCGGTCACCCGCAGCCGGGTGGACGGCAGCAACCGGAGCCAGGGCGACCCCGCGGACGCCTCCACGACCATCAGCACCGGTGTCCGCGTCGCCGCCACCCGGCCCTCGGCGGCCACCCGCCGCACCTCGGCCTGGACCAGCACGGCGGCCGGACGCGTCCGGTCCCCGCTGACCCGGGGCCGGGTGAGCCGGGGATCGGAGGTGAGCTCCACCTCCGCGGTCACGGTGGCGTACTCCCGCGCCAGCTCCGGCACCGGGCCGCGCCGCAGATCGGCGCCGTGCAAGCCGGCGGAGGCGGCGGCCGCGGCCACGCAGAGCAGGACCGCGGCGGCCGGCACCCCGGTCCGGGCCGGACGTCGCACCCACAGGAGCAGGAGCCCGAGACCCAGGGCGACGGCCACCACCGCGGCGCCCTGTCCGGCCGGTGCGTTCAGTGTCAGCGCCGCTGTCGCCCAGGCCGCCAGCGCGGGTGGTACGAGTCGAAGATCCGTCGGGCCTTCCTGGCGCGGGTGGGAGGCGCCGAGCCGTTTTCCGGAGGCGGCGTGCACCTCGGGGCGCCGGGTCTCGGGGGCGCCCGTCATGGCCGTACGAGATTGCGCAGGTCGGCGAAGCGGCGCTCGCCGATGCCGTTGACCTCGCGCAGCTCCTCCACCGAGCGGAAACCGCCGTTGCGGGTGCGGTGGTCGATGATGTGCTGGGCCAGGACCGGTCCGACGCCGGGCAGGGTGTCGAGCTGCTCGGGCGTCGCCGTGTTGAGGGAGACCGGGGCGGTGGATGCCGCTCCGGCCGGACCCGGCGCCGGGGCACCGCCCTGCACCGGCGCGGGCGCGCCGACGACGACCTGTTCGCCGTCGACCAGGAAACGCGCCCGGTTCAGCCCCGCCGTACTGGCTCCGGGCCGCACCCCGCCCGCGGCGCGCAGGGCGTCGTCGACCCGGGAGCCCGGCGGCAGCCGGTGGATGCCCGGTTCGCGCACCTTGCCGCTGACGTCCACCACGATCTCGGTCCCGGCGGACGCACTGGCGAGGCCGGCTCCCGGTTCGGCGCTCCGCTCCCCCGCCGCCCAGGAGGCGGCCCGCACCACCTCGGGTGCCCGCACGTCCTGCGTCCGTCCGGTCCAGAAGTGCTGCACCGCGAAGCCCGCGGCGACGACCAGCACCACGGTGAGCGCGAGGAGGCTCCGCCGCTCGAGACCGCACCGCGCCTGCATCCACACCGGCAGCCGCTCCCGGAGTGCGAGCCCGGCACGCCCCCGCCAGTCCCCGGCCGGGTCGGCGCCGGGCGCACCCGGATCGGGGCCACCCTCGTCCTCCTGCCGCGAGGGCCCCTCTCCCGGCTCCCTTCCCTCCAGCGCCCGTTCACCGAAGAGCAGCTCCGCGCGTCGGCGGAGCTCCTCGGCCGGGGCATGGCGGTGCCGGGCCCGGCCGCGCGGGCGGGTGCGGTGGTGACGGGTGCGGACGTCGGAACGGGGACCGCGGCCGGGCCCACTGGCCGCGGCGGCTGTGCGCGTACGTGATCGAAGTGCCATGCCCCGAGAATGGGACACCGCGGAGATCGGCGATGATCTTGCTCAATTCCCGGGGACAGCCTGCCGGTTGTGGATAACTCCGGCACCCGTGCGAGGGAACGACCGCGAGGGAACGACCGCGAGAGAGCTGCCGCGGGAGAACTACCCCGAGAAAACTCCCGTGAGGAAACGCCACGCCCCCCGCAGCCCCCCGCCCCTCACCGAGGCGACACCACAACCCCCAGCAACCCGGGCCCGGTATGCGCCCCGATCACCGCCCCCACCTCGCTCACGTGCAGATCCGCAAGACCCCGCACCCGCGTCCGCAGCCGGTCCGCCAGCGCCGACGCCCGGTCGGGGGCGGCGAGATGGTGCACGGCGATGTCGACCTGCGCGCCGCCGGCCCGGTCCGCGACGATCTCCTCCAGCCGGGCGATGGCCTTCGACGCCGTCCGCACCTTCTCCAGGGGCTCGATACGGCCGCCGTTCAGCTGCAGCAGCGGCTTCACCGCGAGCGCCGAGCCGAGCAGGGCCTGGGCCGCTCCGATCCGGCCACCCCGGCGCAGATAGTCGAGCGTGTCGACGTAGAAGTAGGCGGAGGTGCCCGCCGCCCGCTTCTCCGCGGCCGTGACCGCCTCGTCCACCGTGCCGCCCGCCTCCGCGACCTGCGCCGCGGCGACCGCGCAGAAGCCGAGCGCCATCGCGATCATCCCGGTGTCCACCACCCGGACCGGCACCGGCGCCTCCCGGGCGGCGAGCACCGCGGCGTCGTAGGTGCCCGACAGCTCGGCGGACAGATGCAGCGAGACGATGCCGGACGCGCCGGACTCCGCGACCTTGCGGTAGGTCTCGGCGAACCGCTCCGGGCTGGGGCGCGAGGTGGTGACGGAGCGCCGTTTCTGCAGCGCCTGGGCCAGCGAGCGGGTCGAGATCTCGGTGCCCTCGTCCAGCGCCTGGTCACCGAGGACCACGGTCAGGGGCACTGCTGTGATGCCGTGGCGCTCCATCGTCCGTGGCGGCAAGTAGGCCGTTGAATCGGTGACGATCGCGACATGGCGGGACATGAGCTGGAGGTTACCTGGCGTAGCGCTCGGGCGGCAGCCCGACCCCGTTCACCTGGGCGGCCGTGGCCGGATCAGGTCGTGCTCTCAGGGCGGGGCTTCTTCTGCCAGGGGTAGGACGGCCGCGGGTCCGGCGGGGTGATGGCCGCTCTGGTCGGCTCCTCGGCCGTCCGCTGCTGCGGGCCGTCCGGCCAGGTCTGCTGCGCGGCCGGCGCTTCGGCGGCGGGCGCCTCGGGCCACGGCGGCGGGGTGGTGGTGGGCGGCTCCTCGGTGGTCCAGTGCCGCAGCGCACCGGCCTCCATGTCGATCTGCGCGCTCAGCGAGTCCAGCTCGTCGTCGGCGAAGCGGCGGGCCCGGTCGCGGGCCGCCCACCGCAGCGAGTCCGCCGACTTGACGATGCGCTCGGTGCGCTCGCGCAGGTCCGGCAGCCGCCCGGCGAGGGTCGTCCGGTCCGGCTCGCTCTCGAGGCGCCGCAGCTCGTCGTCAAGTTCATGGCCGTGGGCGCTGAGCCGCTCGAAGAGTCCGAGGGACTCCTTCAGGGACTCGTCCTCGGCCACGCCCGCGCGCAGCGCGTCCTGGGTGGCGCGCATCGAGGTGCGCAGTTTCAGCCGCAGCTGCGCCAGCTCGCCCGCCGGGCCGATCTGGGCGAAGGACTTGGCGCGCAGGGTGTGGTCCTCGACCGTGCGGCGGGCCTGGGTGAGGGTGCGGTCCACACCACGCTTGGCCGCGCCGACCGCCTTGACCGTGGCGTAGGCGCCGAGCACCACGAGGAGCACGAAGAGCAGGGCCACGACTGCGATCACTGCTTCCACGGTGCTCCTCCTCGGTTCCGCGGCACCCCTCGCCGCGCTGCTCTCCACGGTAAACGCAGCGGGCAGGCCCGGAGTTCCAGTCGGACCCCGAACCTGCCCTTAGGGGACGACCCGGAGGCAGTGCCTGCCTGCGCCTGCCTGCCTGGTCACACCGCCGACGCCCCCGAGACCGCATCCGCCCCGCTACGCCGTGACGATGTTCACCAGTTTCGGCGCCCGCACGATCACCTTCCGGATCCCCGCGCCGTCCAGCGCCGCCACGACCTTGTCGTCGGCCAGCGCCACCTTCTCCAGCTCCTCCTCGGAGATGGACGGCGCGACCTCCAGACGGGCCTTGACCTTGCCCTTGATCTGCACGACACAGGTCACCGTCTCGTCGACGACGTACGCCGGGTCGGCCACCGGGAAGTCCCGGTGCACCACGGAGTCCTCGTGTCCCAGCCTGCGCCACAGCTCCTCGGCGATGTGCGGGGCGAGCGGGGCGACCAGCAGCACCAGCGCCTCGGCGACGGACCGCGGCACCGCGCCGCCCGCCTTGGTCAGGTGGTTGTTCAACTCGGTGACCTTGGCGATCGCGGTGTTGAACCGCATGCCCTCCAGGTCACCGCGCACCCCGTCGATCGCCTTGTGCAGCGCCCTGAGGGTGTCCTCGTCGGGCTCGGCGTCGACGACGGTCACCTCACCGGTCGCCTCGTCGACGACGTTGCGCCACAGCCGCTGCAGCAGCCGGAACTGGCCTACCACCGCGCGCGTGTCCCACGGCCGCGAGACGTCCAGCGGGCCCATCGCCATCTCGTACAGGCGCAGGGTGTCGGCGCCGTACTCGGCGCAGATCTCGTCCGGAGTGACCGCGTTCTTCAGGGACTTGCCCATCTTGCCCAGCAGCCGGGAGACCTGCTCGCCCTCGTAGTAGTAGGAGCCGTCGCGCTCCTCCACCTCGGCGGCCGGTACGGCGATCCCGCGCGCGTCCCGGTAGACGTAGGCCTGGATCATGCCCTGGTTGAACAGCTTGTGGAACGGCTCGGCCGAGGAGACGTGCCCCAGGTCGAACAGGACCTTGGACCAGAAGCGCGCGTACAGCAGGTGCAGCACCGCGTGCTCGGCGCCGCCGACGTACAGGTCGACACCGCCGTGCGGCTGTCCCTCGCGCGGGCCCATCCAGTACCGCTCGATCTCCGGGCCGACCAGCTGCTCGGAGTTGTGCGGGTCCAGGTACCGCAGTTCGTACCAGCAGGAACCGGCCCAGTTGGGCATGGTGTTGGTCTCGCGGCGGTACCGCTTGGGACCGTCGCCCAGGTCCAGGGTGACGTTGACCCAGTCCTCGTTGCGCGACAGGGGCGTCTCGGGCTGGGTGTCCGCGTCGTCCGGGTCGAAGGTGCGCGGGGAGTAGTCCTCGACCTCCGGCAGCTCCAGCGGCAGCATCGACTCGGGCAGGGCGTGCGCGATGCCCTCCTCGTCGTAGACGATCGGGAAGGGCTCGCCCCAGTAGCGCTGGCGGCTGAACAGCCAGTCGCGCAGCCGGAAGTTGACGGTGCCCTCGCCGGCGCCGGTGCGCTCCAGCCACTCGGTGATGCGCGCCTTGGCCTCGACGACGCCCAGGCCGTCCAGGGAGACGTCCGCACCGGTGGAGTTCACGATCTTCGCGTCGTACGAGACGAAGGCCGCGTCCCAGTCGGCGGTGTCCGTGCCGCGTCCGTCGGTCGGCTCCACCACGCAGCGGATCGGCAGTTCGAAGGCGCGCGCGAACTCGAAGTCACGGCTGTCGTGCCCCGGTACGGCCATGATCGCGCCGGTGCCGTAGCCCATCAGCACGTAGTCGGCGATGAAGACCGGCACCTGCTCGCCGTTGACCGGGTTGGTGGCGTACGCGCCGATGAAGACGCCGGTCTTGTCCTTGGCCTCGGCCTGGCGCTCGACGTCGGACTTCGAGGCGGCCTGCGCGCGGTAGGCGGCGACGGCCTCGGCCGGGGTGGCGTGGCCGCCGGTCCACACGTCGTGCGTGCCCTCGGGCCAGGCGGTCGGGGTGAACTTCTCGACCAGCGGGTGCTCGGGCGCCAGCACCATGTAGGTGGCGCCGAACAGGGTGTCGGGACGCGTGGTGAAGACGGTGATGCGCTCGCCGTCGATCGGGAAGTCGACGCGGGCGCCCTCGGAGCGGCCGATCCAGTTGCGCTGCTGGAGCTTGATGGCCTCGGGCCAGTCCAGCTCCTCCAGGTCGTCCAGCAGCCGGTCGGCGTAGGCGGTGATGCGCATGTTCCACTGGCGCAGCTTGGCCTTGAAGACGGGGAAGTTGCCGCGCTCGGAGCGGCCGTCGGCGGTGACCTCCTCGTTGGCCAGCACGGTGCCCAGGCCCGGGCACCAGTTGACCGGCGCGTCGGAGGCGTAGGCCAGGCGGTACTCGCCCAGCAGGTCGGCGCGCTCGGTGGCGCTCAGCGCGGCCCAGGAGCGCCCGCCGGGCACCGCGCGCTCACCGCTCTCGAACTGGGCGACCAGCTCGGAGACCGGGCGGGCCTTCCCCGCCTCCTCGTCGTACCAGGAGTTGAAGATCTGCAGGAAGATCCACTGGGTCCACTTGTAGTACTCCGGGTCGATCGTGGCGAACGACCGGCGCTTGTCGTGGCCCAGGCCCAGCCGGCGCAGCTGGACCTTCATGTTCTCGATGTTGGCCTCGGTGGACACGCGCGGGTGCGTGCCGGTCTGCACGGCGTACTGCTCGGCGGGCAGGCCGAAGGCGTCGAAGCCCAGGGTGTGCAGGACGTTGTGGCCGGTCATCCGCTGGAACCGGGCGAACACGTCGGTGGCGATGTAGCCCAGGGGGTGGCCGACGTGCAGGCCCGCACCGGAGGGGTACGGGAACATGTCCATGATGAACTTCTTGGGCTTGGCGACCAGCGCGGGGTCCCCCGCCAGGTCACCGCTCGGGTTCGGCGCCGCGTAGGTGCCGTCGGCGTCCCAGAAGTCCTGCCAGCGTGCCTCGATCTCCGCGGCCATGGCGGCCGTGTAGCGGTGCGGCGCGGCCGCCTCAGCAGCGGCAGCGGGGTTCGTCTCGCTCATGATCCTCAAAGCTCCATCGATCGTCTCTGCCAGCGCTGTGACATTCCTGGAAACGAAAAATCCCCTCGCACAGGAGGGGACGCCGCGCCGATTCCGGCCACTCGATCCGACGGTGGCCGGTGCTGATCAGCGCGGCTCGCTAAGCAGAAGGCGTACGGCACGCATGGCGTCAGGGTACCGCAGCGGTCGAGCGGGGCGCGACGGGCTTCCGGGAGGGCGCCGGACACTCCCGAGCCGCTTGTGAAGATTCGGAAAAGCTGACCAAGGTTCAATTGTTACCCGGCGTAAGGGCCCCTAGCAGGACAACACCGGCCCCGCACCCCTCATTGATAACAACGCAATAACTCAAATGGCGTACTGCTCTGTTGGGAGCCACTTAGAGTGCGGCAGCGGGACCGCTTTCCCGAACTGCTCGGAGTTGCCCCCATGAACCCTCGACGTAGTACCAGCTCGCTCCCCCAGCCGGGCCGCTCGGCCTATGGGGCGGCGACGGCTGTCGTCCTGCTCCTCATACCCGTGGCCGTGCTGGTCGGAGGTGACAGATTCCGCGAGTTCCTGAACTTCGGCGCGGGCGTGCTGTCCCTCGTCTCACTGAGCTGCTCGGTGATCTGGGGCCTGGTGGCCCAGGACCGGATCTTCCTGAACACGCGCCAGCGGATCATCGGCCAGGCCGTGCACCGCACGACGGCGGTCGCCGCCATCGCCTTCCTGCTGCTGCACATCACGACCAAGATCGTGCTCGACCACACCGAGCTGATCGCCGCCGTGATCCCCTTCTCGCTCGGCTTCACCGGCCCCGAGGGCCTGGTCGGGTTCGGCTCCCTGGCCGGACTGTTGATGATCTTCGTAGGCATCACCGGCGCCCTGCGCGGCGCCTTCGCCTCCCCCGCCCCGGTCGCCGCCCGCTGGCGGGCCATGCACATGCTGGCCTACCCGGCCTGGTGCGCGGCCCTGGTGCACGGCCTGTACGCGGGGCGCGCGGCCAAGCCGGTCTTCGTCTTCCTGTACTGCCTGTGCCTGGTCGGCGTCGGCGCCGCACTGGCGCTGCGGGCGGCGCCCCGCCCGGTCAAGCGCCGGGTCGCCGACAAGATCGCCGAGATCCTGGGGACCACCGCGGAGCGCTCGGCGCGCGACGACCTGGACGCGAGCCGGGCCCGGGTCGCCGAGTCCGCCTCGCTCCCCGGCTACGAGCGGAGCGCGTCCCCGGCTCCCGAACCGCCGAACGGCTTCGCGGCCGCCTACCGCGCAGTGAACACACCCCCGCGCCCCCAGCAGTCCTTCACCGCCGACCCGACGGCGCGGATGGACCTGTCGATGGACCTGCCGCTGCACACGCCGATGCACGTGCCGCTGGACCTGCAACCCACCGAGGCGCTGCCGCGCATGGACGGCGTCTCCAGCACCTCCGGAAGCTGGCCGATCCCCTCGCCCCCGCCCGTCGGCGAGGCACCCCCGTCGTCCTACGACCCCTTGAGCGACACCGGATACAACATCCCGACCTATGGCAATCCGGGCGCCGACGGGTACGGCGGAAGTGATGTGTACGACACCACTGAGTCGAACACCCTCTACGGCACGTACAACCCCAATGACACGTACAACAGCGGTCCCGCCAATGAACCACCCTCCGGTGAGTCCTTCGACGCACCGGGTCCGGGCGAACCTTGGAACATGCCTTCCGGAGGCTATAGGTGAACGAGGCCCTGCCCGACGTACCAGAAGTCCGCGTCGTCGGTCTTCCCCAGCTCACGTCGGGCTTCGACCTTGTCGAACGACTCGATCTGCCCATGCACCTCAAGGTGCACGGGCCGCTCGAACCGATGGGCGGCGAGCAGCTCGCGCAGCTCGCCGAACGCATCAGTCTGAAGGGCCGCGGCGGCGCGGGCTTCCCCTTCCACAAGAAGCTGCGCTCGGTCGCCGAATCGGCGATCAAGCGCGGCGTCAGGCCGGTCGTCGTCGTCAACGGCAGCGAGGACGAACCGGCCTGCCGCAAGGACACGGTGCTCATCAACCGTGCCCCGCATCTCATCCTCGACGGCGCGCTGCTGGTCGCCGAGGCGCTGGGTGCGCGCACGCTCGTGGTGGGCGTCACCCGTGAGTCGACCCAGCGCTCCATGGAGGCCGCGCTCGCCGAACGCGGCCTCAGCAACGGCCGCCGGTCCGCTCTGCGCGCACGCGTGCAGCGCAATCCGGTCCGGATGGTCACCGGAGCGGCGGCGTCGCTGATCCGGTCCATCGACGGCGGCCCGGCGATCCCGCCCGGCCGCAAGATCAGCGCCTCCAAGAGCGGCGTCGGCGGCGCACCCACGCTGCTGTCGAACGCCGAGACCTTCGCCCAACTCGCCATCGCCGCCCGCATCGGCCCGGAGCGCTACGGCAACACCGGCCTGTACGACGAGCCCGGCACCGTCCTGCTGACGGTGTCCGGCGCGGTCGCCCGCCCGATGGTGATCGAGGTCCCCACGGGCGTCCCGCTGCGCTACGTCCTCCAGCTCGCCGGCGCCCCGCCGGTACCGCAGGGCGTGCTGACCGGCGGCTACCACGGCAAGTGGATCGATGCGGCGACGGTCAACGAGGCGATCGTCTCGCGCAACTCCCTGGACGCGGTGGGCGGTTCGCTCGGCGCGGGTGCGATCCTGCCGATCACCCAGAACACCTGCCCGCTGGGCGAGTCGCTGCGGGTGGCGCAGTGGCTGGCCGAGGAGAGCGCGGGCCAGTGCGGCCCCTGCTATCTCGGGCTGCCGGCCGCGGCGCGCGGTCTGGAGGACATCCTCAACGGCGGCGGGCCCGCCGCCCTCGAAGCGCTCAAGCAGGTCGCGAAGAACGTGAAGCGGCGCGGCGCGTGTTCGCACCCGGACGGCTCGGCGATGTTCCTGGAGTCGACCATCAAGGCGTTCACCGACGACCTCGCCGCCCATGTCCTCGGCAACGGCTGCGGACGGCCCGTGGAGGGCGTGCTGCCGCTCTTCGCGGGCGGCAGGGCCCCGACGGGCATCCCCGGCGGCGAGTCCGGGGAGAACGGCCCCAGCCGCCAGAAGATCTACGTCGACTGGACGCTGTGCCGCGGGCACGGCCTGTGCGCGGACATCCTGCCCGAGGTCTTCGAACTCGGCGCCGACGGCTTCCCCACCGTCGCCCAGGCCCAAGTGCCGCGCTACGCCGAGGCGAAGGCGCTGCGTGCGGTCCGCCGCTGCCCCGCGCTCGCCCTGCGCCTGGAGGACCAGACGGAGCGCGCCCCGGCCCGCAACAACCTTCCGGTCCTCTCCCAGGGCCGCGGCCGCCGCGCCCTGGGCCGCTGAGGCCAGGCGCCCCGCACACGAAAAAGATCCCGCCGGGTCATCACGACCCGGCGGGATCTCACTGTGGAGCTAAGGAGAATTGAACTCCTGACCTCCTGCATGCCATGCAGGCGCTCTACCAACTGAGCTATAGCCCCGTACTGGTCCGCCCGGTTTTCCTGCCGGTTTCCCTGGCGGCGACGCCAACATTACACGGTCGACCCGGTGCACCACCAAATCGTTTCCGTTCCACACCCGTACGACCGCTATGTCGGTTTCGGGCCCCGGTCGGCGTCAGGCCGTGACGAAGGAATAGAAGCGCTTGAGCGTGCAGTGCTCCTCGAGCAGACGCCCGTAGATCGGCTCGCCCTCGAGTTCGCGGTACGTCTCGATCGGATCGCCTTTTATGATCAGCGCCCGCGCGCACTCCTCGCACCAGTACTGATAGTCCGGATTGACCGGTTCCATGTCGCGGACGATCGGCGTTCCGCTGCCGCACCAGTCGCACTTTCGCCTGTGTGCACCCATCGATCAGCTCCAGCTGTGGCCGCAGGCCGTGCACACGTAGGAAATCCCGCCGTTGTCACCGAGCACCTGGGCGACATGGGCGGAGCCGCAGGAAGGGCAGCTGAGGCGGGTGACCGTGTTCCGTGTCCAGCGTGCGTCGAAGAGGCGACCGCCCTCTCCGAGGATGCTCGCAGGCATCACTGCTCCCTCCCGTCGGGCCGCGCCCCCTTCCGGCCGTTTGATTCTGCCACGGCCGGGCCAATACGGTCAGCGACGCCTCAGTACCAGTCGGGACACAGCGCGCCTCCACAGAGGTATACGCCTCCCGGGTCCCAAGTGACTCAAGCCCGTTCGGGATCAGTGTGCACGAAAAATCCCACCCCCCGGAGGGGATGGGATCCTGATCGTACGAGTCGATCTGTGGAGCTAAGGAGAATTGAACTCCTGACCTCCTGCATGCCATGCAGGCGCTCTACCAACTGAGCTATAGCCCCTCGTGTTCTCCCCGCTCGGGCCGGGCGAACAAGAAGAACTTTAGCCTGCGACCTGCCGGAAAGTGAAATCCGGGGTCAGTCGTCGTCGCCTAGCACCGGCTCCGGCAGCGTGCCGGCGTTGTGCTCCAGCAGACGCCAGCCGCGGGCACCCTCACCGAGGACGGACCAGCAGCAGTTGGAGAGGCCGCCGAGGCTCTCCCAGTGGTGCGCCTCCAGGCCGAGCAGCCGGCCGATGGTGGTGCGGATCGTGCCGCCGTGGCTGACCACCACGAGCGTGCCGTCGTCGGGCAGCTTCTCGGCGTGCCGGAGCACCACCGGGGCGGCCCGGTCGGCGACCTCGGTCTCCAGTTCGCCACCGCCGCGGCGGACCGGCTCACCGCGCTTCCACGCGGCGTACTCCTCGCCGTGCCGGGCGATGATCTCGTCGTGCGTGAGCCCCTGCCAGACACCCGCGTACGTCTCGCGCAGGCCCTCCTCGTGGGTGACCTCCAGGCCGGTGAGCGCGGCGAGCTCGGCGGCCGTGTGCGCGGCACGCTGCAGGTCGGAGGCGACGATCGCGTCGGGCTTGAGGGAGCCCAGCAGCCGGGCGGCCCGGCGGGCCTGGGCGAGGCCCTCCTCGGTGAGGGCGACGTCCGTGGTGCCCTGGAAGCGGCGCTCCACGTTCCACGAGGTCTGTCCGTGCCGCCACAGGATGACGCGGCGGCCCCGCCGGGAGCCGGCGGGGGCGCTCACCCGAGGCCTCCCAGCTCGGCGGCGTCCTCCTCGGCCCGAAGCTTGGCGTGCTCCTCGGCCTTGCCGCGGGTGGCCTTGGCGTCCTCGGGCAGTGCCAGCTCGGGGCAGTCCTTCCACAGCCGCTCCAGGGCGTAGAAGACCCGCTCCTCGCTGTGCTGGACGTGGACGACGATGTCGACGTAGTCGAGCAGGACCCAGCGGGCCTCGCGGTCGCCCTCGCGGCGGACCGGCTTGGCGCCGAGCTCCTTGCTCAGCCGCTCCTCGATCTCGTCGACGATCGACTTGACCTGGCGGTCGTTGGGCGCGGAGGCCAGCAGGAAGGCGTCGGTGATCGACAGCACGTCGCTGACGTCGTAGGCGATGATGTCGTGCGCGAGCTTGTCGGCGGCCGCCTGAGCGGCGGCGGTGATGAGCTCGATGGAACGGTCAGTGGCGGTCACTACAAGGCTTTCGGTCGGCGGTCGATAGAACCCAAGGGTCTCACGACCGCCGACGGCGCCCCACGTGATTGTTCGCGCACCCGGTCCACCGGCTACGGCGACGACGGCTCGTAGTCCTGGCCCAGGATCACCGAGACGCTCGCGTTCGAGGTGACCTTGCCCTTGGCCACCGCGCTGGTGGGCAGGCCCAGGGTCTTGGCGACCTCGGTGGCGTTCTCCTTGTCGGCGGCGTCCGTGTAGAGGACCTTGGAGGCGCTCTGCGCGGCGGCGGCGGTGCCGCCCTCCAGGAAGGTGAAGCCGCCGTTGAGCAGGACCACGCGGGCCTTCTCCGTGTTGTCCTTCACACCGGTGGCGTTCTGCACCGAGACGCGGACGGCCGCGCCCTGGTCGGGGCTCTTCGCGGTGCCGCCGAGGACGTCCTTGACCACGCTCGCGCTGGTCTCGGCGCTCAGGGTGCCGTCGTCCTGCACCGGCAGCAGCGCCGTCTTGTAGTCGCCGCCCTTGGCGAGGTCGGCGAGCTCGGCGAGGAAGGTGCCGAGGTCCTTGTCCGTCATGGACGGGTCCAGGATTTGCTGGAGCGTCTGCACGGTGATGGTGGCGGCCTGCGCGTCGGAGGACAGCTTGCGCAGCACCCCCTGCATGACCTGCCCGAACCGCTCCAGCTGGGCGTTCTGCTCCTCGCCGGAGCCGCGGTAGGTGGCGTAGGCGACGGCCATCTTGCCGCTGAGGGTCTGCGCCTCGCCCTTGTTCACCAGCGGGGCGGCGCCCTTGGACTTGGCGGCCGGGTCGGGCACGTCGGTGTTGGTGTCGATGTCGATGTTGCCGACGAGGTCGACGAGGTTCTGCAGGTAAGGGGTGTCCAGCCGCCAGGTGCCCTGGATCTCGGTGCCGAGGACCGTGTCGAGCGCCTCCCGGGTGCCGGAGGAACCGTCGTCCTCGACCGACTTGGCCAGCGTGCTCGTGGTGCCGTCGTCGCCGGTCAGGGCCAGGGAGTTGGGCAGCAGGACGGTGGTGCCCTGCCGGGTGGTGGTGTTGTCGACGAGCAGGGCCGTCGCGGTGCCGCCGCTCCTGGTGTCGTGCAGATGCACCACGACCACGTCGCGTTTCTGGGCGCCGGCGGCGGTCGCGGTGCCGGTCCGGTCGCCGGAGGACGACAGGCCGGGCAGCTTCCCGGCGTACCAGAGGTAGCCGACGCCGCCGGCCACGCACAGCGCCAGCACGAGGACCAGCGCGACGATCCGGCTGCGGGCCCGGCGCCGGGCCTCCTCGCGGCGCTCGGTGCGGTTCTCGGTGAACTTCAGCCAGTCGATGACGTCCTCGGGGTCCCCCTCGGGGTCCTCGACGAACGCGAACTGCTCGGTGCGGTACTCCCGCTGGTCCCGCGCGGGTTCGTCCGGCTCCGCCACCGGCCCGGCCTGCTGCGGGATGTAGGCGGTCTGCTCGGCGACCCGGGGCTGCTGCCCACTGGCCGCGGCCTGCCCGTAGGGGTCGTAGGGCGCGGCCGTGCCGTAGGGGTCGTAGGACTGCGCCGGCTGCTGCTGACCGGTGGCGTACGGGTCGTAGCCGTACGCCTGCTGACCGTAGGGGTCGTACGGCTGCTGAGGGGGCTGCTGCGGCTGCTGGACCTGCTGGTAGACAGGCCGCCCGTACTCGTCGTAGCCGACGATCTCGTACTGCTGGTCGGACCCGTACCCCGCGGACCCCGCGTCGTATCGGTCGTTCACCGGTGCCCCTCTCGGCTCACTCGCCGCGGTACAGCTCGCGCTTGTCGATGTAGCGCACGACTCCGTCCGGCACCAGATACCAGACCGGGTCGCCCTTGGCGACTCTCGCACGGCAGTCTGTGGAGGAGATGGCCAGGGCGGGAACCTCGACGAGCGAGACACCGCCCTCCGGGAGCCCGGGGTCGGCCAGGTGGTGGCCGGGCCGGGTGACCCCGATGAAGTGCGCGAGGGAGAACAGCTCTTCCGCGTCCCGCCAGGTCAGGATCTGGCCGAGGGCGTCGGCGCCCGTGATGAAGAAGAGGTCGGTGTCCGGGTTGAGCGCCTTGAGGTCGCGCAGCGTGTCCGTGGTGTAGGTGGGGCCGCCGCGGTCGATGTCGATCCGGCTCACCGAGAACTGCGGGTTCTCGGCGGTCGCGATGACCGTCATCAGGTAGCGGTCCTCGGCCGGGGAGACGGTGCGGTGGCTCTTCTGCCACGGCTGCCCGGTCGGCACGAACACCACCTCGTCCAGGTGGAACTGCGCGGCGACCTCACTGGCCGCCACCAGGTGCCCGTGGTGGATCGGGTCGAACGTTCCGCCCATGACGCCGAGACGGCGCTTGCCGGGGGTCGTCGGGCCGTTGCCCGGGCCGGTAGGCATGTCCTGCTCTCCCATGCGTGCAGACCCTACCGGCCCGTCGCGCGGGCCACGGTCGCCGGACCCCCCGGGCCCGGGGCTCAGCGGTCGCGGTTGAAGCGGGTGGTGATCCACAGCAGCAGCATCAGGATGACGAACGCGCCGCCGCCCGTCACCAGGGGGTCGAGGCTCTCGTGGTTGCCGCCGTGCTCTCCGCCCTCGGCAGCGAGGGTGACCAACTGGGCAGCGGTGCTGGGGAAGCTCATCTTCGGCAGAACCTTCGGGTGTGGGCGGGATAAAGATGTCGGCCCATCGTAAGCGGGCGCCTCCCCGCCGCTCACGCCGACTCCGCCGTTGGGGCACGCCCCGCGGGGGCGCTCGGGAGGCGAGGCAACTTATCCGGCGGCCCGGTCGTCCTTGGACGTGTACCCCGCGACAGGAACGACGCGGTCAGGGCGTGCGGCTCCTCGGCTCGCCTGCCCGTCCGCGGCAACTCCGCCTAGGCTGGAGCCTGCTCCTGGGGCCCGAAGGGGCCGCACACGGCCACACAGACGCACATGGGGGACCACATGTCCGACGACGGCCACCAGCACGAGGGGCACGAGCACGTGCCGAGCAGGCAGCGCAGGCGCTTCCCCGGGATCTCCTCGCGTGCGTACGAGCACCCGGCCGACCGCAGCGCCCTGGTGGCGCTGCGCAAGCTCAGCGGATTCGACACCGTCTTCAAGGCGCTGAGCGGGCTGCTGCCCGAGCGGAGCCTGCGGCTGCTGTTCCTGTCCGACTCGGTGCGGGTCTCGGACGAGCAGTTCGCGCACCTCAACGACATGCTGCGGGACGCCTGTTACATCCTGGACCTGGAGAAGGTCCCGCCGATGTACGTCCAGCAGGACCCGCGGCCGAACGCCATGTGCATCGGTCTGGACGAGCCGATCATCGTGGTGACGACCGGGCTCGTCGAGCTGCTCGACGAGGAGGAGATGCGGGCGGTCGTCGGGCACGAGGTGGGGCACGCCCTGTCCGGGCACTCCGTGTACCGGACGGTCCTGCTGTTCCTGACCAACCTCGCCATCCGGGTCGCCTGGATCCCGCTGGGCAATGTCGCGATCATGGCGATCGTGACCGCGCTGCGCGAGTGGTTCCGCAAGTCGGAGCTGTCCGCGGACCGGGCGGGACTTTTGGTCGGACAGGACCTGACGGCCTCCATGCGCGGCCTGATGAAGATCGCGGGCGGCAACCACCTGCACCAGATGAACGTGGACGCGTTCCTGAAGCAGGCCGAGGAGTACGAGGCGGGCGGCGACCTGCGCGACTCGGTGCTGAAGATCCTGAACGTGCTGCCCCGCTCGCACCCCTTCACCACGGTCCGGGCGGCCGAGCTGAAGCGGTGGGCCGAGTCCCGGGACTACCAGCGGCTCATGGACGGCCACTACCCGCGCCGCTCGGAGGACAAGGACACCTCGGTGTCGGACTCCTGGCGCGAGTCGGCGTCGCACTACACCACGCAGGTGAAGTCCTCCAAGGACCCGCTGATGAAGCTGGTCACGGACATCGCGGGCGGGGCGGGCGACCTCGGCGGCCGGGTACGCCGGGGCTTCGGGGGCTTCGCGGGCTCCGCGCCGCAGGACCGCCCGCCCACGGACACGCCACCGCCGCCGCGGGACGGCGAGTAGTAGGCCGGAGGCCGGCGGCCGCTCAGACCGCCGGCTGGGCGCTCTTCGCGAGCGAGCCGCACAGCGCCGTCGCGTTCCCCGTGGCGTAGGGGTCGGTGCCGGCCGGGCCGCCCTCCTTGGCGGTCTGGCCGGCCAGCAGCGGGCGCAGCCGGTTGGCCGAGTCGTCGGCGCAGGACAGCGGGCCCGCCTGGACGTAGGAGACGATCAGCTGGGCCTGGCGCATGCGCAGGTCGTCGCGGTCGAAGCGGAAGTGCAGCTCGCGCCGGACGGTGAACAGGGACGCCTCGGCGTCCGCGCCGGCGCCGGCCGGCCGCAGCGCGTACACGAAGGTGTGGTCGGCGGTGACCTCGAGGGTGGACGCGTCGCTCTCGGCGGCGGCGAGCGTGCCCTGCACCCGGATCTTGCGGTCGGCGAGTTCCACCGTGTCCGGGTCGAAGCGGACCATCCAGCCGGTCGGGGCGTGCCGGCCGTCCGCGGTGGGGTGGTCGAAGCTCTGGTCGAACTGGTCGAGCTGGTCCGGGTCGAGCAGCACCCGCACCGGCCGGACCTGCTCCCCGACGACGACCTCGGGGTAGAGCGCGGAGCGGACGATGTAGTCCTTGGCGATGGTGAGCGCGTTCACGACCTGCCCGTCCGAGAAGTGCGCGGTGGGCCGGGAGGCGGGCAGCGGGACACCCTCGGCGCCGATCCGGTACTGGGCGGCGGGGCTGCGCGCGAACAGCGTTTCGGTGTCGGTGGAGCCCGGCACCTTGCCCTGCGGGGCGAGCGGGATCACGGTCATCCGCAGCGGTTCGACGGGCCCCGGCTCGGCCCCGTCCGGGTAGGGGTGCCGTACCCCCATGTAGATCGCGGTGCCGAAGGCGACGGCGATCAGCATGACCAGGATCAGCGCCTGCCGGGACAGGCCCCGGCGCATGGGCGGACGGCGCCGTACGGCGGGGGCGTGGTCGTCGATGCGCTCCTGGGCTGAGAACTCCTGGAGCCGGGCAGCGCGGACGAACGATTCGTCGAACACGACGGACCGGTACTCCTCCTCGCCCCCTGCGGGACCGCCCTCGGGTGTCCCCTCAGGGGGGTCTCCAGGCCCTCCCATATCTTCAGGGTAGGTCCGGGGAAGCCCGGGTAAACGCCCCGCCGCACGCCAAGTTCTGACAGGTTCTCACCAGGAACGGCGGGTTTTCGCCGGGGTCCGCTCAGGGGGTGCGCGGGTCGGCCGAGATGGCCGGCTGGGAATGGTCGGCGGAGGCGGAGGGTGCCACCGCTCCGCCCTGCTCCGGTCCCGTGGAGGCCGGTGGCGGGACCCGGTCCCGGTTGTTCGAGGACGCGCCCCGGTACACCGCCGTGAAGGCCAGGGCGACCATGCCGACGCCCATCACGAGGGCGAGCATCCAGGCGACGGGACGGTGCCAGCGGACCGGCTTGCCGTAGGTGCCCGGGGCGCCGTAGCGGCCGTCGAGGACGTCGGTGTCGTCCGGGTCGTCGTAGTCCGGATCATGGCCGAAAGCGCTGCGGCCGTCGGCGCCGTACGCGTCGTCGTACCGCTCGCGCCGGCCGTGGGCCCGGCGGGCCTCCGCCTCGGAGGCCTCCGCTCTGGCCTGGGCGGCGGCCAGGAGGCGCTCGACGGCGGTCGGCTCGTGCAGCGTGGCCGCCTGTACGAATGCCTCGTCGAAGACCACGGAGGCGAACTCTTCGTCCGACACCCCGCGGTCGTGGTCGTCGTCGGGCTCCCAGCCGTCAGGGAACGGCGTACCCCCCACGTCCTCCGGCACTGCTCCAGAGTAGACCTGGGGGGTCGATTTGGGCAGAGAGTACGGAAATTCATCCGCCCAGTGAGACAGCGGGGGTGCGTGCCGCCCGCATATGCGCCGTCCCGGCGGTCAGCGGCGCACGTGGCCGTCGCCGGTGACGATGTACTTGGTGCTGGTCAGCTCGGGCAGGCCCATCGGGCCGCGGGCGTGCAGCTTCTGGGTGGAGATGCCGATCTCCGCGCCGAAGCCGAACTGGCTGCCGTCGGTGAAGCGGGTGGAGGCGTTGACCGCGACGGTGGTGGAGTCGACCAGCTGGGTGAAGCGGCGGGCGGCCTGCTGCGAGGTCGTCACGATCGCCTCGGTGTGGCCGGAGGTCCACAGCCGGATGTGCTCGACGGCCTTGTCCAGGGAGTCCACGACGGCGGCGGCGATGTCGTAGGAGAGGTACTCGGTCTCCCAGTCCTCCGGGGTGGCCTCCACCACGGTCGCCCGGGAGTCCTTGGCGTACGCCATCACCCGATCGTCGGCGTGCACGGTGACCCCGGCCTCCGCGAGGGCCTCCAGCGCCCGGGGCAGGAACTCGGGGGCGATGTCCTGGTGGACCAGGAGGGTCTCGGCGGCGTTGCAGACGCTGACCCGGTGGGCCTTGGAGTTGATCAGGACGTCGACGGCCGTGTCGAGGTCGGCGTTGGCGTCGACGTAGACATGGCAGTTGCCGGTGCCGGTCTCGATGACCGGGACCGTGGACTCGGTGACGACCGTCCGGATCAGCGAGGCGCCGCCGCGCGGGATGAGGACGTCGACCAGGCCCCGGGCACGCATCAGTTCGCGCACGCTGTCCCGGCTCTGGCCCGGCACGAGCTGGACCGCGTCGGCGGGCAGCCCGGCCCCGCCGACGGCGTCCCGGATCACCCGGACGAGGGCGGTGTTGGACTCGTAGGCGGAGGCGGAACCGCGCAGCAGGACGGCGTTGCCGGACTTCAGGCACAGGGCGGCGGCGTCCACCGTCACGTTCGGGCGGGCCTCGTAGATGATGCCGACGACGCCGAGCGGGACGCGGACCTGGCGCAGGTCGATGCCGTTGGGCAGGGTCGAGCCGCGCACCACCTCGCCGACCGGGTCTGGCAGCGCGACGACGTCCCGCACGTCGGAGGCGATGGCGCGCACCCGCTCCGGGGTGAGCGTCAGCCGGTCGACGATCGCCTCGCTGGTGCCGGCCTCGCGGGCGGCGGCGACGTCCTTGGCGTTGGCCTCGACGATCTCGCTGGTACGGACCTCGAGCGCGTCCGCGATGGCGAGCAGCGCGTCGTCCTTGACGGACCGCGGCAGCGGCGCGAGGTCGGCGGCGGCGGCCTTGGCACGGTATGCGGCCTGGGTGACCGGGGTCATCGAGTCGTACGGCGAGAGCGTGGTCATGAGGGAAGCGTAGTGCGCGGGACGGGCCGGTTCACGGGATGTCCCACACCGCGAGACAAGCCGTCCGAAGCTCACGCAAAAGGGGTTCTCCAGGGGCGCTCGACGCGGCGGCGTCAGTAGGGGTGCACGCCCACCGGGGTGGCGGGCGGCGGGCCGTACCCCTCGGCGATGCGCTGGTGGTAGGTCTCCCGGTCGATGACCTCGAGGCCGACGATCTCCCAGGGCGGCAGGCCGGCGCTCTGCCGGTGCTCGCCCCACAGGCGCAGCGCCACGGCGGCCGCGTCGTGCAGGTCGCGGGCCTCTTCCCAGTAGCGGATCTCGGCGTGGTCGTGGGCGTAGCGGCTGGTCAGCAGGAAGGGGTGGTCGTGGGCGAGCTGTTCGAGGGCGCGCCGCACCTCCTTCAGCGGGGCCTCCTCGCCGGAGACGCTGAGGGTGACGTGCCACAGCCGGGGCAGGTCCTTCGGCTCCGGCTCCCGTCCCCCGGCCAGCTCGCCGGTCGCGACGCTGGTCAGGGCGCGCTCCTCGCCGGCCGCTCGGGAGGAGGAGCCGCCGATTCCACCGCCGGACGCCGCCGCCCCAGGGCGCACTCGTCTCACGACGGCCTCCTTCGTCCCACGGTCGAGCAGTGCTCGCACGGAATGTCCCTGAGACAAAGTTGAGCAGCCCGCAAGCGGTTCTGTGGCGCTTTTGCGGAACGTCCACCTGAGGGCGACACCTTTGCCGGGGCGTTCACCCCGTTTTCGGACGGAGGCCGGGTCAGGGCTCCAGCAGGACGAGATCGTCGCGGTGCACGACCTCGCGTTCGTAGGCCGGGCCGAGCTCGCGGGCCAGCTCGCGCGTGGAGCGTCCGATGAGCTGGGGGATCTCCTTGGCGTCGAAGCTGACGAGGCCGCGGGCCACCGCCCGCCCGGTCGCGTCGCGCAGCTCGACCGGGTCGCCCGCGCTGAACTCGCCCTGCACGGCGGCGATCCCGGCCGGCAGCAGCGACTTGCGGCGGTCCACGACCGCCCGGACCGCGCCGTCGTCCAGGGTCAGCGAGCCCTGCGGGGTGGAGGCGTGCTGGAGCCACAGCAGGCGGTCGGCGGACCGCTTGCCGGTGGCGTGGAAGTAGGTGCCGGTGTCCCCTCCGGACAGCGCCTCGGCCGCGTGGACGGCGCTGGTGAGCACCACCGGGATGCCCGCGGCGGCCGCGATCCGGGCGGCCTCGACCTTGGTGACCATGCCGCCGGTGCCGACGCCGGCCTTGCCCGCGCTGCCGATCTCCACGTGCGCGAGGTCCCCGGGCCCGCGGACCTGCGCGATCCGGGAGGTGCCGGGCTTGCTGGGGTCGCCGTCGTACACGCCGTCCACGTCCGACAGCAGCACCAGCAGGTCGGCGCGGACCAGGTGGGCGACGAGGGCGGCGAGCCGGTCGTTGTCGCCGAAGCGGATCTCGTCGGTGGCGACGGTGTCGTTCTCGTTGACGACCGGGAGGGCGCCCATCGCCAGGAGCTCGTCGAGGGTGCGGGAGGCGTTGCGGTGGTGGGCGCGGCGGCTCATGTCGTCGGAGGTGAGCAGCACCTGGCCGACGCGGACGCCGTAGCGGGCGAAGGAGGCGGTGTAGCGGGCGACGAGCAGGCCCTGGCCGACGCTGGCGGCGGCCTGCTGGCGGGCCAGGTCCCTGGGCCGGCGGCGCAGCCCGAGCGGGGCGAGACCGGCCGCGATCGCGCCGGAGGAAACGAGAACAATCTCACGTTCTCCGCCGCTGCGGATCTTGGCGAGGACATCCACGAGGGCGTCCACGCGGTCCGCGTCGAGGCCTCCGGAGGCGGTGGTCAAGGACGAGGAACCCACCTTGACGACGATCCTGCGGGCCTCGCCGACGGCCTGCCTTACGCCTGTCACCTGGTGTTCCGTCCCCTCGCGCGTCGACTGTCCCGCAATCTACGCGAAGGGTGCCGCCCGCCGCTCGTCGGTCCACTGCCCGGACAGCGGGCCGGTAACCGCACGCTCACTCCTCGCGCATGTCCGAAAGGTTGTACTGGATGCTTATAGAAATGAACGGCCGATCAAACTTAGTCTGACGTTTGTGTCATCGAATGTTCCCCCCGCGCGGCGCATCCTCCTCAGATCGGGGAAGAGCCCCTTCGACGCCGTCCCCGTGGAAGAAGCCCTCCACCGCGACGTCATCGCCACCAATTCCGGCAACCTGATCTTCAGCGACGCCACCCACAAGCTCCTGGAGGTCCCGGGCACCGAGGTCGTGTCCAACGGCATCCGGACGAATGTGCAGGCGGCGGGGAGGATCAACGAGCAGTACGACGCCTTCGTCGTGCCGCTCGCCAACGCGTTCCGGCCTTCCTTCGAGCCGCAGCTGAACCGGCTGACCCAGCTCATCAGCCGGCTGAAGATCCCCGTGGTCGTGGTGGGCGTCGGCGCGCAGACCGGGCTGTCCTACGACCCGGCGCGGCTGAAGCCCATGGAGCCGGCCGTGCGGGCGTTCGTCTCCGCGGTGCTCGACCGGAGCGCCTCGATCGGAGTGCGCGGCGAGTTCACCGAGAAGTACCTGAAGGACATGGGCTTCAAGGACGTCGAGGTCATCGGCTGCCCGTCGATGTTCATGCACGGCAAGGACCTCTCCGTCGCCAAGCGGGCCCCGGAGCTCACCGCCGAGTCCCGCGTCGCCGTCAACGGCTCGCACAGCGCGGTCCGCACCCAGGGCATGGACCGGATCATCGCCCGGGCCCACGAGCGCTACCCGCACCTGCGTTACATAGGCCAGAACCTCAGCGACGCCCTCCAGCTGCACTGGCGGGACGTCTCCGGCCCCAACGGCAAGATCACCGAGATGCCGACGCACCCGGACCACCCGATGTACCGGGAGGACAAGGTCCGCGTCTACATCGACCCGATCACCTGGATCGACGATCTGCGCGAGTTCGACTACTCCTTCGGCTCCCGCATCCACGGCAACATCGCGGCGCTGCTGGCCGGCACCCCCGCGACCGTGCTGTGCAGCGACTCCCGCACGCTGGAGCTGTGCCGGTACTTCGACATCCCGCACCAGCGGATCGACGAGCTCGCCAAGGGCGAGGACGTCGACCCGGCGAAGCTGTACGCGCAGGCGGACTTCGGCCCGCTGGTCAACGGCCACCACGAGCGGTTCGAGCGGTTCACCGGGTTCCTCGACCGCAACGGCCTGAAGAACACCTTCACGCACGGCGACGGCGGAGCCGCGTTCGAGCAGCGCATGCGCTCGCTGTCCTTCCCGGCCGGCATCCGCCCGTGGAACGACGCCGACCCCGTCGCCATGGCGGCCCGGTTCGGCTTCCTGCAGAACCGGATCAGCAAGCTGACCGCGGACAACGCCAAGCTCAAGCAGGAGCTGGCACGGTCCGGCTCCAAGGCGGTCGCGGCCCCCTCGTCGGTGTACCGGCGGGCGCGCCGCGTGGTCGGCAAGGCGCTCCACCCGGGCCGCCCGTAGCACAGCGCTCACTCCAAGGCCTTTCGGACACCTGCGTGTCGTCCGGAGGCAGGCGCGCGTTAACCCAAACGCACGTCCTGCGCCGACCTTGGAGTGACCGCAGTGCCCCTGTCCTTCCCCCGCCCGCCCCGTCTCCGTGTCCCGGTGCAGGCGCTGGTGGCGGCCCTTCTGGCGGGCGCGCTCTGCGCCCAGGCCATGGCCGCCCTGCGCCCGCACGTCCCGCTGCTGATCGCCGCGACCGCGCTCTCCCTGGCCATGGAGGGCGTCCTGTACCGCTGGCAGCGCGGGATGCTGCCGGTGTTCGCCAAGTCCCACCTGGACATCACCGTGCGCCATGTGGTGCGGGACCTATTGCTGGTGGTGGGCCTGCTGCTGCTCGGCGGCCAGGACCGGGAGCCGGGGTACGCCCCGCTCGTGGCCGGTCTGCTCGCCTTCTACGCCCTGCACTGCATGATCCAGGCGGTCTCGGTCCTGGTCCGGCGCACCCGCACGCTGCCGGTGGTGACCCGGAACATCGACGCCTCCGCGCTGCGCCTGTCCCCAGCCCCGCCGGTCCTGCTGCGCCGCCCCGGCCCCCGGCTGCTCGCCTTCGGCCTGCCCGCGACCGCCGGCCTGCTCGCCACGGCCGCCACCGCCGACCGCCGCTGGGCCGCCCTCGGCATCGCGCTCTCCCTCGGCCTCGCCGTGCTGGGCCTGTGCGCCCTGCTCCTGCGGCTGCTGCCGAGCCGCCGTCCGGCGACCGAGCAGCAGGCGCTGGACTGGCTGGACGCCTGGCTGGCGGAGTACCGCCCCACCGTCGGCCTGTACTTCTCCGGCGGCCCCTCCTCGGCGTACCAGGCGAACATGTGGCTGGAGCCGCTCGCCAAGCTGGAGGGGCGGCCGCTGATCGTGCTGCGCGAGCGGTTCATGGTCCAGAAGCTCGCGGCGACCGACGTCCCGGTCATCTGCCTGCCGAAGGTGTCCACGCTGATGCGCCTGGAGCAGTCCACGCTGGAGGTCCTCATCCATCCGTCGAACTCCGGCAAGACCTCCCAGGTGGTGCGCATCCCCACCATCAAGCACACCTTCGTCAACCACGGGGAGAGCGACAAGCTGTCCTCCTGCAACCCGTACGCGAAGGCCTACGACGAGGTGTGGGTCGCCGGTCCCGCGGCGCGTGAGCGGTACGCGCTGGCCGAGGTCGGCGTCGAGGACAAGGACGTCGTGGAGATCGGCCGCCCCCAGCTGGACGCCGTACGGCCCTGTGCGGGCCCGCCGGCCGGGACGTACACGACCGTCCTGTACGCGCCGACCTGGGAGGGCTGGGACGGCAACCCCGGGAACACCTCGGTGATCGAGGCGGGCGAGAACATCGTCCGGGCGCTGCTGGCCGATCCGGGGGTGCGGCTGCTGTACAAGCCGCACCCGCTGACCGGATCGGTCGACCCGCGGGCCGGGGCGGCCGATCTGCGGATCCGGGACCTGGTGCGGGCGGCGAACCGGGAGCGCTCGGGGCCGCGGCCCGCCGAGGACGGGGAACTGGCCCGGCTCACGGCCGAGCTGGACCGGCTCACCCTCTGCGTCGCCCGGTCCGGTGCCGACCAGCTGGAGCGGATGGGGAGCCAGTCGGCGCCGGAGAAGGGGCGCGCGGCGGCGGTGGAGCGGGTCACGGAGGCCTGGGACGCGGCCTACTGGGCGGCGCTGCCGGAGTGGGAGCACCAGGTCGTCACGGAGGCCCGGCCCGCGCTGTACTCCTGCTTCAACCAGGCGGACCTGCTGATCAGCGATGTGTCCAGCGTGATCAGCGACTTCCTGGCCAGCGAGAAGCCCTACGCGGTGGCCAACACCAGTGGACTGTCGGCGGACAGGTTCCGCAAGGCGTTCCCGACCGTGCGGGCGGCGACCGTGCTGACGCCGGACGCGTCCGGGGTGCCGGAGCTGCTGGCCGCGGTACGCGACCCGGAGAAGGACGAACTGGCCGAGGCACGGGCCGAGTTGAAGCGGCACCTGCTGGGGCCTGCCGAGCCGTCCGCGCAGGAGCGGTTCGGCACGGCCGTGCAGGAGCTGTGCGCGGCCGCCCGGGAGCACCGGGTCCGGATGGCCGAGCGGCTGGCGGCAGAGCTTCCCGGGCCCCGGCGGCAGGAGGTGCCCGCGCCTCAGTGACCGGCGGTCGCGGCCCGGCCGCCCGGGCGGAGCGTCCGGCGCAGCTTGCGCAGGGCGCGGCGCAGGAGGAGGCCGGGTCCGCCGTCACGGTAGCCGGGGTGGCCGCGGGCCTCCCGGGGCTCGGCGAGATAGACCGCGTCGGGGACGGCGGCCTCGGGGTCACGGAAGTACGGGTAGGCGAGGTACAGGCGGCGGCCCTTCTGCTCCAGGAGGGCCGCCGGCTGCTGTCCGGACTTGGTGAACCTCAGCACCTCCAGCAGGCGTTCGGTCTCCTGCCGGGCCACCAGATGCAGCCGCAGCCGTTCCTCGACCTTGATGCGCCGGGCGATGTCCTCGTTCCAGTGCGCGGCCATCAGCGGCGCGGCCAGCTCCAGCTTGTGCCGCCGGATCTTCGCGCTGTCCTTGAGGAACTTCGGGCCGAACTGCGGCAGCAGCGTCACCAGGAAGGGCCGGATCAGGAGGGCGTCGCGGCGCGGGCCCGGCGGGACCATGTCCGCGATCAGGTTCATCAGGGCGCGTGCGGAGTCGAAGCGCAGGGTGTAACTCCCGCCCTTGGTCACGTGCTTGCCGTCCTCGCGGCCGACCAGGTAGTAGCAGGTGTAGTCGGCGAGCACGGAGACGCCGTCGGCCCGCAGGTACGCCTCCATGGTGAACAGCGCGTCCTCGCCGGTCCACAGGGACTCGTCGAAGCGCATCCCGTGCCGGGTGAGCAGTTCCCGGCGGAACAGCTTCTGCGCGCTCAGCGTGAACTTGATGTTGGAGGACCAGACGTCGGTGCGCTCCAGCGTGCTGCCCCACATCGACTGCGGCGGCTTGCGGTTGATGCCCTCGACCCGGCCGAGCACGACGTCCGTGCCGTTGCGGTCGGCCATGGCGACCATCCGCTCCAGGGCCTCGGGGCCGAGCCGGTCGTCGGCGTCGAGGAAGAAGACGTAGCGTCCGGTGGCCTTGCCGAGGCCGACGTTGCGCGGGCCGCTGGGGCCGCCGGAGTTCGCCTGCCGGATCACCGTGACCGGCATGGGGGCGCGGTCCGCGAACTCCTCCAGGCAGGCGCCCGTGCCGTCGGAGGAGCCGTCGTCCACCGCGATGACCTCGACGCGCGCCGGGTCGATGGTCTGCGCCTCGACGGACGCCAGGCAGTCGACCAGGTACGGCATGGCCTCGTACGCCCCGATGACGATGCTGACATCAGGCTGCGGCACGGTCACGTGTTTCCCCCCAGTCAACGGAAGGTTTTCTCCCGTTTCTCCTTTTCGCTACCTAGTAGACGGTTCAAGTCGTAAAGGGGTTGCTCCGCGACGGAGCTTTGGTGACTCAGGTCACAGTACGTATCAGGTGTCAAAAGCGTTCGGCCCCCGCGGAGTTGAACTCCTCGGGGGCCGAACAGGGGTCTGGTGAACCGGCGGTCAGCCCGTCAGTTCCGCCTCCTCGGTGGAGGCGATTCGGGCCTCCTGGCCGAGGTTGCGGGTCTCGGCCTTGAGGGTCAGGTTCGCGACGGCGGTGTTGAACTGCTCGATGGAGGTCGGCTCGTCCGGGCCGAGCAGATACCGCTTCAGCTCGCCGCGGTCCTCGGCCAGCGGGTCGGCGGACGGGTCGCGGACCGCGTCCAGCAGACCGCCGAGCTCGGCGGCGCTGTTGGAGAGGATCACGGCCGCCCGCACCGCGGTGTTCTGCCGCTTGAACTCCTCCTCGCCCAGCTCCCCGGAGTCCGTCACCGCGTACGGCTTGCCGCTCGCGATGAAGTCGGAGACCACGCTGGAGATGTCGGAGACCATCGCGTCGGAGACGTTGAAACAGTCGTACAGCCGCGGCTCGGCGCCCGTGATCACCCGGTGCTCGTGGCTGCCGAAGGAACGCCAGTACGCGTCGTTCCACTGCGCGCGCAGCCGGGCGACCTCCTCGTGCCGGGCCACGTCCACCAGGCTGTCCCGGGTGACCTCGGCCTCGTCGCCGCGCTCCTTGCCGTTGCCGGCCAGCTGCGCGAGCCGGGCCTCGATCCGGGCCAGCTCGGCCTTGGCGGCGCTCCGGGCCGCGGTGTCGGCGGCGAAGCGGGCGTCGGCGGCGCGCTCGGCGCCGGCCTTCTCCACCAGGGCGGTGATCCGCTGGTGGGCGGCCTTGGCCTCGGCGCTGACGGTGCCGGTGAACGGGTGCGGCTTGTACAGGACGCGGACCGGCGGTTCGGCCGTGACCAGGCTGCGCACGATGTTCTCGCCGGCCAGCACGATCGAGGTGTTGCCGGGGTTGCCGTCCCAGCCCTCCCAGGTGGGGGCGTACAGCACGGTCGGGCAGCGTCCGTCAGCGGCTCCGCCGCGGGGGCCCTCGGGCACGCTCTGCCAGGTCTGGATGGGCGCCAGCTGCGGGCGGCCGACCTCGACGATGTCGTCGTCGCGGACGCCGACGTCCGCTATGGCGTACCGGTCGCGGCCCGCGCGGCCGGCGGTCCACACCTCGTCGTAGACCTTGCTGAACGGGTTGACGCTGGCCAGCTTGTCGCTGTCGCCGTGGCCGATGAAGACGTGCTTCATGGTGGGCACGCGCAGCAGGTGGATGTTCTTCCCGACGTTCGCCGCGTACAGCGCGACCCGCACGGTGCTCAGGTCCAGGTTCATCAGGTGCACCCCTCCGGGCACGCAGATGACGGGGACCGTGGTCGGCGCCAGGTTCGCCAGGATGACCCGCTCGCGCAGGATGATCAGCGGCCGGGAGTCCAGCTGCTCCATCGTCTCGAGCCACATGTTGACCTGGTACGCCGACTCCTTGGAGCCGGAGAAGTACAGCACCGTCTCGGGCCGGTACTCGGCCAGCCAGTCGTCCATGGCGGCCAGCACGGTCTCCGCGTTCGGCGGGATCCTGCTGCCGCGGACGAACGGCACGAGCGCCAGGACGTACAGGCAGCCGAGGACGACGGTGACGCCGACGCCGATGAACCCGGCCATGGCCTCGTCCAGGAACGCCGAGACCAGCACGCCGGCCATGGCGGCGAGGTCGAGGTGGAGCATCTTCTCGGCGGAGCGGTTGAGCAGACCGCGCGGCGGGGCGTCCGGGATCCGGACGCGGGAGCCCAGGTCGATGTTGCGGGTGGCGACCGGCATCCGGCGGCGGTTGCGGATCAGGGTGACCAGGGCGCCGTGCGGGGCCTGGAGGCCGTAGAAGGCGATGAAGCCCGCGACCGCGGCGTAGAAGACCAGGTTGTCCGAGAGGTCGAGCCGGGCCAGCAGCAGGATCAGCAGCAGCTGCCGGATCAGGAAGCGGATCGACAGGCCGGCGCGCACCTTGCTCAGGCGGTTGACCAGGTAGCTGCCCTTGCGGTGCAGATAGTGGTCCGCCAGGTACGTCACGGCCGCCGCAACCGTGAAGGCGGGGACGCTCGGGACGAGCGCGGCCACCATGAGGCAGGGGAAGCCCAGCATCACGAGGACCGCCGCGGCCAGCTCGGCCGCGCTGCCCACCCGGGCGACGCGTATAGCGGTGGAGATCACGGATAAACCTGCTCTGGGAGGGGTTGCCGGTCTGAAGGGCCGAAGGACTCAGGCCCCTGTGAATTCTTCGTGAATGAAGAAACGCAGAGGCCTGAATTCCGTAAGGCTATTGTCAGTTGATTATGCCACGCCGTCCTGGCGGTCCAGCACACTGGCCAGCGCCGCTTCGAAGCCGGAGGCCTGGCCCGCGGCGGCGGTCGGGTCCTGCTGGCGGACGTCGATGACATGACCGGTCAGCTCGGAGAGCAGCACGTCGAGCGAGGTGCGCGCGACCGCCTCGGAGGAGAGCAGGGAGCCGGCCGGCTCCTGGCCGAAGGCCTTGGTGCGCATCGGCGTGGCGGTGCGCTCGGGGTTGATGCAGTTCACCCGGATGCCGTCGCCGGCCCACTCGTCGGACAGCGCCTGGGTGAGGTTGACCATGGCGGCCTTGGTGGAGGAGTACAGGCTGTACTCGGCACGGCCCCGGGTGTAGCTGCTGGAGGTGTACAGCAGCAGCTGGCCGCCGGTCTCCGAGAGGTACTTGTACGAGGAGCGGGCGATCTGCACCGGCGCCAGGTAGTTGACCTTCAGCGCCTCCTCGATGGTGGCGTTGTCGGTCTCGGCGAGCTTGCCGATGCGCAGCACCCCGGCGGTGTTCACCACGTAGTCGATGCGGCCGGTCTCGGCGTACGCCTTGGACAGCGCGTCGTCGACCTCCTCCGGGTTCTCCACGTGGGTGCCGGTGGTGGAGCGGCCGAGGGCGTAGACCTTGGCGCCGTAGGACCCGGCGAGCTCGGCGATGTCCTTGCCGATGCCGTAGGAGCCGCCGAAGACGACGATGGTCCTGCCGGTCAGCAGCTCGCGGTAGGCCTCCTCGGAGACCTGCTCGGGCGCGGCGGTGGAGGCCAGCTGGAACAGCTTGTCGGCGATGAAGACGTCGACGGGCTGGGTGACCTTCATGTTGTACTCGTCGCCCGCGACGACGTGGATCGGCACGTCCGGCAGGTAGCGCAGCACCACGGTGCAGTCGTCGGTGGCCTGGAAGTTCGGGTCACCGGCCGCGACCTCGTAGGCGCGCTTGATCGTGGACAGCTTGAAGGCCTGCGGGGTCTGGCCGCGGCGCAGCCGGGAGCGGTCCGGGATCTCGGTGATGAACTCGCCGTCCTCGCCGTGGGTGCGGGTGACGATGATCGTGTCCGCGGACGGGATGGCGACGTCGACGGCCTGGTACCGCTCCAGGGCGGCGACGCAGTCGTCGATCACACGCTGTGACAGCAGGGGGCGCACGGCGTCGTGGAAGAGGACGTTGCGGTCCTCGCCCTCGGCCAGGCCCTCACCGAGGGCGGAGATGGCCCGCTCGGTGGTCTCGTTGCGGGTGGCGCCACCTTCGATGATCTTCGTGACCTTCGTGAACCCGGCCTTGGCCACGATCTTCTCGATGTCGGGGACGTAGCCCGGCGCCATCAGCACGATGATGTCGTCGATCGAGTCGGCCTTCTCGAAGGTGGTCAGGGTGTGCTCGATGACTGCCTTGCCGGCGATCTTCAGCAGCTGCTTGGGGATCGAGAGACCCACACGCTGACCGGTGCCACCGGCCAGGATCACTGCGGTGGTACGGGGCTTGGCTATGTGCTGGGACACAGGTGACCTACCTTGTGGCGACTGGGAACCTGGAAATGGTCCCACTTCCGGTAACCGCAGTGCAAGGTGAGCGTCCTTCCCCGCATATGTGCGCGCAACCTGTCATTCACCTTGCACTCCTGGTGACAGTCGGAAAGCTTCCGTGGACGGTGCGGAATTGCCGCGCGTAGCTGTGAGTAACCGCACAGCTCAGCGACGGCGCTGCCGCTTCGGGGCGCGCTGCCCGAGTACCCTCACGAGTTCCTTCGACGGCGTTCGGCGAACCGTCCGCACCGGAGCCTGCGGAACGGCGGAGAGGATGCCGGGGTCGCCCAGCACCCGCACGCCCGGCGCGCGCGGATCTTCACGTCTCGGGGACCCGGCGCGCACGCGTTCTTCATATGCAGCACGGCGCCATATCGGACGAGCTGTGAATAAAGCTCGTCCGGCAGCTCATTCCCACGGAATTCCACATCAAGATTCCGCAGCATTTCGGTCTCGGCGCGGGTGAGTGAACGGTTCGCGGTGTCCGGAACCTCATGGAGCAGATTCCCGGGCAGCCCGAGCAGCGCCTCGAAGGTGCGCTTGCGCAGGCGTTGCCGCCGACATGGGGTGCCTGCTGGTGGCCGGGAAGCCGAGGACAGGGGACGGCAGGAGGTGTTCCTGAGGGTGGGCCAAGAGCCCGATGGGACGGTGATGAGCGCCGCGCTCACCGGGTCAGACCACCTCGACGCCCGGGCGGCCCGCCTCCACCCTCAGCCTGGCCAGCGTGCTCGGCACCGCCGTCTGCCGGCGGACCGTGTCCACCACCCTGACCTGTGCGTCGATGCCGTCGCGGCGGATGTCGAAGAGGTGGTAGCCGCGGTGCGCGTCGAGCAGCTTCCAGTGCGGGTTGTCCGCCCGGCGCGGGTCCCACTCCCGGCGGAACGCGTCCTGGTCCTGGTCGCCGTTGCTGGAGATCGAGGTGCCGACGAACTCGGCGCCGACGACCGCGGAGGCCGGGTCCGCGAAGTCCTCCTTCAGATCGCTGACCATCGTCAGGTGCCGGTCACCGGTGAGCACCACCGGGTTGCGCACGCCCCGGAACTCCTTGAGGAACCGGTTGCGCTCGGCCTGGTAGCCGTCCCAGGCGTCGTAGAACCACTGCTTGCCCGCGCCGACCAGCAGATCCGTCTCGGCCATCATGATCTGCGAGGCGATCAGGTTCCAGCGGGCCGGCGAGTCCTGCAGCCCGTCCAGCAGCCACTGCTTCTGCGCGGCGCCGAGCAGGGTGAGCGAGGGGTCCATCGCCCCGGCCTGGGTGGTGGCCTGGTCGCTGCGGTACTGGCGGGTGTCGAGGACGTTGAGCCTGGCCAGCCGGCCGAAGTCCAGGCGCCGGTGCATCCGGATGTGCGGTCCGTTCGGGACGGCCGTGGCGCGCACCGGCATGTGCTCGTAGTACGCCTGGTAGGCCGCGGTGAGCCGGGCCACGAACGCGTCGTGCGGCTGCTTCGCCGGGTCCTGCGGGATCTCGCCCGCGAAGTCGTTGTCCACCTCGTGGTCGTCGAAGGTCACCACGAAGGGCGCGCCCGCGTGCATCGCCGCGAGGTCGGGGTCGGAGCGGTACTGCGCGTAGCGGTTGCGGTACTGCTCCAGGGTGTACGGCTCTCCCGTGCCCTCGTGCCGGCGCAGGGCCGTGGCCGAGGGCACCGACTCGTAGATGTAGTCCCCGACGAACAGCACGACGTCGGGATCCTGGGCCAGCATGTCGGCGTACGGCGTGAACCAGCCGTGCTGCCAGTTCTGGCAGGAGGCGAGCGCGAGGCGCAGTTCGCCGCCGGAGCTGCGCGGGTGGGGGGCGGTACGGGTGCGGCCGACGGGCGAGAGACGGCCGCCGGCGCGGAAGCGGTACCAGTAGCGGCGGCCCGGGCGCAGGCCCCGTACGTCCACGTGCACGCTGTGGCCGTACTCGGGCCTGGCCTGGGCGGTGCCGCGGCGCGCGACCTTGCGGAACCGCTCGTCCTCGGCGAGTTCCCACTCCACCGGCATGGCGGCGTCGGGCATGCCCCCGCCGTTCAGCGGGTCGGGGGCCAGCCGGGTCCACAGCACGATGCCGTCGGGAAGCGGGTCGCCGGAGGCCACGCCGAGGCTGAACACGCCCTCGGGCAGGGCGGTTGCGGCGGCGCGGGCGGTGGCGGGCAGCCACAGCTGGGCGGAGGCGGCGGCGCCGAGCACGGCGGCACCGGCGGTCAGAAAGCGGCGGCGGTCGGGTGATCCTGCTGCGGTCATCGACGAACTCCCCTGCGTCGCGGGCCCCTTGGACACCTGGAAGCTCACGCTTCCGGTAGGCCACCCGCTGAACCTCAGGGTTCGCGTGCATGACAAATGGGCGAGCAACAGGAAGGCGCCCGCCGGCCGGCCGTCGGCGGGCGCCCGCGGATCACTGCGGGAAACGGTCGCCGAAGCGCGAGTCGTCGGCGGTCATGCCGAACGCGCCGGCGCCGAAGGAGAGGACGCCCTTGGCGGTGAACGTCCAGACACCGCCCGCCCACTGGTTCTCCCCGACGGCCGAGACGACCGGCTCGGCCACTCCGTCGCCGTCGCTGTCGACGACGTCGGTGTCACTGCCGAAGCGGTCGTTCTGCTCGGCGCTGCCGGGGACGCCGGGGCTCGCCTGGCCGAACACCTCGCCGCCCGCACCGGTCGGCCCGCCGGGCCCGCCCGGCAGAACGGCGAAGGTGCCAACGTCGGCCTTCCCGCCTAGGTCCTCGGTCGGGTTCCCGGCCACGACGTCCCCGTAGCCGTCGCCGTCGAGGTCGCCCACCGAGACGACAGCGCCGAAGCTGTCACCGCTTTCATGGGAGCCGGGGACCCCGGGCGTGTCCTGGGTGATCACGCGCTGGGTGCCGCCGTCGACGATCCTGACGTCATTGCCGCCGCCGGTCACGATCTCGGCGCCCGCGTCACCGTCGACGTCCCCGACGGCCAGGGACTCGTGCCAGGGCTCGCCCGTACGGAAGGTCGTGACGGTGGTCGGCGCAAGCAGTCCGTCGCGGCTGCCGCGGACGAGATGCACGGAGTAGGCGTAGAGGTTGTCGCTCTGCCGTGCGTAGGTACAAGCCAGCGCGACGATGTCGGTGATGCCGTCGCCGTCGACGTCCCCGGCGGCGAGGGCCGTCATCTGGTCGCTCGTGTGGAACTCGACGCCCTGCTGCGCGAAGGCGGCGGCCCCGTCCCGCCCGAACGGACCGAACCGCACCTCCCCCGGCCGGGCCAGGTCCTGGTGCCCGTCCCCGTTGAAGTCCCCGGCGACGGTCGTGCCGCCCTGGTACTTGCTGCTCGTCAGCGCGGGCAGCACCTTGCCGGAGGTGAGGCCGCCCGGGCCGCCCCACAGCACGGAACGGTTGCCGTCCCGGGCGATGCCGTTGTGCGTCCACTGCTCGTTGTCGGACTCGACCAGCAGATCGGCGTACCCGTCGCCGTCGAGGTCCGCCACGGCGAGGTGGCCGCCGAACATGTCGTGGGACTCGACGGTGCCGGGGACGCCCGTGGAGGCCTGGCTGTAGGCCTTCCTGGTGCCGGGCCCGTTCGCCGAGCCGTAGACGACGGCGACGTACCCGGCCCGCTTCTTCCCGGCCACCTGCCCGCTCGGCACACCGGTGACCAGGTCCTCGTAACCGTCGCCATTGAAGTCCTGCCGGACGGACTCGGGCGCGGCATGCGCGAGGGGTGTTGCTCCGACGGTCGCGCCCAGCAGGGCGAGGGCGATCACGAGACTGCGGCGTACGGGCACGTCGACTCCGGGCATCGGAAGGGCGGTTGACCGCGGAGAGGACCAAGATCCTCATCCGCGGCGCCCTGTACGACTCGCCGGACCGACGGTTGGTTGCCCTGCCGTACCCCCCGGCTTCCCTCGGGGTTAACCCTCGAAGGGCTCGAAGTCGTCGTACTCCCGGTCGACGTCGTCCCGCTCGGCCTGCTTGTCCCTGCGGCGCTGGGCCGCGGGGCGCGGCGCCTCGAAGCGGTGGTCCTCGCCGCGCCGGCCGAGCATCTCGGCACCGGCCATGACGGTCGGCTCCCAGTCGAAGACGACGGCGTTGTCCTCGGGACCGATGGCGACCCCGTCACCGGCCCGGGCGCCCGCCTTCATCAACTGCTCCTCGACACCGAGGCGGTTGAGCCGGTCGGCGAGGTAGCCGACGGCCTCGTCGTTGCTGAAGTCGGTCTGCCGCACCCAGCGCTCCGGCTTCTCGCCGCGCACCCGGAACAGCCCGTCCTCCTCGCGTACGACGGTGAAGCCCGCGTCGTCCACGGCCTTGGGCCGGATGACGATCCGCGTCGCCTCCTCCTTCGGCTTCGCGGCCCGCGCCTGGCCGACCATGTCGGCGAGCGCGAACGACAACTCCTTCAGCCCCATGTGGGCGACCGCCGACACCTCGAAGACGCGGTAACCGCGCTTCTCCAGATCCGGCCGCACCATCTCGGCGAGGTCCTTGCCGTCCGGTACGTCGATCTTGTTCAGGACGACGATCCGCGGCCGGTTGTCGAGGCCGCCGTACTCGCGCAACTCCGCCTCGATGATGTCGAGGTCGGAGACCGGGTCGCGGTCGGACTCCAGCGTCGCCGTGTCCAGCACGTGCACCAGCACGCTGCACCGCTCCACGTGCCGCAGGAACTCCAGGCCCAGGCCCTTGCCCTGGCTGGCGCCCGGGATGAGCCCCGGCACGTCGGCGATGGTGTACACGGTCGAACCGGCGGTGACGACACCGAGGTTCGGCACCAGCGTGGTGAACGGGTAGTCGGCGATCTTCGGCTTGGCAGCGCTCAGCACCGAGATCAGGGAGGACTTGCCGGCGCTCGGGTAGCCCACCAGCGCCACGTCGGCGACGGTCTTCAGCTCCAGGACGATGTCCTGGAGGTCCCCGGGCACGCCGAGCAGCGCGAAGCCGGGCGCCTTGCGGCGGGCGGAGGCGAGCGCGGCGTTGCCGAGGCCTCCCCGGCCGCCCTGCGCGGCGACGTAGGAGGTGCCGTGGCCGACGAGGTCGGCGAGGACGTTGCCCGCCCTGTCCAGCACGACCGTGCCGTCCGGCACCGGCAGGATCAGGTCCTGGCCGTCCTTGCCGGAACGGTTGCCGCCCTCACCGGGCTTGCCGTTGGTGGCCTTGCGGTGCGGGGAGTGGTGGTATTCGAGCAGCGTGGTCACGGACTGGTCGACGGTCAGGATGACATCGCCGCCCCGCCCGCCGTTCCCGCCGTCCGGTCCGCCGAGCGGCTTGAACTTCTCGCGGTGGACGGAGGCACAGCCGTGACCTCCGTTACCCGCGGCGACATGCAGTTCGACGCGGTCCACGAAGGTGGTCATGGTGGGTGCCTCCAGTTACTTACGGAAATGTCTTAGCTGTGCTGCATCTATTCAAAACAGCGAAAGGCGGACCCGCCTTCCCACCAGGGGAAGTGAGGTCCGCCTCGCGAAAAGCTTCCGATCAGGCGACCGGAACGATGTTCACGACCTTGCGGCCACGGTGGGTGCCGAACTGCACCGAACCGGCCTGCAGCGCGAACAGCGTGTCGTCGCCGCCGCGGCCCACGCCGGAGCCGGGGTGGAAGTGGGTGCCGCGCTGACGGACCAGGATCTCGCCCGCGTTGACGACCTGACCGCCGAAGCGCTTCACGCCGAGGCGCTGAGCGTTGGAGTCACGACCGTTACGGGTGGACGATGCGCCCTTCTTGTGTGCCATCTCTCCTCAGTCCCTTACTTCGCAGCCGCGGGGATCTCAGTGACCTTGATCGCCGTGTACTGCTGGCGGTGGCCCTGACGACGGCGGTAGCCGGTCTTGTTCTTGTAGCGAAGGATGTCGATCTTGACGCCCTTGTGGTGGTCCACGACCTCGGCCTGGACCTTGATGCCGGCCAGCACCCACGGGTCGCTGGTCACAGCGTCGCCGTCGACAACGAGCAGGGTCGAGAGCTCGACCGTGTCGCCAACCTTGGCAGTGGGAATCTTGTCAACCTCAACGATGTCGCCGACAGCAACCTTGTGCTGGCGACCACCGCTGCGCACGATGGCGTACACGCGGGTCTCACTCTCTCGCTCAGAACGGCACCCCCGCAGTCCAGCCGCCCGTTGGATCAGCGGACGGCCTCTCCCGGCCACGCGGACCAAGGAGGAAAAGGTTTACGGGGATGTGGCGTGTCAGTGGACACGCCG
>NZ_JAMJFL010000013.1 GCF_023544665.1 Streptomyces sp. YS415
CGTTCCGGAAGGACGCGCGGGGGCCACTGCCCGGCGGCGAACATCCCGAGCGCGTGCGCACGCGCCACCAGCGCGGGGCGGTTGGGCGCATCGAATCTCCGCAGCATCTGCCCGACGCGGTACTCGATTCCCTGTCGGCTCAGATAGAGACGGGAGGCCAACTGCACGGTGGACTGGCCACTCGCGACCCCTTCCAGAACCTGCGCGTCGAGGGCGCTGAGCACCGGCCCGCCGGACACCCCGTCCGCGGTGCGGCGCAGAAAGACCACCACGCCGACCAAGGCGCCCGAGGGATTCCGGACGGCGACCCCGGTGACTTCCGCGTGGAATTTCCCACCGGTTCCGTCCCGGCCCGTCACGCTTTCCGTGAAGCGCGGACGATGCCCCGCGGAAAGGGCGTTGAACTGTTCTTGGAGCCGGGCGGGAACGGGTGAACGGAGCAGGTCGAGAAGACCGTGTCCGCATATCTCGTCGGCGCTCAGGCCGAATTGCCCGGCGAATTCGGGTTCCGCGGCCGTGATGGCCAGGTCCCCCGGTGAGGCGTGAGCGATGCAGGCGCCGGCCGACGCGGCACCACGGGGCGCGCCGTTCCCGGCGGGTTCGCGGTGGACGGGAGGAGCCGGGGTGGCGGCTTTCTTCTTGCGGGGCGAGGCGTCGGGGAAACTCGTGGTCGCCACGGACGTACCGTCCTTCTTCCTGCGCGTGGGGGCGCGTGGGGGAGGGAAGGGTGAACGAACACGGAACGGACCGATGCGCTGTGCCTGGGTGTCGGCGAGCGCCCGGTGACGGCGGGTGCCACCTCGTCGGTGGCGGGCCCGGGTGTCCGCGTCGTCCCGGAAGCCCGGCTGCGGACGCCGGGCTCCCGGGCGGGATCAGGGTGAGCAGAGGATGCGGCGCCGAGGCGGCCGACAGGGGAACGGGGACAGCACAGCGGATAACGTTGTCATGATCACTCGATCTCGCTGGTCGAACGCGGGCCCGGACGGAAGCAGGGCAGCACGAAAAACCTCCACGGGACGAAGAGGGGATCGCAACAGGGGGAACGACGCATTCGAGATTAAGGGTCGGCCACTCCCGTGGCAAGGGTTGACCAAGTGACCTCGGCAACCTGTCAACTCCTTTACGATCGGGCCTTTTTCGGGCACCGAGAACCCCCAATACAAACATTCCCGGGGAGCCGTACACCGCCTCTGCAATGGGCAGTTGACCTGCACTCAATGGGATGTCGCCTCTTGCCGCGCTCAAAAAGCGCTGCCAACTCCGCGCCCGAACGGGCAGACCCGCAGAGGGGCGGGAGCCGGAAAGGCCCGCCGATCGCGCCACGGAACCAGAGGAGGAGATGTTCGAAGCCGCTGCATTTCGGCCGTCGACCCCTGCCGCGACCGGGTACGGCGCCGGCTGATGGTCATGCCAGGACCGCGCCGACGAGGGCGTCGCCGCCCTGCGACGGCGCCGTCCTGGCAGCCGGTCCGGAGACCTGGAACTCGCCTCACCGGACCCGGCCCAGCGGCGCCTGCGAGCGATGCTGGCTCTCGCCGTACTCAATTGCAGCAAGAGGGACGCGTCCGAGGATCTTCTTGACGGCATCTGTGCCGTCGGGGCCTGGAGCGACCGACGATGCATCGAGGTGGAGTGCCTCCTGGGCCCGCGTGACCAGTGCCGGCACCTTGGCGTGCTCTTCCTGCGGAGCCCGGGGCGCCGGGACGGACGGGCCGGTGGATTCAGGGCATATTTCCATCTGACGCGGAATGCGTGCCGGGTCAGTGGCAGCTGCCCTCTCGGCGTCACCACTACAGGGGACCTGCTGGAACTCCTGGATGTGCTGGCCGCTGTTCTCCCTTGCCGCATTCGCCGTCCTCGCCCTGATCGCCGCTGCCGCGACAACGGCCCACCTTGCCGGACCGGCGCGGCTTGTCCCGCTGACCTGTCCCGAACTTGTCCGACTCCTTCGGGCGCTCGTCCGCACGTCACCTGTCCGGATGCGGAACACGACCTGCACTGGGTGGCCTGGGGCCGCCGCCATCAAGCCATCGCACGAGCCTGCCACCAGCGTCGACACGCTCTTGTGGGCCAGCCGTGACCAGGACGACAGCTGCCGTGCCAGATAGCCCGTTCGTGCCCACGAACTGCGGAACTCAGGTGCGGGCGGTACAACAAATCTGGAAGACGTCGGTCACCGGCCCCGCAACTTCCTTGTCCACGGTAAGCCTGTACTCCCAGATCGTCGGATGCACCTGCGCTGGCGACGGGACTCTACGTCCTGCCTGCAGCGAAGGGGTGATTCCATGGAACGACCCGTGATGTGTCCGAGTGCACCTGCGGCGGAGGGCGCGGTCATCCTGGGCGTGGTGAACGCCGATGGCTCGATCGCCTATCTCGGCCAGAGGCTGATCGCCACGCGCGAATTTGTGGACATCGCACGTGTCGGGCGTGAGCCGGAGCGACGGTTCCGCTTTGCCAGTCCCTGCCGGCAGGACGGTTGCAAGCAGTGGGTCGACGGCGAATGTGGTGTGCCCGGTCGGGTCAAGGAGATTCTTCCCGCAGCTACCGCCGTCGATCACCTGCCGAGATGCTCGATCCGGCCGCAATGCCGCTGGTATCGACAGTCGGGGGCTGAGAGCTGCCGGATCTGTCCATGGGTGATCACGCGCGGCCCTGTCGAGGACGAGATCAGCTCAGCAGCGAACTAGGGAGGCGGCATGAACGGTCGGCAGAGATCGGCTGGGACGCGGTTTGCGATCGACCTCGGGGATGTCCAGCTGCCACCCATGACCGTGAAGGCGGTGGAAGCCGAGATTCGCTCCGTGGTTCTTCGCGCGATCGCGGCGCTGGACTCAGGAGGTCAAAGGGCCAAGGACAAGGACTGGCACAGATTCCCCGGCGGCACTGCCGGCGGCGTCTGGTCTGGTCCCACCCCCCGCAGCGACGCTTGCTTCCTGTGCGGGCAACCGCTACCGGGTCCGTGGCCGCCTCCGGAGGGCGGCGAGGAACTCTCCCCGCAGGACCACACGCTGATCCTGCGGGCGATCATGGCGCATCCCAAGGCGGTGGTCGCGAACCTCAATGGCCGTGAGGGGAGCGCCAACCCGTCGGGCACCGAGGTGTTGGAGGCTGCTCTCCAGGTAGACCAGATCGACCCCTACACCAAGGAACGGATCGAGGCGGTGCTCGATGTTCTGCCGAAGGTCGAGGGGGCGCGAAACAGGATGCCGACCGCGCTGCAGCGTTCCGTGAAGGAGCTTCAGGAGCGGATCACCGACCGGTCCATTCCGGAACGAGTCCGTGTTCTACGAGAATCCAGGTCCAGGTACCGCTCTTCAGGGATGGCTGAGGGTTTGGAGCTGGCAGCGCAGATCCTTGAGGATGGAGCGTCGTCCATCTACTCCCCCGGGCATCCCTTCTTTCGGATGCTGAAGGAGAGCCCAAAAGGAGGCAGGAAGTCATCCCTTCGGGACATGGCGGATGCGATCCCAGCGACGGTCGCCGGCGCAGTCGGGGTGGTGGCTGAGGGCGTAGGCGCCGACCACGGTGCGGTCGCGGCAAGCACGAAAGCGTCTGCTCGCGTGGTGATCAGAGCCTTCATCAACCGGCGCTAACAGCTGACTTAGGAAAGGTCACTACATGCCCAGAGGAATGGCCATTCACATCGGGCTGAACCGTGTGGACCCGGACGCATACGCCGGCTGGGACGGCGCCTTGGAGTTCTGCGAGAACGACGCGCTGTCCATGCGAGAAATTACCGACAGCCTCGGCTACGAGGTCCAGCAACTTCTCAGCGAGGACGCAACCGTAGGCGCAGTTTTCGGCGCCATTCAGGAGGCCGCATCCTCGCTCGAACCCGGCGACATCTGCGTGGTCACCTATGCCGGCCACGGCGGCCAGTTGCAGGACATCAGTGCCGATGAACCCGATAGCCTGGATGAAACGTGGAATCTGTTCGACCGCGAAGTCCTCGACGACGAAATTCACGTGGCGCTGTCTGCATTCGCCGCAGGTGTCAGGGTCCTCGTCTTGTCGGACAGCTGCAACAGCGGCACTGTCGTCCGCAAGCGGGATGGCCGGTCTGTACGCGCGCGCGGGACACCGACTGTGATCCAAAGGGCAGTACTCGCGAAGCACCGAGGACTCTACGAAGAGATTCGGGCGAAGACGCCCAGCCGCGAAGACGTCGGCGTCGATGCCAGCGTCATCCTCATCTCAGGCTGTCAGGACGATCAGTCATCCATGGAAGTCGACGGCCACGGGGTATTCACCGCCGCCCTGCTGGAGGTCTGGAATGGCGGTGGCTTCCGCGGCGACTACCCTGAACTCCATCACGCCATCCTTGGAAGGATGCCTCCGGATCAAGAACCGAATTACCTGACCATCGGCGACCCCTTGCGGGGCTTCGAGGAGCAGGTGCCGTTCTCCATCAACGCCCTGACAGGCAATGATTCAGGCCCAGAAGGCGGCACCGCGGACACTGCTCACGGTGGAAAGGTGAAGCTGTATCAGATCGTCGAACTCAGTCCGGAGGAGCTCGAAGACCTGAAGCTGCACCGGGATGATGACATGGAAGGTCCGAACCCACGCGGCCCACACAACGATCACGGTGTTCATCACGACCACGATTATGGCGGCGCACACCACGATCACGATCATACGAATCCGGGCGGGCAGCACACACACTCGCACCCCCAGTGAACCGGGGTCTTCAACGCGGTTGGCACTTGCTCCTCGTAGAGCATCCGGTAGTCGTCCCGCATCCTCTTCGCAGCTCTCTTAGGAGTGGAAGACATGGCAGAGATATTCGGACCTGACGGCCCTAAGCCGCGACCGTATCGAATCATCGGAATCACCTCGGAGGAGCCGAGACTTGCGCGGATCGTCGAGGTCAGTCCGGAGGAACTCGAAGCCATGAAGCTGAGCGAGGACGGAGTGGAGGAGCCGAACCCGCGGAGTCACATCGATGTCGACAGCACTGGTCATCACAACCATGGGCACGGGTCCGACTTCGATATCGACCATGACTCTGGCGGATCTCATGTTCACACCCATCCAGTATGAGGCACTGAAGGCGGAGGGCTGACGGTTGAGTGTCAATTCATCGCAGGTACTGTCCACGGTTGAGGCCGCCCTGGCATCTCACCGCGGATTTGGGGACTCCGACTACATTCGCGACCAGATGCACGTCGTCTTCATGCGGCGGCTCACGCGGATTGCAGGGACTGTGCCCGAGGCGGGGAGACTGCTCGACGCACTTGACGGCCTGGACGCGATGACACTTCGCCCCGTGATGGGCGACACGGCGCTCAGGTGTGCCATTCAGCACGCGACATGGAGGGTGGAACGAGGCTGGCAGGGTGGTCTGGGGCCGGATCTGTGCGCTGACCTCTTCCGGGAAACGACCGCCTTGCTGGAGCAGGGGTGCACGCGTGCACCGCTCGAGTTCGGCGCCGCTCGACCAGACCGTCTTGGGCTGGAACATCATTCCGGGTGGATCTGGAACAACGAGCATGCTGATGATCCGGCCCTTCGAGCCTTCCAGGATCTCGTCAAACAGAACTATGACGCGTTTCTGTGTTCGCCGAACAAAGAGGAGATCGAGGGGTTGAGGCAAGGTGCTCAGCTACTCACCGAGCTGATGCCGAGACTCAGCCGCAGCGCCCTCAGCCACACCCATGTCGTCGGGATCTGCCCACAGGAGGGCCGGTGGAAGGGAAGCGCATCCAGCTCGCAGTTCCGACTGACCGGAACGATCTTCCTCGACCGCGCGTCGGTGAGCGACCCATGGTGGGTCGTGGAGCACATGTTTCACGAGGCGCTGCATCAGAAGCTGTACGACTTTCGACACGGTCATACACTGTTCGAACCCTACGACCCGTCGCGTGAAGGCCGTACGATCCAGTCACCATGGAACTCATTCGCCGGTGATAGCAACCGGTGGGACGCTTTCCGTGCTTTCGCGGCCTTTCATGTGTACGTGCACCTAGCCCTGCTCGGCGCCTTGGTTGAACAGCGGCATTCGGAACTGCGCGATGAAGACCCAGGACCCGCCGGCCCGATCCGGGTCATCAGCAGCCGAAAGGCCATCGACCGTGCCCGTTACCTCGGCGATGCCCTACGGAGCATTTGCTGGGATCAGCTTGGTGCGGCCGGGAAGCGATTCCATCAGTGGCTGACCGACGTGCTGGATGTCCTGGATCCCGCTCCTGGTCGCGCCGATGCATATGTTCACCTGCTGCTCGACCTTTATCGGAACGAAACCAGCAGGGTGAGTGGCTCCGTGGACGCGGACAGCGCGGAGATCTTGGCATTGGCCACCGAGGAGGCGGAGGCCACCCGGTCGCTACTGCACGACCTCGCCGCCTCCGAAGAAGAAGTACGGCAGTTCAACGCGACGGTGTCTCATCACCTCGGTTCAGGAACTGCCACGGCCCACGAGAGGTTCCGCGAGATTCGCTCATGCGTCTCTGCAGCGATTCAGAGCCTGTGTCGTGACGGCCACCACATCGAGGCAGCTCCCGGCCACCCCGACCCCAACGAAACGGTGTGGCGGATGATCCAACGATCCAGCGAACGCATCAACGTCCTCCTCGCACCACGCAAGGAGACGCTTGAGACGGTGCTCACTCACTCGCCCCGGATCGGATAGAGACTCGATTTCGTCGGCCGAGACGTGAGCAACTACGGAGCTTCCCCGGGCTACGCGGAAGGCAGAGCCGCATGACCTGGACCCTGCCCGAGCCGTTGCTCACCGTGGTCGCCACTCACCCCACCATGACCAGGTGCGACGTCCCCGATGAACTGCAGCTGACCCCCAGCCTGCTCCAGGGGAGAAGGCCACGGCCGAGAACCCCTACTGCCGGCAGCCGTGGAAGGTGCAGGCCCGCAGGGAGTGGATGGCCACCCGGCCCGGTCGCGGACGCCGGGCCGGAGCCGATGTCCAAAGACGGGAGCCGCAGCCACAGACCGCCCCGATCGGGGTACCGCCTGCGCGCGGACTGCATCCATCCGCAGAAGTCGCGCGCCACCCCGACGCATGAAGCTCAGACGCGTTACACGGCGACAGCACAGTCGCGGCTGGTGGCTTCTCGCGCGGCGTGGCGGATGGCTCGGATGGTGGGTTCGGAACGTCTGCGACGCGACCAGGCGAGGGCGGATGTGGAGGGGGTGAGGTCGACGACGTCGATGTATCTGATGCCGGGACGCGGGAAGTATTCGCGGGCGGCCGCCGGCAGAAAGCACATCGCTTCTCCGGCAGCCACTGTGTGCAGCAGGGACTCCATGTCGGTGACGACCGGCCCGTAGCAGACGCGGCTGCCGTCGGGGCGGGGATCGACCGCCCAGAAGTCCCACCACAGGCGGGGAACCTGCGCGGGCATGTCGACCACCGGGATGCCTGAGAGCTGGGCCAGGGTGAGTTGCGGCAGTTTCGCCAAGGGGTGATCGGCACACAGGCAGGCCACTCGTGGCTCGGTGGCCAGGTGGTGCAGTTCGATGTCGTCCGTCACCGGAGGGCGAAGGAAGACCACGTCGGCTTCTTGCTGTGCGAGGGCGGCTATGTGGTCGCCGAAGCCGAGGTTGACCAGTTGCACAGTCGTCCCGGGGTGCCGTTCTTGCAACAGGGCGAGGACGGCGCGGGTGTGCGCCATGGATGCCTCGGCTCCCATGGTGCCCACGATCAGTCGCCCGGAAGCCTGCCTCATCTGCGCGTCGGCGACGCGCCGCAGCCGGTCGACCGCCGCGATCGCCGCTTGGGCTTCGGGAAGGAGTGCCTGCCCGGCATCGGTCAGTGTGACGGTCCGGCCCGTGCGTTCCACCACGCGCAACCCCAGGCGTTTTTCCAGCTCTCTGATCTGCTGACTCAGTGCCGGCTGCGTGATGAACAGGCGCGCGGCGGCACGTCCGAAATGGAGTTCCTCGCACAGCGTGAGGTAGAGCCGGAGCTGGTGAATGCTCGGTTCCTTCGATCCGGACGCCCCCATGCAGGAGTCCCCTTCCATCGTCCAACCTGCCGCGATAACCAGAAAGTTATCAACCAGCAGGCATCATGCGCGCCTGGGATCGATGACATCCCCGCGCGGGCCGTGTGATAGTCGACGGGCCGCCACACGTGATCTTCCCCCTTGACCAAAGGGGGCCCCGAAAGGCACAGCATGTTCTTGCGGAAAGACGAGAGCCGAAGACGCGACCACGTGGGGACCCCGATGACTCGACGCAGTCTCGCACCGGCGGGCCCGGCTCGCCGGTGCGCCGCAGGGGATGCCTAGCAGATCGAGAACCTCAATACACTCAAAACGAAGTGCTGCCTCAGCCTGGGGCCGTTGGTTAAGCCGGCCCTCCACATCCCGGTCCTGGCCCCACACAGATTCGTCCCAGGCAAGGCCCAGCCCGCGGCAGCACCTCCGGCCCACCAGACACGGACATCACAGCACCGGCTTCAGCTTTCGTTGCCACGGCATGCATCAGACACACCGCTTCGAACGTCACCCCACGCCGCCCCTAAAGGAGACCATCTATGCGCAAAACCGTACTCGGCCTGCTCGTGGCACTCACAGCAGCACTCGCCGTCGCACCCCTCACCAACGCCGGAGCCGACCCGTCCCAGACCGTCGCCTGCTGCGGAGGCATGCCCGGCCACGGGTAAAGAGCGACCGCCGATGCCGTAGCTCCCCCTTCCAGCAAGGAGACGAGATGCGCGAAACCGTACTCGGCGTGCTCGTGGCACTGGCAGCAGTACTCGCGGTAGCGCCCATTGCCAGCGCCGGCGCCCACCAGAGCAACACCGTCGCCTGCTGCGGCGGCACGCCCGGCTTCCCGTAGAGGGCGCGCGCCGTTAGCTCAGTGCCTGACGCTTTCGAGCATCCTGCTTCCTGTGGACAGCAACGTCGGCGGCTACCAGGGCGTGCCCAAAATCCACGAGAGCGTCGGCATTTGAGCTATGGACTCCCGACTGCCGGTTCGCACCGTGGTGGTCGATCTACACGATGTGCTCCGCGAGATCGCGCCGGCGCGCGGACGCTGAGCCAGAGGCTGTCTGCGTTCTCGCCTGCGTAGACCATCTAATACGTGACCGCGTTGCTGGACGGTGCTGCACCCCCGCGTCTTGTGGTCGCCAGCACTTTCGCGTACCTCAACCGTGCCGATTCTCCGGCGGCACCCAGCCCGGCACAGTCGGGGCCGACGTGCCCTCGCAGGTCGCCTGCCTAGTGGCCCGCGCGCGGTCCAACTTCAGTGTCGGCGGACAGCGGTGCCGCCCTCAGTCCCGGCTGCTTGAGTGATGATGGGGCGCTGCGTCACTCTCCGGGACGCGTACACGCGGAGCAGCCGGGCGGCCTCGGCCGGATGCAGCTGCCCAGCGGTGTCTCAGGTCTGGCTGCGCCGCAGACCCGGGTCTGACGCGGCGAACGGGTTGGTGTGGCCGGGCAACTGCTGCCCGGGGCGCAGGAACCGCTGGGCGCCCTGTTCGTCGCGTACCGCGAGGAACCCGGCGTCCATCAGCCGTTGCGCAGTCTTCCCACGGCGGATCGCGCCCACCTTGAACGCCACGGTGAAGAGCAGCGCGACCGCCCCGCCGGAGGCGACCGCCTCGACCGGCGACCCTTCGATGAGCAGGAGAACGGTCAGAACCGCGCAGGCAAGGTAGCCCAGCACCTTCTGGGTCCGGTCGGCGCTGTACAGGGCCATGACGTCGAAGGTGACGAGGTCCTTCAGCACGGCCACGGCACCCACCGCTTCGGGGAGCGGCTTCAGCGAGCCCTGCTCCAGCCCCGGCACTGTCCCGCCATTGCCTGCCTGCGGGTGGGTGGTGATGGTGGCCGCCTCGCGGACGCGCGCGTCGGGCCGCGGGTCCCGGTACATCCGGACCTGTACGAGCGAGTTCTTGAACCCGGTCCTGTATGCCGTGCCGTACATGTAGCCGTACTGCTCCGCCACGTGCGCCAAGGCGGCCGCCTTCAGCGTGGTTCCCTGAGGAGCGATATCAATGATGTCCTGCTGACGGGCGATCTGCCGAAGCATCCCCGCTATGTGACGTTCTACGGACACCCTGATTCCCCGCCCCCGGGGCCCTGCGCCTGGGCCCAACCGGCGCATAGCCTACCGACGTTTCCATTTGGTTGTCGGGGCTGACTTGGGTAGACCCCTGCGGTACGCCAGATCTATGAGAGCTGCGCAGGATGGTGGTCTCACGCCGCAGGGCCAGGTCGCGCGGGATCGGGTGCGCAGGCCGGCTGCCGATGGCTTTGCGCGGTGGGAGAAGAACTCGACGATCGCGAGGGAACTACGGGTCAGTGTCAGGTCGGTGGAACGGTGGCGCCGGGCCTGGCGCGAGGGAGGCCGACAGGCATTGCGCCCGTCGGCCCCGGGCAAAGCCACTGCGGCGGCGCTCGGGGCATGGCTGGTCTTCGAGGACGAAGCCGCTGTCTCGATGACGTCGCACCGCTCATGCACCTGGGCACCCGCGGGGTTCACGCCCGCGGTTCGGTTCAACGGCGTCTCCCGCGGGTGTACTTCGATGGCCGCACTGGTGTGCTTGCAGGCTGGCGAACGCAGCCGTCTGATCTACCGGTCTCGCCTGGCGAGATCGCGAAGCGCTGCTGGAGTACGAGGTCAGGTGAGGGGTTTGGTGTCGGTGGGGAGGTCGAAGGTCAGGCCGCTGGAGCCCTCGCCGCGGCCGGTGCCGCGGCGGGCGCTGAGCCAGACGGCGACGCGGCCATTGCCCCAACGAGTCCGGTTGTAGGCGACGGTGACCTTGGTGCCGGTCTGCGGGACCTCCTCTTCGTTGAGGAAGTACGAGCGTTGTGGGGCGGCGTCCAGGCCCTCGCGCAGGATCGTGGTGCGGGGGCGGACGGGTGTGGTGTCGATCTCGCTGGGCATGGCGGCGCGCTGGAGCTGGATCTTGCGGCTGTCGCCGGGGACGTGCACGGGAATGAACGGGATCCAGTGGCCGGGGACCGAGGTCATGGCCTGGTAGGCAATGGGGGCCAGCGGGTCGGTGGGGGGCGTGGGCGGGAAAAGGCGGCGGCGCTGGGCGAGGATCTCGGCGGCGACCTCGCTGCCTCTGCGGCCCGGCCCGGTGGGCAGCCGTACGGTCTGCTCGATGCCCCAGACCATGTTGGCGTTCTCGTCGCGGATGAGGTCGACCTCTTCGAGGACGGGTCCGTCGGCGACCTTGGGGACGGTGGGCGCGAGGAACAGGCCGGTGTCGGCGGGGACGTCGTCTGAGCCGATGGTGTCCAGGGTGAACATGGACCAGCGCTGCCAGTCGTTGTCGGCCCCTGCCCCGGCGGGCGTGATCCACAGGCGCTGGCCGAAGACGTCGGTGACGGCCAGGCCGCGCAGCGAGGCCAGCGTCCCGGTGGGCAGGTCGCACGGCAGGTGGAACCAGTCGTTGCTGTAGACGAGGGCGAATTCCAGGACGACAAGGCGGGCCATGTCGGTGCGGTCCGGACGGACGGCGGCGAAGTTGGTCTTGCCGTCCTCCACCGCCCACCAGCGCGGCAGCGGCATGCCGGAGTAGCGCACCGGCGCCGGGAAGACCGTGCGGTTGATCGGGGCGGGCGGTGCGGCGGCCCCGCCCACCTGTGTGCCGGGATCGATGGAGAAGGCATGCCAGTCCAGCTCGCCGCCCGGGTACTCCTGCGCGGTCAGCACCTGCTCGGCGGCTCCCGGCTGCCCCGCGGCAACCGAGAAACGGTGCTCCAGGCGGCGCGGATCCCAGGTGGCGTCGCCGGCGGGCTGATCGATCAGGCCGTCGAACCAGCCGGTCAGCCGGGTGCCCAGCTCGTTGATCAGCGTGCGGTGCGGTGGCGCGACATGGCCGATGCCGTCGGCGGCCTCATGTCCCGCCTTGATGTGACGGTACAGCTCGTACCCGTCCATCCGGCGGCCGGCGACGGCTTGCAGCGTGGACCAGACCTCGGGGTGAGCCACTCGCGGGGTGTCGGCGTCGCTGGCCGGGGACGGCAGGGCGATGGGATACAGCTCGACGAAGTCCTGCCGATGGTGGCGGATGGGCGGGTGCCGGCTCATCAGCTTGAGCCAGCGGCGGCCGATGGCAAGGCGCAGGTCGTACGAGATCCGCTCCTGCCCGAAGGTGAACGGCAGTGCCCGGCGTTCAGCAACGTCCTCCAACGGACGGTCAGCGGGCAGGTTTTCGGCCGGGCCGCCCGACGCGGACCGGAACCGGCTCGGAACCGCCATCCCCACCGAGTACATGGCGGTGACCGGCGTTCCGGCGTCGGAGCCGCGGAACTCGCCGAGTTGCCACTGCCGGGTGAGCAGCCACAGCGCGTCCCGCACCTCCACACGCAAAGCCCGCTCGAAGTCCGCCGAGCGGGGACGTCCCTCCAGCCGGTTCCACAGGCCGACGGTCGGGTGCTCCCGCTCCGCCAGGGCCTGGGGCAGGTTCTCGATGCGCTCTGTCATGGCTTCTTCCCGCGCAGATTGTTGGTCGCGAAGTCGGTGCTGATGGTGATCGGCTTGCTGGCGGCCGACACCAGCGTGGCGGGCAGCAGGTGGGCATAGGCGGTCTCGTCCAGGTGCGCGGGCTCGACGGCGCGGGCCTTCATCAGGTCGTACGTCTCGTGCAGCGCCGCCACGAGGTCGTCGGTGTTCCACGTCCCGGTACGGGTGGGCGGGGTGACCAGCAGCATGGCCTGCGGCGGCTCGGAATCGGGCTTGTCGTAGTGCAGCGCGATCCCGGTCGTCTCCTTCTGTGCCGGGATGACCTCGGTCCACTCGTCCAGCAGCAGGCCGCAGAAGTCGTCGGTCGGCGGTGCGGGCTTGGCGGCGTAGTGCGCGGTGAACAGCAGCCGGTCCTCATCCAGCGTCGTGCCCGGCGCGAACTCCATGGCCAGCCAGTGGTCGTCGGTCCGGTACGGCAGCTGAATCGGCACCAGCTGCGGCTCCTCGAAGCCGGGCAGATGGCCGAGCAGTCCCCCGTCCCCGCGTAGCGCGTCGCTGAGGATCGCCACCTGCTCCCACAGCCGCGGCTTCTCCCTGACCCGGGCGATGCCGTGCAGCCAGTCGTCCACCGGGAAGTCGCGCCCTGCGTCCTCCAGGTGCTCGATCAGGGCGCCGCTGTCGTCGCGGGCCTTCTTCCAGTTGCTAGCGAGCGCGGCCGACGGCGTGTACTGCGGTACGGCCAGAACATCCTCGCCGAGCAGCGCCTTGAGGGTGTCGAGCGCGGCCTCCACCCGGTCGGGCCCGGTCACTGCGGCGTCGTGCTCGGTCAGCGCCGCGTCGGCGGCGGTCAGCCGCTCGGCGATCTCGGCTTGCAGCGCCCGTGCCCGGTCCAGCAGTTCCCTCCCGTACGCGACGATCAGGTCCTCGTTCGGGGTCAGCGTCAGCCCGGCCGGGTCCAAGCCGGTCAACGGCAACAGCGCGGCGACCTCGGCCAGCAGCCCGCTCAGCGTCTTGTGGCCGGTGTCGGCGACCTCGCGCAGATCCTGCAGCTTGTTCTGGAAGGTCTGCCGCCGGTTGTTGATGATCGAGCGCAGCTGCTGGGGCGTGTTCGGGCGCGGCGTGGTCGGCGTGGTGGTCAGCAGCCGCTCGATCTGCTCCAGGAGCCGGAACCGCTCCGGGGTCACGGTGGCCGCAGGGAGCGCGTCGTAGCCGGCGATGCGCGCGTTGGCGTCGGCCAGCGCCTTGGCCATCCGGTCGGCGACCTCGTCGACGGCCGCGAGCACCTCGGTGTAGCGCTCCCGCCGCCACCCGGCGGCCTCGCCCCAGCCGCTGCGCACCATGCCGAACCCGCCCGCGGTCGCGATCAGATCCCCGTACCGGCGCAGGAGCGTGTCGATGCCGCTGATCACCTCGCTGCGCCGGACCGGCGCAGGCGGCTCGGGGAACAGCGGCCCGAGGTCGTTCAGGTAGCCGGTCACGGCCGTGCGCAGCGCCACCAGCGCGTCCCGCACCGCCACCAGCCGTTCGCGGGGCAGCGTCACGGCCGCGTCGGCGGATCGGTCGACCGGGGCGTCCCCAGCGGCCGGGATCAGGTCGCTGGGCCGCACCGGCCGGGACGTGGTCAGCAGCGACCGCAGAGCGGCGATCAGCGGCGACAGCTCGAAGAACGTCACCTTGCCGGTGATGCGCTGGGTGTGCTCGATCACCAGCCGCGCGTCCGGACGTGGCTGGTCCCGGGTGGCGACCACGCCGATGATCCGGTCGTCCAGATCGGTCATCGACGCCTCGCTCGCGGGCCGGACCGCCCACAGCAGGTCGATCGGCCGCAGCCGCAGGTCCCGCTGGGTGACCACGCTGCTGCGGGCCGCCCCGTTGACCGGGTCGGTCCAGGTGACCAGCGCGGCCACGTCCCGCTGGTCGGGCAGCAGCGTGGGCAGCCAGTCGTCCACGGCGGGCTCGGCCATGGCGCGCGGGCCGTCGCCTTGTACGGACGGTGCGCTGTGGCCCGGCCGGATGCCCGGCGTCAGCTGCAGAGCCATCCGGTGGGTCAAGGTGGTGCCGCTGCGCGGTGTCCGGACCACCTCGGGTTCGGGTGCGACGCCTTCCTTCGCGTAGGCGTCGAGGGTTGTCGTCGCCCGCTCGGGATTGCCTGCGAGCGCCTGGTGCGTGCTCTCCGCCACCGCCAGGTCGGCCAACGCGTCGTGGGTGTCGAGGAGCCGGTGCACCTCGTCGTTGATGGCCTTGCGCTGGTCGGTGTCGGGGGCCGGGAGACCCTGGGCGCCGAACGGGTAGACGTCCGCGCCGGGCACCTGGGTCACCCGCCGCACGAGTGCGAGGCCGTCGATGACGTTGCGGGCCTCGACCAGCTCGACGGCGGTGCCCGGGGCCGGCTTGGTCTCCTCGATACGGCCGGCCCGCAGCGGGAAGGCTCCGCGCAGTGCGGTGATGAACGCGTCCAGTTCGGCATCCGGATACCGGTCGTGCAGGGCCCGTTCGAGCCGGTAGCCGAGCAGGGCGCCCAGGGACTGCCCCTGCCGCAGCCCGTCCAGCAGGGTCAGCGCCACCCGGACGCGTTCGGAACTGAGGTTGACGGCGAACATGTGTCGGTCGGCGGGACTGGCGTTGGCGATGTATCCGGCGCGCAGGACCGCGGCGGTGGTGGCCTGCGCGGGCGAGGGGGCGTGGATGTAGCCGCCGTTGGCCTTGTCGTGCATCAGCGGCTGCGCACCCGGAGGATTGAACACCTCCCCGAGGTCGCCGGTCAGCTCGACCTGTGTCATGCCGGGGCGCGGCGTGGGCCGTACCTCCTCCAGCCAGCCGTACGCACCGAGGTGGATGCCGCGCCGGGCCGGTCCGGTGCCGGACGACCCGTATCGCAGCTCCGCGAGCCGCTCGTTGACCAGCCCCAAGCGCCAGGCGTCGAGCCGGTAGGTCGCGCAGTCCAGGTGCTCGGTCAGTACCCGTTCCAGCCGGGCGGTCGGCTGCCCGGCCAGGTGCTTCAGCGCGTCGATCTGTTCGGTGAGCTGGGTGGTGGCCGGGTTCTGCCCGATGACGTCGGGGATGAAGCTGGCCACCAGCCGGTCCGGACTGCCGGTGATGGCCCGGTCCGGCGAGTACAGCTGGCGGAACCGGCTCTCGCTCTCCACGGGGGGTGCGCCCGGCCGGTTGGGCCGTACGTGGACGAACAGCGGATCGCGCGGGGGCGGCACCGTGCTGCCGGCAGCGGCGGCCAGGCGGCGGGCGGCGTCCTCCCAGGCGAGCAGGACGGCGTGCCGCGCCAGCAGATACAGCAGCGCCGCAGGCGGCTTGTCGCCTTTGAAGCCCAGTTCGAGCCGGATGGTCTCCAAATCGTCCTGGGCGTGCTGGGCGAGCCAGTGCAGGTAGTTGCCGCCGTCGGGCAGGTACGCGCGGATGTGGTCGGTCTCCGACAGCGGCCGGTCATCGACCAGCGGCCCGAGCAGCGGATGCTGGTCGCCCACGAACAGCCGCCGGATCACCTCCGGGTCGGCTCCCGGCGGGATGGCGTAGCCGAGGCGGTTGAGCAGAGCACGGATCGGCTGCGGCATGTTCAGCTGGTCCAGCGCGGGGATGACGCGCGGGCCGCCGCTGTTGAGGTTCTCCTGGTTGAAGATGTCCTCGACGCTCTGCGCATACCGCTGGTAGAACTCCGCCGACGTCGGATGCAGCGCCAGGATGTCCAGCAGCAGCTGGTGCGGGTCCCCGCCCTTGCCCAGGTGGCTGACCTTCGCGACAGCCTTGTGCCAGTCCCCCGCCGCCACGGTGAGCAGCTTGTGCAGCGCGCGGCGGTGCGTCGCGCTGTCCGGGAAGGTCATCTTGGAGAAGGCGGTGGTGGGCAGGATGCCGTACGGCTGCCGCCCGATCTTGACCGCCGGAACCGGGCCGCGCCCCGACACGTATTGCACGAAGAACTCGCGCGTCTGGTCGACCGCCTGCTCGGACAGCATCGGATGCATCATGCCGCGCAGGTACGCGCCCCAAGTCGCGGGCCACAGGGCGATGTTGGCCGCGCGGGCGTCACGCTGGTCGGTGCCGTCGGCGTTGGGCATGCCGCTCAGCACGGCCGGGTCGATGCCGAGCAGGTCGGCCAGCCACTGCCCGTCGGTCCGGGTGCGCCAGTCGTCAGGCGCATCCGCCGCCGCAAACCCGAAGGCGGTGCGCAGCGCGGCCTCGGCTTCGGCGCGGCGGTCCTGCCCGGCGGGGGCGGCCTCGCTGTTGTTGGTCGGGGTGCCCTGGGGCAGCAGCCCGTACCCGGAGGGGCTGCGCAGCTGCCGGGTGATGAGGTCGGCCAGTTGAACGGCCGTCTGCTCCGGGCCGGACTGCTCCCGCAGCCCGAGCACCACCAGCCGGTCCAGGCCGTTGCGGATCTGCGGGGTCAGCGGAATGCGCAGGCCCATGCCGAGCGTCACCGCCCGCCCGAAGTCGGTCAGCCACTGGAGCTCGTCGGGCACCCGCAGCGCGCCGGTCTGCTCGTCCACCTTGAGCTGCTTGTCGGTGTCGGCCTCGGGGTCGGGGCTGACCGCGAGCGCGGCGGGCACCGCCTCGCCGGTCGCTGTCAGCACCTGCTTGCCGCCCACGTATCCGAGCACGGTGAAGCGGTCCGGCAGCAGCCTGGCCTTCGCGGCCTGGGTCCAGGACTGCTCGGCCAGGCTTCCCGCGGCCGGTGGCGGCAGCACCAGGAACGCGACCGTCACCGCGTCGCCGACAGCGGTAGGCGCGGCGTCGAGGCCCACCGGGCGCCGGGACCGGATCGTGTCCGCACGGCCGGCCCCGACGTCGGCGCGCAGCGCGGTGTCGGCGGCGCGCAGCGTGGCCCGGTCGCCGTGCGCGCGCCACACCGCCGTCCAGTACGTGACGGTCGGTTGCCGGTCGGCGGCCGGTACGGCCTGGCCGGTCACGACCACCAGCACGGTCGCACCCTCCGGCACCGTCGCGGGCCGATCGGTGGGATTGAGGGGGGTATGGGTCTGCAGCAGCCAGCTGGCCCGGCCGCCGGGCACCCGGGCGACCAGCTCCTGCCAGGCCGCCTGCTCGGCCAGCGCGTTCCCGCCGGTCCGCCAGTGCGCCGTCCAGTACGCGTCCACCGCCGAGATCTCGGCGCGGGTCGGTTTCGGCTCGAACTTATCGGTGCACCACTCGTCCGGGAAGATCCGGACCAGCAGCTCGGTGGCGGTGAACCGGGTCTCCACCCGGACCGGGCCGAGCAGTACCGGGAAGTCGTCGCTGAGCGCGGTCACAGCAGCATCTCCTGAGCGTGGACGGCCATCAGTACCGGTGCCTGGAACAGCATGTAGGCCACGTCGGCCGAGCTCAGCCCGCCGTGCCAGACGGGCAGGAAGGCGTCCTCCAGGTGCTGGTCGTTCTTCTCCGCGTCGGCCGCGGGGTCGTCGAAGTCCTTGAGCGGGACCTGCACGGTGCTCGCGTCGAGCCGGATGAACCCGGTCCCACCGGGGTCCACGTCGGCCCACGTCAGGTCGTTCCACACCTCGACCCGGGTGGACGGCCCCTCGTCCGCGCCGAACCTGGGGTCGCCGGGACGTTCCTGGATCACGAAGAACCAGCCCGCCGCTCCGGTGGCGACGTCGCCCTTGGCCTCGGCCGCCGTCAGGTCGAAGCCGAGCAGCGTCAGGTCGGGGTCCACCTTGGCTTCGTACAGCGGGAGCCTGATCTCCTGCAGCGTCGGGTGCGCCGGGTCGGCGAGCGTGACCGGGACCCGTTCCTGGGCCGGGTCGGGCGGTCCCGACTCGGGCTGCCAGCGGGCGCGGTGCGCGTAGATCGCGGCGTTGGGGTACTTCTTCAGCAGGTCGCCGCGGATGACCAGCACGAGGTCCTCAGCCTGCTCGCCGGTCTCCCGTGCATCGTTCTCACCGAGCTTGGCGGCCTTGGGCCAGGTGTGCAGCGGCTGGATGTCGTACTGCTTCGCGCCTCCGCGCGTGTCCCAGAATTGCCGGAACGGCGAGCCGCGCTGGTCGGTGGGGTACTCGCGCCAGAGCAGTTCGCGGGCCATCTCGTGGTTGAGCCCGACGAGGTAGGACTCGATGAACTCCTGGTTGGTCTCCAGCAGCGTCACCGTGTTCTGCGGGATCAGCCCGAGGTTGGGGGCGAAGTGGTCCACCGACAGGTCCAGCAGCGCCTTGTACATCGGCAGGTCGATGACGGGATAGGCCATCGCCTCGATGAACCGCTCGGCGAACGTCTGCAGTCGCTCGGGCAGGTTGACCGACGTCAGCAGGCTGGTGGGCACGGTCTGCTCGGCGCGCAGGCCGGTCATCATCGCGTCGGTGGTGGCGCGGACGTTCAGCGGGTTGTCGCCGCCCTCGGTCTGGCCTCCGACGCCCGCCGCGTGCCAGTTCCGGTGGATGTCGCGCAGCCCGTCCTTGAACCGCTTGGCCTCCTCGCTGTCCTCGCCGCCTGCGGAGGGGACGAACGGGTCGCCCGGCAAGGTGATCCGGAAGTCGGCGCTGCGCGGAAGCTGGTCGACCGGATCGGCTGGGTCGGCCTCGGTGGCGGCCGTGAGCCCGATGGGCGGTGGTGCCGGGTGCAGGACATCGTTCAGCTGCTGGGGCGTCACCACCGCGTCGGGAGTCTCCTTGGCGGCGGCCGCCGTCACGGGGTCGTCCGGGTCGTCCATCCGCGGGATCAGCGCGTCGGGCGGCTTGGCCGCGCTGAACGGCAGGTCGCGGATCAGCCGCCCCGGCCGCAGCATCCGCCGCATCGGCGGGGACAGCGGCGCGGCCGTCACGCGGCTGCGCGCCACGTGGAAGCCGACCGCGACCCGCTCGGCCTCGACCGCCACCGCCCCGCGCAGGGCCCGATCACGCGTGGTCACCCGCGAGTTGGCGGGAGCGGTGAGGACGAGGGCCTTGCCGGACGGCACCGGCTGGTCGGCCAGCGTGATCGGTGCGGCGGCGGGCTCCACATGCTTGGCCTGCAGGACGGTCCCGACCTCGCGGGCGAGCTGGGCGGCGCGGATCTTGGCGTTGGCCGCCAGCACGTCGCCGGCCTGAGCCCAGGCGGCGGCCATGAACTCCTCCTGCCGCTCCTTGACGACGCGGGTGCCCAGGTGGGCGGCGACGCGGAAGCGCGGGTCCAGGTTGAGACGGTGCACCCAGTTGCGGTCGGGCGTGATCGGGGTGCCGTCGCGCTCGGTCAGCAGCCGGTTCGCGGGGGCGTGCCAGCGCCCGTACAGCGGCGGGGTGATGATCGGATCGACCTCGCCCGCCACGTCCTGCACCCCGTAGGCGGCGTGCGCGGCGGCCGGGGTCTGGTCGAGGTAGGCGTCGGCCAGGTTGACGACTTTGGCGAGGGCCTTCTGGAAGGGGTGCGGGTACGGCTCGTCCCACTTGTCGTAGGCGTCGCCCTTGGGACGGTTGGGCGACTGGAGTGCGCCGCCCAGCTTGAGCACGCCGTGCAGCTCCGCCGGGCTGGTGATGGGCGGCAGCCCGGGCCCGGCCGGGTTGTGCACGTCGAGGTCGCGGCGGCCGATGGCAGGGTCGGCGGGCCGTGGCTCCAGCAGCCGGACCAGGTACTCGAAGTCGCCCGCGCTGCCGGTGGCGAAGAACCAGCGGTGGTAGTACGGCAACGTTGCGGGCTCGGGGCGGCCCGGGTAGTCGGGGCCCCAGCTGGAGTGCAGCGCGCCGGGCGCGGTGGCCGGGTCCAGGCCGAGCCCGGCCAGGCGGCCCGTCTCGAACGCGGGGACCACGAACGCGTGGTAACCGCTGTCGGGCTTGAGCCGCCGCGGGCACATCAGCCGCGAGCACGCCAGGTCGGCGTTGGTGCTCAGCACCTGGCGCAGGGCGGCGAGCGCTCCGGCCGGATCGTCGTTGGCGACCAGGCCGTCCAGCTCGCCGTTGACGTGCACGTGCGTCCACGCGCCGAGCTGGTCCGGCGGCGGCAGTGTCCCGGCCGGGTCCTTGACCTGGATCGACGGCAGTGGCCGCCCGGCGACCGCGCCCTCGGTGAACTCCGCGCCCGGGTCGCCCGCGGGCTCGGCCGCTGCGGCGAGCACGACGAGCGCCAGCCAGGGCCGCAGCCGCTTGGTGGCCCCGTCGGGCGGGGCCGGGCTGTAACTCCACGGCAGGCCCTCGTCGTAGAACTCGACGTGCGCCAGGTAGTTGGGCTCCACGTTGGTGATCCAGGGACGCGGCTCCACCCGCGAGATCACCCGGGGATCGACCCCCACCACATCGCCCGGTCCGAACAGCTGCACGGTCTTCTCGACGTCGCGGGTGATCGTGCCGCCGGACACGCCGTCCCCGGTCAGCCGCAGCTTGACCGGGAGGACGGCCCGGTCGGCGGTACCCGGATCGGTCGTGATCCGGGTGCTGAGGCCGGTCCGCAGCCACGGCAGGAAGGAGTACGCGTTGCTCACCGTGTCACCGTGCCGGTGCCGAAGATCTCGCTGGTGGCGGTGACCTCGCCGGCGCCAGGATCGGCAGCGGCAAGACCCGCCCGGGTGATGCCGCCTGCGACCAGCACCTTGCCGCCGGTCAGCGGGACCGCGGCGAACCCCCAACGGCCCGCCGCCAGACCGCCGGCCGGACTCCACTTCCGGGTGGCAGCGTCGAAGACCAGCGCGCTGGCATAGCCCACGCCGTTGTCCGGGCTGTCGGTGCCGCCGACCACCAGCACCCTGCCCCCGCCCAGTGAGACCGACCGGTGCAGGCCGCGCCCGGCGGGCATGTCCTCGACCGCGCTCCACGCACCCGCGACGGGGCTGAACGTCTCGGCGGTGGCCCTGCTGAACGGGTCGAAGGTGCCGTTGCCCGGCGCGCCCGGAGGGCTGCCGCCACTGGCCAGGACAGTGCCGTCCGGGAGCAGCGTGGCCTGGTGCCCGCTGCGCGCCACCAGCAGGCTCCCGGTCGGCGTCCAGGTACCGCCGGTGCCCGAGGCCGGGTCGTACAACTCGCAGAAGGCCAGAGCCGCATCGGTCTCGCGGGACACCGGCGCGCTGCCGCCGACCACCAGCACCTTGCCGGTGTTGAGCACGAGCGCCGGGTGGCCGCAGCGCGCGTCGGTCATCGCGGTGACCTCCGTCCATGCGCCGGTGTCCGGGTCGTAGACCTCGGCCGAGCGCAGCGCCTTGACCGACTGCCCGGACCGGGTGGCGCAGCCGCCCGCGACGAGCACCTTCTTGTCGGGCAGCAGCACCGCGCTGTGCCCCCACCGGCCGGTTTTCAGGCTGCCGGTGACCGTCCAGGTGCCCTGCGCGGGGTCGAACACCTCGGCGGAGGCCAGTCCGGCGGACGGGAACGTCGCCGCCCCGGTGATGCCGCCGGTGACCAGCACCTTGCCGCCGTCCAGCAGGGTGACGGTGTGCAGCCGCCTGGCGGTGTGCAGCGCGGCGGCGGCCGTCCACGTCTTGGCGGCCGGGTCGTACAAGGCCGTCTGCCCCAGCGCGGCTCCGGCGGCGTCGGCTCCTCCGGCCACCAGGACCTTCCCGCCGGCGAGCACGGCCGGGCCGTCGTGCTGGCCGGACCACACGCGTGCGGAGGGGAGGGCCCCGGTGCTCACCCACTGGCCGGTAACGGCCACCGTGGGACTGGTCATGAGGTTCCTCCGTCGTCAGGGCGTGAAGATCTCGGCGGTCGGGGTGAGGATGTCGGTGCCGGGGTGCGGGGCGGCAGCGGCCGAGCGGGTCCGGCCGCCGGCCGCGAGCACCCGGCCGTCGGGCAGGTCGATCAGGGCAAACGCCCACCGGCCGGTGGTCAGGCCGCTCGCGAAAGTCCAGGTGTCGGCGGCCGGGTCGTACAGCAGCGCACTGCAAAAGCCGCCGTCGAAGGCGGGGGCACGGGTGCCGCCCGCCACGAGCACCAGGCCGGAACGCAAGGGCAGGGCGCGGTGCCGGGTGCGCCCACCGGGCATGGCGCGGACCGCCGTCCATGTGCCGGACCCGACGGTGAAGCGTTCGGCACTGGCGAGGGCGCCGGGATTGTACGGACCGCGCACCACACCGGCCGGGGCATCGCCGCCGGTCACCAGAACGGTGTCGTCGGCGAGCAGCGTCGCCTGGTGACCCGCGCGAGGCGTGGCGAGCGAGCCGGTCGGGGTCCATGTGCCGGCTGCCGGGTCGTAGATCTCGCAGTAGCCGAGCGCGGCGGTGCCCCGGCCGGTCTTGAGGACGCCGCCGACCACCAGGACCCGGCCGTCCGCGAGCAGTACGGCTTGGTGGTCGCAGCGAGGGTCTGTCATCGCACTCTGGGTCCACTGCCGCTTGGCCGGGTCGTACACCTCGGCGGACGCGAGCGAGTTGCCGCGGGCGCCGGTGCCGCCGGAGACCAGGATCTTGCCGTCGCGCAGCACGGTGGCGCGATGGCCGTGCCTGGCGGTGTGCATCGGCGGAACGTCGCTGCTCCAGGTCGCGGTGAGCGGGTCGTAGATCTCGGTGGTCGCCAGGGGCGCGGCCTGGCTCACGCCACCGGCGGCGAGGACCCGGCCGTCGGGCAGCAGGCAGAGGGTGTGCCCGTCGCGGGCGACCGGAAGCGGCGCGGTGGCGGCCCAGGTCCCGGCGACGGGATCGAAGAGCGCGGCGGCGGCGAGCGGCTCGCCCGCGGCGTCCTGACCGCCGGCGGCGAGGATCCTGCCGCTGCTCAGCCGTACCGCTGCCGGGGCGATGGCCGGGGTGGGCAGGGAGCCGGTGGAGGTCCACGACTGCGGGGTGACGGGCAGGGCCGCCGCCTCGGATTCGGGAATGACGTGGAGCTGGCCGATCAGCGCGGGGTCCGCGATGACCCACTCGGCGAGGGCCTCCTCGGCCGCCGCCTGGCTGCGGAAACTCGCCGTGGCCGAGCCGAGCGAGGCCGGCGGGAAGGCCTGGGCGTTGTTGCGCAGGTAGGCGACCACGAAGCGCTGGCCCTTGACCTGCACGGTCTCGTCAGGGGCGTATGGCTGGCGCTGGTCGGCTTCGCGCCGCGACAGGGGCGAACGGCTGGTGCTGCTGCCCTCCAGAAGCCGGGTGAACACGGCCGGGCTGACGCTGGTCAGCGTCTTGGTGGGCGCGGCGGTGGGGGCGACCTGGCGGACGAGTCCGTCGGCCTGCACGATCGTGCGGGTCGCCGGTCGTACGGTGCCCCGCTGGCGGCGCAGCCTGCTGTCGATGACGATCTGCTCGTAGCGGGCGCTGCGCTTGACGACGCGGGCGGAGGCGATCGCGCCCTGCGCCGCCACCAGCTCCAGCCCCGCGTCCTGGTCCTCGTACGCCGGTCGCGACAGCTTGGTGGCGTCGTCCATGTCCTGGAACTGGGCCATCGCGAACTTCTCGGCGGTGACGGAGGCGCGCACCAGGCCGCTGCCCGACAGGGGCTCGACGGTGAACCGTTTGCCGTCGCGCGGCCGCTGCGCGCCGATGCGATCCAGCCGTACGGCGAGCGGGATCGCACGCTGGCGGATGAACAGCGAGCCGAGGGGGTGCAGCACCAACTCCTCGGTCGGCGCCAAGGTGCGCAGCGTGACCAGCGGGTTGCCGCCGCCGGTCGGCAGCCGGGTCTGCCAGCCTTCGGGCTTGGCGACCTCGCCCGCCAGGAGCGGGAGCACGTCGATCGGGGGCAGCGTGGTGTCGCGGTCCTCGCCCCAGGTGATGTCGAAGTCGGCGGAGATCTCGAAGAACAGCAGCGAGATCGAGCCCCGGCCGTGGGCCCGGAACGGGGCCGGGCCTTCGAGCTGGAAGGCCAGGTCGATACCGAACAGACCGACGCCGAACGCCTTGAGCGAGACCCCTGCGGAGACGGCGATGACGAAGCGGAACGGGGAGAACTGGAAGAGCGCGTCGAAGCTGAGGTGGCCGGAGATGCCGAAGTCGTCGAAGCCCAGCACCATCTCGGCCCGCGCACCGAACTGCACCGTGTTGCTGGTGATCGCGAAGTAGCCGGAGACGGTGATCCGGGCGCCCGGCCGGTTGAGGATGTCCACCCGGATGCGGGGCGGCACCGGGAACGGCAGCGGCGGCGGCTTGTAGGAGGGGTGGAAGCCGCCGACGGAAATGACCAGGTCGGGGTTGTCACCCCAGCCGACCAGCAGCCCCAGCCCGCCTTCGAGGGTCATGAACAGCACGCGCGACTCGAAGAGCTGGGCGAAGAACCACAGGCGCTGCTTGTCGAACTCGATCGCGCCGACGAACTGCACCTGCAGGACCAGCAGCGGCAGGTCGGTGGTGGGCAGCGCGCAGCGCAGCACGCCGAGGATGGCGATGTTGCCGGGGATCTCGATGATCACCGCGAGCGAGACCGAGACCAGCGTGGGGGTGCCCCAGCCGATCTTGGCCATCGGCCCGACCAGGAACGTGCCCTGCTCGGGCGGGAAAAACGCGCGCAGGTCCGACAGGATGCGCGGCGCGTTGGCCACCACGTCGCGCGGGAACATCACCGACTCGATCGAGCCGGTCTGTACCCCCTCGACCAGGGCTTGGAGGTTCATCCGGCGGTTCAGCCCGATGATCCCGCCCACTGCCAGCAGGGTGAAGCCGAAGCCGAGCTGGATGCCGGAGCCGAACTCGGCGGTGATGATCAGCAGCAGCGAGAAGCCCGCGGAGCCGTCCGGCATCCGGGTGGTGATCAGACCGATCGCCTTGACGTCGAACAGTCCGGCGAAGTCCAGCTCCAGTGCCCCGCCGTACTCCCCCTTGGCCGGGTCGAAGAACAGGTAGCCGCCGCCGCTGACCACCCCGGCGTCCACCGACAGGCCCGCACCCTTGGGCGGCTTGAACCCCAGCGAGACGTCCAGCGGGCCGAGGTTGCCGTCGTTGCCGGACCTGAAGCCGAAGGTCGCCGCCAGGCCGAGTTCCTCGACGACCGCCTTGATCGGGCCGAGTTCGGCCTTGAAGGTCGCGCCGAGGTTGATCGGCAGGCCGTCGGCGCCGGGGGCGGCCGAGACGGTCAGCGACTGGATGTCGATGGGGCCCAGGTTGAGGTGGACGGGCAGCTGGATCTCCAGGCCGGAGGTGCCGCGGAAGTAGAAGCCGGTGCGCTGGGAGACCCCGAGCGTCAGGTCGGCCCCGAAGGTGAAGCCGCCGTCCGGCACGATCTTGGCGATGAAGCCGTCGGCCTCGCCGGGGTCGAAGACGAACTCCAGACCGGCCAGCTCGAGTTCGGCGAACACATCCGCCGCGCCGTCGGACATGCGGATGCCGCCGGTGCCGCCGAGCTTGCGATACTGCAGCCGGGTCGCTCCGGGCGAGCCCAGCAACACGATCGGCCCGGCGTCGGCGTTGCCGCGCTCGGCCTTGACCACCAGCGAGCCGTCGGCGTGCGACGGCGAGCCGCCGCCCGCGAAACCCACGATGATCTCGATCGGGCGGCCCGGCCGCACCTGCAGCCCGATCCCGCCTTGCAGGTCCAGGTCGGTGCGGATGGTGACGGCGATGTCGTCACCCAGCTGGAACTTGAAGTCCAGCGCGCCGTTGAAGGCGGGAATCAGCGCCAGACCGGGCGGGTTCCCCGCTGCCGCCGGCACCGGCAGCAGCCTCATCTCGGCGGCCATCCGGCCCGAGGCCTGCGCCCGTTCGAAGAACACCGCCCGGATGCCGCGCACCGGCGGGTCGGTCAGCTTGGGAACAGTGCCCTGCAGGGCGGCCGCACTCGCCGTCGGGATCTCGGCGGTGGCGATGTCCACGCCGATGGCCATCATCAGGTTGTCGACCTGCACGGCCAACGCCTCGAAGTCGAAGTCCGCCTCACCCCAGCCGAAGGCGTTCTTGAGCACCAGCGAGGGTTCGCTCAGCGTCTGGGGCAGGTCCGTCAGGTCGAGCCGGATGTTCATGTACGGCGGCCGATTGCCCTCAGGCGGCGCGTAGCCCGTCTTGGCCACGCCCAGCGCGCGCAGCCCGAACCCGATGGACGGGTGGTACCGCTGCAGGTAGGTGATGACCAGGTGGTCGATGAGCTGGCCGGGGAACTTCTCCTTGAAGCCGTCCGCGCGCAGCGTCGCGGGGATGGCCGAGTCGGGTGCGGTCGCGATCGCCCTGATCGCGTTGACCACCTCCTGGAAGGCCCGCAGCACCCGGCTCACGTCGTCGGGCGAGATCTGCACCGATGCCTCGCCGTCGCCCACGGAGCCGCCGACGTTGAGGCCGCCCTCGCCGAGCAGCCTGGTCAGGCCGTCGTACAGGATCTCCACCCCGCTGCCGAGGTCGCGCAGCGGCTGCGGAATGTCCTCGGCGCGCCAGCCCAGCTTCTGCAGGAACGCGATGAAGGCCTCCGGGGAGGCGAGCGCCTCGCGCAGCGGCAGCAGCGCCTGCCCCAGCTCGGCCACCAGCCGGTCGAACGTGCCGGGCTCAGCCATTCTTCTTCGCCTTCGGGTAGAACATCGCGTCAAGGATGCTGTGGCAACCCGGATCGACCCGGTTGACGATCAGCCACTTGCAGACGAAGCAGAACTCGCCGTCGTTGTCCTCGTCGCCGGAGCGGCGCATCTTGCACGCTCCGGTCGGCCGGTAGTAGCCGCCCGCGAAGTCCAGCGCGCCCTCGTAGACGCCGATCAGCTTCGAGGACTTACAGGGCGCCTTGAAGTCCGGGATGGACCGGGGGTTATCGGCCTCGTCCTTGGGATGCAGGATGTCGGTGTCGACGTTCAGCGGCGTCCTGTTGGCGGGGGTGGGAGTGATCAGGTGTTTGTGCACCGCGGGCTCGACCACGGTGCGGACCTGACCGGCGGCGTCCTTCAGCGGCACGTACACGGCCGAGCCCGCGGCGAACACCGGAAACGGCGCAGGCGGCAGGCCCGGGCCGTCGAGCGTCATGGTGCCCAGCTCGGGCTCGATGTGGGCGATCTTCAGGTTGGTCAGGATCTGGGCGGGGCCGGTGGCCAGTGGCAGCTGGATGCCCTGCGGACTGACGTGAAGGTTGCGCAGGTGCACCTCGGCCGGCGGGGTCTGCGCCGCGATCTTCTGCCACGGCGCGATGTACCGCTTGTCGATCATGATCTCGATGCCGCCGAGACCTGGCGCGGAGTCGATGACCAGCCGTGCGGACTGGCGCATCCGGGGCAGCGCGAACCACTTGACCTTGGTGACGTCGATCTGCCGGTCGGGGGCAGGGTTGACTCGCAAGAACCCCAGCCTGGTCACGTTGTCGCCCGAAATGTCGACCGTTGAGGTCGCCGGCGCGTTCGGGTCGTCTCCCCCGGAGGTCTCGTACTCGTCCTTCAGGCCGAAGCTGTGGCCGAATTCGTGCGCGACCGTGTCGACGGTTTCGGTGAAGTCGACGTCGGGCTCCGCCGACGGCTTGCGTCGCATCACCCGCTTGTCACCCGCGGCGTACTCGAACTCCACCCCGTTGCCCTTGTTGGTCGTCAGGGCCGTCAGGGTGTTGTTGTTGATGTTGCTGCCACCGGTCACCTCGTCATAGGTGATGAGGGCGACCAGTCCGCGGCTGGGCTTGAACTGGGTGTCGTCGGGCTCCCAGACCGGTCCGATGTGATGGAACGGAGGGAACGCGTACTCCAGGCCCGCGAGGTACTGCAGGATCAGATTGCCCGGATTGGTGCTGCCGCGGCCGGCGAACCGCTCGGGAGGATGCCTGCGGGGGTCGGGCGTCAACGCCCTGGTCGCCCGCTCGGGTGTGTAGAACTCATAAAGCCGGGCGATGAACTCGCGCAGCCCTGGCGTGCCCGGCTGGTCGCTCCCCGGCGGGACCAGCGCCGCGTTGCGGTCGGAGAAGCGGTCGCCCCACCGGCAGCCCAGATGCATTCCGAACAGAGTGTCGCGTGCGTGCAGGATCCCGGTCCCCTGGTGCTTCTTCCACGCTCCCAGCACCGTGTCGTCCACCTTGTCGGGATCGAACCCGGTCAGCTCCTGCCCTGCCCAGACGGCCTTGAGGTTGGCCCTGCTCTCGTTGCGCATCGGCAACCCGACCTTGGCAACCAGGTCCCGCAGCGTGTAGACGTTCGCGTTGGTGCTGACCCTGTGGATGAACGGGATGGGCACACCGGTCCCCGTCGTCTGGTCCGCGTCGGCAACCCGGTAGGCGACGGTGGCGCAATGCTCCTGCGAGGCGCCGAAGGCTTTGAAGATGTTGAAGCTGCCCTCCAGCATCGGATACGGCTGATGCCGGGGCTGGTCGAACATCTGGTCCACGACGCGAGTGACGATCTTGTCGAAGGTCCCTTCGTCCGATTTACGGAACCCTTCCGCGAGGAAGACGATGTTGTGCTGCTCAACCGCGTGCGCCACGTTGGGCGTCTGGACCGGCTTCAGGTCGCGGCGATGCTTGGCGTAGTTCACCACCCGCACGGGCAGCCGATGGCTTTGATTGAGGAACGTGCCCGTCAGATCCACGGTCCCGGGGGTGCCGGTGGTCTCACGCAGCCCGCGCAGCCGCCCCTGGGGGTTGACCACGAAGGTGTTGGTGTCGGCCGACGTCAGCGTCACGTACCCGTGCCCGGTGATGTCGCCGATCAGATCCGTACCGGTCGGATCGTCGCTGAACTTGGCGTAGATCGACGGCTGGGCGTGCGCCACGTCGTCCAGGGCGGTGGTGATGGAGTCGTTGCCGAACCACCATCCCACGATCGAGTTGTGCACCTGCAGCCGGCCGACGAAGTAGTCGCTGCCGCGCCGGACTTGAAACAGGTACACCCCCGGCTGGGTGGCGGTGACCTGCCCGTTGGCGCTGTTGTACGCCGGCAGCGGCGGGAGCAGCCGCTGTCCTACTGGGCGATGCGGGGCGAAGAAGTCCACCGCGATTGCCCCCGGGGCGATCGGCGTCAGCGTGTACCCACCGGCCGTCACCGCCCGGTCGAACACCTGCAGCGTCAGCGTCGGCGTACCGGACAGGGCCAGGTGGAGATCGCAGTGCGGGAAGAGAACGATGTCCGGTACCACAAGGGCCCCCATCCAAATGGGACTTCGGACGGCATAAGGAGCGCAGCGTATCATTGCAAGGCGTAACACCTTGAGTACTCAGCGTATTCTGGTCCGCCTGGCAGGGATCGCGTGCACCCCGAGCGTGGTCCGTACCAGCCGGAAGAACCCAGCTCGTCCGGCAGGTCCTGCCAAGGCGAGGCGGTGCGGTACCTCCTCCCGATGGCCTCCAGGGCGACGATGGTCGGCCCACCATCGACCGCGGACCGGACCGGCCGGCATCAACGGCTCGATCCGGTTCCACATCGGATCAGTGATCATCAATCGGAGGGACACATCCGATCAACCGACGAGCAGATCAGGATGCCGCCTCCGCGCGGTTGATGGCATCCGACTGGCCGGGGGCTGGACCAGCTACGTGCTCTGGGTCAGTAGTCCGGCGTGGATGACCTCAGCGATGAGGGTGGCGCCGCGGCTGTTCTGATGGATGTGGTCGGTCGTGAGCACGAGTCCTCTCCGGCGCGAGATGGTGTCGAGGCTGCGGCGCAGCACTGCGTGCTGGACGAGGACGCCGGCGACCGCTGCGGGCGTCGCTTCCCGGTATGGGATCGGCGGCGGGTCCGCTTGGCGCAGTTCCTCGATCTGGCGTTCGTGGAGCGGAAGGTAGGCGACCTCAGTGGTGGCGGCGACCTCGGCGATCATCCGGCTGTACGCCTGCGACGCCTGTGCCGCTGCTCCGTCGAGTTGTTGGCCGAGTACCGGTAGCGACAGCAGAGCGATCGTCGCGTCGGTCTCCGCTCGCAGCCGTGCGACAACGGCTCCCAGGCACTGTTGGAACCAGCCGGCTGACGGGCGATCGGGGAGCTGTTTGCGCTTCATGGCCTGCTCGACGTGGTAGCCGGCAAGGCTCGCTCGGGCGTCGTTGGTCCCGATCAGCACGGTGATCACATCGGGTGGGTTCGTGACGACAGCATCGAGGCGCTGCAAGAGGTTGTAGGCGAAGTCGCCGTTGGCGCCGAAACGGGCAAGCTGCACGTCATCGGGAGGATGGCGTTGTCCGAGAAGATCCAAATAGTCGACGCTGAACTGCGCGCGGGTGAGGCTGTCGCCGAGGCACGCGATGCGTGTTGTCACGGCGCTTGCTCCGGGCTGGGCGTCGCGACGCATTCGGTCGGGCGGGTGTCGGTCCGAGGACGGTGGTCGGTGCCGAGGGTCGCAGTGATGGACAGGAGGGACGTCGGCCCCTCCGTGTCGACCACGTGCCATACCCCGGCCGGGTTGATGGTGGCCTCGCCGGGCCCGAGCTGAACGCGGTCGGGCACCCCGTCCACGTCGCGGGTGACCGTCACAGACCCGCTGAGGCAAACGACCAGTTCGTCGCCCGCGGGGTGGCTCTCCCAATGGTCGCCGAGCCCGTCGCCGTCGAAGATCATCACCATCCGGCCCTCGACGCCGTCTGCCGCGACCGCGGCGCTGTAGGCCTCGAGCACCTCCGGGTCCCAGGCAAAGCCCTCGACGGGTTTCACTCTCGATCCCAGTCCGAGGTGCACCGGGGTGGTCCGCAGGTCCATGGCATTGCGTTCGTGGTTGACGAGTCTCATGCCGACGATCGTCCACGACAGCGACCGGGTGGTCTTGAAGAAAAGGGAAGAGAAGCCGACGCGACGGGCAGACAGGTGGCGGCTACCCGGCTCCGAGGAGGACTTCGCTGCGACGCCAGGCCGTCGGCGATCGGCCCGTGAACTCGCGCCATTCCCGCACGAGATGGGCCTGGTCGGCGTAGCCGGATACGGTTGCCACATCGCCCCACGGGAGCGGATCCTGCGCCGCCGCCAGTTCGTGCGCGTGCTCGAAGCGCAAGACTCGGGCGAAGGTCTTCGGCGACAGGCCCACCTCACCGCGGAATCGCTCGGTGAGGTACCGGCGGCTCCAGCCGAGTTCCGCGGCGACCGCACGAACCTGGACGCAGCCCCGCGCGGCGACGAAGCGGCGCCACGCCTCGGCTACCTCGGGGCGCACCCAGCGCACATGGTCTCCGCAGGCGCCACGACCAACAGCTCGAAGGAGCAATTCGTCCAGCGCGGCGAACCGCGCCGCCCATGTTGTCGCCGATCGGAGGCGGTCGACCAGCTCGACGGCAAGCGCTCCGAGAAGCTCGTCAAGTGGGACCAATTGGTTAACGAGATCGGCGGCGGGCATGCCGTAGATGGCCCGGGCCCCGAGCGGTGTCAGCGATATTTGAACACCTTGCTGGCGTCCGTCGTGGTGAATCGCGACGGGCCGGCACATCAGACCGCCGGCCAGGCTGCCGAATCGGGTGACCGGTGACCCGTCGCCGACGCCCGCCGCCACCTCCAAACAATCTGACAGGCTGATCACCGCGGTGAGCGCGCGGCTCGGCGGGCCGCAGTGCACCCCCGTCGGGAGCCCGCGGAGGTCGAAGCCGACGTACGAGTTGACGTACTGCCGCAAGACGGGCGCCGGATGTGCAGCAATCTCGGTGGCCGTGTGGTCCTTCATTTTCGTCAGTGTACGAGCCGCCAGCCCAGGAATATCACCGTCCAAGGGCTGATTACCGCCGGGCGTGCGCCACCGCCGATGCCAAGTCCCGCGAGCGGCTGCGCTGATCGCGGACGGCAATGGCGAGGACCGCGGGACCTACCGGCGCATCCTCGACGTCGGCCACCCCGTCCTGATCGTCACCGGCACCGACCCGGGCAGCAGGAAACTCGCCGAACTCCGTGCCGTCCGCGAAGCCCTGTACGAGAGCGCCGCCGACCGCATCGCCCTCGCCGGGCTGCAACTTGAAGCAGTCGCACCGCTGTGGTCGAACCCGGACCGGGCCGAATGAGCGCGTGACTTGGCGAGTGAGCCGGTGTCTTGGCCGGGTTGAGCGGTTCCTGGGACTCGGTCCGCGAGGCCGTTACGGCGCATAGATTTCCGCCAGTTGAAGCGCTCAGTCTCAGCGGACAATCGACTCGCGGGTTGTCTACGTACGCTGACAGGCATGGCATGCCGCATCAGTGAGCTGGTCATCGACTGCGCCGACCCCGAACGGCTCACCGCATTTCGGAGCGAGGTTCTCGGCTACGTCGAACTCGGCCATGAAGACGACGGAAGCATCGAGATCGGGCCGCCCGACGCCGGCTTCGTCGGTCCGCAGCCCACCCTCGTCCTCAGCCAGCAGCGATCCGCGGACCGGGAAGCTCCGACTGCACATCGACGTCAGCCCCACCGACCGCGATCAGGACGCCGAGCTGGCGCGGGGTGCTCGCTCTCGGCGCCAGGCCCGTCGACATCGGCCAAACCGGAAGCGAAAACTGGCAGTTCCTGGCTGACCCGGAAGGCAACGAGTTTTGCCTCCTGCACTCCCGGCTCCAGCCCTTCTGACCACGTGCGTCCTGACGGATAGCCCCTCGGCAGGGCCTGTACCGAGGCGAAACCTCGGCTTGGACGACCGGACATGACAGAAGTTGGGCCACCCGCGAATGGGCAGCGGAGGTGCGCCACTTCGGGAGGCGTCGCAGCACACCGGGAGTTCGAACAGCGCTTGAGTCGCTTGCAGTGGCCCGAGGCGGCGGATGGCACTTACCCGCACATCGTTGGCATCCCGCAGCGGTGGGCAGGTGCCGTTCCCGCAGCGGAGAAAAACACGTTGGCCGGCTGCTGGTGAGGTGCGAAGATCCGTCTGTTTACGAGCCGGAGGAAGTTTGTTCGTTTTCGTGTGTGCGGGATGCGGTGCCGAGTTGACCATCCCGCTGTCCCAGGTCTCTCTGCCGGTCCACGCCCGTCAGCAGTACGGAAACGGGGCCCAGCTTCCAGTTCTCATGGAGTCAGGGACGTTTGCCGTGGACCCGGATCCCTGGGGAGGGCCGTGGCGGCTGTGGGACGAGATCGATCCGGGTGAGGCTGAGGCACGCGGCATCTACGCGCCGGTCCATGCCCTGTCCGACGGCACGCCCGGGGCGAGTGTCATCGCGCCCGGCGATATCCGTGGAACCCGGCTGATTCCTGCAATGCGTGGCGGTGCCTGCTGTGGCCTCGACGGGGCCGACGGGCCCAACATGGCCTGCGAGGCATGCGACCTCCCCGTGGCGACCAGGGTGGATGACTGCTCGCTCTGGCAGATGGTGCGACTCGGCTCGGACGTCGTGCACCGCGTCCCCGTCGACGGTATCCCCACTGCGCCCCTCTCCTGGGCGGAGCTGGCAAAGACGGGGGAGAAAACGCCCCCGTTCGAGCCGATCGCCACGTGGGGAGGACGGCTGGGGCCGAACCACTACTGGTCGTGGAGTCCTCGGTGGGAGGCGGCAGCCGGCCAGGCGCTCGCCCACCTGTTGATCGCCTCCCAGGGGCAGCCGGTGAAAGTCCCGGACGGCCTGACCGCGGATGTGTTCCAGCGCGCGCTCGACGCCTTGCTGCCGGCAGGCACCCGGAAGCGGCGCGCCGTCCTGGCCGGACCGGGACAGCCCCTGCCCGACGCGGGCGTCGACATCCTCCTCGTCCCCGTCCACCCGCAGACGGGCTGGACCTGGGCCCCTGCTGACCTGACCGCCCCGGCATACCTGGTGCCCCTGCCGCTGGGGGTGTGGCTGTGGCTGGTCTCTCCCGAACGCAACTTGCCGGTTCCCGCGTCGGGCCGCATAGCCCAAGACGTCCTCCGCGACGACCCGCTCCCGCTGCTCCCCAACCGCCTGTTCCGGGCCGACTGGGCAACGTTCCAACACACCTTGGTTCGGCTACCAGCCGTGCGCAGCCCGTGGCTACGGGCGATCCTGGAGAACCTCACGCAAACCACCTCGGCTGGCCTCTTCTAGGGCACGTCTGCTGAGGTGCTCGGTCCGCTTACAGGTCCTCTCGTATCAAGGTGACCTGGATGGTGGCCTGCCGGGCTTTGTATCGCTCCGCGTCGAGGCCGGGAGATCGTCCACCGGCCGAACCGCGTCGGAGGCGGTGTCCGGCCAGGTCCTGCTTCCGCGGGATCGTATGCGCGATGCCGCGATGCCGCGGCGGCGCAGGGCAGAGCGGGTCGCGCGTGAGGAATAGGCTGGGTCGCCAACACACGGTCGGGTCGGGTGCGTGGGCGTCCACCGGCTGGGCGGTCCACACGGATGCGCTGTATCAGCGGGAGAAGTTGTGGGGCGTCCCCGCCCTGTCCGGCAGTGACGATGACGGGTCGGCACGCACATCGAGGCGGTGCCCACCAGAGCGACCTTGCTGGTCAGGCCCTCGCAGGAGCGGCCGAGAACATGGTCATCGGGCTTGGCCCATCGCGGGCACGTAAGCCCATTTCCTGCGGGCCCCTACAGCGTGCTGGTGCGCCCAGCAGACGGTGGAGTCGATCAACCCCTCCCCATCCAGAATTGCGTCGGCATCGGCGGTGGCGTTCGACGCTGCCAGATCTGGGCCCAGGCGCCGTTTCGCTGCCAGCGGCGAGAGACTGCGTACGCCGTCGCCCACGGTCCGTACCGCTCGGGGATGTCCCGCCACGGCGAGCGGGTCCTGGACCGCTACCAGGTTGCGTTGAACACCTGGCAGCGCCCCCTGGGAGGGCGTCCCCTCGACGGTAGCGGCGGCAGCAGTTCCATACGCCCCCACTGCTGGCCTGTCAGGTCGTAACGGCCCAACGGGAGATGACGCGCCGGAAGTGATCAACGCTCCCGGACTGGCCCTCGCATCTCCCGCTGCTGTCAAGCGAGTTGCGTAGGTTCATCGCCCAGGGCCCGGACCGCAAAATCGATTGCGGTGGTCAGGCGCTCCAGGCTGTGACCGGCGCGCTCCCGCACCCGCAGGCCGAGTACCGTCGTGAACAGCGATTCCACGGCTGCGTCGATGTCGAGATCGGTGGACAGTTCGCCTCGCTCCCGCCCCTTGGCCAGTACCGCATGCAGGATCTGTCGAGTGACCGCGAACGCAGCCTCGGTCCGCTCCTGGACCTGGGCGTCGGTGGTGCCGAGTTCGGTGGCGGTGTTGACCACGAAACAGCCGCGGCCGGACTCGGCGGCTGGGCAGGTCACCAGCCACAACATCCATTCCCGAAGCACCTCACGAACCGCGCGGTCACTCGCATCCAGCCGTCGCTGGGCCTGCGTGGACTCGGTGGCCCGGTAGTGGTCGAGCGCGCGCAGGAAGAGCGTGTGCTTGTCCGTGAACGTCCGATACAGGCTGCTGGGCGTGAGCTTCAGTTCCTCACCCAGGTCGCGGACCGACGTGGCGTGGTAACCGCGCCGCCAGAACAACTCGGTTGCCGCGGTGAGCGCGTCCTGCTCGTCGAACTGCCGTGGGCGTGCCATGAGTTCACCTTACCCCCGCTTGTGGAGCGTTCGCTCCCATACTAGGGTCCCGATTCGGGAGCGATCGCTCCCAATTGTTGGAGGAGGATCCGTTGACGACCGCAGAACAGACCCCCACCCCGACACAGGGACCACGGACGCCGGATCACAGCCGCTGGATGGCGGTGGCCGCGGTGACGCTGGGCACTTTCCTGCTGGTGACCGCCGAGCAACTGCCGATCGGTCTCCTCACCTCGGTGGGGTCCGCGCTGTCGGTCTCCGAGGGGACGGCAGGACTGATGGTGACGGTGCCCAGCATCGTCGCCGGGGTCGCGGCGCCAGTGGTCCCGATGCTTGTCGGAGCACTGGACCGACGCATCCTGCTGCTCGGGCTGATGGCCCTGATGACCGTCGCCAACGTGGGCTCCGCCCTGGCGCCGAACTTCGCGGTGCTGGTGGGCTCCCGAGTGCTGGTCGGCATCGCGGTCGGCGGCTTCTGGGCGGTCGCCGCCGGCCTGGCGGTCCGGCTCGTCACGCCTGCCAACGTGCCCCGCGCCACCGCGATCATCTTCGGCGGCGTCGGAGCCGCGAACGTGTTCGGCGTCCCCCTCGGCACCCTGGTCGGTGACCTGACCGGCTGGCGCATCGCCTTCTGCGCGCTCAGCGCCCTGGCGCTGGTGACCCTGATCGCCCTGCTTGCAGTACTGCCGCGGCTGGCCGCCTCCCAGACCATCCGCCCCAGCCTGCTGATGGAGCAGCTCCGCAACCCAGGCGTGCGCGTCGGCATCATCGCGACGGTGCTCCTGGTGTTCGGACACTTTGCCGCATACACCTTCGTCAGCCCGGCGCTGCAGGAGCACTCGGGGATCGACGAGCGCTATGTGGGTCCGCTGCTGTTCGGGTTCGGTGCGGCCGGCATGATCGGCAACTTTGCCGCAGGTGCGGCGCTCTCCCGCCGCGTACACCGCAGCGTGCTGGCCATCGCCGCGGCCATGATGGCCGCGATGCCGCTCTTCCTGCTACTGGGCCGGACCGCAACCGGCGGCGCCATCCTGCTGATCGTCTGGGGTCTGGCATTCGGCGGTGTGTCCGTGGGCCTCCAGACCTGGATGATCAAGGCCGCTCCGCAGGCAGTGGAAGCGGCCTCCTCGCTGTGGGTGGCGGTGTTCAACCTGTCCATCGGCTTCGGTGCGCTGGCCGGCGGCATCATTGTCGACACCCTTTCGCTCCAGGGCGTGCTGTGGCTCGGTGGCGTCTGCGCCCTGCTCGCCGCTCTGGCGATCTGGACCGCCCGCACCCACGACGCCGTGCGCTGAAACAAGAACCACTCAGCCCGACCGGGCACCGGAGAAAGAATTAAGGCGCCCGGGCAGCCCGCACTTCCAGCTTCAACATTCCAAGCGTCGAAGAAGTCCGTAATGTCGGTGAGGGCGGGGCATGCAGGAATTGAGGTGCCGGAACCGGGCAAGCATCCCTACCCTCGGCCCCATGCGCCACGAAGCCGCTCTGCTGAACGTCATCGATGTGGAAGCCACCTGCTGGGACGGACAGCCGCCGCCCGGCTCGGTGAACGAGATCATCGAGATTGGTCTCACCGTCGTGGACCTCTCAGCAGGGCGTCGTGTGTCCCGGCATCGTGTGCTGGTTCGCCCTGTCCGGTCCACGGTGAGCAACTTCTGCACCGAACTGACCGGACTGACGCAAGCTGAGGTGGAACAGGGCGTCTCCTTCGCCGAGGCGTGCCGCATCCTCGTCGAGGAGTACGAGGCTGAGAAGCGCCCCTGGGCGAGCTGGGGCGAGTACGACCGTCGGCAGTTCGCCCGGCAGAGTCAGGCCGACGGGGTCGCCTACCCGTTCGGCTATCCAACGGAGCGCACCCACACCAACGCCAAGGCCGTCTTCACCGCGGCCTACGGACTGCGCAAGAAACCCGGCATGGACCACGCCCTACAGATAGCCGGACTACCACTCGAGGGACGCCATCACCGCGGAGAGGACGACGCGTGGAACATCGCCGCACTCGTCCTCGATCTGTTGGGCCGCGGGGCATGGCCGGTTACAACCACAGCCGGCTAGAGGTTGTCCGTGACTGGTGGGGCGGTTGCCGCGTTGGCTGGGCACTCATGGGGTGACCTCAGCTGGACCGAGCCGTTCTCTGGGCTTGACCGAGTCACAGTCCGCCAGGCGGGTGGCGTTGGCGCGGCGCCGCAGTGGCGACGTTCAATGCGGGCGTCCCTGGCGGCTGTCACTGGAGGACCGGGTCTTTCAAGCTCCCTGGCAGAGCCCACTGACATTGACGCTCCACTGAGCCCGCAGAGGCCGACCCAAAGGTGGAGCCACACGGGACCCTCGCCGGTCCACCGGGGCAGGCCCGGATGCAAGCATCGACTCGCACGCCCCAGACAACTGCTCGACGATCAGCACCGGAGCAGCCCCCGCCGCGGAAGAAGGCGGCAGCCCATACGTACCAGCGGTAGACCGTGTCGCACAGACGGGAGAAGCGGTCTCGAAGGATAGGACTTCTTCGATGGGCAGTACCGATAATGCTCGGCGTCGGCGAGCGGCTGGTCGCACATCGTGCCTCGTCGAGCCACGTACGGTGCCGCGCCGTGTGCGGAGGGCTCATCTCGAGCGCTTGACGGCCCAGCGACGTGAGGTGTCCTCAGTGGCATGAAGCTACTGTGGTTCGGGGTGCTCCCGAGGGCAGCAGCGAGCCGTTCCGCACCACTCACAACAAGCCTTGTTGCTGGAGTAGGGCAGCCCCCGGCGGTGAGGGAGCGGGACCCGTCACGGGGTCCACTCCTCTCACCGCCGGTTCGCTCCTTCGTAGCCGTCCGTCCGTCAGCTTCCCGTGGGCGGCGCCGACGCGCTGAGCGGTTGCGCGTCGTGTCCGTCCGGGGCTTGAGATCCGTCCGCTTTCGATGGCCCGTCCGGCGACGGGTCCGGCAGTCGGCGGGCGTGCAGGGACTGGAGGCCGACCAGGTCGTCCGGCCGGGCGTCCGGTACCTCGGCGTCGAAACGGGCCAGCGCCGGTATCCGCCGGGCGCACAGGACCACGAGCACGAGCGCCAGGCCGAACAGCACGTACATCAGGCCCAGTCCGCGGCCCTCTCCCGTGCCCAGGATCCGGCCCGCGGTGCCGGCCAGCGTCCCGTCCGGCTCCATGGCGGGCTCGAGCAGCGCGGCGGTGCCGGGTCCGAGGAGCAGGAAGCCCACCGGCATGGTGCACCAGGCGAACACCGTGTTGACCGCGAAGATCCGGCCGTGGAAGCGGGCGGGGACCTTGACCTGGATGATCGTGGCGTAGATCGCGTTCATCACGGTCAGCCCGGCGAACATCCCGAACACTCCCGCAGCCACCAGCGGCAGCGATGGGCGTAGTCCGGTGACCGCGCAGCAGGCGGCCAGGACGAGGAAGGCCAGCAGGACGCCGGTCATCCTGCGCTGCTTCGGCCCGCCCCAGAACGCCATCAGGGCGCCGCCCGCGGCGATGCCCACCCCGCCCGCGAGCGAGACCCGGGCCACGTCGCCCAGTCCCGTGAAGCCGAGGACCAGCGGCTGGAAGAGGATGAGCAGCGGCCCCAGCAGCAGGTTCGTCACGGCGAAGAACAGCAGCATGGCCCGGAAGCCGGGCGTGCTCATGGCCAGTCGGAAGCCGGCCCGGATCTCCTCGCCGACGCTCTCGCGGCGCCGCCAGCCCAGCCGGGCGGGGAACCGCAGGGAGGCGGTGACGGCGATGGCGACGGCGTAAGTGCACACGTCGATGATGAGGATGCCGCGCAGTCCCACGGTCGCCAGCACGGCGGTGGCGAGCAGAGGGACGGCGAACTGGACCGTACCGGCGCCGGCCTGTACCAGGCCGTTGGCGTGGCCGAGGTACTGCTTGGGCGCGAGCTGCGGGACGGCCGAGGCCCAGGAGATGCGCTGGAAGGTCAGGGCTACCGACAGCAGGGTCATCAGTGGGTACAGAGCGGCGTCGGTGAGCGCCCCGGCCAGCAGCAGCGTCAGCATCAGGCCCTGGATCAGCAGAGCGGCAACATCCGCGGCGATCATGACGCGTCGTCGGCTGAACCGGTCGGCCACGGCCCCGGCCAGCGGCGCCACGAGCAGGCCCGGCACCAGCGCCAGGGAGGACAGCAGGCCGAGCTGGAGCAGCGAACCGCTGCCGAGGAACACCCACAGCGGCAGCGCGAATTCGGTCATGGAGGTGCCGGCCATGGAGACGAGCTGCCCGGCGGCGACAGCGAGGAAGCGGGGCATCGCGGGTTCGGGCGGACGGCGGTCCCGTCGCCGACGAGTGCCGGGGGTCAGGGACGGGGTCCCCTTGCCGGGACCGGACTCACCCTCTTCACCGGGCCCGCCGCCGGGCACGGGCACCTCGCCGTGCGACACGTCCGCCAGTCGCCACGTCTTCGACCCCGGCCGCGGTGCGGTGGTCGGCCGCGGTGTGCCGGACTCCGCCTGCTGCGGGCCCGCGTCCGTCGGCGCGGTCAGAGCCGGGTGAACGCTGGTGATGATGTCCGCCAGTTCGGGCGCACGGAAGCTCAGGAAGTAGTGCCCCGCCTCGTCCAGCACCACGAGGGCGCTGGCGTTGGTGACGAAGTGCCACTCCCGGAACCTCTCCTCGTGGTAGAGGGTGATGTCGTCGCGCTCGCCGACCACCGAGATCACCGGCGCCGACAGTGGTTCCACCCGGTCCTGGAGCAGCGCGGTGAAGTACTCCTCGGCGTCCCGGTTGTCGGCGCGCATGTCGCGCACCATGCGGCGGGCCTGCGCCGGTTCCACGTCGTCCATGCTCAGGCCGATCGAGATCAGCCAGTCCCGGTAGCGGCGGTCGCTGCCGAAGCGCTCCAGTCTGTCGAGCATCCGCACCACGGGCCCGCGGGGCCGGGCAAATGGGAAGATGCCTCCGGCGTAGACGGCCTGCACCGGCCGGCCGGCCGCCTCCAGTGCGAGGGCGAGGGCGATCACCAGGGCGCCGCCGACTCCGCAGTGGCCGTACAGGACGAGCGGGCCGTGCACGCGTTCCAGGATCTCGGCGACGGCCGCGTCCACCAGTTCCGGGAGGGCGGTGCGGCGGCCCTGCAGTCCCATCTCCTCACCGGTGCCCGCCAGCGCGAACAGGGCGTGGCCGGGCGGCAGCGCCTCGGCGAGCGGCCGGTACACGACGGCGCTGCCGCCGCCGTACGGCACCGCCACCACGGTCAGCTCCGGTGTGCGGCCCGGCGGCAGGGTGGGTGTCAGTTCGTGCAGTACCCGGGCGGGGCCGCGCTCGGCCTCCGGTGTGGTGAGGTGGGCGGCAAGGCCGCGGACCGTAGGTTGCCGGAAGAGGTCCATCAGGGTGACCCCGGCCGCCTCCGGCAGGGCCCGGCGCAACGCGGCGATGATCCGGATGGCCAGCAGGGAGTGCCCGCCGAGGTCGAAGAAGTCGTCGTCGCGTTCCGGCAGGGGGACGTCGAGGATGCGGGCCCACACCTCGGCGACGGCGCGTTCGGCGTCGGTGGCCGGCGCCCCGCCGCCGGCCCCGGCGCCCCGCACCGGCGCGGGCAGCGCCCGCCGGTCGAGCTTGCCGTTGGGGCCGGTGGGCAGGGCGTCCAGGACGACGTAGGCGGAGGGCAGCATGGAGTCGGGCAGGGTGCGGCGCAGCGACTGGCGCAGTGAGGCCGGGTCGGCGGCCATGCCGTCCGGACCGGCCTCCAACACGTCGTCTGCCAGCCCGCGTTGCGGGGAGCCGCCAGGTCCTTCGGCCGGGCCCCCGGGCGCTTCGGGCACCAAGTAGGCGACCAGGCGCCGGTCGCCGGGGCGGTCCTCGCGCACCACCACCGCCGCCGCGCCGACGCCGGGCAGGGCGCGCAGGGCGGCCTCGATCTCGCCGGGTTCGATGCGCAGCCCGTGCAGCTTGACCTGGTCGTCGGTGCGGCCCAGGTATTCCAGGGCGCCGTCCGGCCGGTGCCGGGCGAGGTCGCCGCTGGCGTACATGCGGGCGCCGGGCTCGCCCCACGGGTCGGCGACGAAGCGCTGCGCGGTGAGGCCGGGCCGGTTGAGGTAGCCGAGGGCCACACCGGGGCCGGCGATGTACAGCTCGCCAGGCATGCCGACAGGCACGGGCCGGCGGTTGCGGTCGAGGACGTAGATGCGCATGTTCTGCACGGGGCGTCCGATGGGCACGCGGTGGGCGCCGGCGAGCGACTCGCGGGTGCAGGGCCAGGCGGTGCAGTCCACGGAGGCCTCGGTGGGGCCGTAGAGGTTGTGCAGTTCGCAGGCGCGGAAGCGGTCGAGGAAGCGGCGGGCGAGGTCGGCGGGGAGTTCTTCGCCGCTGCAGATCACCCGGCGCAGCGTGGTGCACCGCTCGACGCCGTCCTCGGCGAGGAAGACGGCCAGCATGGACGGCACGAAGTGGACGGTGGTGACGGCGTGCCGGCGTACGGCGTCGCGCAGGTAGCCGCCGTCGCGGTGGCCGCCGGGACGGGCCATGACCAGCCGGGCGCCCTCGCGCAGCGGCCAGAACAGTTCCCACACGGAGACGTCGAAGCCGGTTGGCGTCTTCTGGAGCACGGCGTCGTCGGCATGGAGGGGATGGGCGCGCTGCATCCAGTCGAGCCGGTTGTGGATGCCGCGGTGGGTGCAGATCACTCCCTTGGGGCGGCCGGTGGAGCCGGAGGTGAAGATGACGTAGGCGGGGTCGTCCGGAGTGATGTGCGGTGCGGGCGGGGCGGCGGGGTCCGGGCGCCACAGTTCGGGGTCGTCCAGGGACAGGACGCGGGTGCCCTCGGGCGGCTGCGGCAGCCGGCCGTGGACGGCGTCGGCCGCGAGCAGCACCGGGGGCGCCGCGTCGGCGAGCAGGCCGGCCAGCCGTTCGGCCGGGTTGTCCGGGTCCAGCGGCAGGTAGGCGCCGCCCGCCTTGAGCACGCCGAGCAGCGCGGCGACGAGTGCGGCGGAGCGTTCCGCGCAGACGGCGACGACGGTGCCGGGTCCGACGCCCGCGCCGCGCAGGCGGCCGGCCAACGCGGTGGCGCGGCGGTCGAGTTCGCGGTACGTCAGCTCCTCGGTGCGGGGTTGGCCGTCCGGTCCGGCGGGACCGTCGACGACCAGGCACACCTGATGGGGGGTACGGGCGGCGTGCTCCTCGAAGCGGCCGTGCAGGGTGTGCGGGCCCGGCACCTCCTGCCGGACGTCGTTCCAGGTGCTCAGCACGGTCTCGCGCTCCGACTCATCCAGCAGGTCGAGCCGGGACAGCGGCACGTCGGGGTGGCGGACCGCCTGCCGCAGCAGCCGCTCGAACAGCACCGGCAGGCGAGCCGCGGTCGCGGGCGAGAACAGGTCGGTGCTGTAGGTGAAGAAGCCGTGCAGCCCGTCGGGGGTCTGGCGCAGATACAGCTCCAGGTCGAAGCGGGTGGCGCGGATCTCGAACGGCTGGTGGTCCACCTCGAGTTCGAGCTCTTCCACGTCTGGCCCGGCGGGCCGGCCGTGTTCGGTCCGACCGTGTTCGGTCCGACCGTGCTCTGCGCGGCCGCGCTCGGCGCGCTCGTAGTTGAGCAGCGTGAAGGCGGTCTGGAAGATGGGGGTGCGGCTGGGGTCGCGGGGCAGCGCCAGCTCGCCCACGAGCTGTTCGAACGGCATCTCCTGGTGGGCCAGGTCGGCGAGGAAGCCGTCCCTGACCCGGCCGAGCAGGGTGACGAAGTCGGGGTCCCCGGACAGATCGGCCCGCAGGGCCAGGACGTTGGCGAACAGACCGACCAGCGGTTCCAGTTCGGGCAGGGTGCGGCCGGCGACGGTCGAGCCGACGGCGAAGTCGTCCTGGCCGGACCAGCGGCCCAGCAGCGCCTGATAGGCGGCGAGCAGGGTCATGTACGGGGTGGCGCCGTGCGCGGCCCCCAGGTCGAGCACCGCGCGGGAGAGGTCGGCGTCGAGGGCGATGCCCTGCCCGGCGCCGCGGAAGGTGGGTTCGGCGGGGCGGGGCAGGTCCGAGGGCAGGTCGAGCGGTTGTACTCCGGCCAGCCGGGCGCGCCAGTGGTCCAGGTCGGCCTGTCGTACCTCGCCCCGGTAGCGCTCCCGCTGCCAGCTGGCGAAGTCGCCGTAGCGCACGGCTGGTTCGGCGGCGGCCTGTGGTTCGGGAGCGCCGTCGGCGCAGGCGGCGAGGAGTTCACGCAGAAAAAGTTCGCTGGACCAGCCGTCGGAGACGATGTGGTGGTGCACGAGGACGAGCACGTGCTCGCTCGGTGCGGCGCGCAGCAGCGCGGCGTGCAGCACGGGGCCGGTGGCCAGGTCGAAGGGGCGGGAGATCTCCTCGTCGATCCAGCGGGCGACAAGGGCCTCGCGCCGGGCGGGGTCGGTCTCCGGGGGTGGGGTGCGGACGTTCAGGCGGACGCCGCCGTCCGCGGTGACCTCGACGCGGGGGCGGCCGTCGGCGTCGGACGGGAAACGCATCCGCAGGCTCTCATGGCGGGCCACCACCCGGCGCAGCGCGCGCTCCAGCCGCTCCGGGTCCAGCGGCCCGCGCAGACGGACCGCCTGCGGCACGGTGTAAGCGGTGGTGTCCGGGACGAAGCGGTCCATGAACCACAGTCGTTCCTGAGCGAAGGACAGCGGCGGTTCAACACCCTCGGGACGCCGGGGCACGGTGAGCGCCGGGGCGGCGGTACGGGCCCGGCGCAGTCTGCGGGCCAGCAGTTCCGCACGGGCGGCGGACGTACCGCGGGCGTCGTGGCGGTCCTCCGGCTGCGGCCTGTCGTCGACGATGCTCATACGGCCGGATCCCCTTCCTTGATCATCTCTTCGACCTCGGTGTCGCTCAGCGCCGCGATGTCCGCGAGCAGCAGGTCCTCCACGGCCACGGCGGTCTGCGCGACGGTGGGCGCGGTGAACAGGGTGCGTACCGGGACGTCGATGCCGAGGGCGGCACGCAGCCGGGCCACGGCGCGCAGGGCCAGCAGGGAGTGCCCGCCCAGGGCGAAGAAGTCGTCGTCGGCGGCGATCCCGTGCACGGCGAGCACCTCCTCCCATACTTCGGCCACCAGTTGTTCGGCCTCGGTACGAGGCGCGGTACCGGGACCGGTGCGCCCGGCGGCGGGGTCGGCAGTGGAGCCGGGCGCGGGCAGCGCGGCGCGGTCGATCTTGCCGCGTGAGGTCAGCGGCATCCGGTCGAGTACGACGACGGCGCTGGGCACGAGGTGCCCGGGCAGCAGGCCGCGCAGGTGGTTAAGGAGCTGCGCCGGTTCCGGTTCGGCGCCGGGCCGCGGCACGACCCAGGCGACGAGGCTCTGACGGCCCGCGCCGTCGTGCAGTGCGGCGACCGCCTCGGCGATCGCCGGGTGGCCGAGCAGGGCGGCCTCCACCTCGGCGGGTTCCACCCGGTGGCCGCGCACCTTGAGCTGGCGGTCCGTGCGGCCGAGGAACTCCAGTGCACCGTCGCGTCGTTGGCGGGCCAGGTCGCCGGTGCGGTACATGCGGGCGCCGGGCGGGCCGAACGGGTCCTCGGTGAACCGACGGGCCGTCAACTCAGGGCTGCCTGCGTATCCATCGGCCAGACCGTCGCCGGACAGCCACAGTTCGCCGGGCACGCCGGGTGGCACCGGTCTGCGGGCCGGGTCGAGTACATAGGCGCCGGTCGCGGTGATCGGCCGGCCGATGCCGGGCCGTACCAGGGCGTCGTCCGGGCCGAGGCGGGCGGCGGTGGCGATGACGGCGGCCTCGGTGGGGCCGTAGGTGTTCCACAGTTCGACGCGGTCGCCGAAGCGCTCCCGCCAGGCGGCGACCGCCCGGGAGTGCACCTGGTCGCCACCGAGCACGACCGTCCGGAGCGCGGACGGCCAGGCGATGCGGTCGCCGGCCGCGACGAGTTCCTGCCAGTAGGCGGTGGGCAGGTCGAGCACGGTGACGCGGTCGCCGCAGGGTCCGGCCAGCCAGTCCGGCAGTTCGGAGGACGGCACGGGCAGCAGGACCACGGTCGCGCCGGAGCACAGCGCCGGGAAGATCTCCTCGACATGGGTGTCGAAACCGAGCGAGGCGAACTGGAGCACCCTCTCCCCCGGTCCCAGCCGGTAGGCGTCGCGCATCCAGCCGACCCGCACGGCCAGCGCCCGGTGCGGCACCACGACCGCCTTGGGCTCGCCGGTGGAGCCGGAGGTGTACAGCACGTAGGCGGGGTCGCCGGGCGCGGGGGCGGCGGGTTGCTCCTGGGCGGGGTCGGCCGACCGGACGCAGGCGGGGCCGACGGCGGGGTCCCCCGCAGGCTCGGCGGCCCGGTCCCCCGCAGGCTCGGCCACCCGCTCCGGGGCCGCGGTGAGGGAGGGCAGCTCCACGGTGGGCGGGCCGTCCGGGACCGTATGGCTTCCCGCGCCCGCCAGTACCGCCGTCGCGCCGGCCTGTCGCAGCATGGCGGCCTGCCGGGCCTCGGGCAGGCCGGGGTCCAGCGGCAGATAGGCGCAGCCCGCCAGCAGGATCCCCAGCATTCCGGTCACGGTCTCGGCCGACCGGGCGCCGGCCAGGCCGACCGGGGTGCCCGGCAGCGCCCCGGCCGCGCGCAGCAGCCGGGCGACCCGGTCGGCGGCGGCGAGCAGGTCGCCGTAGCCGAGCACCAGGCCGGCCCCATCCTCCAGGGCGGGCGCTTCGGGCGTGGCGGCGGCCTGACGCAGCAGCCACGTCACCACAGTCTCCCCAGCGGCTGTCCCGGGGGCGTCCGGTCCGCGCAGCAGGGCGCCGGTCTCGTCCGCGGCGAGCAGCGGCAGTCGGTCCACGGGCGTGTCCGGGGCGGCGACCGCGGCACGGGCCAGCAGCGGCAGCCGGTCCAGGAGCGCCTGGGCGGCCTCGGGCGCGAGGAGCGCGGGGTCGTGCACGAGGACCAGGTCGATGCCGTCCGGTGCGGGCCAGGCGTCCAGGGACAGGTCGAACGGCGTCGGCGGCGGATCGGTGCGCAGCGGCTCGATGCGCACCCCGGTCCGCGCCCCGAACTCCTCGCCGCCCTCGCCGTTTGCGAGCGCCGCGCTCTCGGTGTGCAGGTTGAACCAGGAGCGGAACAACCGCGGCTGACCGGCCCCGCGCGCGGACCCGAGCGTGCCGAGCAGCTGCTCGTACGGCACATGCGGATGGGTCAGCGCGCCGGTGACCGTGCGCCGGGTGCGCCCCAGCAGCCCGGCGAACGCGACCTCGCCGCCGAGGTCGGCGCGCAGCGGCAGGACGGCGGTGAAGCAGCCGACCAGTTCCTCGTCCTCGGCGCGCTCGCGCCCCGCGAAGGCCGTGCCGACGACGACGTCCTCCTGCCCGGTGTGCCGTCCGACAAGGACCTGGAACAGGGCCAGCCACGCCATGAAGGGCGTGCACCCATGCTCCCCCGCCAGTTCGGCGACGGCGTCCGCGGTCGTGGCGTCCACCCGTGCGCGGGCCGGGGAGGATGGTCCGGGCTCCGTTCCACCGGGCAGGACGGGTGAGCCGGGAGGCAGCCCCGGGCCGGCCGGCTCGGCCAGTTCGGCCGTCCAGCGGGCGAGGGCGCGGTCCGCCTCGGGGCCGTCCAGCCGGGAGCGCCGCCACATGACGTGATCGCCGTAGCCGACCGTCAGCGGGCGCAGCCGCGGCTCGCCTCCGGCGGCGAACGCGGCGTAGCAGTCGGCCAGTTCGCGCAGCAGCAGCTGGATGGACCAGCCGTCGGAGACCAGATGGTGTGCGGCGAGCAGCAGCACGTGCTCGTCGTCGGCCACCCGGTACAGCTCGGCGCGGACCAGCGGTGCGCGGTCCAGCCGGTAGGGCTCGGCGCCGCGCAGTTCCGCCCGCCGTACGGCCTCCCGGCGGGCCTCGGGCGTGCCGCGCAGGTCGTGCCGGACCAGCACGGGGCCGGCCGCGGTGACGCGCTGCACGGGTGTTCCGTCCGTGTCGGTGACGCAGGCGCGCAGCGGCTCGTGGCGGGCCGCCGCGGCGGCGAGGGCGCGCTCGAGCGCGCTCGCGTCGAGGGGCCCGCGCAGCAGGCGGACGGTGGTCAGGTTCTCCGAGGTGTCGCCGGGGTCGAGCCGGTGCAGGAACCACATCCGCTCCTGCACCGGGGTCAGCGGGTACTCGCGGTCAGCCATGGTGGTGCTCCTCGACGAGCCGGGCGAGGGCCGCGCCGAACGCGGCCGGGGTGGGAGTCTCGAAGAACAGGCCGGCGGGCACCGGCACGCCGAAGCGATCCTCGGTCCGGGCGGCGATCCGTACGACGGCGAGGGAGTCGCCGCCGAGCGCGAACAGGTCGTCGTCCGGTTCGATCCCGGGGCGGCCCAGCACCTCGGCCCACAGCGCGCACACGGACTCGATGACGGATGCGGATGCGGAGGCGGTCCCGATGGGCCGGGACAGCGCTTGGGCGGCGTCCGCGACGATGTCCTCCACGCCGAGGGCGGGGGCAGGCCGGGGCCCGGGTAGGTCGTCGTCCAGAACCGGGGCGGGCCGCCACGCCTCCGGGGTGCGCAGCCGGCTCACGGGAGCATCCGGATTGTCCGCCAGCAGGCGCAGCAAATCGGCCAGTTCGGCCGTGAAGGCGCCGGCGGCCCCTGGGGCGAACCGGTCGCGCGGGTAGGTCAGCACCAGTTCGGCGCCGCCCGGGCCGGTGGTCGCGGCCAGGGTGAGGTCGTACGCGGTGCCGTCGACCTCCTGGCCCCACGGGCGGGATGCCAGTCCGGGGCCCCAGCCGCTCCCGGTCCCGCCCGTGGTCGCGCGGGTGCTTTCCTCCCGTTCCACGAACAGCGCCTGGAACAGCGGGTGCACGCCCGGAGCGCGGCGCGGTGCTACCGCGGAGACGATCCGGTCGAAGGGCGCCGCATGCGTCAGCGCGGCGGCTAGCGCGTCGCGGACGCGGTGCGCCAGAGTGCGGAAGTCGGGATCGCCGTGGAGCTTGACCCGCAGCGGCAACAGGTCGGTGAAACAACCGACGACGGTGGCGAGTTCAGGGTGCGGGCGGCCTCCGGAGACGACGCCGACGGTCGCCTCGGCGGTGCGGGCGGCACGCGCCAGCAGCATCAGGTAGCCGGTCAGCAGGGCGGTGTGCGCGGTCAGCGGCACTCCCCGGCCGGCCCCGCGGAGGGCCTCCATCGTGGCGGCGTCCACCCGGGCGACGGCCGTGGCGGTGCTGCGTCCTTCCGCCCGGCCCGGGCGGGCAGGGGGCGCGAGGTCCGGCAGCAGGCGCGGCGGGGCGCCGGCGAGCTGGTGACGCCAGTAGGCGAGCCGGTCGGGCAGCACCCGTTCCAGCCGGTCCCTGGACCACTGGGCGTAGTCCGCGTAGTCGGGGGACTCCGGGCCGGGCGGCACGGTGTGCGGCCCGGCCCGGTAGGCGGTGGCGAGCTCCTCCAGCAAGACCGCGAGGGAAGCGCCGTCGGCGGCGAGGTGGTGGCACGCCAGCAGGAGCCGGTGCCGGTCCGCCGCCAGGTTCAGAACGGTCAGCCGCAGCAGCCGGCCCGTGGCCGGGTCGAAAGGCTGTCCGGCGGCGGACACGGCCATGCCACGGGCGATGTCCTCCCTCTCGGGTTCCGGGAACGGCGTCAGGTCCAGCGTCTCGACCAGGGTGGCCGTCTCGGCCGCGGTGGGCGGTTCTGCGGGCAGGGTCTGCCACGGCTCGGCGTCCGGCCGGCCGTCCGAGCCGGTGCGGGCGGCGAACCGGGCGCGCAGCACCGGGTGGCGGCTCAGGACGGCGGCGAGCGCCGCGGTGAGCCGGTCCGGGTCGAGCGGTCCGTCCAGCGCCAGCCCGGCGGTCACCGGCGGGACCGCGCCCGGTCCGGCGACGAGTTCGGCCAGCCAGATCCGCCGCTGCTCGGCCGAGCACACCAGCGGACGGCCGTCCCTCGGCACCCGCGGCAGCCCCGTGGAACCGCCCGGCGCGGAGGTGCGCCGGCGGGCGGCGAGGAGACGGAGGGCCATCTCACGGCGGTCGGATGGGGCGCCGGGGTCACTCCGGGTGGTGTCGGCGGGCGTGATTGCAGTGCCGGGTGCGGTTGCAGTCCCGGGTGCGGTGCCAGTGCCGGGCGCGGGCCCAACAACGGGCCCGGTTCCAATACCGGGCGCGGCCCCGATGGCGGGCCAGGTCCCGGCTACGGCGGTGTCCTGGTCGCTCATCCCATCGCCTCCGCCAGCCGTGCCGGATCCTGGAGCAGGTCGCGCACTCCGGTGAGCAGTGCCGTCACGTCCCGGCCGTTGACCAGGCGGTGGTCGTAGGCGGCGCCGAGCTGCACGAGGCTGCGCTCGCGGAAACCTCCGGCGCCGTCCGGGACCGCCACGGCTCGCGGCGCGGCGAGCGACAACGCGCAGGCCTGACCGGGGAAGACCACCGGCACGGCGAAGACCACGCCGGGTTCGGTGTGCAGGGTGAGAGTGATGTTGGCCCCGTTCAGGTCGCTCTCGCGGAAGGCGCCGCGCACTGCCGCCATGCGGAACGTCATCAGCGTGCGGGAGATCCCGCCGAGCCCGGCCCGATCGGCGTCCCGCACGACGGGCACGTACAGTCCCGCGCCGACGTCGAAGGTGACGCCGATGTGGGCGCCGGGGAGCAGGCGGGTGGCGGTGCCGTCGGGGGTGAGCGAGGCGAAGCAGGCGGGGTCGTGCTCACGCCGTACGGCCAGGGCGGCGAGTGCGAGTTCCGCCGGTCCGACGAGGGAGCCGGCGGCGGCGCTCAACTTTCGCCCGGCGGCGAGCGCGTCGGTGAGGTCCGCCTCCACGACGGTGAACGCGGCAGGCACCGTCCGGTGCGAGACGGTGACGGTGGCCGCCACGGCCCGCTGCACGCGGGTGAGGGGAGTGACGACGGTACCGGGCGGGCCGGCGTCCGGGACCGCGTCGGCTGCCCCGGCGGCGAAGGCGGGCACGCTGGTTGAGGGTTCGTCAAATGCTGTGCTGAGGGCGGCCGTTGTCGACGTGTCGCCAAATGCCGCTGCCTCAACGGCCGTTGCCGACGTTCCGTGGTCCGCTCCCGGGCGACCCGCCCCCGCGGCGCCCACCACGAGCCGCTCCACGTCGGCCCGGCGGACGACGGGCACGCCCAGCTCCCGTGCCCGCGACTCAGGGATGCCCAGTTCGGCCAGCAGGGCCCGGGCGGGCTGGGTGACGACCGGACCGGGCGCCGCCGCTGTGACGTCGGCGCCGGCACGGGCCGGCTCCGGACCGGTGGCCGTACGGCCACGGGCGGCGGCGAGCGCCTCCTCGTCCGCGTGCAGGCGGGCGAGGAGCGCGCCCGGCGGGTATTCCCGGCCCGGCTCCGCCACCTGTTCGAGCAGTCCGTCCGTCGGCGCGGCCACCTCCTCGAGCGCCTTGGAGGTCTCCACCTCCAGCAACGGCTCACCGGCCACGGCCTTGCCGCCGTCCGCGACGGCCCAAGCCGCCAGCAGATGAACGGCGTCGTTGCTGTTGAGCTTCGGCATGCGGACTTCCGCGGCCCCGGTCATACGTGCGCCTCCAGTCGTGCACCGGCTCCTGCCGCCGTACCGGTCACCCGGCGCACGACGGCGCGCCGGATGTCCCCGGCGCTCAGGAACACCTCGTCCTCCAGATGCGGCGCGGCCGGGATCACCCTGTCCGCCGCGCACCGCAGCTCCACGGGTCCGCGCAGTGTGTGCCACAGGCGGGTGTGCAGTCCGTGGGCCACTTCGGCGCCCCAGCCCGCGCCGGGCGTGCCGTCCTCCAGCACGAACACCGCCGGGGCGTTCCTGCACAGCGCCGCCAGTTCGTCGGCCTGGACCGGCCACAGCCGGGCTGGCACCAGCAGCCGTACGCCGATCTCGTCCTCCAGCAGCAGGTCGCGGGCAGCCTCGACCGCCCGGTGCGCCAGGCCGCCGGGGGCGATCAGCACCGCGTCCGGCTCGGGAGAGCCGGCGGGCTCGACCACGGCGACGCCCGGACCTCCGTCCGGTGCCTCGGTGACGCGGAACCCCAGGACGTCGTCCACCACTCCCCCGGTCCAGCGGCGGGCGGTGTAGAGGATCTTGTCCTCGAAGAGCACCGACGGCGTCCCCGTGCCGAGCGCGTGGGCCAGCAGTGCGGCGGCGTCGTGGAACGGGCTCAGCTCGTACAGGTCAAGGTCGGGCACGCCCATCAGGTGCTTCTGCGGACTCTGGCTGTGGGTGGGGCCGTAACCGCGGCGCCCGCCGACGGGGCAGCGGACCAGCAGCGGCACCGGGACGCGGCGGCCGTACATGGTGACCGACTTGGCGGCGAAGTTGACGAGCTGGTCGACGGCCAGCGTCACGAAGTCACCGAACATGATCTCGACCACGGCCTTGCCGCCGGCCAGTGCCAGCCCGGCCCCGGCGCCGACGATCGCTCCCTCGCTCAGGGGCGTGGAGCGCACCCGCTCACCGAACCGGGTGGACAGTCCCCGGGTGACGCCGAACGCCCCGCCGTAGGGATCGGTGACGTCCTCGCCGAGCAGCCGTACGACGGGATCGGCGGCCATCAGCGTGTGCAGGGCGTCGTTGAGGTGCTCGCCGATCCGCTCCGGCCGTCCCGCCGTACGGGGCACGGGTCCGCCGGTGTCCGCCGGGCCGGTCGCCCGCAGCAGGGGTACGGGCGCGGGCGCGGGCTGCAGCGGTACAGCGGCGGCCCGGCCGTTCGACGGCGGCCGGGCGGAGACCTCGGTCACCAGCCGTGCCACCGTGGCGGCGAGCCGCGCGTCGGCCTCCCGGAACCGCTCCGGGAAGGCGTGCGCGTACCGGCGGTACCAGTCCCTGCGGTGCAGCTCGGCGATGCGCTCCACGGGGCGGGTGTCGTCGCCCTTGCTGTGCGGTCCCAGCCGCATCGTGTCCAGCTCCACCACGAGCGGACCCCCGCCGTCCCGCACGGCCGCCAGCAGGGGCGCCAGTTCGGCGCGCAGCACGGCCGGATCGTTCGTGGCCGAGTGGTGGTACGCGATGCCGAACGCCTCGGCCCGCCCCCGGATCGTGCCGGCCAGCTGGGCCTCGGTCGGAGTGGACTGGGCAATGCCGTTGTGTTCCACGACCACGACGACGGGCAGCCGCCACAGCGCCGCCATGTTGAGCGCCTCGTACACCGCGCCCTCGCCCCAGGTGCCGTCGCCGACGAAGGCCAGGGCGAGGCCACCGGCCGCAAGGCCCCGCCGGTGCAGGGCGGCGCCGACGGCCACGGGCAGGCTCTCGCCCTGCACGCCCGTGGACAGGAACCGGCCGGTGTACAGGTGCTGGCTTCCGCCGACCCCGCCGCACACCGCGCCGGCCCGCCCCATCACCTCGGCGAGCAGTCCCTCGGCATCTCCGGTGAGGGCGAGGTAGTGCCCGTGGCCACGGTGGTTGCTGAACACGAAGTCGTCGGGGCCCAGCAGCGGCGCGAGCGCGACGGGGATGTACTCCTGTCCGAGGCAGGTGTGCGTGGTGCCGGCGATCCGGCCCTCCCCGAACAGTCGCAGCAGCGCCTCTTCGAAGTGGCGGATCAGCAGCAGGGCGGCGAGATCGTCGTCTTCGGGCTCGGTCATCGGTTCCCCCATGTGGTGATGAGTGCGGTGTCGGTTCCGCCGGTGTACGGGACGGCGGCGGAGGCGGTTCGCGGATGGACGGCGTGAGGTGCGGGGCGGCGTCCTGCGGGCAGGCTGTGGCGGACGGGGTGGACGCCCTCGCTGTGGCGTCCGGTGGGCTGCTGCCCGCGGCGCGACAGGGCGCGCCGGAGCGTCCGGAACCGTGTCAAGCGTGCGGAGCACGGCCGCCCATCAGCCGGTGGGCGCTCCTCCGTCCCCCGGCCGCGGCGCGGTCCGTGCCCGGCGGGCCGCCAAAGCGCGCAGTGCCGCCGCCCTCGCCGGCGACGAGCCGGCGTCGCCGGTGCGACCGGAAGTGCGGTCGGGCCGTGGCGCGCCTCCCGGCCCGGGTACGGTTCCCGCTCCGGATAGGCCCCCCGGTCCCGATGTGATTCCCGCTCCGGATACGCCCGGTCCCGGTCCCGCTACGGCTCCGGGGACGGCCGGAGCGGCTCGCCGCGCCGAGGACAGCGCGGTCAGGAAACGTTCCGGTGCGCCTGGGTCGAGCCCGGCGACGAAGGCGTGCGCCGCCCGCCGGGAAGCCGCCGATCTGGCGCGGTACGCCGTCTCGTCCTCCAGCAGTGCGAGCAGCGCCGTCCGCCAGGGCGTCACGTCCTGCGGCGGGATCACCGGCTCGGGACGTGCCTGGCCGGCCCGTGCCGCGTACCCGGTCACCGGGCGCACCGGCAGCGTCCCGGCCACGCCCAGCTCGGCCTCCGCGAGTCCGCCGACCGAAGAGGCCAGCACGGGAATGCCCCGCAGCTGCGCCTCCACCGCGCTGTAGCCGAAGGTCTCGTCCCACAGCGAGGGCATCAGCAGCACCGAGGCGCGGCTCAGGACGTCACCGATGTCGTCGACGGGCGCGGTCAGTTCGATGTTGCTGCGACGGCGCAGCCGCTCCAAGTCCGCCGGCTGGGTGCCCCAAGTCGGCACGGCGAGGAAGGGCACGTCGGGCAGTGCGTCGGCCAGGCCCAGCAGCACCGTGATGCCCTTGTAGCCGCACGGGTTGATCAGCGTGACCGCGCGGCCGTGCGGACCGGCGGCACCGTGGTCGGGAAAGGGCCCCCGCCCGTAGACGTGCGGGTGAATCAGCACCGAGTCCAGGCCCGCGTGTTCGGCGACGTACCGCTGGGCGGCGCGGCTGACCGCAACGACTGCCGCGGCCCGGCGCACCATTGCTGTTCCAGCCGCGCTGGGGTAGAACGCCCCCGGCCCGAAGGGCAGTTGCTGCAACGTGTGCACAAGGTAGACGACGCGGTCGGGGGTGGCCGCGAGAGCCGCGCCGAGCACCATCAGGCCCGGGTCGTCGCTGGGCGTCAAGGTGACATCGGGGCCGAGAACGCGGGCGGCAGCGCGGATCCGGCCCGGCAGCAGGGAGGGCGAGCGCACGGCGTGCACTTCCACGCCCCGGTACCGGTAGACGACGGCGTCGGGACCGTCGTCCAGCACGGTGGCGCCCCGTTCACGCAGGGCCGCTACGGCAGCGTCCGGGCCGGTGACCGCGCCGGTGGCGAGCGCGCCGGTCAGCGGGCCGACCACGAAACAGGTGTGACCGCGGCGGGCCAGCTCCTCCATCAGCAGTCGGTTGGAACGGTTCGCGCCGCCGTGCGAGGGCAGGTGGATGAGGTTCTGGGCGAGCAGGATCTTCACCGGGCCGCTCCGTCGGGGGACGCGGCGGCGCGGGCGGCGCGCAGCCGGGCGTGCAGCCGGGCCCGGTCCTGTGCGGACAGCGTGCGCAGCCGGGCCACGGCGTCCGCCACCGGCCTTGTCAGAGCGGCCAGTTGCCGGGCCGCAGCCACGGCACCACCCTCCGCGAGGGTGGCGCCCGTCGCGCGGTGGTCATGGATGCGGGCGGTCGCGGTGGCTCCGTCGCCGCGGACCGGCACCTCGCAGGCGCGATCCCGCGTGCCGTCGCCGGTTGTCACGCCGGCGACCCGCTCGCCATGACCGACGCCCGCCGCCACACCGGCCGCCCGCTCGCCGTACCCCTCGTCGGCCGCCGCCGCGACAATGGCCTCCGCAAGCTCCTCGGGCCCCCACCCCTCGGCGGGAATTGCGCGGGCCAGGCCGCGGCGGGCGAGGCGGGCGGCGTTGTCCGGGCGGTCGATGCCGTCGGCCATCACCACCTGCGGGCAGCCGGCCGCCAGCGCCCGCGCACAGGTGCCGATGCCGCCGTGATGGACCAGCGCGGCGGCCTGCGGCAGCACGTCGGCGAACCGGATCCCGGGCTGCCAGCGCACGTTGGGCGGCAGCCGGTCGGGCAGCAGGTCGCGGTGGCGCACCACGAGGGTGGTGGGCAGGCCGGTCAGCCCGGCGGCCTCGGTGAGCGCCCGGTAGTAGCGCGGGTGCAGCATCCGGCCGGTTCCGCCGGTGGCGAGGACGGAGCCGGGTGGCGGGGCGTCAGAGCCCCCGGAGGCGTCCTGCACCGCGGCCCTCTCCCCGAGGGCCCGGGACACGGTGTCCGCGAGGGGGAATCCCGTCAGCCGCACCCAGTACGGGGAACGCGGCCCTGCCTCGTCGAACCATCGCGGCCACAGGCCGATCACGGCGTCGCAGGCGTCGAACCAGCGCCGCCAGTCGCGTTCGGCAGGCAACCCGAGACCGGCCCGCACCTCGGTGAAGCCGGCGACCAGTTCGGTCCCGTAGGTGTGGGCGGCCACGGGCGCCGCCATCACCTGGGTCGGCGCCAGCGCCAGCCACGCGACCGGGGCCCCGAGCAGCTCGCCGACGAAGCGCACCGATACCCCCGACGTATGACGGCCGACGAGCACCGTCTCGCCGGGACGGTACAGCTCTCGCAGCATCGCGCACTCCCGGGCGATCTGCGCGAACATGCCGTTGCGACGGTAGAAGGCCTCCCAGCCGAGGCGGCCGGGGGCGGAACCGAGGAGTCCCGGCGTGTCGGCCAGGGTGCGTTCAAAGGCGGACTCGTCGTCGATGGCCCGGAAGCCGAGACCGGCCGCAACGGCGGCGTCCCGGTAGGGCGCGTGGGTCAGCAGCACCACGCGGTGGCCCGCCCCGGCGAGGGCGGCGCCCACCGCCACGAAGGGCAGCACGTCGCCGTCGCTGCCGTGCGTCACCAGCAGGAAGAGGGACATCCGCGCGCCTACGCCGACTCGACGCCGGGGCCACCGCCGGCGCTGGTGGAGTCCGCAAGCAGAGCACTGAGCTCCTCCTCGCTCATGCCGTCCAACTCGGCTTCCAGGGCGCGCAGTTCGTCGGCATCCAGCGCGCCCAGCAGCAGCTCGTCCACCGCGGCGGCGGCACCACGCACGGTGAAGCCCTCGGTGAACAGGCGGTCGAGGGGCAGTTCCACGCCCCAGGTGTCCTGCACCCCGGCGAGCATCCGGACCAGGTTCAGCGAGGTGCCGCCGGCCGCGAAGAAGTCGGTGCCGACGTCTTCGGGAGCGGCGCCGAGCGCCTCGGTCCACAGGGCCGCCACGCACTCCTCGGTCGGCGTCATCGGGCCTCTCCGCCCACTGCGGAACGGACACAGGCGTACGGGACGTCCATCATGGTTCTCCTTGCGCACTTGCACATGACTGACAGTGGGCTCCGCGCCGGAACCGGCCGGACCCGCGACGTACTGATGCGTGCAGCTTGAAAGGGAGACCGGGGAGTCGACTGCTCACCCGGGGCCACGTCGACTGTGGGAGCGCTCCCACGGTGGCCCAAAGCTTTCTTCCCCCCGTCCCGCCGACGGTAGTTCAGCAGCGGTCCGTTGGGCCTGTCAATGAATACGCAAGGTTAAATTGGGCCACAGGCGACCGCGGTTGGCCGCTCGCAGGCCCCGAAACGTCCCCCCGGCGCAGGAGGCGGCAGGCGGATCTCGTCTACGAGGCCCAGTCGGGTGGCCGCAGGATGACGGACCGACCTCGCCACCGTCAGCTCTCCGCGGCGTCGTCGGGGTGAGCGTCCATGCGGCCGTCCGGAGGCGGCTTCTATGACATGCCACGTGGCGCCGCGGCCCACTCGTCGGCACCACATAGCACTCAGCCGATGTCGAGCCGGGCGACGGATTTTCCTCCTGCGGATGGTCTTGACCGGGACCGAACTCGCCCTTCCCTCCGGAGTGTCCGATGCTTGAGTCCCCCTTCGTCCAGACCGCCGTCGTCACCGGCGCCACTCGCGGCTTCGGCCACGCCATCACTGCCGCCTTGATCGCCGCGGACATCCAGGTCATCGGCATCGCCCGCAACGAGCGCGACCTGAAGGCCGTACGCGACGAGTTCGGCGAGAGCTTCGTCCCCGTCGCCGCCGATGCCACCGACGAAGCACGCGCACAGGACGTGATCCGCGCGCACCGCCCCGGCCTCCTCGTCCTCAACGCCGGTGTGACGCCGCTCATGGCACCCGTGCACGAGCACACCTGGGAGACCTTCAGCCGCAACTGGGAGAACGACACACGGCAGGTGTTCACCTGGACCCGGGCGGCACTGCGGATGCCGCTGGAACCGGGCAGCGTGGTCGTCACCATGTCCAGCGGGGCCGTCCTGGGCGGATCCCCGCTCAGCGGGGGTTACGCCAGCGCCAAGGCGGCCGTCCGGTACCTCCGCGGGTACGCGGAAGACGAGTCGCAACGGGCCGGCCTGGGAATCCGATTCGTCACGCTGCTGCCCAACATGACCCCCGCCGGCGGCGTCGGCGTGGCGGCTGTGGCGGGTTATGCCGCGCGCCAGGGCGTGGACGAGGACACCTTCGTGAAGGACAGGGGCCCGGTCCTGACCGCGGAACAGGTCGCCCAGGCCGTCATCGAGGTCGCCCAGAATCCGCACAGCGCCCCGGAATACCGGATCATCGGCAGCGACGGGCTGAGCCCGGTCGGCTGAACCACGCCCCCGCAATGCACCCTGCCGCACCCTCAGGAGAGGCCCCGATGCCCTCGGACGCTCAATTCACCGCCGAGACCGAGCAGTTCCGGCCCGAACTGCTCGCACACTGCTACCGGATGCTCGGCTCGATCCACGACGCAGAGGACCTGGTACAGGAAACCTACCTGCGCGCATGGCGGGCGTACGACGGCTTCGAGGGCCGCTCCTCGGTGCGGCGCTGGCTGTACACGATCGCCACTCGCGCCTGCCTGACGGCACTGGAAACACGCACCCGGCGACCGCTTCCGTCGGGCCTCGGCGCCCCCATGGACGATCACCAGGCGGCCATCGCACCCCGCGAGCCGTCGGTGGCCTGGCTCCAGCCCGCGCCCGATGCGCTGTTCGGCGGTGACGACCCGGCCGCCGTGGTGGCACGCAGGGCCGGAGTGCGGCTCGCCTTCATCGCCGCGCTCCAGTTCCTGTCCGCTCGCCAGCGGGCCGTACTGACACTGCGCGACGTCCTCGCCTTCCGGACCGCGGAGGTCGCCGAGATCCTGGACACCACGACCGCGGCCGTCGACAGCGCGCTGCGCCGCGCACGGTCTCGCCTGACCGAGGCCGGACCCGTCGAGGACGACCTCTCCGCACCGGAGGAGCGGACCCAGCGGGCTCTTCTGGACACCTACGTCGACGCGTTCACCCGGGCCGACGCCGATGCGCTGGTGAACCTGCTGCGCCTCGACGTCGAACTGGAGATGCCGCCGACCCCCACCTGGTTCACCGGCCGCCGAGCGGTCGCCGGGTTCCTCGCCGACCGCGTCCTACGGCCCGGCCTGTGGCACATGGTGCCCACCCGAGCCAACGGCCAGCCCGCACTCGTCGCCTACAAACGCACCGCCGACGACCGGTACGAGGCATACGGAATCCAGGTACTGACCTTGATCGGCAACCGGATCAGCCGCATCACCGCGTTCAACGACCCTGCTCTGGTGAATACGTTCGACCGCTTGCCCGCACGGACGAGGTGAATCGGGCGGCATCCTGAAGATGCCGCCCGTAAGGCGCCGAGGGTCCCGTCGATCAGTCGTCCAGTGCCGTCAGGACGTCCGCGAGGTCGACGAACTGGAGGCCCGTGGCGGCGCGGTCGCCGGACCACGGGGTCTCGTCGCCATCCTGGACGACGAGGAGGCCGTCGGGGCAGCGGGGCCGAGCGGGGCGTTCAGGGCCGCCGCTCCGTCGCCTTCCTCGGATCCTGGGTGTAGCCGTTGGCGGAGACGGTGCCGCCCTCGAGCCGGCACACGGCGGTGAGGTTCCGCTTCGCTCCGCGCGCACCGTGCTCCCCGACGTCTTCGAGGGGCGGTACGGAGACCCGAAGCGCTCACCCTCGGAGCCGCCGGGCAGGCGTCGCTCGCCACCGGGCGACATAGCGCTGCACTGACTCCCCCCGGCGTACAGCCGGACTCGCCTGCCCCTTCTATGGCGTCCCGGAAGTTCCCGCGAGAGGGCTCCGTGGGCCCACGCGGCCGACCGATGCCCCTCTATTGACCGTGCTCCGTCAGGAACCTACTCTCTGCGTAGCTGTAAGGAAACTTTCCTAACAGTTGTCGCGGTGCGGCCTCCCCAGGTCCGCGCCGCTGGAGCGTCATCACCCTCCGTCCGGCGTCCCGACCAGCCACTCAGCTCCACATTCCAAGCGAGGAGCCCTCTGATGCCACCCCCGCACCCCCACCGCACCGGAACCTCCCGCCGCGGCCTGCTCGGCGCAGCCGTGGGCGGACTCGCCGCCACCGCCCTCCCCGCGTCCCTGCGGCTGCCGGCAGGCACTGCGACCGCCGCGACCCTCGCCGACTCCTGGGCGCTGCGCTGGTCGCCCTCTCCGTCAAGTGCCGGGCTCGGCGCGTTCGAGACCATCGAGGACGACCGGGCCGACTCCCACACCGGGGGCCAACCGCACATCTACCCAGTGGGCGACACCTTCCGGTTCAACATGCACCTGGCCGACCGGGACACCTCCACGGACCGTCAGCGCCATGAAGTGACCGGCATGCGGACGTCGGGCAGCTCTTACCTGCGCTGGCTCCCGGGCGAGACGTGGCGCACGACGTATCAGATGTACATCCCGAGCTCACTGAAGGCGACCACGTCCTTCACGCACATCATGCAGACCAAGCAGCCGGGCACGGGCACCTCACCGATCACCGTCATGTCGCTGCGCCGAGTGAACGGTGTGCAGACGATCGAACTGAAGCTGTTCGAGGCGGACATCCTGGTCGGCCGGACCGACCTCGTCCCGCTGCACAACGCCTGGGTCGACGTCGACTTCCGGATGAAGATCGGCGACGGCGCCGCGGGCAGTGTGCGGTGGATCCTCCGCAAGAACGGCAGCACGCTCGTCGACGCGACCCGGACCGGCGTCGACACCTTCCTGCTCGACCGGGTGCGGCCCAAGTGGGGCATCTACCGCTCGCTCGGCGACACGTCCGGTTCGCTGCAGGACTGCTACCTGCTGCTGCGCAACATGCGCGGCTACCAAATGGTCGACGACCCCGCCACGGTCAATTAGCAGGCGGGGAACGCCTTCACCTCACAGGCGTCATCGACTCCAACGACACCGGCTTCTCCGGGACCGGCTTCGTGAACTACGACAACGTCACCAGCTCGTTCGTCGAATGGACCGTCCCGGCGAGCACCGCGGGCCCCGCATCCCCCGGATCTCGGGCCTGCTGGGCAACGGCCACGCTCACCGTGCTCCTGATCGCCGGTCCCCACAGGAGCCGCGCCACCGCCACGACCGTCCACGACGGACCCAACGTAGGCACAATCACCGTCAGTTGATCCCCACCAGGAGGACGTCATGCGCAGCCCCCTGTCAACTCTGCTCGCCGGCACCCTGCTTGCCGCGCTCGGCTTCGGCCTCGCCCCTGCCCCCGCACTCGCCGCCGTCCCCGCGCCCGACCGCGCGGCCAGCGTTCAGATCGCCGCCTCTCCGCAATGGCAGCCGCAGACCTCGTACACCGTGGGCACACGGGTGTCCTACGGCGGCAAGGAGTACGAATGCCTGCAGAGCCACACGTCCCTGACCGGCTGGGAGCCCTCCACCACCCCCGCTCTGTGGAAGGCGCTGGGTGACAGCGGCGGCGGCGACACCACCGCTCCCTCGGCCCCGACCGGTCTGCGCGCCACCGGCACTACGACCTCCAGCGTGTCCCTGGCCTGGAGCGCCGCCACCGACAATGTAGGAGTGACCAGCTACGCGGTGTACCGCGACGGCGCCCAGGTCGCCACGACAAGCGGCACCTCGTACACCGTCGGCAGCCTGGCGTCGAGCACGGCGTACACCTTCACCGTCCGTGCCCGCGACGCGGCGGGCAACGTCTCGCCGGCGTCCAGCGCCGTCTCCGCCACCACTCCGGACAGCGGCACCACTCCGCCGGGCACCACGCCCGCCGCGATCAACGGCCGGCTCAAGGTGTGCGGTGTGAAACTGTGCAACCAGTACGGCAAGCCGGTCCAGTTGCGCGGCATGAGCAGCCACGGTCTCCAGTGGTACGGCCAATGCCTGACCGATGGCTCCCTGGACGCTCTCGCCACCGACTGGAATGCCGACGTCCTGCGCATCTCCCTCTATGTCCAGGAGGGCGGCTACGAGACCAACCCGAGGATGTTCACCGACCGGGTGCACCAACTCATCGAGATGGCCACGGCCCGCGGCATGTACGCCCTCGTCGACTGGCACCAGCTCACCCCCGGCGACCCCAACCACAACCTGTCCCGCGCCAAGACGTTCTTCACCGAGATCGCCCAGCGTCACCGCGGCAAGACCAACCTGCTCTACGACATCGCCAACGAACCCAACAATGTCAGCTGGACGCGCATCAAGTCCTACGCCGAGCAGCTCATCCCCGTGATCCGTGCCCAGGACCCCGCCACCCCGATTCTCATCGGCACACACGGATGGGGCTCCCTCGGAATCTCCGACGGCCGCAACGAGACCGACATCATCAACAACCCGGTCCAGGCGACCAACATCATGTACACGTTCCACTTCTACGCGGCCTCACACGGCCAGGAGTACCTGGACGCGCTCAACCGGGCCTCGGACCGTCTCCCCATCTTCGTCACCGAGTTCGGCACCCAGGAAGCCTCCGGTGACGGCCCGAACAACTTCACCCGCACCCAGCAGTATCTCGACCTGATGGCCACGAAGAAGATCAGCTGGGTCAACTGGAACTTCTCCGACGACGAACGCTCCGGCGCCGTGTACAAGCCCGGCACCTGCAACAGCAATGGCCCCTGGGCCGGCACCGTCTCCCTGAAGCCGGCCGGCGTCTGGATCCGCGACCGAATCCGTACCCCGGACTCCTTCCCCACGACCTGAACCCGCACCACTCCGCACGACACCACACGCACGGACCCCGCCGGAGACCCAACCAGGTCTCCGGCGGCGGTCTGGGAACAACGGCGCAACGGCTCAGCAGACTGCGCATCGCTGGCATACGGTCCGTCACGAGCCACAACGGGGGGTGGGGCCGCTGTAGGTCTCCTCCGGCGCGTGCTGACTTCCTCCAGCTGACGAGCCGTCTCGCCAAGATCGGCATCGGTGCCCTGGGCTCTCTGTCCAGCGAGGACACCCCGCAATGGTCGGCCACCGCAACGGGATTGCCGCCGAGGTCGACGGAACCTTGAGCCCCTATACCCCTGGAGATCGCGCGCCCGGTGACCAGCACTCAGACGGATACAAGAAGCTGGTCACGCAAGACCTCCCTCACCCCGCAGGTACGCCCCCGCGCGCGCTGCGGCAGCGGCGGCCTCGGCAGCCTGGTCCGCGGCGGCTTCGTCGAGACGGTCGCCCGTGGTCAGCAGCCGGTAATAGAGGGGGGCGGAGACCGCACGGATGACCTCGTGGGCATCGGTGCCCTCAGGCACCTCGCCCCGCTCGATGGCTTGCTGGACGCAGGGCGCCCACTCCTTGACGCGGATGTCGTAGAAGCGGTGCAGGGCCTCAGCTGTCCTGGCCTCGCAAGTGGCGGCGGCGATCACCGCCTTGAACAGGGCTCCTTGCCGCGGGTCGGCCAAGGTGCGCTGCACGAGCCGGGCGTTGGCCTTGAGATCGCCGAGCAGCGAGCCGGTCTCGGTACGCGGCAGTGACTGCTCGGCCATGTCCACGAGCAAGTCAGCCACCAAGCTGGTCACCGTGCCCCAGCGGCGGTAGACGGTGGTCTTGCCCACCTCGGCGCGGCGCGCGATGTCGGCGAGGTCCAAGTAAGCAAAGCCGTGCTCTGCCAGCGCGTCCCCAGCCGCTTGCAGCACCGCCGACCGCACCCGTGCCGTGCGCCCTCCAGGACGGATGGTCCCCGGATCGGCCCCCTCAGAACCCATAACGGGACTCCAGTTTCATTAATCGCCCACACCTGCTACGTTGGACACCACACTAACGGAACTCCAGAACCATTAGCCAGTGACGCAGCGAGAGAGGAACAACCATGGAGTACAGGCGGCTGGGCGCATCCGGCCTCAAGGTCCCCGCGCTGAGCTTCGGCGCCGGCACCTTCGGCGGCCAGGGACCGCTGTTCGGCGCCTGGGGCACCACCGATGCGCACGAGGCACGCCGCCTCGTCGACATCTGCCTGGACGCCGGGATCACCATGTTCGACACCGCCGACGTGTACTCCGGCGGTGCCTCCGAGGAGGTACTGGGCGAAGCCATCAAAGGCCGCAGGGACCGAGTGATCGTGTCCACCAAGACCAGCCTGCCCATGGGCGACGGACCAGGCGATGCGGGCTCCTCCCGCTCGCGTCTGATCACCGCATGCGAGGACGCCCTGCGGCGGCTCGGCACCGACTACCTCGACCTGTTCCAACTGCACGCTTTCGACGCCGGCACGCCGATCGAGGAAGTCCTGTCCACACTCGACGATCTCGTACGAGCAGGAAAGGTCCGCTACCTCGGCATCTCGAACTTCTCCGGATGGCAGGCCATGAAGTCCCTCTCGATCGCGGAGAGGTACGGCCACCCGCGCTATGTCGCGCATCAGGTCTACTACTCCCTCATCGGCCGCGACTACGAATGGGAACTGATGCCCCTCGGACTGGATCAGGGTCTCGGAGCCCTCGTCTGGAGCCCCCTCGGCTGGGGACGGCTCACCGGCAAAGTCCGCCGCAACCAGCCCTTGCCGGCCAATAGCCGACTGCACGACACCGCGGACTACGGCCCGCCGGTCGAGGATGAACACCTCTACCGCGTGGTCGACGCCCTCGACGAGATCGCCCAGGAGACCGGCAAGAAGATCCCGCAGATCGCCATCAACTGGCTGCTCCAGCGGCCGACCGTTTCCTCCGTCATCATCGGCGCCCGGAACGAGGAGCAGCTCCGCCAGAACCTCGGTGCCATCGGCTGGACTCTCACGCCCGACCAGATGGCGAAACTCGATGCAGCGAGCGCCAAGGTAGCGGCCTACCCGTATTTCCCCTACCAACGCCAGGAAGGCTTCGCTCGCCTCAACCCACCCGTGGGTGATGTCGCGGCTCCGCCTGCTGCATGACATGACACGACATCGGTGGTCTTCGTGATGTGCAGTCGGCCTGAGCAAGTCCGCAGCCGTCGCGTACTCAACCGACCACACAGGCATCAACGCCGTCGCCCCCCACCGCGATCAGCACCGGCATCCGCACCACCGCCATCGAAGCCTGCACCTGGGACAAGGCCAGCAGCATCGCCGCCCTCCAGCCCTTCCACCGCATGGGCCACCCCAACAGCGCCAGCAAGCCCCAGGAACTGAAGGATGCAAAAAGGGGTTGAGACCCTACGCCACCGGTCACGCACAAGACCGGTGTCAGTGCCATCCTTTAGGATCCCAAGCGCGCGGTCGGCTTCCGGGGGTTCCAGCTCTGAAACGAATGGTTGCATCCCCGGCCTGTCTGGGGGCGGCCCGGAGAAATCGTCCGGGACCTAACCGACGGCCGGGCCTCGTCGATGGCCAGCAGACGACCTGCCAGAGCCGACCGCGCACATAAGCAGGATGACCAGCCCCGCTCCAAGAGCGCTGCCGGGCGGGACACAGCTGCAGGACTGGCCGCCACGCAGCTGGCAGCAAAGGACGTAGGTGCGCACAGGTGAGACGGTGACCACATGAACGACCGCCCTGCGGCACTGAGATGAGCCCCGGCCATACGCATCCGGGCGCTCTTGGCCACACGTCTCCCCGCACATGCTGTTCGCCCCAGCCGACAGCCAGCCGCTTGAAGTGGTGCAGGAGCGAACAGGTTTACTCGTCGACGTAGCGGAGTTCGCCGGAGGTACTGGCAGTCCCGGGCGCCGTGGCGTGCGCGGCGCGTGGCACCGATGTCGCCCTGGCACCGCTCACCCAGCCCCGCATGTGGGCCTGGGCGAGCGGTGCCCTTTGCGCGTGCCGACCAGGGGCCCCGGGCCGCGTCATTCACGCGGGTGCCGGGGCTATGGCGCCGGGGGCGGACCGGCCGGTCAGGTCAGGAGGGCGATGCGGATGGCTCGTTCAACGTGGTTGGCGGTGTTTTCGTGCCCTGCGCTGTTGGGGTGGACCAGGGTGACGCGCTTGCCGAGGAGGCCGCAGTTCAGCGGCGTGCCGGGGAGCGCGGCGGGCCAGTAGTCCGCGGCGTCGCCGCAGATTCCCTCGACCCACTTGGTGTCCGCGGGCTGGCAGACGTCGTGGCCCTCGCTGGAGGAGTAGACGTCGACGTAGGTGTCACCGAAGAAGTTGGTGACCCGTTGGATCGTGGCGTTCAGCTGCTTGAGGACGTCGTCACGAAGCCAGTCGACGTCGGCGTGCTTGATCGCGCCGAGTTCACTGAGGGCGAGGCGGTTGCATTCCCTGGCTTCTTCCGGCAGGACGGCCGGGTAGCCGACTGTGATCACCTTGGCGTGGGGCGCGGCCTCGTGCACCCGGGCCAGCATCTCGATGTACTCGCCCTCGACCCGGGCGAGCTTGTCCTGGATGCCTTCCTCCCCCTCGGGAGGACTGGTGTAGTACTCGCGGCAGGACTCGCCGGACTTCGGGCCCTGTTCGAGGCATTTCAGGAGCATGCCGCCGAAGGGCAGGCTGTTGCCGCCGACGCCGATGGTGACGATGTCGGTCGTGTCGTTGAGTTTCGCTCGCTGGATCTGCGGGTCCACGGAGGGCCATCCTCCAGCCGGGGGCTGGACGGGGCTGATGGGGGTTTGCTTGGTGTTGGCGATGTCGGCGATGGTGCGTTGCCGCAGCTGACGTTGGTCAGCTGGACGTACTTGCCCGGCGGGAACTCGTCCAGTTCCCGCTCGACAACGCCGGGGTAGGCGTCGCTCGTGCGGTCGCAGCCATCCCGCGAGGCGTCGCCGAGCGGGGGCTGCGGGTCGCCGACGAAGCCGCCGGCGGTGTACGAGTCACCTAACGCGGCCCACTCGTACTGATCGGCGGCACCGGCGGGGAGCGAGGGCACGAGCGCGGACAACGCCAGCGCGAGCCCGACAGCCAGGGCTCGTGGACGAAGGCGGGAGACGGGGTGTCGCATGGATCCTCCAGGGCTGACAGCGGCGGGAGTTGCCGAGTTGAAGGCCGCCAGACGGCGTGCAGATGTCGAACGCACCCCTGACCCTCCTTCGCTCTCGGTAGTCGCTTGACTACGCTCCGAAGGTACGGGCGGGCGGGCGGCCGCCTGACGGGTGTGCCGATAAACCACCCGCCCGTATTGCGCTGAGGCTCTGACCGCGACGAATGCGCCGGTGGCCACCCCCTACCGAGGAAGAGATCCCGCCGCGGTGCCGCTCGGCACCTCCAGCTAGTGCTGCGACCACAGACCTTTGCCGGCTAGCTCGTTGTGCTGTCGACGGCTTCGTCCGGCATGGGGAGGCGGGATGGCGGCACCGGTCGAAGCTCATTTCGGACCGCTGCGGCAGTTCACCCTGGCCAAATCCGCCACCCCAGCCACACCGTCCGGACCCGGGAGTGTCGTTGAGGTTGACCCGGTCGGCCTATGCGGGCTGTCGGGAAGCTTGCGGACAGACTGCGGCGCAGGAACCTGAATTGACCGTGCGTCACCTCGGTCTCCCCGCACGCGTCACGTCGAGCGCCGATACCGCCATAACGCAAATACAGGCCAGCAACGCCCCTACTGGCGGCAGACGGAGAGGCCCCACAGTGCGGAACGCTACTGCCACCGCACGACGAGATGGCAGGAGAGGAACTCATCCGGCCCTATCACGGCATCCAAGGCGAGCATCCAGGCTGGCTACCGGGCCGCCATGGTCCGCGACCGCCGGCTGGTGCTGCGGCTGCCGGTGGAGCGGTGTACGGAATTTCCGGGGGCCCGACCGGGACTGACCGCCCTACGGTCGGGCGGCGCCCCGTCGGCTCCCCTGCGCGGTGCGTGCCTCCAGCGCCCGCAGCACTGCGGCCATGTCCTCCCCGCCGTAGCCCGATGCCACGGTCTCCTCGAACAGCGCATGGCACACGTCGAGCAACGGTGAGGCGAGCCCGCTCCCACGGGCGGCCTCGGCGATCAGCCGGTTGTTCTTCAGCACGTCGTGGGCGGCCGCCTGCACCGCGAAGTCGCGGTCGAGCAGCTTGGGCGCCTTCATCCGGGAGACGGCGCTGGCCATCGGACCGGCGTCCAGGACGTCCAGGAAAAGCCGCCGGTCGAGGCCCTGCCGCTCGGCGAAGTGAAACGCCTCGGTCAGGCCGGTGACCTGCGTGATCAGGAACAGATTCACCGCCAGCTTCATGAGCAGGGCGTTCGGCGCGGGGCCACAGACGAACGTCGTCCGGCACACGGGTGCCAGCAGCGGCCGTACGACCTCGACGGCGTCCTCGGCTCCGGCCAGCATCCCCACCAGTTGCCCGTGCTCCGCGGGGACGCGGGAGCCGGAGACGGGTGCCTCGACGTACCGCCCGCCCGCCGCGCGGACGTCGGATTCCAGCTCCCGCGAGTACGCGGGCGAGGTGGTGCCCATGTGCACGACGACGTGGTCGGCGACGCGTTCGGCGAAGTGCGGGGTGCCGCGGCCCAGGACGCTGTCGAGGGCGACGTCGTCGGCCAGCATGAGGAGGACGACATCCGTCCGCGCAAATACCTCGGCGGGTCCCTCCACCACCACGGCGCCGGCCTCGCGCAGCGGCTCGGAGCGGGCGGAGGTGCGATTCCACACCGCCAGGGGCGTTCCGGAGCGGGCCAGTCGCAGCGCCATGGGCTGACCCATGACGCCGAGCCCAATGAAGCCGACGTGCCGCACGGCGTACCGCCTGTCCGAGGTGGGGCGCTTGCTATGACAGCTGTCATAGTAGCGCCGGTTATGACGCCGGTCATAGGGTGGGTGGTGGGGATCGGCGCAGAGCTGCTGCGGGACGGCGGGAAGAGGTCAAGGATGGCGGAGTCCGCCCATGGGCCGCGCGAGCGGATGGTCTTCAGCGCGGCGCAGCTCATCCGCCGCCAAGGGGTCACCGCGACAGGCATGCGGGACGTCGCCGCGCACGCCGGGGCACCCCGGGGCTCCCTCCAGCACTACTTCCCCAGCGGCAAGGAACAGCTCGTCAACGAGGCCGTCGACTGGGCAGGCCGCTACGCCGGCAAGCGCGTCGCCCGCTTCCTGGCGGAACTGCCGAAGCCCACACCCGCCGGGCTGTTCGCGGCAATGGTGCGGCAGTGGACCGACGAGTACGCCACGGCGGACTTCGCGGCGGGCTGCCCCGTCGCCGCGGCGACCGTCGACTGCGCCGACTCGATCGCCTCCACCCGAGAGGCCGCCGCCACCGCCTTCGCCACGTGGACCGGCCCGGTCGCCCGGGCCCTCGCCGACATGGGCGTCCCACAGAAGCGCGCGGAACCCCTCGCCACGCTGATGATCAGCGCCCTGGAGGGAGCGATCCTCATCGCCCGAGCCGAACAGGACGTCCGGGCCCTGACGACCGTGGCACGGGAGTTGGGGCCGCTGCTGGACGCCGCGGCGATGACGGAGGACGAGGAAGCAGGCGGTCCGCAGGCCTGGGCTCCCGGTCCCGAGACTCGATGAGGACGACACAAGCACTGCATTGCCAGTGGTGCGCAGGACGGTCCTGACGTGGCACCCGTCATTGACCTGACCCTCGACTGCGCACCAATGCTCGCCGCCGCGCGTGAGAGCCCGTTGTGCCCGCGCTCCAGGTCCGGGCCGGTGGGCCCGTTCTCGTCATGGATGGTGACGTGGCCGCCTCGCCGACTCCCGGCTCACCATCACAGGTAGATGACCTACGTGTGAACGCACTACTTCGGGACACTTGCAGGTCGTGACGGTGATAGCGGGGCTTCGCGAAGTTGACCGGGTGCTGACCCAACAGGTCGCCTGCAGTATTGGGCCGGGTGTCGGCAGGGTGCTGTCGGCAGTGGAGGAGGCCGCAGAGAGCACAAAGCTCTGGTGGGGTGCAGCCGTGGTGATGGCTGCGGCCGGCGGGTGGCGCGGACGGACGGCAGCGGCCGCCGGAGTGACGGCCATGACGCTGGCGCAGCTGGTCTCCAATGGGCTCTGCAAGCAGCTCGCCGACCGGGAGCGGCCGCCCAAGGAATGGTTTCCGCACGATGAGGTCGATGACCGGCCCGCGTCGTCGTCGTTCCCTTCCGGGCACACCGCCGCCGCCGTCGCCTTCACTGCTGCCATTGTCCCGATCTGGCCGGCAGCAGGGGCGACGTGTGGGTTGCCGGCCGCCATGGTCGCCCTGGAGCGTGTACAGTCCGGCGCCCACTACCCCAGCGACGTCGCCGCCGGCGCCGCGATCGGCCTGGCCGCCGCTACGCTGGTGCGCCGCGCGCCACGCCTTGCACTGCGCTGGTTCACTTGAGCATCACAGCCCTTCGAAGGCAGAGGCCCGTGACAACAGACCCAACCACTCCTCGTGCATGGGGAACAGCCCCCACCGTGACCGCGGTGCCAGGCGAGGGATGACGGGCGCACGTCGGACACCGATCTCCCGCACGAGGAGCGTGGGCCGCTGCCGTCAAACGACTGTTACCGGACGCCGCCGCTCGCACCATCAGCCTGCCCCCGCCAGTGGGCGAAGTACTCCTGGGTGACAAGTGTGGCGGGGTGGTGGGGCCCCAGCACCCGCAGGGAGTCGGCCAGCAACTCTGCGAACGCAGTGGCGGCTCCGGCCGCATCCCCGGCCTCCCCCCGCCAGTTGGCAAGGTTGTGCCGGGCGAGCAGGGTGGAGGGGTGGTCGGGGCCCAGCACCCGCAGGAAGTCGGCCAGCAACTCTGCGAACGCGGTAGCGGCCCCGGCCGTATCCCCCGATTTTCCACGCCAGTAGGCGAGATTATGCCGGGCGAGCAGGGTGTCGGGGTGGTCGGGACCCAGCACCCGCAGCCGGTCGGCCAGCAGCTCGCCGGTGCCGGTGGCAGCCCCGGGAAGATCGCCCAACCGGCCCCGCCAGAAGGTGAGGTCGGCCCGGGTGGTCAGGGTGTCGGGGTGGTCGGGACCCAGCACCCGCAGCCGGTCGGCCAGCAGCTCGGCGAGCGCGGCGGCGGCCCCGGCCACATCCCCCGCCGCCCCCGCACCCCGCCAGTAGGCGAGGTAGTGGCGGGCAGTCAGGGTGTCAGGGTGGTCGGGCCCAAGCACCCGCAGGCGGTCGGCCAGCAGTTCGGCGGTGGAGGAGGCCGCCCCCACCACATCCCCCGCCTCCCCCTGCCAGTAGGCGAGGTAGTGCCGGGCGGTCAGGGTGTCAGGGTGGTCGGGACCCAAGCGGGCCATGGCGGCGCTGGTCAGGCGGTCGAAGTACTGTCGAGCGGCGCTGACTTGGCCGGCCTCACCAAGACTGCGGCCGGTTCGGTACAGCAGTGAGTGTGCGTCCGGGTGGACGAGGGCGGCTTCCGCAAAGTCGGTGAGTACGGCGGTGTTGGCGCGCAGGGCCTGGGCCAGAACGGTGTCGGTTTCGACGTCGGGCCAGGCAGCGAGTAGGGCGTCGGCCGCTGTGCGGGCTGTCTCGTCGAACTGGTCAGGAGTGAGGGTGTCGCGAACGGCGCGCTGGAGGAGTTGGTGCACGCGGACCGCGGTTTGCGGGGTGGTGGGGTCGTGCTGGATGAGGCTGAGGCGACGCAGGGTGCTCAGCGCCAGGCGGGCTTCGTGTTCCGGTACTTCCGGTTGCTCCGGAGATTCGTCGGTGGCGTCCGTCGCCCTGGCGCGGCTGCGGTGGCCGGCGAGGTAGGCCCGAGCGGGGCGGCTGGTCAGGACGGCCTCGGGGATTGCGTTGGGGTCCAGGAATGCGGCGAGCTGAAGAAGCGGGCGGGCCAGGTCCGGCGGCCGGAGCCGGGCGGCGTGTTCGATCGACAGTGACCACGTCGCAGCGACCGCCAGCCGCTGTCCATCAGGCAGCTTGTCGGGGGCGGCATCGCACAGCTGGGTGCGGCTGCGCAGGAGCTGGCGGTACTCGGCCACAGGGGTGGTGGTGTCGGTGAGGTAGGCGGCGGCCTGGGACAGAGCCAGGGGCAGATGCCCAAGGTCCTGGGCCAGTGCGGCCAGTTGTGCGGGCGCTTCGGAGGGTGGCAGGGCATGGGTGAGGTAGGCCAGGGATTCGCCGGGGGTGAAGACGCCGACCGGGATGTGGCGGCGGCCGGTGGTCAGGGCCGCGTCCTGACGGCGGGTGGTGACCAGGACCCGTCCGGTGGGACTGGCCGGCGGCCACCAACCGTCCATGTCTGCCGGATCGCTGACATCGTCCAGCACGACCAGCCACCGGCACGGCTTCTGCCCCGCCTTGGGCTCCAGCCAGGCCAGAAACATTGCAGCTGCCCGCGCCGGATCGATCTCGTCGATGCCCACGATCTCGGCCGCTGCGGCCGCATAGCCCTCCACGACGGCCCCGCCGGTTGCCGCAGTGATCCACACCAGCACATCCAGCTGCACTGACCGCCACAGCGAGCGAGCGTAGTGCGCGGCGAGCTGGGTCTTGCCGACCCCGCCCATACCCACCACTACACCGACCGAGGCAACCGGCGTGACGACCGCCATGCCGCCGCCATCCGAGAGCGCGGCAACCAGCCGGGCGACTTCGGCACGGTCCTGGAAACACGCAGCCTGCGCGGGAATCGTCCCGACTTGATGCGGCCACGACGAGACAGCACGGGGTGCGGCGTTGGTGATCTGCTGCATGCCTACCACTGGGGCACAAAAGGTGCCGTGCCGGAAATCGATTAAGTCCCGGGCCTCACCAGCGCCCTCGTCGTTCACGGGCTGCATGCCCTTCACTCCGGGCCCTCCCCCCAGCCATTCCGACGTACCAGGTTAGCCATCCAAAACCCCAGCAACTGCGGACCAGAGCAGAGCTGTTACGGACCTTTCCTAGAGTTGTCGTGTTGAGTGAGAGGCCGGTTTCGGTACGGAAGCCCTCGATGAGGTCGGCGCCTTGCTGGATATGGCGCAAGCCGCTGCGGACGGCGTGGGCGTCTGAGTGCGTGCTATCGAGGGCCCTACGAGGGCGCCGGTGGCATCCGGACGACCGCAATCCTTGCGTCCAGATCGACCGTTGTCCTGTTCGGCGGCGCCCCATCGTCCTGGTTATCCGGCATGACCAGTGCCGACTGCCGCTCCCGGCTTGGTCTTCTGCTCGAACAGCTCGGCCGCGCGCATGCGCACCCTCTTCCGGCGCTGACGTCCCGCAGGGGTCAGCCCGCCCTCATCCGCATACCTCACACACCACGGAATCCGGCCAACACCCCCGGCCCAGCAGGCACTTGGAGAACACCCTGACAAGCCGCTTAAGTAGCATGTGGCGCACCGATCGGGGAGGGCGGCATGCCGCAGGTTGTTGACGCCGAGGTAGTCGTGGTGGGCGGCGGCCCCGTCGGGATGCTCGTTGCCGCCGAACTCGGGCTGCTGGGCACGAAGGTGCTCGTCCTGGAGACGCGGGCGGCGGTCTCGGACCGCCCGAAGGCCAACACCCTTCACGCCCGGGCCGTGCAGAGTCTCGCCAGGCGCGGCTATGTGGACGCGGTGGCGGGCGTGGCGGACGCGGCTCCGCAGCCGTTCCACTTCGCCGGGATACAGGGCATGCAGATCGCCGCCCCCGAGGGCGAGCCCTCCCCCATCCTCAAGCTCGCGCAGGCGGAACTTGAACGGGCGCTTGAACAGCGCGCGTTGGCGCACGAAATTACGGTGCTGCGCTCCCACGAGGTCACGCAGGTCTCACAGGACGCAGAGGGAGTCCGGGTCGTGGCCAACACACCGCACGGCACCAAGTCTTTCTCGGCGCTCTACCTGGTGGGAGCCGACGGTAGTGCGAGCCGGGTGCGCGAGCAGGCGGGCTTCGCTACGGACACCAGCGCGGCGACCGTCTCCGCGCTGATGGGGCAGGTCCGGTTCGCGGCCCCGGACACCGCGCCGCGTGGCTGGCAACGCACTCCCCGCGGCTGGGTGGTGTGCCGGACCGAGTCCGACGGAACCGGGGTGATCCGCACACTGAACTTCGCTGCACCCGCCGACTGGCGCGCCCGGCCAACACTCGACGAACTGCGGACCGAAGTCCGCCGTATCCTCGAACGCGACGTACCCATGACCGAGGCTCTGTTCCTGAGTAGATTCAGCGACTACACCCAGGTCGCGCGCACCTTCCGCCTCGATCGAGTCTTCCTGGCCGGAGACGCCGCGCACATCCATTTCCCCATCGGGGGTCAGGGCCTGAGCACGGGGATCGGCGACGGCTTCAACCTCGCCTGGAAGCTCGCGTATGCGGTGCGCACGGGCTCGGGCGACCAGCTGCTCGACACCTACGACCTTGAGCGCCGCCCCGTCGTCGAACAGGTCGTGCGCAACACCCGTGCGCAGCTGGCCCTGATGCGCCCCGCGGCCGAACTCGACCCGTTGCGCGAGCTGTTCGCGCGCATCCTGCCCTTCGGCGAGGTCAGCGCGTTCATCGGTGGCGCCCTGAGCGCGCAGGAAACGGTTTGCTCCGCCGGCCGGGACAGCGCCTGCGAGTGGACCGGCCGGTTCCTGCCCAACCAGCTCTTCAAGACGGACCGCGGCGTCGAGGACGTCACCGAGCTGCTGCGTGCGGGGCGCCCGCTGATGCTGTACCACTCCGAGTCGGGGCAGCGCCATGCGTCGGTGGCGCAGGGCTGGTCCCACGTGCTCCGGACGGTCCGGGTACACGGGCGGCGTCCCCTGTCGCGGGACGCCCTGCTCGTCCGCCCCGACGGCTACATCGCCTGGACATCCGCGAGCGAGGATCTCGCGGTTCTCTTGCACACGTGGTTCGGTCAGCATCGCTGATAGCGCTGGAGTGGTTGTCTCACGTGGGCAGTGGGCTGATGTGAGCTGCTCCTGTGCCAGCGTGACTACCGGGCCACCCTCGCAGAGGGACTGGCCGCATGGATCGTCTCCACGCTGCGCCGCGTCAAAGCGTGCCAAACGACCAGAACACAGGTCGGCAGATTCCCACCGGGGGCACGCCGTGACCGGAGCCCGTGAAGGAGGAGCAGGTGACTGAGACGTCTGAGTGGCAGGCGCTCCAGCACCTCATGCCACCCGCGCTCGAACCGGACCTCGCGGTCGACTGGGACCGGATGCGGGAGTCGTGGGGTACGGAGTTCCCCGCCGACTACCGGCAGTTCATGGAGGTGTACGGGCCAGGGACGGTCCAGAGCTATCTGGTCGTCCAGGACCCGGAGCCCCGGGGCGGGCCCCGGCGCTCGCCGTTCGGCGGCATGCAGCATGAGACGGCCAACGCCGAACATGCCTGGGCCGTCACGGCGAAGTCGCCGCAGCTGGCGGGGGCGAGCCCACGGCTGATCGCCGGGGGCGCGGACTCCAGCGCGGACATCCTGTGCTGGGACGCCTCCGGTACGGACCCCGACGCCTGGCCGGTGCTGGTGCTGGACCGGGACGAGGGTCTGTGGAGCCGTTACGACTGCGGCATGGTGGGGTTCCTCACCCGGCTGCTGCGTGCGGAGTTCGACGAGTGTCCGCTCGGCGACCTCTCGTTGTGGGGAAGGGGCTCGGCGGTCTTCCTCACGGTGAGCGAGTACCAGCGGCGGCTGGAGCAGGGGCTCGATCCGTGGACGGGCAAGCCTGATCCGTACGCCGGATCGTACGGCCGCTGATCGAGCCACCGCCCTGAAGAAGACGGGACGCTTCGAAACATCCGAAGCGTCCCGTCCGCGTTTTCATCAGCAGGCAGCCGAGTCGAGACCTTCAACCAGGTGGAGCGTTACGCCCTGTGCTGCTCGCCGAACTCGGTGCTGCCCGACTCCGTCTGCGGGCACTGTGGCCGCCCTACACACCGATGTCCTCGCGGGCCCGAGTGGCGGAGATGAGCCCGGCCAGGGAGGTGCGGGTTTCCGACAGCGCGGAGATCCGGTCGTCCAGACCCGCGAGGTGTTCCTGGAGGGTCTCCAGCTTGCATCCGGCGACCGTGCCGTCTTCCCGAATGCACGGCTGCAGGTCGCGGATGACGCGGCTCGGCAGGCCGGCATCCAGCAGCGCGCGAATGCGCCGGACCACGGCGGGGGCGCTGTCGCCGTAGCGGCGGTGGCCACTGTCGAGGCGGTCGGACTCCAGGAGGCCCTGCTCCTCGTAGTAGCGCAACAGGCGGACGGAGGTGCCCGTTATGGCGGCCAGTTCGCCGATCTTCATGTGGTGCTCCTCACATCCTCTTGAATCTCACATTGATGTGAGATCTTAGCGTGAGGGCCATGACGAACACCGATCGCCCCATCGCTCTCTACGGATTCCTGCGCCCCAAGCCGGAGTACGCGGACGAGGTCCGGCGCATCCTCTCCTCCTTCGTGGAACCCACCCGGCAAGAGCCCGGCAACCTGCAGTACCACCTCCACGAGCATGAGGACGGCCGCTTCTTCCTGTACGAGATCTGGCGCTCCCAGGAAGACCTGGACCGGCACAACGCGACGCCCCCGCTGCGCGCCTTCCTGGAGAACCTGATGACCTTCCTGGAGGAATCCCCGGAAGGCTACTTCGACACCATGCTCAGCCTGTACGCCGAGGCGGCGCCGGTTCCCGCCTGAAACCGACGCCCATCACCCGCTCAGTGACCGACGTGGACATACCCGGCCCACAGGGAAGGGCTGGCCGGGTACCGGTCACGCAGGGCGCGTACGGCCCGGTGCAGCGCCTGGGCCGACAGTTCGGTGCGGGGTGGGGCGGTGCCGCCGTCGGTGAGGCCGGCGTAGGTCGCGCGGGTGATCTCCACCGAGGTGGTGTCGTTGACCGGCCAGAGGGTGCCGATGACACGCCGGTATCCGGCGAGTTGGAAGGCTCCGGTGATGTGCAGTGGCTCGTCGGCGTTGTCCGGGTGCGTGTTGGAGGTGCTGCAGGCGGACAGGAAGGCGAGGTCCGCGTAGGGCAGTTCCATGGCGGAAAGCTGCTCCACGGTCAGCGGTCGGATGAGGTGGTCGTGGAGCAGCAGCATGCCGGCGCCGGGGTTGTCCCAGGAAGTGAGGCCGTGGCAGGAGAAGTGAGCGACGGGGCAGGCGGGCAGCGCGCGGACGACGTTCTCGTACGTGGCCTGCGCGCCGGACAGGATCAGGCCGTGCGGCAGCAGTTCCGTGAGGGCCGCGGCCTCTGCCGCCGCGCCCGGCAGCGAGGGGGCGTTCTCCGCGTCGGGCACTGCCACGACCAACGGGTGCAGGGCCGTACCGGCCGCCGGGGGACGGATCCGGTCGGCCAGGGCGCGCACGGTGGTTGTGCAGGAGGAGACGGCCCGGTCCATCACCGTCGCCTTCCCGCCACTGTCGTGATGGCCGGCGGCATGGAGCGGGAAGTACGACATCAGGCCGACGGGGCACCACCAGATGCGGGGCAGGGGCTGCGTATCGGAGGTGGGGGCGGTGAGGCTCAGCGCGTCGAGCACGGGTTCGGTGACGCGGTCCCACAGCCAGCGCAGGATCTCGTCCAGATCCCGCTGTGCGTCCCGGCGGGTGAGCAGCGACGGGTCGTAGGGGGCGACGAAGACGGCACGAGCCAGGCGCAGGAGGTGAGCGATGACGTCGGCCTGGGTCAGGCCGGTCAACGGGACCGCCAGGACGGGCTGTTCGGCGTCCGCCCGCAGGATGAGTGCGTCGCAGCGGCGCTCGGTGATGTTCACGATGACTACGGGGCCCTGCTCGGCCTGGTGGCGCAGCTCCTGGACGGAGGGCGCCCGCAGGAAGCCTGCCATGCCGTCGAGGCTGCGGATCCGGCTCATCAGGTCGTCCCAGTTCCCGTCGTTCCCCTCGCGGGCAGGGGCGTTGAGGGCGGTGCGCAGCCGCAGGAACTCGGCGTGGAGCTCGGGTGACCGGTGCCGCAGCAGCCTGACGTCACGGGCCTCCAGCGTCCTGCCGTGCAGGATTCCGCGCGACAACTCCAGCAGTTCCAGGGCCCGTTCCGGTCTGCCGAGCTCCAGCGCGGCGGCAGCGGCACCGTCCGGCAGTCCCTCGAGCTGTCTGAGTCCGATGACGTTGCCCAGGTAGGACAGCCAGTGAGGGGTGAGCTGCGGCAGCAGGGCCACTGCGGCTTCATAGGCGGCGAGTGCGGCGTGCGGGTCGCCGAGAGCGGCCTCCATGGCGCCCAGGTGCTGGAAGCTCTTGATCCGTACGTTGGGCGGTGCGGCGGTGGACGCGGCCTCGGCGAAGACATGCCGCGCCTGGCGCCGCCACGCGTCGGCGTCGCCGTGCCTGGCCAGGTCGCGCAGGGTGACACCCAGATGCCACAGGCGATCGCCACGTTCCCGGTGGTCGGGCGGTGTGGCGGCCGCCACGTGCTGTAACAGCCCCAACGCCTCATGCAGTGCTGCGGCGTCCGTGCCGCGCGCGCTGACGCTGGAGCGGTACAACAGGATCCCTGCCAGGAGGAATTGTGCCTCTGTGCGCCCTGGACCGGGATCGGGGGCGGCAGCCACGGCCGTGCGGGCTGTCAGTTCCGCCTCCGTGAGCGTGAGTTGCTCATTGGTCATGGCATGCAGGGAAGCCAGCGACTGAGTGAGGTCGATGAGAGTGTCGGCGTGCTCGTCGGCGGCCGATGGTGTCTCGAGCGTCGCCCGCATCAGGTCGATGGCCCGGCGCATCAGGCCGGGGTCCCTGCGGTCCTGGGCGAGCAGCCTGACGGCGGATGCGAGACGTGTTCGCCGCGTGTCGAACTCGGGATCGCTCCGCGGTGTGGCCGCAAGGCACTGTTCGCTCAAGTCGACCGCCTCGACCAGCAGTGGCGTGTCCGTCGTCGCGTCGTGCAGTGCCCTCAGAGCGCGTACGAGATCGAACTGTGCCCCCGCACGGTCGGACGCGCTGCCGGCCTCGGACAGCGCCTCGCGCGCGAGGCCGACGGCTTCCTGGAGCGGTTCGACGTGCGCGGTGGCGCTCGCGAGATGCCGCAGCGAGGTGATCAGGACCGTCCGGAACATGGAGCGGAGCCCGTCGCCGGGCGGGACGGCCGCGTAGCCCTCGCGTGCCACCTGGACGGCCTCGACGGGTGCGTCCCGGTCCCCGCTCCGCTCGAAGTGCTCACCGAGCTGGACCGCCAGGTAGAACTGGTTCACCTGGCGCATGCTGTCGCCGTGTGGCGTCGCCGTCACGGCCTCGCGGAAGGCGAGCACCGACTCGGCCACGGGCTGAGGGGAGTCCGTGCCCTGGGCGACCGTGAACAGCCGCTGTCCCAGGCTGTTGAAGACCCGGCCGCGATGGAAGTGGCCCGGCGGCACCAGCACAACGCAGCGATGCAGCAGGGCGATCGAGGCGGCAAGGTCCGCCTCCCGCGCCGTACCGGTTCTGCGGCCGGCGCGGTCGGCGAGCAGTTCCGCGGCAGTGAGCAGCACTTCCAGATCGTACGGATCTTCGGCCGCCAGTTCGTGCAGCCCGGCCAGCACGTCGGACGGGTCGGTGCCCCGCCTCTCATGCACGTCGGCCATGAAGAGCAGTTTGCGGCGCTTCCACTTGCTCATCGCTTCTTTGCTTCCTTCTGGTCCCCCGCAGCGTCCCGGCGTCATACCGCCGATCACCGTAGCGGGATGCGCCGGGTCCTGGGCCGTAGAGTCACCAACTCTGGGATTGTGTAACCGTTATGGCGATCGCCAAGGCAGGGAGCGCTCGGTGGACGAACTCGCGGAACGGCTCAGTCGCGTATGCACACTCATGGGTGCGGGCGATCTGGAGGAGGCGGCGCGTGAGGCGAACGCGACGGAACTCCTCGGCGCTGTCCTTGCGGCACTGCGCGGAGACGAACCTATGGCGCGCTCCGTGCTGGAACGTCAGCTGGACACCCTGGACGACCGGATGGCCACGGCCGGCTTCGGCATCGTGACCAGGGCGGCCAAGGGCATGCCGACTCTGCCGGGAAACAGCCCCGGGCGTCCGGTGGTGCACCGGTGGACGTGCCCCGCCGCCCACCCTTGCGAGCGGTTGCCGAGCGCCGAGTTGTACCCGGAGGCCCCCGTGTGCGCGATGACCGGCCGCCCCCTCGTCTATGGCCGGGCCCGGCTGTGACCACCTTTCTGTCCGCCCTCGCCGTCAAGGCCGCCGAGAAGTGGCTCGCCCTGCTCGTCCTGCCCGGCCTGGTCTACGTCGCCGGTGTGGCCGCCGCCGTCGTACTGGGACATCCCTACGCCCTGGATCTGGGTGAACTCCACTCCGCCATCGACCGGTTGACCACCCACTCAGGAGCCTCCAACGCCGGTGCGATCCTCCTCGTGGCCGCCGGTGTGCTGGCGGCGGCCACACTGGCCGGAATGTGCGCAAGAGCGTCGGCCGTCATCGTGGAGCGCCTGTGGACCAGTCGGGGCGACCGGTGGCCCGCGCGCCTTCTCGTGCGGCGCCGCCTCCGACGCTGGCAGCGGGCTGACGCGGCGTGCGAGGCGGCCGGGACCCGCACCGAACTCGCCAGTGCCCTGGAGCGGCGCGAGGCCATCGCCCTCGTCCGTCCCCGGCGGCCCACCTGGATCGGCGACCGCCTCCATGCCGCCGACCAGCGGGTGTACGACGCCTACGGCCTGGATCTCGGCGCCGCCTGGCCCCGGCTCTGGCTGACGGTGCCCGATGCGGTCCGGGCCGAACTCCTCACCGCGCGCGAGGCGTACGGAGCCGCTTTCGGGCTCGCCGGATGGGCCCCGCTCTACCTGCTGCTCGGCGCCTGGTGGTGGCCGGCGCTGCCCGCCGCCGCGATCGTCGCGGCCACGGCATGGATCCGCGGCCGCTCGACGACGGCGGTGCTCGCCGATCTCGTCGAGGCCACCGTCGACCTGCACGCCATCACCCTGGCCCAGGAGCTCGGTGTGACCGGCGAACGGCCCGCCCTCACCAGGGAGGTCGGCGACGCCATCACCACAACCCTGCGCAAGGATCCGCCGCCCGACCCACAGCGCGATCCACAGGGCACCGTCTGACCGCGGCACCCTGCCTCCCGGAAGGATCGTCGTGCTGGCGCGGAGGCGGGAAGAGGCGAGCGTGCGCTGAGCGGAGTGGCGCCTCGTCCTCGTCTTCGTTCGGGGCGAGGTAGGCCGTTGGCGGAGTGTCGACGGCGGGTGTTGCCGTGGCCGGCCAGACGGAGTCCGCCCTTGAGCGCGTCGGCGTCGGCGTCGAAGAACGGGCACCTTCTGTCACCCGTAGCGGAGATCGCAAATCTCTGGCTCCCTGAGGTGAATGCGTCCGATGACACTGCACCACAACCGCGGCTTGTTCCCGTGCGTCCTACTACTGAGCGCCGGCACGAGCCGGCCCCCGGGGGGACGGGACGCGAGCCATGCAGAAGTATGCGATTGTCCAGCACATCACACGCTTCTTCCGGCTTCCGCCGGGCGTGCGGCGACAGCCACCCACGTCCGTGTGGCGACTGACAGGGCTGTGGCTGTTCGCCCTCGCCTGCGGAGCCAGCCTCACCGCGGTCGGCTGGGACGATGCCTTCGGCGGCAGCCACCTCATGGCGCTGCTGCTTGTCTTCCACCTCCTCGACGACATCATCCAAGGGGTACGGCACCGCTGGCCGGCCGCCCTGGCCGCAGTGACGCTTCTATGGGGCGCCGGCCGACTTACCAGCACCGCCCTGCCCGGATCCCTCGAGGAGGCCTGGGCGCAGGCCATCGCCGCCGCCGTCGGTGTCACGCTCGGGCTGACGGCGAGCGCCGCGATCACGCGGATTCCCGAGCGCCGACCACACCAGCCCATCACGAGCCACGACCCGATGCCCGGGGGATCCTCGCGGTAAGGGCCATCCCTCACCGAACTGGTGACAACGAGCCTGCCTATGTGACAACTACCGAACTCGAATGCGTGATGTCCGGCCGACCGCTGCGTGCTTTGGCCAAGGATCAGCCATCCCCCTCGGCGGTCATGGGTGCGCACCGCACGGGCGCTCGCTCCTCGTGTCTCCAGTACCGATCCGCTCACGCCGGAGCGGACGGGCCCGGGAGCGTTGCGAGGTCGGCCAGGATGCGGGCCGCCGGCGCCGGGTCGGCCAGCCACTTCAGGTGGCTTCCCTGCAGTGTGCGTACGTCATAGGGGTTGTGCGGTGTCAGCTCGTTGCCCTCGCGGATCAGCCGGTCCTGCAGGGCGAGAGGCATGCTCGTGTCGTCGGCCAGGCGGATGTACGTCTTGGGGACGCGGCCCCAGGTCGCGGCCTGTGCCCGGTCGCCGGAGCCACCGGCGTCCAGGTTCTCGTCGGGCTGGAAGGTGTTCAGGAAGGTGAGGAACTCCTCATCGGTGCCGTCGGCGAAGAAGGCTGCCTTGAGCGCCGCGAGCGCGTCCGGGTCAGCCGTGCGGAAGTTGACGCGGAGCAGGCCGAGCTCGGCGGGGTTCCCGGCCAGTGCCGAAGCGAAGGCCGCGGGGTCGACCGTAGCCATCTCCGGCTCGGCGTAGTAGCCGTTGACGTCGAGGGCGACCGGGCACCAGGCCGAGACGTAGACGATGCGGTCGATCAGATCCGGGCGGGCGTTGGCCGCGGCCGTGGCCGTTACACCGCCGCGGCTGTGGGCGACGAGGATCACCGGGCCGTTCTGCTTGGCCCGTTCGAGGATCCCGATCAGCTGCGCGGCGTTGTCGGCGAGCGTCACGCCCTTGATCGATCCGGGTGTGGTGGCGAGCCCGTCAGGGTCCTGAGGCGACTGGTAGGCGCGGGTGAAGGTCGCCTGGAAGCCGTGGCCAGGCAGGTCGACGGCGGCTGAGCGGTGTCCGAGGAGGCCCAGCTCCGCCTGGAGGGGCGCGAAGGAGAAGGAGTTCGCGAAGGCTCCGTGAACCAGTACGAACGTCGGTTGCATCTGTGTGTTCATCTTCGGGAACTCACTTTCCGGTCGTCATGTCGGGTGTCTTGCGCAGGACCTGGCACAGGAAGCCGAAGCTGTCCCGGTATCCGTGCAGCCACTGCGAGCGTTGTGCGGTTGCCGTCTTCAGCACCTCGGAGCTCTGTTCGCGGTTCACCGACACGGCTCGCACGCGTCGAGCAGCAGGTTCGCAGCTACCGTCGTCCCGTCGCCCCGGACCGTGCCCGCTACGGCCTGTGCCCGGGCCGCGGTCCGGGGAGCCAGCGCCGTGCTGAGCGCGGCCGACAGCGACTCGAAGGTCGGGACCGGACCGTCGTGGGCCGCGCCGATGCCCAGTGCGGCGACCTGGGCTGCCCAGTGCGGCTGGTCCACGAACTGCGGCACCACGACCTGCGGTGCGCCGGCTCGGGCGGCCGTCGTCGTCGTGCCCGCGCCGCCGTGGTGGACGACGGCGGCCACCCGGGGGAACAGTGCCTGGTGGTTGACGTCGCCGACGGCGAAGCAGTCGTCCGATTCGTCGACCAGGCCCAGGTCGGCCCAGCCGCGCGAGACGAGTACGCGTCGGCCCTGCGCGCGGACCGCCTCGACGGTCACCCGGGCGACGTCCGTCGCCGCGCGCATGGGCATGCTGCCGAAGCCCACGAACACCGGCGGTGTGCCGGCGTCCAGGAACTCCTCCAGGTCGGCCGGCAGCGGGCGCTCGTCCGGCAGGATCCACGCGCCGGTCTGCACGAGTTCGAGGTCCGTCAGCTCCTGCCACGGCCCCAGAACCGGGTCTGCCGCCAGCCACGGCCGGTCGCCGAAGACATGGTCGCGGACGTTGTCCAGGGGCGGCAGCCCGATCTCCGCCCGGTGGGCGTTGAGCGGGGCCAGGTACAGCGCGTTCACCTTCTGGACGTCCAGGTCCCACAGCGCCCGGTTGTCGGTCATGTCTATGCCGTCGGTGGCTGCCGGCGGCCCCGGCCGCGACGACGGAAGGTAATGCCTCGACGGCATCTCGAACGGGTGGAAGCACGCGTACACGTAGCGGATGCCCAGGTTCTGGGCCACCGACCGTGCGCCGGCCGGCATCAGGCCGCTCGCCACCAGAACGTCGCATCCCTCGGCCGCCTTGGCGACCGTGTCAAAGTGCTCCGCGACCAGCTCGGCCGCGAACTCGGTCGCGAAGCCAGGGGCGGGCGGGGTCCCGGTCACCAGCGGGCGCACCGGCCGGCCGAACGGCACATGCTCCACGCCGACGCCTGCCAGCAGCTGGGCGAACTCCTCGTCCGGGGGCGCGCACACCCGTACCTCCGCGCCGAGTTCCCGCAGCTGCGCCGCGAGTGCGGCCGGTGGCATGATGTCGCCGCGTGACCCGTAGGCCATGATCAGCACACGCATGTCGTCATGCTCGTTTCTGTGTAATCCGGCCTGGGCCGGTGATGGTCCGGGGACGGTTCCGGATGGCGCCGGAAGCCGCCGGAGGCGCGCTGGTGTGCGGTGGTCGCGGTCACTGGGCCCAGGGAAGCTCGCGGGTACCCTCCGTGCCGGGAACCGAGGCGACTCCGTCGGAGCGCATCGAGACGTGGGCCTCGGCCCGCTCCGGGGCATGGATCCGGCGGACGAGGGCCGGCGGCAGCACCAGGCTCTGGCCGGCCTCCACCTTCTCGGTACGGTCGTCGCAGGTCACTTCCAGGGCGCCCGCCGTGACCGTCCAGACCTGCTCGCGGTCGATGGAATGCTCGGGTCCGGTCGCGCCGGCTTCCATCAAGACCGTCCAGGTGCTGAGTTCGGCGCTGCCGCGGCTGGGGGCGGCGAGGCGGGTCATGGTGGCGTTCGGGGAGACGGTGACGTCGTCGGCCGAGGGAGTGATCACCTGAACGGTGGCGCCTTCGCTCGCGTCTGTGCTCCCACTCCCGTCCGTGCCGGCGGCGGGGACGGCCCATTCGACAAGCTGGACGACGACCCCGTTGGGGTCGGTCATCTGGAACAGCCGCTCGCCCCAGGGCTCTTCCCGCAGGGGCATGGTGATGGGAGCGCCCGCCGCGCGCAGCCGGGCCTCCTCCGCGGCGAGGCCGGTGACGGTGAGCGCGAGGATCAGGCCGCCTGCTTCCAGGTCCCGCTGCTCAGCCGGCAGGACCTCGCTGCCCTTGCGGAGCAGGACGATGTCGACGGCGGCTCCCTCGCGGGTCAGGGAGGCGAAGCCGTCCTGGGCCATGGCTACTTCGTAGCCGAGGTGGGTGAGGAAGAAGTCGCGGGAGGCGTCGACGTCGGCGACGGTGAGAGAGACGGTGGAGGCGGACACATGCATGGCGGTTCCTCGCAATGTGAGCTGGGACAGGTGGGTGGGGCGCAGAGGCGGTACGTCCGCCTGCGCGGGGTCTCGCTTCTTCGCCGCGGTGGTGCGTACGGGTGCCGGGATCAGACTGCGGACACGTCGAGCTGGAATTCGCGCGTGCGCCGGTAGGAGCGGAACCCCAGCCGGTGGTTGACGGCCAGCATGTGGACGTTGTCCTCGGCGTTGTCGGTCTCGATCTCGACGACACCGGGGTGCTGGGCGCGCAGCCGGCGCACCATGGCGGTCTTCAGCCACAGCCCGAGGCCACGGCCGCGGTGCGCGGGCACAACGGCGGTGTCGTACTGCTGCGCCCGAGGTGCCGTGCCCCGAGGGAGCAGGATCTCGGTGTATCCGGCCATGGCGCCGCCGTCGTGGACGGCGGCGAGAGTCAGCAGGGTGTCGCCGCGGTCGGCGATGACCTGAGCCATGGCCCGTACGCGGTCGGCGTCCCAGTTCTCGGTGCCGTAGTCCAGGTCTCCGACGGGCATATCGTTCATCGCGTTCTTGGCGGTGGCGAAGGCGGCGGCGAGGTCGTCGGGCACCGTGCCGGTCCAGCCCGTCAGCCGGTAGCCGGGGTGCTCAGCCTCGGCGACCTGGGAAACGGTGGCCTCGTCCAAATGGTCCAGGCGGAGTATCAGATGGTTCAGGGCAAGTGCCTGGCGGAAGTTCCGCTTTTCGCAGAAGGCTTCGCCCGGGCTGTCGGCCGCCGCCTCGACGATCAGGCTGCGCCGGTCCTGCGCAAGGCAGGCCGCCACGACCTCCGACAGCAGGAGGGAGCCGGTGCCCAGGCGCCGGTGCGCGGGGGCGACGTGGAGTTCCAGTTCGGCCAGGTGATCCCGCCCCGGGGAGGTGAACAGCCGCAGGCCCGCGACTCCGACCGGGCTGCCCGTCGCTCCGGTCGCCAGCCAGGTCAGCCGGTGACTGTTCAGCGTGGGCTTGGTGAGTTGGGCGTGGATCTGTTCGGGGCCGGGAGTGGGAACTCCGGGCAGGTCATGGGCCATGGAGGCGGTGACGACCTGGTGCCAGGCCGCGGCGTCGGCGGCCGAGATGTCGTGGAGTGGAGTGAGGTGGATGTGCGCGGACAAGGGGATGCTCCAGGGATCTTCCGGGGAATTTTTGTGCGCGTTTCGGACGTTGCGAACGGATGCCGTGCCCGCGACTGCGGGCTCGTGAACCACCCCACGGGTGGCGTCGGGCCCCTGCTGCATAGGCCGACGCGACGCGCTGCGGGGCGCGGCATGCGGTGTCAGTGCGTCGGGGCGGCGCCAGGACTCCACCGGTCCACGGCGGTGTAAGCCGGGGCCCACTTGGTGGTGTAAGCGGCGCGAATGCGTGGGGGCAGGAGAGCGAGCAACTTCGCCACGGTCTGCTCGTCGGCGCCGTGCAGCAGCCACGGCAGCATCAGCGGTGCGTCCGGACGGAGCAGCTGGGCGTGGACCTGACGGAAGCGGCCCCACTGTTCGGCCGTCAACGCGCGCCGGACCAGCGGCAGGGCCGTGTCCTCCTCGTGTTTGAGGTGCCCTGCCAGGCCGGTGGCCAGTGCGTCGGTCAGGATGCCCAGTCCCAACGGGTCGACCTCGGGAGCGGCGAGCGCCGCGTCGATGGCCGCGATCAGCGGGACGATGGCGGCGTGTTCGGCCTCCATCGCCTCCAGAAGAGCCAGGTCCTTCGGGCGGCCGGCCAGATGTCCGCGCAGTACCGGCCACAGGGCCTCGTCCTCGGCCGTGTGATGGGCGCGGAGAGCCTTCTTGAACAGCGTCCATCCGGCGGTGGCCGGTAAGTGCGCGGGGTCACGGTCCGCGGCGGTGGTCATCCGGTCCAGATGAGCCAACTCCCGGCGCAGAGCATCGTGCATCGCGTACATCACGGTCAGGTCGACGGCATCACTCATGGCGGGAGTCGGCTGCGTAACCCCGGCCACGGACCGCGATGGTGCGGCAGTTGAACAGATTGGTCGCGCCGATCGAAAGGATCAGCGCGGACAGCTGCTGCTCGTCGAAGTGCGCGGACAGCCGTTCCCACAAATCGTCCGGCACGGCGGCCCGCACCCCCTCGGGTGCTGTGTCCGGGGCGAGGCCGGCCAACCGCGTGACCTCCTCGGCCAGCTCCAGGGCGGCCCGCTCGGCACTGGTGAAGAGCGGTGCCTCCCGCCAGGCGGCCACCGCCGCCACCCGCTCCTCGCTCTCGCCCATCTCGCGCAGGTTCAGCAAGTGGGTGTGCACGCAGTCATCGCAGCCGTTCATCTGGCTGGCGCGCAGGGCCACGATCTCGGGTAGCTGGTCGGAGAGGGCGCCGTGGTTGACCGACTTGAAGAAGGTGCCGATGCTCGTGAGCGCATCCGGCAGGACGAGTGCCGGGTCCTTCATGCGTGATTGCATGCCCTCAACTCTCCTGCGAGCCACGATCATGATCAATGTAAACTTCCGCGCGGTTCGATAACCGCTGGGTTATCAACGGGGGCTGGGGGGCCGATGGAGCTGCGGGACATCGAGATATTCCTGGTGCTGGCGGAGGAACTGCACTTCGGCCGGACCGCACAGCGACTGCACGTCTCCCAGGCGCGCGTCAGCCAAGCCATCAAGAAGCAGGAGCGGCGCATCGGTGCCGAACTGTTCACCCGCACCAGCCGCACGGTGTGTCTGACCGAGGTCGGCCGGCAGTTCCGCGACGATCTCCAGCCGGTCTACACGGGCCTGCACGACTCCCTGGAGCGCGCCCGGCTGGCGGCCCGCGGCATCACGGCACAGCTCCGCGTCAGCATGATGCCCTTCAACTTGCCTGATCTACACCCCTACTGGAAGGCGTTCCGCGCACGGAATCCGCAGTGCGAACTTCAGATACGCCCGGCACCCTTCAGCAATCTGTTCGGCCGGCTCCGCGCCGGTGAAATGGACGTCGTCGTCGCCTGGCTGCCTGTGGAGGAGCCGGACTTCACCGTCGGGCCGAATCTGTGCACCGACTCCCGGGTGCTTGCAGTGGCCGCCGATCACGGGCTCGCGGGACGGGACTGCGTGCCACTGGAGCTGTTCGCCGACTTCCCTCACGCCACCGCGCCCGAGATGCCGGACTACTGGGAGGACAGCTACCTGCCCTTCCACACCCCACGCGGCCGAACGATCGAACGCATCCAGCCTGCGGCCAACGCCGATGAGCTGATCAACCTGGTCGGCACAGGCGAGATCATCCACGGCTTCCCCAGCCACGTCACCACGTACTGGGGCATGCCGAATGTCCGATGGCTTCCCATCCCCGACCTGTCGGCCATGACCTTCGCCCTGGTCTGGCGGACGGATGCCGAAACCGACCTCATCCGCGCTCTGGCCGACACGGTGCGCGATCTGGGCGTGCTCCACTTCTGACGGCGCCTTCTGGCACGGTTCGATCTGGCAGAGCGGCTTCGTCGCGCTGGCTTGGGGCCTCGACCTTCTTGTCAGTCGCAATCATGATCAAGGTAAGCTTCCGCGCGGTTCGATAACCGCTGGGTTATCAACTGGGGCTGGGGGGCCGATGGAGCTGCGGGACATCGAGATATTCCTGGTGCTGGCGGAGGAACTGCACTTCGGCCGGACGGCACAGCGACTGCACGTCTCCCAGGCGCGCGTCAGTCAGGCCATCAAGAAGCAGGAGCGGCGCATCGGCGCCGAACGTTCACCCGCACCAGCCGCACGGTGTGTCTGACCGAGGTCGGCCGGCAGTTCCGCGACGATCTCCAGCCGGTCTACACGGGCCTGCACGACTCCCTGGAGCGCGCCCGGCTTGCAGCCCGCGGCATCACGTCACAGCTCCGCGTCAGCACGATGCCCTTCAACTTGCCTGATCTACACCCCTACTGGAAGGCATTCCGCGTACGGAATCCGCAGTGCGAACTCCAAATTCGCCTGGAGACCTTCAACGATGTGTTCGGCCGGCTCCGTTCCGGCGCCACAGACGTCCTTGTCGTCTGGCTGCCGGTGGAAGAGCCGGACCTCACCGTCGGTCCGACCTTCTGCACAGACTCCCGGGTCCTGGGCGTGCCCGCCAACCACCGCTTCACGCAATGGGACTCCGTTCCGCTGGAGCTGCTCGCCGAGTTCCCGCACGCCACCGCCCTCGACCTGCCGGACTACTGGGAGGACAGCTACCTGCCCTTCCACACCCCACGCGGCCGAACGATCGAGCGCATCAAGCCGGCGGACAACTCCGACGAGCTGGTCAGCCTGATCAGTATGGGCGAGATCATCCACACCTTCCCCAGCCATGTCACCAGGTACTGGGGCATGTCCCACATCCGGTGGCTGCCCGTCCCTGAGATGGGGACCCTGACCTTCGCCCTGGTCTGGCGGACAGAAGCCGAAAACGACCTCATCCGCGCTCTGGCCGACACGGTGCGCGATCTCGGCGTCCTCCATTTCTGACGCATCCTGCGGCGCAGCCGGGCAGGAGAAGCGTGTCGGCTGGACGACGAAATGCACTTCAGCGCCAACCGCAACGGGCGGCATCAACGCCGTGATCCGGTTCGGCAGTGCATCAGTGATCACTTACCGGACAGGCACCTCGGACCATCTGATCCACCCATCGAGGAGACACGCTCCAAGCGCAATGACGTTGCGCCCGGCGGGAGACCACCGTGTCAGTTGGGGGCTTCTTCCAGCAGACCTGTCGCATGGGCAGTGCGCTGGTACAGCACGTAGCGGCCGTCTCTGACCTTGGTGACCAGGCGTGCGCGGTGCAGCGCGGTGAGGTGGTAGGAGACGGTGCCTGGGGTGCATCCGATGCGGGCGGCGAGTTCCGTGGTGGACCGGGGGGTTTCCAGGGCCGCAAGTAACGCTGCTCGGGTGTTGCCGACCACCTGCGCAATTCTTCCGGGTCTTGAGCCTCTGTCGGCTCCGATGCGCTGGGCGGGGTAATAGAGGACGAACTGTCCTGGAGTGTCGACCTGGACGATGACGTCGGGCCAGTTCAGCACGCCCGGGGCGAGGACCAGATCCCGGCCGGTGGCATCTATCTCGCCGTCCCACGACGTGGCGAGGGTGACTGCGTCGCCCGCCCAACCCATGTCGGGGTGGAGTGCTCCGAGCGCCTGGCCGATGCCGTGGGTGGCGATGGCCGTTGCCCGGTGGGCGATGTCCCGATCGAGGACCGAACGTAATTCGGGCCAGCTGTCGGCGAGGGCGTCGCGCCAGAACCGGGCGAGACCGTTGGCGAGACGTCGCTGCATCCGCCCCGACTCGGCGATCCGGCGGGTCGTGGCCGACAGCGGCCTGTTCCAGTGAGTTTGGGTGTAGGTGAAGACCTGGGTTTCCAGGACGTCCTGCGCTGCGGCTTCGATCTGCGCGATCTGCTCGCCCAGCAGGTCACCAATCTGTCCGCTTCTGCCTGGTTGAGGGGTGAGCAGGTCAGGCGTGTAGGTGTTACCGGCTCGCGGCAGCAGGTCCGCGAGCAGGGCAACGTCCGGATGGGCAAGGGAGGTGCGGGCGAGTGGTCCGGGATCCCCGAACACCGGGTGCCGTCTCGAGGTGGCCGTGAGTTTCAGCCATGCCAGGGACTCCGCTGCGGGGGAAGGAGCCCACCGCGTCCTGGCCAGGGTGTCGGCATCCACACGCACAGTGAGCACGACGCCGACGCTAGCAGTCATGGTGATGGATTTGAACGGGCTCGAATCCTTTCCGCCACAAGGACCGCGCGTGGTTGCATCGCGGCGGCGAACAAACGCCGACACCGTTCACGGCCCGCTGCGCAGCGGTCGCCGCACGACGCCAGAGTGCACACCCGTACCCAAAGAATCCCAACACCCAAGAATGTGGGAGTGGTTGTCATGGTGACATTGGACGACACCGGCACGGTCAACAGCCGCACGAGGACAACCGCCGCAGCCAGCAGGCGAGGCAGGCGAACCGGCGCAGGCTCGCTCCTCGCCATCACCGCTGTCCTCGGACTGAGCCTGGCAACCGCCGGTCCCGCCACCGCCACCGAGACCGGCCCCGCCGCGGATGCCGGCACCTGGCGTGCCTACGGCAACACCAACCCGATCACTTCCAGCTCCGCCAAGTGGGCGTGTGCCGGCAGCAAGACCGTCGCCACCTCCGTAATCGCACAGGTCTGCGCGATCAGGTCAGCAACCGGGGGCAGCGTCCAGGCGGCAGTGATCGTCCGCAACAACGGATCCAGCCTCTACAGCACCAGCGCATACGTGGAGCTGTATAACGCCATGCCTAGCAGTTTCCTGGGCGGTTGGGCGTGCACGTCATCGGGGATCGGATCGAAGTCGTGGTCAGTGTGCTTCGGTAAAACCCTCAGCAAGCCCAGCTCCGTAAAGGTGGACGCCTTGGGATGGATCAAAGAAACTCACCTCGGCCAGTCGCCCAGCATCTGAACCACACCGCACCATGAACCCCGCACATCGCGGCCCGGACACCCGCTGCGTGTGGTGCGGGTAGCTCACGTGCGGGGTGCTCCGCTCTGCCCACTCATCAGTGAGTGACAGCTTCGATGAGCGGGTGCGATGCCCTGCCCGTCCGCCGCGGGGGAAGCGGACGGGCGGGGCCGTTCGTATGTCCCCGGCCTCCGCGGACTCATCCTGCGGAGCGCGCTGCTGACCGCTTCATTGAGAGTCAGCAGCCAGTCAACGGCGGGCGGCCAACCGCTGAACAGCGCCTTCGATGAAATCTGCTCGACCGGGACGCACCGTGAAGACAATGATGGAGGTATGACGTCGCCCGAGACCGCTGCAATGGCTCTGCAGGACCATGCCGCCCTGTGGAGCGCGAGGGACATTGGTGCGAGCGAGGTCGTGGATTGCGCCTGCGATGCGCTCATCGCCGGATTGGACACCCCCGGCCTTCGTATCCTCGCCGCCTGCACGCGCGCCGAGGCGGACTACGACGCCCACGACCTGCTACCCGCGGCGCTGGACGAACTCGGCCTCGTCTTCCATCCGGCCGGCAGCCGAGCCGGACAGGAAGCCGCCGCCCGAGCCCTGGCCCGCCGCATGCTCGCCGGCACACTCACGCCCGCAGAGTTCGCGTTCCGGATCCATCAGCGCTTTGGACATGATCTACCCCTGACCGCGCGGCTTGCCGAACTCGACGATGAGTACGCCATCCTGGAATACGGCGATACCACCGTGGAGCAGGTCGATGCCGAGGTCACGGCCGAAGCCCGCCGCCTCGCACGCCACCGCGTCATTGGCGCCGCACCCACCGATGCGCCCAGCTGACCCGCACAGACCCGCACGTCCCGTGCCTCTCCCATGCTGGGTCCCTGAGAAGGCGGCTGAAGGGCGAGCGCCTTCCGCCCAGGCTGCCTGCTCATGGACGTCATCCGCCGCCCTGTTCGAGTGGCGCCTTCATAGGATCACCTCATGGCTGCCGATGCCCCGCTCATCCGAGAGTCGTTCCGGCGCCTCCACCCGATCAGCACGGCCCGGCCGGTGACCCAGTTGCCGGATCGTGTCTTCACTGACGAGGACTGGGACCGGATACAGCGCGGATACAGAGCCCGGGACATGGATGAGAAGTGGAATGTCTTCGCTGAAGCGATGTCCTCTTCCTGCACCGGAGCTGGACCGGTTACGGCGTCTACGAGGTGTCCTTTGCCTCTGCGGCTGGTCGCGGGCGGAGGATCGCCTCCGCTGTGGTGGAGACCGATGGGGAGCGCTATCGGAGCAGGGGCGCAGAACATGACTGTCTGATGATGGAGCTGATCATCAGCGCGATCGTCCTTGGTGAGCCCGCCGCCGAACTCCGGTCCAGGCCTGTTGAGTTGAACGGCAGGGCTTCCGGAAAGAGTGATCTTCCCTCGAGTGTGGTGGAACACAGTGCTCTGGGGTTGCGCTCTGGACGGTGAGTTCTGCAGCCCCGAGCTGCTGTCACAACCCTGGGCCGTGTGGCTGGGTCAGGCGTTGCATGCGCAGGAACTCGCCGTGCGCGGCGGCCCGTCGCTGCTCGCATGGACGGATGCTCGTTGCTGGGGACGAGGTGGGCGTGCTGCACGTCAATCAATGCGAGGCGTTCGAGGTGAGTCGGATGCGGGTGACCGACAGGGAGCGGCGCGACTGTTGCAGCAGGATCCCGGCAACCTGCACAGACCCCATGTATCCCGAGCGCGGCAACCGGTTGAGCCCGGTGCCGCCCGCAACGGCACCGTGCGTCGGACGTGCCGGTGGGTGATCAGGCAGACGGCGAGGCCGAGGAAGGCTTCGTTCGGATGCACTGCGCGCGTGAGATCAGCGTGTCCTGTGCCGACAAGCCCGTCGTCGCCCGCCAGCGAGCCAGCCGCTCTCACTGCGGCAGGCAGCAAAGCCGATGCCGGACAGCAAAGGGCTGTGGCTTGGGCCGCTTACGGCCCGATGCGAGGTCCGTGGATGCCAAAGGCATGAGTCGAACCCCGTACCGGGCGCTTTTCGCGGGTGCTCAGGGGCGGGCGCCGGGCTTGTCGACTACACCCCAGGCGTCGCGGGCGCTCACGACGAGTCCGTCGCCCTGGCTCGTCCCGAGGTAGGCGTAGCTCTCGGGATCGAAGAAGATCTCCTGCTTCCCCTGCCAGCCCGACGGCACCTTCTCGGCATAGTTCACGCTCACGCTGATCACCGTACGGCCGAGCGGGTCCTTCACACCGGTCGTCACCCGGGCGCCGGGGATCTTCGCGAGCGCCCGGAACAGGCCCGCTTGGACCTTCGGCGGGATCAGCACCGACCGGTACAGCACGTTGATCTCACGCCAGTCACGCTGTGCGCGCGTCTCCCCCTTGATGTCACCGATGGCATGCTCCTCACGGATGCGCTTCATCATGCGGTCGGGGTCACTCGGCAGGGTGTCGAGAAAACGGTAATACTGCCGCTGGGAGCGGTCGTCGTAGCCCTCCTTCTTCCATTTCTCCTCCTGGTTGGGGCCGTACCAGACCTGGAGCTTGTCCGGGTCGAAGTCCGAGATGTCACCGGCCGGGGCTCTGCCGGGCAGATTGGCGTGCCCGGTGCCGTCCCAGCGGGTCCACTCCTCTGCGGTGCGCGGCTTGCCCTGGCCGAAGACGGTCGCCTTCTCGTACACCCACTGCTTCGGGCCGGGTTCGGTCCCGTCGTGCTTCGCAACGGTCGCGGCGGCCAGTTCGAGCGTGTCGGCGGAGGCGCCTGCCGACAGCACCTGAGGACCCTTCGGCGCAGAGGTGCCGGAGCTGTTTGCGGGCAGAGCCGTGATGATGCCGGCGGTCACGGCGAGGGCCCCTGCGGTGGCGGCACCCACCAGGATCATCCGGCGCTGAGGAAGGGCGGCGCGTGGACGGCGGGTGTCCTGGTGGAGCGCCGCGGTGAGGCGGGCTCGCGGCGCGGCGAGCCGGTCGGCGTCGGGAAGGGGTGCGTCGGCGCGCAGGCCGCGGAGTTCGGAGAGCTCGTTCATGCGGGGTCACCTTCGTGTATGCGAGCTTCGAGGAGAGGGGTGTCGCCTTGGCCGGTCGCGGGGCGCAGCTTGCGGCGGGCGCGGTTGAGACGGGAGCGGACAGTTCCGACGGGAATGTCGAGGGCCTCCGCGATCTCCTGGTAGCTGAGGTCGGCCCAGGCGAACAGCAACAGGACGTGCCGGTCGCCTGCGGAAAGTCGGGCCAGCGCCCCGGCCAGGGGCCGGGCGGCGGCCTCGGCGGCAAGACGGTCGTCAGCGGAGTCGGTCCAGCTGTCGGCGATGGGGTCGTGGCCAGTGCGGGCGAGCAGTTTCAGCGCCTTCAGCTCCTGTCGGCGGTGCCGACCGATCTCCTTGGCGGCGATGCCGTACAACCAGGGCCGCACGCCAGCCCGGGTCACATCGAACCGGGCCCGTATCCGGAAGGCCGTCAAGAACGTTTCCGCGGTGACGTCGTCGGCTGCGTCCCGGCCCAGCCGACGGGTGACGTACTGGTGGATCGCCGGTGCGTGACGGTCGAAGAGCGCTGCGAAACGCTCGGGTTCCTCCAAAGAGGCCGCGATGAGCTCGGCGTCGCCGCCGGCCAGGTCGGTCATGGACAGTCCGTCCGTCGGTGGGGTCGGTGGGTGTCAGGATGGTGAGTGTTCACACCCAGTACTCGCCACAAGGCGACGAATGGGTTCACGCCGTCGCCCCAAGGCGACTCCTATGCGGCCTCCCGCAGCGCAGCTGACGCCCTTGCCCCCTCAGGCCCTTGCGCACGCCGCACTATGCTCCGAGCCGGGGAGCGGGGGCCAACTGATCTCTCTCCAGGCCGTCGCACGGTATCCAGCCAGCAGAAACACCAAGCCCACTACCGCGTCTGGCCATACGCCACCTCACGCAACCAGCCCTCGCCCGCCTCTCCCCGCTCAAGATCCGGCATATCAACTTCCTGGGTCGCTACCTGTTCAACGTCGAAGCGAACGGTCCGGCCAGGGCCTGCACTCCTTCCAGGACCTAAACGCCGCCGAGGACGACGTGGATGGACGGCCAGCACCGCCGACCGGCCCAGCCACTCGTCAGGCCTCGCGGGGGTCTGGCTCCCGACTTGTTGTGACGCCTTCACGGCAGGCGTCACAACAAGTCGGATGCATTCTCCTGGGCGGGATCCTTGGATGCCGGGTGATCCGGACCGCCAGCCGGGGCGGCGGCACGCAGCGCCGCTTCGACCCGGCGGTTGCTGGTCATGGATGCTGTGACGGCCGTCATCGCCAGGAGGAGGCCGGCGGCGGCGTAGAGCGGGGTGCGGATGTCGTAGGTGGTGGCGAGCCAGCCGCCGAGGAAGGCCCCGATGGGGGCGGCGCACATAGCCAGCATGCGGGAGGTGGAGGCGACCCGGCCCATCAGGGGGGCGGGAACGATCGCCTGTCGGAGGGAGGGCGCGAGCACCATCGTGGCGCCCATGCCGGCCCCGCAGATGGCGAGCGCCAGCCCGGCGACGTACGGGTTCGGGGCAGCGGCCAGGCCCAGGATGGCAAGCCCTTCGACGGCGGCTGTGCAGGTCAGTGCGGTGCCGGTGCCGAGTCGTCGGCCGAGGTAGGAGGCGATGCCTGCACCGAGCAGGCCGCCTGTGGCCTCCGCTGTGAGGAGCAGGCCGAAGCCGTATGTGTCAATTCCCAGGCGCTCGTGCGCGAAGAGGGCAAGAACGGTCTCCACAGCAAGGAAGGCGACATTCCCGACCGCCGGGCGGAGGGCCAGCCCGAGCAGCACCCGGTCCCGGAAGACGTACGAGGCTCCGGCCCGCGCCTGCCGAAGCAGCGACTCGCGGACCTTCGGAACGGGCCGGGGCATGGTCGGCAGCGTACGGACGAGCAGCGCTGAGACCAGGAACGACACCGCGTCGGCGAGCAGCGGAACGGTCCGTCCGAGTGCGAGCAGCGCACTGCCCGCAGGCGGTCCCGCGAAGCCGGACATGGCGGTCTGGGCTCCGCGCAAGCGAGAGTTGGCTCGCTCCAAGAGTGCGGGGTCGCGGCCGAGCAGATCCGGCAGATAGGCCGTGGCGGCCGTATCGAAGAAGAGTCCGCCGAGGCCGAGCAGGAAGGCGACGGCCGCGAGCAGTGAAATGCTGAGCACGTCGAGTACGGCCGCTGCTGCCGCTATCGCGAGCAGCACCGCACGCGCCGCGTCCGCGATCCACATCACGCGCCGACGGTCCCAGCGATCCACCAGCGCACCGCCGAGCACCCCGAAGAGCAGCCAGGGCAGCGTCCCGGCGGCCGTGATGGCGGCGAGCGCCATCGGATCCCGCGTCAACGTCAAGGCGAGCAGTGGCAGCGCGGCATGCGACACACCGTCACCGAGCGAGGACACCGTCTGCGCAGTCCACAGCCGCCCGAACCCGGTCGGCAACTGCCGTATACCTGCGGTCACTTGGCGCCCCCTTCGGCCGGCCCGCGCGATACCGGGTGGAACAGAGCGAAGACGAGTGACGCGTCCGGCAGTGACGGATCGGACAGCTCCCGGTACTCGTCGGCCAGTGCCTGCAGCCGCGCCCCCAGCTCCGCGAACTGCTCCTCGGTGAGCCGCAGATGCGCCATCCGCACGTGCCGCTCCCGGTCAGCCGGCGACGCCTCCAGGTCGGCTACCGCATGTCGCATCAGGACATCCGGCCCTCCCTCGCCCGGATCCGGCAGCGCGAGCGAACGCGCGGCCATCGCGTAATAGCGCTCGGTGACCCCCCTCACCTTCCGTGTCCGTACCACCTTCACCAGGCCGGCCCGCTCCAGCAGCCGCACGTGATAGCTCGAACTCCCCTTCGCGAGGCCCACCCGCTCGGCGATCTGCGTAATCGTCGCCGGCTCGAAGCGGAGCACGGCCATGATCCGGTGGCGCGTGAGATTGGAGACGGCGCGCAGCTGCTCGTCGGTGGTGACGTGCAGCGTCTCGGGAAGATCGTCGGTAGGCATGGGAGTAATGGTCAACGACTCTTGACCATTGAGCAACGGAATTTTGCACCGACTTCCAGGATCTGCTGTCCGGCGCGCTGTGCCGGGCCGCAAGCGTGCACGCCTTGGGACGAGCTCGTCGTCAATCGGACGGTGTGGGAAAGCGTTGCGGCGCTTCCTCAGCCGCAACATCCTGAGCTGGAGCTGCTCATTCTCGGAGAGAGTCTCCGGGCGGCGGAGGGTCCACTCGGCGACGGTTGAATGCGCTGCCGGTCTGCCGGCTCCGACGGCGTGCAGACCTCTGTTCTACGCGGCAGGCCTCGGCCCCTGAGCGACGGGCACCAAGTCGGCGTCACCAGGCCCCCACGCCCCGGCGACCGGCCGGCGCGCCACCCTCCACACCCTGAAGTGAGGGAACGCGCCCGCGTACCGCCCCCGGCCACAGCCCGTCTCACCGACCGGACCGCAGCCATGGCCGACCACTCCCCCGGGATCACGCTTTTTTCCAAGACCCCCGCCACTCGCCTCCGCAAGTATCACGACGCAACGCAAACCTGTCATGCGCGACCGCCGTGACAGCGGACCATGAAACTGGGGGAACCATGAGGAAATTCGCACGCTTCGGAGCTGCTTTAGCCGTCGCAGCGGCCTGTGCCGCCCTGCCCACTCAGGCCCAGGCCTCGACCAACCCGACCACCTCGACCGCCGCGAGCTGCTACGGAAGCGCCTCCTACCTCAACGCCTACCCCGGCACCGCCGGGACCAACGCCTACTGGCCCAGCCGGGGCAACTACACGTCGGTGCAGGGCTACTGCAACGACATCAACGTCAAGCTCAACTCCACCCGCGACGTACGGGTGTGCACACGCAACAAGTGTCACGCCTGGCACAACGCGCCGGCGAACCAGTGGACCGTCGTGTTCAGCAACTCTGTCGTGGGAGCCGACTACTACCTCCAGTTCAAGGGGCAGTCGTCGGTGGGGTTCTGGCTCGCCGACTGATGATCCATCGCGCCGGTCAAGATCGCCTCGGATCCCGGGCAGTGAGCGCACTGCTGTCAGGAACGGGTGCCGCAATCTTGCGCCTTGCTGGTCGGATTCGATGATGGCCTGAACAGTGTCTTCGGGCAGGCCTTCGCGACGGACGAGCAGCCGCTTGTGAGCGCCGGATGCGCGTTCTTGTGGCCCCCTTCGTTGTCCCTCCGGCCCGGGTAGTCGGCCGAGCAAAGTCGGCACACGGGCGCATGGCACGAAGGGGCACAGCCGGTGTCCCAAGTGCCCAGCCACAGATGAGTATGCGTACTCACGGCCGGGACTGCCCAGCGCGGTGATCATTGATGTGAGCGGCACAGCCAAAGGCGCCGCTCACATCGACACCATCACGGGGAGAACTGTCATGTCTCGAGGCATCATGCTGGGCTCGGCCGCCGCCCTCGTCGTCTTCGGTGGCGCCGGAGCGTTCGCGCTGGCCCACGCCGGGGAGCAGCCGCCCGCCCTGGAAAACAGCAACGCCCGATACACCGCCCCCACCGAGGACCGCGAGGGCTCCCTCACCTTCACCGCCGACGTCACGGCGTCCTCCGGCGTCAAGAGTCTCAAGGTGCTGGCCTGGCCTGCTGAGGGCCCCTTCGCGAAGAAGGGGCTGACCGAGAAGGACCTGGTCGCCGCGGAGTCGGCGACGTGCAAGCCCGCAGGTGAGGACACCGCCCACTGCACCTACAAGGTCACGGTGACCGCCGCCGAGGCCGCCGAATCCGTAGACGGCCGCTGGCACCTCGCCACCCTCGCCACGGCCAGAAACGGCGCCACCGCCTTCGCCGACAAGACGGCAACCTTCACGATCGGCTGAGCCGCGAACTCTCCAGCCAACCTGCACCCATGAGAAGGGGTCCGGCTCGGCCACCCACCTACGCCACGTAGAGCGGGAGCTGGTACGAGCTGCGACGGGCGAGGTCGACTACCTGGCCGTGTGCACTTCCGTGGACCTGCCGGTGGCGATCGGCGGCATCGACTACCAGGTCCGCGAGAAGACCGGAACTTTGCGGCAGCTCGCCGTGCTGCCCGCGCTGCAGTCCTGCGGCCTGGGAACGTTCCTCGTCCGCGCCGCCGAACAACGCATCCGTCGGCGCGGCCTGCACAGCGCCGAACTCGCCGTGGAGGAGGACAACCACCGGGCGCGCGCTTTGTACGAACCCCTGGGCTACGTCGCACACGGCCGCCAACCACAAGCCTGGGACGAGGAAGGAGCCGACGGATCGATCCGCCGCCACGAGATGATGGGCGTCCTGAAGCGAAAAGGCCTGTGAGCCCGCCTGCTTTCCGTCAACAAGGCCTGGAGGCCCGGGTTCGTGGAAGGTGCCGTCGCGGAGCGTCGGGAAATGATCCGTTTGTCCCGCGGAGAGCTGTGTGCGCGTCGGCGGTGGGGAAGCTGTGGTGTCGCCGACGGTGCCCAGGAGTGTTGCGGCGGTCCTGACTGCGATCCCAGGCATTGAGGTCAGGACCTCGGTACGTCGGCGCGCGTGCGGCAGCGCTCCCTCGGAGACCAGGCGGTACATGACCCGGCGCAAGGTGACTTGCATCGGCCCGTACCCCTTCACGATCTCCCGCGCCCGGTCCACCACGGATGACCACCGCGCCCGCTCACGCGCCTGAACCCTTCCGCGGCTGCCGGCCTCCGGATCGGGCTTGCCCGCCGGGGGCTGACCTGTGTGAACGGGCAAAGGTCGGTTCGGGCGTGCCTACCGCCGGTCCCCCGCAGGCAGCAACCGTCCAGCCACCGATGCAGCAGCCGCAGGCTTGGATGGTGGTGTACTTGCGTGATGGAACCAAAGGGGCAAATCGGAGTAGACGGTCTCTGTGGGGCTTCATCCCGTGCGGGCTGCGTTACGGGCTCTGGGTACCTGACGGCGTCGAGACTCTGGCATGGCGCGCTGGCCGCGGTGATCCTCGCGGCACTGACGACACAGATCGTTCTCCTGGTCCTGGGGGAAGCGGACGCCAACTCAGGCGCCGTGGACCCGCAGTCCAGTGTCGGCTCGCGCCTGGCGCGGATGCTCTCGTTCTTCACGGTGGATTCGAATGTGCTGGTCGCGATGGCGTGCGTGGGACTGGTGCTCGGTCCCGGCCGGGACGGGCGGATGTGGCGCGTGCTGCGGCTGACGTCGCTGCTCGCCATCCTGATCACGGGGCTGGTGTTCGTGACCGTGCTGGCTTCCAAGGTGCACCTCTCGGGTGCCGCCCTCTGGTGCACGATCGCGTTCCACTATGTGGCACCGCCGGCGACGTTCCTGGGCTGGCTGGTCTTCGGCCCGCGCGGGCAGACGGACCGGCGCACGCTCGCATGGTCGTTCGCCTGGCCGCTGGCGTGGATCGGATACACCCTGGTGCACGGCGCGATCACAGGCTGGTACCCGTACCCCTTCATCGATATCGGTGCTGTCGGTTACCCGGGGGCGTTGCGGAACGTCGCCGTGGTGTTGGCGATCGGCGCTGCGCTCGCGCTGGCCCTGCGGTGGATCGACCGTCATTTGCCTGCACGGCGTGCTGTCACAGCCGAAGCAGGCGCGCGAGCGCGGTGACGGCCGCATAACCCACGTGGCAGTTCTCAAGGGCTCGTGGAGAGGGCGTTCCGAGAACCAAGCCGCCGGCGGCTTCCGTGGCAGCAGCTCTGTACCCTGCCGCACCGCATCTGCGAGCCCGCACACCCCGGTCGCCATCGCGTCGCGCGTCCGTCCGCCCCGACCGGTCGCTGTGGAAGGTGATGAGGCTATCGAAATGAGTGGCTGTGAGCCTCTCAGCCTCACAGCTGACGTCGGAGGGCCTCGCACATGCGTCTTGGGACCATCTCGCAGGCGCCGGGAGCGCAGGTGCTGCCGGGCACCATCACCGACACCACAACAACTACGAAGCCCGGAATCACAGCAGGGTGCCCACCCCCGCGACCCACGTGAGATGCCGGGACCCCTATTGGCACTTCGGGGTCCCGGCGAACCTGAGGGCTCAGAGACGCTTCGCCGAGGCGTTCTCGTTCTTCAGGGTCGCGGAGAGATTCTCCGAGGGCCAGTAGTCGCCACACGTGGGCGAGAAGGTCTGGTTCACGCCCTGGTATCCGGAGCTGTAGTACACACGGTAACTCGCCACGCACTCACCGTTCGAGGCGGAGGCGGCGTTGTTCTTCACCTCCAGCCCTTCACCGCTGTTGCCCAGGCGGCAAGTGTTGTAGTTCCCCGAGATCAAGCCGTAGTCGAAAACAAACCGAACCAGAATGGCACCGTTGGGCGAGTACCCGTAGTAGTCGGGGATGCTCCGGTTGGCGACGAAACAGGAGCTGGCCGAGTAGTTGCTCGTGGCACTGCGGCTGTTGTAGTGGATGACGAAGCAGTAGGCATTCCCGCTCGATGTGCACTCATCCGCCGCGTAGGATGTGGCGGCGGAGGCGGGAGCCGCGAAGCTCACGACTGCGGCAAACGCACCGACAGCGACCGCCACTCTCTTGAAGAAGCCCGCTCTCATCTACTTCGCTCCCTCTTCGTACGCGGTTACTGCCTTGGCGACTGCCGCGTCCCTTGCCTTCTTGTTCGTAGTGAGCACGCTCTGCCGCTGGGAGATTTTTGTCTCCTGCTTCTCCTGCTCCACCTTGTGCCACGTGCTGACGAGACTGCTCGTCTTCTTGCAGGCGATGTCAGCGGAGGCCAGGGCGATTTCCTCAGCGGAGGGTTCAGCAGCAGAGATCGATTCCCCTACGAGGTCGGGTGCGTCGAAGGGGTGCTTGACCTGGTATCCCTTCGTGCTCATGCACGACGACCATGCCGCCACCGCCGCCACGACGCGGGAGTCGTCACGGGACTGCTCGAACGTCTGAACCTCGGCCTCTTCGGCCTCCGTGGACTGCGGCAGGGGGAAGGCTCGGGCGGCCTCGCCACGGCAACCGCCTTCGGGGACGGCCTTGCCGTTGTAACTACCGTCACTGAGTTCGGGGCCCGAACCGGTGAACACAGCGGTCTCGGCTCCGGGCGCCGGCTCCCAGTGCGGAGACTCGGCCGCCGACTCCACCAGGTGGTAGCCGTTCCTCTGCGCGTCTGCGGCGTCGGTGACACCGTAGCGGCGTCCCATGTCCGACTCAGCCTGCGCGGTGACGATGTCGGCGCTGGGGGCCGGCGGCGCGAAGTCGGTGAATCCGTAGCCACTCATGCACGTGCGCCACTGCTGCTGGACGGCCACCTGCCAGATGTACCGGTCCTTGGCGCTGTAGGTGTACTCGTCCAGCGGCAGCGTCAGCCCTTTCGCCAGCCCTTTCGTAGGGGCCGCCGGAAGAGCGTCCAGGGCGATGCGTTCGGCCGTCTGCCCTGCGGCCGCGTTCCCGGTGGACGCCTCGACGGTGGTAGGGCCGTCGGACTGCTGCGTCCCACAGCCGGTGAGCGCCAGTATGAGTACGGCCGCGCTCAAGCCCTGTCTCGTGGTGATCAATTCTGGATCCCCGTCTTTCAGAAGTGATGTGCGATGAAGTCCGCGCGAAGCGGACGTGGCGGGTGGACCATGCGGGAGGGACGGCATTACCGGTACCGGGCTGCGCTTCGGCGTCGCGAAGGCGACGTCACGTCGATGACGGTGCCGCCGGAGACTCCATGGACGTGACCCGATCGGGTCGATGACGCCCTGGAGCGAACAGGTCCAGACCATCGCACGCCCCAACTAGCCTGGGGTCAAGTCCAGTTACTGGAGAGACGGGCGATTCAGTCGCTTTGAGATCGATCTCGTGATCATTCCGTGCCTGTAGCGACATCGAAGATGTGCACAACCTTTTCCGGCTTCAGCCGTCGTCTACCGTGTCGGAGTCCCCCCACGTCTGTGCCTCGGTGGCCGACGGCCAGAACGCATGTGAGGTCACCCAGCGCCTCACGTGGTAGCGCGAGGGCGCTCGCGGGTTCCTCATGCTCCGAGCCTTGGCATGAGGGCCGATCCGACGACGCTGCGATCGGCCTCTCGCTCGCCACTGCGCAAAGGCCGGTGGGGTCGGCGTTTTGATGCGGTCGCCTGCGACGTAGGTACATGGGTTGGCTTCCTGGCCGGGGCGAGCGGCTGGACGGATTGGCCGATGAGCCAAGCCGGGCTGCGCTGGGCGACGGCCGTCGACATCGACCAGCCGAAGCGATAGCGGTCACCCCCTTACGCGGAGCGCTTGTGCATCCACTCGACCCCCTGCACCTCACCGCTTCAGCCATCAATGCACCGTCAGGAAGAGCAAGAGTCCGCCCAGCGGACGCAAAACTTCAGGGGATGTGAGCAAGGCCACAGCAACACGGTTGGTGACTGTGCTTCAGATGGCCACGCAGCAAGCCCTTACCCAGGGCTGCACGGGCTGACCGAAAATCAACTTCGCGCCGGAGTGATGCGCCTCAAGGCAACCATCCAAGCCAACTGGCCTAGTCAGCACGCAAGTTACGACACAGCGCCCTGATGCCCCTTGGGATGGCTGCGAGAGTTCGCATGCGCGCTCAAGTGGCTGATAATCGCCACTGCCACCTCAGAGGTGACGCATAGACCCAAATCCCGGCAGTTTCACCCCCTTTAGGTGCTACTGGCGCCACGCTGCGTGAGCGCAGGGTGCGGCACTCGATGCTGCATGCACTCGCATTGGTCTAAACCCTTCCCCAAGGACACTTCCGTGCTCTAGCTTCTTGATCACCACAAGGTGTGGGGCCCGGAGACCTATGGGGATGCGTACCAGCAGCCGGGACTTGTCGGCATTGGGGTTCACAGTCAAGCGCTTGTCCGGGGGGACACGCCGATGCGCGGAACCATCGATCATCTAGTCACTCCAACATCGCGTACGGCATCGAACTCGTCACCGGCTGGACTGACAACGCGGCTCGTCACAGGTGGCAGATTTCAAGCGGTCCGACAGGGGCGCGCGCTGATGACTACCTATTTCGCTCGCACCCCCTGACAACAGTCACATAAATGCGCTGCCACATGAGGCGCAAATTCGGCTGACCTACCTCTCCTTACCTGTAGTCATGAACCGGATCGAGAGCGAAGCCATGTCTTTACGGCCGCGAAGCTCGATCGAAACCAGCGATTGAGGCAACTGGGTGCGCACCCAGTGTTTCTGCATGAAAGGATCACCATGGCTGACGAGATGGTGCGTCAAGCTCAAGCATTCATCAACGGAGTTTACGGCGGAAAGCTCGGAATTGATCGCCTCCCGGAGACCGGGGTGACTGGTTGGCCGACCATGTTTGCGTTGACTCGCGCCCTCCAGTACGAGCTCGGGATTACGAGTCTGTCTGACACCTTTGGCCCTACCACCCTGACCACGCTCACCTCGAAGTATCCGGTGCTCAATAGCGGCACCGTGCCCTCCCAGAATTTCGCCAAGATCATCCAGTCGGCCTTGTACTGCAAGGGGTACGACGGAGGCTCGATGGATGGCGTCTACAATTCGCGCGTCCACTCATCAGTCGCGCTCATGAAGAGGGAAATGGGCGTCGACTTTACTTGGCCAGGCGGCAACCTGGAGCCCAAGGTATTCAAAGGGTTGCTCAACATGGATGCGTACCGCCCTGTCAACGGGGGCTCGGATACCATCACAGCCGTCCAGCGGTGGCTAAACGGATCTTACGCACTGCGCAGAGACTTCAACATCATTCCCGCAGACGGACACCACTCGCGAGACGTTGCCAAGTCGATGCTCTTCGCTGTTCAGTACGAGCTTGGCATGGCCGACGGCACCGCAAACGGAGTATTTGGGCCAGGAACGCAAAGCGGCCTCAAGAGCCATACCGTTTCACTTGGCAGCTCGGGGCCTTGGGTAAAGTTGTTCAGCGCCGGCATGGTACTGAATCAAAGGCCTGCAGCTTTCACCTCCACGTTTACTGATGGTCTTGCCCTTGAAGTTTCTCGCTTCCAGTCGTTCGTGAAACTCCCCGTTACCGGTACGGGCAATTTCTCAACCTGGGCGTCTCTGCTCGTTTCCTATGGCGATCAGTCCAGGAACGGCGAGGCCTGCGATGGGGTCACCCTCATCACCAATGCGCGTGCGGCCACTCTGAAGGCCCAAGGAATCAAATACATCGGCCGGTATCTGACCAACCCCGTGCCCAATGACACCAAGCTGCCACAAAAGGAGATCCAGGCCGGCGAACTCCAGACCATCGCCGACAACGGACTGCGCTGTTTCCCTATCTACCAAACCTTCGGCCGTGACGCCGACGGCTTCACCTATCCGCAGGGGCGCGCGGCTGGGCAGGCTGCGATCAATGCCGCACTGGACCACGGCTTCAAAGCAGGAACCCGAATCTTCTTCGCAGTAGACTTCGACGCCCTGGACGAGGACGTCACCAGAAACGTCTTGCCGCATTTCAAAGGTATTCAGGACGCCATCGCCGATGATGGGAGTCGGTTCGAAATCGGAGTCTACGGACCGCGCAACGTATGCACTCGTGTTTCCGAAGCCGGCCACGCTAGCGCATCGTTTGTCTCCGACATGTCATCAGGGTTCTCCGGAAACTTCGGATACCCGCTGCCTGAAAACTGGGCCTACGATCAAATAGTCACTCGCACAGTAGGCTCAGGCGATGGTTCCATCAACATCGACATCAATATAGCGTCCGGCCGAGACACCGGCCAAGGGTCCTTCAACGCCCCCCGCGCCCCGCTCCCCGACACCCGACTCGATCCGAATGTCATCGGGGCCATGCGGACCGACGTCGGCAAGTACATGGAGTCGATCGGATTCCCGAATGATGGCGGATTCAGATCGCATACGCATGAAACATGCTTCAACACGTTCATGGTCGAATACGATCCCGCAATCACGATACTCGCCTACCGTCACAACATGCGCAAAGCTCTCATCCAGGCGAGTGCGTATTGGGAAATGAGGCACATCGACGCTGTCGATGTGAGCGTAGACCTGGAAGTGCGGGCAGAGTTCAATGCGACAGGCAGCTTCAGAGACAGCTCCACGGGTATATGTCAGATCTTCGGGAGGACGGCCATCACGGCGTGGAACTATGCGATCCGTAACGGATACGCGGAGGGAACCATCCACGATCCCGCCACCGATGAAGACAAATACAACATCTGGGAAGATTGCGGCACAGACGATCAATTTGCGATATCCACGGTGCCCCTCATTCATATCTGGAACGCTGCCGGAGCACCTGGCGGCCTCCTGGAGGAAGCGCCCCTCCGCAATATCGGCTACTACTACAAGGAGACCGAGATTTATCAGGTCTTGCGCCGTTACCAAGGGGGAGAGGATTCGGTGGCGGCCGAACATGCGAGGCAGCGGATGGCGCTCTACCAAATACTCGAGAAGTACAACGCAATCTCTCGTAACGTCTGACAGGCTCCTCGCATGATTGATGCCTCGAACGATGTGTACATCCTGCTCGTGCTCGCTCTCGGCCTTGGCGGCATGGTCGCCACGGTGTGGCTGGCCATCCGTGCAGCCGTCCTGTTGACGCGCGCCGGCAGGCATCGAACCCTCCTGGCTCTGCTCAGGGCTTCCGCTGCCCTGACGTGGATGTGCGCTGTAGGGGTGTACACCTGGGGTGCTCTGCATCTGATGCTGCTGGACGAAAGTTCGCAAGCACAGGAGTGCGCGGAGCGGTTGACGCGAGAGCAGGTCAAGTCCGTTGAGGGGTACGAGTATTCGTTCGTCCCGCTGCGCTTCACGTGCCGAGTAGCGGGTGGGCAAACCTACGACGCCGTTGTGCCCGGATACGTGAACCCTGCAGCGGCCATTTTGAGTGTTTCCGCGGCTGTTCTGACAGCCATCACACGCTCGCACAGCCAGCGTAAGGAGATAACGAAGTGACAGAATCCCCTTCCCGTCGGACCATACTGCGGCGCTTCTCTGCCGTAGCCGTCGGTGCGGCAGTCGGCTCGCAGGTACTGTCCCTTCCTGCCGGCGCGGCCAACAGGGATCCCGACCTGGACAAGTTGCGCGAGTCAGTCCGCAAGGCGCAGGAGCGCAACAAACGTGTACAGTCTGGCATTCCATCAAAAAATGGCTGGGAGATGGAGAAAGTCGCGGACAATCACGGCAGCGTTTACGGCAGACCCGTGCCCGGAGTCCCCATCGCGGATGTCCAAATGCGGATGGCCGAGGTAGAAACCGTCCTCGTACATGTCATCAGCCGCTTCCACTATGAGATTGACAGCCTCCGCAAGGGCGACGTGAGCGGCTGGCGTAAGCCGGGATCCGTTCGCAAGGGACTTGGCGAGTCCAACCTCGCGTCCGGTACAGCCGTCCAGATCCGACCGGGCTCCTACCCTTCGGGCGCGCGGGGAGGTTTCTACCCGATGGAAGAGTTGGTCATCAGGGACATTCTCGCCGAGTGTGAGGGCGTGGTGCGTTGGGGCGGAGACGACCGGAATCCGGACGAGTCTCTCTTCTACATCGATGTGCCGCCGGGCGATGCGCGTCTGATCCAGGTCGCTCAAAAGATCAGAGAGTGGAACTACACGCCAGGGAAGGGTTCCGGGGTTCTCGTAGACCCACTTCAGCCGCAGCGTCGTAAGGCCGCAAAACGACTGGCTGCTCAGCAGGCATGACGTACACAAGAGCAGGGTTCCTTGCCGCAGCTGGCGGGAAGGAACCCTGCTTTGCTGTGTCGCCCGAAAGATCCTGGGCTCAGAGCTTGCAGGGGATCAAGGTGTTGCCTCCCGACCTGAGAGTCGTTGGCGCGGTATGCGCATCCCTGACGCGACCCGTAATCAACTCGCTATGGAATTAAGGCGGTTGCTTCCGATTCTTGAACGAGCGGCAGCGGCGGCTGTCGACGCCCGTGGAGGCCCCGGTGAGTGGAACGACGGGAGGAGCAACTGCCGGACGATGCCACGACGTTACGCTGCGCCTACTTGCGCAGGTGGAGGCCCAAGACACTGACAGGCGGTAGTCGCTGGCCTTCGAACTCACCGTGACCGCGCGCTCCGGGCGCTGGACCATCGCAGCGCTTCACAACCGCGGACCCGCGGGGCGGGGGTGAGCGCTCGTGTGATGCTCGCGGGCAAGCAACAGCTTCCGCGGCTGCTGCATCACGCCAATCCGGGCGGCTGCCCGATCGGGTGCGCGAAATACACGCGGCTGTCCACACCCTGCTCGACCTAGGGTGTCGGCCCGCGGACAATCGCCCGCCGGCTCGGTCTGGCCCGCAACACCGTGCGTCGCCTGGCGCACGCGACCACCGCGGACGGCTTGCTGGTCGGGCGGTAGGCCGGCCTACGCAGCATCCTCGATCCGTTCAAACCCCATCTGCGCCGGCAGGGGGCCGAGGGCTGCACAGTCACCCACCGGCTGTTCGAGGATCTCCGTGACCGCGGATACGCGGGCGGCGAAGGTGTCGTACGCCGTCACATGCACCAGCTCCGCACACCCTTTCCCCACGACGATCCGCCCCGCCAAGTCCGTCCGCGCGAGTCTTGACGGCCGGCTCACCCGCCGCCCCGAGCACCTCGACGACGACCAAGCACCACACCTTCGGTCAATTTCCCTCCCGATACCCCGCGCGCGGGGCCCACGGAACGAGCGTGTCCAAGCCGACGACCTGCCAGCCCTGCACGGTTCAGCCTTATCGGCTTGCCTCAACGCTGCCCCTGTCTGCCAGCTACCTGCCAGCGCGAGGAGGGCAGCAATAGCCGCCGATTCCATGGTCATCGCCGCTCGTTCCTGCGCCGCACTCTCGTAACGGTGCCGGAGGATTTTCCGGAATGTGACGTTCCAGGCTTTCGGTGTGAAGGGCGGGGTACGCGCGCGTTCATGGCGTGGCCGATACCACTGGAGCGGCGCGCCCGACACATGTGCCGATAGAGGGACGAGGAGCACAGAATGCGTTTAGACAGGCGGGTCGCAATGATGGCAGTGGCCGGCATATGCGCCTTGGGCGCGACTGGCTGCGGCTCGGACGACAGCGCCGAGGAAGCGTTCGAGGGTGAGAGCGCGGATGCGATCGCGGCGAAGGCTGTCGAGGCGACCAGGGATGCCGCTTCCATGCGCATGAAGGGTCAGGTCGCGGAGTCCGGCCAGAGCATCTCCATCGACATGGCGGTGGACAACCGGAGCAACTGCGAGGGGACCATCACCCAGGGTGGCTCGAAGGCCGAGGTGCGACGGACGGGCGAGACTCTCTATCTCAAGGGCGACGAGAAGTACTGGCAGACGAGCCTCAAGGGTCAGCCGGGATCGGACAAGGCCGTGGACAAGGCGGCCGGCAAGTGGGTCAAGGTCCCCGGCCAGGACGACGAGATGGCCGGCATGTGCGACAAGCAGAAGCTGGTCGCCGCACTGGACGAGGACAAGTCCGAGCGTCAGGGCATGAAGAAGGACGGCACCGCCGAGGTCGACGGGACGGAGGCCGTCAAACTCACCAAGGAGTCCGGCGGCGAGACACACACTCTGTTTGTCGCCGCCGAAGGCGAGCCCTACGTCCTCAAGTCCGTCGTGGAAGGCGGCGACGCCCCGCAGTCCACGACCTTCAGCAACTACGGCGACAAGGTCGAGCCCGAACAGCCCGCGGCCGGGGACAGCGTGAGCATCGAGGAGATCGTGGGCGCCTCGTCGTAGGACGCAGCAGTCACACGTGGCTGGCGGGAGGCATCGAAAGCCCAGCCGCCCCCTCACCACCCGATCCGGCGGCTGCCGTGGCCCATTCCGGCAGTCCTGCGAAGCCTCCGGAGACAGCCAGGCCAACCGCCTGGCTGTCTCCGGTGCCGGTGAGCGGGACAGCGGGGCTTGCACTGCCGTCGCCGCCGTAGGAGCCCGCCTCCGTCGAGTCACACTGTGTCGGTGCGCAGATCGGCAGCTGCCACCTGGCACCTCACCTGACCTGCCAGCTCCCACCACTCGGGCTGGGAACAAGGTGTTGCCGGACGGACGCCGGGGTTCCATGGTGGTCTCGCGCCCCAACTCGCTCTGAGGTGCGACGTTGCAGGCTTCGTCATGCGAGTATCTGGCGCTTGCGCATCTTGCTGCAGTCAACGTGGCCTTCGACGATGCCGGAGTTCCAAGGCAGGGCCATTCCGACGATGACGGCGTTGATGTCGCGGTCGATGCCGACATCGATGGTGTGGAGGCTGGGCACGTCGTCCTGCAGGACGGCGTCGAGCCAGACCGGAGACGCTGGCCCTGGCGGTCGGTGGGCCTTGACGCGAAGGACCAGACGTGAGCAGGCAGCCGGCCACCACTGCCACCACGGCCCGCCGACTGCTCTCGGGGCGGGTCTCAGCTCGTCCTGTTCCAGAGAAGTCGGTCAGCCGCGCACGTGCAGTCCGAAACCCGTGCGACCCGCCGGTTCCAGCCCTTCCTTCAGGCGCAACGAGGGGATCTCGTAGTCGCCGAAGTTCTGCCGCCGGAATGCGATCGGCTCGGTCGACTCCAGGGTGAGCAGGCGCTGTTCGAATGCCTTGGCGACGTCCGAATAGTCTTCGCCGGTCATCCGGTCAGCGCCGTACAGCACGAACGGCGGCAGCACCTCGATGCCCGGGAAGTAGAGGATGCCGTGCTGGATCGGGAACAGCAGATCGTCGATGGGGCCGTTGATCCCGCGAGCGGCGTAATGCGACTCCGGGCCGCCCGCGGTCACCGACAGCAGAGCCCTCCTGCCGGCGAGGGTGCCTTCGCCGAAGCGCTCGCCGTACTTGGTGTCGCTGTGCTCGCCGACGCCGTATGCGAAGTGGTACGTGAAGACCCGGTCCACCCAGCCCTTGAGGATCGCGGGCATCGTGTACCACCACAGCGGGAACTGGAAAATGATCGTGTCGGCCCACAGCAGCTTCTCTTGCTCGGCGAGTACGTCCGCGGTGAGTGTCCTGGAGTCGAAGGCCCGGCCCGAGTCCAGGGCGACCTTCAGCGGACGCGAGGCGTTGGGGCCGTAGTCCGCGGCGTCCACGACCGCCTTCCAGTTCATCGCGTACAGATCGCTCACCCGTACCTCGTGCCCGGCCCTCGACAGCGTGGACACCGCGAGGTCCTTCAGGGAGCCGTTGAGGGACTTCGGCTCCGGGTGGGCGTAGACGATGAGCGTCTTCATGGGAACTCCTTCGGATCGGATGCCTCCGATCCTGGACGCCACGGCGCCCGGCGTTCAGGGGCTCATGTTCCGTCGGACGGGACTTCCTGGTAACGGCAGGACCACCATCACGGGCCTGCGCCGAGGCCATACTCGGTACATGGACGATCTCGCGGGCTTCCTGCGGACCCGGCGTTCCCGGGTCGACCCGGCGGCTGCCGGCATCCCCACCGACAGCCGCCGCCGGGTCGAAGGGCTGCGCCGCGAAGAGGTCGCGCACCTGTCCGGAGTGAGCGTCGACTACTACGTCCGGCTGGAGCAGGGCCGCGCGACCCAGCCCTCCGAGCAGGTTCTCGACGCCCTCGCCCGCGTCCTCGGCCTCGACGAGACCGAACGCGGACACCTCTACCGGCTTGCCCGGCAGCGCCGCCACCGCGCGAAGGCGCCAGGCGGGCGACTCCGGCCGGAGCTGCTGCGCGTCCTTGACCTGGTATCCGACGCGCCCGCGCTGATCATGAACCACCGCATGGACGTACTCGCCGGAAACCGCCTCGCCAAACTCCTCTACGGCCGCCCGATGCCGGGCCTGAACACCGCACGGCACATCTTCCTCGAGGAAGCCGAGCGCGGACTGTACGCGGACTGGGAGAACTGCACCCTCGACGTGGTCGGGCACCTGCGCCTGGCCGCCGGCAAGTACCCCGAGGATCCCCGCCTGGCTTCGCTCATCGGCGAGTTGGCGATGGGCAGCGAACGCTTCCGTCGCCTCTGGGCACGCGCGGACGTGCGCGCCCGCAGTCATGGACGTAAGACGTACCGGCACCCCTTGGTCGGACTGCTGGAACTGCACCATGAAAACTTCGCCCTGCCGAACGAATCAGGCATCGAGCTACTGGTGCTGTCCGCGTCCCCCGCCAGCCCCGCCGAGGACGGACTGCGCCTGCTCGCTGGCTTGTCCGCTGACGACAGCAATGCACATCCCCCAGCGAACGCCCACATCCGCGAGTAACTCCGACGCGGGACGCGTTCATCGTCGCGGACGCGGCCCGCGCGATGCCCTACACGCTGCGGGCGATCGACGGCGAGGACGAGACGATCGCCGAGCTGGAGATGATCGTCGGTTTCGACGACGATCTGTCCGGTGAAGCGACCCGCGTCGCCAACCGGCCCCATGGCCCTGCTGACGCAGGTCCATCCGTCGCTGGAGCGGGTGTTGGGGCCGTGGTTGCCACACCCGGCCGTCCTCACACTGCTGGAACGGTTCGGGGTCGCCGGCCCAGATCCGCAAGGCCGGACGGCGGCGGCTGGTCACCCTGTTACGGCCGGAGGCCCCGCGGATGGCCGAGCGGCTGGTCGAGGACATCTTCGCCGCGCTGGACGAGCAGACCGTGGCGCGGGAGGTGGCACCGCCCACGCTCTTGCGGGAACCGGAGTGCCCTGATGGGGCATGCACCGTCAGGGTGGCCCGCCACAGGCCTCGCCCGCCGACCACGACCTCCTCCGTGCCCGGGTAGCCGATCATCACCCCGGCAGGCCGGACCGCCTGCGGATCAGCGAGGTAGGCGCGGGCGCCGCCAAAGCCGCCAGTGTGCTCGTCGACATCCAAGAGCACCGCCAGCCCGCCGGCCAGGTCAACGGCGCGATCCGCGAGGTGGGCGGCAATGGGGCAGAACACCGCCGCGGCGAGCATGCAGTCCACCGGGCCCCGGCCGCGCAGTCACCCGTCCACCACATCCCCAGGCGGGTGGGAAGGATCAGGCGGTCTCATCACCGGAAGGAGCGGTGTCCACGCGCGCATCCAACGTCCACCAGGCGCCGGGCCTCTCACCGGGGATCTCCACCCGCAACCCCACCACAGCACCCACCGGGTCTGGGCCGACTGCGACAGACTCTCAAGTACGGTTCTCCCTCCCTGGAGTTGCGCCGCTGCCGGCAGCACAAGAACGGCGTCGATCGTCTCCACCACTCGCGCAGACGCGCGCCCCTCCCGCCCATGGTGACCAGACCCCGCCACCGCCACGCGACCAAGCACAACCGCACACCCGAGTTACGTGCAGGGCGCGTCACGGGGAGGGCCCAGGTGAGGCGTGTTCTGGAGCCGTCTTGTTCGTTGATGAGGCATGAAGATCACGCGGGTGGTCCTTCCTCATGAACGGACCCGGTGCAGTCACAGTCAGTCCCTCTCAGTCCGATGGGGCGGTCGAGGCCTTCTGCCCTCGATCCACGGCCGTTCGCCCGTCGACGTTGCCGGGAGGGTCAGCCGGTGACCTCAGGCGTGATGGACGCTCAGGAGATCGATCTCGGTGCGGTGCGGGAGCAAGTCGACGCGGTGCTGGAGGACTTCCTCGCAAGCAAGGCTCGCGCAGCCACTGGACGGGCCCATCCCGTCGAGGTGGTGGACACCTTGCGGGACTTCCTCGCCGCTGGCGGCAAACGTATCCGCGCCCTGCTGTGTGTGGTCGGTTGGCATGCCGCCGACAGAGACGAGGACGCCGCGGCCGTCCTGCGAGTGGCGGCGTCCCTGGAGCTGTTCGTGGCGTTCGCCCTCATCCACGACGACATCATGGACGACTCGGCCACCCGCCGAGGCCGCCCTGCGGTCCACCGTGCCCTGGGGACGCGCCTTGGACCGTCCGCACGGGCGGAGCGACTCGGCGCGGGCGGCGCCCTCCTGGTCGGCAACCTCGCCCTGATCTGGGCCCAGGAGCTGCTGCACACCGCACCTCTGTCCCTCGAACGGCGTCGCAGGGTGAACGCTCTGTACGACGCGATGCTGGAGGAGGTGATGTACGGCCAGTACGTGGACGTGATGGGCACAGGCCCCGATGACGACGTCGACGCCGCTCTGCAGATCGTCCGGTACAAGACCGCCACAGCGACTGTCCAGCGTCCCCTGCAGCTGGGAGCCTCCGTCGCCGGTGCCGAGGACGCCACCCTGGACCTGTGCACCGCAGTGGGCCTGCCCCTGGGAGAGGCGTTTCAGATCAGGGATGACCTGCTGGACGTCTTCGGCAGCACGGACGGTGCGTGCACCCCCGGCCTGGGCGACCTCAGAGAGGGGAAGCGGACTGTTCTTCTCGCCCTGGGACTGGGTGCGGCCACCCCGGCGCAGCGGCGTCGCCTTCGCGACTTGGTCGGGCGGGTGGACCTGGACGAACACGGGGCGGCCGAGGTGCGGGCCATCCTGGAGGCGACTGGCGCGCGGCGGCGAACCGAGCACATGATCGCTTCACGTTACGAACAGGTCCTGCGGGTGCTGAAGACGGCCGCACTGCCGCCGGCCGCGTCCCGGGCTCTCCACGGACTGGCCCTCACCGCCACTCGGTACACCTCCTGACGCTCGTAGCTTCCGGCACCCCCGGCCGGACACCGAACTCCAGCACCATCACGCCCGTCGCGCGCCACGTCTGGTGAGCGCATGGCCTTACGAATGGAGCCGTCCTCGTGACCTCTACCGCTCTCCCCGCCGACCAGGTCAAAGAGCGCTTCACTGCCTACGAACGCCGCTTCAACACACGCTTCGAGCGGTACTTTCGCGACCTGGCAGACACCTTCGACGCCCCGTCGCCCAGCCGGTTCACTCCCGAATGCCTGGACTTCCTGCGGGACGTGTCCGTGCGGGGCGGCAAGCGCCTGCGGGTGGCGCTCATTTACGAGGCGGCCCGGCTGGTGACGCCGGATCCCGTGCCCGGCCTTGAGGAGGCCGCGCTGAGCATCGAACTGCTCCAGACTCACGGGCTCATCCACGACGACATCATCGATGACGGTCCCGTCCGCCGGGGCGGCCCCTCCACCTACTACGCCTATCGGGAGAGGTTCCCCGACCATCCGCAGGACGCGCTCGGGCTGGCTGTGCTCGCCGGCGACCTCGCGCTGGTCCTGTCCCTGCAAGTACTCCTCGACTCCCCGGTCTCTCTCCCGGTCCGCCATGCCATGGTCGGAGTGCAGACTGCGGCGGCCTCCGCAACGATCGTGGGGCAGATCACGGATATCGAGCGGGACTTCACCCCCGTCCCGTCCGAAGAACTCCTGCACGCGGTGTCCGACTACAAGACCGCCCGCTACTCGGTTCTTGCTCCTCTGCAGCTGGGTCTGCTGGCCGCGGGCGAGGAGCCGGGCCGCTTCGATGCGGAACTGCGTCGCTACGCATGGCTCGTTGGCATTTACGAGACGATGCGAGACGACTACCTCGATCTGTTCGGCGATGCGCAGACCATGGGCAAAACCATCGGCCGCGACCTGCGCGACGGCAAGCGCAGCTACACCGTCAGCGCGCTGCTGCAAGCCGTGAGCGGCCCGGAGCAGGCGGTGGTGGATGCCGCCTTCGGTGACTCCTGCTGCACCCCGGAAACGGTGGCCGCCGTCCGGGAGATCGCCACGCGGCACGGCGTCGAGCAAAAGCTGCGGGCGGACATGCAGCGTTATGCGGAGCTGGCCTCGGCGGAAGCAGCCGGCTGGCGGCCGCGCTGGCGCGAGGAAGCCGTCACCCTCTTCGAGCACCTGCCGCTGTGGAGCGTGGAACGGGCTCTGTGATCATTTTGCGGACGGCCCTGGGGCGGCTGCGGCCGCTGGCGGTCCGGCCGACGGCCGGTCGCCGGCTGCCGTGAGGTCTTCCAGAGCCTGCTGCCACCGTGTGGGCAGGCTCTCGGCGCCGGGCAGAGCTTCGTCGATGCGGAAGCAGGCGCTCACATGGTCCGCGTAGACGACCACGGCGACCGCCAGGGGCGCGCCGGGCGGGCAGCACATGAGGGGATCGATCCGGTCCACGACAGCGTCGCCGTAGCCAAGACGGGAGCGCATGACCAGATACGAAGCGGCGAGAGTGAGCCGGCCCGGGGCGGTACTCACGGCCACGAGGTACTGAAGAAGCCCGACAGGCAGTCGGGTAAGAGCCGCGCGGAGTACAGCTCGGTGTTCAGGGGACTTCAAAACCGCGGTGACCGTACGGGTACGGGCAAGCCGCTGGGTGAGGGGGAGGCAGTCGGCCGGGAGGTCGACGCGGGTCAGGAAGAGGCGGTTTCCGGGGTCCCCGACTTCGTCGGGTGTGCGCAGACTGACGGGGATCATGACGGGGATCGGAGCCTCGGCGGCGCGGCCAGGCGGTGCTCGCCCATTGCGTGATCGCGTGGCCCAGGGCAGTGAGGAAGACGTCGTTCATGCTGGCGCCGCTGGCACGGGCCGCCACCCTCGGCACCGCCGCGGGCACTTGGGCCCACAACGTACGGCGGCGGCTCGACAACGGCTGCGAAGGCGAGGTCCACAGATGGTGTTTCCTGAGGTGCCGCACCAGCACGGCGGTGCTACGAAGCACCTGCAGCAGCCGGGGTCGTGGCCCGGCAGGAATGCTCCGCAGCACCGTCGTCGACGGCTCGGCCGGCCTGTCCGGCCCGAAGAGAGCTTCCAGGACCATGGCGACGGTGCCGCCGTCCTGGACGGCGTGATGGGTCAGGTACAGCAGCGCGAACCCGTCGGCAACGTGCCCGTGCAGCAGAACCAGGCGCCAGGCCGGGACGTTCTCGAGCCAGGGCTCTCGCGCCAGCTCAAGCACCGCGGTCTCAAGAGCTTGTGGACCCTTGCCCACGCGACGTGCGCTGACATGATGCGCTGGGTCGGGAACAGCGTGCACCCACTGCGCCTGCTTGCCATCACCGTGCAGGAGGTGCTCCATGCAGGGAAGGCGGAACAGGCGGGCGGCCACATGCTGTTGGAGATCCGACAGCTGGGGCACGGCGCCGGTCACATGTAGCACGGCACCGATGGTCGAGGAGGCATCGGGGTGCTCCGCGCGCCGCTCGATGTCGCGCAGGAAGACATCGGCGGCGCTGGGCGCCTTGAGAAGCGTTCGCGGCTCCGGCATCTCTGTCATCGCAGGAGATCGAACGTCGTGCCGGCGACGACCGCGCCCACGCCCGCCCCGACCATGACCTGGGCGATGGTGTGGCATCGCAGCCGGACCCGCGACCAACCGATCAACACCACCAGCGGCGCCGACAGTGCCCACGCCGGTCCGTACAGCGAGGCGAGAACTGCGAGGGCGCCGGCCGCGACCGCGCAGTGCACCGACACCTTCCAGAAAAAGGTGATCGCCATGAGGGCGATCAGCACGGTCAGCATCGCCGCTACCAGCGCGCACACGACGCGCGCACCTCCCAGCCCGTACAGCAGCCCCGTACCGGCACATACCGACGCCAGGACGACGGGGCCGGCCACCAGACGTTCCTGGCGCTGCCGTACGTGCCGGTCGCTCCAGTAGCTGCGGCGCTCACCCAGGCTGAGGATCACCGACGGCAGTACGCTGGTGAACACAGCGGCGAACAGGCCCCACTGGGCTCCCGTGGCCCCCTCCGCGTGCCATCCGAGCAGCGGCGCCAAGGCCAGCATCCAGTTCCTGGGCTCGAAGCCGTCGCTGACGAGCCATGCAAAGCGCGCGTCGCCCCGGTCTGGCACGCCGGGATGTTGCCCGCCGGGGGGAAGCAGGCTGGGACCGTCATCCCGCTCTGGCACCACCGCAGCTACTTGCTCGGACATTCAAGCCTCCTGCTGTCGCGCCACGTGACGAGCGGATACGTCCACCGGCACAACGACACCGAACAGCCCTGGTCACGGCGCCGAAGCGGTCTCCTGGACACCCGGCACCGATACTCCGGCCGGCCGGTGAGTGCGAGTGCGTAGGGCGAAGGCGGCCATTCCGAGTCCCGCCATACCCAACGCCCATGCGAAGCCCTGGAGCAGACAGCTCCAGGGCATCACGTGCAGACCGGCGGCCGTTACGACGCTCTGCACAGCGCCGTGGGCAGGCAGGTAGCGCACCAGGGCGCTGTCCGCCTGCGGGTTGATCAGCGGGTTCTGCAGCAGCAGATCGATGGAGCTGATCATGATGGCCAGGAACATGCCGGCCAGCTCACTGCGCACCACTGCCGCGAGCACGATGCCGATGCTGCCGTAGATCAGCGCCCCGGTGAACATTCCGGCGGCGAGGAGCACCGGTTGTGTCGGTCGCCAGAACAGGTGCATCCACGCGGTGACATAGACGGCGACCGCGGCCGCCACCAGCACGAGTGAGGCGCATTTCGCCGCGGCCAGACAGGATCGCGGAAAACCGGAGCGCACCAGACGTCGGTCGAAGTGCGCGGAGCGGGCCGTAGCGACGAACATCATGAAAGCGACGACCAGTGCGAGAGCCTGGAGCGCCCCGACGATCTGGGTCAGCACGTTCCCTTCCAGCACCATGAAGCGGCTGACCGGACGGACGTAGAACCGCAGCGGTGCCTGCGCCACCACCTCGAAGGCGAGTGTCGTCCACAGCGGCACGAACAGGAGCACGATGAGCAACGCCAGGCGGTTACGGGCCTGTTCGATCAGCGCGAAGCGCATCGCCGTGCCGAAGCAGCCCCACCAACGCTTCACGAGCCCACCCCGACCGTGCCGGTCCGCTCGGCCTCCCGCAGCACCCCACCATCCAGGCGGTACAGAGTGTCCAGACGGGAGGCGTCGTAGGCCAGATGGGACACCACCAGCACCGCGCAGCCCCGCTCCCGCAAAGCCGCTGCCAGATCCCAGAACCGCAGATATGTCTCCCAGTCGAAGCCCTGATACGGCTCGTCCAGGAGCAGCACCTGCGGATCATGCATCAAGGCAAGGACCAGGTTGAGCTTCTGGCGCGTGCCGCCGCTGAGTGTCTCCACTCGCTCGTTGCGGTGGCTGGTGAAGTTCAGTTGCTCCAGCAACTCGAATGCCGGCGTCAGACAGCCGAGTCCGAAAGCGGCCTGGAAGAACCGCAGGTGCTGCTCGACGGTGAAAGCCGGGTGGAGCACTGTCTCCTGAGGGCAGCAGCCCAGCAGGCCCACCTTCTGCACCACACCACTGTCCGCGTTGAGATCCCCGGCCAGGATCCGCAGCAGAGTACTCTTGCCGGCCCCGTTCTCACCGACGATGCCCACCAACTGGCCCGCGTGGAGATCCAGTGACACCCCACGCAGGACCGGACGGCTTCGGTAGCTCTTGCACACACCCCGCACGCGCAGTACCGGCTCACTCACCATCACGACCTCCCCATCACAGCATTCACGCGGGGAGAACCAACTCTCTGTACGAAGGCCACCATTCCGTCCCGGCTCACACGACGAACGACAAGGTCCCCAACGACTGTGAGCGGCCCAGGTGACGGGCCGGAAGGAGCCCGTCCGGATCTGCGAGCCACCTGCACGCGCACGCCCAGGCCGAGGTAACGGCGGAGCCTTCCGCCCTTCCATCGTTGTGGTGCAGGCGATTTCCGCGGGTTCTGCTCCCCTTGGGGTGCCGCGTCTGCCGGTGAGTACTCCCTGCCCAACGGCGACATCCATGCAACTGTCCGGAGTGAACTTGCGGGCAGCGGCCTCCGGGCCCGTGCAGGCGCCGCCGGTCGTTCCGCACGGGTCCGTGAGCGACCACGGGTCTTGCGGGCGGTGGGCGCCCTCCCCGATCGTCGTCCCATGGGGATACTGACGACCTGCCTGGTCTCATTGGCGGCCGTGAACGTCGCGATGTGGCTGATCCGGCTTTGGCGGCGCTCGGTCGAGGCCCGAGCGGTCCGGCAGGTGCGGGCCTGGCCGGGGCTCGACATCTATCACGCGGAGCTGCTGAGCGCCGGCGAACGGTTGTGCTCCACCGACCACCAGCCCAGCGACCTGGAACGCAACTCCTACCGTGCGGCCGAGGCGGCCGTCCGCCTGCTGCGACAGGACGGCCTGATCGACGGCTCCACCATCAAAGTGGTCCGGGACGCGGCCGAACCAACCCACCCGGTCACCGCGGCCGCATTCCGTTACATCGACCGGTCCTTGATCATCCCCAGTGAGATGCGCACCGGAGACGTGGGCCGTGACCCCGAGTTCCAGGCCGCCGTCCGCGCGCACCTCAAGGAGCTCTTCGTTCACGCCCCCGCCACCCGCCGCCACCCGGCCACGACGACCGTGCAGGCGGCCCTTTGGACCTACGGCCTCGGCGCGGCAGCGCCAGCCGTGCACACGTACCTCCTGCTGACCGGTTCCGCCCCCGGCGACCCATACACCGCCCAGGGCTCGTTCGTGCTGGCCTTCCTCGTTTTCGTGGCGGCCCTGATCGTCCTCACCGCCCAAGCCGGCAACACCTGGCACCCCCTGGAAGACACCGGCGTACCCCCCGGACTCCGAGACCTGTCCCCGCCCCGCCAGAACGATGATCTACCGACAGCGGGGTGAAGCAGCGCGGCAAGTACCCCTCGTCACTGGTCCGGGGGGCACTGGTCCTCGCGGCCGAGCGGATGCCCCCAGAGCAGCCTTCCGGCCGCCGAAGCGCAGATGCCCCTCCCATGGTGCAAGGACCAGCCTCTCCTCATGCGCCGCGGCGTTGGCCCGTGTCAGCTAGAAGCAGTACACCGATCCAAGGAGCGACATGGGTGCACTGCGTCTGAAGAACGGCCACACAACAATCGATCCGCGCCTCGACCGAGTCGAGCAGTTCGACGAGCGCAGCAAGGAGTATCCGATTCGGACACTGGTCACTGAGCGAGCGCCGTTGCGCTCGGCCGGGTGGGCCTGTCCGGGCTGGCTCGACCAGGGCCGCGAGGGTGCATGCGTCGGCTTCGCCTGGTCGCATGAGCTGATCGCTACCCCGGTGCAGGTGCCTGGCGTAGACGACAGTTTTGCCCGCGAGGTATACCGGGAAGCGCAGCGCCTCGATGAGTGGCCCGGCGAGAACTACGACGGTACGTCAGTGTTGGCAGGAGCCAAGGCGATCGTTGCGCGGGGATACATGGAGGAGTACCGCTGGGCGTTCGGTGTCGACGACGTGCTGCGCACACTGGGGTATTTCGGCCCCGTCGTCATTGGCGTCAAGTGGCACGACTCGATGATGGAGCCAGCCCCGAACGGACTGCTCGAGGTGTCGGAGGGTGGCTCCGGAGGCCACGCGATCCTCGTTCGTGGCGTCTCGCTCAGGGCGCGTCTGGGCGGACACAACGGCACGATGCCCGTTGTACGGCTGCGCAACTCCTGGGGGCGTGACTGGGGTGTCGACGGTGACTGCTATCTCCGCGTCACGGACCTGGAGAAGCTGCTCAAGGAGGCGGGGGAGGCGTGTGTCCCGGTCACGCGCAATTCCACCCTGTTGAGGGCCCCGGAAGCGGATCCCGACCTTCTTCGTCAGACCGGTGAGATCGAATAGCCGCCCCTCCAGGTCCTCCCAGTATCACCAGGATGCGCTCCGGGAGGACCTTCGTGTTGAAACCCCTCTGCGGGGGCGGGGGTTTGCTTGGGCTGGCGGGATCCCGATCGCGGACGAGTCCGTCATGATCACATCTACATCGGTTGATGCCCGGGCACGGAACGCGGCGTGACTCCAAGGCCTTGATCGAGTGCTGGCGCCATGGCGTCGGCACTCGATCAAGGTGGCAGGTGGCCACACTCCACCATGCGGGCGTTGCTCAAGAGGCGGGGGATGATGGGAAGGGCACGTCCTGACGTGTGAGTTCCTCGACCAGGTGGGCCAGGTACTCCCTCGCCCCCAGGCCCTCGTGGGCCAGCGCCGCCGCCTGCCCGGCCCACAGATTCACGTACTCCGGCCTTCCCTGGGCGGCGGCGGCCCGGCGGATGGGCTGCATCAGGGCGTTCTGGACGGGGTAGGGGGGCACGGCGTCCTCGTAGGCCGCCATGTCGTGGACGAACCGGTTGGGTATGCCGCGGGCGGTGCGGCCGGAGAAGAGCCGGGTGAGGACGGTCGTACGGGCTGCCGGGGTTCCGAGCCGGCGCTTGTGGACGTCACTCGCGCCGGATTCCCGGGTGGCGAGGAACGCGGTGCCGATCTGCACGGCGTCGGCGCCCAGGGTGAGGGCGGCCCGGATGCCGCGGCCGTCGGCGATGCCACCCGCGGCGATGACGGGCGCGGTCACGGCGTCGACGATCTGCGGCACCAGCGAGAAGGTGCCGACCAGCGATTCCCGTAGGGGCGCGAGGAACGCCCCTCGGTGTCCGCCCGCGTCGCTGCCCGAGGCCACAATCGCGTCGAGGCCGGTGTCCTCGAGGGCGAGGGCCTCGTCCACCGTCGTGGCCGTACCGATCAGGGCGATGCCCCGGCGGCGTGCCTCGTCGACGACGCGGCGGGGCGGAATGCCCATGACGAAGCTGATGACGGGCGGTGCGGCGGCGAGGAGCGCGTCGATCTGGGCGTCGAAGTCGGGTAGGGCTTCGACGTCCTCGAAGGTGGGAGCGGCGACGCCGAGTTCGTCGTAGTAGGGGCGCAGCCGCTCGGTGTGGGCGGTGAATGCGGCGTTGTCCGGCAGTGCGGAGCGCTCGCCTGCCAGCGGCACCCAGAGGTTCACGGCGAACGGCCGGCTCGTGGCGGCCTTCAAGTCGGTGACGAGCCCGGTGATCGCGTCGGGGGTGAGGATGTGCGCGCCGTAGGAGCCGAGGCCGCCGCCCTCACTGACTGCTGCGGCGAGGGCGACGGAGGAGAGTCCGCCGCCGAAGGGGCCCTGGACGATGGGGTGGTCGATGCCCAGAAGGTCGCCGAGCCGGCCCCGGCCGCTCACGCGGTCACCGCCGGGGCGGCGGCCTGGCGGCCATGGGCGAACTGGAGCGCGGTGCGGGCGACGCGGGCCCCGAGGTGGTGAGCCGTGCGCAGGTCCGAGTCGGTGGGGGCTTGGTCGGGGTCGAGGTCGGAGGAGGACTGGGCCATGGCGCCGACGAAGCCGCCGAGACGGTTGAGGTCGTCCGGGCTGCCGGTGGAGGTGTAGGCCCAGCCGGGGAGCAGGCCGAGCGGAACCCAGGTCATGCCGTGCTGTGCGGCGAAAACGGCCAGGGAGAGCAGGGCGTTGTCCTTGTTGCCGTTGATGCCGGCGGAGTTGGTGAAACCGGCCGCGAGCTTGCCCTGCCAGCCCTGCTTGGCCCATATCTTGCCGCTGGCCTCAGCGAACTGCTGAAAGACGGCGGAGGTGGACCCCATGTAGGTGGGCGAGCCGAAGATGATCGCCTCGGCGTCCTCGAGAGCCGCCCAGAGGCCGTCGTCCAACGTGGCGACGTCCCGCAGATCGGCGCACACGCCGGGGACCGAATCGACGCCGGCCGCGACGGCGGCGGCCTGGCGCCGCGTATGGCCGTAGCCGCTGTGATGGGCGATGACGATGGAAAGTGGTGCGGACATGGATGTCCCCTCGTTTTCGGTTAACGCGGTCAATGGATCGACGAACCCGACACTAGACGCCCGGTCAACTATGCGCCATCCCGCCAGGTGAATAGTTGACCGGGCGTATACTCACCCGTCATGGGACGCACCAGCACCTCACGCGACCGCCTCATCGACGCCGCCGGTGAACTGATGCGCAGCCGCGGCTACAGCAGCCTCGGCGTTGCCGAAATCTGCGCCAGGGCGGAGGTGAAGAAGGGCAGCTTCTACCACTTCTTCGCCTCCAAACAGGCGCTGACCGTCGAGGCCGTCAACGCCCACTGGGACGCCGAGCGCACCTGCTGGACCACCGAGCTGGCCACCACCGGCCCCGCCCTCGACCGTCTGCGGCGGCTTCTGGACACCATGGTGCAGCTCCAGCACCGGATGAAGGAGAGCTCAGGGGCAGTCGACGGCTGCCTCCTCGGCAACCTCGCACTGGAGCTGTCCACCCAGGAGCCCGCCGTGCGGGCCCGCCTGGAAGAGATCTTCGACGAACAGATCGCACTCGTCGCCGCCACCCTCGACGACGCCGCCGAGGAGGGGACCATTCCCCGCGAGCGCGCCACAGCGGCCACCGCGCGAGCCGTAGTCGCCCACCTCGAAGGCCTGGTCATGTTCGCCAAACTCAAGAACGACCCCACCGTCCTCGACGACCTGTGGCCGCACACACTGCTGCTGCTCGGAGCCGCGGGCTAGAGACGTCCGCGCTGGCCTGTCTCGGTACTGTCATCCGTTTCTGTGAGCGACAGGGTCAGCTGGCGCGGCGGTACGTGGTGGCCGGGCCGATGACGCCCGGGCCGAACTTGTCGCGAACGCGGTCGATGGCTGTTTCGGCGACCAGTCGTGCTTCGCGGGCGTCGTCGAAGCTGATCTGCTGGGCGACCTGATTGGCGTCGATGAGGTCCTCACCCTTGAGGGCGAGGGCGGTCAGGCGGCCGCGTTGCAGACCGGCGGCGTCCATCAACTGGTAGGCGAGCAGGCGCAGGTCGTCGTCGTGTGCGGACGGCTCGGTCAGGCGGCGGGTCCTGGTCCAGCTGGCGTTGCCGGCGAAGGTCAGGGTGAGGGTGAGCGCACGGGCCGCCTGCTGTCGGCGGCGCAGTAGGTGCCCGAGGCGGACGACCAGGTCGAGGAGGGCGGCGCGGACAGTAGCGCCGTCCAGGGTGTGCTGGGGGAAGGCGTGGCGCACGGTCGCGGCGGCGGGCAGGGCGCGAGGGATGACGGCGCGCGGGTCGATCCCGCGGGCCCGGTCGGCTGCCGTGCGGCCGGCGCGCCCGCCCAGCAGGCGCTGAACGGTGGCGTGCGGGACGGTCGCGAGCAGGCCGACTGAGTGGATGCCGTAGTCGCGCAGCACGGCGGCTTGGTGTGCTCCGATGCCGTACAGCGCCTCAACCGGCAGGCCGGCCAACCATGGGAGGGCTTGGTCGGGGTCGAGAGCCAGGACGCCGCCGGGCTCGCCGATCTGCGCGGAGGCGGTGGCCGCGACGGTGACCGAGGGCCCGATGCCGACGCGTACGTCGACACCCAGGCGGGACAGCGTGCGCACACGCAGGATCTCGCCCAGGTGGCGGGGGCCGGTGCCGTGGTAGCGCAGGGCGCCCTTCAGTTCCACCAGGGCTGCGGTGGGCGGGAGCGCCTGCACGACCGGGGAGAGCTCCGCCAGCAGCTCCAGCACCTGCCGGTAGGCCTCCTCGGACAGGCGGTCCGGGCAGCGCACATGCATCACCGTCGACCTCTGGCCTGCCGGTACGTCCGCAGTCACGACATCCACCTCCCACCCCTACGTTATCGAACATAAAATCGAACACGCGAGGGCGCGACCGGTGGATCATGAGCATAGAATCAAAAATGTGTTCGACGACCTGCCGCCCGACCTGGACCGCCTGCAGACCCTGCGGGTCTGGCACGCCCTGTGGGTGGACCGCATCGACGCAAGGATCGCAGCCCTCCGGCAACGGCAGGCCGAGGAGGCACGGGGCAGGCAGAGGCGCCCGGCACCACCGGACTGGGTCGCCGAACTCGGCATCGGGTTCCATCGCGACGGGCCTGCGGGCATGCCTCCACTGCCAGCCCGACACCCGGCTGGGCATCCTCGACTTAGCCGCAGCAGCGACCTGCGACGGGTGCCGCTGCATTGCTGGTGAGCGCGCCCTGGCACCCGGGTCCCGACCACTGCCCCACCGCCGCACCCCCCTCCCCTGCCGCGCGCCTGCGCGAGAGCAGGCACCAAGGCTCGAAGGGCGAAACCCCATCCGTCCGGCCATCCAACTCAGGCGCGCAGTCTGAACTTTTGTGTCATTTTGGCCGTTATTCTGCTGCCACGGTGACCGATATTCACCACCCAGAACAGGACCTGCCATGTCGACTCCGACTCCCCCACCCCCGATCTCGGAGCCGGATCCGTCCGCACTGACATGCCCGGGTGACCGTGTCGGATTGTGCGCCGCCTGCCAGCGCAAGACCCACCGGTACGGCACCGGCGGCAGCCCGCTCTGCCAGTGGTGCATGGCACTCGTGCAGGAGAAGTGGGGCACCACCGTGCGCTACAACAACACGCGCACGTAGGCCGACCACTCTGAGACTCAGGGCCGGGCCGCGGGCGGCTCCACGGTCGGGTCGACCACCTCGGCAGGGTTAGCTGCTGGCGCAGGTCCAGGTAGCAGCGCAGCCGGACACCGGGCTGACAGACGTCCTGCGTCGTCAGCGGCCGCGATGTCGACGACGGCCAAGCCCGGCTCGCTCACGTGCGTCTCGCGAGTCAGGCATGTACGGCGCTGTGCCCCGGCGGTCCGATCGAGGTGTGCCGCTGCGGTGGCTTCATCAGACCAAGTGGCGGGCCTCCAAGGACTGTCGCCACGCCAGTCCCCCCATCGGGCCGGATCCGCTGGCCTGGCATGGTCGGTCTCATGGTCGAGTTCGTGGCCATGCGCGGCATGGGCTGCGGAGCCGTCAAGGGCTGTCGCCGATCCAGTCGAAGCGGCGCGAGTCGCCTGGGCGCGGGTTGTATATTGCACGGCCGTCGGCACCGAATTGCCCGAGCTCGGTCCGCAGCGAGACACCATTGCTGATCTCCTCCTGTGTCCAGCCGGTGATGTCCATCAGGAGCCCGTCCAGCGGCCCGCCGACCAGTTCGGCGTACGTCCGGCCCGGACGGGGGCCGGCATGGTCGGGGTCGGTGCCGTACACCCGGCCGCGCAGCAGCCGCTCGTCATCGTCATTCATGCCGCTGAGCCTGCCAGCCACCACCGACAACGCGGCCGCCCCCAGGGGCGCCGTGGGCATGCCCGCGTGGTCGGTTACCGCCGCTGGCCCCGTCGGGTGCGGAAGCGGGAGAAGCCGCCGCCAACCTTCTGTGCGGCCTGCTCGGCAGTTGCTGGGAACCGAGCGCGGTGTCGTCGGCGGCGGCCCCGACACCCCCTCGGTCACGGGGCGCTTCTCGATCGTGCCGTCGTCCCTGACGGCGAACGCCGCAGTGCCGACCGCCACGGTGACCGTCACACCCTTGATCCACAACTACGTGCTGTAACTGCTCTCACTCTGCGTGGCCGTCCGCGGTTGACGTGCTACGCGGCGACTCCGATCCTGGTCATAGGGGTGCTGGAAGGGGCCGCGGTCGTGCGTGGTAGGCAGAGTGGTCTTCCCCGGGTGCTGACGGCGGCCGAGGCGGCGGCGCCGGTGGACGCCGTTGACGTGGTCGCGGAAGACCTGCGGCGGCGGTTCAACGCCCATGAGGTGTCTTTCCTCATTGTGGATCTGACGGGGAAGGCGGTGGCGCGGCTGTCCACCGTCCCCGCGGACGGTGACCGGGAGGCGGAGCGAATCCCCCTGTTCGGCAGCGTCTACGAGGAAGTGGTCCGTACCCAGCGGTTGCTTCTTCGGGCGACAGGCCACGGACATCGGGTGATCATGCCGGTCACCAACCGGGGGGATGCCATCGGGCTGCTGGAACTGCTTCTGCCGGCCGACCCCGGTGAGGACGTCCTTGACGCGGTCGGGGAAGCCGCCCACCTCCTGGCGTACATCGTGATCGCCAACGGGCGCTTCACCGACCTCTACACCTGGGGCAAGCGCTCCGTACCTCCAAGTCTGGCCGCAGAGATCCAGTACCAGCTGCTGCCCCCATCACTGTCGTGCGAGGCCGCGCAATTCACGCTGTGCGGGAGTCTGGAGCCCTCCGAAGGCCTCAGCGGCGACACGTTCGACTACAGCGTGGACCGCGACACCCTGCATCTGTCGGTGACCGACCCCATGGGACACGACATCGACGCCGCCCTGGCCGCCACGGTCCTGGTCAGTGCCCTGCGCGGCGCCCGCCGCGCAGGAACGGCCCTGGCCGAACAGGCACACCGGGCCGACCAGGCCCTGATCCACCACGGCCGCGGGCACGCCACCGGCCAGCTGCTGCGTGTCCATCTGCGTACCGGTCGGGCCCAGCTCGTCAATGCCGGCCATCCCTGGCCCCTGCGCATGCGCGAGGGGACCGCGGAGGTGATTCCCTGCCAGGTGGACCATCCCTTCGGGCTGTCGGAGCTCACGCCCCACCCCTACCGCGTGCAGGACCTCGACCTGCGTCCCGGCGACCGCCTGCTCATGATCACCGACGGCATGCTCGAACGGCACGGCGAGAAGGTCGACCTGCTCGCCCTGCTGGAGCACACCCGCGACCTACACCCGCGGGAGACCGCATTGGCGCTGACATCCGCCGTTCGGGACGCCGCCGACGGCCTGCTCGAAGACGACGCCACCGCCATGTGCCTGGACTGGCACGGACCCCAGGAAACCCAGCGGCACGTCAACTCCGGCGCGGACACAAGTCAAGCGTCAGCCGCCCGACCTCAGCAGCACCCATGAACAGGTAGTTCTCAGGGTCTTGTGACGCGTACGTGCCGCCGACCGCGCTGTCTGCGCCGGTGGCGGGCGCCAGTGGCACTCCCCCACCGGCGGGCATCGGGCTGTCCCGCATGTCACAGCCGTCGCAAGGCGGCTGAGGTCAACGGACTCGGCCGATTTGTGCGAGGACCTCCTGAAGTCGGCGGACGGCATCCTCCGCCTCCGTGTATTCCTCTGGGCTCGGCAGGACGGTGCCGAAGGTGCCGCCACCATCAGCGGACATGGCACGCCAACGCAGGACCGGTTCGAGCGCGTTGAGAGCACCGGAGAGAAACCAGGCCAGTCGGCCATGAGTATGGGCGAGGGAAATCGCCAGGACGGCAAGCGTTTCCCGCAGGTGTTCCAGCCGCTCGATCTGCGGCATGGCTTCCTGGACGTCCGGCGGGCCGACAGCGTCACGCAGGCCCGCTTCGGTATCAAGAGCGAGTGCGCGGTCGTCCGGTGCCACTTTCCACACGTGGTCTCGGATCTGCTGTTCAGCTTCCTCGGCCAGCACGGCGACAATCCTCCGCATGTCCATGCGGATCACTCTAATTGCTGGGCTGGGCCCCACCCGACGCGGCTTGCTCGATTCTTACCTGGCCCAACGATGCACCAAGGATGCGAAACAGGTACCACCCGGCGTGGGTTCGACCGCGCGTCTTTCTGGACCCCTACCCTCCGGCGACTGGGTGGCTGACCAACGACGAAGCCGGGGATCACCCCCTCGTTCGCCCCCGGCACACCAGCGCGGCAATCGTCCACATGCGCCGCCACCGAGTTGTGTGCCGGGCGTCGTTGCACGAGATGCTCACCAGAGAGAGGCGACTGCACACCGGGCAGTCGCCTCTCTCTACAACCTCATGTCCTGTCAGCCCCGGACGATGTTCTGGGCCTGCGGACCCTTCTGCCCTTGGCCGATGTCAAAGGTGACGTGCTCGCCCTCGGTCAGCTCACGGTATCCGCTGCCCTTGATCTCGGAGTAATGCGCGAAGACGTCCGGTCCCCCACCGTCCTGCTCGATGAAGCCGAAGCCCTTCTCGGCGTTGAACCACTTCACGGTGCCGCTGGCCATACGGGTCAATCCTTCGTTCTTGTCCCGGAACATCCCTTCACCGGGCATGTTCCGGCTCGGTGCAGTCGCACGAGCCAAGAGCCGTTGTACCCCGGAAAGCGGCGCTCACCCCGACCGCGACACAGTTCTTCCGCTTCGACGGCTCAGAGCGGTCATGCGGCCGTCGAACCGACGAGTTCGGACAGGACGTCTTCCATGGTGACGAAGCCGATCACGGTGCCCTTGTCGCCGGTGACAGCGGCGAGGTGGGTGCCGTTGACCCGCATGGCGGTGAGGGCGTCGTCGAGGGGGGTGTCGATCTGTACCCGAGTCACCGGATGCAGGGCAGCCTGCGGAAAGGGCTTGTGCCGTTCGGCAACACCGATGGCGTCCTTGATGTGCAGATAGCCCATGATCGTGCCGCCGGGTCCCACGACAGGCATCCGGGAGTAGCCGGCGCTTGTCGCCGCCTTCTCCAGTTGGGCCGGCGTGACGCGGTGGTCGACCGTGCTCATGTTCGCCAGCGGCACCAGGACCTCCCCGACCGGGCGCGTGCCGAGCTCCAGGGCATCGCGCAGCCGCTCGCCGTCGGCAGGGTCGAGCAGTCCGGCCTGGCTGGAGTCGGCGACCAGGCGAGCGAGTTCGTCGTCGGTGAAGACCGCCTCGACTTCGTCCTTGGGCTCGACGTTCAGCAGGCGCAGCAGGGCGTTGGCGAAGGCGTTGATGCCGAAGATGACGGGGCGCAGGGCGCGGGTGAGCGCGACCAGCGGCGGGCCCAGGAACAGCGCGGTGGGCACCGGGGCGGCCAGGGCGATGTTCTTGGGCACCATCTCGCCAAAGAGCATGTGCAGGTAGGTCGCGAGCGTCAGGGCGATGACGAAGGCGATCGGGTGGGTGAGCCCGTCGGGCACGCCGATGGCGTGGAAGGGGGCCTCCAGCAGGTGGGCGATGGCCGGCTCGGCCACGGCGCCGAGCACGAGGGAGGAGACGGTGATGCCGAGCTGGGCGGTGGCCATCATGGCCGACAGGTGCTCGATCCCCCACAGGGTGGTCCGGGCGCGCTTGTTGCCTGCCTGCGCCTTGGGTTCGATCTGGCTGCGGCGTACCGAGATCAGGGCGAATTCGGCGCCGACGAAGAAGGCGTTGGTGAGCAGGGTCAGGGCGCCGATGAGCAGCTGGATGGTGGTCATCGGGTGATCTCCTGCCCGGCGCGTTCCGCCGCTACGGGGGCGGTGAGGGTGAGGCGGTCGGCGCGGTGGTGGTCGACGTCGAGGACGGTGATGTCCCAACCGTCGAGATGCACGGTGTCTCCAGGCTTCGGGATGCGTTCGAGAAGGGTGGCGGTCAGGCCGGCGAGGGTTTCGTACGGGCCGTCTTCGGCGCTCAGGCCGATCTCCGCGAGTTCATCGGTGCGGACGCTGCCGTGGGCCTCCCAGACCCGCCGGCCGCCGTCCGTCGCAGGCCTCGGGAGGAGGTCGGGGGTCTCTTGGGGGTCGTGTTCGTCACGGACTTCGCCAATGACCTCTTCGATGATGTCCTCGACGGTGGCGACGCCGGCGGTGCCGCCGTATTCGTCGATGACCACGGCCATGGTGCGCTCGCTGCGCATCCGGGCGAGGAGGGTGTCGACGGGCAGGCTGTCGGGCACCAGCAGTGCAGCGGTGATCAGGTCGGTGACCTGCGTGGCGGCGCGCTTGTCCTCGTCCAGGGCGAGGACGTCGCGGATGTGCAGGGTGCCGATGATCTCGTCCAGGCTGTCACGGTAGACGGGGAAGCGGGACAGGCCCGTGACGTGGGTGAGGTTGACCGCGTCCGCCGCGCTGGCCTGGGCTTCGAGGGCCTGCACATCCACCCGCGGGGTCATGACGTTCTCAGCCGTCAGCTCAGCCAGGTGCAAGGTCTTGACGAACAGCTCGGCGGAGTCCTTCTCCAGCGCGCCCTGTGCGGCCGAGTGCCGGGCGAGGGCCACGAGCTCCTCGGGACTGCGCGCGTGGGCGAGTTCTTCGGCCGGCTCCAGTCCGAAGCGCCGCACGAACCGGTTGGCGGTGCTGTTCAGGTGCTCGATGAAGGGGCCGAAGGCGGCGGTGAAGCCGCGCTGCGGGGTGGCGACGACCTTGGCCACGGCCAGCGGCCGGGAGATGGCCCAGTTCTTCGGCACCAGCTCACCGACCACCATCAGCACCACCGTGGACACGGCCACGCCCAGGATGGTCGCGATCGTCGACGCCGCTCCTCCCAGGCCGATCGCGATCAGCGGGCCGCGGAGCAGCACGGAGAGGGACGGCTCGGCGAGCATGCCGATCACCAGCGACGTCACCGTGATGCCCAGCTGAGCACCGGAAAGCTGGAAGGTCAGCCGCCTGACGGCCTTCAGAGCGCTGTCGGCACCGCGCTCACCGGCCTCAACTGCACGCTCGAGGTCAGCGCGCTCAACCGTGGTCAGGGAAAACTCGGCCGCGACGAACACCGCGCACGCAAGAGTCAGCGCCAGAGCGAGCAGGAGCAGCAGCAACTCGGTCACCGTGCCACCCCCGATTCGCAGCGTCTTGTCGGGCGGGGTGTGACACGGCTCGTACTGGGAGGTTCACCCATTGCGGGTCTGCTGCTCCTTCATCTCTCAGCCGCCCCGGGCGGGGGCGGAACATCGTCCTGGCGGAAGAAAGATTGTCCCTCATCTCAAGGTAAAAGACCAGTAAAGCCGCCTTCGGACGGCCGGTCACTGGGCGCTGCCACGATTGACGCCTGGAGGGCCCGAGGACTGCCGGCGGGTTGTTATCAGCCCGTCGAACCCAGCCGGTCCAGCCTGGTCTGGAGGGGCGGTCAACGAGAACGGGACGCCGTCCTGGCGAAGCCAGAGCGGGTGACGCGTGGCCGGAGAGTGCGGAAGGGACGCGTGTGCGGCTGACCACTGATACGCGGAGCAACACGTACGAGCGGGCCATCGCATCCGTGCAGGCCGCGTAGGGACTCAACCCTGCCGCGGCGGCGAGCGGGTGATCGGAGCTCCCAGTGCCGGTGGCCCGGCCGGGACTGGAGACGCTGGCCAGCGAAGACGTCTGACAGGGCTGGACCGAGCGAGTACTGTTCAACACTCTCGCCCGCCCCTTGGAAGGCCGCACCGTTACCGTGATGGGCCTCGCGAGCCCCACGAGCGATCCGCCCCGACACCGCCTGACAGTCAGGGAGTTGGTGACACCCAACTCCTTGGACAGGCGCGGGTGTCACGCTCCCGGACAGCGGCTGCTGACACCTCCGGACGCGTGTCCAAGCAGTGTGGCTCGCGCCCCGGAACCGTTCTCCTTGCCGCCACGTCACAAGGTCATGAAGCGGACCTTGCTCCTCGCCTCCACGGCCCTTGCCACTGCTGCCCTCACGGTCACATCCTTCGCTCAGTCCGGAAACGACAGCCCGCGCACCGCGCCGCCCACCCTCACCGGCGTGCAATGGCACGCCCACACCATCACCGCCGACGGCGTCACCCACTCCGTGCCGAAGGGGTCCCCCGCACGGCTAGTGTTCGACGCCGACAAGCACACCCTCACCGGACACGACGGCTGCAACCACATCCGCGGCAAGGCAGTCGTCAATGCCGACCAATCCACGATCACCTTCGACAGCGAATATGCGTCGACGCTGATCGCCTGCTACCAGCCCGACCGCGTCGACGTCATACCCCCCGCCGGCACCTACAAGACCCACGTAACCGCCCACACCCTCACCCTCACGGGCCCCAACGGCCACGCCATTACCCTGAAGCGGTAACACTCAACCTCAGGCCTTCCGGCGCGGCCGACGCTCCTCTGGTAGGGGCTGGGTTCGGTGTTGTGCCAGTTCAGGCGCTGGGGGCGGCGAGGGAAGGCGCCCTGAAAGGCCAACGGCGAGCGGGGCGGCACCTGGTGGTGGGCAGAGCTGAGACATGGTGCAGGCCGAGAAACCGGCCGTGGCGTCGGCGTCTTCGCTCCGAGATACGGCACCGCGTCACCAAGGACACCCACCGCATCCCGGTCGGCACCGTCGTCGCCGCGCTCGGCTTCCTGGCCGACCTCGGCCCACAGCAGCACTGGGGCCTGAACCTCAACGCCCGGAAGATCGCCGTCGACACCCACATGGCGACCAACCTGCCCCAGGTGTTCGCCGCGGGCGACATCACGGACTACCCCGGCAAGGTATGGAGCAGACGGGAGTGGTCGGCGGTCATGGCGCGCACGATCTGGGCCGGTGTGATCACCTCGGTGGTGGTTGGCGTGCCGGTCGGCCTGTCCACCGCGATCGACGGCGAGATCACTGGGAGAGCGACGGCGTCGGCAGGAACACCCCCGGCGGGTCAACAGGGTGCCGTGTTCGTCGGAACACACCGCTGAGGACTCCCCTGCACCAACCGCGTCTACGGTGCTGCCAGAACGGCTGGCCAGAGGCCCGTCAACCAGGAGCGCCACGTGTCCACTGTCGCGATTGGAGAACTGGAAGATCCTGCGGGACCGCCGACTCAAGGGCGACGGAGTTCACCAGGCCACGGCAGGGTGCGGTATCGCGGCCGACACCGGTTCCTGCCTCGGCCCACGCCGTGGCGACCATGTCGAGTGGCAACGGGTCTGAGACGCCGCCTGCCAGTTGATGTCGGTATGCGATGCGCGCGACGAGGGTGCGCGCCACGTGGCGGTCACGATCGAGGCCGTGGAGCGCGACGACCACCAACAACTCGGGCATGGATACGCATACGCCTGGGACGGTGCGTCACCGGAGCAGGGTTCCGCCGCCCCCGGCGCGGGGACGGCCCGGCTATCGGTGCGCGGCCGGGCTGCGCGCGGCGCGGCCTCGTTGGGCTGCGCCGTGATCACCGGGCCTGGTCCCGCGGCCGGAAGTTTTTGGCAGACAGTTGCGTAATATTCTCGTGATTGTAAGGTGATCTATCTGTGATGGTTTAGAAGTGATCACTTGTCCGTTTAAGGGCGATGTGAATCTGCTCTAATGAAGATCACATCCCGGGGGGGAACCCGCGACGCACGGAGCATGGATTCGATACCCGATCGCTTCTGCTGCAATTCCTGCATGCTCGAATGTTCAGCGACATGCGGGAACGCCTGAACAGCCTGCGTTCCACTCCTCTCAAGGGTTTCTCTTTCTTAGGAGTAGGAATGAAGATGTTCAACAAGCGCGTCAGCGCCGTGTTCGTCACCACCGCTGCCACTGCCGCCGCCCTGCTTGTCACCGCGCCGACCGCGAATGCGGCCACGTACAACGTGGACAACAACTGCGGCTACAAGGTCTGCGGCATTGAGAACGCGGGCGGCCAGCTCAACGTGCACTACAACTCGATCGCGAACGACGGCTACTACTCGGGTAGGGCCCACTTCTACGGAAACGTCTACAACTACGCGGGCGAGACCGTGTCGGCCAACGGGGCCACCTCGCAGACGTACAACTTCGTGTTCGGTAAGAACAATGTGGGCAACACCGCGCCCGGCACGGGGCAGGCCGTGAAGAACAACGCGGCCTCCGTCGAGAACTGCGGCCCGTACGACGCGTACCGGATCTACTACAACTCCGGTTACCAGGGCAGCTCGCAGTACTTCGCGCACACCAACGGCAGCCAGTACTGCGCCGGCGGCAAGATTGTCGACCTGAACTCCACGCTGAAGAACAACAATGCCTCGCAGCACTTCGCGTAACCGACGCTACGCGCTGCTCGCCGTGTCCGTGCTGGTCAGCACGGTCACGGCGGGCTGCGCCGCCGAGCAGGAGCGTGATCCGGCGGCTGCCGCTGCGCAGAATCTGAAGAACGTCGACCGGTCCAAGTGGCCTCCGGCCACACCGGAGAGCGGCCTGGCCAAAGGGCTGACCCTGCCGCTCGAGCAGTACATGCAGACGTATGAGCAGAACGTGGTCATCGATCAGGCGACACGCAATCTGCAGTCCGAATGCATGGCGGGTTTCGGCTTCGATTTCCGCCCGCCGCCCGCCGGTACCACGCCGCCGCCGAATTCCAATGATGCGAACATGGAACGGCGCTACGGCATCACCGACCGCAAGGTGGCGGAGAAGCACGGGTACGGGCTCGACGAAAAGGGCCCGGAAACCGGGGCGCAAGCGCCTGCCCTGACCGAGTCGGCGGAGATGGTGCTGAGCGGCGGGCTCCGCAAGGGTGACAGTGTCACCCCGGCCCCGGACTCCTACGAGGGGAAGAAAATCCCCAAGGGCGGTTGCACGGGGTGGGCCCAGAACAAGGTCGGATCCGCCGGACTTGATTTCTCGCTGGTGAGCCGCCTGAACTACGAGAGCCTGATGCGGTCCCAGGACGCTCCGAAAGTGCGGGAAGCCACGGAAAAATGGTCGTCCTGCATGAAGGGGAAGGGATATGAAGTCACCGGTCCCTTCGAGGCCATCGACCTGAACAAGGGGCAGCCGCTCGACAGCGAGCGGGCGGTGAGTGTCGCACTGGCGGATATTGACTGCAAGAAGTCCGTCGACTTGGTGGACATTTGGTTCGAGGCCGACTCCGAGATTCAGCGCAAGCAGATCGAGGAGCACCAACTCGCTCTTGACGAGGCGAGGAAGCAGAACGAAGCCGCGGTGAAGGCCGCGGAGCAGGTGCTGCGCGGCTGACCGCGCCGCCGTCCGGTCCGTACGAGCGCACCGGGCAAGGCCACGAATAGATCCGGGGAAAGGGAACCGCCATGTCCGATGGCGAGGTGCACACAGGTGCCGCAGGGCTGCCCCGAAAGCGCCGGTGGGCCGTGGGGATCGCCACGGGAGCGGTAGTGCTCTCCGGCGCCGGCATGGCGGCCACCCAGTTCATCAAGTCGCCCGCGCAGGCCGCGGCCGACTCCGAAGCGCCCCCGCCGACGGTGCTCACCGCCCCGGTCGAGCACCGGGTCCTGGAGGACTCGGTCATCGTCCGCGGCACGGTCACCGCGGCCCAGACCGTCGAGGTCAGCCCTTCGGCGGGCGGCCCCGACGGAGGCGCGCCCGTTGTCACCAAGCTGCCGGTCAAGGACGGTCAGCGAATCGAGGCCGGCCAGCGGCTCCTTGAGGTCTCCGGCCGTCCGGTGTTCGCCCTGCGGGGCGAACTGCCTGTCTTCCGGGACCTGAAGCCCGGGGCGCAGGGGGATGACGTCGCCCAGCTCCAGGACGCGCTGACCGCGCTCGGGCACAGCACGGTCGGTGACCGCGAGGGGTACTTCGGGCCGCGGACGAAGGCCGCGCTCACCGGGTTCTACGACCGCATCGGTTACACACCGCAGACTGCCCAGGAAGACGGCGACAACGCGGTGCACAACGCCGAGGCCGCGGTGACCCTGGCCGAACGAGCGCTGGAGGACGCCCGCCTGGGCGCGGCGTCCGGCACCAGCTCCGGCACCCACGCCGCAGAGGCGGGCACCGACGCGGACGGCAAGGGCGTGGGCGACCCTCTCGGCACCGACGGCAAGGGTGCGGGCGGAAGCACCGCGCGCCAGGTCGAGCGAGCACAGGAGGACCTGGCCACGGCGCGCGACGAGCTGGCCCGCGTGCGGGCGACGACCGGACCCATGCTGCCCGCCTCCGAAGTCGTCTTCCTGTCCCGCTTCCCCGCCCGCGTGGACGCGGTGCACGCGCGGGTCGGCGAGGAGGTGTCCGGCCCGGTCCTCACCGTGTCGGCCGGCGCCCTGGTCGTCCAGGGCTACCTCCAGCAGCACGAGAAGGGCCTGGTCAGGTCCGGTCAGCGGGTGGAAATCCTGTCCGAGGTGACCGGCCGCACCGCAACCGCGAAGGTCGTGTCGGTCGCGGACACCGTCGGTCAGGAGCAGACCGCCGCGAGCGGAGGAGAGGACAAGGAGCAGGCCACCGGCGCCCAGGGCTACCTGATGCTCGTACGCCCGGACAAGCCGCTGCCGCCGGACCTCACCGGACAGGACGTTCGCCTGACCGTGCGCGCTGCGGCCACCAAGGGTGCGAGCCTGGTCGTGCCGTTGTCGGCGGTGTCGGCGGGCGCGGACGGCACGACGACGGTGACCGTCGTGGAGAAGGGCGACGGCCGACGCAAGGTGGCGGTGGTCACCGGGACCACGGGGGACGGCAGCGTGCAAGTACGCCCGCGGACCCCGGGCGTGCTCACCGAAGGGGACAAGGTTCTCGTCGGCGTGCGCCCGAACCCCGCGAACGCGGCGGGAGCGGGTTCATGACCGCCGTGGCCGAACCCCCGGTCATCGAACTCCCGGTCATCGAACTGCGGCAGGTGGGCCTCACCTACCCGGGGCCGCCGCCTGTACAGGCACTCGCTCCCTGTGACCTGCGCGTCGAGCGCGGCGAGTTCGTGACCGTGGTCGGTCCCTCCGGGGCTGGTAAGTCGACGTTCCTGAACATCGTGGGGCTGCTCGACTCACCGACGACGGGTGCATACCTGCTCGACGGTGTCGACACCGGCTCGCTGGCGGACGCGGACCGCACGGCCCTGCGCGGAGAGCGCATCGGATTCGTGTTCCAGGCGTTCCACCTCATGCCGCACCGCAGCGCCCTGGAGAACGTGGCGCTCAGCCTCGTCTACGACGGCACTCCGCGCCGGGATCGCGCGGCACGCGCCCGTGCCGCCCTCGAACAGGTGGGGCTCGGCCACCGCGTGCAATCCCTGCCCACCCAGCTCTCCGGTGGAGAGCGCCAACGCGTCGCTATCGCCCGAGCGTTGGTGGGACGGCCGTCGCTGCTGTTGTGCGACGAGCCGACCGGCAACCTCGACACCGCGACCGCTGAGGCCATCCTCGGACTACTGGACGCGGTGCACCGCAGCGGTATGACAGTGGTCGTCATCACCCACGACCCGGCGGTGGCGGCCCGCGGTCGCCGCACCGTGACCATTCGGGACGGCGCCCTGTCGGAAACCTCAGTTGCGCCGCACCTCGAGCCGAACGCCCGGCCGCACGACCCGACGGCACTCCGGCCCGAGCCCGCGTCCGACTGGCCGGACTCCCCGACCCTCGACGTCCTGCGGTCAGGCAGGTCCGTATGAGGCGTCTTCCGTTCTCTCTGCCGGGGCTCCGCGGACGCGCGGCCAGCCGGGCCTCTGGCGTGGTCCGGCACCGGCTCGCGGCGCGGGACCTGGTCTCCGAGGCTCTCGCCGGCGTGCTCCAGCGCCCTGCCCGTTCCGTGCTGACCTCGCTCGGGACGGTGCTGGGAGTCGGCACGTTCGTCGCCATCCTCGGCCTGACCGCAACCGCCTCCTCGCAGATCGACGACCGGTTCAACGCGCTGAGCGCCACCGAAGTGACCGTCGACGACGTCTCCCGCGAGCAGGGCGCCCTCGGCACCATCGGTTTCCCGGCCGACGCGGACCAGCGGGTGGAGCGGCTCAACGGCGTACGGGACGCAGGCGTCTACTGGTCCGTCGACCTGGCTCCCGAGGAACAGGTCCGATCGGCTCCGGTGGGCCCCGACCGCGGCAACAGCCGGATCCAGGTGGTGGCCGCCTCCTCAGGCGTACTGCGAGCAGCGCACCCCACCCTCGCCCAGGGCCGGCTCTACGACCCCTGGCACGACCGCACGGAGCAGCGGGTCGCCGTCGTCGGCGCGGGCCTTGCCGCCCGCCTCGGCATCACGACCCTGGAGACCGCGCCGGCCGTGTTCATCGGTGACGAGGCCTTCAGCGTCGTGGGCATCGTGGACGACGTCGAGCGCCAGGCCGACCTGCTGCTCTCCGTCGTGGTGCCCCGGTCCACCGCGCAGCAGATCTGGGGTGCGCCGAAGAACGCGCCCAAGATGCTCGTGTCCACCCGCCTGGGTGCCGCCACGCAGGTGGCCGCCGAGGTACCGCTGTCGCTCGATCCCGCACACCCGGAGCACTTCAGGTCCGTGCCACCGCCCGACCCCAGATCGCTGCGAGCCGGAGTGGGAGGTGATCTCAACCAGCTGTTCCTGGTGCTCGCCGCGATCTGTCTGTTCATCGGGACCCTGGGCATCGCCAATACCACGCTGGTCGCTGTTCTGGAGCGCACCGGTGAGATCGGATTGCGCCGCGCGCTGGGTGCCCGCGGACGGCACATCACGGCCCAGTTCCTCACCGAGTCGGGCGCGCTCGGCACGCTCGGCGGCCTGGTCGGCGCGTCACTCGGCATCATCACCGTCGTGGGCGTCGCTCTGGCCAGGGACTGGACACCCGTGATCCATCCGCAGGTCGCCGTCGCGGCACCCGGCATCGGATTGCTCACCGGTCTCCTGGCGGGTCTCTACCCCGCATGGAGGGCGAGCCGGGTGCAGCCGGTCGAGGCACTGCGCCGGTAGCCGCGACCCGCCCGCTCACGCGGCCGGCCCTGTGGGAAGACCCGGACTCCGCGATGGCATTCGGCCCACCACCGGCCGAACGACGACACCGTCCCCACCCTCACACAGGCGAGGAAAAACGTGCACGTCCTCATGCGAGCGACCACCGATGCGGCTGTCATGCCCGTGGCAATATCGCTCGGTGCGTGCCCGCCGGTCCGGGGACCGGCCCCTCGACCGGTCCCCGGACCGGCGAAGGAGCACGCCCCGGACTACCGGAGCAACTGGCCCGCGAAGACGCCCTCTTCCGGACTGCCCAAGGGCCAGGAACTGCCGGGTAAGGTCCCCAGGCTGCCGTTCCAGTCGTCGCGCGCCTACTTCTCACCCGGTCACGGCCAGGTCCATGAGGCGGCGTTCACCCGGCCCAGCCACGGCGGTGAGGAGAAGCGGCAGACCCCAGACCGCCGGATCACCGTCGACGCGGCAACCGGCAAGGAGTCCAGCCTGGCCACGCTCGCCGGCGGGGCCACCTCGGCCATCCCCGCCAACGCAGGCATGGTCGCCGCTTCATCGGCCGCGAGATGGACAGGCAGGCGTCCATGACGCCGACCGGTCGGGCCAACGATTGCGGCGGCTGGGGCTGCAGCCGCGTCGACCTCATCTCCGCCCTCAAGAACAACAACGCCCGCCAGCGCTTCGCCTGAACCACCCGAACAGGAGCCACCCGCATGGACACCACCCGCAAGGCGCTCGCCGCCACCACCCTCATAGCAACCAGCTTCCTCAGCGCCTGCACCGCCGGCGACGACAAGCCCAGCCCGGCCGCCGCCAACCAGCCCGTCGTCAACAAGGACAAGTGGCCCAACCCCACCCCCACCGCCGGACTGGCCAAGGGAATCAGTCTTCCGCTGGAGCCCTACATGGTGTCCTACGCCGATCGCGTCACCATCGAAGCCGCCGAGAACACCCTGACCTCGTCGTGCATGAAGGAGTACGGCTTCACCGTCACCCTCCCCAAGCCCGGCGCCAATCCCCCGCCGTCCGACAACGACGCCAACATCGAGCGCCGGTACGGCATCACCGACCGCGACCAGGCCACCAAGCACGGCTACGACTTCGCCCCCATCCTCGAAGAGCACGTCGAGCAGAACATGCCCGAACTCACCGACGTCCAGGTTGAAGTCCTCACTGGCCATACCAAGCCCGAGAAGCCCGAACCGCCGAAGGGCACCAAGGCAGGCGAGCCGTACTTCGCCGCCCCGGTCAGCAAGCCCGCCCGCGCCGAGCACAACGGCATCAAGCTCAAGGAAGGAGGCTGCACCGGCTGGGCGAAGAAGCAGGCCGGCATGAATGAGCAGGACGTCTACTTCGTCTCGGACCTCAACGGCCAAAGCCTCGCCGCCTCCCAGGACGCGACCGCCGTCAAGAACGCCGTCAGCGACTGGTCCGCCTGCATGAAGAAGGCCGGGCATGATGTCGCCACCCCGTGGAAGGCCATGGAGCAGGGCGCTACACAGGACAACAAGCCCACCAAGGACACCATCGCTCTCGCGCTCGCGGACATCGACTGCAAGGAGCAGACGAACCTCATCCGCATGTGGGCCGCCGAAGAGACCAAGATCCAGAACAAGCAGATCGCCGCCAACAAGGCCAAGCTCGACGGCATCAAGAAGGACCTCGGCGAGCGAATCACGGCCGCCAAGAGGATCAGCACGCAATAAAGACCTCAGTGTGCACACTCATTCGCTTCGCCAAGTTCGCGCGCGCCACCCGTCCGACGATCAAAAAAAGGGGAAACCCGCATGAAGTTGCCTACCCCTCTCGCGCCCGCTCCCCTCGTCAGTGCCGCCATCACCGCCCCAGCGTTCCCTGCGCCGCAGCGGGATCGCCGCCTGCAAAAGGGTGAGACGGTCACCGGCATCGACAAACAGGCCAACGCACCACCCGGCAGATGATGGACGCCAACCCGGAGGTCGCAGCCGCCACCTGCCAACGGGCGCGGTCCCGGACACACCACCTCCACCGGCGCCGCGTCCTCGGGAACCTACGGCTCCATCTACACCTGGTGGAACGGCCAGGCATCCGTCTCCTCCTCCTACGCCCAGCCCATGTACGCCGTGCTCTTCAACGACACCGGCTGCACCCGCTACATGGGCATCCGTCTCACCGTCAGAAGCTGCAACCAGCGTGCCACCGTGACGTTGGCCGTAGCCGTCACCGCTTTGGCAGCAGCTACCGCCTGCACCGGCTGAACCACCGAGGTCAGCAGAACCCCGGTACCCGCGGTCGCCACCAGTACGGCCTTCACAACTCTCCGCCTTCACCGTGAAGTTGGAAGCGGAGCACACACCGTCATTCTCTCCAGGAAGGCTCCACCCGCGTCCTGACCTCCAGGAACGTCACCGTGGACGCCATCACTGGAGACGGCGGCGTGTTCACCACCGTCACCGCCCGCAACACCACCGACAACGTGCAGAACTACGGAGTCGAGGTCAGCAACGGCGACGGCCAAGGCTGGGTCGCCAACACCTATCGCCTCTATTGGTCCCCGCCCAAGGGACCAAAGCCGAGGCATTCACCGATGGCGGCACCCGCCTCGGACCCATGCCCGAACAGCCGCCGAAGATCTGCATCGACCGGCTGACCACCTACGAGAAACAGGAACACCAGCTCACGTGAAGCAAACCCGCAGAGGCTGGCGGATATCCGTCGTGGTCGCCACAGCGACCGCGCTGGCCATACCGCTCACCATGCCCGCAAAGGCCGACACACCCACCCCGCCCAAGGGTGCGGCCAACGGCTGGAACACCACCAAGAAGACCACCCCGCGCCCGACCGCGATCCCAGCCAAGGACCGCATCAAGACGCTCGGCACCGGCTACAGCAAGTCCCAGGACACCGCGTTCACCACTTCTGGGGATGCGACCGGCTTCCACCTCCTCACCGCCGGCGAAGCGGACGGCTACGGGTGGAAGACCGCCGCGAGTCTGCGTGAGGACGGCTTCGACGCCGACAGCTGGATCGGTAACGCCTGCCTCACCGAATCCGGAAGGTACGCGGCCGTCGCCTACGCACCGCGTACCTTCACCAACCGGCCCGAGCTGATGGTGCGCGGCGCGTTCGCCGCCATCGTCAACCTCAAGACCGGCGCGGTGAACAAGCTGCCCTTCAACGCCTCCCTCGCCTACTTCAGCCCCGGCTGCGGCAACGGCGACCAGGTCGTGTTCACGCAGCTCTCCCACGACGGCGACAAGAAGCAGAACACGCGCCTCATCACCGTCAACGCTGCCACCGGCAAGCCAACCACGTCGGCCGAGTTCCCCGGGCAGGTCACCTCAGCCGTTCCCACGAAGAACGGCATCGTCGCCGCCCACGGCAACAAGCTGGTACGCCTGAACGGCAAGAAGGAGACGGTTCTCCTCACCACCAGGACCGTCCCGTTCCAGCTCACCGCCGACAAGGACGGCGGTGTCACCTTCATCGACCGTGACATCGACCGCAAGGCCGGTGCCACGGTCAACGCCCGCGCCCGCCACCTCACGCCGGTACAAGCCCGTACGGGCAAGGCGAACGCAGCCGTGGTCGCCTCGGGCAAGCTCACCGACTGGGACCTGACCCGCACCTCCAACGGTCGCGTCTACATCACCGGTAAGGCGGCCAACAAGACTCAGCTGCCCACCCAGGTCGCCAACCCTGGTGGCATTGCCAAGGGTGCACGCCTGTCCAGCCACGGCCATGCCGCCGTGACAACCATGTGGGCCGACGGCAAAACCAGCCTCATCACCCCCGACAAGGCCAACCAGGCCCGGGCCGCACGGAACACGGTGAAGGTCCTCGCCACCGGCACGACCATCACCCTCGACGCAACGCCTCGCCTGAGTGAAAAGCTCACCCAGGCGGGCAGCGCCATGTCCCCGGCCATCGGAACCCCGAAGCCGACGAAGAAGAGCGCGGTGGGCACGACGGACGAGGGTGGCATGTCCACTCAGACCGTGCGCACCCAAGCCCTCGCCGCATCCCCCACGGGGCCGTCCGAGGGCACAGATGAGCGCTACTGCGCCGTCACGCGGAACGACTCCAAGAAGGCCGCGTTCCAGCCCACCCCCCGCCAGGTGGAATGGGCCGTGGACCAGGCCGTTGTAGGCAAGCTCGACTTCTACCGGAACTCGGACTGGAAGAACACCGGCACAGGCGGCTACCAGCCGCAGGGCCTCTTCCCGCCGCTGCTCCTAGCGGGTGACCCCAACGGCACCCTCGACACCGAGGACGCCACCAACGACAAGTGGCACGTTCCCGCACAGGTCATGCTCGGCATCACCGCGCAGGAATCCAACATGTGGCAGGCCACCCGCTTCGCTGTCCCCGGCGTCACCGCCAACAGCCTCATCGGCAACTACTACGGCGTTCAATACACCGCCGAAGGCACCCAGGCCGATCCGTGGCGCATCAACTGGTCGGAGGCCGACTGCGGCTACGGCATCACCCAGGTGACCGACGGCATGCGCCTTGCGGGTAAGACGAAGCCGGGTGAGACCGCCCTGTCGACCCTCACCCAGGAAGCCGCCGCCCTCGACTACACCGCGAACATCGCCTACGGCGTGCGCATCCTCTCCGACAAGTGGAACCAGGTCCACCGCATGGGGATGAAGGTCAACGACGGCCACCCCAAGTGGATCGAGAACTGGTTCTACGCCCTGTGGGCGTACAACTCCGGTTTCTACGAGAGCGCCGACAGCGCAGGCCACAGGGGCCTCGGCTGGACGAACAACCCGGCCAACCCGCTGTGGAAGGCCAACCGAGTCATGTTCCTCCAGCACGACACCAACAGTGCGCTGGACGACTACTCGGATGCCGCCCACCCCCAGGACTGGCCGTATGAGGAAAAGGTCATCGGCTGGGCCGCACGACCCATCTCCGCGATGTTCGCCCCCGGCGACTTCCAGGCCGGATACCGGGCCTCATGGTGGAACTCCAACCTCGACCGCGCCCAGGCCAAGCCGCCGGTCGACCTGTTCTGCAACGCCTCCAACGACTGCGTCCCGTCCAAGATCGGCGACAACGACTCCAACGACCCCGGCCTCGGCGCCTGCCAGCTCGATGCCGGCGACTCGGACACCAACGACCACTGGCTGCACTGCTGGTGGGATTCGGACGCCACATGGAAGAACTGCAACACCGGCGCCCAGTGCGGTAACGGCGTCCACCGCTTCAACACCACCTACGGGGAACAAGCGGACGCCGCCTCCTACCCGCCGAACTGCACCAGCACCCTGCCGACGAACGCCCTGATCGTGGACGACCTCCCGAACGGGCTCACCCCAGCAGGGTCCGATACCAGAGGGTGCGGGCCGGTGAAGTCAGCCGGAACGTTCAACCTCACCTATCAGCCATCGAATATCATCGACGCCGAAACCGGGCAGACCGTCACCACCTACCCGGGCAAGATGGACACCCACCAGATCGGCGCCGGATGGGGCAACCACTTCTGGTTCACCCACACCCGCTCGCCTGAGTCGTTCCCGGCGCCCGGTGACCGGATGAAGGTCACCGGCACCTGGAAGCTGAACGCCCCACTGACCAACTCCACCCGCCAGGCGAAGATCTTCGCCCACATCCCCGACCACGGAGCACAGACCTCCAACGCCGTCTACCGAATCCAGACCCCCGAAGGCGAAATGGAGGCACCCACATCCCAGAAGGCCAACCAGGCCAACAAGTGGGTAAGCCTCGGCGCCTACTACTTCGGAGACCAGATCCCCGAAGTGAACCTCGACAACTTCAACGGCGGTGACGGTGCCGCCGACATCGCCTACGACGCCATCGCCTTCGTGCCGGGCACCTACAACGGCCTGAACCTGGGCTCCTTCCCCAGCCCGAACCCCAACGCCGCAGAGCCCGCCCCGGTGGAGCCCGCAGCCCACATCGACGGCCGCTTCTTCTCACTCGGAGCCACCAGCGCCCTGAGCGCCCCCACCGAGTCCAGCAAGTCCGCCATGACCGCGCAGACAGCTTCCGCCTCCTCCGTGGGCGGCATGTCCTGCTCGTCCATGACCCTGTCGATGGACTTCGACCGCACCGAAGCGTGCATCATCGACGAGATCTACATCAACCAGGCAGCGGACAGTAACAGCCCGGCCAAATCGGCCAAGTTCCGCTACATCCACGAAATCCACACCAACAACCGCACCAAAACCATCACGCAGGAGATGTACATCAGCCTGCAGAGCCTCACCGGCGCCACCCGGACATCGTTCGACGTCACCTCCCTGTGCCGGGGCAACTGCACCATGGCGCCGAAGAACACCAACGGCTCCAGCGGGTCCTTCACTGTGGGCGACGGCCACGTCTACCACATCACCCAGACCATGACGTGGAACGGCACCGGCAGGGACGTCATCCTCCCGCACTGGAGCTACGAAGGAACCCTCGACGGCGTGCGCACCAAGTCCACGCCCACCGCCGAGAAGGACAACCTCACCATCCGCTGCGACACCGTGGTCACCACCGCCGGCGGATGCGTCTTCTCCTGGTACAAGCCCACCTACGTCATGAACTCCAAGAAGTTCCCGGGCGCCGCCGCCCACATCGCCCTGATGTGGAAGAAGACCAACGTCGACTGGGGCAACAGCAATGGTGGCAAGCCCCTGACGTACCTGGCGCAGAAGCTGAGCCCGACCAGCACCTCGGGCGAAACCCAGGCGGACGAGAACCGCAGGTTCATCTGCGGCCGCAAGTGGCGCAAGTTCTCGGGTACCGGTGACTTCAGTGACCTATGGACCATCGAGGCCCAAGCACCGCGCACAGACGGAATCAGTTGTGACGAGTTCGCCTTCGCCAACGCAAAGGAGAGCGCCGGAAACCCCTCCGGACCCAACCCCGTCACCTACAGCGGCGCCGAATGCGTCCAGACGTACATCAAGCGCAACACGGATGGAACGTCCTCCATCCATCTCCGTCCGGACTACCCGGACCCCACGTGGAACGAGCCCTGCGGCCGGTCCTCCATGTCGACGTGGCAGAACACACAGTCGATGCAGCCGTTCGGCGGGTTCATCTCCAACCAGCGTCTCCTGGAAGACGACCAGTACTGGGTTGACCTCGACGGGTTCACCCTTCCGTAGGTAGGCAACTGAACAAACACGAACCCCCCACGGGAAGCCGTGGGGGGTTCGTGCTTGTCAGTCCCATTCGATGACGCCGTCCGTGATGCATCCCGGAGGGTCATCAGCCGTACGCGCACTGAGCGGCTTGATCTCGTAGTGCTCGCCCTCCGGGACAAGTCTCCTCATGAGCTGGAGCTGATGATCGAAGAAAGCGGGCAGGTCGGGGAAGGCGTGCTCGCGGACCTCGCCGTAGTCGCTCCACGTGCCGACGGCGGCGGTGCGGGAGTCGATGAACAGGCCGCTGAGCCAGTCCGCGTCGACGGCGAAGGGAATCCACCCGGGCTGCCAGTAGTCGTCGTTGCCGCCTTCGGTGCCGCGCTGCCTCTGGTAGGCGTACACCTCGGGGATGAGCGTGGTGGAGAGCAGGTGCCGGTCGCTGTGCAGGAAGAGACCTTCAGTGGCTGCCCCGGCACGGGTTTCGCGTGGCGGGCCGGGGTTTACGCCGTTGGTGAGGCCAAGGAGAGTGGCGAGGGCCGGGGGGAAAGCGCGGCCGATGGCTTGCTCAGCGATGGCAATGTCGTTGGGGTGGGCGCCTGGGGCGAGTGCGCCCGCATTGTTGGGGGCGTTTTCTGTGAGCCAGGTGATCAACTGGCTCCACACCTGGTGCACTTGCTGGGCATCGTTGAGGTTCACAGGCGTGAAGTATGCCGCACACCCCTCCTGAACGCTTCTCATCCTGTGGTTCGCGGGTGATGACGGCCGGTGGTCGGGGCCGTGACGCGGCAGGGCTCCTGGTCGTCTCGGCTGGTGATCTGAACCGTTCCGACTTCTCTGCCTGTGTCTTGTTGGCCGGTGATCAATCGGCTCAACGTCGTGAACAAAGCCAGTATCGAGGGGAGTTACAAGAGGGAGTCACTCACGGCTACGCCGCCTGCCGCAGTATGGGCACCGTACGGGCCATGCTCTTTGGTGCCGAGGAAGCGTTCGAGCACCTCGTCGACTGCCTGCCGAACTCCCATCAGGTCGCGCGCCTCGGGGAGCACGGCAGCAGGTCGGGGAACGGTAGGGCGGAGCGTGGAAGTCATGGACCGTGTAGGCGCCATCGAGCCTGACGGCGTGCGGCCAGTTCCTGTCATGCCCCACTAACGACCCTCGGTCACAGATGTTCCGTCGGCCTGCCCGAAGTCTCACGCCCCCCGAGTTCCTTACGGTCCTCAAGGCGCTGCGACAGGGCAGCAGCGCGTGTCAGCGGACCAGGGCGGTGCTGTCCCGGATGAACCGCTGCGCGACGGCCCGTTTGCCAGGTTCCAGCTCTCGCTCCACCCCTTCTGCGGCGCTGCGGTCGAGCGTCACCATGGCCGGATACTGCGGGGCCGCGCTGAGCATGCCGATCCGCCCCTGCGGGACATCGGGCGGGAACGTATCGCCAGAGACCTCTCCGGCGTAGGCGGCGAGCTTTTGCCACAGCCCTTCAGCCGCATGCGGGCGGTCGAAGGTCCGCGCCTCGACGGCCAACCGGCGCAACTCGGCGCCCATCACACCCGACAGGCCACGGCACTGCAGTGCCTGTACGGCTGCCTCCGTGGACGCCACCTGGGCGGCAAGCCTGTCCGAGCGGTACTCGACCTCCTCGGCCACGGACGCCGCAAGGCCTTGGACCAGGCGGGCCATCTGCTTGTGCGGCCAGGTGGCGAGCCATATAGCCCAGCCCGACAGGGCGCTGTCCACCCGGAAGCGAGCAGCGGCATGAGCCATTTCGTCCGCACGCCGGCTCACGGGAGATGCGGCCAATGCCTGTTCTCGCATGGTGGCCGCCGACGATTCGGACGGCGCAGCGGCGCTGTGCAGGAGGGGAAGCACGGTGCGCACCATCATGTGGTGCCTTACGTCACCGGTGGCGAAATGCCCAAGTTCATGAGCCAGGCAGGCAATGCGCTGCTGCGGCGTGAGCAACTCCCACAGGGCGAGGCCGATTTCGAGGCGTCTCCCGCGCATGCCGAATGGCACGGCGCGGATCTCAAAGCGGTGGGTGCACTGGATGACATCGACGGTGCGAGTGCCCAGCACGTGTGCGACTTCGTCGACCAGCGCGAACAACTGGGGTGCATCGGCTCGCCGTAGGGGCCGCTCACCGTCCACCGTGCTGCGGCGGGGCCGCAGTTGTACGGCCAGGCAGATCAGGAGCAGCCCGAGGACGGGCTGGATGATCGTTGCCCACCCGAAGATGATCAACAGCGTGCCACCCACGACCAGTGCACCGGTCAGCAGATGCATTAGTGCCGAAACCGCCACGGCCATTGCGGCCTTCACCCGATGGCCACGGGCGGGAGGCACGCCGTGGTTGATCACTCGCTGACCGGCCGTCCCACCTTCTCTGACTAGGCGCACCTGCCCTGACCCCCGTTCCCCGATGCCGCACCCACGTGCGGTCCACCGATCTTGGCAGGACGCGTCGACGGACACATTGCCCGAGACCGGCAATATTGCAGCCGAGTTCATGCCTGCCCCTGGCACCCGGACGCCCCGGCTTGAGCCGCTGCGCCGCCGTCACCGGCCTGCTCTCCCCGCCCCCGCACGCCCCCCTCGCCAGGCCGATCGCCGACGCCCTCGACTACCCGGACCTCGCACAGCAGGCGCGCGAGGGCCTGATCCGGCCGTTCGTCGAGGACTTCGAGTGCACATGCGGCATGCCACAGCGCCGGCTCCACCCGGTGTCGGGCTCATCAGACGTATGGCAAGATCACCGGATGCTACGACTCACCGACTTCATCATCGACTGCCCGGACGCGATGAAGCTGGCGGCCTTCTATTCCGAGGTGACAGGGCTCCCGGTCAAGGACGGCAGCAATGAGCACTGGGCCGGGATCCAGCTCGGCGACATCGAGTTGGCCTTCACCCCGGTAGAGGACTACCGCCCCCCGCAGTGGCCCGGCAGCGAGCACCCCAAGCAGTTCCACCTCGACTTCGAAGTCGACGACATCGAAGCCGAACAGCGCCGCGTCCTGGCCCTCGGCGCGACCCTGCACCGGGACATCACCGACCCCGACGGCTACGGCTTCCGCGTCTACACCGACCCCACCGGCCACCCCTTCTGCCTCTGCCGCAACAAGGGTGTCACCTGGACCGAACAGGGCCCCGTGTGGCCCCAGCGCGACCAGTAGGGCCAGGCATCGAAGCAGGCGCCGCCCCGTCAACGGCAGTGACGCGGGCGGCGGCCAGTCGACGGAGGGCGAGCCGGCCGAACCGACAGGCCGCCGCATGATGGCGTAACGGTCTGCCTGTCGCCGTCAGCGGCGCCAAGTTCGCCGACTTCTCGACCGGCTGACCCACCCGCCTGCCAGGGGGTGGGGAACGCGGCATGCGGCCCTGCACCGTCGAGCCAATTCACCTGCCCGCGTCCCCCCTCAACTGCGGGCGGGAGAGGTCAGGGGCGGTAGATCATTTCCAGGAGGCCGGCGGTGATGAGCATCCATGCACCAATGCCCATGAGCCACCACCAGTCCATAAGGGCCCCTGTCGTGACGAGGACGACGGCTCCGATCATCAGGCTGATGATGGTGAACCGCATTCCGTATTCCCCAACAGCTCGCATGTTCCGTCGTCCTGTCAGCGGCCCACGCTGTGGTGGACTGCGGGTCATCCGCCGACATGGATGCCGGGGCGGCGTGAAGGGTCGGGTTCGTTCTTGCGGATGATCTCTCGGGTGACCGGGGCCGTGTCCCCGCGGCCGAGGAGGAAGTAGCGGAACATGTGCACCAGGGGGCTGCCCTCGGCCCAGGCGAAGTGGCAGTGCGGCTGGACGCCGGTGGCGTTGCGCAGGGCCAGGAGGATCGCGGCGATGGCGTTGGGCGCCGCTGGGGCCTGAGCGCGCAGGATGCGGTATCCGTCGATTTCCACCCCGTGGACGGTGAGGGCTTCGCTGAAGTCGGAAGGGTCGACGACGTCGATCTCCAGGAACAACACGTCGGCCCGGCCGGGGACGGGGTTGATGTGGCGCTGTTCGTCTTCCTTGGCGGCGTATTCGGCGGCGTCTCCGGCCTGGCGTCGGTTGGCGATGATGTTGATGGACTCGTCGTGGGCGAGGGTGTCGGTGATGAACTCGCGTGCGACCTCGTCGAAGACAATGCGGTCGGCGCGGAGTTCGGTGGTGCGCGAGACGCGGGAGATGAGTGACACGGCGATGATGCCGGCGATGAACACGCCCGAGATGGCGATACCGTCGGGCTTGTCGACGATGTTCGCCAGCAGGGCGTAGAACAGGATCGCGGTCAACGCCGCGAAGCCGGTACCGGCCAGGCGCCGTCCGCGGCGGATGACAGAGACGGTGACGGCGAACGCGCCGGAGACCATCATGGCCAGGATGCCGGTGGCGTAGGCGCCGGCTTGCTTGTCGACGTCGGCGTCGAAAGCGATGGTGATGCCGATGGACACGGCCGTGTACACGATGACGACGGGCCGTACCGCACGCCCCCATTCCGGGGCCATGCCGTAGTCGGGGAGATAGCGGGGCACGATGTTGATCAGCCCGGCCATCGCGGAGGCGCCGGCGAACCACAGGATGAGGATGGTGCTGATGTCGTAGAGAGTGCCGAACGCCTCGCCGACGTGTTCATGGGCCAGCCACGCCAGCGCACGGCCGTTGGCGGCACCGCCCGCCTCGAACTCCTCCTCGGGGATGAGGACGGTGGTGACGAAGCTGGCAGCCAGCAGGTAGACGCTCATGATCAGGGCGGCGGCGGTGAGCAGCTTGCGGGTATTGCGGATCCGGGACCGCAGGCGCTGTTCGGGATCGGCGCCCTCCGCTGCGACCAGCGGCATCATGCTCACACCGGTCTCGAAGCCCGACAAGCCCAGGACCAGCAGCGGAAATGCCAGCAGGGCGGGCCCGGCCAGATCCCCGAAGCCACCCATCTCCCCGAGGGCGTCGGTCCAGGCGGAGAACGCCCCCGGGGTGCTGATCACGTGGGCCAGCCCGACGGCGATGATGACGGCGTTGAGCGCCAGGAACACCGCCACCAGGGGAATGGCCACCTTGACCGCCTCGCTGAAGCCGAGGAGGAACACTCCGCCGAGGATCAGCAGCAGTCCTACAGTGAGGGCTACTTCATGGCCGTGAAGCACCGCGGGGAAGAAGGGGTTCTCCACGACGTGGACAGAGGCGTCGGCGGTGGACAACGTGATGGTGATGATCCAGGAGGTGGCGACGAAGCCGAGCAGAACGAGCACGAACAGCTTGCCCCACCAAAACGGCAGCAGGTCCTCCAGCATGGCCACCGACCCGGCGCCGTGCGGGCTCTCCTTCGCCACCCTGCGGTACATCGGCAGCATCCCCAGCAACGTCAGCGCAACGATCAGCAAGGTCGCCAGCGGAGAGACCGCCCCGGCAGCGAGCGCCGCGATCGCCGGGACGTAGGCGAGGCTGGAGAAGTAATCGACGCCGGTCAGGCACATCACCTTCCACCACGCCTGGGGCTGCGCATGTCCTTCCCCTGCGGCCGGCCCCACCGGCTGCACTTGGTGGCGCAACAGCCACCGCGCGGATGCACTGGTGGGCTGGGCCCGCACCGCCGGACTGTCCACGACCTCCGGTACAGCCAGACCTTGCGTGTCCTTCGACATTCCCATCGCTTTCTCCTACGGCCCCGAGGGACCGCTCCTCCGGCAGCACCACAGCGCTTCAAAAACGGTCATCACGTCTGCGGTCCGCCCACAACACCTCCGGCCACCAGCCCGGAACTTGCTGCTGGCAGTGATGATCACCGCGACCGACAACACCGACGCAGGCCGCCTCAGGCCGCCCCGTACGGATCCCTCGCAGTGCCCAAGGGCATGTCATAAGGCCTGGGGTGCGCCGGCTCCTCGTACCGCGTCCTTGATCACACTGCTCTCCCGACATATTCCTGTCCGTCGGGCGCCCGTGGGGTGGAGGAGGTGAACGCGCGCAGGCCGCGCAGACGACGCTCAAACATGAAGAGGACGCCCTCCAGGGGCAGATCGGGACGTGAGCCGCAGCATTGGCATGCCACTGGGAGCCTCACCGCTCATCGCGGGCTTGAGCAGCGTAATCCGCACCATGGACCGCCAGGACCGTCCCGGCAACTCCTTAACGCAATCTGTACGCGCGAGTGCCGACGGACCTCCGGACACGGTTGTGTCCCTCGCCGCGTCGAAGGTGACACTGGATGACGGAAGCTTGAGCGCCGGGCAGCAGTCTGTGATGTCACGCCCTCGACCTTGGGAAGCCGCGCCCCTTCAATGCCGGTTCCGGACGCTGAGCTCAGTGAACGGCACGGGCCATGCGGGGCGGTGTGGGCGGCACCGGCCGGAGGTCCAGGCGTGCCGCGCCCCTGGACGGGGCTGCAACCCCACGCGCTGACGACGTCGCCATGGCCGTCTCCAGATCGGCAGGTCCGCGGACGGACGAAATGCCACGCACCCCCGCAACCCTTCACGGGTTACAGGGGGCGCGGTCTTGGCGGGCGCAAGGCGCGGTCAGAAGCAGGGGTCGACGGAGTCGGCGGGGTCGGTGCCGACGTTGACGTTGCCGCCCCAGACGTAGTAGCCGTTGTACTGGCCGCCTTGACTGTCGTAGATGTTGCCGGCGTACCAGACGGCGGTGGTGTATCCACCCGCCGTCACCGTCTCGCCGTACACGTAACAGATGCCGTACATCTCGAACCGGTCCACGGTGGGACCGGTGTTGACGCGGACCTGGCTCTGGGTGTTGGGGGCGGTCCGGACGTTGCTGTTGGGCTGCAACGAGACGTGGAACGCGTCAGGGCGGGCCTCGGCCGCTGTGGCGGAAGCGAGCAGGGTGAAAGCGGCGCCAGCGGCGATGCCGACGGCGGCGACACGGGTGCTGAGCAGGGACATCGTCAAGCTCTCCGTCAGATGCAGGGACCCCACAGGGGGGCGTGGTCGGCCCGGGGCGGCATGGCGCCGTCCCGTCTCAGGGACTGGTGCGAGAGGGGAGCCGTATGAGCGCTGCGGCGGACGCTTTTCCTCCGGGCGGGTCTCATACGGGACGGGCTTCGATCCCGTCTTCTGAGTGCTGACGTTCACTCCCCGCCGACCCGATCCGGTCGGCGCACACGTCAGCCCGTCGAAGGGAAACCCACATGACAACGGCACTGCGCCGTGTCGCCCGCCTGGGCGGCAGCGCGGCTCTGCTCGGCACTCTGCTCCTCGGCGCCGGCACCGCATCCGCCCAAACGTCCCCCTCCACCGCCCCGGCACGGCAGGCGGTCTCCAGCGAGCAAGCCGCGGGCTCGCTGTTCACGACCTGGGCGACCGACGTAAACCTGCGCAACGACCTCAAACGCGTGAACGGGTGGGCCTGCGGGGAAAGTCCCTCCACTACCAACTGCCCCGACGTCACCGGCCAGGCGCAGCCGGGCGACCAACTCGAAGTCCACTGCCAGACACTGGGACAGACCATCGGCTCCAACCCCTACTGGGTCTTCGTCGACAACCACACCCGCGGCACCTACGGCTGGATGGCCAGCTACTTCATCGCGCACCCGGACAACAAGCTGCCCGGTGTCCCCTCCCCGTGCATGGGGCCCTGAGCCGCCACATCCAGCTCTCCGCCGGACCGTCAGCAGATCAACACGACTCCTTCGCGCGCTGCGACCCTCATGACTGACGGGCCTTCTCCGCTCCTGTACGGACGTCGAAGTGGTACGGCGGCGAGGTGGGAATCACATCGACTTCCGTGACGGTGTCCTTCACCGGCCCCAGCACGGGCAGGCGAACATCACGCCTCCCCCCGGGGCGCACCGACCTGCGGCAGTGTGGCCACATCAGGTGGGAGTGATCCCGCCGCGGCCAGCTGTTTGAAGACCCAGGGCAGGCCGGCAAGTCGGACCCGCTGGTGTGGATCACCGGGGGCCGGCCGCCGTGCCTGCCCTTGCGCAGCAGGCGGCGGCACCGAGCCCTCCTCGCAGGGGTGGCTGAGGGGAAGCTCCACCGACTCGCTCCACGTCGGCGCACCACCTCCCTGTCCCGACCTGCGCTACGGCACCTGCTGCCCTGCGCGCGGTTGTTGACCCTCACGTGACGTCAGACTGCATAGTCGAAGCCGTGGCAGATCACTGGACCGTGGGACGCGTGGCCGAACTCGCCGGCGTGAGCGTCCGCACACTGCATCACTACGACGCGATCGGGCTCGTGCACCCCTCAGCGCGGACGCCAGCCGGATACCGGGCCTACGCCGCAGGCGACGTGCAGCGGCTCAGGCAAGTACTGGCCTACCGGCAACTGGGCTTCGGCCTGCGGGAGATCGCGCACCTGGTCAACGACCCCACCGCCGACACTGTCGCGCACCTGCACCACTTGCGCGGCCTGCTCCTGCAGCAGCGTGCGCACACCGACGCCATGGTCGCAGCCATCGACAGGGAACTTGACGCACGGGCCAAGGGAGTAACGGTGACACCGCAAGAGCAACTGCACCTGCTGGGTGCACAGTTGTACGACGCCATCGGCGGCGCCTACACCGCCACCCGGCGCAGCGATCCCCGGATCGCCGCACAGATCCTGGACGCGCTCGGGGACGCGCAAACCGTACTCAACGTCGGGGCCGGCACTGGCAATTACGAACCCGTCGGCCGCGACGTGACCGCAGTGGAACCCTCCGCACTCATGCGGGCACAACGGCCCGCCGGCTCAGCCCCGTGCATAGCCGCCACTGCCGAACACCTGCCCTTCAAAGACCACTCCTTCGACGTCGCCATGGCCGTCTCCACGGTCCACCACTGGCACGACCCCATAGCCGGGCTGCGCGAAATGCGGCGCGTGGCCCGCCGCACTGTCGTCCTCACCTTCGACACCGACGAACCCGGATGGCAGAACCGGTTCTGGCTGACCCGCGACTACCTGCCAGAATTCGCCACCCTCCTCACCCCATTCCCCTCCCTCACCGCCATGGCCGACGCCACCGGCGCCCGCACCGAACCAGTGCCCGTCCCATGGGACTGCGCCGACGGACTGTTCGAGGCCTACTGGCGCCGCCCCGAGGCGTACCTGACCGACCACGTGCGCCGGGCGATGTCGGTATGGACAAAGGTCGGGCCGAAAGCCGAGCAGCGGGCCGTACGACACCTCAGCGACGACCTCAACTCCGGCCGATGGGCCGAACGCAACCACCACCTCACCAACCAACACACGGCAGACCTCGGCCTACGCCTGCTCGTGTCCTGAGACACTCGCCTGCCAAAGTCTTTTGAGTTCACCGGCAGCGGCCCCGGCTCGCACCATGATTCTTACGGTTGACAGCAGCGCCCCGGGAAGCGGATCGGAAGCGGTAAGGCCCGGGGCGCACACCTCGCCTCGCGGACCCGTTGCGGTGGAGGATGCCGAGCACGTCGAGGAAGCACCTGCTGCCGCGTGCCAGGCGGAACATCCGGCGATGAAAACGGGGTGGCCGGGCGCATCGTCTCGTCGCTCACCGCTGCACCATGGGGCCAGCGGGCTGGTGGGCGGGCCCGAACCGGACAGCCCTGCCCGCCGGGCTGATCACCACACGTCGGGCACCGGTGCGCTCACCGGCCGGTCGCTGATGGCCCGCGAAAGCGGGGAGGGCCGCTCCCGCGGTGAGTTGCGGGAGCGGCCGTCGGGTCACCAGCAGAGGGAGCTGACGTTGCCCACCTCGTTGCCCTTGAGCAAGCCGCCCCAGATGTACTTGTTGTCCGAGAGGTACACCCACTTGTTGTGGGTGTAGCCGTTGGCGGAGACGGTGCCGCCCTCGAGCCAGCACACGGCGGTGAGGTTCTGGTTCGCCGCGACGGTGTAAGCGATGGAGTAATCCGTCGACGGCCCAGTCCGCACATTGCCCTGGACCCACGTGGTGACCGTCTCCCACTGGGCGCCCATGTGCGTCCGCTCGGCCTGCGGAGCTTCTGCTGCGGAGGCCGGAGCCGCCATACCGGTGGCGGCCATCACACCCACCGCTGCCGTCATCATGATCTTGGCCAGCGGGCGGGAACTCGTCCTGTGCATCATCTGATTCCCCCTGATGGATTCCGGGAAGCCCCGGTGCGGGCGGCGTCCCTCGTGCGGCCAGCGTCACCCGCGGTTCGGCGCCGTACAAGCTTTTCGAACATCCCCGAAACGTCGCCGCGCCCCTCCCCCACGGTGGCCAGAAACCGACGTCCCGGGGAAGGACATCCCGCCGCACGGTGTTGTGCCGGTCGGAGCACGAATAACGCTTCATCGTCACGACGGGGATTCTCTGTTGACCGGTAGTCGTCTTTTACTGGGCCCACTGGACGAGGTGCACGTGGAGGTGGCCCGGACCCCCGGCGCCACCCTCTTCCCCGTGCTGCACGAGGTGCTGGGAGGTGCGCGGCACGGGGTGCCGGGGCGGTGGCGGAGCACGGTCGCATCCGCCCTGCCCGCCTCGGCCGACGTGATCCGCCCCCTGTTCGGGCCCGGACACGGCTGGCTGCCCGACGTCCTGGCGCTGACCGGCGACGTGCGTGCCACCCGTATGGGGACCGTGCTGTCCCAGCTGCGGGAGGCCGACCCCGACGACCTCGCGGCCGAGGTGCGCGGGCAGTTCGGTGACGCGGTGCCTGCAAGCTGGCAGCGGGTCCTGGACGATCCCGCCCGTTTCCTCGCTGCGTACCACGAGGTGGCCGACGCTGTCTGGCGGCGCCTGGAGCCGCTGTGGGCGCGGACGGACGCCCTGCTGGGCAAGGAGACCGAGCGGGTGGGCTCCGCCGTCGTCAGCCGCAACCTCGGCGCGGTGCTGACCGCTCTGAGCCCTCGGGTGCGTTACGTGGACGGGGCGCTCGAGCTGCCACAGTGCACGACGGAAGTCTTCGAACTCGCCGGCCGCCGCCTGGTGCTGGTCCCCGTCGTCTCCGCTACGGCCGTCTCGATGCACAGTCTCGACCGCGACGACGTGGTCTGGTTCAGCTACCCGCTGCCGGGACTGAGGCGTCTGGACCCATCGCAACACCAGCCCACGCGCGAGGACGGTCTCACTCAGCTGCTGGGACCCGTCAGGGCAGGCGTCCTCCGATCCGTGCAACCCCCCGCAACCGTCAGTGAACTGGCCCGCACACTGAACACCGGGGTCAGCACCATCACCTACCACTGCGAGTACCTCAAAGCGGCAGGCCTGCTCCAACGAGAGCGCTACGGCCGCGAAGTGCGCCAGCGACTGACCGGCCGCGGCGCCGAACTGGTGGAGCTGCTCACGGGACCGCCGCGATAGCCCCGGCCGCGAGCCGCTGAACAGACACCGCGTGAACTCCACGCCCACCTGACGCCGTACTCCCCTGCCCGACCCGCACTATGAATGCCAGTCCCCAGCGGGTCGGTGCCCGGCCCTGGAGCGGCCAGGCGGAAGCGAGGGCGCAGGCGCAGGCGCAGGCGCAGGCAGCCTCATCGACCGTGCAGGACCCACCCGCGGAGAGGTCTTCGAGGGTACCCAGTGCGGGCGCGGCGGCGTCGCGGACATTGGGTTGACCCCGAGGAACGGCTGCCAAAGCAGTTGGCGGAAGTTCGGGCCGACCGGGACGGCCTTGCTTTCGCAGCAGCTGTCCCGGAGCAGGTCGGCAGACAGATCGCTGATGGATTCGGCTTGGCCTCGCCGGTGCCCGCGCAGATTGGCGGCGGTCATGCTGATCCCACACCGCACCTCGATGCGGAAGAGAGCGTGCCTGCGCTGGACTGCCAGCTCAGTGAGCTCTTACATTCGTCCGGTTCATCCCCCGCTCGGTTGCAGTTCGTCGGCTACGCAACTCGCTGGTTCGCGACGCCTCTTCGCCCCTGCCGAGTAAGGGCGTCAGCCGACGAAGGTCGAAGGAGCGGGCATGAGGAGGTACCTGTGGTCGCTGGCCCCACATGTTCGGGACACCATTGACTTCGAGTCCCTGAATGGTGGCGATCCCCGGCGAGCGTCCGCCGCCACCGCCCACGAGTGCCGGCCCGCTGCTGGTGACCCAGCAGCTTCACTACGACCTGGTGCATCCCCTGTGCTCCATCCTGACCACGGCCCGTCGCCGCGGGCCGAGGCCGGACCGCCGAGGTCCACCTGCCGGCACAGGAAGAGCCGCCGTTCCCGGACCGCGACGACACGGACAGCGAACTGGAGGGCCGCTCCAGGCCGCCCTTCCGGAGACGGTGTTCCTCCAGCTGAATGCTCGGGGACAACCACGCGCTGCTCCAGGCCGGCACTGCCCGCAACTTCGTCTGACTGCCCCGGCGGGGAGGCCGCCACCCGTGAAGGCTCGCACCCGGAATTCGACTGCCGAGTGGCCCGACATCGACATCGGCGCGCTCGACAACAGCGTGCGGCGCTGCCGATACCCGTTCCGCCTCTGGACGATCCGAGAGAGACGCGGTGGGCATGGCCAAACCGCCCGGGACCCCAGATCCGCATGGTGCAATGGGCCCAGCCGGTGCCGCCCCCGGCGCGGACCTTCGCGTATCCGGGCCGAATATTCCGGGTCGGCATCGAGCAACAAGGGGTCGCTGTGACCGCAGGAGAGTCGGACGCTGGGTGGGCCTCTCGTCCTCTCGCGGGCGAGAGCCTCAGGGGGAGGGCGCTGACGTTGGCGGGAGTGTTGGAGGCGGCGGAGGCCGCGGCGCCCGTAGAGTCGCTCGACGTGGTCGCGCGCATGCTCAAGGACCACCTCGGAGCGGCGTCGGTGTCGTTTCTGATCACAGACTTCACCGGCAGCTCAGTCGTGCGGCTGGGGGCGGCGGACAGTGTCGAGACCGATGAGCCGGCCCAACGCATCCCGCTGCGCGGCACCCTGTATGACGATGTGATCCGCAGCCAACAGCCACAGGTGCAGCACCGAGGCGAGAGCCGACTGGTGCGAGTCGTCGCCCCGGTGACCAACCGCGGAGACGCCATCGGACTTCTGGAACTGTTTCTTCCCGCGCCGCCGGGGGCGGAGGTGATGCGAGAGATCGCCGAAACCGCGCACGCGCTGGCGTACATCGTCATCGCCAACCGGTCCCACACAGACGTGTACCAATGGGGCCGGCGCACCAAGCCGCTGAACCTGGCAGCCGAGATCCAACACCGCCTGCTCCCGGCGTCGCTCGCCTGCGAGGCGGCACAGTTCGCGGTCGCCGGGGCCCTGGAGCCCGCCGACCACGTTGGAGGTGACACCTTCGACTACGTGATCGACCGGGATACGGTCCAGCTGTCGGTGACCGACGCCATGGGCCACGACGTCGACGCGGCTCTGCTCGCCACCCTGGTGGTGGGCGCCCTACGGCGAGCTCGGAGGGAGGGCGCCGACCTCGCCGAACAGGCGCGCCAGGCCGACCGAGCCATGCGCGACCACGGCCGCAGCGGTTACGTCACCGGCCAACTGCTGCGCATCAGCTTGATCCACGGCGAGACGGAGTTCCTCAACGCAGGGCATCCGTGGCCGCTGCGGATGCGCGACGGAGAAGTCCAGGAGATCCACCCGAAAGTCGATCTCCCTTTCGGCGTCAGTCTCTACGCATCGCAGGCCAACACCTACCGCGTGCAGAAGCTGGACCTCCGCCCGGGTGACCGGCTGGTCATGCTGACCGACGGCATGCTCGAGCGCAACGCCGAGGACCTCGACCTGTCGGACCTGATCACCCGCACCCGCGCACTGCACCCCCGCGAAGCCGCCCGCACTCTCATCAAAGCGATCGTCGACGCCAGCCACGGCCACCTCGACGACGACGCGACCGTCATGTGCCTGGACTGGCGCGGCGTCGCCACCTCCGAGCGCGACGCCGCTCACGGCGCCGACCTCACCGACGCCTCACAACCGTCAAGGACAGGGCCACCTGCTCCCGGACGATGACTGCAGGGAAGCGACGCAGGGGAGCTCCCCTCAGGCGCTCTGGTCTCGGGTCGTACAGGGCTGCGGGCGCCGGGCCTCCGGGAAAGCTCGGTAGTCGGCGCGCCGCTCTCGTCGACTTCGTCCGGCCAGCCGTGGATGTACAGCTGCAGTCTGTTCCACAGCGGACTGCCGGCCAGTTCGGCGCAGGTTCGATGGGTGAGCGAACCGGGGCTGGTCATCGTGGTCGTGGCGCTGGACCCGGCCGCGGAGCAGCTGCTCGTCACCGCCGACAGAACTCGTGCCCGTCGACGTATCCGTCCACGACCCGTCCGGCGCGTACGTCGGCGAGATCCTCGTATGGACGGACCGCGGAGCCACGCTCGCGGCCCTGGAGTGCACCTGGTTCACCGACAAGATGCCCACGTCTCTTCCGGCCGTTGCGGACGGCCGGCTCATCTGGCCATCGTGCAGCTGAACAGGGCCAGGGCCTCAATCGTCAGTCCAGTGCTGGCAGCCGCCTTCTGCGTCGGCAAAGGCCGGTATGTCGAGCCACGTCTATCCAGCGCACCCCAGCCTTGAGCGTGCTGCACGGTGGCGAGGCGTGCCTGGTAACGAGCGCAGATAGCCTGCACGGATGAAGCGGATTCAGCGGGCCGCCGGCGCGGTCGTCGGTTCAGCGGTGGGTGATGCCCTGGGCGGCCCGTTCGAGTTCGGTCCGCCGGGAACGTTCTCCGCGCGGTTTCCCGCGCATGGCGCCGGCGGCGAGATGTGCGGAGGCGGTGGCTGGGACCCTGGTGAGGCGACCGATGACACGCAAATGGCCGTCCTGGTCGCGCAATCCCTCCTGGAGCGGAGCGGACTGGATCTACCGGACATCTTCGCCCGCTTCCAGCGGTGGGCTACGTCAGAGCCCAAGGACATCGGCCTGCAGACCGAAGACGTCCTGACCAACGGAATGCCCTGGGACCTCGCCGCCGCCATCCACTTCCAGGTCAACCAACGTGCAGCGGGAAACGGCTCCCTGATGCGGGCCTCGACCTCCGCGGTCTACTTCGCGGCCGCCGGCCAGGAAGCCACCATGGACGCGGCCCGCCGCATCGCCGCGCTCACCCACGGAGACCGCGCGGCCTGGGAAGGCACCGCAATCTTCCACGAACTCATCCGCCTCATGCTCGCAGACACCGACCCCCTCACCGCGCTCCCCGACATCCTGGCCCTCGTTCACCCCGAGCACCGCAACCGCTACGCCACCGTCCTCACGCCCGACTGGCACCCCGATCAGGCGACCGAGTTCAACGGGGCCGTCTGGCCCTGCCTGGGCTCCGCCGTCTGGGCGCTGCGCACCACCACCAGCTTCGAGGACGCGATACGCGCGGCAATCGACCTCGGCGGCGACACGGACACCGTCGCCGCGGTCACCGGCGGTCTGGCGGGGGCGTACTACGGGCTGGACGCGATCCCCGCCCGCTGGACCCAGCCACTCCACGTCCCCCTCCCCGGCTCCAACGGACGGGTACTGCGCCTGGCCGACCTGCTTCACCTCGCACACCGCCTCGCAGGCTGAAACGGCTGCTGCTCCACGATGCCCCTCTCCCCCGGACTTCCTCCCTCACCAGGAGTCACCTGGCCAGCGGCTCCGCCAGGAGAACGACTCGATCAGCTGCGACGTCGAATCCGAGCACCGGATGACCATCGGCGCCCTCCGGATGCATCAGCACCGGCTTACCCAACCGCCGCCCGATCTCCCGCAGGAAACTGCAGAACACATCCAGTCGCTCCTGCCCCTGCAACTCGCGCAGATCAACGTCGAAATCGATCGCCTCGTCCGAGTAGAAGCGGAAGATCGCCAGCACGTCAGCGGTCAGCCACACACGCAGGTTCGGGCACTCAGCATCCGCCGGTCGAGACAGCGCAGCCTCCGCGCGAGGCAGGGCAAGCACCCTCTCTCCCTCGGAGTACTGGCACCTCCAACCCCTCTCGACGACGAGATCCAGCAGGTCCTGCCAGTCGCGCCCCGAGGCATCAGGGACACTTACATCCGGCAGTGGTCCCATCAGATGCGGATCGAAGAACCACTTCACGTCGTCCCACAGCAGATCAGCCGCACCGTCATACTGCCCGGCACCCAGGCTGAAAGCAGCCCAGTCGGCGTCGGCGTTCCGCAAGCTGAACGCGTGAATGAGGTTGGCGCGACGGTCGCCTGATAGTGGTGCTGACCTATCGGTGCAGGTGCGCCAGAGCTTCGTCGCTCACCGGGTAGGGACGTTCAGGCGGCAGGAGCTGCCGCGCGATGTCCAGCTCTCCGTCTCGTACATGGCTGTGGATCCTGCGCGCCAGCGGTGTGACATCCGCAATGGAGACGATCCACTCGTCGGCATAGAGATGTGCGGCTTCGCCGGTGAGGCCGAGCTGGAGTGATCGGTGCGCAAGCGGCTGAAGGTGCAAGTCACGTTCAGGATCCCACTGCACCCGGGCGGGAGCTCGCCTCAACTGGCGCTTCCACTCAGCGCGGTCGGTGTGGAGGCCGTGCTCGTAGTGCGACAGGCAGGCGTGTCGTAGTGCCCATTCAAAGCCCTCCCGGGTGATCTCGATGGCTAGGACACTCTCCTGGCCTTCCTTGCTGCCCCACCCGCAGCGGTACATCATCCACAGGAACGACGGTTTGATCCACGTCATCCGATCCCGCTGCCACTCCGCCGGGAAACAGCCGTCTCGGACCGCCGGAAGGCCGATCACCGGCGAGTACGCCTGGTAGACGGTGATCGAACGGTCTGTGTGCAGGGCTCGGATCTGATGCTTCGGAACTGTCATTGGATCAGAGTGATCACACGTCTTCGCACACGCCATCGAATTACCGTGGTGAAAGGCCACCGATTCTGCGGGAGCGGATGAGGGTGCAGGCGATGCTCGTGTGGCGAGAAGACCGAATCGACAGTTCAGGCTTTCCTGAATTCAGGATGTGCTGTACTGTCGCCGTGTGCTGACCGTTGCCTCCGACATCGACGTGCTGGCCCGCTTCGGCCGCGCGCTCGCCGACCCGATCCGCTGCCGGATCCTGCTCGCCCTGCGCCAAGCACCGGCGTTCCCGGCCGACCTCGCCGACGCCCTCGGCATCTCCCGGCCTCGGCTTTCGAACCATCTGGCCTGCCTGCGCGACTGCGGCCTCGTCATCACCGCGCCCGACGGGCGCCGCACCCGCTACGAGATCGCCGACGAACGACTCGGCCATGCAATGGACCATCTGCTCGCCGCCGTGGTCGCGATCGAGTCCGACCGGACATGCCCGGACGCAGCCACGAAGGACTGCTGCTGATGACCGCCCTACCCCTGGGGCCCTCTGCGGCCCGCCGCGACGCGCTCGCCCAGCGCATACGCCTGCTGGTCGCGGTAACCATCACCTTCAACGTCATCGAAGCGAGCGTCGCGATCACCGCCGGAACCATCGCTTCCTCGGCCGCGCTGGTCGGCTTCGGCCTCGACTCCGTGATCGAGGTGTCCTCAGCAGCGGCGGTCGCCTGGCAGTTCTCCGCCCGCGAACATGCCGTGCGCGAAGCCCGGGAGAAGACGACCCTGCGCATCATCGCCGTCTCCTTCTTCGCTCTCGCCGCCTACGTGAGCATCGACGCCGTCCGTGCACTGACCGGCACCGGCGAGGCTGAGCGCTCCCTCCCCGGCATCGTCATCGCCACCCTGTCCCTCGCCATCATGCCGTTCCTCTCCGCCGCCCAACGCCGCGCCGGCCGCGAACTCGGCTCCGCCTCCGCCGTGGCCGACTCCCAGCAGACTCTGCTGTGCACCTACCTCTCCGCCGTCCTCCTCGTCGGCCTCATCCTCAACGCCACCCTCGGCTGGTCCTGGGCCGACCCCATCGCCGCCCTCGTCATCGCCGCCATCGCCACCAAAGAGGGCCGCGACGCCTGGAAAGGCAAGGGCTGCTGCGCCCCCGCTGCCCGGCCCGCTCCCCACAACCCGACCACCACGCCCCCGCAGGACAACTGCGACTGCCACCCCAGGTGCTCCTGCTGCTCATGAAGGCCGCCCGCAAGTGGCCCCTTTGGCTTTGACGCCGAGCGCATGGACGACTGGCCCGCAGATGAGCTGTGGTCACACCTGCGGGCGATGACGCCTGAACAGAAAGCAGTTGTCAGCCAGGAATTGTGGACTGAGCAACGCCAGCGGTGGCAGCGCCGGTCGCAGCCGGATCAGGCGCGCAGGACGACGCCGAAACGGGTCCTCATCCGCCGTAGTTCCCACAGCGAGACTGCCGTTACCGAGAGCGGCCCGCCCAGCAAGGAGCAGAACTGGACGACGGGCGGGCCTCCCGGCATGCCGTCGCCGAGCAGGTTGAAGCCCGCGAACACCCACACCAGCGCCAGGGTGAGGACGGGCGGCAGCATGGGGTGGACCTGGGCGCTGTTGAAGGCGCTGCGGGCCGAGTACAGCGACGCCATGAAGAAAAAGGGCAGACCCCACAGGACGACGATGAGCGCGGCGACGGCCAGTGCGTATTCCCACCAGCTCCTCCCGTCGCGTTCGTCGATCTGGGCCGTGAGAAGGAGAGTTCCGCTGATGACGACCAGCGTCAGCACGTACCAGCCGACCGCCTTGAGCGGAGCGCGCAGCCGGGTGCGCAGATGCGGTCGCAGGTGCGGGGGTGCGTAATAGATGAATCCGAGGATGACCAATGGCCCGGCGATGAGCAGCACGAACGGAGCGGCGATGAGGTTGGCGACACCGCCCCAGGCCGCGTCCTCCCAGCGGTCGCGGTCCACGTTGTAGGCGAGGATCAGGGCGATGGTGGCGGCAGCACCGAGCACCGTCCGGGCCAGCTGGACGCGGTCCACGACGCGGTCCACGATCCGGCCTTCACCCTCCTGTGCGAAGAGCCTGGTGGCGACGCGGTGCGCGGAGCGCAGGATCACCCCGACCAGCCCGAACAGCGAGAAGTAGGACAGGCAGCCACGGGAACGCCGGACGGCGGGCCCCGCGGGCTGGGGAGTGTAGGGGTAGGGAGGCTGGTGCGGGATCGGGCCCGGATGCGGTGGTGGCGGAGCATATGGGCCGCCCTGCGGTGGTCCGGGGGGAGCGCCCCAGCCGCCCATGCCCCCTGGTCCGTTGCCTCCGGCTTGACCGGGGGCGTTGCCCGGCCCCCATTCCCCCGTAGCCATACCGCTCCCCGTTCGTCTCAGCCATGTGCCGTGGCCGTCCTAGTAATGCCCCGCGCAGTGTAGTGACACAACCCGGGTCAGGGCCGCGCTCGTTGCCGATCACGCCGCATACGAACACGCCACCGCCACATCGACGCATGCGGACCAACCGGCCCGAACCCATCCGGGACTTGGCCCTCACTAATTCTGGCCGCGAAACGAGCAGCAACCCGCACCGTAGAAGAACCTCTACCTCACCTCCAGCAAGCCGCCCGCGCAGCACTTTTCGCGAACACCGGGGTCCATCCCCTGCCGTGACCGATCCGAGCGGTCGCGTCAGCGTTTGCGGTTCTTCGCCCTCACGATCAGCACTAGCACCGCGACGAACACGATGCCCAGGATGACGCTGATCACCGGACTGCCACTACTCGCCCCGCCCGCCGCAAAGGTCACAGTGCTGTCTCCTTGGCTCGTGATCAGTTCGTTGGCCCGTGCATGCCTTACTTCCGAGGTAATCGTCTCGGCGCGGCCGCGCTGGCAGGATCAGCGATCTCTCCGCGTCGGAGGACGCGGACCAAGACGGAGGGGTCAGCGATGCCCATAGCCACACCTACGAACACGCGCACTGTAGTTGAGGAGTTGCTGCGCAGAATTGGCGAGGGCGACCCCGAGCGCATCGCCGAACTGTATGCCGAGCAGGGCGATTGGAAGCTCGACTGGCCGGAGGCCGAGTACGGCCGTAGTGCTACGCCGTGGATCCGTCACCGGTCCACGCGGGCCGACGCGGCCGCTCACTATCGCGAGCTTGCCGCGTACCACGTGCCGGAATTGGTGGCGACCGAGGTCGAGTGCATCCTTGTCGACGGGAGCGACGCGGTCGTGCTGGGCGAAATCCGTCAGACCGCCCGGCCCACCGGACGTGCGTATCAGGCGCGGTTCGCTCTGCATCTCACCGTCGAAGATGGCCTGGTCACCCGGCACCATGTCTACGAGGACAGCCTGGCCGTCGCCCAGGCATTCGACGCTGAGAAGTGAAGGGCCATCGGGCCGATTGCGAAGATGCTGCTCACCGCCTCTCGATGACGGCCGCAGTGATCACGACTGCCTATGGCCCCGTCTTGCGCGTCATCACGTATGTGTTCCCGATGTCGGGATCGCCGTAGAAGAAGAACAGCCGCAACTCGTCGTGCTGATCGCGGTCCACGTAGAAGGACCATCTGTATGTCGCTGGGGGTTCGGGTGTCGAGGGGTCAGTGATCGTCGCAGAGGAACGGCTCTCCACTCGGGTCCGGGTTGTCAGCGCGAGTCGGACGACTTGCCCGCCGTCGTCATCATGCAGTCGCCAGGTTCCCGTACCGGAGAGGCGCCATCCGTCATCGAAGTCGAAGCCCTGCCCGTCGAGCTTTTCGATAAGAGCCGTTCCGTCTGCACGAAGCACGACGCGGGTGCCTTCGACGTTCTCCCAGTCCCCAGCGACTTCGGTCGCCGTGGTGTCGTGGATCCCCGTTCCCTCGTAGTACTGATAAGGGCCGGCACACGCCGTCAGAACAGCCACAACCAAAATCAAACCGCCGAGGGTCACCCCCCACGCACGCAACCTGCTTCCGCCCGCCACCACGCCCCCCGCCCTCAGCCTGCAACGGCCAACCGATAGGGGTGGACCGTGGAGAGCCACCTTGCCAAACCCGTTGAACGTGTTCAACTCTTCCCTGTGCACAGGTGCCAAGCGGGTTCACGAGCCATGCCCGTGTCATGCCGGGATGAAGCTCGGCCACCAGGGCGGGACGTTGCCCGGGCAAATGGGCGCGGGGTAGGAGTCCGGCATCCCGAGCCATGTGATGAGGAACCAGGTCAACCACATGGTGAAGACGAGCCCTGTCATCAGAGCTGTTCTGCGATGCCGTCTTCCGAGGGTGCTGTGCAGGATCACCCACGGAACCGCACCGGCGAGCCAGATGAGAGGCGCTAGAAACAGCAAAGTCAGGCTGTTGGCCGCTGCGTTGATGCCGATGTCACAGGCAGTCCACGCCCTCCCGATCGCAGCGACCGTCACCACTGCGGTCAGCCCAGCGAAGAGGACACCGAAACCAAGCCCGCTCAACCAGCGGCCAGGGGGACTCGGCAGTGCTGCTCCCACGTTCTTCTCCCCCGCTTCGCCTCGGATGCGGAGAATAGCAACGCGGTGAAGGGCCACACCGACCACACCGGTCACTCCGGTCACTCCGAGCGACCTGCATTTCCATCCCGTGGAGATCATTCCTCCAGGCCCTCCGGAGCAGCGCCGCGCCACCGATCTGATCGGCTGCAGTGTCACGGGTTTCGTCGTTTACACGGCGCGGCCGATGAGTTTGTGGCTCCCGGCAGGTCCAAGCTCGTGACACCTCAGGAAAGGAACACCGCCATGTCGGAGCTTCTCGTCGACTTCATCACCTCCCTCGACGGCTACGCGTCGGGAGAGGGGTGGCCCGGGTTCTGGGGGCTGGAGGGCCCGGAGTACCTCGCGTGGCTCGGAGAGCAGCCCGAGGCCACCTACCTGATGGGAGCGAACACCTACCGCCTGATGTCGGGCTTCGCCGCAGGTGAGGTCCCGGATGGCCAAGACGAGTTCAGGCCGGAAGAGGAGGCGTCCGTCGACGAGCTCACGCAAGCGTCCAAGGTGGTCTTCTCCTCCTCACTGGAGGAGCCGCTGACGTGGGCCAACTGCACGCTCGTCCGTGACGACGCCGTCAAGGCGGTCCGTGCCATGAAGTCGAGTGGCTCGGGGCTCCTCAGCACGATCGGCAGCCTCAGCCTGTGCCGGTCCCTGCTGCGAGCCGGACTCGTCGACCGCTTCCGGGTCGTGATGTTCCCGGTGATCACCGGTGCCACGGGCGAGGAGCGCATCTACGACGGCTATCCGGACGTTGCCCTCGAGATGATCGAGCACCGCACCTTCGACGGGCGCATCCAGTTGGTCGAGTACAAGCCGCGCGTGCTCGAGCACCCGCCGCTCGTTGTCCCCGCGTGACGCCCCCCTCCACCAGCCTGGACGACCACCAGGGCCGGCAGCGGCGAGGGCGGAGCCAGAACTGACAGGGGCGGACGGTCGACGTGAGGACACCCGGGCCAGAGTGTGGCGCGGGTGAGGGAGACATGGGCGCCTCCCTCACCCGGAGGCGACGCCGGGCCCGTACGCGGTCGGGAGACCAGCGATGGCCAGCCCACGTCGCCGGAGCCAAGCGCGCGCCTCCCTCCCGCTTCGGCCCACCCGCCGCCCCCGGCGTCAGCGCGGGGTCGGGCACAGGGGGCATCCACCGTCCGCACCGGATCAGGCCGCGACAAGCACCTGCTCGCGGTCCGGCGTCTTGACCTTGGGCTTCTTGTTCGGAAGCGAGAGCCGGACGACCTTGCGCCACGCGGAGAACACCTGCTTGGGCAGCGGCCCGGTCACGTACTCCAGCTCGTACTTCTCGAACAACGCGCGCACCTTCACCGCGACCTCGGCGTACCGGTTGCTCGGCAGGTCCGGGAACAGGTGGTGCTCGATCTGGTGCGAGAGGTTGCCGGTCATGAAGTGCATGGCCTTGCTGCCGCTGATGTTCGCCGAGCCCATCATCTGGCGCAGGTACCACTGTCCGCGCGTCTCGCCCTTGATCGACCGGCGCTCGAAGACCTGTACGCCTTCGGGGAAGTGCCCGCACATGATCACCGAGTGGGACCAGATGTTGCGGACCAGGTTCGCGGTGAACGTGGCGGCGAGCGTGCTGAGGAACGAGGGGCCCGACAGCGCCGGGTGGATCACGTAGTCCTTGAGCACCTGCTTGCGGATCTTGCGGCCCACGGCCCTGGCCCGCGCGCGGAACTCCGGGTCCTTGCGGCGCTGCTTGCTCAGGTTGTTGCCCAGTTCGAGGTCGTACGCCGCGATGCCGTACTCGAAGAAGCAGGCGTTGAGGAAGTTCCACAGCGGCTGGCCGAGGTGGAAGGGGTGCCACTTCTGGTCCTCGTCGACGCGCATGATGCCGTAGCCGAGGTCGTTGTCCTTGCCGAGCACGTTGGTGTACGTGTGGTGCAACTCGTTGTGCGAGTGCTTCCACTGCTCGGCCGGCGAGACGTGATCCCAGTCCCAGGTGGTGGAGTGGATCTTCGGGTCCCGCATCCAGTCCCACTGGCCGTGCAGGACGTTGTGACCGATCTCCATGTTGTCCATGATCTTCGCCACGGACAGCCCGGCGGTGCCGATCAGCCACGCGGGCGGGAAGAACGAGAACAGCAGTACGCCCCTGCTGGCCAGCTCGAGCTTGCGCTGCGCCGCGATGACCTTGCGGATGTAGGCGGCGTCTTTCTCGCCGCGGCTGGCGATCACCTCGTCGCGGATCGCATCCAGCTCGCGGCCGAGCTCCTCGATCTGCTCAGCGGTCAGGTGGGCGGTGGGGTCGATTGCGGTCAAGGTGTTCCTACCGTTCGATGTCGCAGGGGCCCGCGGCGGCGGACACGCAGGTCTGGATGAGGACGCCCGGTTCGGCCTCGGTGATGTCACCGGTGCGCAGGTCGCGGACGGCGCCCGCCTTGAGCGGCGTGACGCAGCCGAAGCAGATGCCCATACGGCACCCGGAGGGCATGAGCACGCCGGCCTCTTCGCCGACGTCCAGCAACGGCGTTGCGCCGTCGGCGTCGACGGTCTTGCCGGTGGCGCTGAACGTGACCTCGCCGCCGTCGCCGGCGACGACGATGCTGGGGCGGAAGCGCTCGGTGTGCAGGAGCTCCTGGACTCCGTGCTTCGTCCAGTGCTCCTCGGCGGCGTCGAGGAGGCCCGCGGGCCCGCAGGCCCAGGTCTCGCGCTCGGCCCAGTCGGGCACGAGTTCGTCGAGACGGGCGATGTCGAGCATGCCGTCCGTGTCGGTGTGCACCTCGGTGAGCTGCAGCTTCTTGTCCGCGGCCAGGTCGTGCAGTTCGTTGCGGAAGATCACGTCGTGCGGCTGGGGCGCGCAGTGGATCATGACGGCGTCGTCGAGTTCGGTGGCGCGCAGCATGCCCATGACGGGCGTGATGCCGCTGCCGGCCGTCAGGTAGAGCACCTTGGCGGGCTTGGCCTGCGGCAGTACGAAGTCACCGGTCGCCTGGTCGAGCTGGATCAGCGTGCCCGGTGTCGCTCTGCGGACCAGGTGGTTGCTGACCTTGCCGTCCGGGATCGCCTTCACGGTGATCGTGACGCGGCCGTCGTTGCGGCTGGGCGGTGAGGTGAGCGAGTAGGCACGCCACAGGCGTACCCCGTCGACGTCGACTCCTATCCGCACGTACTGACCGGCCGTGTGGCCGCGCCAGCCCTTTCCCGGTCTGATCACGATGGTCGCGGCGTCACGCGTCTCGGGGTGCACGGCCTCGATGCGCCCCCGCAGGTCCGCGCCCGCACGCAGCGGGCTGATCAGGTCGAGGTAGTCAGACGGCAGCAGCGGCGTCGTGACCATCTCCAGTAGCTTCCGCGCCCTGCTGCGCAAGGCTGTACTCGTCATGACTCCAGCTTGCTGCGCTTCAAGGCGTAAAGTCCTGACCGCAGGACGTAAATCTGGCTGGCAGAATTGTTCGCAGGGAATAGAAACGTGAGCCATGCAATCCAGAGGGCCAGCGAACTGGCCCTGGACGAGACGACGGTCACCGCACTGCGGGCCGCGCTGAAGACCACCGCCGACGAGGTCGTCCAGGCGATCATCGACGAGGTCCCTCCCTACGCCAACGCCCTCTCGGGCCACATGGGCGCCACCATCCGCCGAGCCGTCCGCACCGCCCTGGGACACTACCTGGACCTGGCGAGCGGGAAGGCCACGGGTGGCGATGGCGGCGACGCTGCCTACGAGCTGGGGCGCGGCGAGGTCCGCGACGGCCGTTCGATGGACGCCCTGCTCAGCGCCTACCGCGTCGGTGCCCGCGTGGCCTGGCGAGGCCTCGCAGCCGGCGCCGTACCAGCAGGTCTGCCCGCCGCCGAGGTCGCCAAGTTCGCCGAGCTGACCTTCGCCTACATCGACGAGCTCTCCGCCGCGAGCGCCGCGGGCCACGCCGACGAACTGGCCGCCCGGGGCAGGGACCGCGAGCGCCACCTGGAGCACCTGGCCCGGGACCTTCTCGCCGGTGCGAGCCCGGACGTGCTGCTGATCTCCGCTCAGCGGGCCGGGTGGCAGCCTCCGGTCTCGCTGACCGCGGTCCTGTTGCCCGCCGCCCAGGCCCGGCCTGCCTATCGCGCGTTCGATCCGAGCACCCTCGTCCTCGACGATCTGCCGGACGCGACCGGCGTGCTGCTCGTCCCCGACGCCGACCGCTCCCACCTCTTGCGGCAGCTGACCGACCGCACCGCCGTGGTCGGCCCGGCCCGGCCATGGACGCGAGCGTCCGCTTCCTACGCGCGAGCCGCACGCGCACACTCTCTTTCCTCCGCTATTCGCGACACCGAGGACCACCTGCCCGAGCTGGTGCTGAGCGCCGACATGGACGCGTTCGCAGACCTGCGTGCCCGAGCCCTCGCACCGTTGCAGACCTTGCCCGCCGCCACCGCACGGCGCCTGGAGGAGACGTTGCGGGCGTGGCTGCTGCACCAGGGCAGGCGGGACGAGGTGGCGGCGGAGTTGTTCGTCCATCCCCAGACCGTCCGGTACCGGATGACGCAGCTGCGGGAGCTGTTTCCGGATCTGGCATCGCCGCAGCGGGTCTTGGAACTGACGCTGGCGCTCGGTCTTCGGGGCAGCTGAGGCGTACATCGAACGGCTGCGGCCGCCTCCCGATCGGAGCCTTCTCGAGCTGCCTCAGCGGACGTTCTTCATGCGCCAGGCGAACCAAGGGGCTGGGCTCCGTCGCAGAACCCCCCAGGGCGAGCCGCCGTACCGCCACGGACCGGCCCGACCGCCGTGCAGGTGTAAGCCGCAGGCCGGGCCAATCGGCATTCATAGGAGCCGTCGCCGCGAAGCCTTCTGCAGAAAGGCTGCCGTCCGCCGCACTCCGACAGCGGCGCCCGCCAGGCCGTCATCCAGTCGAACCTCGCCAGCTGGCGTGATCCCGGGCGGAAAGGGCACGCGGACCAGCAGATCGCAGCAGTAGATGCGACGCGTCGAGCGAGTTCCGGGGAGCCCGTGATGGTCATTGCCGCCTGTGCCGTCCTGGCCGTGCCGCCTTCTCACTGCCCCCTTGTGTCCCTGGATCCGCACAACGGCGCGGGCCGCCGCCACCGCCCCGGGCCCGCAGCGTCCAGCACGCGGGGGTGGCTGCTGAGCCAAGCCATAAGATCCGGCTCCCGCGCGGGCGGCAGCAGTGGCTGTGCCGGGCGCGGGGCGCGCCGCCGTCTTTTGTGGTGAGCCACGGCGACCGCCGCCGAGCCCATGCTCGTCGGCGCACCGGGCGGACACCGTCCACGTCGGCACCGAGGGACAACCGGGAGAGATGTCATGCCAGAGAACGAGAATGAGGCCCGTTCCCACGAGGACGGCGCGAGGGGGGCCGAGGAGGACCTGCTCGACGGCCTCAGCGTCGACGAACGTCGGCCTGAGAAGCCGATCCTCCTCGAAGCCGACGGAAGCCCCCTGGACACCTGGCGGGAGAACTATCCCTACGACCACAAACTGAAGCGGTCCGAGTACGAGCGGGCCAAGCGGGTGTTGCAGATCGAACTGCTGAAGATGCAACGGTGGGTCAAGGAGACCGGTCAGCGCGTCGTCGTGCTGTGCGAGGGCCGTGACGCGGCCGGCAAGGGCGGAACGATCCAGCGCTTCACCGAGCGGCTGAACCCGCGCGGCGCCCGCGTCGTGGCTCTGGAGAAGCCGACCGAACGGGAACAGGGCCAGTGGTACTTCCAGCGCTATGTGACCCACCTGCCCTCACGCGGTGAGATCGTCTTCTTCGACCGCTCCTGGTACAACCGGGCCGGCGTCGAGCGCGTGATGGGCTTTTGCACCGAGGCCGAATACCGCACGTTTCTGGAACAGGCTCCCTTGTTCGAGGAGATGCTGACCAAGGACGGGGTCCTGCTGGCGAAGTACTGGTTCTCCGTCTCCCAGGCCGAACAACGCACCCGTTTCGCCATCCGCCAGGTCGACCCCGTACGCCGCTGGAAACTCTCCCCCACCGACATCGCCTCCCTCGACCGCTGGGACGACTACACCAAGGCCAAGGTCGACATGTTCCGGGCCACCGACACCCCCCACGCCCCCTGGACCGTTGTCAAGAGCAACGACAAACGCCGCGGCCGCCTCGAAGCCATGCGCAGCCTGCTGTATCGCTGCGACTACCCGGCCAAGGACCACGCCGCCGTAGGAAAACCCGACCCCCTCATCGTCGGCGCCGCCAACACCCTCCTCGAACCCGGCGAAGAACCCACCGACCTCTCCCCCACCCCCCTGGCCGGCTACGACCAACAACCCGGCCACCACCCCCAAAACGCCGGTCCTGAGTAGGCGCGCGGCGTGGGTGCCTCCGCGTCGGTGACCGTCGCCTGATGCGCCGCGCCCGGCGACTGGGCAAGGCCGGGGCGGGCTCAGCACCTGGGTGCAGTAATCCAGACGGTGTGCCGCGCCGCGTGGGGGTACCCACCAAGGAGCACCGCAGGCAGCCACTGGGGCGCAGGGGCGTGGCGGCCGGTATGCGCAGAGGAGAAGCCCATGCCCGTGACGATCAAAGACCAGACGATGGAGCAACTGGGCGGCCCGGGCAGCGTGCTGGCCCGGCAACGCCGTGATCATGCCGAGATGGACAGGTTGATGGACCGCTATCAGACCCTGCCGGACGGTGAAGACCGCGAACGGGTCCTGCAGACAACGGTGCAGCTGGTCTTCAGCCATGCCTTCGCCGAGGAGACCGTGCTGTGGCCGGCCGTCCGGCGCTCGGTCCCCGGCGGCGACGAGTTGACCTCGAGGGTCGAAGAGGAACACCAGCAGATCAACCATCTTGTCGCCGACATCGAACGCCTGGGTCCGGGTTCCCCTGAGCGCGAGGAGAAGGTCAGGCGGGTCTTCGCCCTGATACGGCAGGACATCCGCGACGAGGAGGACCTCGTGCTGCCCCGGCTGCAGGAAGCGCTACCCGCCGCGCAACTGCGCCGACTCGGCACGGCATGGGACACGGTGCGCCGCAGCGCACCCACCCACCCCCACCCCGTCATCCCCCGGCGCCCGCCCGGCAACGCGGTTCTCGGTGTGCCGCTCAGTCTCTACGACCGGATGCGCGACGCCTTCGGACTGAGCACGTCCATGTCCGCTGCCAAGAAGGTGCTCACCGGGCTCGCCGGGGTCCTGGTGCTGATCGCGGCCGTCGCGATGCGCCGCAGACCGTCGGCTCGGATGGAACAGGGAGACACGTGACGGTGGGCATCGGAGCACATGCGCCAGGGCGACGGAGGGCTGGATGACGGCTGAGGCGATGAAGGCGGTGCGGCTGGTCGCGGAAGCCGCGGCGGGCACCCCCAGCGTGGAGGTTCCCCGGCGGGTGTGCACGGCGGTGTGCGAGGGGCTCGGCGTGGACGGTGCCACCCTGTCGTTGCTCACCGACACCCCCTCCCGGCAGCTGCTCGCCGCGTCGGACGATGCCGCCCTGCTGCTGGAGGAGATCCAGTTCACGGTGCTGGAGGGGCCCTGCATCACTGCCGCGCAGACCGGCGAGCCCGTGGCCGTGGACGACCTGCGGCAGCAACTGACGCCCTGGCCACTGTTCGGAGCGATGGCGTGCGAGAAGCTGCCGGAGGTGGGCTCGGTGTACGCGCTCCCCCTGTTCTTCGGCGACTACGTCCTCGGGTCGGTCGACCTGCTGGCGAGGCGGCCGCACGCTCTCGACGAGAGCGCCCTGGAGCAGGCGTCCCACGTGGCCGACGCGGTGACAGCGGCGCTCATCCCTACCCGCGAGATACTGCTCACGGGAAACGACGCCCCGGCCTGGAAGCCGGAGCAGGTGGTGCGTGCCCACTGGTTCGACACCTCACGTGCCGTCGGAGCCCTGGCGGCCCGACGGCGGATGAGCCCTGAGGACGCCCTCGCCCTCATGCGCGCCGAAGCCCTCCGCACCGGCAAGACATTGGCGGACATCACCACTGACATCCTCCGCGACCCGCCCGGTACGTCGTAGGCGGGCGGTATCACAGCCAACGCGCTCGCCGCGTCGTTCTGCGCCAGAGCCGACCTCCGCATACCTCGCACATCCGGCGCGCACCAGGTTGTCAGCGCCAACACCACAAGCCCGGACCTTCGTACCGACTGGATGGTATGCAGCGTGAGCTCTTTCCTCTAGCCTTCTGTCGTCCACCGGCACGCCGCGGGCCCTGACCGATCCGCTGCCCGTGTCGGCCTTTGACGATTCGGAGATTCCCATGGCTGTCGACCCTTCGGGAGATGCGCTCGCGGCGCTGCGCGCGCACGCCCCGGACGAGCCCGTAGTCATGCTCAACTTGCTGCGCTTCACACCCGACGGCCGTGACTCGTACCAGGAATACTCCCGTCGAGCCGCGCCCTTCCTGCAGCGATACGGCGGCGAGCTGCTCTACGCCGGAGACGGCGGCACACCGTTGGTCGCCGAAGACGGTCAGGCGTGGGATGCCGTACTGCTCGTGCGCTATCCCAGCCGGGACGCGTTCAGCCGCATGGTGGCCGACCCCGAGTACCAGAGGATCACGGCGCTCAGGAGCCAAGCCCTGACCGAAGCCGTACTCCAGCCGACCGTTCCCTGGACGCAACGCCGCCGAGACTGATCACCTCTCAGCCACGGCCGAACCGCCAGCTCCGCCCCGCGGGCCAGCGCCTCGCCAACCGGCGCACCGGATCATTCCGAAGTAATACGGAACTCGAATTCGGGACGGTCCCACGGCACAGCGGGCGGATTCGCAAACGCGGTTCCGGTCCGCACCGCACCCACGCGGTGGTAAAAGTCCGCGGCGGGAAGATGCGCCACGACTTTTACACGGTCGAGCCCGGCGGCACGGGCCTCGGACTGCATGTGCGCCACGAGCAGCCGTCCAATACCCCGCTTTTGCGCTTCGTCGGCAACGAACAGCAGGTCCAGCTCCGGTGGCGCGAGGACGAGCGAGTAGAACCCAAGGACCCGGTCCCCACCCTCATCAGCGCCTACGGCCACGAAGACGCGGTGCGCCTCGATGTAATCAGGACCGACCCGGTAGCCCGCGACTGCGGCTGCGTACTTACCCGCGTAGGCACCTGAGCCACGCACGAGCCGCGTTAGCCGTTTGGCATCCCGCGCGACGGCCCTCCGAATCGTGATCTGCTGGCTGCCCGGGGAGGTGCGAGAACTCATCGAGAGAGTATTCCTCACCAGGAAGTGTCTTCGTGCAGCGGGTCGGATTCTCGGGCAGCCACACACCACGACGCGGGACCGACGCCGTCGAGGCCAGGTCCGCAGGCCGCGCCATCTGGATGCTGGAACTCAGCCAGTGAGGGTGAAGGAACGAAGGCCGACATCCAGCGTGCGGATCAATTCACCAACGCGTCCACCGCCACCCGGTGCCGCGGGGAAGCGCCTGAGGACGTCAACGACGACCGATGGTGCACGATGCACCGCTTGCTCAACATGTTCGACCCCAATTAGCGGGTCACCGCCAGCGACCAGTTCGGCTGCTCTGGCAGCGTGAGCGGCTGCTCCGAGAATGTGCTTGACCTGGCTGGCCTTGGCCAGCGGATGCAAGTAGGCGGCGCCTGCCGCGGACATCGCTGCTCGAGCTGCCTCCCGCCCAGCCGCAGTGTCCGCGCTCTTGGCTGCCTTCAGGGCCGCCCATGCTGTGTCGCGCAGAGGTTTTCCGCGCTCACCACCCCGAGCGAACTCCCAGGCGGCCCCGACAGCGTCTCGCGGCCGCGAATCTTCCGGCTGATCAGCTTCGAACACCTCGAGCACCACTTCCGCGCACGCCGCAGCGAACGCGGTGACCTCACGCAGATCTTGCTTGCTCAGAACGATTCCGCCTGCTTCTGCCACCGTGATTCCATCCTCCATCCCTGTGCTGGACAGCACGACGACAGCGGCTCCGGGCTGCTGCGCGCGGTCAGGGCCTCTTCGACCACCCGATACGTGCTCCTTGCGCGTCAGCCATGGCCTTCCCTGACGTGCCGGACCGCTGTTCCCGGGGTCTGACTCCCCGCTAATGGTCAGACGGCTGGGTTCTCCCTTCTGACCAGTAGCTGGGAACAGAGAGTGTCGTACGCCCATCGCTCCCACCTGTCCGGCGGCCAGGCGCGGTCGCGGGTCAGGACCAGGAAGAGCTCCGGACTGAGCAGTGCGTAGATGATGTCCGCCGCCTCTGCGTCGGAGATGGCGGGGCGGGCGCCGGGCTTTTGTGTCAGGGCCTTCGCGGCCGTCGAGATCACCGTGTAGCGGGGGTTGGTCTGTTGGGGCCACAGTTCCCGGATTTCCGGGTTGGTCGCTGTTGCTGCGCGGACCATCTCGTCGATGGCCGCGACACGTTCGAGTGTCCGGCGGGTGCCGGCGACCAGTGCGGCCAGTGCGGACTCGGCGGTCGGCGCGGAAGTGACCTGCTCGAACCACGGCCGCTCCATCGTGGGCACAGGGTCGTCGTCTCCAGCGATCGCGACATCGACCAGTTCCTTGAGCAGGGTGGGCTTGTTGCGGAAGACGAAGTAGATCGTCTGCACCGCCACGCCTGCCCGGTCGGCGATCTCCTGCAGCTTGGTCGCCCCGTAGCCCTGCTCGACGAACAGGGCGGCGGCCGCGTCGATGATCCGACGCCGTGTCTCCTGGGCCCTGTCGCCCCGCTTTCCCTTGACCTCAGTCATGACTGGAGTCTATATCTAGAGTCCAACTCTAGAGGTAAACTCTAGTTAATGGAGGGTGAGTCATGCACACCATCGCCAACCATCAGCAGGCACAGGCATGGAACGACTGGGAGGGCATTCACTGGGCCGAACACTCCACGCGCTACGACGCGATGATGGGCGCGTTCAACGCGCCCCTGTTCGCCGCCGCGGGCATCGCGGCCGGCGACCGTATCCTTGACGTCGGCTGCGGCACCGGGCAGACGACGCGCATCGCCGCACGGCAGGCGCGGTCCGGGCACGCCGTCGGAATCGACCTGTCCGCACCCATGTTGGAACGCGCCCGCCGCGACGCCGCCGCGGAAGGCCTCGACAACATCACCTTCGAACAGGGCGACGCCCAGGTCCATCCGCTGCCTGCCGGTGGGTTCGACGTCCTCCTCAGCCGTGGCGGCGTCATGTTCTTCGCCGACCACGTCGCCGCTTTCACCCACCTCAGGCACACGCTCGGGTCAGCGGGTCGACTCGCCTTCCTCGGCCCTCAGCCCGGCGGCCCGGACAGCGCCTACGCCCGTGGCACCGCCGCGCTCTCACCGTTCCTGCGGGAAGCATCCCCCGCCGCCAGGGGCATGGGCTCGCTCCTGGACCCCGCGCGTATCCGCGACGTGCTCACTGCCGCGGGCTTCATCGACATCGACGTAACCCCCGCCGAGGCTCCGATGACGTTCGGCGCCAATGCCGGCGACGCCGTCGACTTCCTCTTCGCCATGGGCCCCACCCGCTACAACCTGCGCGATGTCGACCCGGTGACCGTCTCCCGCATCCGTGGCGAAGTGCATGACGCACTCACTCAGTTCGAGACACCTGACGGGGTCCGCATCCCCGGGTCGGTCTGGATCGTCACCGCATCCCGCGGGCGCACCCCTTCGAAACGCAGGAAGGGGTAACCCGACGGCCTCGAGCGGGCGCTGCCGAAGCCGCTGCTGTCGTCGGGCACCCACCGGTGCGGCCGACGCTCCGTCCCGCCAGCCTGACGCCCCGCCCCTTGCGCTCCCATACGGGCGGGCCGGACGACGGCCGGGAAGGTGTCTGCGACGTCAGTGCCCGGATAGCGGCACTGAGGCGGCAAGTCGATGGCTGGATGACCACCGTGTGGACTTCGCACGGCAGAGCGGCACACAGAAGCCGGGCGCCGCCGCGGCGTGCGAGCAGTGCGCCAGCCGTCTGCAGCACCTTCCACGACGGTAGGTTGCGGCGCTGCTAGCACACCGTCAGCCGTTCGACCTCCGCCTCAGGTGGGGACTGCGCTGTGTCCTGGGCAGCGGCGCGGGAAGCCTACTCGGGAGAGGCATGCGGCGCCGACGCGCGAGGGCGTGAACCGCGTGATTCTCGGTCAGGCGTCCCGCAGTGCGTGGTCACCCCGGCGCCGGTTGCCCGTTCCGGTAACACTTCAGGAGACGTGGCCTTGGCCTGCCTGATTCCCCTTGCTACTGCGCACCACTTCAGGCGCATCGAAAGTAGAGCAAGATGCTTGTTCCGGCCTGGGTATGCGTCGTGCGATGCTCACGTCGTGACTGATCAACCTGAGGTTGCCATCGCCCGCTGGCCAGGTCAGGCCCCTTCCCTCCAGGATGGGCTGGCAGATCTGCTGACGTCCTATCACCTGCAGACGCAGGCCGAGAAGGGTGAGGCCGTCGCCGGTGTGGATGGGTTGCCGTACCACTACCGGGTAGAGATCACGGATCCGCGGATCGTTTTCGCGGACGATATCGTGCTGCTGGCGTTGCGTGGGGACACCGCCGTGGGCTGCCTGGTGGTGACCGCCCCTGTCGACGGACGGTCCGAGGTCAAAAGACTCTGGACGGCCCCAGCGTTTCGGGGGCGGGGCATCGCGTCCAGCCTGGTCGGCGCCGCACTCGCGCACGCTGCGGAAATCGGCGTCAGCGCGGTTCGGCTATCGGTGTGGAAGTGGCGCGAAGACGCGATCGCCCTGTACGAGCGGCTCGGATTCACCGTCACCCAGTCGTGGGACGAACGGGACCAGTTGGTCTGTATGGAACGATCCATATAAGGGCTCACAGCCATGCTTTGATGGCCGCAACGAGGATGGTCGCCTCCTAGCGGACCGCAATCTTGTCAATGGCGCGCCGCCACGGCGCGGCCATGAGGCCGCGCTGCACGGCATGCCGCGCCTTGCAGTCCGCCGGGTCAACCTTCGGGGACCGACCGCCGCGGGAACCCCATTCCTTGCGGTTGCGTGCCCGATCGACCTTGTCCGAGATGATGCAGCGGCTACCGCGTCGTGGCAGCTAGGCATGGTTCCTACGAGAGGCGTGCGACCCAACCCGCTCGCTGTGCGCAAGGTCGGGTCACGGCTTCCAGGTCCGCAGGACGGCTGTAATGCGGTCGGCAGTGCAGCGGGAGCTGTTGAGCTCGTGCGCGAGGGCGGTGAGTTGTTCGCGGGTGGGGTCGACGGGGATGTTGCTGGCCTCGAGATACATGACCGCGACGGCGCAAGCGACGGTGAGGTTGGAACGCTCCAGCCAGCGGCAGCGGCCCAGGCTGTGGACCAGGGCGGCGGCGCGGGCATAGGGACCGTCGTAGACGGGAGTGTCCAGGAGTTCCCCCCGGTGGCGGGCGACCGCGGCGATGGGAACGCCATAGTCGTCGACGGCCGGGTCGCGGTGGCCGGCTCGTTCCGCTACTTCCAGGATCCAGGATTCGTCGACATGCAGGATCACGAGGCCGCGCCCGGCTGCGTCTGCCTGTGCGGGGCGTCGAGTTGCTGCTCCAGATCGTCGAGGAACGCACCGTGCTCATCGATGAGCCGCTGGGCCGCAGCCATACCGGCCGCGCGGGCACCGGTGGTGTCCTCGATGATCAGCCGCTCCACATACTTGTTGAAATCCAGCCGACGGGCCGCCGCGGCAGCCTTGCCCGCGGCAAGCACGTCCTCTTCGAGTCGGACCTGCGTCTGCTTCTTCGTGGAAGTCACCACCTCAGGGTAGCAGGATGGTAGCAGTCGATCTTGCAGGTCCCGTACCCATCGCGATCACCGCGTCACATCGGTGTCCACCTGCGCTGCCGGAACGGCTTTTGCCGTCCGTCTCGTAACAGGCGCGGGCCAGACGGCAGGAACGCGTGCGTCGGCCAGAAGCACCGTGCCCGTGCGGACAGGTACGGATCCCAGGACTGGTGCCTGGTGCGTCTCAGCTCAGGCTGGCAGCGACTGCGCCGTCCTCACCCTCCTCACCGCCCAGCTGGAGTGTCACGCGGCGTCCGTTCCACTCCTGCGGGCAGTGAGCAGCAGGTACTCCCACTCCATGGCCCCGTCCTGCAGCGCGCCGCTCGCCAGCTTGGTGAGGGCGGCGTCCAGGGCGGCGGTCCGCTCGGGGTCGTCGGCCAGGTTCCGGTAGACCGCGATGGTCGGCCCGTAGGCGGCCTTGAAGAATTCGAGGAACTCCTCCGGTTCCCGGAACATGTCCACCCGGACCGTCCGGCGGCGCCCCTCGACGTCGGTGACGCGGTTGCCGAGCAGCGCGCGCACGTGCTCCTCCTTCCCCCACAGGGGCGGCGGCTGCGCGCCGGGGGGCGGCGGCGGGGCGAACGGCTTCAGAGTGGCGAACATCTGCCCGATGAACCCCTCCGGGGTCCAGTTGAGCAACCCGATAGTGCCTCCGGGACGGCAGACCCGCACCAGTTCGTCGGCGGCGGCCTGGTGGTGCGGGGCGAACATGACCCCGACGCAGGACATCACCGTGTCGAAGGTGGCGTCCTCGAACGGCAGCGCCTCGGCGTCCGCCTCCTGCCAGGTCAGCGTGGCGCCGCGAGCCTCGGCCTCCTGCTGGCCCACGGCCAGCAACTCGGGCGTGAGGTCGGAGGCGAGCACGTCCCCGCCGGCCAGCGCGGCCGGGATCGAGGCGTTCCCGGATCCGGCGGCGACGTCCAGTACCCGGTCGCCAGCCTTGACCTCACAGGCTTCCACCAGCGCCGGCCCGAGGGCCGCCACGACCTGCCGGGCCACCGCCGGGTAATCACCGAGCGCCCACATGGTCCGGTGCTTCGCCTTGAGCGCGCGGTCTGCCTCGCGCTCATCCGCTGTGTCCGTCATGCCACTTGCCTCCCTCGTCCCCCGTGGTGCCGATGGCTGTCCTGCTTGGAGCCTAGAAGCTGGGGCCACCCGCGTCGGCGAACGCCGTGCCGCCGGCCGGGTGCAATCCACGTCAACGCCAGCACCGCCGGGGCGTCCCCAGCCGAAGACCGGGGCGGGTCCCGCTGCGGCGAGCCGCAAACAGTCTTGTCCACTTCGAGTTCATCGACAATGGGCAGTCGCCAGGCGCACCGAGCGGATCGCCGACGGTCGTATTCGTGGTCGCGGCGGCCACTGCCGCCTCACCATGGTGCCGTCCGACGACATGACCCTGGGCCTGCACGCGCTCATCCTGCACACCGAGAAGTACGCCGTTGGACCAGGCGGGCCGCTTCCCGCACCATGATGGTCCCCGGCTCAGCCCTCGAGCGCGGCAGACGGAACGTCCCCGTTCTGAGCCTGCCGGGCTCGCTCGGCGAGCACCGCCGCAAGGTCCCGGACTTGGTCCTCGTCGATGCCGCCCTTGTTCGCGGAAGCCGTTTCGGTCCACAGCAGCGTCGTGCCGACCCGGGCCTGGGTGACGGCGCCGGGCTCGCCGTTGTAACCGGCCGAACCGAATCGGGCGTCGCGCTCCTCACCGATCGGGCCGAGGCCGAACGTCTTGGCCCTCTGTCCCGCTCTCTTGCCGTAGTAGCCGTCCCAGAGCACGTCGTACGCCTTCCGGGCGGCCTGTTCGCTGTCGTAGGCGATGATCAGAAAGCTGACGGTGGCGGCGTCGCCGTCGTGCCGGAAGGTCGAGGCGCCGTAGAAGCGGGAGTCCTCGCAGCCCGCGTTGTCCTTGATGGGGCAGGCCTGGGAACGGTAGAGCTTGTCCATCTCGACGGCCGTGGGCCGCGCGGATTCCTTCCATCCCGTCATGGCCTCGCCATCGGGCAACGTCTGCCGAACCTGTCCCTTCGTGAGCGCCACGGCCTTGCCGTTCCCGCTGCCGCTCTCGCCGTCGCCGCCGCAGCCGGTCAGCAGTAGTGCCGCCGCGATCGCCACGCACCACCGGTAGTCCCTCATGGTCATGCCACCGCCCCCTCGGGCGGTGATCTTACGCAGGCCGTCTTCGCGTACCAGGCGCCGCTCAGGGACCGAGACCGTCGGCCGCCGACAGGTTGGGGTGCAACCTCGCATCTGGCCGCCGTCCGTCCGGGGGTCGGTCACGTGACAATGAGCAGAACAATCCACATGACGGCGGCGAGAAACGGAAGCGCATAGGCGATCAGCGGCATGGCGCTGGGACCGGGGATGCGGCTTGCTGCATACGTTTCTGCGTAGTCCGTCAGACGCTCGGCCGTGCGCCGTTGAATGGCACGGTTGTAGCAGTGATATCGGTGTCCCGCGTATGCCCAGACGACGGTGAGAGCGAGCCCGAAGCCGGCCAGGACTCGTGCTGCCGCGTGCGTGGTGCCCGATGTGGCAGTGCTGCTGTAGGCCACCGCGAGGAGAGACTGCGCGACGAGGAACAGGTTGCCGCGCTGGAAGAGCATGGTGTCCGTGTGCAGGTGGTGCTCCCACAGGCGGGCGTCTGCGTCTCGCCGCTGTTCGTCGTTCTCTGGCGTCGTCATGCGGCAGGCCTGCCCGTGGCTTCAGGGGAATAGTCGACTCCGGCGATGCGCACAGCAGTCCCTGTCGGGGTGACTTGCCAACGGAGCGCTGTCGTCGCCACGTAGTGCGGTTGCGACCGCGGCGACGTCCATGTCCGCGCTGCCGCACGAGGTCGCGTCGGCATGGTTCCCTGTCTGCCGCAAGGTCGTGCGACCAGGGGCTTTCCTCCGGCCGTCGGCACGCATGGGCGGTGCATGACGGTGCGGCGGCGGTGCGTCGAGGTTCGCGGGGACGGCTGTTCGCTGCGCCGTTCGAGTGGTGCCATCAGGTCCGCGGTCGTAGCGTCGTAACCGGGACATCCGGCGGCGAGCGGCAGCGGGGAACGGCCATGCACATGCGCGCACTCACCATGACGGTCACGCTCTTGGCGCTGGCCGCCTTCACCACCGCGGCGGGCGTACCGGCCGCAAGCCAGACGGCCCCAGAGCCTTCCTCACGGAGCGCTCAGCAGCCCGCAGATCGTCCCGTCCTCGTCGACTGCTCCTGGCGCGCCGAAGTACGCCCCTCCGACTTCATCCTTGCCTGCGGTGACGGCAACAGTCGCCTGGCCTCACTGCGCTGGTCCCGGTGGGACGCGGGCGCGGCGCAGGCCAAGGGCGTGAACTGGGTCAACGACTGCAAGCCGTACTGCGCCGCGGGCCGCTTCCAGGCCTATCCGGTGACCGTACGGCTCGACCGTGCGGAGCCCTGGAAGAAGCGGCCCCAGCTCTCGCACTACTCGCGCATCACGCTCGTCTACACGGACAGCCGACCGGAACGGGTCGCACCGACCGTGTCCTATCCGCTCTGGGACTGAGCAGCAGCGACCTGGTCGGTCTGCGTGCCCGACGATGTGATCACCTCGGAGCCTCGGTCACCCCGGTCCATGCGGCCTCCCATGAACGCCAGCCCGAGCCCGGCCGTGCCCAGGGCCGCGCCGACCAGGACGGGTGAGGCCCAGCCCCAGCCCGCGGAGATGGCGAGGCCACCGAGCCAGGCGCCGCCCGCGTTGGCCAGGTTGAAGGCGGAGTGGTTGGAGGCCGCCGCCATGGTCGGGGCGTTCTTCGCCTTGGCCATCAGCAGGACCTGCACGGGGGTGGTGATGAGGGCGCCCATCGCCCCGATGAAGGTGATCGTGATCAGGGCGGGCACGGTGCTGTGCACGGTGAAGTAGAACACCACCAGTGCCGAGGTGAGCAGCGCGAGCCCCGCGTACAGCGTCGGGCGCAGGGCGCGGTCCGTGAGCGGGCCTGCGGCCAGGGTGCCGAGCGTCATGCCGACGCCGTAGAGGGCGAGGACGAGCGTGGTCGAGGAGTCGGAGAAGCCCGTCAGGTTCGTCAGCATGGGGACCAGGTAGCTGTAGACGGCGAAGAAGCCGCCGAAGCCCACGACTGCCGTGGCGAGGCCGATGAACACCTGCCGGTTGCCCATGGCGCGCAGTTCGTGCCGGATGCCCGCGTGCTCCCCGCGCGGTTGGTGGGGCACGAATGCGGCCAGCGCGGCAAGGGCGACGAGGCCGATGACGGCGACCGCGACGTAGGCGAACCGCCAGCCGAACTGCTGCCCGAGAGCCGTACCGGCCGGGACACCGACGATGTTGGCGATGGTCAGTCCGAGGAACATTCTCGACACCGCGCGTGCGGCCCGGTCGGGGGCGACCAAGCGGGAGGCGACGACCGCGCCGACGCCGAAGAGCGCTCCGTGGGGCAGACCGGCCAGGAAACGTGCAGCGAAGAGCAGGCCGAAGTCGGGAGCGAGCGCGGACGCGACGTTGCCGATGACGAACAGGCCGGACAGGAGGAGCAGCAGCCGCTTGTGGGGTATGCGCGCGCCGATGCCGGTCAGCACCGGGGCACCGACGACGACACCCAGCGCATAGGCGGAGACGACGTTGCCGGCCTGCGGCACGGACACGTCGACCCCGTCGGCAATCTGGGGCAGCAGTCCCATCGTGACGAACTCGGTCGTGCCGATGCCGAAAGCGACAACAGCCAGGGCCAGGAGAGCCAGTGGCATGGCGCAGGAGAACCTTTCGGAGCGGGTGGTGCGAGGAGGAAAGAGGGAGTGGGTGCGGCCGCGACGGTGCGGCTCCTCGGGGACAGTCGTGCCGTGCTTCGTTGCCCGGCGCTCCCTGGGCATGGAAAGCCCGTAACGGGTGCAGCAGCCGTGCGGAGTCAGACATTCCAAGATCTCGCCGCGCTCTTCGTGATCCATGCCACATAGCTGCGACAGCGAGCTGCACGGGTGGGCGGCCGCTGGCCAGGGTTTGGCGCTGCGCCTCCCGGGCCCCACTGCGGCCGTCTGGCTCAAGCGGGCCTGCGAGAGCCGATCCCACCGGAGTCGGCGTCGGCCTCCGGCATCGCCCCGCCGCTGGAGATCCGCGTCAGATCGGCCGCCAGGGACTCCAGCCACTCCAGAACGGCGTAGTACCGGCGCGGCGCGCCCACCGGTTCGGCGCCGAACTCGGCCGACACCGGATCGATGCGCGGTACGGGCGTGGACGGCGGGTCCCCGCCGGGGTCCAGAGCCGCGGAGACCAGCAGCATCCGGCCGGCCATCCGTTCACCGAGCGCGTCCACCGCCCGGGCAGCCGTAGGGGGCAGCGCGGTGGCGGGCGGAGCGAGCAGCCGCTCGGAGCCCCACAGCGCGTGGTGGCCGGCGATGAGCGCCGCCTGCCAGTCCGACGCCGGGCCGCTCCGCCGGGGGCCCAGGGAAGATGCGGGCTCGCTCTGGAACTGCGCGTAGGCGGACTCGGCAAGGACGACAGCGTGCAGCAGACAGGACCGGCACATGCGGCGCCGTCGGTTACTACGCGGCCGGAGCGCGGCGGAACACTCGGCCGGCTGCCTCAGCCGGCCGGACCGACAGACTGTTCCAGCCTGGACTCCTGGCCCGCAGCAGACAGGACCCGCACATGTCAGCGCAGGCTGAGGCCACGCTCCTCCAGGGCGTCACGCAGCACGCGCAAAGCCTTCGGGCCCACGCCGTGCAGGACCTTCAGCTCCGCCTCGGACGCACCGGCGAGTTGGCTGAGTTTGGTGTAACCCGCGGCAGCGAGCGCGCGAGTCGCCGGCGCTCCCATGCCGCGAGGAAGCCCGGAGTCTGGGTCGGTAGATTTCATGGGGCGATGGTGACACGCAGTCGTCGTCCCTGTCCGAGGCAAAGCGATCAGCCCCGTGCCGTATCGCCCTGCTGTGCTCGATACACGCCGGGGTGGTTCACCTCGGGCGCCTGGGCTTGCCATCGACTTGCAGGGGAGGCATCTGGCTATGTGCGTGATCGCGGCCCAGGCGATCAGACCGTCTGAATGCGGGAAGAGCCGTTTCCAGGGACCTTGGACCTGTTCCGTCCTGGAAAGGGAGGCACCGTCGACAACTGCGCCGGCACGTCGATGGGCGTGTACACGGGACACGGCGCCCAGGCGGTGGCTGCCGTGGTGCGCCACGAGGAGTTGCTGGGCCGGCCGATGGCGGTCGGCACCGACTATCTGCCGCACGGAGGCTGGACGGACTTCGATCCGGCGACCACGTGCGCGTGGCAGCTCCGTCCGTGGCGAAAGTGGCGCGAGGAGCGTCCGGGGTCGTCGTTCGTGTTCGGTGTGCCGCTTCTCGTCGACGGCTGGGAGGGGCAGTTCGCGCGGGGCGCTGCGGGCGCGTTCGATGCCGCGTACGCGCGGGCGGCTTCGGCGCTGGTGAACGCGGGGCACGGCGACGCGATCATCCGGTTGGGCTGGGAGCCCAACAACCGGGTCATCGGCCCGTGGCAGGCGGCCGACGGCCCTTCCGGCTACGCGGCGTTGCTCCGCCGGGCCGTCGCCGTGTTCCATGCGACGCCCGGAGCCTGGTTCATGTTCGAGCTGTTGCCTTCGTTCGCGCGCGGGGCAAGCGCAAGGTGTGCGCCGAGTGGGGCCTGTACCGCCGCGGCGACCCATTCACAGGCGGTGGCACAGCGCGTATTACGTCGAGAGAATGGCCGACTGCTTCGCCTGGGGCGAGGTGGCGTACCAGTCGTATTTCGACCACGACTGGGGTGGCGGAAGCCGCGCCGAATTCCCGGCAGGCCGTGCCGCGTATGTGCGACGGTTTCGTCGGCGGGCCAGCCGCGATCGAACTGGTGCATCCGGCACGGCCGTGCGAAGTTCGAACAGACTCGCCGAGACCCCGTCCGTCAGGTATCCCCCACTCGCGTGAGGTGGAGGCATGTGCCGTTCGAACGCAGAGCCCCCTGAAGCGGGGGTTTCCGCATGTTCGATTTATCGCGACCCATCCACCGAATAGACCCTAAGAGGGAGGTCCTCCACAAAAAAGCTTATGTATGCCCATACTCTCCTCCTATGTACGGAATTAACTCGGCGCCGGTGAGCAGCGATACGAACACCTGCGCGTGAGGTGCGATTCCGTCCCCTTCCCCCTTTCTGGAGAGTGACATGCGCGTTGTCGTCACCGGTGGCGGCGGTTTCCTGGGGTCTCATCTGTGCGAGGCACTGCTGCGACGCGGCGATGCGGTGGTGTGCCTGGACGATTTCTCCACCGGCGTTATGGAGAACGTCACACACCTGCTGTCCGACCCGGCCTTCGAGTTGCAACGTGTGGACGTGAGTGAGGGCATCGACGTGGCCGGCCGGGTCGACGCCGTCGCCCACCTGGCCTCCCCGGCCTCCCCGCCCGACTATCTGCGCCGCCCGCTGGAGACGCTCGCGGTCGGCAGCCGCGGAACGGAGAACGCCCTGCGCCTGGCGCTCCGTCACGGCGCCCGCTTCGTCCTCGCGTCGACCAGCGAGATCTACGGCGACCCGCTGGTCCACCCGCAGGAGGAGACGTACTGGGGCAACGTCAACTCCATCGGCCCGCGCAGCGTCTACGACGAAGCGAAGCGATTCGCGGAGGCGGTGTCGGCCGCCTACCGCCGGACCCACGGGCTCGACGTGGGGATCGCGCGGATCTTCAACACCTACGGGCCGCGGATGAGGCCGCACGACGGGCGCGTGGTGTCCAGCTTCATCACCCAGGCCCTGACCGGCGAGCCGATCACCATCTACGGCGACGGCGGCCAGACGCGCAGCTTCTGCTACGTCGACGACCTGACACGCGGCCTCCTCGCGCTCCTGGACTCGTCCGAGATGGGCCCGTTCAACCTCGGCAACCCGATCGAGCGCACCGTCTGCGAACTCGCCGAGACGGTGCTCACCCTGACCGGTTCGGCATCCGAGGTGAACCACCATCCGCTGCCGGTGGACGATCCGGTCCGCCGGCGCCCGGTCATCACCCGGGCACGCCAGGTGCTGGGCTGGACGCCCGAGATCGACCTCGCTGACGGCCTGCGCCGCACCATCGCCTACTTCAGCGCCCACCCCGACCGGCTCGGCGTCGCCGCCGCGGCGATCCGCGGCGGCCAGGACGAGACGACGGTCCTGCCGGCCTCGGTGTCGGTCGCTCCCCAGGCCATCCCCGCCCCGGCCGCCGTAAGCACGCCGTCCGCGACAGCCTCCGAACCGGCCGCCGCGAACGGCTGACCGGCCCCGCCCGCACGACGGCCCGCGATCGCCGGCGGCCGAACCGGTGCCCGGTCACAGCACCGGTCGCTGTTCGCGGCCCCGGCGCCCCTCCCCACCCCGCACGCCACAGACCCCTGTCGCACCGCCTGGAGATCTGTCTGCCATGACGTCGTTGGAGCAAGGGCCCGTCCTGGGGGCCGGCACCAAGAAGGAAACCCCGCTCTCCCGCCCGGCCCCCGGTGCGCCGGAGGAATGGGCGGCCCTCGGCCACGAGATCCGCGCCCTGTCGCAGGGCGCGGTGGCCTCCATCGGCCCCGACGGCCCCGTCCTCGCACGTGTCTCCCGCAGGCTGACCCACCGCCCCTCCTGTTTCGTACGGGCGTTCTCACGCGCGGACCGTTTTCTGGTTCTGCTGTTGTCGGCCGGCTGGGCGGCCTGCCTGGTCTGGTTCTGGGTGTGGTGGCTGCAGCCGACGCACCGCCTCGGCTGGCCGGGCATGATCGTCAACAGCGCGCTGCTGCTCTATCTGACGTACCTGCCGGTGCACTTCCTCGTCGCACTGATCCGCATGCGGCGCTTCGATCCGCAGGTAGCAGTCCCCGAGCTGCGCACCGCGTTCGTCGTCACGCGCGCCCCCTCCGAGGGCTGGGACATCGCCCGCACCACGCTTGAGGCGATGCTCGACCAGGACTTCCCGCACGGTTACCACGTCTGGCTGTGCGACGAGGACCCCACGCCGCAGATCCTCGACTGGTGCCGGGCTCGCGGCGTCGGTGTCTCCTGCCGACGCGGCCACCCCGACTACCACCGCGCCGACTGGCCACGGCGCACCCGGTGCAAGGAAGGCAACCTCGCCTACTTCTACGACCACTGGGGATACGCGCACTACGACGTGGTCGCCCAACTCGACTGCGACCATGTCCCCGGGCGCCGTTACCTCGCCGAAGTGGTGCGGCCCTTCGCCGACCCGGCGGTCGGGTATGTCGCGGCTCCCAGTGTCTGCGACTCCAACGCCGACGGTTCCTGGGCGGCTCGGGGCCGGCTGCAGCGCGAGGCCATGTTCCACGGCCCCGTGCAGCTCGGCCACTCCGCCGGCCTCGCTCCGGTCTGCATCGGCTCGCACTACGCGGTGCGCACTACGGCGCTGCGCGACATCGGCGGTCTCGGGCCTGAGCTCGCCGAGGACTTCTCGACCACCTTCCTGCTCACCTCGGCCGGCTGGCAGGGCGTGTTCGCGATCGACGCGGACGCCCACGGCGAAGGACCCCTCACCTTCAACGCCATGGTCACCCAGGAGTTCCAGTGGTCACGCAGCCTGACCGTGATGCTCCTGGGCATGCTGCCGCGGCATCTGGGCCGGATGCCCCTGAAACTGCGCATCCGCTTCGGCGCGGCACTGCTGTACTACCCGCTGCTCGCCACGGCCACCGTGCTGGGCATCCTGCTGCCGTCCGTCGCAGCGATCACTGGAACCCCGTGGATCGACGTCAACTATGCGGAGTTCCTTGCGCACTTCTGGAGCATGTCGGTGTGGCTGATCCTGCTGACGCTCCTGTGCCGCCGCCGCGGCCTGACGCGCCCCAAGGACGCCCCGATCCTCAGCTGGGAGATCTGGCTCTTCGGTCTCTCCCGCTGGCCGTACGTGGCCTGGGGCGTGCTGGCCGCAGTGAAGCAGAGGATCCGGCCCCGCCAGATCACGTTCAAGGTCACGCCGAAGAAGCGCATCGGCCTGGAGCACCTTCCGCTGCGGACCGTCGTCCCCTATCTGCTGATCACCCTGTTCCTGTCCTGTGCAGCCATCGTCGGTGAGTTCACCGGTCCTGCCGTCGGCTATGTGTTCCTGTGCATCCTCGGCTCGGTCTCGTACGCCGCGGTGACCCTCGCGATCAGTGTGCTCCACATCAAGGAGACGGCACGTGCCGCAGGCGTCCCTGCCTCGCGAGCCCTGCACACCGCCGCGCTCCCGATCACCGCCGGCGTGCTGTGCCTGCTCCCCCTGACCCTGGCCACCGGCGTCTTCCCCACCTACCTCACCGGCTTCTACGCCTGGTGAGGGCCTTCGCGACCGAAGAAGAAACGAGGTCCCCCATGGCCCGGACCATCCTGGTGACCGGCGGTGCCGGCTTCATCGGCAGCCACACCTGCGTGGAACTCCTCCGCGCCGGCGACGAGGTCGTCGTGCTCGACGACCACTCCAACAGCTCCCCCGAGGCCCTCGAACGCATCGCGAAGATCGCGGGCCGCCCGATCGCCGCGGCCCACGTCGCCGACGTGCGCGACAGACGAGCCCTGGACGCCGTCTTCACGAGCCACCCGATCGACGCAGTGATCCACTTCGCCGCGAAGAAAGCCGTGGGCGAGTCCGTGCGCATCCCCCTGGCCTACTACGACATCAACGTCGGCGGCACCACGGCCCTGATCTCCGCCATGCACGCGCACGGGGTGCACCGGCTCGTGTTCTCCTCCTCCTGCTCCGTCTACGGTGACGCCACGACCGTCCCGCTGACCGAGGAGTCCCCGGCCGCGCCGACGAATCCGTACGCGAACACCAAGTTGACCTGCGAGCGGATCCTCTCCGACCTGTGCCGGCACGTACCGGAACTGCGGGTGCTGGCCCTGCGCTACTTCAACCCCGCCGGCGCCCACCCCACGGGCCTGCTCGGCGAGGACCCACGCGGAGTGCCGAACAACATCATGCCGTTCCTCACCCAGATCGCCGTGGGCCGCCGCGACGGCCTCAACGTCTTCGGGGACGACTACCCGACGCCCGACGGCACCGGCATCCGCGACTACATCCACGTCGTCGACGTCGCAGAGGGGCACCGCACGGCCCTCGACCACATCGACGACGAACCCGGCATGCGGGTCTTCAACCTCGGCACCGGGCGCGGCGCCTCCGTCCTGGAACTCGTGCGCGCCTTCGAGGCGGCCTCCGGCCGCCCTATCCCCTACCGCGTCACCGCCCGCCGGGCCGGCGATGTCGCCGAGCTTGTCGCCGACCCGGCGAAGGTCACGGCGGCCTGGGGCTGGACCGCACAGCGGGACCTGGCCGCGATCTGCCGCGACGCCTGGAACTTCCAGCAGCACAACCCCTACGGCTACACCCCCTGACCACATCCCCCCCAATCCGCCTTTGCGTGAAAGGAGTTCCCCGCATGCGGTTGACCGTCATCGGTACGGGCTACCTCGGAGCTGTGCACGCCGCGTGCATGGCCGCCATCGGACACGACGTCCTCGGTGTCGACGTCGACAAGGAGAAGATCACCGCCCTCTCCGAGGGCAGACCCCCCTTCTACGAGCCAGGCCTGGAGGAGGTCCTGACCCAGGGACTCGCCTCCGGCAACCTGCGCTTCACCACCCGCCTGACCGACGCGGCCGCGCACGGAGAGGTCCACTTCATCTGCGTGGGCACCCCGCAACAGGCCGGTTCCCGAGCGGCCGACCTGCGCTACGTCGACAGAGTCATCGACGGCCTCGTGCCGCACCTGCGCTCCTCCTGCCTGGTCGTCGGCAAATCCACGGTCCCGGTGGGCACCACGGAGCGCCTGACCGAACGCGTCGCGGGCCTGGCACCCGCAGGGGTGCGGGCCGAGATCGCATGGAACCCCGAGTTCCTGCGCGAGGGGTACGCCGTCGAGGACACCCTGCGGCCGGACCGGATCGTCACCGGCGTGAACAGCCCGCAGGCGGACGAGACCCTCCGCCGCGTGTACGCCCCGATGCTGGAAGCGGGCATCCCCTACATCAGCACCGACCCGAACACCGCCGAACTGGTCAAGGTCGCGGCCAACTCCTTCCTCGCCACGAAGATCTCCTTCATTAACGCCATGGCCGAGGTCTGCGACGCCGCCGGCGCGGACGTCGTCACACTCGCCGACGCCATCGGACACGACGCCCGGATCGGACGCCGGTTCCTCAACGCCGGCGTGGGCTTCGGCGGCGGATGCCTGCCCAAGGACATCCGGGCGTTCGCCGCTCGCGCCCAGGAACTGGGGGCCGGCCCTGCCGTGGCGTTCCTCGACCAGGTGGACGAGATCAACGCACGTCAACGGACCCGGACCGTCGCACTCGCCCGCCGGATGGCCGGGGGCGACCTCACCGGCCGCCGCGTCGCCGTCCTGGGCGCGACCTTCAAGCCGGACAGCGACGACGTACGCGACTCTCCCGCGCTGGCCGTCGCGACAGCGCTGCGCCAGGAGGGCGCCGACGTCCGGGTCCACGACCCCGAAGGCACCGCGAACGCCGCTCTGGCCCACCCGGAGCTGTACTGCGACACGGACCTGCTGACGGCCTGCAAGGACGCGGAGCTCGTGCTGCACCTCACCGAATGGGCCCAGTACCGTGAGCTGGACCCGGTCAAGCTGTCGCGGGTGGTCCGCGTCCCCGTCCTCATCGACGGCCGCAACGCACTTGCGCATGACGACTGGCGGGCCGCCGGCTGGACCGTCAAGGCGCTGGGGCGTTCCGCTCCCAGCCCGCGGCGGACTGCCGTAGCCGTGGAGCCGCCACCGTCCCAGCTCGTCCCGGCCCCCGGTCCGCAGAGCACGAGCACCGCGCCGTCGGCCCTCATGGCGTAACCGTCGCCCCGGGCGCGCACTTCGGCGTTTCGGCACCACTTTTTTCTCATTCTGTTGTGTTGTGTCCGTGTTGGGCACAGGGACGTCCCGAAGGGGTGCGCGTGAACGCGGTGAAGCGGAGCCGGACGAATCTGGCCGGCATCGGTATCTCGGCCACAGTGCTTCTGCTGCTGGCAGGGTGTGAGGTACCGGGCGCACCGGCGGTCTACCGGCCGGCGCGCCCGGCCGGCGGCGGCCCATACACCTTCTACGTGAGCCCGGACGGCGACAACAAGAACGACGGCATGTCACCGCAGAAGCCCTGGCGGACCCTTGACCACGCCAACAGCGCGCGCCTGCACCCCGGCGACCGCCTCAGACTGCGTGGCGGGGAACGGTTCCGCGGCAGCCTCACCTTGGAAAAGGGGGAAGCAGGCAGCCCCACCCGACCCGTCGTGATCGACTCGTACGGCGACGGCCGGGCTACGATCACCCCGCGCGGCACGTCCGGCATCACGGTCCACAACACCGCCGGCGTGGAGATCAGGAACATCGCGCTGGTCGGTGACCGCAAGGCGCTTCGCGAAGGAGCAGGGATCGCCCTGCGCAACAGCCTTCCCGGCACCCGACGCCTGGAGCACGTCTCCATCACGCAGGTGGACGTGAGGGGATTTCAGAACGGGATCAGCGTCGGCGCGGACAAGGATGCCGTCGCCGGCTTCAGCAACGTACGGATCGCGGACACCTCCGTGCACCACAACCTCGAGGCCGGACTCGTCTTCTACGGCCCCGAGTTCGACGCCGCCCGCCCCGCCTACGCCAACACCGGGCTGCGGATCGAGCGGGTCAAGGCGTACTCCAACACCGGTGACCCCCGCAACAACCGGCGCAACACCGGCAGCGGGATCGCACTGGGCAGCGTCAAGAACGCCAAGGTGACGCACTCGGAGGCCCACGACAACGGCACACGATCCGCCACCGACGCCGACGAGGGACCCGAGGGCATCTGGACGTACGACTCCACCCGGGTGGTACTGGAGCGCAACAGGTCCTACCGCAACCGAACCGGCTCACGGGTCGACGGCGGCGGGTTCGGCCTCGACAACAACGTGTCCTCCTCCGTCGTGCAGTACAACCTCGCGTACAACAACGACGGACCGGGATTCCTCGTCTACTCCGGCAGGCCGACCGGCGCCCACAGGGACAACGTGGTCCGCTTCAACATCAGCGTCGACGACGCACGCAGGCTGCCCGAGTACGGAGGCATCGTCGCCTACGGCATCCGTCTGACGGACCTGTCCATCTACCACAACACGGTGGTGATGCGCACCGATGGCCTTGCCTCCGCCGCTGCGATGGGACAACGTCCCCCGGCGCTGAGACTGCGCGACGGCATGCGCGGCGTGCGCGTCCACAGCAACATCTTCGCCACCGACAGCGGCCCTCTGGTCGACACCCAGTCGCCCTACGGTCCAAGCGTCCTCACCCTGCAGGGCAACAACTACCACAGCACGCGCAGCTGGTCGCTGAGGTGGGGAGCCGAGCGCTTCACGACCCTGGACGCGTGGCGGACCGCTACCGGCCAAGAAGGCCTGAACGGAGTTGCGACCGGATCGAGCCACAACCCGTGCCTGCGGGCACTGGATCCCCCCGGCACCGGCCGGATCGGCACAGAAGATCTGGTACCGCGCTGCCCAAGGGCGACGCCCACCGGCCCCGGCCCCCGGGCACTGGACACCGACCCGGGCCCAGTGGACTACCTCGGCAGGCCACTCCCGGCGATCCTGACGCCGGGCGCCCTACAGCCTCCCACCCCTGAGCGACCGGGCAGGTAGGCGACTTCCGCGGCCGCGCCTGCCGGCCGTACGCACGGCGCGCCTTCTCCATGCGGCCTCACCAGCCCCGCCTGGCGTGCGGGATGCGGCGAGACCGGGACGGGATGTATCCGGCGCGGAGGCGGGCGATCAGGTCCCGACGCAGGTCGCGGTCCTGATCCGTCTCGACCGGCATGTCGAGCTGGACGATGCCGACCCCCGCCGCGCGCAGCAACTCGATGCGGGCCGCGACGGCCGCGGGCGAGCCGACAAAGGCCGCGGCCAGGTTCCGGTCGACGTACGCGGACAGCTGGCGGGTGCCGTCCGAGTCACCTGCCCGGCCCCGCTCCCGGTCGCGGTCGAGCTGGACCGAGCCGAGCCAGTGTTCCGCTCGGGGGCCAGAGGCCAGGCGTACCGCGTCGTGCCGGATTCGGCGGGCGCGTGCTTCGGCGTCCTCGTCGGTGGGCGCGGTGACGACGGTGACGTGGCGCCAGAAGCGAAGGCTTCTGCCGTGTTCCGCGGCCGCTGCGCGCGCCCGTGCAATGTGCCACCGGGTGGCGGTGAGCGGCAACGTGGGGAGGGCATACACCTCGGCGTGGCGCGCGGCGAGGTCGACGCCGGCCGAGGACGAACCGCCGAAGGAGAGCAGTTCGGCGCGCGGACGGGCGAACAGGCCCGAGCGGGCACCACGCACGGAGTAGAACTCGCCGTCGTGGTCGAATTCCTGATGCTCTGTCAGCGAGCGGCGGAAGATCTCCAGGTACTCCCCCGCCCTGCGGTACCTGGTCTCCTTGTCCAGCAGGTCGCCGTCGCGTGCGACGTCGGCGTCGCTGGAGCCGACGATGAGATGAGCGGCGGCCCGGCCCCCGGACAACCGGTCGAGCGTGGCCAGCGCCCGGGCGGCGACCGTGGGCGAGGTGGTGCCGACCCGGTGGGCCACGGCGACGCGCAGCCGCTGGGTGGCCGCCAGCGCCCAGCCCGCCACCAGCCACGGGTCGGGCCAGGAGCTCGACTGCACCACCAGGGCGCTGTCCAGGCCGTCTTGCTCGTTCTCCCGGGCCGTGCGCGCGATGTGCTCCGGGTCCGCGTCACGGTCACGGGGGTCGGGGGCGAAGCGCAGGGCCTGTCGTTCCTCGGGGGTGTCGCCTGCCACGGGCGCGGCGCGGACACCGCCTCGCAGGTCGAGCTCCATCCGGTACCTCCAGGGGCGGACGTCAAAGGGGGGAGCCGCCGCCTGTCGTGGCGGCTCCCCGTGCCGGCGGACATCGGGAGGGTCCGGTGACCGGCGTTCAGCCCGCGGACGGACTCAGGCGGGCAAGGGTGTCCAGGACTTTGGCCCGGCTGACGAACGTCTCCGGCGGCAGCGACACGTACAGCTGGATCGTGGTCACTCCCGGGCGGTGGTAGCGCAGGATCTTCTCCCGGCACTCCTCCGGCGAGCCGCTGATGAACAGCCGGTCGACGACCTCGTCGGGGAGGGCCTTCTGGGCTGCGTCGGAGTCGCCGTCGGCCCACCGCTGATGGGACTCGCGCAGCAACTCGCCGTTGCCGAGCCACTCGTGGAACTTGCGGTAGGGCTCGCGGTTGAGGATCCAGGCGAGGAACGGGCGGGTGGCGCGGTGGGCGTAGTCGGTGTCCTCGGTGGGACAGACGAACACCTTGACCACGAGTTCCTTCCCGGGCGGCTGCGGGCCGACCGCGTCGAGGATCTTCGGCACGTCCTCGGGGAAGAGCAAATTGGTGATGGCTCCGTCGCCCTCCCGGAAACCCAGCCGCAGCATGCCGGGCCGCAGGGCCCCGAGGATCACCTTGACCGGGTCCTGCGGCGGGTGCGGCAGGCGGTAACCGGTGATGGAGAAGGTGTCGAAGTCACCCGCGATGTGTTCGCCGCGCAGCGCCCGGGTCACAAACCTGAGAACGTCGCGGGTCCGCTTGTACGGCTCGTCGAACGGAATGCCGTTGATGTCGGTGACGTGCGCCGGCACCGACGCGCCGAGTCCCAGCAGGAGCCGCCCGGGGGCCAGTTGGGCGAGCGTTGCGGCGGTCTGGGCGAGGACGGCGGGTCCGCGGGTCTGCACCGGCACGATGCCGGTGGCGATGCGCAGGGTCGGGGACCAGGCGGCGACGGTGGCGAGCGGGGTGAAGGCGTCGGTGCCGCCGCCCTCCGCGCTCCACACGTCCGTGTAGCCGAGGTCGGCGAGCCGCTCCACCAGGAAGCGGTGCCGGTCGATGGTCAGGCCGGCCAGGGGCAGGGTGACGCCCCACTTGGGCGGCAGGCCGGGCGCGGGCGTGTGGGAGAGGGTCATCGGTCCACCCGTACGGTCGTGAGGTCGAGGAACCAGGACTGCGGCTGGACGAAGCCGCGGACTGCCGGGGAGATCGCCCTGGGGTTGCGGTCATTGACGACGAACAGCCAGGGGGCGTCCTCGGTGACGAGCTTGAGCGCCTCGGTGTAGTCGGCCTCACGGGCGGCCCGGTCGGTGGCCGTGCCGGCGGAGGCGAGGAGCTTGTCGACCTTCGGATTGCTGTAGTGGCCTGTCCAGAAGGGGCTGTCGGTGCCGATGAACAGGGGCAGCAGGGCTTCGGACTGGAAGAGCGTGGTCGACTGGGCGATGGCCTGCGAGTCGCGGGCCACCTTCCCCTTGGCCTCGGCGGCGATCAGCGTCGACCAGTCGGTGGTGCGGATCTCGACGTCGATGCCGACAGCGGCGAGGTCGCGCTGGACGGCCTCGGCGATGGGCACGGGGATGAGGTTGCCGGAACCGCCGGTCGGGACGGTCACGGAGGTGGAGAAACCCTCGGCGTAGCCGGCCTCGGCGAGCAGCTTGCGGGCCTTGGCGGGGTCGTGGCCGTAGGTGTCGTTGGCCGGGTCGTAGGCGAAGGTGCCGCGGGGGGCGGCCTGTTCGGCAGGGGCGGCGGTGCCGTGAAGGAGATTCTCGGCGATGGCCTCGCGGTCGATGGCGTAGTTGGCGGCCCTGCGAACCCGGGGGTCCTTGAAGGGCCCGGCGGTGGTGTCGAGGATCCAGTACCAGAGGTGGTCGTAGTGGTTGGTGACCACTTGGACGCCGTCGGACTTCAGGCTCGGGATGTCGTCGGGGTTGGGGTACTCGATCCAGTTGACCGCGCCCGAGCGCAGGGCCGCCGTGCGGGCGGCGGGGTCGGGCAGCGCCTTCACGACGAGCTTGTCGAGCCTGGGCGCGCCGCGCCAGTAGTCCTCGAAGCGGGCGAGTTCGATCTGGTCTGCGCTCTGCTGCCGGACGAAGCGGAACGGGCCGGTGCCCACCGGGTGGTCGGAGAACTTCGCGGATCCGGTCTTCTTCACGGCGGTGGGGCTGGCGATGAGGACGTGGGCGAGGTCCTGCGGGAAGTGCCCGTTGGGCTCCTTGGTGACCAGCCGGACGCGGTCGTCGGAGAGTTTGGTGTATTGGGTGATGCCGCCGGCGTACTCGCCGGCCGCCGCGCCGAGCGTGTCGGTGTAGTGGGGGCTCTTCTTGTTCAGGTAGCGGTCGAGATTGAACAGGACGGCGTCGGCGTCGAAGGCGGTGCCGTCGTGGAACTTCACGCCCTTGCGAAGGGTGAAGGTCCAACTCCGTTCGTCGTCGGCGACTTTCCAGGACGTGGCCAGCGCGCCGGTGATGGGAGCAGGGCCGTCGGCCTTGGACAGGTCGTAGCGGGTGAGGCCCTCGTACAGCTGGAAGCTGACGAGTCGTTTGCCCTCGAAGCCGGCGCCACCGATGACGGTGTCGGGGTTGGGCAGTTTGCCGGTCGCGCCGATGACGAGGGTGCCGCCGGACTTCGCGCCGCCGGCGTTGTCGTCGGCGGCGGAGCCGGTGCCACAGCCCGCGGCGGCGAACGGCAGCAGCAGGGCGGCGGCCAGGCCGAGGGTGCGCAGCGGGGCACGCCTTCGGCGGCGGGCCGTGGGATGGGCGGACGGTTGCTGGTGGTGCGTCATGGGTTCCTCGTCGTCACTGAAGGGGCGGTCGGCTCACCGACGTGTGCCGGATGTTCGGCATCGGCCGGTGTGGAGGGCTCGGGGATGTGGCCGCTGTCGGCGGCGAGCAGGGCGCGGGTGTAGGGATGGCGGGGTGCGTTCCACAGATCGGCCGTGGAGTTCTCCTCCACGACTCGGCCTTGGCGCAGGACCACGACCCGGTGGGCGAGCTGCCGTACGACGGCCAGGTCGTGGGAGATGAAGAGGTAGGCCAGGCCCAGTCGTTCCTGGAGTTCGCCGAGCAGGTCCAGGACCTGGGCCTGGACGGTGGTGTCGAGGGCGGAGGTCGGCTCGTCGCACACGATGAGCTCGGGCCCGGTGGCCAGGGCGCGGGCGATGGCGATCCGCTGGACCTGTCCACCGGAGAGCTGGTGCGGATGGCGGCGAGCCAGGGCGGGGTCCAGACCGACCTGGCGGAAGAGTTCGGCCACGCGCTCGGGACGTTCGGTGCGCGGGATGCCGTGCACGCGCAGCGCGAAGCCGACCGCTTCCCCTGCCCGCAGTGCGGGGTTGAGGGAGCCGCGCGGCTGCTGCGGCACGAATTGCAGTCGGGCGCGAAGGTGCCGCCCGGCCCGGCCGCGCAAGGCGTGGGGGTCGTGGCCGTCGAAGCGCACGGTGCCGGCATCCGGGGCGATCAGGCCGAGGGCGAGCCGGGCCAGGGTGGACTTCCCGGACCCCGACTCACCCACCAGGCCGATGGTTTTCCCGGCCGGCACCCGCAGGGTCACGGCGTCCAGGGCGAGAGGCCCGTGGCGGTAGCGCTTGGACACCTCGTTCACGACGAGCAGGTCACCGGTCACCGCACACCTCCCGCCAATACGGCGACGAGGGCGCGCCACGATACGGCCGGCTCCCGCCGAGCCCGCGCGGCGACACCGACGAGGACGGAGGACCGGGCACCTGCGCGTGCCGCTTCCGCCTCGAACCGACCACCGGTCATCGCGGGCCTCCTGGCTGCGCGGCCACCAGTGCGGCGGCGTAGGGATGGTGCGGGCTGCTCAGCAGCTTCTCGACCGGGCCGGTCTCGATGATCCGTCCGGCGTGCATCACCGCCACACGGTCCCCCAGCCGCCGGGCGACGCCGATGTCGTGCGTCACCAGCAGCAGGGTGATCCCCCGCTCGGTGAGCAGGCCGGCGAACAGGTCGAGCACGTGGGCGCGGACCAGGGCGTCCAGCGCGGTGGTGGGTTCGTCGGCGATCAGCAGTCCCGGCGCACAGGCGAGGGCGAGGGCGATGACGGCGCGCTGGCGCTGGCCGCCGGACAGCTGATGCGGGTAACTGGCGGCGACGCGGGCGGCTTCGGTGATGCCCGCCTCCTCCAGCAGCGCGGGCACGATCCGCCGGGCCGCACGGCGGCTCTCGCTCACGCGGTGGCGCAGGAGCACCTCGGTGAGCTGGGCGCCCACCTTCCGCAAGGGATCCAGTCCGGCGTCGGGGTCCTGCGGGACGTAGCCGATGCGCCGGCCGCGTACGTCGGACAGGTCCCGCTCGCCGAGGGCGAGCAGGTCGGTGCCGGACAGGCGGACGCTGCCGCGGACCTGGGCGCCGCGTCCGGGCAGCCCCAGGACGGTGCGGGCCAGGGTCGACTTGCCGCTGCCCGACTCGCCGAGCAGCACCAGTGCCTCGCCGGGCGCCACCGTCAGCGACACACCGTCCACGGCTCGCACGTCGCCACCGCCCGTGGCGTGGGTGACGCTCAAGTCCGTGATGTCGAGGTGTTCTCGGGCGCGGGCGGTCATCGTCCGGCTCCGGTGAGCAGACTGTGGCCGGCGCCGGTGCCGCGGCGCAGGGCCTCGCCGAGGGTGTTGAAGACCACGGAGACGACCAGGATGGTGACCGCGGGCAGGACCGCCACGGCGGGGTGGGTCAGCAGGGCGGGGCGCAGTTCGTCGAGCATGGCGCCCCATTCGGCGGCGGGCGGGGCCACACCCAGGCCGAGGAAGGACAGTCCGGCCGCGTAGACGATGGCGAGGCCGACCAGCGAGGAGGAGTAGACGAGCAGGACGGGCGCGAGGACGGGGACGACCTGGCGCAGGGCGACGGTCGTCGCGCCGGCTCCGCAGACCCGGGCCGCCTCCAGGTACTCGGCGGTGCGGATACGGCGTACCTCGGTGAAGGCGACGCGGGTGACCGCCGGGGTGAGCACGACCGACAACGAGACGACAGTGGCGTACAGGCCTGGCTCCATCACCGTGGCGACGGTGATGGCCAGCAGCACGCCGGGGAAGGCGTAGAGGACGTCGAGGGTGCGCAGCAGGGCGTGCTCGGTGAAGCGTCCGCCCAGTCCTGCGGCGATGCCGAGTACCGCTCCGGCAGCGGTGGCGACGGCGACGGGCAGGAAGCCGCCCAGGAGCGAGGGCCCGGCGGCGACGAGCAGCCGACTGAGCACGTCACGGCCCTGCGAGTCGGTGCCCAGCAGGTGGCCGGGGCTGCCCGGTGGCAGCAGCCGCTCGCGCAGGCTTCCGGCGTCGGGGTCGTCCGGCGCGAGCAGCGGGCCTGCGACGGCCAGCGTCAGCAGGGCGGCCGCAAGCAATGCGGGGATGAACAGCCCAGGACGCCGCCAGTGCTTGGGCAAGCGGTTCACAGCGCACCCCGCAGCCGGGGGTCGATGAGGGCGTGAGCGGTGTCGACGAGGATGTTGACGCCGACGAAGGCGACGGCGACCAGGAGCACCCCGGCCTGGATCAGCGGCAGGTCCCGGGCGCTGAGCGCGTCGTACAGCAGTCGGCCGACGCCGGGCCAGGCGAACAGGGTCTCCACGAAGACCACGCCCTCCAGCAGATAGGCCAGTTGGAGCCCGCCGATGGTGAGCAGGGCGGGTGAGGCGTTGTGGACGCAGTGCCGCAGGACGGCCGCGCGGCGCAGCCCTCGGGCGCGCAGTCCGTCGGCGAGGTCGGAGCGCACAACGTCCTCCAGGGCAGCGCCGAAGACGCGGGCGGTCAGGCCGAGCGGGACGAGCGCGGCCGCGACCGCGGGCAGCACGAGGTGGTGCAGCCGGTCGGCCGTGCCGCCCTGGGTGAACAGGTCCTGGGTGCCGCCCGCGGGAAACCAGCGCAGTCCGACGGCGAAGACGGCGATGAACAGCAGCGCCACCGAGTACTGCGGTGCGGAGACCGCGAGCGTGCTCAGCGCGCGGGACACGCGTCCCGCGCTGCCGTCGGGGCGCGTGGCCCCCAGCGCTCCCAGGAGGGTGCCGCCGGTCAGGACGAGCAGGAAGGCGGCGCCGGCGAGGACGAGTGTCTGCCCAAGAGCGGGCAGCAGCAGGTCGCCGACCGGCCGCTGCGCGGAGACGGAGACTCCCAGGTCGCCCTGGAGGGCATGCCCGAGCCAGTGCGCGTACTGCACGGGCAGTGGCTCGCCCAGTCCGAGCCGTTCGGTGAGCTGCTGCCGCGCTTCGGCGGGCGCGCCGGGGCCGAGCAGCGCGGTCACCGGGTCGCCCGGGACCAGGGCGACGGCGGCGAAGACGACGACGGTGACGCCCAGGAGGGTGGGCACGACGAGCAGCAGCCGTCGCAGGAGGTACCGCCTCATCCGTCGGTCTCCCGGTGCGCGGCGCCGGAGGGTCCGGCGGGCGGGCGTGGGTGGGCGGTCATACGGTCTTCCTTCCTGGCGCCGTGCACGGTACGGGGCCGCACGGCGGTGGTCCGGGCGCGCAGCGACAGGAACCGGACGTGAGCGCGGCACGTCACCGTGGCCGGGGTGGTGAACCGACAGGCTCCTCGGTGGGCCCGCGGTCGCTGTGACGGAAGCGTGCGGGAACGCAACGGGCCGCAACCAGCCAGGCGTTGATGCTGATACTCGCGGTCACAGGATCCGCAGTACGGAATACATGCTTCCCTCATACACGTGTGATCCGGCCATTGTTGACCCCCGCTGAAGGGCCGAATTAGGCTTCAGCCATGGTCAAACGGCGAACCGACTTCACCCTGGTCGGTATCGGCGGCTCGTGGCACCGCAGGTGCTTCGACGAGTCCTGTCGACCGTGTGCCGGGCGCTGAGCGGACGGATCATCCGTCCCAGGCGCCTCCCTTCCGATCCGGCCCGGCTGTGCCGTTCGCCTCTGCTCCGTCCCTCCGGCCCCCGCGCCGGGCGCTGAGCCGGCGGTCCTGCCGGGTACGCGCTCGCCGCCGGGCACGGCCCGGCACCGCCACCGCCGAGGGGGAGCACACGTGAGAACCGACCGCCGCACCCGTAGGAACTCCGCTGAGCAGCAAAGGAGTTCACGGTGACGACTCTGACCACCGAGACCGGACTCGGTCACCCGCGCGCCCTGCACGCGGAGATCGACAATCCGCTCGACATGATCGCCGGGCATCAGCTGCTGAGCGAGCCGGAGGACCGGCCGCCGGGGCATGCTCCGGCCCGGCGCCCGTGGGCGTCGGCCGGCTGCGGCTGCGGGCACCCGACCTGCGCCGGGCCGGGCACCCACCGGCCCGCACCCGTCGTCCGTGTCTTCCTCGCCGAGCGCCACCCGGTGGCGAGCGCGGGGCTGCGCAGCGTGCTCAACGCGGACCCGGACACCGCGGTCGTCGGCAGCTCCGGGGACATGCTCCGGCTGCCGGACACGCTGCGCCGGGTCCGGCCCGACGTGGTCCTGCTGGGCCGTGGCGGCACACTGGCGGAGGACCTGGCGCTGGTGTCCCGGCTGCGTACGCCGGATGTGGTGCCCGAAGCCCGTTTCCTGCTGCTCCGCCGAGCCGAGAGCACCGCGGAGGCGAGCCGCATCCTGCTCGCGGGCGCCAGCGGGTGCTTTCCGCTGGACCTGCCCGAGGACCGCATCATCAAGGCGGTCGCCATCGCCGGCGCCGGGGGCTCGGTGATCCTGCCGGCTCCGCCGCCGGCCCGGGTGGCGGGAGCGGGGCCGGCCATGGACGCCGCCGAGCCGCTGCCGCAGCACTGTAATTTGACGCACCGCGAGAGCGAGGTCCTCGCACAGCTCGCCGCCGGGCTCAGCAATGCCGAGATAGGGCGCGAACTGGCCCTGGCCGAGGCAACGGTGAAGAAGCATCTGACCAGCGCCATGCGCAAGATCGGGCAGTCCGACCGGCTGCGGGCGGCCCTGTACGCCCACCGCCACGGACTGGCCGGCTGACCCCGCCGCACACCTCCCCCTCGGTGGCCGGGCCCGCAAAGGGCCACCCTCGGCATCCCCCTATGCGCCCAGTGCTCCGGAGCGCTCCGGCCAAGGGGCGACCTTCGGAGCAGTTGCCCTGCTCCAAAGGTCGCCACCGGTGCCGCCCTTCGGGGCTACTGGCGTGGTCAGCCGCTTCATAGCGTTGCCGGACAACAGGCCCCCTCCGCTCCCATCACGAAGGAGACCCGAGATGAGCGATGCGCCCGCAGGAGGCATCGCGCAAGGCGGCTCCCCGAGGGTTCCGGCGTCCCCCACCGACTCCGCCGACGCCCCGGAGACCGGACGCCCCGTCACCGCCGTACTGGGTGCCCCCCACACGGCCGGGCCGCACCCGGAACCGGCCGACCGCCTGCGCAACACCTATCGCAGCATGCCCGAGGCCGAGCGGTCGTCCCTGTGGCGCCAGCGCCTGCACGAGGCGGAGTCGGGGCTGACCCGGCTGCTGGCCGCTCGGCACAACCCCACCCACCTGTCGGACTGGTTCGCCCTCCAGTCGGAGATCTTCGCCGACCTGCCCGCCCCGGCCACCGCCACCTCCCTGGACTGGCAACGCGTCTTCTTCCGCGGCCAGGCCCTGATGGAACGATTCCTCGTCGCCCGCTTCGGAGAACACGCCCTCACCCGATGGGCCCGCGCCATCGCCGAGGTCCACCGGGACGTCGAACCCGACCACGGCAGGGGCGCCGCCGACCCCGTCCACCGCATCGCACGCCAGGCCGAACTGTACGGATCGGACTACGAGTTCGACGAGAGCGTCGAGACCGACGGCACCAGCCGTGCCGCCCTCACCATCACCCACTGCGCGATCTGGGACTACCGCGAGCAGGCCCGCCGCTCCGGCGTCCGCCTCACCCTCGCCTCACCGTGCACCTACTGCACCAAGGCCCTCTCGGAGAACATCCGCGCCAAAGGATTCGAGCCCTCGCACAGCCTGCGCACCGGGCCCACCGGCCACGGCTGCCGCTGGGAAGCAACCGCCCCCGCGTCCCAGGACGCCACGCCCGACCCCTCACAGGAGCAGTGATGTGCGGCGTCACCGGATGGATCGACTGGGAGACCGACCTGCGCACCCGCGGCGCCACCGTCGCGGCCATGGCCGAGACCCTGGCCTGCCGCGGCCCGGACGCCTCCGGCGTCTGGCTCTCCCGCCACGCCGGGCTCGGCCATCGCCGCCTCTCCGTCATCGACCTCGAAGGCGGCGCCCAGCCCCTGGGCACCGGACAGCCGCAGACCGTGCTCACCTACAACGGCGAGCTCTACAACCACCAGGAACTGCGCCGCGAACTGCAGGCCCTCGGCCACACCTTCCGCACCCGCTCCGACACCGAGGTGGTGCTCAGAGCGCACATCGAGTGGGGCACTGACGCCCCCCGCCGCTTCAACGGCATCTTCGCCTACGCGCTGTGGGACGAGCGCACCGAGGAACTTCTCCTGGTCCGCGACCACTTGGGCATCAAACCCCTGTACTGGCACAGCCACGCCACCGGTGTCCTGTTCGGATCCGAACCCAAGGCCGTGCTGGCGAACCCGCTGTTCCGCGCCGAACTCGACGCCGAGGGCATCGCCGAACTGTTCGCCCTGCCCGCCGCGCCCACCGCAGGCCACGGCCTCTTCCGCGGCCTGCACGAGGTGCGCCCCGGCCATCTCGTCTCCGTACGGCGCTCCGCCGTCCGCGAGTCGCGGTACTGGCAGCTCGTCTCCCAGCCGCACACCGACGACGCGGCGACGACGCGCCGCACCGTCCGCGACCTGCTCGCCGATGCCGTGCAACGCCAGCTCATGAGCGACGTCTCGCTGTGCACCCTGCTCTCCGGGGGCGTCGACTCCAGCGCCATCACCGCCCTCGCCGCACAGGCCCACGAACAATCCGGCCAGGGCAAGGTCAGCAGCTTCTCGGTGGACTTCCCCGGCAGCACCGACAAGGCACCCGACGACTGGCGCACCGGCGCCGACGCCCCCTTCGTCCAGGCCGCCGCGGAGCACATCGGCACCCTGCACACCTCCGTCGTCATCCCCGACGACGACCTCCTCGACGCCCGGCAGGCCGTGCTGCGGGCCCGGGACCGGCCCGGCTGGGGCGAGATGGACGCCTCCTTGCACCTGCTCTTCCGCGAGGTGCGGCGACGCTCCACGGTCGCCCTGTCCGGAGAGGCAGCCGACGAGATCTTCGGCGGCTACCCCTACTTCCACTCCCCCGACGCCCTGGCCGCCCCCACCTTCCCCTGGCTGCACGGCCGCCCCACCCCGGCCGCGCTGCTGCGCCCGGAGGTGCGGGCCGAGGTCCGCCCCGAGGAGTACACCGCCGAGCAGTACCGCGACTCCCTGGCCCGCACCCCCGCCCTGCCCGGCGAGCCGGACGCGGAGCGCCGGGTCCGGGAGGTGTTCCATCTGGCGCTGACCCGGTGGCTGCCGCCGCTGCTGGAGCGCGTCGACCGCGTCAGCATGTCCGTCGGACTGGAGGTACGCGTGCCGTTCTGCGACCACCGGCTCGTGGAGTACGCCTGGAACGTGCCCTGGTCCCTCAAGGCACCCGAGGGCCGGCCCAAGGGACTGCTGCGCGACGCCGTACGCGACCTGCTGCCGCCCCAGGTCGCCGACCGCCCCAAGAGCGGCTATCCCTCGACGCCCGCCGTGCGCTACACCCAGGTGCTCACCGACCGCGCGCACGAACTGCTCGCCGACCCCGCCGCCCCGGTGTTCGACCTGGTCGACCGCGAGACCGTACGCAGGGCCCTGGCCGAGGGCCGGACCCTGCCCAGCCCGCGCACCGCGCCCAACCCGGTCGGCGGCCTCGACCACCTGGTCCAGGTCGACGAGTGGCTGCGCGCCTACCGCGTGGGCCTGCGATGAGCACCGGCCGGGGCATCGACACCCCCACACCGACGGACAGTGCCGACTCCCGCAACGGCGACCCGGGCAGCACCCAGGCGAACACCACCTTCGCCGACGTCTTCCGCAAGGCCTCCCGCCGCTGGACCACCGGCGTCGCCGTACTGACGGCACGGCACGGCGAGGAGGTCTTCGCCAAGACCGTCTCCTCCCTGTGCACCCTCTCCCTCGACCCCCTCCTGATCAGCGTCGCCGTGGCCGCCCGCAGCCCACTCGCGGCCGCCGTGCGCAACAGCCGCCGCTACGCCGTGTCCGTACTGGCCGGCCATCAGGAGCCGCTCGCCCGGCACTTCGCCACACCGGGCGCAGGCCAGGCCCTGAGCCTGTTCACCGTCGCACCCATGCGCCCCGAGGCCACCGGAGTCCCCGTGCTGGAGAACTGCCTGGCCTTCTTCGACTGCCGGCTGCACGCCGTGCTACCCGGCGGAGACCACGTCATCCTCGTCGGCCGGGTCGTCGCCGCCGACGCAGGCCCCGGGGAGCCGCTCCTCTACCACCACGGCGAATACCGCTCGCTCGCCCGCCGCCCCCACCTACCCACCACGGGAGCCCGTACATGACCCTCCTGGACACCTCCGCCCGCACCGGCCGGGGGCTGCTCACCGGCGACCGGTACCGCGAGGAACTCGCCGACGGCCGCGAGCTGTACCTCGACGGCCGACGCATCAGCGACCCCGCCGGGCACCCCGCCTTCCGCCCGGCCGTCGACACCCTCGCCGACCTGCTGGACCTCCAGCACGACCCGGAACACCAGGACCTGCTCACCTACAAAGACCCCGAGAGCGGGCTGCGTCTGGCCCGCGCCTACCAACCGCCGCGCACCCTGGAGGAGCTCAAACTCCAGCGTCGCAGCGCCGAGTTCTGGCACGCCGCCGCCTTCGGCCAGCACGGGCGCTCCCCCGCCTTCATGGCCTCGATCGCCGTCGGCGTCCACGACTTCCGCAACCAGCTCGACCGCGCCCGGCCAGGGTTCGGCGCACACGCGGACGCCTGGTACCGGCACTGCGCCACCAACGACCTCGTCCTCTCCCACGCGCTGGGCGACCCGCAGATCGACCGCTCCGCCGACCCGCTGGACGACCCCGACCTCGCACTGCGTGTCCTCGAGGAGAACGACGACGGCATCGTCGTACGCGGCGCCAAACAGCTCACCACCCTGGCCCCCCTCGCCCACGAGGTACTGGTCTACCTCTCGGCGTCCTTCACCCAGCGGCGCGGCGAGCAGTTCGTCGTCTGGTTCGCGCTGCCGCTGAACACACCGGGCCTGGTCACCCTGTGCCGGGAGCCCCTGGGCGCCGAGCCGTTCGGCCACGCCCACCCGCTGGGCGCACGCTACGACGAGCAGGACGCGATGCTCTTCTTCGACGACGTCCTCGTCCCCTGGGACCGCGTCTTCCTGCTGCGCGACGGCGCCCTCGCCCGCACCGGCCTCGCCCGCATCAACGCCTGGTCCGCCTACATCGGCCACGTCCGCTACCGGGAACGGCTGCGAACCCTGCTGGCCACGGCGACCCTCGTTGCCGAGAGTATCGGCGTGGACGGCTTCCGCAACATCCAGGAGGACCTGGGCCGCCTGGCCTCGTACACCGAACTGACAGAGATCTTCCTCGACGCCGCCGAGGCCCGCGCGACCCTCACCGACGGCGGACTGCTGGCCCCCGGCGACACCGCCGCAAGCCGCGTCTGGTCCGCTGAAGTGGCCGACAGCGCGGTCGACGTCCTGCGCCGCATCGGCGCCTCCGGCCTGCTCATGCAACCCACCGAGAACGACCTCGCTCACCCCCGGTTGCGGCCCTTCCTCGACCGGTACATGCGCGGCAAGGACATCGACGCCGAACGCAAGTCCCGGCTGCTGCGCCTGGCCTGGGAACTGACCGGCGACGGCTTCGGCCAGCGCCAGCACCTCTACGAACTCGTCCACCGTGGCGATCTCGCCCGCAACCGGATCAACCTGTTCAAGCGGTACGACCAGAGCGAGGTGCGCAGCCGCCTGGAGCGCCTCATCTCAGGCCCCGCCGACGCTCCGGCCGCCTCCGCCCCTTCCCCCGCAGCCCACCCGACCGAGGAGCGCCCGTGACCCTGTCCGACACCGAGGCCCAGGCCCGTACCCTGAGCGGGTACGACGATGCCAGCCGACTGCGTCAGGTCCACGACCGCGACTGGGTCCTGGACCAGGTGACCGGAGAACCCGGCGTCCTCGTCGATCTCGGCAGTGGCATCGGGCAGTTGCTCGAAGCCGCCCTGCGACGCCACCCCTCCCTGCGGCTGGCCGTCGGGCTGGAGCGCTCCGAGCACCGCCTCGCCGAAGCCGGCGAACGGCTCCGGCCCCACGGCGGGCGGGTCGTCCTGCACCAGGCGGACCTGACCGCGCCCGCCCCACTGCCGTACCGCGCGGACGTGATCACCATGACCTCCGTGCTGCACTGGCTGTACCCGGTGGAGCACCGGGTCCTGGCCTGGGCCCGGGAGCACCTGGCGCCCGGCGGGACCTTCCTGCTGACGACGTATCACCCCGCGCGCGACCGCCACGGATTCGGCGGCGAGGACGACATCGTGCGCGACGCACTCGACGCGCTCGGCATCCCGTCCGAGTCGGTGCCGGGCCTGTTCGAGGACCGCGATGTGCTGCCCATAGCCACGCGCACCCGCGCCGCGGACGAACTCGGCACGCTGCTGGGCGAGTTCTTCACCGTCGAGGCGACATTCGAGCGTGAGGCGGTGGTCACCGTAGAGGGCGCCGCGCAGTACGAGCACTTCCACGCGGCGACGTTCGGCGACTACTACGCGTCGGTGCTGGAGCCCGCGGTGCGGGCCGAGTTCTTCCGGACGGTGGGCCGCGTGGCCTTCGAACGCCAGGAGCGCAGCGGCCGGGTCAGCTCGATGCCGGTACGGCTGTGGAAGCTCACCGCACGTACCTGAACCACCGCCTAGGGTGAGAGACCGGCGGGTCCGTACGGCTGCGGTACGGACCCGCCCCACCCGGGCAACGTCGCGATACAGCCCCGACCACCGACCGAGCAGTCCGAGGAGCCGTCACCATGTCCACGCCCGTCCCGGGCCCCAGTCAGGAACTGGGCGCCTTTCTGCGAGCTCACCGCGAACTGCTCAAGCCGGCCGATGTGGGCCTGACGGCCACGGTGCGGCGACGCACGCCCGGCCTGCGCCGCGAGGAGGTCGCCTCGCTCTCCGGCGTCGGACTGGCCTGGTACACCTGGCTGGAACAGGGCCGGGTCACCGCCTCCCGACAGGTGCTGACCTCCGTCGCCCGGGCGCTGCGGCTGGACGCGGCGGGCCTGCGGCACGCGATGCGCCTGGCCGGGTATCACGAGCCGGTGGCCGACGGACCCGAGCCGGACGGTCTGGCCGCCACCGTCCGCCCCGTCCTGGACTCCTGGCCCACCAGCCCCGCGGTGCTGCTGGACCGTCACTTCGACCTGCTCGCCTGGAACCCCGCGTGGAGCGCCCTGTGGGGCACCCCCGAATCCGTTCCCGCCGACCGGCGCAACCTCATGTGGCTCATGGTGGCCGACCCACGGCTGAGGACGGTGTTGCACGACTGGGAGCCCCTGGCGATGAACATCTTCCAGCACTTCCGCGCCCAGGCGGGCCCCGCGCTCGCCGACCCCCGCACCGGCGAGCTCTACGACCGGCTCGAGGAGGACGCGCCCGAGCTGCGCCACTGGTGGAGCTGCCATTCCGTGGCAGAGCTGACGGCCCGATCGGTGACGGTGCAGCCGCCGGGATCCGCACCCCTGACCCTGTCCCTGTCGTCCTTCCACCCGGTGGACGACCCTTCGGCGCTCGTCCTGCTGTTCACCCCGCTGACCGAAGGGGACCGGGCGCACATGGCGGCGCTCTGCGACAGGCCCCTGCGGGCAGTGGACCCGGACGCGGGAGAGCGACAGGCGGGCTGATCTCCGCCTGCCGCTCTCCTCGGCAGCTCCCTCTCCGTCCCGTGCAGGAGCGGATTCCCGTTCAGGAGCGGATCGGCTCTCCCTTCGCCGGACCGTCGGCGGGCGCCTCGTCCGCCCGCCCGGTCCCCGAACTCCGCAGTCCGGCGTTGACGGCGAACGCCGCCAGTGCCGCGACCGCCGCCAGACCCGCGCCGACGACCAGGATCCCCGTGCCGGCGTCGTCGAAGACGCCCACGGCCCAGGCGCCAAGTCCCGTGCCGGCGTACATCGTCGAGGTGAGCCAGGCACTGGAGGTGGCCCGCAGATCGGGCGCGGCCGTGGCCGCCAGCGTCTGCTGGTCGATGACGAACCCTCCGCTCGCCACGAACCACACAGCCACGCCCAGCAGCGCGAGCACGATTCCGGGCCCCTTGGCCGAGAGCGCGATGCCGAACGCCAGCAGGGCGCCCCAGACAGGCAGGAGCGGGAAGTGGTGGCGTCCCGCCGCCCTGGCCCGGTCGCCCAGCCTGCCGCCGAGCAGCGAGCCGACGACACCACCGGCCCCGACGAGAATCCCGACCAGCCCCACTGCCGACACCGACAGGTCGAACCGGTCGACCAGAACGACGCCCAGGAACGTATAGGCGCCGAGGTTGGCTGCGTGGAAAGCGGTGTTGACGGTGAGGGACCTGCGCAGCGCGGGATGGGCCCAGGCGGCGAACACCGCGCCGAACGCCCCGCTGCCGGTACTCGATGTGCCGGGCGCGACGCCTCCGGCGACCTGGCGCAGCAGCAGGGGCACCGCGAGGGCGGTGCCGGCCGCGAGCGCGAGGAAAGCCGAGCGCCAGCCCGCAGCGCCCGCCAGCAGTCCCCCCAGCGGCACACCGATGACCTGGCCGCAGGAGAACAGGGCCATGCCGAGCCCGAGGGCGCGCCCGCGCACCCGCTCGGAGGCGGTCTCGGCGATGTGCGCCCAGATCGCGGGCCCCGCCGCGGCCGCGGCAAGCCCGGCAAGGGCCCGCGACACGATGAGCAGAGCCAGTCCCGTCGACAGCGCGGCGGCGGCGTTGGACAGCAGGAAGAGCCCCGCACCGGCGAGCAGGGTCCGCCTGCGCCCGAAGCGGTCGCTGAGCAGCCCGAGGAAGGGCGCGGTGACGGCGTAGACCAGGACGTACGCGGTGACGCTGTGGGCGGCGGCTGTCTCGGAGACGTCGATGTCGTCCGCGATGGTCGGCAGCAACGGGGAGACGATGAACGTCTCCGTTCCGAACAGGAACAGCAGCAGGAAGACTCCCGTGTACCGCCAGCGGTTGAACGACTCCGGCCCGGGCTCGGCCCCGGCCTCGGCGGATGCATCCGGACGTCCGCTCGAACTCACAAGGGATCACTGCCTCTCGGGGGAACGCAGGGTGTGCGGGACTCCAAGCGGTCCCGCCCGGCCATGGTTTCCGTGAACGGCCGGGGCAGCCAGGCAGGCATTCATCCTGATACCGGTGCTCACAGGCTGAGTTGCAGCGATACTGCCCCTCGCCTTGGGCTCCATCGGACCGCTGCCGTTGGCAAAGCCACCTCGAGGTGGGCCTGTCACCGGCATCTCGTAGGCTCCACGCCATGAGCGACGGGGAATCCGGCAGACGGGTCATCGACGGGCGCTTCGAGCTGGAGGCACGGCTCGGAGGCGGCGGCATGGGCATGGTGTGGCGGGCGCGCGATCTGATCCTGGACCGGGCCGTGGCGCTCAAAGAGGTCCGGCCGTCGGATCCGGGCTTGGCCGAATACGATCCGCAGGCCGCGGCCATGCTCCGGGCCCGGGTCTTGCGCGAGGCAAGGGCGCTCGCCCGTGTCGAGCACCCCAATGTGGTCACCATCCACCACGTGGTGGACGGAGGGGACCATGCCTACCCGTGGCTCGTCATGGAACTGGTCACCGGGGGATCCCTCCAGGACCGTCTCGAACAGGGGCCCTTGACGCCGGTGGCTGCCGCCCGGCTCGGCCGCGAGGTGCTGGCCGCGCTGCGCGCCGCGCACGACGTCGGCATCCAGCACCGCGACGTGAAGCCCGCCAACGTCCTTCTGCGACCCGACCAGCGTCCCGTCCTCACCGACTTCGGCATCGCTGCCATCAGGGAGTCGACGGTCCTGACGGCGACCGGTTCCCTCATCGGCACACCCGACTACATGGCGCCCGAGCGCATCGCCGGCGGCGAGGGGGGTCCGGGTTCCGACCTGTGGTCACTGGCGATGATGCTGTACGTCGCCGTCGAGGGGCATCATCCGCTGCGCAGGGCGACCACTCTCGCGACGCTGGCGGCGCTGCTGAGGGAGGAACTCCCCCCGCCGCAGCGGTGCGGACCGCTGACGGGTTTCCTCAACGCCATGCTCGTCAAGGATCCCGCACTGCGTCCGGACACTGCAGCAGCCGATCACATGCTCGCGGCGGCCGCCGAAGGCTGGGACACGTCCGCGAACGCCGGACCGGGCCGCGACGACGCAGCGGACAAGGCGACTTCGTACCGGCTCGCGCCCCCGCCGCAGGCGGCGAACGCATCCTCCGGCCAGATGGCACCGGCCGGTTTCGGGCCGCCTCCGACCGGCTTCGCCCCACCCGCTCACTTCGGCGCACCCCTCGGACCACCGAGTCATGCCCCTATGGGCCCCACCCAGCAGACGCCGCCACGACCTGGCCGCCGCTCGAAGCGCAGAACTGCCATCGCTTCGTCCGCCTTGGGGACCGTGCTCGTGGGCGTGCTGGTGTGGTCCCTGCTGCCGGACGACGGCGAGCAGGGCCGCGACCCGTCGGCCGGACCGACCAGCTCCTCCTCCGCCGCGACCACGGGCGCGGCACCCGCCACGGCCGACGCGTCCCGCTCGGCTTCAGCACCCGCAGCCGACACAAAGACCGGGCTGCTCACACCGGACGGCATCCGTACAGCGCTTGCGGAGATCAAGACCACGACCGGCACAGACCGCGCGTCCAGCCTCAGCGTCTATCCCGACTACGTGACCGCGAACATCTTGGTCAAGGGCAGCGACACGAAGTACGACAGCTACACCTACCGCCCCGACAGAGGCGTGGAGAAGGGCATCATCAGCGGCACGGCAATGAGCGGTCAACGCCCTTTCAGCCTTGACGACTTCGACTGGGACGTCGTTCCCGCTCTGCTGAAGCGTGCCGAGAAGGACCTCAACGTGGCGCGTCCAACCCTGCGTTATGTCACCGTCCGCCCCGCCGACGAAACCTTCGACACCCCGCTGGGCCTGGGCGTTTACCTCTCCGACGACTACGCCTCCGGGTACCTCGACGCCGACCTCAAAGGCACCGTCACACGCGTCGTGCCCGCCGAGGACTGACAGTACAACCACCCGTCGTCCGATAGGGGCATTCGCCCTTTGTGGGTCCGCCGTTCGGTCTGATGCCATCACGCAGCCACGGCCGGCCAGCACTGTGCCTTCCACACCACCGTTCGTGACCTGGAGGGCAGATGAGTACAGCAGAAGACAGGAACCGGCTGGACAGACGGTTGCTGTTGCAGGCCGCGATAGCCATACCCGCAGCCGGCGCGGCGGTCGCGGCAGCGGGGGCGAATCCGGCGCACGCCAACCCCCTGGCGATGGGTCGGTCCAGGTTCGACACCGAGAGTCCGCGGTTCGCGTTGGCCGTGCTGCCCGACACGCAGTACCTCTTCGATGCCGACAGCTCCGATCCGACGCCGCTGCGCGCCACGTTCCGCTACCTCGTCGCCGAGCAGAAGGAGGCGAACATCGCCTTCATGACGCACCTCGGCGATGTCACGGAGCACGGCACCGAGGAGGAGATCGCGCTCGCCGCCGACACCTTCAAACAGATCCACGGCAAGGTGCCGTACAGCGTCCTGGCAGGTAACCACGACATCCGCTCGTCCACCGACGACCAGCGCGGCGACTCCGCCTACCTCGCGGCGTTCGGCCCCGAGCGCTACGCCTCGATACCGACCTTCCGCGGTGCCTCGCCCGACGGCTACAACAGCTACCACGTGCTGCGCGCCGCGTCCCGCGAGTGGCTGGTGCTCGCCCTCGACTGGCGGTTGTCGGACAACGGGCTGCGGTGGGCGCAGGGGGTGCTCGACGCGCATCCCACCCTGCCGGCCGTGCTCACCACGCATGACCTCGCCTGGGCGGACGACGAGGGAGCGGCGCAGCTATCAGGCAACGGCAAGCGGCTGTGGGACGGTCTCATCCGCGGCAACGACCAGATCTTCCTCGCGCTGGGCGGGCACTACTGGCCGCCGGGGCGCACCGTCCTGAGGAACGACTCTGACAACGATGTCCACGTCCATATCACCAACTACCAGGACCGCTACTACGGCGGCGCCGGCATGATCCGCCTCTACAACTTCGACTTGGTGCGCGGGGTCATCGACGTCGAGACTTTCTCACCGTGGTTCCTGGCCCGCGACCCCGCGGACCGTTCGCCCCTCGAGGCCGAGACGATCGAACTGACGGGCCCCACCGACCGATTCAGCCTCAGCATCGACTTCGACGAGCGCTTCAAGGGCTTCGCACCGGTCCCCGCGCCGAAACCGCGTCCCGCATCCTCCGTCATGCCCCGCGGCACGGTCGGCTATTGGCGCTTCGATGCCTCCGGGACCAAAGCCGCCGGCACTCCGGGCGCCCCCGTGGCCAACGGAGCGCTCGTACGCGACCTCACGGGCAACGGCAACGATCTGACCGTGAGCCGGCTGCACTCGAGCGGGCCGGATGCCCTCACCTGGTCCGACGACCACCACCCGGGCCAGCCGGCCCACGCCAGCCTCCGCTTCGACGGCGGCAAGAGCCCGGACCGCGGCGCCATCCTCACCACCGCCCCGGACGCTCCCCTCAACAGTGCGACGTTCACCCGGGGATACACCATCGAGACGCACATCATGCTGCCCGAGCCCTTCGACGGCGACCACAGCTGGATGGGCATCCTGAGCTGGGAGGGCCGCAACGGCGACGCCGGCAAGACCACGGGGTGGTCCCCGCTGGAGCCCACCTGCAGCCTCAACCTGTCCCCGGAAAGATTCCTTCAGTTCGTCGTCTACCCCCAGGCCCAGGACGCCGATCCGACATCCTGGAGTCACGCCGTACCGGTGGGCCGCTGGATGCACATCGCGCTCGTCAACGACGGCCGCCGCACCGTGATGTACGTCGACGGCTCGAAGATCGCTCGCAATCCGGCCCAGCCGTCGACGGGCATCACCACACTCGGCAAGCCCTTCGTCCTCGGCGCCACCCAGTTCGACGAGAAGTTCGGCCAGGGCTTTTACGGATGGATCGGCGACACCCGCATCGTGAACCGGGCACTGTCCACGCGCGACTTCCTCACACCCTTCGCATGAGCGGCGTGAACGCGAACGGGTGACTCTGGAGAGCGCTGGACGGACGTCACTCACGCCAGTCACGGGGGGGGCCGCTTTCGATTGCGGCCCCCCTCCGCGGACGATGCGCATCCGGTCAGCATTTGCGTAGCCAGGTGGCGCATTGCGCCAGGCGACTGACGGTGCATGCTGTTGCGGCCCTGAGCAGCCGCCAAAAGACTGGGAGCGAGCTCAGGGAGGCGGCAAAGTGAGTACGCAGTCACATCGGCAGGCTGAACCGTTGCCCTACCTTGTCACCGAGGCGTCTGCTCGTACCGGCGGTCGCTCGGTTCACCGGAGACGGCTACGGATCGCCGGAACCGGATCCGGGACCGACACCTGTCTCCACTACGTGCTCGACCCGCCCGTTCGGAGCAAACGCGTCGACCCGGACGGCGCATACCTACGCCGGTCGGTGCCGTAAATGCACTGGCTCTTCGGTGATCAACTCGGACCACATTTTCTGCGTCCTTCCGCGGACAGTGAGCTGACCCGCGACACGCCGCTGTTGATGATCGAGGCGCGCTCGGTGTTCAGACGTCGCCGCTTTCACCGCGCCAAGGCCCACCTGATCCTGTCCGCGATGCGCCATCGCGCGGCACAGCTGGGCGATCGCCTTACCTACGTACGCGCAAACACCTACCAAGAGGGCCTGGACAGAGCAGCACGCGGTCGCTCGCTCAACGTCCACCACCCCACGTCCCACGCGGCCCTGGCGCTGGTGAACAGGCTGCCGCAGGTGACGCTGGGCCCCGCACGCGGCTTCTTGGTGCCCATGCAGGACTTCACGGCCTGGGCCGACGGCCATGGTGGCAAGCGGCTGCTCCAGGAGGACTTCTACCGCTGGGTCCGTCGAGGACACGATTTGCTCATGGACGGCGACCAGCCCGCCGGCGGCCAGTGGAACTTCGACCACGACAACCGCCGACCACCACCGCGCGGTGCAGGCACCCTGCCGGTCGACCGGCCTTACCGGCCGCGCGAGGACGAGATCGACGAGGAGGTCCGCCACGACCTGGACCGCTGGGAGAGGGACGGGGATGTGTCCTTCGTCGGACGGGACGGGCCGCGCCAGTTTCCCGCGACGCGAAAGGAGGCGCGCACGGCACTGCGCCGCTTCCTGACCCATCGGCTCCCTACGTTCGGACCGTTCGAGGACGCCATGCTCGCCGCCGACCAGGTGATGAGCCACAGCCTGCTGTCCTCCTCCCTCAACCTCGGCTTGCTCGACCCCGCCGAATGCGTCGAGGGTGCCGAAGCGGAGTGGCGTGCGGGCCGTGCACCGTTGAACAGCGTGGAGGGATACGTACGTCAGGTCTCCGGCTGGCGGGAGTACGTCTGGCAGCTGTACTGGTACTTCGGCCGGGACTACCGGCAGCACAACGCGCTGCGGCACACCGCACCACTGCCCGGCTGGTGGAACGACCTGGACGCCGACAGCGTCGACGCCCGCTGCCTGCGCACGGTCCTCGCCCAGGTGCGGGACATGGGGTGGACCCATCACATTCCCCGCCTCATGATCCTTGGCAGTTACGCACTCCAGCGGGGCTGGGATCCAGCCGCGGTCACCGACTGGTTCCACCGGTGCTTCGTCGACGGCTACGACTGGGTGATGCTGCCCAACGTCGTCGGCATGTCGCAGTACGCCGACGGTGGGCGCATGACGACCAAGCCGTACACGTCCGGCGGGGCCTACATCAAAAAGATGAGCGACCTGTGCGGCCCGTGCGTCTACCGGCCGGGCGACCGCACCGGCGCCCGCGCCTGCCCGTACACGGCCGGCTACTGGACTTTTATCGACCGGCACCGGCCCAGACTCGAACGCAACCACCGCACCGCGCAAGCGGTGCGCGGCCTGGACCGGCTTGCCGACATCGACGAAGTCCGGCGCCAGGAACAGGCACGCGGCGACACCCCACCCTGAATCACTGCCGACCCGGCGGGCCCTCGGGCAGAGGCGCGGGTCAGTGGAGGGGGCTCCAGTGCTCCAGCGCCTCGTCCAGCACAGGTGCTTCGGGGTCGTCCCAGATGAGGCAGCCCCACACCAGACCGGGCACATCCGGGCCCATGGCGTCGGCCGGCCCTTCGGTGAGCGTGCGGTGAACGGCTTCGACGTAGGCGGCGATTGACGGATAGTCGGGCTCGTCGCAGGCCAGATTGTCCGGCAGCGACCAGCGGCCGACGCCGTCCGCGCCCACGTAGTGCCCGGACTCAGGGCCCGTTTCGTCGCCGGTCAGCCACGGCACCACCGGGGAGCCCCACACGTCGGCTCGGCCGCTCTCGGGCAGCCGCGGCCCGAGCGCATCAACCGGGCCGAGCAGGACTCCACCCGGCAAAAACGCCCCCGACCCGACCTCGCCCTCGTCCTCGTTGGCCGCTATGTACTGGTGCTCGACACCACCGCACAGCCGCCACAGAGCGGTCAGTTCCCCAGGGAGCCCAAAGCCGAGGTGCTGCCTGAGCTGGGCGTCGGCGGCATCGATGGCCTGCTCCGAGGCGGGCGGGAGCAGCGAGGCATACGAAACGGGGGCATTCACCTCCAGCCACGCGGTGAGACGGCTCCAGGCAACTCCCAGATTCGGTTGATCACTCATCCCGCCAACGTAACGCGGGACCGGCAGACCGCCCGAGACGACCCCGCGAGGCGCAGATCCGCATGAGCGCCTACTCGTCTGGGCCCCTCCACGGTATGAGAGTGTGCGTTCCGCCCGGCCATGAGATGAGGGATGAGGGGGCAACTGGTGACTGCGGGGAGCCCGACGAATGACGCCGAGCGCCTCATCGAGGTGGGCAGAGCCCTCTTTGAGAAGCTCACGACCGACCCGGTGCTGAACGTCATCGAACTGCCTGACGGGCTCGGCGTCTGCCTCGTGCACGCCGTGCGCGGCGGAGGCAAGATCTACGTGGCACCCGACGAGTCGGCACTGTGGGTCGGTTCGGAAGTCGACTACGCCGCCGGGCTGGGCGTCTTCCGCGACGGCGCGCGCACCTGCGTGGAGACGTTTGCCGCCAGCCGCAAGCACGCCTGATCACCGACACGCTCGAACGGCGCCGCGACCGCCGCCTGAGAGACAACGCGCGGCTTGCCAAGGACCCGCGCTGACCATGCGGTTGGACGGTCGGCAGTGCCTCATACGACGGGTACTGCTTCGGCGGCACCTCGACCTTGCCGTAGGCGACGCGTACTGGCTGCGTGATCCACCCCGGTCACCTCGGACTGGCGCTGCAGCAGTCCCGGCGCACAACGACCGGGCACAGCACGCGAGATCACCGTGGCAGCCCCGCGCCGTGAGTCACGCCCCTTACTGCATATGATTCGCAGATGCAGAAGTACCGCATTAGGACAGCCGCGGCCTCCGACCTCAACGAGGCCCGGGCCGTGATGCTGGACACCGTCTACCGCGACTTCGGGACCGGCTACGTGCCGCGCTGGCACGCCGACATCATCGATCCGGAGTCGTTCTACGTCGTCCCGCCCCGGCACACCCTGCTGGTGGCCGTCGACGAGAAGGACGGGACGGTAGCCGCGACCGCCGCACTCGACGCGCGAGGGCCGGCCCATCCACCGAACCCGCGATGGCTGGCCGAGCGGTACCCCTCGGGTGAGACCGCGCAACTCAGGCGGGTGTACACGCGCCCGGAGCACCGGCGGCGCGGGCTGGCCCGGCAACTGGTGGAAGAACTGCTGGACTTCGCCCGGGCGGACGGCGGTTACCGGTCCGTGTACCTGCACGCGGACCCGCACTCGCCGGGCGCGATGAGCCTGTGGCGGACGCTGGGCAAGGTCGTCTGCGACGAGAGGGAGGACGTGCCCGGCGGTGGCAGCGGGGTGGTGCACTTCGAGATCCCGCTTGCGTAAATGAAAATCATATTCATATGATGCTGCTCGATGTCGGCCGACAGACCCGTACGGGAACGTCCGCCCTGGAAAGACAGAACGAGGACCATGAGATCTCCCCGCCGTCGCCTCATAGCCGGCCTGCTGCTCGCCCCCGTGCTCTCCGGCTGCTTCGCCTCCAACGACGACGGCTCGTCCTCCGACTCCGCCGGCTCGGGTGAGGGCGGGCGCCTGCGGGTGGCACTCGCCTTCCAACCGACGGAGAACTACTCACCGTACGGCGGCCAGGACGCCTTCATCCTGTCCCGGCTCGGTGTGAGCGAAGGGCTGACCCGGCTGGACGCCAACGGCACCGCGGCCCCCGCCCTCGCCGAGTCATGGAGCAGCGAACAGGACGGCAGAAGCTGGGTGTTCACGCTGCGGGACGCCACGTTCCAGGACGGCAGTGACGTCACCGCGAAGGCCGTCGCCTCCGCGCTCACCCACGCCGCCGCGGCCGACCCGGCACCGACCGCGCTCTCCGGTGTGAAGCTGACCGCCGAGGCCGTGAGCGACGACCGGGTGAAGGTCGGCACCGGTCAGGCCGACCCGGTGCTGCCGCTGCGGCTGACCAACCCCAGCCTCGCGGTGTTCGCCCCGAAGGCGTACGGCAAGGACGGCAAGGTGAACCCCCTCGGCACCGCCACCGGCCCCTTCGAACTCACCCGGACCACCGGGGACACGGCGGCCGCCCTGGACCGCTACGACGACTACTGGGGCGGGCGCGCCCAAGTGTCCGGCATCAAAGCCAAGTTCGTCTCGGACGGCACCGCCCGCGCCAACGCCCTGCGCACCGGGGACGTGGACATCGCCGAGGTTCTGCCCGTCGCGCAGGTGGCCTCGTTGGACCAGAACACCGTCCACGAGGTCAACACGGCGCGGAACACCAGCCTGTACCTCAACACCCAGCAGGGCGTCTTCGAGGACGCGGGACTGCGCGCCGCCGCGCGCGAGGCGATCGACACGACCGCCGTCGCCAAGGGCGTGTACGAGGGGCACGCCGAGCCCGCCCGCGGCATCTACGGCCCCGCCCTGACCTGGGCCGCGAGCAAGAGGACCGAGCCGACCGGCCGGGCGAAGGCCACCGACCCGGACGGCAAGGCCATCACCATCGCCACCTACAACGACCGGCCCGAGCTGGCCGAGACCGCCCAGGTGCTCCAACAGCAGCTCCAGAAAGCCGGGTTCACGGTGAAGCTGGAGGTACGCACCTACGCCCGTCTCGAAAGCGACCTGCTGGCCAAGAAGTTCGACGCCGCCGTCGTCTCCCGCAACATGATGCTCGACACCGGCGACCCGGTCACCGTCCTGGCCGGCGACTTCGCCTGCGACGGCAGCTACAACCTGTCGTTCCTGTGCGACAAGGACGTCGACCAGCTGGTCGAGAAGGCCCGCGCCGAGGCCGATCCGGGCAAGCGGCAGGACGCGGCGATGAAGGCGGAGGCCGCCATCCTCGGCACGGACGCGGTGGTCCCCCTGGTGCACCTGAAGGTCGTCACCGGCCTGAGCACGTCCGTCAAGGGTGCGCTGCTCGACCCGTACGAGCGGCAGTTCATCGGCACCGGGACCCGGCGCTGAACCCCTTGGCCCGGCCCCTTGCCGCCGCCCTGCTGTGGCGGGGCCTTCTGACGGGCGGACTGGTGTGCGCGATCGGCCTGCTGCCGTGGCTGTCGCGCACGGACCCGGCGCTGACCGTGCTCAAGGCCCGCTCGGCGGAGCGCGATCCCACTCCCGAGACGCTGCGGGCCATCCGGGACGAACTCGGCCTGGACGACGGCCCGCCGGCACTGCTCGGCCGCTGGCTCGGCGGTCTGCTGCGCGGGGACGCGGGCCGGTCCTGGGTGTCGGACACCGAGGTGCTGCCCGCCGCCGCACAGGCCCTCGGAGCGTCCCTGCTGCTGATGGCCGGGGCCGTCGTCATCGCCCTGGCCACCGTCGCGGCGGTGTGCGCCCGCACCCTGTGGCTCGGCTCGCGGCGCCGCCTCGGCACCCGCGGCCCCGGCGGTACCGGATCGGCGGTGCTGGCCGCGCTCCCGGAGTTCCTCATCGCCTCCGTGCTGGCCTCGGTCGTCGGCGTACAGCTGGGCTGGCTGCCCGCCCTCGGCTGGTACGGCCCCCAGTGGCTGATCCTGCCCTCACTCGCCCTCGGCCTGCCCGCCGGTGCCGTCCTCGGGCGCATGCTGGACGACCTGCTGCCCGCGGCGTTCGCCGAACCGTGGGCGCTGGCCGCCGCCGCGCGCGGCATACCGCCGGCTTCCACCGCACGGCAGGCACTGCGCCGCTGCGTGCCCACACTGCTGCCCAACGTGGGACTGTTCGTGGTCGGCCTGACCGGCGGCTCGGTCGCCGTCGAGCAGATCTTCGACATCCCGGGGCTCGGCCGGCTCACCCTGCGTGCGGCGCTCGCCCAGGACCTGCCCGTCCTGCAGACCGGCACGCTCGCGCTCACCGCGCTCGCGGCAGCGGCGGCCGTACTGGCCCGGCTCGGCGTGCGCCGACTGACCGGGCCGGCGCTGCGCGACGGCGCCCTGCACTCCCTGCACCGGCCCGCCCCGCCCGCCCCGCGCGCCGTCCCCTTCGTCTACGCGCTGCTGCTCGCCGGCGTCATCGGCCTCGGCCTGCCCCGCGACCCGCTCGCCCTGGACACGACCGACAAGCTTCAATCCCCCTCCGTCTCACACCCCTTCGGCACCGACGCGCTCGGCCGTGACGTCCTCGCCCGCGTCGCGCACGGCGCACTCGACACCCTCGGCGCCGCGCTCGCGGTCAGCGCCGCCGTCCTGCTGACCGGCGTCCTGCTGGGCCTGCTCCCCCGCCTGTCCGCACCCCTGGTCGACACCGTCAACGCCATACCACCGGTGCTTGCCGCCCTCCTCGTCACCGGCATCGCGGGCAGCGGCCCCTGGACACCCGCCCTCGCCATCGGCGTCGTCGCCTGGGCCCCTCTGGCCACCCACGTCTCCTCCCTCCTGCGACAGGAGCGCGCCACCCTCCACCTGGCCGCGACCCGCGCTCTCGGCGCCGGCCGCTGGTACCTGCTGCGGCACGAACTGCTCCCCGCCGTCCTGCCACCCGTCGTCCGCCACGCCCTGCTCCGGCTGCCCGGCATCGCCCTGGGCCTGGCCGCCCTCGGCTTCCTCGGCCTCGGATCCCAGCCGCCCTGCCCCGAGTGGGGCCTGCTGCTCGCCGAGAACCAGCCGTACGCCGAACGCGCCCCCTGGGCCGTCCTCGCCCCCGCCGCCGCCCTCGCCCTCCTCGGCGCACTCGCCGTGACCGCGGCGGGCGGTGTCCGTCTGCCCCGCCACAAGCCGAAACGTCCGCCGGGCTCACGACCCGGCTCGCCCGCCCCTTCGGTCACGGCGACCCCGCCTCCGCGTACCGACACCCCGCTCATCGCCGTATCCGCCTCCCCCACGAAAACACCATGACCGGCCTGCTCCCCCGCACACACCCCCGCCCTCTCACCGCGAAGTCCCCGCGCGAACGGACCTGGAAGCACCTCTCCCCGCTGCTGCGGCTGCTGATCCTGACCCAACTCGCCTTCAACATCGGCTTCTACGCCGTCCTGCCGTTCCTCGCCGCACACCTCGGCACCGCCATCGGCATGGCGGGCTGGATGGTCGGCTTCGTCCTCGGACTGCGCACCTTCAGCCAGCAGGGCCTGTTCGTGGTCGGCGGCTGGCTCGTCGACCGCCACGGCGTACGCCCGGTCGTCCTCGCCGGGTGCGTGCTGCGCATCGCCGGGTTCGCCTGGCTCGGATACGCGCAGCAGACCTGGGCGGTGATCGCAGCGGTGCTGCTGATCGGGTTCGCCGCCGCACTGTTCTCCCCGGCCGTGGAGTCGGAGGTCGCCCGGCAGGCCGTGGTGTGGGAGGCGGCAGGCCACGGCCCCCGTACCCGCGTACTGGCCCTCTTCTCCGCCGCCGGACAGGCAGGAGCCTTCGTCGGGCCGCTGCTCGGCGCCCTGCTCCTCGCCGTGGACTTCCGTACCGCCTGCCTCGCCGGGGCCGGGGTCTTCGTACTCGCCCTCGTCGGCCACATGCGCCTGATGCCGCAGCACATACCCGGCCGAGTCCGCACCCTGCAGCGCGGCGGATTGCGCGCGCTGCTGCGCAACCGCCGCTTCCTTGCCCTGTGTTGCGCCTACGGCACCTACCTGCTCGCCTACAACCAGCTCTACCTCGCCCTGCCCGACGAGGTGCAGCGCGTGACGGGATCCCAGTCGGCCCTGTCCTGGCTGTTCGCCCTCTCGTCCCTCCTGGTCGTCCTCGCCCAGCTCCCCGTCACCCGCTGGGCCGGTGACCGGCTCGACCTGCGCCGCTCCATGACTGCCGGCCTGCTTCTGGTGGCCGCGGGGTTCCTGGTCGTCGCCGCCGGGCGCCCCGCCGGCTGGACGGGCATCGCGGGGCTGCTGCCCGCCGCCGGGCACGTCCTCCTGCTCACCCTGGGACAGATGCTGATCGTCCCGGCCGCCCGCGCCTGGGTCCCCGACCTCGCCGAGGATGGACGCCTCGGCCTCTACACCGGCGCCCTGTCCTCCGTCTCCGGCTTGATCGTCCTCATCGGCAGCTCCGCCACCGGGTCCCTCCTGGACCTCGGCCTCCCGGCCGCCGTGCCGTGGCTGGTACTCGCCGCGATCCCGGCCGTGGCGGTGGCGCTGGTGCCCCACTGCGCGGAAGGAAACGAGAGCGCGCAGGCACGGACCGGGAGCGGTGACGTCCGGCGCAGGGGTCCGTCTCCCCTGTGATGCCCCATCGTTCATTATGATGAACGATGGGTTCATCTTACCGGTGCAGTTCGTTATAGTGAACGTATGGTTCATTTGGGTGGGGTGCGTCAAGCAGGCGCTCAGGTCAGCACGTATCTCGATGACACCTATAGAGAGCACGTGGACACGCGGGTGATCATGGTCGGTGACAGAGACGGACTGCCGTGGGCGGCCGTCGAGCACTGCCTGTTCCATCCGCAGGGCGGGGGCCAGCCCGCCGACCGAGGGTGGCTGGCGGATGCCGACGTCATCCCCGTGCGGGATCCCGAATCAGCCCTGGTCGTCCTGGTCGCGCCCGAGGGCGACGCTCTGCCGCCTGTCACCGTGGGGCAGTCGGTGCGGACGCGGATCGACATGCGCTCGCGAATGACACACGCCGCGCTGCACACGGCCGGTCACCTGGTCGAGGCGGTCGGACGCCGTCAGGGGTGGGAGATGGTCAGCAACAACCACTTCCCCAGCCAGGCCCGCATCGAGTTCCGGATGCCGCAGTCGGACGCCAGGTTGGCCGACCCTGAGGGACGGGAGGAGGCCACCGCCGCTCTGCGGGCCGCGGTGGCCGCCGCGATAGCCGAGGATCTGCCCGTCTTCGCGCGGTACGAGGGTGAGGGGCGGCGCGTGGTGCACCTGGACGCACTGCATGCCGCGCCGTGCGGAGGCACCCATCTGCGCAGCCTCGGCGCACTGGCCGAGGTGGTCCTGCCGACGCTCAAGGTGAAAAAGGGCCGCATCCGCGTGTCCTACAGCGCCACCCACGGGAGCCACTGATGGCCGCGTCATCCGGGTCCGGCAGGCAGCCGGTGAGCAGCACTGCGGCCGCGGTCGGCGCGAAGATCCGTCTGCGCCGCCAGCAGCGGGGCATGAGCGCCGCGGAGATGGCCCGGCGGGCAGGACTGAGCAAGGCCACGCTGTCGCAGCTGGAGGCAGGCAAAGGCAACCCGACGATCGACACGCTGGACGCGATCGCCGTCGCGCTGCGCATTCCGATTGCGGACCTGCTGGCGCGCGATGCCGACACCGGCCCGGTCTACCGGCCGGGCACGCATGCCGAGCCGGGCGAGGTCGCCCGGGAACTGCTGCGCCGCATCAGCAGCGGCAACAGCCTGGAGATCTGGCGGCTACGCATCCCGCCCGAGACGGAGCTGACCGGCGTCCCCCACGCCACCGGCACGATCGAGCACCTGCTCATCGCCACCGGGCAGGTCACCGCCGGCCCCGTCGACGCGCCGCAGGATCTGGGCCCGGGCGACATGCTCGCCTTCGCCGGCGATGCCCCTCACTTCTACCGGACCGGCACCGAGGCAGTGGACATCACTGTCGTATTCGCCTCCCCCATCAGCACCTGAGACCAAGGAACTCCCCTCGTGAGCCCCGCCCCCGCCGTCATCCCCTCCGGCCGTGCCTTCATCAGCGACAACATGGCCGGGGCGTCCCCGCAGATAGCCCAGGCCGTCGCCGACGCGGCCACCGGCCAGGTCCTGCCCTACGGCAACGACCCCTACACGGACAGCGCCCGCCGCAGGTTCGGCGAAATCTTCGAACGAGCCGTCGACGTCTTCCCGGTCTCCACTGGATCAGCCGCCAACGGCCTGAGCCTGGCCGTCATCACCCCGCCGTGGGGCAGCGTCCTCTCCCACCCCGACAGCCACATCAACCACGACGAATGCGGTGCTCCGGAATTCTTCACCGGCGGCGCCAAGCTCATCGGTGTCCCGGGGCCCGACGGCAAGATCGATCCCGACGCGCTGCAGAAGGCGGTTCGCCGACGGACCGGTGACGTGCACAGCGTGCAGCCCTCTGCGATGAGCATCAGCCAAGCCACCGAAAGCGGCAGCGTCTACACCCTTGAGGAGATCCGCCGACTGTCCGCCATCGCCAAGGACGCCGGACTTCGCGTCCACATGGACGGTGCCCGCTTCGCCAACGCCCTGGACCACCTCAATACCACCCCGGCCGAGATGACCTGGAAGGCCGGCATCGACATCCTGTCCTTCGGCGCCACCAAGAACGGCTCGATGACCGCCGACGCCATCATTTCCTTCGACCCCGCACTCGCCACCGAACTCGCCTTCCGCACCAAGCGAGCCGGCCAGCTCGCCTCCAAGATGCGCTTCCACACCGCCCAGCTCGACGCCTACCTCACCGACGACCTGTGGCTGCACAACGCGCGCCAGGCCAACGCGATGGCCATCCGGCTCGCCGACGGCCTCAAAGCCATCCCCGGCACGAACCTCCTGGCCACGCCCCAAGCGAACATCCTCTTCTGCCGTCTCCCCCAGCACGTCACCGAAGGCCTCCTGGCTGAGGGTTACGTCTTCTACCACGACCGCTGGGAGCCCGGAACCGTCCGCTTCGTCACCGCCTTCTCCCACACTCCGCAAGACATCGACCAGCTCATCGACGCGGTCAACCGCCACTCCCAGTAGGACTTTGTCCGGACGATCTCTGAGGCAACGGCGGCCGACACCTGCGAATCTCGTTGTCGAAAGTCTCGTCGACTGAGGTAGAAGGGCGGCATGGATACCGCCGTACTTGAACAAATGCTGGACGAGGCCTTCGATCACGCTGTCGTACACCATGGATACACCAATTACATGCGCGACTACGAGGTCATCGTCTACGCGACGGCTGATCCCCGTACCGGCATCACGCCGTCGCATCTGCGCTACCTCTTCAGGTACTGCGTCGAGGCGCGGTGCGAGACGTCAGTGTCGGCGGAGACCTGGCGGGTGTCTTTGGACGACCGGCTCATCGACCACGAAACCGGTGTCGACCTCGACGGATACGTCTGGGGAGTGAAGTGGCACTGCCTTTATCCGGGAGCGAAGCTCCTCCCCGAGTCGGAGGCCACCCGACGCTGGTCGAAGGCCCTTGGAATCGACTTCCACGAGGTGCGCATTGAGACCAACGCGCACAACCTGACCTTGCTCTTCTCCGACCTCCAGGTGAGCGAGGTCCCGGTTGGGTATACGCCGTTCGTCACGGAGTAGGAATCGCAGTCATTGTGATCTTGCGACCCGTCTGTGTGCGGATCGTTCTTCCTGACAATGGGGCGGGGAAAGGGCGGAACCGAACGAACACGAGGGCGAAACACCGCGGCAGAGCCGCGCGCTCGGCGACAGGCGGAGCCAACGATCGCGGGTGGGGCGTCGACCGGGGCGAGACCCCTCTACGGGGCGTAGAAGAGGATCCTGTCCTCGGAGCCGGCGTGACGCCGACCACGTCCCAGGCCGGGACCGCACACAGCTGCGACAGCATTGGGTGTTGTGGGCGGGCACGGGCCCCATCCCGTCGGCGTCCAGCGACCACAGCACCAGCCCCCGGGCCGCCCCGCCGTCACGAGCGTGTCGTCCCCGGCGAAGACCAGCTCCCCTACCGGCGCGTTCTCCGCCAGTACGGGAGCCGCGGCCAACGCGTGGCCGAGTGCGGCGTGGACGGCGATAAGGCGGTAGCCGTCACACAGCACCATGCGGTCGCCCTCCGGCTCGAGTCTGCCGCCGACCCGCGCGTAGAAGTCACTGCAACTGGCAGTCAGAAGGATCACTGCGGCGGTTAAGCAGCCACAATAGGACGTAGCCCACCAGGGCGGTGCCGAACAAGATCGATACCGTGATGCGCAGGATCAGCCACGGCTGCCCGTCAGGGTCCCACCAAGCCTCGATCAAGTTGAGAAGCAGGGCAATGTTAAACGTGAGCCACAAGGCCGCCCTTGCCGATTTGAGCTTCCGCTGCGTGGTTTCCATCAGATGCCTGACCCTCGTGAGGTGATGAATCACGCACAGCCCCTGTCAACTGCTACGCCAAGAAGGCGTGGGAGGAGACCGCCTTCGGGCCGGTGGGGCCGTCGGCATAAGTGTGCTTGCCGGTGACGCCGACGAGGCACACGCATCTCCTGTCGCGTCGGTGAGGCAGTAGTTCGACTGAACCCGCGAGGTCATGGAGTTCAGAGTGCCCGCAGTTCTCGGATGAATGCGCTGCTGCTCACCGGGGTCCGCAGGGACGGGTTACGCGTCCTCTCGCCTCCGCAACTGCCGTAAGGCACTGGGGGTGTTCATGGTGCTTCAGGGAGCAAGCGGCACGGCAAAGCTCGCTCCGTGGCTCCGTATTCCCCATCCGGCTCGACCCGATACAGGCGTGCCCGCGGCGTGCGGGTCACCGTTTCCGTCAGGAGGCCGTTCGTGAAGAGGGCGCCCGCCCCGTCCTCCAGCGCCCACCCGGCGGGCAGCGCACCGGTGGACACAGCTGCCTTGTAGGAGGAGCGGCGGCCCGGTTCGCTGTCGTAGTGCGGGCAGACCGAGCCGGGCAGCAGGCCCAGCCCATCCGGCAGATACGTCAGCGGTCCGAAGGAGTCGGTATGCGACCCTTCGGCCCAGCAGTTGGCGCCGGCGCTGATACCGCACAGCAAGGTGCCGCGATCGTAGGCCTCGCACAGCAGCCGGTCGACGCCGTGTGCACGCCAGACTGCCAGCAGGTTCGCGGTGTTGCCGCCCCCGACGTACACGACGTCCTGAGAGAGCAGGAACCTGCGCAGCGCGGCGTCATCGAGTTCTCTCCGGAACAGGGGCAAGACGCTGGGCTCACAGGCGCGTGACCGGAACGCGGAGAAGAAGCGGTCGAGATAGGCGGGCGCATCGCCGCTGGCCGTGGGCACGAAGCACACTTTGGGCCGAGAAGCGCGTGCGTGACCGAGCACCCAGTCGTCCAACAGGCCATCGTCGTCCGTCGAGAAGCCACCCCCGAGAAGAGCCAGACGTTGCCCGGGGATGACAGCCACGGACGTTCCTCCTCAGCACGTGTGCCCACCAGAGCGGTTGACGTCCCGAACGATGCCGGGCCGTCGACTGCCTCCGCAATCGATTAGAGCCCCGTGCTCAAGGCACGCGGTCTTGCTGCGGGTTCTGCGGCCGCTGCTAGCCTGCCGTCCATGATCAAGCGCGATCTGGCAGGCCGAATAAGCCGCATGGCGGGGGTCAGCAGGCCGGAGCGCGTCCTGATCGCCGCCAGTTTCGTCAACCGGGTCGGCAACGGTCTGTTCAACGCGGCGTCGGCTCTCTATTTCACCTTGGTCGTGGGCCTGCCCGCGGTACAGGTCGGCGTCGCCCTCACCATCGCCGGATTGGTCGGCTTGTCCGCGGGGATACCCGGAGGGCATCTGGCCGACCGGCGCGGGGCGCGCACGATCATGATGCTGGCCCTCGCGGTTCAGGCGGTGTCGATGGCCGCCCTCGTCCTCGTCGAGAGCTGGGCCGCGCTCACGATCATCGCGACGGTCGACCAGATCGCCGCGGCGGCCGGAGGGGCGGCCTGGGGCGCTCTGGTGGTCCGGGTGGGTGGTGCTCGCCCGGCCCTGTTCCGGGCGAAGTTGCGCACCTTCGTCAACCTGGGCGTCATCCTCGGAACGGTGGGCGCCGGACTGGCGCTGGCAGCGGACACCCGGGGCGCCTATGTCGCGCTGATCCTGGGCAACGCGGCGAGCTTCGCCCTGTGCGCGGTGCTGCTGCTCCTGCTGCCCCGCTATCCGGTGCTGGCCGCACCGCCGCAGCAGCGTCGCTGGCTCGCTTTCGCAGACCGGCCGTTCCTGACGTTCACCGCCCTCTACGGGGCGATGGGATTGCAGTACCCGGTCGTCTCCCTGCTCCTGCCGATCTGGATCTCCGAGCACACCGAAGCGCCGCGCTGGACGGTGGCCGTCGTGTTCGCCGTCAATTCGGCCTTCTGCGTACTGATGCAGACCCGGATCGGCTCCCGTGTCGAAACCCTGCACGACGGTGGCAGGGCGTTTCGTACCGCGGGGCTGCTCTTCCTCGTCAGCTGCCCGATGATGGCGCTGGCTGCACACACCCCGGTCTGGGCGGCAGTGGGACTGGTCCTGGCAGCGATCTTCGTCCATAGCCTGGCGGAGGTCTGGGAGTCCTCGGGGGGCTTCGCCCTGGGCTTCGGCCTTGCTCCCGACCACGCCCAGGGCCAGTACCAAGGGGTCCTCGGCCTCGGCTTCAGCGCGGGCCAGGCTCTTGCCCCCGCGATCCTCACCACGGTGGTGCTCGGCTTGGGCACTGCGGGCTGGCTGCTGCTCGCGTTGTTCTTCGCAGCGTTGGGGGCTGCCGGCCCCTCCATTGCCCGCTGGGGCATGCGGACCCGGCCGGAGCCGGGCGCTGCTGTGGAAGTGACGGGATGACCGAAAGGTAGGTGCGCTGCTGGCTGGCATGGACGGTGAGGTCGTCTGACCGTAGCCGTCAGCTCAAGGCCTTGGGCCGCTGCGCGGATTGGCGGGTGGGGACGCCCTCATTGTCATTACCGATCCACCGCGACCCCCCGGACCGCAACCGCGAAGACTTCTTCGCGAAGGAATCTTTGCGAAGAAGTCTTCGCGGTCTAGTGTGGGGTGGTATGACTGACCCCCATGTGAGGCCGGGCGGCCCGGACGGTGAAGAGGACGCGGTTGTTCTGGATGCCAAAGGGCTGCGTGCCCTGGCGCATCCGGTGCGCGTGCAGTTGGTCGGACTGCTGCGGAAGTACGGCCCCTCGACCGCCACCCGCCTCGCAGAGCGGCTGGGCGTGAACTCCGGTACGGCCAGCTACCACCTGCGACAGCTCGGCGCGGCCGGTTTCGTCGAGGAGGACACCGAACGCGGCAACGCGCGGGAGCGCTGGTGGCGCTCGGTGCACCGGACGACCTGGTTCAACGATCCGGAACTGGCCGAGCGGGAGCCTCAGGCCGCACTGGCCTACCTGCAGTCCGTCGCATCCATCTACAACCTGCGCATTCAGCAGACCCTGAACGGGCTTCAGACCATGCCCTCCGCATGGCGGAACACCTTCGACATGAGTGACTGGGCCCTGCGCCTCACGCCCGAGGAAGCAGCCGCCCTGGACCGGGAGTTGCGGGACGTCATCGCGCGTTACCGGCGAGACACACCGGAGACCGCGGCCAGTGCCCCCGAGGGCGCCGAACGCATCGCCGTGATCACGCAGATGCTGCCCGAACTGGACGCGCCTGCCCCGTCGTCGCTCCCCCTTGACCCTCAGGAGGAGGAAGGAGGCTCGACGTCATGACCGGCGAAGCCTGGGAGGCCGACGGCATACCCGCCAAGAGGTCCTTACGGCCGCTGGGCGGCGTACTGGCGGCCATGGCCGTGTCATTGACCGGCACCCGGATCTCCATCGTGGCGCTGCCCTGGTTCGTCCTCGTCACCACCGGCAGCCCCACCCAGACCGGACTGGTCGCCTTCTGCGAGATGACTCCCTACGTGGTGGTCAAGGCGTTCACCGGACCGCTGGTGGACCGGATCGGGCCGCGGGTCGTTTCCTGGACCACCGATCTCGCCAGCGCGACCGCCGCCGCCGCGGTTCCCCTGCTGCACGCCCTGGACCTGCTCTCCTTTCCCCTTCTGCTGATTCTGGTCGCGCTGATCGGTGCGGCCCGGGGGCCCGGCGACCTGGCCAAGGAGGTGATGGTCCCGGAGGCAGCCGAGCGCGGCATGGTGCCACTGGAGCGGGCCACCGGTCTGGCCGGCGTGACCGAGCGGCTCGCCGCCACCGTCGGCCTGGCGATCGGCGGATCCCTGGTGGCGCTGCTTGGTCCGCTCACAGGGCTCGCCGTCAACGCGGGCTGCTTCGCACTCGGATCTGTGATCATCAAACTCGCGCTGCCCCGCGGCATGGGACGCGCCGTCGAGGAAGCCCCCTCACCGGCGCAAGGAACGGGCCCGGGTTACTGGCGCCGGTTCGGCGAGGGCTTCGCCTTCCTGCGCGGCGAACCGCTGCTGCTCACCGTCATCGTGATGGTCGCCATCACCAACCTGCTGGACGCGGCGTTCGCCTCGGTGCTCGTACCCGTCTGGGCCAGGGAGTCCGGCAACGGGCCGGCCGCGATCGGCCTGACGGGCAGTGTGATGGGGGCAGCGGCGGTCGGCGGGAGCCTGATCGCCGCAGTGGTCGCGCACCGGCTGCGGCGCCGGTTGGTGCTTCTCACCGGGTTCCTGATGGCCGGGGCACCGAGGTTCCTGGTCCTCGCCTTCGACGCCCCCTTGTGGGCGGTCCTGGCCGTCTTCGCGTTCAGCGGGTTCGGGGCCGGCTTCCTCAACCCGGTGCTGGGAGCCGTCCTCGTCGAGCGCGTACCGCGCCGGATGCTGGGCCGGGTCAACGCACTCGGTGACTCGCTGGCCTGGGCAGGCATCCCTCTCGGCGGGCTGCTCGCGGGGGCGGCGGTGACCGCCCTCGGACTCGTGCCGGTGCTGCTCGCCTGCGGTGTCCTCTACTTCCTCACCACAAACCTGGCTGGACTACGGCCGGAATGGCGCGAGATAGACCGTACGCGCGGGCGGGGCGTGCAGAAGCCGCACTCCACCGAAGCCGCCGCACCGGACAGCGCACACGCCGCCACCTGAACCTACCGGAGGGAGGGTGTACGGCATCGGTCTTCGGCTGCACCGCGCATGCCGAGCCACTGCTCGGCGTCCCAGGCTTGGAACCGCTCCACCTCGGTGAACCCCAGCCTTGCCGCGAGGCGCATGGAGCGGACGTTGGCGCTCTGGGTGGTGAGCACCACCGGTTCACCGGGAAGGACACCGTCGAACCAATCAAGTGCCGCCGCGCATGCCTCGGTGGCATACCCGAACCCCCACGCCCGCGGCAGGAACAGGTAGCCGAGATCGGCCTTCCCCGCAGCAGGCGGGCGGCGATGTGCCGTTGCCCTCCTGAGCAGGATCTGGCCGATCATCGCTCCGCCGAGATCGACGACGAAGCTCCCCGGCCACTGCTCGGGCACCTCAGGCGTCTCGCACTCGAGTTCGTCGCGGCGGCGCGGGCCGCCGAGGTAGGTGTGCACCCCCGGCGAGGCGAGCAACTCGATGAACGCTGAACGGTCTTGGGCCTTGGGCTCTCGGAGCACGAGCCGTTCAGTCCTGATCGGGGCAGGTGGCCAGGCGACAGGTCCGAGGAAGGTCACGCCGACCAACCAACCAGCAGGCTCGGCAACTGGCAAGGCAAGCCGCCCCGGCTCTCATGGGGCGATGTCAGTGGCGTGTGGTGCGATGGCCAGTCTCTGCTGCCGTGACCTGCTGGGAGTCCGCCTTGATGCCCGTGTACTCGTCACGGCGCCGTCCGCGCGGCGGGAGTTTCTGCAGGATTCCCTGAAGGCTTCGGACTCCTCGACGATGTGCTCTGAGGTGCCGTGAAGAGAGGTGCAGGGCTTGGCCGTTCGGCCGACCATGTGCAATCTGATCGGGTGGATATTGCCGAGGACGGTGTCGAGTGGTCGGTCGTCAGCGACGGTCATGAGTGGCGGGCGGGCTGGTACCCGCCGCCGGATCCTCCGCCCGGCACCTGGCACGGGTCGGCCGGGGTCTGCCTCGTCCAGGACCACATTGTCCTGGTCACCGGTGACGGCTCGCGGTGGGGTCTGCCCGGCGGGCGGCCCGAGCCGGGTGAGGACTGGTACGCCACACTGCGACGTGAGGTCGAGGAGGAGGCCTGTGCCACGGTGGTCGACGCGCGTCTGCTCGGCTACAGCCGCGGCGCGTGCCTCCAAGGACCGGAGGCGGGTGTGGTGCTGGTCCGCTCGCACTGGCTCGCGCAGGTGAGACTCGATCCGTGGGAGCCGAGGTTCGAGATGACCGCGCGCCAACTGGTGCCCGCGAATGAGGTGCTGGCGCGCATGTGGATCGCGGACGGGTTCGCGCCGCTCTATCACCGGATGTTCGCGGAGGCCGCATTGGCGACCGGATAGCGCAGACCTCTTGCCTGTGATCGGCGTCGTCCGGACAGCGGGCGAGGAGGGACCCACGTAGTCCCGGTCGCACCCCAGCACCACGTGTAACAGTGAGCCGCGATCTCAGCGGTGACTGCCTCCCGTAGCCGGGGCTGATCGTGAGTGGGACACGCGGCCCATTACGGTGGTGCCATGGGGACACCTAGAGGGCCGCGTGGCTCATACGCGGCGGGGCAGGCGAGGCGACCGCAGATCCTGGAAGCGGCCATGCGCCGGTTCGGGCAGGACGGCTACCACAACACCTCGCTCGCCCGGGTCGCGCGGGACGCCGGCCTCACTGACGCGGGGCTGTTGCACCACTTCGGGGGCAAGCAGCAGTTGCTTCAGGCGGTCGTCGAGTACTGGCACCACCAGATGGACGAGCGGTGGCTGCGGGTGACCGGCTCCGTGCGGGACGCGTTCCGGTGCCATGTCGAGGACATGGAGGAGGCGCTGCGCATGCCGGGCATCGTCGAGCTGTCCGTGGTGCTCGCCGCGGAGGCCACCGCGGAGGGCCACCCCGCTCACGACTTCTTCTCCGAGTGGCAGGAGAAGGGGGTCAGGGAGCTCACCGACCGGCTGCGCGCGGCGAGCGAGGCCGGTGAGCTCAAGCCCGATCTCGACCACGAGGCGATCGCGCGGGAGTGCGCGGCCGTGGACGCCGGGTTGCGGTTGCAGTGGCTGGCCAGCGGCCGTTCCTTCGACGTCGCCGGGGTCGCGCGTTCGCATCTGGACCGCCTGTTGCGGACGATCTCGGCCGACGGCAAGGGGCTGTGAGGGGGCCGGGTCCGAACCGGCCCGGTCCGAACCGCGCCCCGGTTCAGTCCCGCGGGGCGTAGCGCAGGCCGTGGCCGAAGGCGAACAGCGGGTCGCGGCTTTCCTGCGGCACGTCCGGCCGCCCGGCCCTGACCTCGGCCATCGACCGCGGCAGCTGGAACGGCAGCCGTCCCCGGGGCTCGGCCCGGCCGAACAGTACGTCCAGCAGTGCCTGGTCGCCCGCACCGAACGCGGCGAGCAGTGCCGCGCAGCGGTCGGCGATCTCCGGGATGACGGCCGGCCGCTCCAGGTGGACGGCGACCACGGTGGGCACCGTGTCCAGCAGTGTGAGGATCTCCTTGAGCCGGTCCTCGTCGAAGTCGAGCCGCCCCGCGTGGAAGAAGGACTCGAACAGACCGGGGCGCGGCTCGTACGGGGTGGCCAGACGCAGCACCGCGAGGTCGGCGTCGGCGGGGTCGGTGACGAGCGAGGCGTACTCGGCGGCGACGGCGCGGTCGACGCCTTCGACGTACAGGCGCGGGGTCCCGGTCAGCGGCAGCACGGCGTCGCTGTTCTTGAGCAGGGTGAGGCCGAGGCGCTGGGCTGCCTGGCCGGCGGCGCGGAAGTCGGTGCGGCCGACGACGGCCTCGGCCGCGTCCACGTCGACGTAGCGCCGCTGGTCGAACAGGCCGAGGCGGAACTTCTCGGCGAGCAGCCGGGCGGCTGAGGCGTCCAGGCGGGACTCCTCCAGCTGTCCGTGCCGGACGAGGTCGGCGACCAGTTCGGAGCAGGACTCGCCGCCGATCTGGTCGGCGCCGGCGTGGAAGATGCGCAGGATGCGTTCGGCCGGGGTCAGGTCCTCCACGCCCCAGGCGCGGGCCAGGTGGGGTTCTCCCATGACGAGCTGGTCGGTGACCAGGCCCCAGTCGGTGCAGACGATGCCGTCGAAGCCGAGCTTGTCGCGCAGCAGGCCGGTGATGATGTCCTTGTTGAAGCCGAAGCCGACCTCCTCGTGGTCGGTGCCGACGGGCTTGCCGTAGTACGGCATCATCTGGGTCGCCCCGGCGGCGATGGCCGCTTCGAACGGCTTGAGGTGGTAGTCGAAGAAGCCGCCCGGGTAGACCTGCTCCTTGCCGTAGGGGAAGTGCGGGTCCTCGCCGTCCTTCTGCGGGCCGCCGCCCGGGAAGTGCTTGACCATCGCGGCGACGCTGTCGGGGCCGAGGGCGCCGCCCGGTCCGCGCAGGCCCTCGATGTACGCGGCGACCAGGTGGGACGTCAGGTCGGCGTCCTCGCCGAACGTGCCCGAGATGCGGGCCCAGCGCGGCTCGGTGGCCAGGTCGATCTGCGGGTGCAGCGCGACGCGCAGGCCCACGGCCAGGTACTCGCGGCGCACGGTGTCCGCGTACCGGCGCACCAGCTCGGCGTCGCCGACGGCCGCGAGTCCCAGCGTCTCGGGCCACTGGGAGAACGGTCCGGCCATCATCGCGGTGCCGGGGTTGTCGGTGAAGGCGTGCCGCGGGTCGGTGGACAGGGTGACCGGGATGCCCAGCCGGGTGTTGGCTGCGTGTTCCTGAAGCCGGTTGTGGAAGGCGGCCATCTCGCGCGGGGAGGCGGCGCCCAGGACGTTGAAGTGCGTCATCCCGCTCTCGGAGAGCATCTGCTCGGCGGTGCGCCCGGCGGGTGCGGCCTGCGGGGCGGGGCCGATCGCATGGTGGAAGACGAGCCCGGCCTTCTCCTGCACGGTCATGCGGGGCAGCAGGTCCGCGACGCGCTCGGGCACGCTGCGGGCGGGGCCCTGGTAGGGGTGGGTCACTGCTGCTCCTCGGCGGCCGTGGGGATGGGGTACGGGATGTGGAAGCTGTGGCGGCCCGGTCCGGCCTCGACGGGCTCGGCGCCCGGCAGGCGGACCTCGGCGGTGGTGCCGGGCGGCACGAGAAGGTCGGCGTGCAGGGAGGGCCCGGAGATCCGCCAGGAGACCTCGGCGCGGCCGTACGGCGTTTCGTGCGCGGCCTTTGCCCAGGTCAGGCCGCCGCCGGGGCGGGGCTTGACCAGCAGGCGGCGGTAGCCGGGCGTGGCCGGGGCGAGACCGGCGACCGTGCGGTGCAGGAAGTCCGCGACCGCGCCCAGCGCGTAGTGGTTGAAGGAGGTCATCTCACCAGGGTTGATCTGCCCGTCGGGCAGCATGCTGTCCCAGCGTTCCCAGACGGTGGTGGCGCCCATCTCCACCTGGTAGAGCCAGGACGGGCAGGACCGCTCCAGCAGCAGCCGGTACGCCGTGTCCAGGTGCCCGGTGGCGGTGAGCGCGTCGCACACCAGCGGGGTGCCGAGGAAGCCGGTGCCGATGCGGTGGCCGCGGGCGGCGACCAGGGCGGCGAGCCGGTCACCGGCGGCGGCCCGCTCGGCCGGCTCCCGCAGCAGGTCGAAGCTCAGGGCCAGCGCGTACGCGGTCTGCGTCTCCTCGGTCAGCCGGCCGCCGCCGGCGTGGAAGCGGTCGCGGAAGGCGTCGCGCACCGCGTCGGCGAGGGTGTCGTAGCGCACCGCGTCGTCGAGGTCGCCGAGGACTTCGGCGCTGCGGGCGAGCAGGCGGGCGGAGCGGGCGAAGTAGGCGGTGGCGACGAGGCTGGAGGAGGTGACGGCCCGGCCGGGGTCCTCGGGAGGGGCCGTGGGGTCCAGCCAGTCGCCGAACTGGAAGCCCTCGCCCCAGATCCGGTCCGGCCCGGCGATCTCCTCGACGGCGTCGACCCACGCCCGCATCGAGGGGTACTGGACGCGCAGCACGTCGGTGTCGGCGTACCGCTCGTACAGCACCCAGGGCACGATGACGGCGGCGTCGCACCAGCCGGCCATCGGCGGGTTGCCGGGCGGCAGCGGGACGTCGGCGATGACCGGGATGTCGGGGGTGAACACCGGTGGAATGCCGTGCTCGTCCTCGCCCTGGTCGGCGGCCAGGTCGCGCAGCCAGGACCGCAGAAAGGCGCGCACGTCGTACAGGAACGCGGCCGTGGGGGCGAAGACCTGCACGTCGCCGGTCCAGCCGAGGCGCTCGTCGCGCTGCGGGCAGTCGGTGGGTACGTCGAGGAAGTTGCCGCGCATGCCCCACACGACGTTGTCGTGCAGCCGCTGCAGGGCGGGGTCGGAGCAGGAGAACCAGCCGGCGCGGCGCAGGTCGCTGTGGAGGACGACCGCCGTGATGTCGTCGGGCGTCACCGTGCCGGGCCAGCCGTCGACCTCGGCGTAGCGGAAGCCGTGGAAGGTGAAGCGCGGCTCCCACTCCTCGGCTTCCGCGTCGCCGCGCAGGGTGTACCGGTCGGTGGCGACGGCGGTGCGCAGCGGCCGCACGCACAGCTCGCCATCCGGATCGAGGACTTCGGCATGGCGCAGGGTGATCGTGCGGCCGGCCTCGCCGCGCACCCGGAGGCGCAGGCGCCCAACGAGGTTCTGTCCGAAGTCCAGCAGGGTGCGGCCGCCGGGCAGCGCGGTGACCGCGACGGGCCGGACGGTCTCGATCCGGCGGACGGGCGGGCTGTCGGCGGGGAAGAGGACGGCGGTGTCGAAGTCCAGTACGCGCACCGGGTGCCAGGCACGGTCGTCGAAACCGGGCTCGCTCCACCCGGTGGGTTCGCGGCGCGCGTCGTGGTGCTCGCCCTCGTACAGGCCGGCGGAGAGCACCGGGCCGTGGCAGGCGCGCCAGTCGGGGCCGGTGGTGACGGTCTCGGCCGTGCCGTCGGCGTACTCCACGCGCAGTTCGGCGAGGAGGCCGGTGTCCGGGCCGTAGATGTCGCGGGTACCGCCGTTGAAGCCGAGCCGGCCCCGGTACCAGCCGTCCGCGAGGTGGGCGCCCCAGGCGTTGGCGCCGGTGCGCAGCAGCCCGGTCACGTCGAAGGAGTGGAAGCGGTGGCGGTGGCGGTAGCTGGTCCAGCCCGGTGCCAGGACGTGGTCGCCCACCACGCTGCCGTTGAGGTGCAGTTCGTAGACGCCCAGCGCGGTGACCGTCAGCCGGGCCGCTCGCACGCCCGGCCGTACGGCGAACTCGCCGCGCAGGAGGGCGGCCGGGCGGGCCGCCGTGTCGCCGGACGGAACGTCCTTTGGCGGGCGAGGGCTGATGACCTGGGCGGTCCAAGGGTGGTGCGACATGGATGCCTTTCTCAGGGCCCGGCGCACGCGGGGCGTGGCCGGGCCGGACCAGGACGGGGGTGCGTCAGGCTGCGGAGGGTGCCTCTTCGGCCTCCTCCTCTGGTTCGCGCAGCGGGGGGATGAGCAGGCCGACGGCGAGGGCCACCGCGCTGAACAGGGCGCCGACCCAGAAGGCCCAGGTGTAGCCGCTGTCGCCGTAGAACGCGGTGCCATCGAGGACCGTGCTGTCGGCGGCGAGGGCGGCGAACATCGCGGCGCCGAACATCGCGCCGAAGACGTGGGTGAGCATGGTGAGCATGCCGCTGCCCAGGCCCTGCTCGTCCGGGGAGACGGCACCGACGACCAGTACCGGCGCGGCGGCGACGACCAGGCCGCTGCCCAGGCTGGCCACGCACATCGTCCACGTCAGCTGGACCGCGCCGTCGTGGTGGAGGCCGGCCAGCAGGTAGCCGAGGCCCATGATGGCGACACCGGCCCACCAGATGAGGCGGGTGTCGACCCCGCGCAGGAAGCGGCTGGCGACCAGGCCGGTGACGAACAGCAGCAGATTCCAGGTGACGCCGACCGTGGCGCTGTGCTGGGCGGTCCAGCCGAAGCCGGCCGAGACGCCGGGGATGTGCGGATACAGCGCCAGCAGGATGGCGACGACGGGGGCGGTGTAGGCGGCCGCCTGCGCGAGGGCGCCGGAGACGACGGTCGTCGCTACCGCGCGGCGGCGCAGGACCCCCAGGTCCAGGATGGGGTGGCTGCTCGCCCGTTCCACGAGGAGGAAGCCGGCCAGGGCGGCCGCGCCGGCGGCGAGCCAGGCCAGCGTCTTGACGCTGCCCCAGCCCCAGGACTGCCCCTGTCCCACGGCGTAGACGAGGATGGCCAGGCCGCTGCCGAGGACGATGCCACCGAGCCAGTCGAAGCCGGAGTCGAAGGCGTGCTTGGGGGTCTCGGGCACGAGCGTCGCCACGAGGACGAAGGAGACGGTGGTGGCGCCGGCCAGGAACCACAGGGCGCCCTTGTAGCCCCAGTCGTCGATCAGCCAGCCGGCGAGGAAGGGCGAGCCGAGAGCGACCAGGCCGAGGCTGCTGCCCAGGATGCCGCTGGCGGACTTGACCAGCCGGCCGGGAAAGATGTCGCGCACCGCGGGAAAGGCGAGCGCCGGGAACGGGCCGTAGCAGGCGGCCAGACCGCGGCCGACCAGCACCATTTCGAAGCTGCCCGCGGTGGCGGCGATGACGTCTCCCACGATGCCGAGGGCAATCATGCCGAGCATGATCCGCTTCTTGCCGTACAGGTCGCCCAGCTTGATGACGAACGGGCTCAGCAGGGCGGAGACCAGCGTCACGATGAGGGAGAACCAGGCCACCTGCGTCGTGTGGAAACTCTGTGCCACGTCCGCGGTGGCGTTGGAGCCGAGGATGCCCACCGTCACCAGCAGCTGCGTGGGCCAGATCAGGGCGATCAGTACGCCCACAAGTCGTGGCGTCCACTTCTGGCCATGCCGGGCGGGTGCTGCATCGAGCGAGGGGCTCGCTGACGTCGATGTCACGAGTCCGCTCCTTTCAGGAATGAGCCGGGCGCAGGTGGGGGTGCGGGCAGCGCCGTCAAGGGAAGGGCCAGGTGGCCGCAACACGACGGAAACGTTTCAGCCGTGCGCTCGATGATGAATCCCAACACTTAGTGAGCACTAGGCTTTGGCGCTGTGACTCACGTCACTCGGTGAGCATGGAGGGTGACGCGTGTAAACCTGCGGGTGCGGCGGTCCGCCAGGCTCGGCCGCTGGTAGTGGTTCGTCGGCGAACACGCCGCTAAGTGCCATGCAGCCCGGACGCCCAGTCACCGCTCTGGTCCGTACGAGCTGCATGGCACTCAAGCGCTTGCGGCTGCGCGGTGAGCGAGCCGGCCGCCACCGCACGACTCAGGGCGTGCGGAACTGCTCCACCAGCGCCACGTATCCGCTGGCGCCGTGACCGGCGGACGCCGCTCGCTCGGCCAGCGCCTTGACGAGCCTCGGCAGCTCGGCGTTGACGCCGAGCGACTCACTCTCCTGGATCACGTGGGCCATGGCCGCCAGATGGGTGTCGATGGTGCCGTCGTCGGCCGGGTAGACGCCGCTGTCGGCCTGCCGCGCATAGCCCGGAAGCCAGCCGGCCACCGTGTCGATCGCCGTCTGCGCGATGGGGAGATACGCCGTGGCGGACACACCGTTCGTGCCGAGTAGCGCGGCGCCGTTGAGGAATCCGTCGAGCATGCCCCACATGAGGACGAGCGTGGCCATCTCGTGCGTGGCCGACAGTCCGGGGTCATCGCCGAGGTAGAGGCACGTTCCCAGACTGCCCAGCGTGGACTCATGGGCGTCGTACAGCGGTCGCGGCCCGCTGTACGCGAGCACGGCGTCGGCCGTGCCGACGGCCTCCGGGACAGCCATGATCCCGCCGTCGAGATAGCCGCCGCCGCGACGCGCCACCTCCTGGGCGAGTGCTCTGGCACGCGAGGGCGTGCCCGACGTCAGGTTCACCACAACCCGACCGTCGAGCGGTCCGTGGAGGACGTCCGCCACAGCGTCGTAGTCCGACACGCAGACCACCACGAGCGGGGCGGACGCAATCGCAGCCCCCGGGGACTCGGCGAGCGCCGCGCCGCGAGCCACGAGGTCGTCGGCCTTGGACGTCGTGCGGTTCCACACGGTCGTCGGGTGTCCCGCGCGCAGGAACGCCCCGGCGAGGGCGCCGCCCATCAGCCCGAGGCCCAGAACCGTGACGGGTGTACCTGTGTGCATCATGCGCTCCTTCGATGATCGGTGGCACAATCGTCAACGTTCACACCGGTATGAAGGTCAAGGGGGGAACGCGCATGCTGATCGGGGAGCTGAGCCGACGGACCGGAGTGAACTCGCACCAACTGCGGTACTACGAGGCCCAGGGCCTGCTGGTGCCCGACCGCGGCGACAACGGCTATCGCGAGTACGGCGACGACGCCGTGCTGACCGTGGCCCAGATCAGGAAACTGCTCGACGCCGGGCTGTCGACCCAGGAGATCGGGTACCTCCAACCCTGCGTCACCGGCGCGGCCCCCGATCTGAAGCCCTGCCCGGAGACACTGGACCTGCTCCGGGCACGCATCGCCGGACTGGACGAGCAGATCGACACGCTCGTCCAGTCCCGCCGGACACTGCGGGAGTACCTGGCGGCCACGGAGCGGCGAATGGCTGCCTAGTACTCCCTTTGCCGCCCGACCGCAGAGACAGCGAGCCGCAACAGGCCTACTAAGGACTAAGGGCGCTGCCTCAAGCGGTCGACTATCGCCCAGTCCACCACGTGCGACAGCTGGATGTACGTCTTCTTCCCCGACCGCGAGGTGCGCTCATCGCGGAAGCCCAGGAACTCATAGGAGTCCCGGTCGAAGATGAGGTACTTGCCCTTCTCCGACGGGCCCGCCGGGTAGGAGATCCCCACCCCGGTACGCCCGGCAGAGTCCTTCACCCCCGGGGTGGCCTTCACTCCGGGCACCAAGGCCAGCGCCGCATAAGCGGCGGGACGCAGCCCCTCGGGCAGCACCGGCCACTTCAAGAGCTCGCCGAGCATGAAGTAAGCGTCGTACCACTCCCACGCGGTGAATTCGTCGAGCGGCTTGTCGGACATACCGCCGTCGATGATGCCCCGGATGAGCTGCTCGGGGTCAGTGGGCAGCTTCTTCAGCGCGCTCCACTCCCTGGGCGGCCACACGTTCTCCTTCTCCCCCATGGGGTCCTCCCAGATCACTCGGCCGAGCTCCATGGTCAAGGACCGCTGGGAGCCGTCGACCGAGTCCCAGTTCACGTCCACATACGTCTTGACCGCGCCGGTTTTCTGCTCCGTCTCCTTGATGACGCGCTTCGAGTAGATGAACTGGTCGTTGCGCGGCGCCACGGGCCCTTCATGCCTGCTCGCCAGCGCTGCCGCCCCGTTCAGCACCGTCACGGCGCCGGCGTTGCGCATCCGCGGGGCGTTCGTGCCCGTATCGGCGCGGCCGCCCTCGTCGGCGCCGTCCGGGGCGATCAGGATCGCCGTGCCCGTGACCGCCACGGTGACCACCGCGGCTGCCGCGAGGCGCAGCACGTGGCGGCGGCTGGGTGCGGTGTCAGGGCGCCGCTCGGTACGCGTCATCGTGTTGAGCAGTCGGTGGCGGGCCTGCGCCCGGGTCGTTTCGGTGAGCGGGGCCGCGTCCGCGTCCCAGTCCCGCAGGAGTTCGAGTTCGTCACTCATGGCCGGATGCCTCTCGCAGTGTGGTGGGATCGGATCCGCCCAACGCTTCGCGTAGCTTGCTGCGGGCCCGGTGCAGCCGTGATCTGACCGTGCCGATGGGCACACCGAGGGCCTGGGCCACCTCCTCGTAGCCGAGACCGCCCCACGCCACCAACAGCAGCACGTCCCGGTGCCGCGCGGGCAATGCGGCAAGTGCCGCCGCGAGTTCGCGGCGTACGGCCTCTGCTCCGACCCGGGCCGCGGCCCGGTCGGCCAGCGGCTCCTCGTGGTCGGCGGGCGCCGGGATGCGGGACAGCGCCTTGAACCGGCGGGCCTCGGCCCGCCGGTGCCGGCCGACCAGGTTGGTCGCTATCCCGAACAGCCAGGGCCGGGCATCGTCGCCCGCTGCCCGCTCGGGGTCGTACCGGTGCCGCTGCTGGAAGGCAGTGGTGAAGGTCTCCGCCATGAGGTCGTCGGCCGACTCGCCGCCGAGCCTGCGGGCCAGATAACGGTGTACAGCATCCGCGTGCCGGTCGAAGAGCACGGCGAATGCCTCGGGCTCATCCCGGGACCGCGCAATGACCAAGGCATCGCTCTCCGCCCCCGTGCGGACGCCTGGCTCGACGGTCATCGAGGCTCCTATCATCTTGGGGAATGCTTCGAAGTTTTGGGCTTTCACCTGTCTTTCGCCGCTCGCCCCGATCCAGTTCCCTCACGTCCTCCGGCCCTTGGGCCCTGGCCGCCACGACCGCGCCGGAAATCCCCTCCGCACACGACCAGGCTCTCGCCCTGCGAGGAACGTAGTCGTCGACGGCCCTCCCCCGGCACGGGAGCCGCGTCGACCCAAGTCCCGGCGGCGGCCCACCGGGACCGCGAGCAGCTATAGCGGCGGCAGGGACGCGGGCGCGCACGCCCCACCGGGTCGAGTGCGTGCCCGTGTACGTGGCGGGGAGGGCGGAGGTAAGGGCGCCGAGCGGCTGGGCGCCCCAGGAGACGAATGGGACCTGGCCATGGCACGGGAGAGGAGCCGGCCCATCAGCAAGATCACGGCCTATCTCTGCACTACCAAGTCTCGCTGGTACCAGGGGCCTGACTTATCACCGAGGTCGGCCGGGTCAACCAGGACGAACCCGGCCTTGACCAGCACTCTTTGAGACGCAACATTCTCGCGGGAGGTGCCTGCCCGCAGAGTGCGCAGCCCGTGCCTCGCCACCGCCAGCCGACACAACTCCCGAACGGTCGCGGTCGCCACGCCGCCACCGGCGACGTGCTGCGCAACCCGGTAACCGAGCTCGGCGGTGCCGTTTTCGAGGTCGTACAGGTTGAAGCGGCCCAGAACCGCGCCCTCCTCGGCAACAAGCACGTAGAAGGCACAGATGCCGGCCTCCTGCTCAGCCAACAGGGCGCTGTACCGGTCGGTGAACTCGTCGAAGAAGTCGTCACCGCGGTCGGGCACCGAGGCGGCGAAGTAGCTGCGGTTCGCACGCTCGAAGGCCAGGACTGCCGGGGCATGGCCGGCATGCAGCTGCTTCAACTTGGGCACCGCTCGACCCCAATACTTCAGTCGTAGTTCGTGATCTCAATCGTGAGGGGCGCCGAGGAGGCAGCTGGAGGCGTCGATCATCTGGACGAGACCGACCACGCCGTCACGGGCGTCCGTTTCCTTCTCCGCCTACCCGAGTCCACCGAGACGGAGGGCGTTCCGTATTTCGCTGAGCTTCGCGGTCGTCGCCGGGATCCACTCGTTTGCCTGCTCACCGAGACGGAGGGCGTTCTCGACTTCGCTGAGTTTCGCGGAGGACAGGGCGCCCGCCCGCTCGATCAGGTCGTCCCGGGACACGGTGGTCAGCCACGTGCAAGGGGTAAAGCCCGGACGCGGCAACGCGATCCGAAGCACGCCTTCAAAGGGCAGTCCTTCCACGGCGCCTACTGCCACTTCGACGCCGAGACCGGTGATGTCGACACCCGCCCGAGCGACGACCTGCATCACCCGGATCCCGGACGCGTCGTCTCCCGACAGCAGCACGACCGGCCGCCGCTCGTCGAACTCCGCCCAGACTTCGCCTCGTTGCACATGTCCTCCTGACACAGGACGGCGGACGGACGCTGCGCGACCCCGACGCGTCGCTGGAGACGGGTGCGGCCACCCGTTGATCATCGATGTGTGACGACAAACGATCACGCGGTGGTTACAGGTCACAGCGTAGAGCCTGCCCGCTGGCAGGAGGCGTTCGAGGGCCTGATGAGCCGGATAGCGGGACGGTTCATACAGGTCGAACCCCGTTTCCGGGTACGGAAGTTGATCGGACTGCTGTCGGACCTGCCGCGCATGAAATGAATCGCCCAGGTCGCCGACGACGCGGTCTACGGCGGCAACCCCAGGCTGCGAACCGCGCACGCCCAGAAGGACCATGCCCGCTACCTCGTCGAGCAACGCGACGCCCACTACCTGCTGTTGGTGAAGAACAACCAGCCCACGCTCGCGGACCAGTTGAGGACGCTGCCATGGAGGGAGATTCCCGTCCTGGACCGCTCCCGCACCCGCGGACACGGCCGCGAAGAGGTCCGCGAGGTCAAGGTCGTCACCGTCGACGGGCTGCCGTTTCCCCACGCCCGTCAGGTCGTGCGCATCCACCGCAAGCGCCGCCGCATCGGCGCCAGGAAATGGCAGACCGAGACGGTCTACGCCGTCACCGACCTGGCCGCCCACCAGGCCGACGCAGCCGAGATCGCGGCCTGGGCACGCGGCCACTGGATCATCGAGAACACCGTCCACTGGACCAAGGACGTCACGTTCGCCGAAGACGCCAGCCAGGCCGCCGCCACCACGCCCCCGCCGTCATGGCCACCCTGCGCGACCTGGCACGCGCCACTCTCCCCGGAGCCCTGGGGCCATACCCTCCGGATATGACATCTGGTGAAGTGCACCTGCTGAAAGACGGGATGAACCTGCGTAAAGGCCGAATTACTGCATCCGCGGCTGCACGCTTCAGCGGTGTGCGGCGGAACTCAATCAGGGTGGTTCTGGCCCTCCCGGGGGCGCATCGTCATCCGTTCGAGGCCGGGACCGTGGCCGATATGGTGCGAAGAGCCGCCGTGCTGGGCGAGGTCATGTCGCCCACGTCGGATGTGGGCACGTGGATCTACACGTCACAGGCGCACCGTCTGCCGAGTCTTCGACTGTCGGATGCCGAACGGTGGATCGCGGACTGGGGGGTACTGCCACGAGCGCCCCTGCTCTCCCGGGATGCCGCACCGGTAAACCTGCTCACCCAGCACGCGGAGCGCTATGCACTCTTCGATGCGGAGGACCCGGGCGAGGCGGTCAAGGAGATTGCGCTGAACCTTCCCGAGGGCGACACCCCGACCCTCGTCCTGTTCTTCTTCTGGGGCCTCCACTCGGAAGGCCCGGCCTTGGCCGATCAACTCGACGCGGCGTCCGGCCACAATGTGTTCTGGCAGTTCCTCGGTGACCCCGGTCTCAGCTCAACTGTGCTCGACGATCTCGATGCTCTGCGGGCCGAGGCTCCACACATCAGGAACGTGAGCCTCTACCGAGGATGGGATTCGATCGAGGAGACTCCCGAGTATCTCTTCTATCGCGGTGTGCTGAAGCCGTTCGCCCATTGGCGAAAGGAGCGTGCCACAGGGGAGAGTTGAGTGGATGTCGAGCAGGACCCCGGTGGCGCGGGCCAGGTCGCGCAGCGCGCTCGGGGCGCCAACTCTCGTCCTACATAGTCAAACCGGGCGAACGTGACTCTCCCCGGGGCCCTGCTACGCCCCCTGGTCCCGCTGGGTCACCCTCGCTGGCGTACTAACCGGATGGTGCGTTCAGATCACCCAGGAGAATCTCAACAGTGATCGCCACCGCGAGCACAACATAAACGGTGCATGCAACATAATTCAGTACAGCCGTCGTTTTTGTCGAACGGGTGAGTCGCGCATGAAAGAATCCCGACAACACTCCAATAGCCCCGTAAAGAAGTACCTCCATCAGGACGTTGATTGCACCGAGCACGGCCATCTGAACTTCTGGATTCTCTGCATCACCTATGAACTGCGGGAGAACCGCGAGGTAGAAGAGAATTATTTTGGGATTCGTGAGGCTGACCAACACTCCTCGCAGATACCACCTGCCTGTCGCGATATCACCGTGTCCATTGATCGCACGACGCGCATTCCGCAGCGTCACGTACGCCAACCACAGCAGATATGCGGCACCCAGCATCCGCACCGCATCAAGCACCGAAGGATGCGATCGCGCAATCTCGCCCATCCCGGCAACGACAGCAGCGGCATAGACACACATACCTGTCCCTATGCCGAGGATGGCCCTCACCGCGGACGCGCGACCACCTTCAAGGCCCACCGCAACCATGTAAGCCATGTCAGGACCGGGCGGAGCGAGAAAGAGCAGAATCACCGCAATATAGGTCGGCAGTACCGCTAAATCCACCATCATGAACAACCTCCGGCTTGGACGAGGCATGCCTGGAGCCCTCCGACGCCGGCAGCGATCGTTCGTCGCCGGGTCACCCCATTTGGCGGCCGGACACCTGCCGCTGCTCAGGATCGCCTGGGAACCCCGAGTCCATGCAGAACCGCCTTGGACGGTTCTAACACGTTTGCGTCGCATGAAGCAACCGGCTAAGGTGGTTCCGTGGCTACTGTTTATTTCCCAGAATTCCGCCTGGGTAAAGTACTGGCGACCAGCTTCACGGGAACTCTTTCGGAGCGTTGCGGTGAACCACTGGAGCGAATTCCTGTGCCCTCTCGGCTCATGGACTGGTTGGCGGTCAATGGACTGACGGTTGCCTCCTGTACCCAGCCCCAGCTCGAACGGGCTCGAGAGCTCCGGGAAGCAATTCATACAGCTGCCACCGCCGTGGCAAACCAAAACCCGCTTCCCTCTTCAGCCGTCCAAGTCATCAATGACTGCAGTGCCCAGGGGCTGGCCTCGGCGATCCTTACGGCAGAGGGTGCCCGAGAATGGCAGTTGAAGTCTGCTTCCCTGGAAGATGCACTCAGCGTGATCGCGGCCGATGCGATCAGCCTCCTCGCAGGAGAGCGAGAGGGAAAGATCTCCTTGTGTGCATCGCCAACGTGCCAAGCCGCTTTCTTGGACACAAGCCGCGGCGGCACACGGAAATGGTGCGACATGAACACGTGCGGAAATCGCGAGAAAAAGGCACGCTTCCTCGCCAACAAGCGCAACGGCTCAAGCCTTGCCGATTGAGGCTTTCCAACTGCGGCCAGCTAAAACAATGGGCACTCGAGTCCGCGCTTACAGGCATCCCGGATCGCCGTCGACGATGAACCGGGTCAGGGACTGCTCCAGCAGCTCCAAAAACTGCCGCAGGTCATCGGCCACCTTGTCGAGCTCCGGTGTCCTGAGTTGTCGTTCGTGATGAGGCAGCCGGCGAGAGTGACGATCGCGGGCACGACGCGGTGGGGGCGGCCGCGATCCGTACCCGCAGGTTCGCCATTCGATCGTTCATACTCGACACCCCGGCCGAGGCAGAGGCGCGGGTGGTCCCCGTTCCCTCAGACAGCGGCCGTCGAGTCGGCGGCGCGGCGGTA
>NZ_JAMJFL010000014.1 GCF_023544665.1 Streptomyces sp. YS415
GCGCCAGCGACGGGTTGGTGAGGGTCGAGCCGTCCGGGAAGAGCACGGTCGGCACCGTCTGGTTTCCGCCATTGGCCTTCTCGACGAACGCCGCGGAGGCCGGGTCCTGCTCGATGTTGATCTCGGTGTACGCGATGCCCTCGCGGTCCAGCTGCTTCTTCAGCCGCTGGCAGTAGCCGCACCAGGTGGTGCTGTACATCGTCACAGTGCCCTGCATGTCTCGCGCGCTCCTTCGATGGCTCGGGGACCAGGTCGTCCGAAGAGGGAACGCACGCGCCCGGCCCGCCATTCCCGCCCGGGGTATGGCCGCGGACGTGACGCCTGCCGCATTAGTACGACTGCGGGCCCCTGCCTGTGGACAACCGGCTCACCCGTCACCCACGACCTGGCAGCATGGCTGTGTGACAGCAGCAACGCACTCCCCGCTCTTCCCGCAGGTACCGGACTCGGCCGACGCGGTGCTCGAGGGACTCGACCCCGAGCAGCGCGAAGTGGCCACCGCCCTGCACGGACCGGTGTGCGTGCTGGCCGGGGCCGGCACCGGCAAGACCCGCGCGATCACCCACCGCATCGCCTACGGAGTGCGCGCCGGGATCCTGCAGCCGTCCAGCGTGCTCGCCGTCACCTTCACCAACCGGGCCGCCGGAGAGATGCGCGGCAGGCTCCGCCAGCTCGGCGCCGGGGGCGTCCAGGCCCGGACGTTCCACTCGGCGGCCCTGCGGCAGCTCCAGTACTTCTGGCCGAAAGCGATCGGTGGCTCCATGCCCCGGCTCGTCGACCGCAAGATCCAGCTCGTCGCGGATGCGGCCGCCGCCTGCCGCATCCGCCTGGACCGGGGCGAGCTGCGGGACACCACCGGCGAGATCGAATGGTCCAAGGTCACCCAGACCGTCCCCGCCGACTACGCGCTCGCCGCGGCCAAGGCAGGCCGCGACACCCCTCGCGACCCGGCCGAGATCGCCCAGCTCTACTCCGCCTACGAGGACCTCAAGCGCGAGCGGGGCGTCATCGACTTCGAGGACGTGCTGCTGCTGACCGTGGCGATCCTCCAGGACCGCCACGACATCGCCGAGCAGGTCCGCTCCCAGTACCAGCACTTCGTCGTCGACGAGTACCAGGACGTCAGCCCGCTCCAGCAGCGGCTGCTGGAGCTGTGGCTCGGCGACCGCGACAACCTGTGCGTGGTCGGGGACGCCAGCCAGACGATCTACTCGTTCACGGGAGCAACCCCCGATCATCTGCTCGACTTCCGCATCCGCCATCCCGGCGCGACCGTCGTCAAGCTGGTCCGCGACTACCGTTCCACCCCCCAGGTCGTCCACCTCGCCAACGGCCTGCTCGCCCAGGCCCGGGGCCGCGCCGCCGACCACCGCCTGGAGCTGATCTCCCAGCGCGAGGCGGGCCCCGAACCCGGTTACGCCGAGTACCCCGACGAGCCCGCCGAGGCCGAGGGTGCCGCGCGCCGCATCCGCGAACTCCTCGACTCCGGCGTCCCGGCCAGCGAGATCGCCGTCCTGTTCCGCACGAACTCCCAGTCCGAGACGTACGAGCAGGCCCTCGCCGACGCCGGGATCCCCTACCAGCTGCGCGGAGCGGAGCGCTTCTTCGACCGCCCCGAGGTACGCAAGGCCGGGATCGCGCTGCGCGGAGCGGCCCGCTTCGGCGGCAACGACTCCCTCCTCGACGACGCCGTGGACCTGCCCTCCCAGGTGCGCGCCGTGCTCTCCGGAGAGGGCTGGACCAGCGAGCCGCCCGCCGGATCGGGCGCCGTCAGAGAGCGCTGGGAGTCCCTGGCCGCCCTGGTCAACCTCGCCCAGGACTTCGCCGCCGCCAGACCCGCCGCCACCCTCGGTGACCTCGTCGCCGAGCTCGACGAACGGGCGAGCGCCCAGCACGCCCCCACCGTCCAGGGCGTCACCCTCGCCTCCCTGCACTCGGCCAAGGGCCTGGAATGGGACGTCGTCTTCCTGGTGGGTGTCGCCGAGGGCATGATGCCGATCACCTACGCAAAGACCGACGAGCAGATCGAGGAGGAGCGTCGGCTTCTCTATGTCGGCGTCACCCGCGCCCGGGAGCACCTCCATGTCTCCTGGTCCCTCGCCCGCTCACCCGGCGGCCGCGCCAACCGCCGGCCCAGCCGCTTCCTCGACGGACTGCGCCCCGGCTCCACCGGCACCGCGGGACGCGCCGGCGCGCTCCGGTCGGGGGGCGTGGAGCGCGGCTTCACCAGCAGACCGCAGGCCGCCCCGCGCCGCACCCAGCGCACCGTCGCGCGCTGCCGGGTCTGCGGACGCACCCTCACCGACGCCGGTGAGATGAAACTGATGCGCTGCGAGGACTGTCCCTCCGACATGGACGAGGGTCTGTACGAGCGGCTCCGGGAATGGCGCGCGGACCAGGCGCAGCGCAGCGGCCAGCCCGCCTTCTGCGTCTTCACCGACAAGACACTGATGGCGATCGCCGAGTCGAGCCCCGAGGAGGAGGGCGACCTCGCCCGGATCCCCGGCGTCGGCGTGCGCAAGCTCCACCGCTACGGTGCCGATGTCCTGGCCATCTGCGCAGGCCGGGAGCCTGGGGAAGAAGAAGACGGGCACTGATGCGAACTCGTCGAAGAAATAGTTTGCGCATGCCCCAGCAATCCCCATAGGTTCTTAGGCATTGGAACGGAGGCCTTCCTGGAGGCCCCAATTCCGTGTTGTACTTGCATACCCGTCGGACTGGCTCACCCCAGTCCCTCTAGACGCCGAGAGGAGGCGAGTCCAGTGGTCAGCATCAACAGCAGCTCCATCGTCAGCACCGTGAAACTGACCGATCCCTCGGTCATCGCCTCCCTGTGCATGCTCGGCGCCTCGAACGACGGCACCGGTCTGTCCGGCATCCGTGCCGTCCGTCCGGCCGCCTCCCTGTCCCTCGCGGGTCTTCCTGTCCGCGAGCGGAATGAGCGACCGACCAAGGCACTGGAAGCGGCAGTAGTGGCACAGGCACACGCCTATGCCTTTACGGCGACCGGTGCCGGATTCCGGAAGCAGACGACGCAGCACCACCAGATGTGGGCCTTCCGTGGGCCAGAACCCTGGAGTGATCCAGCCTGATTGATTCAGGCCGGCGCCTTCAGGGCCGCGGAACCCCATCCGGGATCCGCGGCCCTTCTGTTTGTCCCCGAACGGGGACGACGGAGCGAAGGGGCCTCGGGACAAGAAAAGAACCCGGTACCACCGCCACCCGGTCCCACCCGACCGGAACGACAGACGAGGAAGACGACCCGTGCAACTCGAAGCGCACGCCCCGTCCGTACCGCCTTCCGAAACGCTCCCCCCGCCCGGCCTCACGGAGGACTCCACCTTGACCCCGCTCACCGCGCTCACCGCGCTCGACGACGCCATCGAGAACCTGGGCGTTCCCGTCCCGTGCCGCTCCTACGACCCGGAGGTCTTCTTCGCCGAGTCGCCCGCGGACGTCGAGTACGCCAAGTCCCTGTGCCGCACCTGCCCGCTGATGGAGGCCTGCCTCGCCGGCGCCAAGGAGCGGCGCGAGCCCTGGGGCGTCTGGGGCGGCGAGCTGTTCGTCCAGGGTGTCGTCGTCGCCCGGAAGCGGCCGCGCGGCCGCCCGCGCAAGAACCCGGTCATGGCATGAACACCCCAGGAACGATCGACCGCCCCCTCACGCACGACCCCAAGAAGCAGGCCCCGATGAAGCCGTCCCTCAACGAGCACGCAGGCGCCACGCCTGAAGACTTCACCACCACCGGCGCGTTCGACTCGCGCCAGAACAGGACCCGCGAAATGCAACTCATCCCAGAAGCCCTGGCACGTGCGCATATGCACGAGCGCCTGCACGCGGCGGAGCAGGAACGCCAGGCGCAGCGCCTGGTGACCGCGCGCCGTATGCAGCGCCGCGCCGAGCGTGCCTCGATGCGCGCCCGCCGCGCGATCGCCATGGCGGTCATGCAGTAACCGATCCGACTGAAGCCAGTCGCCTCCCGGCACGGGAGGAAGCAGCTCCCCGCTGGGGCCGGTCCGTCCGAACGGACCGGCCCCCGCGGTGCGTTGTCTCCGCGGAGGCGCCGACGGCGGCGATATCGTCGCGGGGTGACGAGTCTTCCCGGAGGCAGTGACGACGCCGGCTCCGCCCCGGAGCCGCAACCCCTGATGTGTGCCGGGTGCGGCGCCACGGCCGAGGGCCCGCAGGCCACCTGGACCTTCTCCGTGGAGAACGGCGAGCGCCGCTACTTCTGCGACGTCTGTTCCCGGAAGAACCTCAGAGCGATCGAGGGGCGGCTGGACTCCTCCTGGTGGTAGCGGCTCAGGCCTCCGCGGCCGACTCCTGCGGGGCCTCTTCCTCCGGGACGAATCCGGGCAGCCACTCCTCCAGCTCCTCCCGCAGCCGGACGGTGGCACCCAGCTGGCACAGGACACCGATCGTGCTCAGCGTCACCCGGTGGATCAGCAGGTAGGCGGGGGGCAGGTTGAGCTGCTTGCCCAGCTGGTAGGCGGGGGAGCGGGGGTCGGCGACCCGGGCCGCCTGACTGCGCATCCAGCCCCGGCTGAAGGCGAACGCGTCGACCTCGGCCGGTTCGATGATCGGGAGGAGGTAGTCCAGGACGGCGTCCGGGTCCAGCTCTATGGACTCCTTGACGAAGCCCTCCCGGCGCAGCAGTTCGTAGACGCCCTCCGCGTCGCTGTCCAGGGTCATGCGCAGCGACTCGCCGATCGGGGTGGGCAGGCCGCCGGGGAGGCGGTCGACCGTGCCGAAGTCCAGGACCCCGAGGCGCCACTCCTCCTCGTCGTCCGGGCCGCCGGGCAGGAGGCGGAAGTTGCCGGGATGCGGGTCGGCGTGCAGCAGGCCGGTACGGGCCGGACCGGAGAAGAGGAAGCGGGCCAGCAGCTGGCCGGCACGGTCGCGCTGCTCCTCGGTGCCGTCCGCGATGATCTCCGACAGCGGTATGCCGTCGATCCACTCGGTGACCAGGACCTGGTCGCACTGGTGGACCACGTCGGGAACCACCACGTCCGGGTCGTCCGCGAACTCCTCGGCGTGGGCGCGCTGCGCCTGGGCCTCGAGGCCGTAGTCCAGCTCCTCGGAGACCCGGTCCTTGAGCTCTGTGATCAGCGGCTTGATGTCCATGCCGGGGACCAGGGGCCCCAGCAGCCGGGCGAACCGGCTCAGCTGGGTGAGATCGGAGAGCAGGGCCTCACCGGCCCCGGGGTACTGCACCTTGACCGCCACGGCACGGCCGTCCTGCCACACCGCCCGGTGCACCTGGCCGATGGAGGCCGCAGCGGAGGGCTTGTCGTCGAACTCGGCGAACAGTTCGCGCCAGTCCTCCCCGAGCCGCTCGGCGAGCACCGCGTGCACCGTGCGGGTCGGCATCGGCGGCGCCGCCTCCTGCAGCTTCGTCAGGGCCGCGCGGTAGGGACCCGCGACCTCCTCGGGCAGCGCCGACTCGAACACGGACAGGGCCTGCCCGAACTTCATCGCACCGCCCTTGAGCTCGCCGAGCACCTTGAACATCTGGTCGGCGGTGCGCTGCTGCAGTTCTCTGCCGACGAGTTCCGCGGACTCGCCCACGATTCGCTTGCCCAGTCCCCAGGTCGCCCGTCCGGCGAAGCCGAGCGGGAGCGCGGCGAGCTTGGCGGTGCGGGTGACCGCCTTGCGGGGAAGATCAGACATGCGCCCTCCAGGTCCCAGCCGGCCGTGCGTCTGCCTGACGGCGTGACATTCTTGACGGCCGTTGCTCCGCCATTGTCTCGTGCGCCTCCCCCTCCTTGGGTGTGTGTCCTTCCTTACCTTTCTCCGCGGCCCCGCACGGACATGCGGGATGGGCCCAGACCGGGCGCGCGTGCCAGGTCAGACCGGGCAGCGACACCTCCCAGCGGGCGCCGGCGCTGGACGGGGTCCCGCCGTCGAGGAACGCCAGGGCGTGTGCCGCCGCCAGTCCCGCGACCATCGCCGCCAGTGCCAGGTCGCAGGCCGGCACCGGGCGGGCCCGGCCCACGCCGGAACGCCACTGGGCGACCAGCCGGGGCCAGACCGGGTCCCGGTCGGTGCGGCCCTCGTGGAGACAGCCCGCACAGCCGGTCTCGCCCGGCAGGACGAGCGGACCGACGACACCGGTTCCCTCGACCACTCCGGCGTACAGATGAGGAGTGCCGGAAGCGATCAGCGGCTCGGCGGTGGAGGGCAGCGGCGCGTGCACCCCGACCTCGTCCCGCGGGGCGAGGATCACCAGGGAGTGTCCCGGGTCGGCGTCACCGGGCCCCGACCCCGGGCCGCGGCGGGGCGGGCGGTCGGGGGCGGCCCGGCGTACCGCCCGGCGGGCGGCCTCCTCCCGGCGCTCGCCGATCGCCTCGGCGGCCAGTCCACCCGGTGCCACGTCCCACGGCTCGACCCGGCCGCCGTCGCGCACCTCGACCTCGCCGACGCCCGCACCGGACAACAGGGAGGCCAGTACCGCCCCCACCCGGCCGGCACCGCGCACCTGGACGCGCAGGGAGCCGCGGGCGGTCAGCCGGTGCATGGCCTCGCCGGGCTCGGACGTGGTCAGGGAGAGCGAGGCCAGGTCGGGGCGGAGCCGGTCCATGGCCTCCTTCCTCCCGCGCAGCTCGGCACCGCGGGGGCCGCCCCCGCGCGCGTCGTCGAGCAGCCCGGCCCGGGTCAGCCGCGTCACCAGCCCGTCGACATGGCCGTCGGGCAGGCGCATCCGCCGTCCCTCGGCGCGCAGGAGGTCCATCCCCCGGGTGCCGTTGAGCAGGTCGAGGAAGCTGCCGGTCGCCGTGTCCATCGGGCCGAGCGTCATCGCGTGCGCGGGCGTCATCCCGAACTGCACGGTGTTGAGGTCGCGCCAGCCGCGCCTGAGCGCCGGCTTCACCATCGGATGCATGACAGGCCCCCGTAAGTCATGGTTCGTCCCCGTGTGCCGAGGGCCGTCGTCGCCTGCCCGTAGCAGTCGGTCGCGGTCGCCCCGGCAAGAGCCAGCATGCCCGCAGGCGGGGTCCGGCGCCGAAAGTTGTCCACAGGCCGCGGAAATCTTCGTACAAATCAAACGCCTGGTGGGGTCTCGGCGCGGAACCGTACCGGAGTCGGGACTTCCCCCGTGTGCAGCGGGTAACGTCGGGGCGTGTCCGTCGACCCACTGCACCGCGCCGGAACGCCACAGCGCCGCACGCCGAGCCCGCCGCCGAACGGTTCGGGGGCGAGCGCGATCGAGGTGCGCAGAAGTTCCCGTCGGCGCCGGACGGTCTCCGCGTACCGCGAGGGCGATCGCACCGTCGTGCTGATCCCCGCGCGCATGTCCGAGGCGGAGGAGCGGCGCTGGGTGAGCGTCATGCTCGACAAGCTGGCCGCCCAGGAGAGCAAGCGGGTGCTGGGCGACGCCGAGCTCGCGGAGCGCGCGGAGCGGCTCTCCGCCCAGTATTTCGACGGCCGGGCCCGGGCCAGCTCGGTCCGCTGGGTCACCAACCAGAACACCCGCTGGGGCTCGTGCACCCCGTCCGAGGGCAGCATCCGGCTGTCGCACCGCCTCCAGGGCATGCCCGAGTACGTCGTCGACTACGTCCTGCTGCACGAGCTGGGTCATCTGCTGGTGCCCGGACACGGCCCCCGGTTCTGGCGGCTGCTGGAGGCGTATCCGCGGACCGAGCGGGCCCGGGGGTACCTCGAAGGAGTGGTCGCCGCCGATCGGTTGCCGCACCTGCCCGGCACAAGCGGAGAGTGACCGCCCGCCGACCTTCCGGTACCGAGGGGCGCCGGTTCTGTACCGGCTCTGTACCGACATCGTCCGGTGTCCGAGTTTGCCGTTAGCCTGTCGCGACGCACTTGTATTCGGGATGGGGGACGGTCGTTACGCATGGCCAGGGAATTCCAACGCGGCCACAAGGCCAGGATCAGTGACCTCACCGCGGGCACGGATCTGTACGTAGGCGTGCAGATCTCCGGTCCCGGTCTGACCTTCGACATCAGCTGTTTCGGTCTCGACGCCGATGAACGGCTCTCGGACGACCGTTACTTCGTCTTCTTCAACCAGCCGAAGTCCCCGGAGGAGTCCATTCAGCTCCTGGGCGCGCAGGCCGGTGACACGGAGTCCTTCCGGGTCACGCTGGACCGGATCCCGCCGCAGATCCACAAGCTGTCGTTCACCGCGACACTCGACGGCGCCGGGCAGATGTCGCAGATCAACCCCGGATACATCCGCATCGTGGCCGGTGGCGAGGAAGTCGCCCGGTATGCGTTCAACGGCTCGGAGTTCAGCACCGAGCGGGCCGTCATGCTGGGCGACTTCTATCTGAAGGACGTCTGGCGGTTCGCCGCGGTCGGACAGGGTTTCGACGGCGGTCTGGACGCGCTGCTGAAGAACTTCGGCGGCGAGGTCGCGGAGGAGGAGGCTCCCGCTCCGGCCCCGCAGCAGCCGCAGCCCGGTGCCAATCCCGGGTTCGCGCCCCCGGCGCAGGCCACCGCGCCCCCCGCCTTCGGCGCCCCGGCTCCGGCACCCGCACCCGCTCCGGCCCCCGCGCCGCAGCCCGCCCACCAGGGCTTCGCGCCCCCGCCGGGAGCCACGCCCCCGCCGCCGGCACCGGCCCCGGCGCCGTCGGTCCACGCCCAGCCGACGATCATCGCGCCGATGACACCGCCCGGCGGCACCCAGGTCCCCCCGCCGGCTCCGGCCCCCGCGCCCTACGGCCAGCCCGCCCAGCCGCAGCAGCCCTACGGCCAGCCGCCTCAGCCGCAGCAGCCGTACGGCCAGCCGCCTCAGCAGCAGCCCTACGGCCAGCCGCCGAGCGCACCGCTGCCTCCGGGCTACGGCCAGCCCGGGGCCCCGCAGGCACCGCAGGGGTACGGCCAGCCGGCGCCGCCTCCCGGCTACGGCCAGCAGCCCGCGTACGGACAGGTCCCGGGCCAGGCCGCCCCGCACGGCGCCCAGGCGCCCGGCGTGGCCGGCGCGCTGGACCAGTTCAGGGAGACGCCCACCGGGCAGCGCTGGACGCAGCAGAACAAGAAGATGGTCCGGGTCGACCTCGGCATCGGCGGTCAGCCGGTGCTGGCCCGGCAGGGCAGCATGGTGCTCTACCAGGGCAAGGTCGACTTCAGCTACAAGGGCGCCGGGTTCGCGGGCCGGATCGCGGGCAACGCCACCGGCCAGGAGATGCAGCTGATGCGCTGCACCGGCCAGGGCCAGGTGTTCCTCGCCGAGAACTCCACGATGCTGCACCCCATCGAGCTCCAGGGTGACGGGATCTGCGTCTCCGCCGAGAACGTCCTCGCCTTCGACGAGAGCCTCCAGTACGAGGTCCGCCGCATCGAGGGGCACGGCATCCCCGGCGGCGCGCTGTTCACGATGCAGTTCACCGGCACCGGCACGATCGTCGTCAAGACGCACGGCACGCCCGTGGTGCTGCCGGTCACGCCCACGACGTTCGCCGACTGCAACGCCGTGGTCGCCTGGTCGGCCGCCGCCCAGGTGGTCGTCTCCAGCCAGGTGCGGATGCGGCGCAACGCCTACCCCGGCGACACCGGAGAGAGCGTCAATCTCCAGTTCCGGGCCGCTCCCGGCAACTTCATCGTCGTCCAGCCGTACGAGATCTGAGGGAGAGCCCGTCATGAACCAGCCGCTCGCGGGCTACGCTCCCGCGCCCGTGACCGCCCGCATGGAGAACCACGGCAACCACATGCTGAAGGTCGCCATGCAGACGGGGAACGACCTCCTCGCGCGCGTGGGGTCGATGGTCGCCTACGAAGGGTTCGTCCAGTACGAGCCCAACCCGCCGGCCGTGCGCCAGATCGCCAAGGACTGGATGACCGGCGAGGGCGCGCCCCTGATGAAGTGCTCCGGCGACGGACTGCTCTACCTCGCCGACTACGGCGCGAACGTCGTCGTGATCAACCTCAACGGCGACGGCATCTCCGTCAACGCCACCAACCTGCTGGCCTTCGACGCCCACCTCACCTGGGGCGTCGAGCGGGTGAAGGGCCTGGCGAAGTTCGCCGGACAGGGCCTGTGGAACACCAAGATCTCCGGGCAGGGCTGGGTCGCGCTGACCTCCCGGGGCAAGCCGATCGTCGTCGACTGCGGCGGCGGCGAGAACGAGACGTACGTCGACCCGGACGCACTCGTCGCCTGGTCCCCGAACCTGAAGGTGAAGGGCAAGCGCAGCTTCAAGGCGCAGTCGCTGATCGGCCGGGGCAGCGGCGAGGCGTACCAGATGGCCTTCTCCGGCCAGGGCATCGTCGTCGTCCAGCCCAGCGAGGACAGCACCGACCGTCTCCGGGTCCGGGGCTGAGGGGGAGCACCACACCATGCAGAGTTCGCTTTTCGCCCACAACGACCAGCAGACCCAGGAGCGCTGGAGCCTGCAGAACAAGCAGATGCTCCGGCTCACCCTGGAGGGCCACGACGACATCCTCGCCCGCAAGGGCACCATGGTCGCCTACCAGGGCCTGATCGAGTTCGACGCCGAGTACCAGAGCAACGACCAGGGACGCTCGCGCGCCCACACCGGTGAGGGCCTGGACCTGATGCGCTGCCACGGGCAGGGCACGGTCTACCTCGCCAACCTCAAGCAGCACATCCATCTGATGGACGTCGACCAGGACGGGCTGACCGTCGACAGCAGCTATGTGCTGGCGATGGACTCCTCGCTGCACCACGAGGTCATCGCGGTGGACAGCCTCTACGGCATCTCCGGCTCCGGGAAGTACCAGCTCAACATCACCGGCCGCGGCAAGGTCGCCCTGATGACCTCGGGCATGCCGCTGATGATGCAGGTCACGCCGGACAAGTACGTCAACTGCGACGCCGACGCGATCGTCGCCTGGTCCACCAGTCTGCGCGTGCAGATGCAGGCCCAGACGCACTCCTCCGGGGTGTGGCGGCGCCGTGGCAACACCGGCGAGGGCTGGGAGCTGAGCTTCATGGGCAGCGGCTACGCGCTGGTGCAGCCCAGCGAGCTGCTGCCGCCGCAGAACGCCCAGCTCGGCTCGGGCGTCGCCGCCCAGTACGGCATGGGCCAGCAGGGCGCCCGCGGCCAGAACCAGGGCAACGTCTGGAGCTGAGACCGGGTGAGGGGTGACCGCGAGGGCGGTCACCCCTCACGGCGTCACAGGCTCGCGCGGGTCGCGTCGAGCAGCCGTACGACGGAGTCGTCCGCCACGTCCGCCACCTCGCCGTAGGCGAACCAGCGCAGGTCGAGCGACTCGTCGCTGATCGCCTCCACGGCCCCGCTCGGGGCTATGGCGGCGTACTGCACGTCCAGGTGCCATGCACAGGGCGTCCGGTGCCGGTCCAGGCGGACCGGGGTGCCGCGCAGCAGGCGCAGCGCAGGGATGCCCGACTCCTCCGTGGCCTCCCGGAGCGCGGCGCCCGCGAGCGTGTCGTCGCCGGGTTCGCAGTGACCGCCCATCTGGAGCCACATGCGCAGCTTCTTGTGGAGCGTGAGCAGGACGCGCTCACGCTCCGGGTCGATCACCAGGGCGCTTGCCGTGATGTGCCCGTCCCCGCAGCTCTTCCACATGCCGTCCGGATGGCCGTCCAGATGGTCCAGGTAGACCTGGCGGAGCTCCTGCTGGTCCTCGTAGGCCTTCAGCACCTGGACCGCGTCGCCGTGCAGAGTCACTCGGAGTCGTCGTCCTTCTCCGGCTTCCCGGCGGAGCCGTCCGCCGCCTCCCCGAGCATCTTGTCGAGCTCGGAGAAGTCCAGCTGCTCGCGGTGGACGAAGCCGTCCGGGTCGTCCAGGTCGGTCGCCGTCGGCAGCATGTCCGGGTGGGACCACAGGGCGTCCCGGCCGTCCACCCCGCGCGCGTCCGTCAGCGACGCCCACAGACGCGAGGCGTCGCGCAGCCGGCGCGGACGCAGCTCCAGACCGATCAGCGTGGCGAACGTCTGCTCGGCCGGGCCGCCCGAGGCGCGGCGGCGGCGCAGGGTCTCGCGCAGCGCGTCCGCGGACGACAGCCGCGGCTTCGCGGCCGCGTGCACCACCGCGTCCACCCAGCCCTCGACCAGTGCCAGCGCCGTCTCCAGACGGGCCAGGGCGGCCTTCTGCTCGGGCGTGTCCTCCGGCTGGAACATGCCCTGCTGCAGCGCGTCCTGCAGCTGCTCGGGGTTCTGCGGGTCGAACTGGCCGACCACGTCCTCCAGCTTGGCGGTGTCGACCTTGATCCCGCGCGCGTAGCCGTCGACCGCGCCGAACAGGTGCGAGCGCAGCCACGGCACATGCGTGAACAGGCGCTGGTGGGCGGCCTCGCGCAGGGCGAGATACAGCCGCACCTCCTCCTTCGGCACGCCCAGGTCCTTGCCGAAGGCGTCGATGTTGACCGGCAGCAGCGCGGCCTTGCCGGCCGGACCGAGCGGCAGGCCGATGTCGGTGGAGCCGACGACCTCGCCCGCGAGCACGCCGACGGCCTGCCCGATCTGCGTGCCGAACATGGCGCCGCCCATGGACCGCATCATGCCGATCAGCGGGCCCGCCATGGCCTGCATCTCCTCCGGCAGGACATCGCCCATGGCGGTGCCGACGCGCTCGGCGACCGGGTCCACGAGCTCCTTCCAGGCCGGCAGCGTCGCCTCGACCCACTCCGCGCGGGACCACGCCACCGCGGAGCCGGCACCCGAGGGCAGCGACGTCGCGTCGTCGAGCCACAGGTCGGCGAGGCGGACGGCCTCCTGGACGGCGGTGCGGTCGGCGGGGCCGACACTCGCGTCCTTGGTGCCGTCCGACGTGCCCTGGGAGACCGTCTGGCGGGCGATCTGCTTGGCCATGTCCCAGTTCACCGGGCCGCCCTCGTACGAGAGCATCTGGCCGAGCTGCTGGAACGCGGCGCCCAGGTCGGTGGGGTTCAGCGAGCCGAACATGGCAGCGAACGGGTTGTCGGCACCTGGACCGCCCGGGCCGCCGAAGCCCCCGCCACCGGGCAGGTCGCCGAAACCGAACGGGTTGGCAGGTCCCTGACCACCACCGCTCTCCTGGTCCTTCTTCTTGCCCTCGTCGCCGTCGTCCGGCTCCTCCGGCGGAAGGCCGAATCCGAATGGGGTGTCACTCACGGGATTCCTCGGCTGGTAAGGCCGCCGGTTCTGCTCCGACGGCACGACTGCCCGATAACACCACCCAGCGTAGACACCAAGCGCGGATAGGGCCTCGGTGCTTCGCCGACTCTCGGCCTGCGGCAGGATGGATGCCACCTGGTACGGACGCGTCACTCGCGCCCGTACTGAAGACAACCGCTGGAGACGCCCGGTGAGTTCCCCTGATCCGCAGGTTCGCGCAGCGCGAAACCAGTCAAGCAGTCCCGCCGCGCGCGGGCCCGTCGTGGCGGTCACCGGTGCCGCGTCCGGCGTAGGAGCGCTGCTCACCGAGCGGCTGGCCGCGTCCGAGGAGATCAAGCAGGTCATCGCCATCGACGAGCGGCGCGGCGAGTGCGCGGACGCGCTGTGGCACATCCTGGACGTGCGGGATCCGGCCATCGCGGAGAAGCTGCGCGGCGCCGACGTGGTCGTCCATCTCGCGCTCGACCTCGATCTGGAGACCGACGGCGCCGCCCGGACGGCCTACAACGTCCGGGGGACCCAGACCGTGCTGACCGCCGCCGCGGCGGCCGGGGTGCACCGGGTCGTGCTCTGCACGTCCGCGATGGTCTACGGCGCCCTTCCCGACAACGAGCTGCCGCTGTCCGAGGACGCGGAGCTGCGGGCGACCGCGGAGGCCACCGGTGTCGGGGATCTGCTGGAGGTCGAGCGGCTCGCCCGGCGGGCGCCCCGGGCGCATCCGGGGCTGAATGTGACCGTGGTGCGGCCCGCCGTTCTCGTCGGCGGCACCGACACCGCGCTGACCAGGTACTTCGAGTCGCCACGGCTGCTGGTGGTGGCCGGGTCGCGGCCGGCCTGGCAGTTCTGCCATGTCGAGGACCTGTGCAGCGCCCTGGAGTACGCCGTCCTGGAGAAGGTCGACGGAGAGCTCGCCGTCGGGTGCGACGGCTGGCTGGAGCAGGAGGAGGTCGAGGAGCTCAGCGGGATCCGGCGGATGGAGCTGCCCTCCGCGGTCGCGCTCGGAGCGGCGGCCCGCCTGCACCGGATCGGGCTGACGCCGTCGCCGGCCGGGGACCTCGCCTACACCATGTACCCCTGGGTGGTGAGCGGGAGCCGGCTGCACGCCGCCGGCTGGCGGCCCCGGTGGACCAACGAAGAGGTGCTGGCCCAGCTGCTGGAGGAGGTCACCGGGCGGCACACGGTGGCCGGACGGCGGCTCGGCCGGAAGGACGCGACGGCTGCCGGGGCGGCCGGGGCGACGGTGGCCCTGCTGGGCGCGGCCGCGGTCGTGCGGCGGGCGCGGAAGGCCCGGCGGCGGATCTGACGGGGCGCCCGCTGCCGCCACGGCCCGGCTGCCGTCGGCAGCCGCCGCCTGTAGGAGGCTCCAAAGCCGCACGCGTGTGTGCCGGGTGATTTCGGTATTCCGCGGGTTCCTCCGGGTGGGGCACGATGGGGGCATGGCACCCATGAACGACCACCCCGGCGAGCTGGCCGGGCAGGACCCCATCAAGTTGATCGCCGTCCGGGAGACCGCGCTCTCGCTCGACGAGGTCTTCCGGGCCGTCGGGGACGACGCCGCCGGGGGGACCGCCCTGTTCGTCGGGACCGTGCGCAACCATGACGGGGGTGCCGACGTCGACGAGCTGGGGTACTCCTGTCATCCCAGTGCCGAGAGCGAGATGCGGCGGGTCGCCGAGAAGGTGGTCGGTGCGTACCCGGTGCGGGCGCTCGCCGCGGTGCACCGGATCGGGGATCTCCGGGTCGGCGATCTGGCCGTGGTCGTCGCCGTCTCCTGCCCCCATCGCGGTGAGGCCTTCGAGGCCTGCCGGAAGCTGATCGACGATCTCAAGCACGAAGTGCCCATCTGGAAGCACCAGAAGTTCTCCGACGGCACCGAGGAGTGGGTCGGCGCCTGCTGAGCCGTGCCCCGCCTGCCTGTCCGGTTGCGTAACCGCACCCCTGCCCCGAGCGTTGTCACTGCGGATGGTTAATCTGCTGATCAGTCAGTTGCGGTCGCTCATCGGGGTTGGGAGGACGGCATGGCGGCGCTCGCCTGGTTGCTGATTCCGCTTGTCGCTGCGATCGGCGCCGGTCTGTGGGGCAGTTGGGCCCACCGGACCCGGAAGGCCCGTAGCGACGGTCCTGAGCTGGACGGATATGCCCGGTTCCGCGCGGCCATGGAGAAGACTCGGCCCTGACGGGACGCCGACAGGGGTGTCCCGTACTGTCGAGGCATGCCACGCCGCACCGCGACGATGCTCGCCTCCACCCTGATGCTGATCGCGCTCCTGTGCGCGGGAGTGTTCATCCCCGTGCCGTACTCGGAGATGTCCCCGGGGCCGACGGTGAACACCCTGGGAGACCACGGCGGCGAGCCGGTGCTGCAGATCTCGGGACGCAAGACGTACGCCACCAGCGGGCATCTGAACATGACCACGGTCCGCGTCACCAGCGCCGACTACCGGATGAACCTCGTCGAGGCGGTCTACGGCTGGCTCGCGCACGACAACAAGGTCGTGCCGCACGAGACGCTCTACCCCAACGGCAAAACGGAGGAGCAGTCCACCCAGGAGAACGCCGAGGAGTTCAGCCAGTCCCAGGAGAGCGCGAAGGTCGCCGCCCTGGAGTCGCTGGACATCCCGGTGCAGTCCTGGGTGATCGTCTCCACGGTCGTCAAGGACTCCCCGGCCGAGGGCAAGCTGCACGCCGGTGATGTGATCAAGGCCGTCGACGGCACGGTCGTGCGGGAGCCGGCCGACGTCGCCGAACTGGTGACCGAGCACCAGCCCGGCGAGGCCGTCGAATTCACCATCGTGCCCGCCAAGGAACAGGCCGCGGCCGAGAAGGAGCAGCGGGCGGCGACCAGGACGCAGAAGGTGACGATCACCACCGCGGAGGCCGACGACGGCGGCGAGAAGCGCGCCATCGTCGGGATCTCCGCCGGGACGGACCACACCTTCCCGTTCAGCATCGACATCAAGCTCGCCGACGTGGGCGGGCCGAGCGCGGGTCTGATGTTCGCGCTCGGCATCTACGACAAGCTCACCCCGGGCAGTCTCACCGGCGGCTCCTTCGTGGCCGGCACCGGCACCATCGACGACGACGGCAAGGTCGGCCCCATCGGCGGCATCGAGATGAAGACCGTCGGCGCCCGCGACAAGGGCGCCCGGTACTTCCTCACCCCGGCCGCCAACTGCGCGGCCGCCGCCCGGGACACCCCCGACGGGCTCACCCTGGTCAAGGTCGGCACCATGGACGACGCGCTCGGTGCCCTGAAGGACATCCGCGCCGGGGACACCGCCGACCTGCCGAAGTGCAGCGCCGGCTAGGACGACCTCCGGGACCTCAGTCCTCGAACGTCGCCGTCAGCGCCTCCGCCAGACCCGGCACCAGGTCCTTGCCCGTCAGGACCTCCGTCGGCGTGTCCTTCTCGCGCAGCCGCAGGGCCGACTCCCGGGTGCCGTCGCGCAGCACGGCGACCGTCATCCGGACCTCCTGCCGCTCGGGGTGGTTCGCCACCCACTTCGTCAGCGCGGCCCCGCTCAGATCCTGCGGCACCTGCGCCTCCGCGGACGGCGGCAGCATCAGCCGCTCCACGGTGAGCGCGCAGCCGGTCACCGCGTCGGGCCAGGCGATGGTGCCGAGGAACTCGTCGAGCGGCTTGCCCGTGGGCACTTCGTCCTGCTCGATGGGGGTCAGGGCGGAGGTCGCCTGCTCGTCCTCCAGGCCGAGCTGGGCGGCGAGACCGGGTTCCTGGGCCCGCAGCCGTGCGGTGTCTACGAGGGCGAACAGACGGGCGGGCTGGTCCCAGCCGAGGCCGGAGGCGTACTCGTCGATCTCGAGTACGGCCCGGGTGAGCGGGCTCGCCGCCATGGGAGTGTTGGACATGGTCACAATCCTGCCTCGTTCCCACCCGGAATCGGGAACCGAGTAAAGCGTGAGTAAGTTGCATAGGTGTGGGCCTACGATCACGAGGCCCCCCGGAGGGCTCGATCAGACCAGGGCCTGACGGATCAACAGCGAACTTCGAGGTGCGCACCTTGGCTTTCCAGATGCCGGACCGCGGCGGAGGCCCGACGGGGCCACGGATCAGAGTGGGCCGCCCGTCCCGGCGTGTCCGGACCCTGCTCATGACGCTGGGCGTCCTTGCCGTACTCGGCATGGCGTTCACCATGTTCGCGGGCTTCTGGACGGACTGGCTGTGGTACCGGTCGGTGAACTATTCGTCCGTCTTCACGACGACCCTGTGGACGAAGATCGGTCTCTTCTTCGTCTTCGGCCTGCTGATGGCCCTTTCGGTCGGCCTCAACATCTGGCTGGCGCACCGGCTGCGCCCGCCGCTGAGCGCCATGTCGATGGAGCAGCAGAGCCTCGACCGCTACCGCATGGGCATCGCGCCGTACAAGAAGTGGCTGCTGCTCGCGATCACCGCCCTGGTCGGACTGATCGCCGGCGCGTCCGCCTCCGGCCAGTGGCGGACCTGGCTGATGTGGGTCAACGGCGTCTCGTTCGGGCAGAAGGACCCCCAGTTCAATCTGGACGTCTCCTTCTACGCCTTCGACCTGCCCTGGTACCGGTTCCTGCTCGGCTTCGGCTTCGCCGCCGCGATCCTGTCCCTGATCGCCGCCGCGCTCACCCACTACCTGTACGGCGGGCTGCGCATCACCAGCCCCGGCGCGCGGGCCACCTCGGCGGCCACCGGACATCTGTCGGTGCTGCTCGGCATCTTCGTCGCGCTGAAGGCGGTCGCCTACTGGCTCGACCGGTACGGCCTGGCCGTGAAGTCCAGCGACTTCAAGGCGACCGACAACTGGACCGGTCTGCGGTACGTCGACGCCAACGCCTACCTGCCGGCCAAGACGATCCTGTTCTGCATCGCGGTCATCTGCGCCCTGCTGTTCTTCGCCACGCTGTGGCGGCGCACCTGGCAGCTGCCCGTCATCGGCTTCGGCCTGATGGTGCTCTCGGCGATCCTCATCGGGGGCCTGTACCCGGCGATCGTCCAGAAGTTCCAGGTCCAGCCGAACGAGCAGGCCAAGGAAGCGCCCTACGTCGAGAAGAACCTCCAGGCGACGCGTGAGGCGTACGGCATCGACGACGCGGAGGTCGACGACTACCCGGGCACCAGCAACACCGAGGACAAGACGCAGCTGCGCGACGATGTGGACGCGACCGCGAGCCTGCGCATCCTGGACCCGAATCTCGTCTCGCCGACATTCCAGCAGCTCCAGCAGATGCGGAAGTACTACGCGTTCCCGACCAACCTGGACGTCGACCGCTACAGCAAGGACGGCAAGGACCAGGACACGGTCATCGGTCTGCGCGAGCTGAACCTCGGCGGCGTCGACAAGCAGAACTGGATCAACAGCCACTTCCGCTACACGCACGGCTACGGCGTGGTCGCCGCCAAGGGCACCGAGGCCACCGAGGGCACCTCGCCCGGTCGCCCGGTCTTCACGGAGTCCGACCTGCCCTCCAAGGGCGATCTCGGCAAGTACCAGCAGCGGATCTACTACGGCGAGAAGACCTCGACGTACTCGATCGTCGGCGGTCCCCAGAAGGAGATCGACTACTCCGACGACTCCGGTGAGAAGACCTACAGCTACGAGGGCAACAGCGGGGTCAACCTCTCCAACCCGGTCAACCGCGCCGCCTACGCGGTGGCGTTCAGCGAGCCGCAGATCCTGTACTCCGGGGCCATCGGCGAGGGTTCGCGGATCCTCTACAACCGCACGCCCAAGGAGCGCGTCGAGGCGGTCGCCCCCTGGCTGACCATCGACGGTGACGCCTACCCGGCGGTCGTGGACGGCAAGATCCAGTGGATCGTCGACGCCTACACGACCACCAACGGCTATCCGTACGCGTCCCGTACGACCCTCGGGGACACGACGGCCGACTCGCTGACGGCGACGAACGACTCCCGCGCGGTGGTGGCCCAGCAGAACCAGGTCAACTACATCCGCAACTCGGTGAAGGCGACCGTCGACGCGTACAGCGGTGAGGTCAAGCTCTACCAGTGGGACACCCAGGACCCGGTCCTGAAGACCTGGATGAAGGCCTTCTCGGGCACGGTGAAGCCCAAGAGCGAGATCTCGCCCGAGCTGATGGCCCATCTCCGGTACCCGCAGGACCTCTTCAAGGTCCAGCGCGAGCTGCTGACCCGCTACCACGTCCAGGACGCCGACACATTCCTCAGCGGCAGCGAGGTGTGGCAGGTGCCCGACGACCCGACCAACAAGTCGGGCAACGCGGTGCCGCCGTACTACCTGAGCATGAAGATGCCCGACCAGAAGGCGCAGGCGTTCTCGCTGACGACGACGTTCACGCCGAACGGCAGGGACAACCTCAGCGCGTACATGGCCGTCGATTCAGAGGCGGGCACCAGCGACTACGGCAAGATCAGAATCCTGAAGGTGCCGACCAGCTCGACGGTCGACGGCCCCAAACAGGTGCAGAGCCAGTTCAACTCCAACTCGCAGCAGAACATCGCCGAGTTCGTCCGGCTGATCAGAGGCGGCGATTCGGAGATCGAGTACGGCAACCTGCTGACCGTGCCGCTGGACGGCGGACTGCTCTATGTCGAGCCGGTCTACGTGCGCGGCGGTGGTCTCAAGTACCCACTGCTGCGCAAGGTGTTGGTCACCTACCAGGGCACGACCGCTTTCGAGAACACCCTCGACGAGGCTCTGGACAAGGTGTTCGGAGCCAAGGGTTCGGCCACGGAGCCACCGGAGGACGACGGTGACCCCAGCAAGCCGACGCCACCGCCGTCGACCGAGGACCCGACGGTCCAAGAAGCGCTGAACGACGCCCAGAAGGCCTTCGAGGACGGCCAGCAGGCGCTGAAGGACGGCGACTGGGAGGCGTACGGCCGGGCGCAGGAGGCACTGGAGGACGCGCTGCGGCGGGCGGAGGATGCCCAGGCCGGCGAGTCCGGTGACGGCGGGGACGCGAGTCCCAGCCCCAGTCCCAGCCCGGACAGCAGCTGATCAAGCCCACTCCGCGCCGTGATACTGTTCAAGAACAACGGCGCGGGGTGGAGCAGCTCGGTAGCTCGCTGGGCTCATAACCCAGAGGTCGCAGGTTCAAATCCTGTCCCCGCTACTGATGGCGAAGGCCCGGATCCTCAACAGGGATCCGGGCCTTCGTGATGTGCGAACGCATGTGCCGAGGGGTGGGTACGGCCGTGCCGCGATGGGGAGTTGGCCCATCTGTGTTTGACTTGTCTCTCTGTGGGCATGTCGACAAAACGCTGAAGTGACCTCACTGGCTGCGGTATACGAGGTGTACCCAGGTTGCAGGTGGTGCGACGATGGACGTTATGGGGGACAAGGCAACTCTGTTGGAGACAGGGCGTTTTGTGCAGTCTTCCGACCGGGACGAAGCCGGTGAGGCCGCCGAGGAACTGAGCCTGCGGCTCGCGGCGGAGGCCGGTGACGCCGAGGCGATGAGCGTCCTCGGCGCCCTGCTGCTGCGCCGCGGTGATCTCGACGGAGCCGAGCCCCAGTTGCGTGCCGCCACCGCCGCGGGGGACCGCGCCGCCGCCAACAACCTGGGAGTCCTCCTTCATCAGCGCGGGTACGCCGACGAGGCCGCGGGCTGGTGGCGGGTCGCCGCCGTCGCCGGATCGGCCGCGGCCGCGCACGCGTTGGGCCGCCACCACCGTGAGCGCGGGGACGAGCCGGCCGCCGAGTACTGGCTGCGCCAGTCCGCCGAGCAGGGGCACGCGCTGGGCGCGTACGCGCTCGCGGACCTGCTGGAGCACCGCGGTGACGCCGCGGCCGAGCAGTGGATGCGGGCGGCGGCCGAGCGGGGGCACCGGGAGGCCGCGTACCGGCTGGCCCGAGCGCTGGACCGGCGGGGCGCGGGGGAGACCGACGGTGACAACGGTGTCGGCGCCGGGGCGGAGGCCGAGCAGTGGTACCGCCAGGCCGCCGCGCGGGGACACCGGCGGGCCGCCCTGCACCTGGGCGCGATCCTGGAGCGGCGCGGGGAACTGCGGGAGGCCGGGCGCTGGTACCTGACGTCCGCCAAGGACGGCGAGGCACGCGCCGCCTGTGCGCTCGGGTTCCTGCTGCGCGACGCCGGAGACACCGAGAGCGCCGCCGTGTGGTGGCTGCGCGCCGCTCAGGAGGGCGACGGGAACGCCGCGAACGCGCTCGGCGCGCTGCACGCCGAGCGGGGCGAGACCCAGACCGCCGAGCGGTGGTACCGGGCCGCGATGGACGCCGGTGATGTGAACGGCGCGTACAACCTCGGGCTGCTCTGCGCCGAGCAGGCGCGCACCGCCCAGGCCGAGCAGTGGTACCGGCGCGCGGCGTACGCCGGGCACCGGGAGGCGGCCAACGCGCTCGCCATCCTGCTGCTGCAGGGCGGGGACACCGCCGGCGCCGAGCCGTGGTTCTCCAAGGCCGCGGAGGCGGGCAGCGTCGACGCCGCCTTCAACCTGGGCATTCTCTTCGCCGGGCGGGGGGAGGACGCCGTCGCGCTGCGGTGGTACGAGCGGGCCGCCGCCGCCGGTCATACGGAGGCGGCGCTCCAGGTCGGCATCGCCCGGCTGCGGGACGGGGACGAGAGCGGGGCCGAGCGGTACCTCCGGTGCGCCGCGGGTGGCGGCAGCGCGGAGGCCGCGTACCGGCTGGCCACCGTGCTGGACGCCCGGCGCCCGCCGGCGCCCACGCATGAGCTCGGGGAGGCCGTGCACGAGAAGAGCGAGTGCGAGGAGTGGTACGAGCGGGCCGCCGGGCAGGGGCACCGGCGGGCGCAGGTGCGGGTGGGGATGCTGGCCGCCGCGCGGGGCGATGTCGTGGAGGCGGCCCGGTGGTACCGGGAGGCCGCGGAGGCCGGCTCCCGGAACGGCGCCTTCAACCTCGGGCTGCTGCTTGCCCGGGAGGGCAGTGAGCCGGAGGCCGCCGTGTGGTGGACGCGTGCCGCGGATGCCGGGCACGGTCGGGCGGCGTTGCGGCTGGCCCTGGTCTACGCGCGTCGCGGGGAGCTGGCGGAGGGGCAGCGGTGGGCCGACCGGGCGGTGGCCCTGGGGCCGGGGGAGGTCGCGCAGCGGGCGGCCCGGCTGCGGGACGCCCTGCGGGAGGAACTGTCGGCGTAGCGCGGCCCCGGAGATCTTCCTGCTGGCGCTCCCGCGTAAAGCGATTTGCTTCCGTACGCGGCCTTGACGTAACGTTGCATTCACCGACGCGGGGTGGAGCAGCTCGGTAGCTCGCTGGGCTCATAACCCAGAGGTCGCAGGTTCAAATCCTGTCCCCGCTACTGAAGACCAAGGGCCGGAACCCATCAGGGTTCCGGCCCTTGGTGTTGCCCCGGCCGATGTCATCCGGCGGCCACCAAAAAACCCCGGCACCGTCGAAACGGTGCCGGGGCTCCTCGCGGGCGTCTGGTTACGCGACCGCCGCGCAGTTCGGGCAGAGGCCGCGGTACGTCACCTCGACGTCGGAGACCGTGAAGCCGAAGCGCTCCGAGGAGGGCAGGTCGGCCAGCGGGTTGCCGGTCGGGTGGACGTCCCGGATCGCGCCGCACTGGGCGCAGACCAGGTGGTGGTGCGGACGGTGCGCGTTCGGGTCGTACCGCTTGGCGCGCTTGTCCGTGGCGACCTCGAGCACCTCACCGAGGGTCACCAGCTCGCCCAGGGTGTTGTAGACGGTCGCGCGAGAGATCTCCGGCAGCTTGGCGACTGCCCTGGCGTGGACCTCGTCGGCCGTCAGATGGACGTGTTCGCCGTCGAGTACCTCGGCCACGACGCGCCGCTGCGCGGTCATCCGCCATCCACGTCCGCGCAGTCGTTCCAGAAGGTCGCTCATGCGCACCAGCTTAACAGCAGGAGGACCAGATCCCGAATAGGTGTGACTTTGGAACCTTATTTGACTTAGACATTGTCTAGGTTAGGATCGGTAACGGCTTTAGGTCAGGGACAGGCAAGGCCCGGGACAGTCGGGGCAAGGAATGGCGCAGGAGGCAGACGTGACGCAGGGACCGCTCACTACGGAGGCCGGTGCACCGGTGGCCGACAACCAGAACAGTGAGACCGCGGGCGTCGGTGGCCCCGTGCTCGTGCAGGACCAGCTCCTCCTGGAGAAGCTGGCCCACTTCAACCGTGAGCGCATCCCGGAGCGTGTGGTCCACGCCCGCGGTGCCGGTGCCTACGGCACCTTCACGGTGACCGCCGACGTCACGCGGTACACGCGCGCCAAGTTCCTCTCCGAGGTCGGCAAGCAGAACGAGACGTTCCTGCGGTTCTCGACGGTGGCCGGCAACCTCGGTGCCGCGGACGCCGTCCGCGACCCGCGCGGCTGGGCGCTGAAGTTCTACACCGAGGAGGGCAACTACGACCTCGTCGGCAACAACACCCCGGTGTTCTTCATCCGGGACGCGATCAAGTTCCCGGACTTCATCCACACCCAGAAGCGCGACCCGTACACGGGTTCCACCGAGGCGGACAACGTCTGGGACTTCTGGAGCCTGAGCCCGGAGTCCACGCACCAGGTGACCTGGCTCTTCGGCGACCGGGGCATCCCCGCCTCGTACCGGCACATGGACGGCTTCGGCTCGCACACCTACCAGTGGAACAACGAGGCCGGCGAGGTCTTCTGGGTCAAGTACCACTTCAAGACCGACCAGGGCATCAAGAACCTCACCCAGGCCGAGGCCAACCGGCTCGCCGGCGAGGACCCCGACTCCCACCAGCGGGACCTGCGCGAGGCCATCGAGCGCGGCGACTTCCCGAGCTGGACCGTGCAGGTGCAGATCATGCCGGCGGCGGAGGCGGCGACGTACCGCTTCAACCCGTTCGACCTCACCAAGGTGTGGCCGCACGCGGACTACCCGCCGATCGAGATCGGCAAGCTGGAGCTCAACCGCAACCCGGAGAACATCTTCGCCGAGGTCGAGCAGTCGGTCTTCAGCCCCGCCCACTTCGTGCCCGGCATCGGCCCGTCCCCGGACAAGATGCTCCAGGGCCGCCTCTTCGCCTACGGCGACGCCCACCGCTACCGCGTCGGCATCAACGCCGACCACCTGCCGGTGAACCGCCCGCACGCCACCGAGGCGCGCACCCACTCCCGCGACGGCCTCCTCTACGACGGCCGCCACGGCGGCGCGAAGAACTACGAGCCGAACAGCTTCGGCGGCCCGGCGCAGACCGGCCGCCCGCTGTGGCAGTCCTACGACGGCTTCGCCGGCGGCACGGGCAACCACCCGGCGCCCGTGCACGCCGAGGACGACGACTTCGTGCAGGCGGGCAACCTCTACCGGCTGATGTCCGACGACGAGAAGGAGCGCCTGATCGAGAACCTGGCGGGCTTCATCGCGAAGGTCTCGCGCGAGGACATCGTCGAGCGGGCGATCGGCAACTTCCGCACCGCGGACGGGGACTTCGGCAAGCGGCTGGAGGCCGCGGTCCAGGCCCTGCGCGGCTGACACACCCACCAGCACTGGATCGCTTGCCGAAGCGGGCCGGACCTCCCGGGGAAGGGGGTCCGGCCCGTTCGCGTGCGCGTCAGGCCGGGATCTGCTGCCGCAGCGGCGCCCAGCAGCCGATGATGTCGCGGACCGAGACGATCCCGACGGGTTCGTCGTGGTCCAGGACGATCAGATGGCGGAAGCCGCCGTGCGCCATCGCCTGGGCCGCTCCCTCGAGCGTCCAGGACGGTGCCGCGAAGACGACGTCGGTGGTGGTGTGGGCGTGGGCGTGTTCCGCGTCCGGGTCCTGGCCCAGGCCGACGGAGTTGAGGATGTCGCGTTCGGTGAGAATGCCGATGCCGCCGGCGTCGGGGTCGAGGACGACGGCCGCGCCCACCCGGCGGGCGGACATCAGCGCGGCGGCCTGGCGAAGGGTATGGGTGGGGCCGATGGTGAGGACCACGGTGCTCATGGCGTCGCGGACGAGCATGGATGCAGCCACCTCCTGTGGGGTCCCGCCGTTCGTTCACCGTTTCACAAATGCACAAGGGCGGGTGCCTTCAGAGTGGCAGGCAAAGAGGGGGTCAACAAGAGGGCGCGTGAGGCTCAGCAGCGCTCGTTGAGATAACCCAGGAGCTCGTCGTGGAGCAGGCCGTTGGAGGCGGCGGCGTTGCCGCTGTGCGGCCCCGGGCGGCCGTCGAGGCCGGTGAAGGTGCCGCCGGCCTCCGTGACGACGATGGCGTTGGCGGCCATGTCCCACAGGGAGAGCTCGGGTTCGGCACACATGTCCACGGAGCCCTCGGCGACCATCATGTACGGCCAGAAGTCGCCGTACGCGCGGGTGCGCCAGACCTCGCGGGTGAGGTCCAGGAAGCCGTTCAGCCTGCCCTGCTCCTCCCAGCCGCTCAGCGAGGAGTACGCGAAGGAGGCGTCGCTCATCCGGGAGACACGGGAGACCTGCAGGCGGCTCGCGGAGGTGAGGCTGCGGCCGGAGTAGGCGCCGTGGCCCTTCGCGGCCCACCAGCGGCGGCCCAGGGCGGGCGCGGAGACGACGCCGACGACGGGCTGGAAACCGCCCTCACCCGCCTCCATCAGGGAGATGAGGGTGGCCCAGACGGGCACGCCGCGGACGTAGTTCTTGGTGCCGTCGATCGGGTCGACGACCCAGCGGCGGGGCCCGGTGCCCTCGATGCCGTACTCCTCGCCCAGGATCGCGTCCCGGGGGCGGGCGCGCTGGAGCTGGCCGCGGATGAGTTCTTCCGCCGCCTTGTCCGCCTCGCTGACCGGGGTCATGTCCGGCTTGGTCTCGACCTTGAGGTCGAGCGCCTTGAAGCGGGCCATGGTGGCGGCGTCGGCGGCGTCCGCGAGGACGTGGGCGAGGCGGAGGTCGTCGTGGTAGTCGGGCATGTGGTGAACGGTAGCCGCCGGTCGTCGTACGAGGCCACCGGGGGCCGAGTGCGTTCACGCGCCCCTCACCACCCGGCACACCGCTCCGCGACCCCTTGACAGTGCCGCCGGGCGCGTCAAATCTGGGCGCAGAGCCGGGGCCCTGGGAGGCGACGATGCCTGCAGCGCGGGAATCTCTGCTGGATGCCGCTTATACGGCGCTTGCGCGCCGGTCGTGGTCGGCGGTGCGGATGGTGGACGTGGCCGCCGCGGCCGGAGTGTCGCGGCAGACCCTCTACAACGAGTTCGGGAGCAAGGAGGGGCTCGCCCGCGCGCTCGTGCGACGGGAGGCCGACTCCTATCTCGCCGGTGTGGAGCGGGCGTTGCACACCCAGGCCGACGCGCGCGACCGCCTCACCGCCACCGCCGAGTGGACCGCCTCCGCCGCCCGCGACAACGCCCTCGTCCGGGCCTTGCTCACCGGGTGCTGGAGCGAGCGCCTGCCCGCGCCGCCCCTCTCGGCCGTCCCGTCCACCTCCGGCGTACCGGCGCAGCGCCGCGCCGACGGCCCGCTGCCCTCACCCGGCGACTTCGTCGGACTCGTCCGCGACCGTGCCGTGGCCGCCCTGTCCGCACCCGGCACGGGCAGGTCCGACAACGGCGAACTCGCGCGCTCCTGCGAACTGGTCGTCCGGCTGGCGCTGTCGTGCGTGGCGGCGCCGCCGGGGGAGGGCGGAGTGGCCGACCTGGTACGGGTCGCCCTGCCCCGGCAGTTGCCGGTCTGAAAGCGCTAGTGCGCCGAGCCCGACAGCTGGAGGCCGATGACGCCCACGATCACCAGGCTGATCGAGACGATCTTCAGCGTGGAGACGATGTCACCGAGGAAGATCATTCCGTAGATCGCGGTACCGGCCGCGCCGATGCCGGTCCACACCGCGTACGCCGGGCCGACGTCGAGCTTCTTCAGGGACAGGGTCAGCAGACCGAAGCTGCCGAGCGCGAAGACGCAGAACGCGATCGTCGGCCACAGTCTCGTGAAGCCGTGGGACAGTTTCAGACAGACGGCGAACCCGGTTTCGAGCAGTCCCGCCACAACGACCAGCAGCCACGCCATGTGCTGTCCTCCCGTATCCCCGCATACTGTGACCGCTTCGTCAGGCTCTGGTCAGGCTTGCTTCCGGCTCGGTGCGATTATGCCCTTACCGGACTCGGGTGCGGACAAACAACGCGGAGGTCAGTCGCCTTCCGTGCGCTCCCTCGTGGCCAGCAGCCGGCGCAGCGAGTACAGCCGGGCCGGGTCCGCGTGACCCTCGGCCACCCAGGCGTCGAGAGCGCAGTCCGGCTCGTCATGACTGCACGCGCGCGGGCAGCCCTCGGTTCCCGCTGCCAGGTCCGGGAAGGCGTGGATGACCCGGGACGGATCGATGTGGGCGAGCCCGAAGGACCGCACGCCCGGGGTGTCGACCACCCAGCCCGCGCCCCCGGCCAGCGGAAGCGCCAGCGCCGACGTGGTCGTGTGCCGGCCCCGGCCCGTCACCGCGTTGACGTGACCGGTCAGCCGCCGCTGCTCCTCCGGGACCAGCGCGTTCACCAGGGTCGTCTTGCCCACCCCCGAATGCCCCACGAACGCGGTGATCTTGCCGTCCAGTTCTGCCCGCACCCGGTCCGCCGCGCTGCCGCTCTCCAGCTCCTCGCGGCTGGTGACCACGTACGGGATGTCCAGGTGGCCGTAGAGCTCCAGCAGTTCGTCGGGCTGGGCCAGGTCCGACTTCGTCAGGACCAGAAGGGGGGTCAGACCGCCGTCGAACGCGGCCACCAGGCAGCGGTCGATCAGGCGCGGGCGGGGTTCGGGGTCGGCGAGGGCGGTGACGATGGCCAGCTGGTCGGCGTTGGCGACGACCACGCGCTCGAAGGGGTCGTCGTCGTCCGCCGTGCGGCGCAGCAGCGAGGTGCGCGGCTCGATGCGGACGATGCGGGCCAGGGTGTCCTTCTCGCCGGTGAGGTCGCCGACGATGGCCACCCGGTCGCCGACGACGGCGGCCTTGCGGCCGAGTTCGCGGGCCTTCATCGCCATGACCACCCGGTCCTCGACCAGGCAGGTCAGCCGGCCCCGGTCCACGGTGAGGACCATGCCCTCGACCGCGTCCTCGTGCTTGGGACGGATGTTCGTACGCGGCCGGTTGCCCTTGCGGTTCGGGCGGCTGCGGATGTCGTCCTCGTCGGTGTGCTTGCTGTAACGGCGCATGATCCCGGTCCGCCCGTCAGTTCCCGAGCATCCCGGTCCACAGTTCGGGGAAGTCCGGCAGGGTCTTGGCCGTCGTCGCCACGTTCTCGATCTGCACGCCCTCGACCGCGAGGCCGATGATCGCGCCGGCGGTCGCCATGCGGTGGTCCTCGTACGTGTGGAAGATGCCGCCGTGCAGCCTGCGCGGCCGGATGTGGAGGCCGTCGGCGGTCTCGGTGACGTCACCGCCGAGTTCGTTGATCTCCTTGGTGAGCGCGGCCAGCCGGTCCGTCTCGTGCAGCCGCAGATGCGCGACCCCGCGCAGTGTCGAGGGGGAGTCCGCGAGGGCGGCGACCGCCGCGATGCCCGGCGTCAGCTCGCCGACGTCCCCGAGGTCCACGTCGATGCCGTGCACGGCGCCCGAGCCGTTGAACTCCAGGCCGTACTCGGTCAGTTCGCAGGAACCGCCCATTTCGGTGAAGATCTCGCGCAGCCGGTCACCGGGCTGGGTGGTGCGGGCCGGCCAGGCGGGGATCAGCACCTTGCCGCCGGTGATCAGGGCCGCCGCCAGGAACGGCTGGGCGTTGGACAGATCCGGCTCGACCGTCAGGTCACGGCCCAGCAGCGCGCCCGGCGTGACCCGCCAGACGTTCGGCTCACCGCCCGACTCGGGGGTGTCCACCTGGGCGCCGACCGCGCGCAGCATGTCCACCGTCATTCGGATGTGCGGCAGCGAGGGCAGCGTGGAGCCGGTGTGCCGGACCTCGACGCCCTGGTTGAAGCGGGGGCCCGACAGCAGCAGCGCCGACACGAACTGCGACGAGGACGAGGCGTCGATCTCCACCGGACCGCCGTCCAGGGCGCCGCCGCCGTGCACGGTCAGCGGCAGCGCGCCCCGGCCGTCGTCGTCGATCCGGGCACCGAGGACGCGCAGGGCGTCGATCACGCCGTGGAGGGGGCGCTCGTACGACCTCGGGTCGCCGTCGAAGCGCACGGTGCCGTCGGCCAGGGCGGCGACCGGCGGCAGGAAGCGCATCACGGTGCCGGCGTTGCCGACGTCGACGGTGGCGGGACCGCGCAGCCCTGCGGGGAGGACCCGCCAGGCCTCGCCGGAGCCGTCCGGGCCGACGCCCTCCTCGATCTGGATGCCCATGGCGCGCAGCGCGCCGGCCATCAGGAGGGTGTCGCGGGAGCGGAGGGGGCGGCGGAGCCAGCCGGGTTCGCTGGCCAGGGCCGCGAGCACGAGGGCTCGGTTCGTGACCGACTTGGACCCGGGCACGTGGACGGTCGCGTCGACGGCACCGCGCGCGTGGGGGGCGGGCCAGAGGGCGTTGTGTGCGTCGTTCGGGGCCATGGCCCCACTCTATAAGGACGCGGTTGTCCGGGTGCGGCGCCGTTGTGGCTGGTCGCGCTGTTCGCACGGCCCTGTGCGGTCGCCCCTTCAGGGCGTCGTCACACCTCCAGCAGCCACCTGCCCCCTCCTATCAGCGAGCACAGCGACACCGCGTGGAAGAGGAACAGCCACAGGCCCGCCGGCACATGCGTCAGCCGCGACAGCTGGTCCGCGTCCGAGTCCCCTGCCCCGCCCCTCGCCCGCTTCGCCTGTAGCTCGAAAGCGGGACGCACACCGCCGATCAGCAGGAACCACACCACCGCGTACGCGAACGCCGCCTGCACCTGGGGCCCCGCCAGCCAGGAGACCACCACGAAGGTGCCGCCGGTCAGCACGACCGTCAGCGCGCCGTACGCGTTGCGGATCATCACCAGCATCGCCAGCAGCAGGGCCGTGGCCAGCCACAGCAACAGGGTGATGCGGCCCGCGCCGAGCAGGGCCGCACCGCCCAGGCCCAGCAAGGGGGGAGCCGTGTAGCCCGCCGCCGCCGTGAGGATCATGCCGAGACCGTGCGGCTTGCCCCTGCTGACGGTGAGGCCGCTGGTGTCGGAGTGCAGCCGTATGCCGGTCAACTGGCGGCCGGTGAGCAGCGCCACCAGGCCGTGCCCGCCCTCGTGGGCGATGGTGATCGCGTTGCGGGCGAGACGCCACACGCCCTGCGGGACGACCACTGCCACCGCGGCGGCCAGGGTCGCGATCACGACCCACAGGTCCGGGTCGCTCTGGGTACCGGCGAGTTCGTCCCAGAGAGAGGTCGCTGTGCTGCTGTCCATGTGTCCGGGGTGCTCCCTCTGTTCCTGCGGAGTCTGGCAGTGTGGCACGTATGTGCGGACGGTATGCATCGAGTCGTAGGCCCGAGGATCTCGCAGGAATCTTCGAGGTCGAGAAGTGGGAGCCCGAGGAGATCCTGGAGCCCGACTACAACGTCGCTCCCACCAAAGAGGTCTACGCGGTCCTGGACCGCCCAGTGAAGGACGCCGACGACACGCGCCCGGTTCGGCAGCTGCGCAGGCTCAAGTGGGGGCTCGTCCCGTCCTGGTCCAAGACGCCCGAGGGCGCCGCCCGGATGATCAACGCGCGGGCCGAGACGGTCCACGAGAAGCCGTCGTACCGCCGGGCCTTCGCCACCCGCCGCTGCATCCTGCCCGCCGACGGCTACTACGAGTGGGTCACCGGCAAGCAGGAGCGGGACCTGGAGGTCGAGGGGAGGAAGAAGCGGCCGCGCAAGCAGCCCTACTTCGTGCTCCCCGCCGACGGGTCGGTGTTCGCGATGGCCGGTCTCTACGAGTTCTGGCGCGACAAGACCCTCCCCGACGACCACCCCGGGGCCTGGTGGGTCACCTGCTCCGTGATCACCACCGAGGCGGAGACGACCCCGCTCGCCGTGGCCCCCGCCGAGGGCCCGCACGCGCTCGCCGAGATCCACCCCCGGATGCCGCTGATGCTCACCCCCGACCGGTGGGACGCCTGGCTCGACCCGTCCCGCACCGACGCCGACGACCTGCTCGGGCTGCTCGCCCCGCCGCCCGCCGGGCTGATGCGCGCCTACCCGGTGTCCACCGCCGTCAGCAGTGTCCGCAACAACGGCCCGGAGCTGCTGAAGGAGCTGGAGGGCCCCGAGGAGGGCACACTCTTCTGATGTGACGACCGAGATCATCAGCACCGACGCGGGAGACGCCCGCGTCACCTGGCACCGGGCGAGGACGGCACGGCTCGTGCTCGCCCTCGGCCATGGCGCGGGCGGCGGCATCGAGGCGCGCGACCTGAAGGCGCTCGCCGCGGTCCTGCCCGCGCACGGCGTGAGCGTCGCCCTCGTGGAGCAGCCCTGGCGGGTGGCGGGCAAGAAGGTCGCCCCGGCCCCGAAGACCCTCGATGCGGGCTGGCGGGGCGTCTGGCCCGCGCTGGCCGCGCCCGGCCTGCCGGTGATCTCCGGCGGCCGCAGCGCCGGCGCCCGCGTCGCCTGCCGCACCGCCACGGAACTCGGCGCCCATGCCGTCCTCGCGCTCGGCTTCCCGCTGCACCCGCCGGGCAGACCCGAGAAGTCTCGCGCCGGGGAGCTGCTCGGCGCGGGGGTGCCCACCCTGGTCGTCCAGGGCGGCAACGACCCCTTCGGCCGGCCCGAGGAGTTCCCCGACGGCCCATACGACCTGGTCGAGGTGCCCAGCGGCGACCACGGCTTCGCCGTGCCGAAACGGGCGGACATCACCCAGGAGCAGGCCGTCGCGGTGGTCACCGACGCGGTGGTGCAGTGGACCGGGTCACGCGGGTGACGCCGCGGGAATGCTGCGCTCCGGAGCACTGTTGAGGCGGACATGAGTGCTGGCGACCAGCACCGACGTTCGTAGGAGAGGAAGTCCGCCGCATGGGTTCTACCTTCTGCCCGGCCCGCAGCAGTCGCAGCGATCTGGACTGGACCGTGCTGCACGCGGGCAAGGCCGCTCCTATTCGAGGGGCGGCGGCAACGGGTAGTCGTCTATCCTCCGATTCTGGTGGCACCGGCTTCGGTGCTGCCCGGAATCTTGAGGAGGTGGGTCCGGTCACCGGTACCGACGCAGGGACCGACGACGGCCAGGCGGAGCTGCCCGAGGGCCAGGGCGCGAGCACGGACACGTCCGCGGAGACCACCGCCGAGCGCACCGCGCGCTTCGAGCGGGACGCGCTCGAATTCCTCGACCAGATGTACTCGGCCGCCCTGCGCATGACGCGCAACCCGGCCGACGCCGAGGACCTGGTGCAGGAGACCTACGCCAAGGCGTACGCGTCCTTCCACCAGTTTCGCGAGGGCACCAACCTCAAGGCCTGGCTGTACCGGATCCTCACCAACACCTTCATCAACTCGTACCGCAAGAAGCAGCGTGAACCCCAGCGCTCCGCGGCCGAGGAGATCGAGGACTGGCAGCTGGCGCGTGCCGAGTCGCACATGTCGACGGGTCTGCGCTCGGCGGAGTCGCAGGCGCTGGACCACCTGCCCGACTCGGACGTGAAGGAAGCACTCCAGGCGATCCCCGAGGAATTCCGCATCGCCGTCTATCTCGCGGATGTCGAGGGCTTTGCGTACAAGGAGATCGCGGACATCATGGGGACACCCATCGGTACGGTGATGTCCCGGCTGCACCGGGGCCGCCGTCAACTGCGCGGCATGCTGGAGGACTACGCCCGTGAGCGCGGGCTGGTCCCGGCGGGCGCCGGAGAGTCGAACGAAGCGAAAGGCTCGGGCTCATGAGCTGCGGAGAGCCGCACGAGACGGACTGCAGTGAAGTCCTGGACCACCTGTACGAGTTCCTCGACAGTGAGATGCCGGACATCGACCGCGACAAGTTCAAGCAGCACTTCACGGAGTGCTCGCCGTGCCTGGAGAAGTACGGGCTCGAAGAGGCCGTGAAGAAGCTCGTCAAGCGCTGCTGCGGTCACGACGACGTCCCGACCGACCTCAGGGCCAAGGTCCTGGGGAGGCTGGACCTGATCCGCTCGGGTCAGGCCGTGCCCGAGCACGATGTCACCGTGACCCCGCAGGAGTCCTGAACTCCCGCCCCGGCACAGACGGTCGTCACTCGAACGTGCTAATCGGCGGGTGATACGCCCGCACTCTCCCCCTGGCCGTCCTAGGCTCCGGAGCCCGGACAGGCATGGTCAGGGGAGGGGCAGATGGAGGGGATTCCCGCGCGGGCGCGTGTGTACGTTGCCTGCGCCGCCCTCGGCGCCCTGCTCTGTCTGCTCCCGCTGCCGGCTCTCCGTACCCCCTGGTGGGCCGTAGCCCTCCTGGCCGCGCTGTACGCCGGCTGCGAGCAGATCGCCCGCCGGCGCTTCGCCGGCACCTGCTACCCGGTCCTGCTCGCCGGCGCCTTCCTGCTGCCCGCGCCCGCCGCCGCGCTGGTGGCGGTACCCGGGGCCCTGCTCTCCCAGGGCGCGGCCCTGCGACGGGTCTGGCGGGCCGCCCAGTCGGCGCTCGCCGTCTGGACCGCCGCCCGGGTGCACTGGGCGCTGGACGGGCGGGACGCGGTCGTCGCCCCCGACTTCCCGTACGCCCTGGTGCCCGCCGGGGCCGCGGTCCTGGCCTTCTGCCTGGTGCTCGCCCTGCTCGACGGAGGCATCCGCGCGCTGGCCGAGCGGGTGCCGGTGCGCCGGGCCTGGCGCGGGCTGTTCCTGCGCTCGCTGGCACCCGTCGCCGTGCACGGCCTCGCCGGGCTGATGATGGCCGTCCTGTGGCGCAGCCCCTACGGGCCGGTCGCCGCGCTGCTCGTGCTGCTGCCGATGTGCGTGTCCTGGTGGGTGTTCGCGCAGTACCACCGGGAGCGGGCCGCCCACCAGGCGACCATCCGGGCGCTCGTGCAGGCCGTCGACATCAAGGACGGCTACACCCGCGGACACAGCGAGCGCGTCGGGCAGGCCTCGATGATGATCGCCCGCGAGCTGGGCATGGACGCGGAGCGCGTGGAGGTGCTGCGGTTCGCCGGGATCCTGCACGACGTGGGCAAGCTCGGAGTGCCCACCCGGCTGCTGCGCAAGGACGGGCCCCTCACCCCGGAGGAACGGCGCGTCATCGAGCTGCATCCGGAGTACGGCCACGAGATGGTGCGGGGCATCTCCTTCCTCGGCGAGGCGCGGGCCGCCGTGCTCCATCACCATGAGCGGCTGGACGGGAGCGGGTACCCCTACGGGCTGGTGGGCGGGCAGATTCCGGAGCCCGCGCGGGTCGTGGCCGTCGCCGACGCCTTCGACGCGATGACGTCCACCCGGTCCTACCGGCGGGCCCGGCCCGTCCCCGCGGCCCTGGCGGAACTGCAGCGGTGCGCGGGATCGCAGTTCGATCCACGGATGGTGGCGGCGCTGACGCGGGTGATCGAGCGGTCCGGGTGGCAACCGGAGGTCACCGCGGGCGAGGGGCGGGTGCCGGCGCAGGGCAGGCCGGTCACCGGCCGGCCGGGAGCGCGGCGATGAGCCCGGCCCGGCCCGGGTGGATCCTCGTCCTCATCCACGGTTCGGCCGCCCTGCTGGCCGCCGTCGCCCTCGTCGGCACCCTCTGGAGCGGCCTGGAGGAACGTCCCGTCGCCCTCGCGTTCGGGCTGCTCATCACGGTGGGGGAGTTCGCCCGGTGGACCGGCGCCCAGGTCCGCGAGGCCGCGCCGCTCGGGGCGGCGGGCGCCCTGTCCTACGCCCTGCTCGGCGAGGAGGCGGGGCAGCCCACGCATCACGGCGTGCTCCAGGTCGTCACCATCGTCGTCCTCGCCGCCCTCCTCGGCGGCGCCCCGCACATCGCCCGCGGCCGCAGCGCGGAGCCCGACCACCTCGCCCGGCGGGTGCTCACCGTGGGCTTCGCCGCGGTCTGCTTCCAACCGCTGTACAACCGGGGCACCTTCGACGAGTGGAGCGGCGCCGCCTACGCCTTGCTGCTGCTCGCGCTGCTGGCCCTCACCGCCCTGTGCGACGCCGTGCTCGTCGCCGCGCTCGCGCACTCCCGGACCGGATGGCCGTTCGGCCCGCTGCTGAGGGACGAGCTGCGGGCGCTGCTCGGCATCGGCTCGGCCGTCTGCGCGACCGGCGCCGTGATGGCGCTCGCGGTGGCCGTCGTCGGCCTGTGGGCGCTGCCCGTGTTCTGTCTGCCGCTGCTGCTCACCCAGCTCTCCTTCCGCCGCTACGCCGCCGTCCGCGCCACCTACCGGCAGACCATCGCCTCCCTCGCCCGGGCCACCGAGGTCGCCGGATACACCCCGGCCGGTCATGCCCGCCGGGTCGCCGCGCTCAGTGTCGCCGTCGGCCGGGACCTGGGCCTGGCCGGGGCCGAGCTCACCGTGCTGGAGTACGCGGCCCTGATGCACGACATCGGGCAGCTCAGCCTGGTCGACCCGGTCCCGGGCGGTGCCACCGCCGGTCTGCCCGCCGCCGAACAGCGCAGGATCGCCCTGCTCGGCGGTGCCGTGGTCCGCCAGACCGGTGTGGACGGCTCGGTCGCCGTGGTCGTCGAGCGGCAGGCCGACCCCTACCGGGAGCAGCCGGTGGCCGCGCGGATCGTACGGGCGGTGAACGCCTACGAGGAGAAGGCCCAGGGTGCCGGGCCGGGCGGGCCGCTGACGGCGCTGGAGGAGCTGAGACTGGGCACCGCGGGCGACTACGCGCCCGAGGTCGTGGAGGCGCTGGCCAGAGTACTGTCAAGAGACTGTCTGACCCTGGGCCCGGTGGGGTAACCCATGGGTAATGAGCGCCCCTCCAGCGGTACGTGGTTGGATGCGAAAGGGAGAGGGTCTCCGAGAGGTTGTCCGGGGGCACAGCCGGCCCACTCCACGGAACTGGCAGGCGGGAATCGTGAGGATCTTCGGCAAGGGACGTCACCGGCCCTCCGCCTCCTGGCGGCAGGCCACCGACCGCGCGTTCACACTGATCGGCGACGGTCGGTACGAGGACGCCGGCGCGCTCCTGACACGAGCCGCCGATCTGGAGCCCTGGCTGTCCGAGTCCTGGTTCAATCTCGCCCTGCTGCACAAGTTCCGGCACGACTGGGAGCAGGCGCGGGCGGCGGGCCTGCGGGCCGTGGCACTGCTCGACCGGGAGACCGGGGCGCCCGACTGGTGGAACGTCGGCATCGCCGCCACCGCCCTCCAGGACTGGCCGCTGGCCCGGCGGGCCTGGCAGGCCTACGGGCTGCGGGTGCCGGGCGGCGCGACCGACTCCGGTGAGCCCCTCGGCATGGACCTCGGCAGCGCGGCCGTACGGCTGTCCCCGGAGGGGGAGGCCGAGGTGGTGTGGGGCCGGCGGCTGGATCCGGCGCGGATCGAGGTGCTGTCGATCCCGCTGCCGTCCTCCGGGCGGCGCTGGGGCGAGGTCGTCCTGCACGACGGCGTCCCGCACGGCGAGCGGACCACCGCCGCCGGGCACGCGTACCCCGTCTTCGACGAGATCGAGCTGTGGGCGCCCTCTCCGGTGCCGACCTGGGTGGTGCTGCTGGAGGCGGCGACCGAGGAGGACCGGGACGCGCTGGAGCAGCTCGCGGCGGACGCCGGGTTCGCCGCCGAGGACTGGTCGTCCTCGGTACGGCTGCTGTGCCGGACCTGCTCTGAGTCCCGGATGCCCTCCGACGAGGGCGACGGGGAGCACCTGGATCCGCACGACCACAGCGAGCCGGGGCATCCGGGGCCGCTCGGGCACCGGACCGACGGGCAGTTGTGGGTGCCGGAGCGCGAGTGCGGGGTGGCCGCGCCGGCTTCCCTGGTGCGGGGGTTGCTGGACGGCTGGGTCGCGGACAGCCCGGATTCGCGGGACTGGCGGGATCTGGAAGAGGTCTGCTGACACATCGCCGTACCCTGTATCCGCACCGAATCCCAGTTTTCCAGGAAGGCGTACGTCGGTCATGGCGCAGCAGGACACCGATCAGCAGCACGCGGGCGTGCTCCCCGTGGACGACGAGGGTTTCGTCAACGACACCGAGGAGACCGAGGAGCGCGAGAGCGCCTGGCGCGAGCGGGGTGTCTCGCGGCCGATCACGGTGGTCGGGAACCCGGTCCTGCACAAGGAGTGCCAGGACATCACCGAGTTCGGCCCGGAGCTGGACCAGCTGATCGCGGACATGTTCGCCTCGCAGCGCACCGCCGAGGGCGTGGGCCTGGCCGCCAACCAGATCGGGGTGGACCGCAAGGTCTTCGTCTACGACTGCCAGGACGACCAGGGCGTGCGGCACGTCGGCGTCGTCTGCAACCCCAAGCTGGTGGACCTGCCCGCGGAGAAGCGCCGGCTCGACGACAGCAACGAGGGCTGCCTGTCCGTGCCGACCGCGTACGCGCCGCTCGCCCGTCCCGACTACGCCGAGGTGACCGGGCAGGACGAGAAGGGCAACCCGATCAAGGTGCGGGGCACCGGCTACTTCGCGCGCTGCCTCCAGCACGAGACCGACCATCTGTACGGCTACCTCTACATCGACCGGCTCTCCAAGCGGGAACGCAAGGACGCGCTGCGGCAGATGGCCGAGAACGAGCCTCGCTACCCGGTCGTCGCGAACGACTGACGCCCCGCGAGGTTTCCTCCGTAACAAACGCACGACGCCTGGTCAGGAACCCCTTCCTGACCAGGCGTCGTTCGTCTGTGCGTCGCACGTTCGATCCCATGTGCGCAGCTACTGATCCATAATCAGTCACACAAGGGGAGATTCTCGGCACTGTGGGGTAGTGAATGGAGCAAATCCGTTCCCAGATCGGTCAGTTGTGGTGCTGAATGGGAAGTGCGGGGATACGCAACGGCGCACGCCCGGCACGGCGGGAGGGGTGTGCGCAACTGGCGGCTGAGAGGGGTTAGTTCGTGCATGCTTTCTCACACAGCACCACATCGACGCCGACGGCGGTCGCGGTCCCACCATCGCTGTGCCTTCCGGTGATCGAGGCGGCGTTTCCCAGGCAACTGCACCCGTATTGGCCGCGGCTTCAGGAGAACACCCGCACCTGGCTGCTGGAAAAACGGCTCATGCCGGCGGACAAGGTGGCGGAATATGCCGACGGTCTTTGCTACACCGATCTCATGGCGGGGTACTACCTGGGCGCCCCCGAGGATGTCCTCCAGGCCATTGCGGACTACAGCGCGTGGTTCTTCGTCTGGGACGACCGGCACGACCGGGACATCGTGCACCGCCGTCCGTCCGCCTGGCGGCGCCTGAGGTTCCGGTTGCACACGGCCCTCGACTCACCCCAGGACCACCTGCACCACCAGGACCCCCTGGTGGCCGGGTTCGCGGACAGCATGGTGCGGCTGTACTCGTTCCTGCCGCCGACCTGGAACGCCCGGTTCGCCCGGCACTTCCACACGGTGATCGAGGCGTACGACCGGGAATTCCACAACCGCACGCACGGAATCATCCCCACCGTCGAGGACTACCTCGCCCTGCGCCGCCTCACCTTCGCGCACTGGATCTGGACCGATCTGCTGGAGCCCAGCGCCGGGCGTGAACTCCCGGATTCGGTGCGGAAACACCCGGCATATCGACGGGCGGCGCTGCTGAGCCAGGAATTCGCCGCCTGGTACAACGACCTCTGTTCGCTGCCCAAGGAAATAGCGGGCGATGAGGTGCACAATCTCGGAATCAGTCTTATCAAGCATCACGGGCTGACTCTGGAAGAAGCGGTGGTGGAACTCAGGCGGCGCATAGAGGAATGCATATCCGAATTCCTGGTCGCCGAGCGGGCCGCCCTTCGCCTTGCCGACGATCTCGCCGACGGCACCCTGCGGGGAAAGGAAATGAGCGCCGCCGTGCGGGCCTGCGTCAGCAATATGCGGAACTGGTTCAGCACCGTCTACTGGTTCCACCACGAGTCCGGCCGGTACATGGTCGACAACTGGGACGACCGGTCCACGCCCCCGTACGTCAACAACGAAGCGGCAGGTGAGAAATGACCGTCGAGTCTGTGAAGCCCGAATCGCAGATATATGCGGAATCGGAACTCCGCGAGCCGCCCGTGGCCGGCGGTCGTGTCCCGCTTCTCGGCCACGGCTGGAAACTGGTGCGCGACCCGCTCGCTTTCATGGCGGCGCTGCGCGAGCACGGCGATGTCGTCCGGCTGAGGCTGGGCCCGAAGACGGTGTACGCGGTCACCGCTCCGCACCTCACCGGCGCCCTGGCCCTCAGCCCCGACTTCAAGATCGACGGGCCGCTGTGGGAGTCCCTCGAAGGCCTGCTCGGCAAGGAGGGCGTGGCCACCGCCAACGGCCCCCGGCACCGGCGCCAGCGGCGCACCATCCAGCCCGCGTTCCGGCTCGACGCGATCCCCGCGTACGGGCCGATCATGGAGGAGGAGGCGCATGCGCTGACCGTGCGCTGGCGCCCCGGCGAGACGATCGACTGCACCTCGGAGTCCTTCCGGGTGGCCGTCCGGATCGCCGCCCGCTGTCTGCTGCGCGGCGACTTCATGGACGAACGCGCCGAGCGGCTGTGCATTGCGCTCGCCACCGTCTTCCGCGGTATGTACCGCCGGATGGTGATACCGGCCGGGCCGCTCTACCGGCTGCCTCTCCCGTCCAACCTCAAATTCAACCGGGCGCTGGCCGATTTGCATCTCCTGGTGGACGAGATCATCGCCGAGCGGCGGGCATCTGGTCAAAAGCCGGACGATTTGCTGACGGCCTTGCTGGAGGCGAAGGACGACAATGGCGAACCGATCGGGGAACAGGAGATCCACGACCAGGTCGTCGCGATACTCACCCCCGGCAGCGAAACCATCGCGTCCACGGTCATGTGGCTGCTGCAGGTGCTCGCGGAACATCCCGAGCACGCCGACCGGGTGGCCGCGGAGGTCGAATCCGTCACCGGCGGCCGACCCGTCGCATTCGCGGATGTCCGGGCGCTCCGGCACACGAACAATGTCGTCGTCGAGGCGATGCGTTTGCGTCCGGCCGTCTGGATATTGACGCGCCGGGCGGTGGCCGATACCGAGCTGGGCGGGTATCGCATTCCGGCGGGGGCGGACATCGTGTACAGCCCCTATGCGATCCAGCGCGATCCGAAGTCGTACCGGGACAACCTCCGGTTCGACCCCGACCGCTGGCTTCCCGAACGTGCGCAGGAGGTCCCGAAATACGCCATGAGCCCGTTCAGCGTGGGCAACCGCAAGTGCCCGAGCGACCACTTCTCCATGGCGCAGCTGACGCTGATCACGGCGGCGGTGGCCTCGAAGTACCGCTTCGAGCAGGTGTCCGGATCGCAGGACGGCACCCGGGTGGGCATCACGCTCCGCCCGCACAACCTGCTGCTCAAGCCGGTGGCCCGGTGACCTCTCAGGCCGGCTCGGGGCCCCGGAAGGTGCGCCGGTAGGTGTTCGGGGTGGTCCCGAGGGCGCGGACGAACTGGTGGCGCAGCGCCGCCGCGGTGCCGAACCCGGTCCGGCTCGCGACGGCGTCCACCGTCTCGTTCGTGGTCTCCAGCAACTGCTGCGCGAGCAGCACGCGTTGCCGCAGGATCCAGCGGTAGGGGGTGGTGCCGGTCTCCTGCTGGAAGCGGCGGGCGAAGGTGCGCGGGGACATGTGCGCGAGGTCGGCGAGCTGCTCGACGGTGACTTCCTCGTCGAGATGCCGCTCCATCCAGGTCAGGACATCGCCGACCGTGTCGCACTCGGAGCGGGGCAGCGGGCGGTCGATGTACTGCGCCTGCCCGCCGTCCCGGTGCGGCGGCACCACCATGCGCCGGGCGATGGCGTTGGCGACCTCCACGCCCTCCTCCTTGCGCACCAGGTGCAGACAGGCGTCGATGCCGGCGGCCGTGCCCGCCGAGGTGATCACCGGGTCCTCGTCCACGTACAGCACGTCGGGCTCGATCACCGCGCGCGGGAAGCGCCGGGCGAGCTCGTCGGCCTGCCGCCAGTGCACGGCGCAGCGCCTGCCGTCCAGCAGCCCGGCCGCGCCGAGCACGAAGACGCCGGAACAGACGCTGAGCACTCGGGTGCCCCGGTCCACGGCCCGGACCAGGGCGTCGAGCAGCGCGGGCGGATACTCCCGGCCGAGGTAGCCGTCGCCGGCCGGCACGGCGATCAGATCGGCCTCCTCCAGGCGGTCGAGGCCGTACGGGGTGGAGACCGTGAACCCGGGGATGTGCGTGCTCAGCGCGGGGCCCTCGGCCGAGACGACCGCGAAGTCGTAGACCGGGAGCCCCTCGTCGCCGCGGTCGAGTCCGAAGATCTCGCAGACGACCCCGAGTTCGAAGGGGTGCACGCCGTCGAGGAGGGCGACCGCCACGTTTTTCAGCATGCGGCCAGTGTGCCACGGGCGTGGCAGTTATTCGACGGTGTGCGGCAGTCCTGCCACTGTTCGTAAGGAGTGTCCGGCGCGACATTGGTGACATGACCAGTGAACAGGCACAAGCACTCATCGGAATGATCGTGGTCCTCGGGATCCTCGTCCTGCTCGTCCTCCCGGCACTGCTCGGCATCGCCCACGACCGGCGCGTGGACCGTCAGCTCCGGGAGGCCGAGAAGCGGCGCACCCCGGGTCAGAAGTCCTCGTCCAGGTCTACGGTGCCCTCCACCGCGACCTGGTACGCCGAAGGACGCCGCTCGAAGAAGTTGGTGAGCTCCTGAACCCCCTGCAACTCCATGAAGGAGAAGGGGTTCTCCGAGCCGTACACCGGAGCGAAGCCCAGGCGGGTCAGCCGCTGGTCGGCGACGCACTCCAGGTACTGCCGCATCGAGTCGGTGTTCATGCCCGGGAGGCCGTCACCGCACAGGTCGCGCGCGAACTGCAGCTCGGCCTCGACGGCCTCCCGCAGCATGTCGGTGACCTGCTCCTGCAGCTGTTCGTCGAAGAGCTCCGGCTCCTCCTTGCGGACGGTGTCGACGACCTCGAAGGCGAAGCTCATGTGCATCGACTCGTCGCGGAACACCCAGTTGGTGCCGGTGGCCAGACCGTGCAGCAGGCCCCGGCTGCGGAACCAGTAGACGTATGCGAAGGCGCCGTAGAAGAACAGGCCCTCGATGCAGGCGGCGAAGCAGATCAGGTTGAGCAGGAAGCGGCGGCGGTCGGCCTGGGTCTCCAGGCGGTCCAGCTTCTCGACCTCGTTGATCCACTTGAAGCAGAACCCGGCCTTCTCGCGGATGGAGGGGATGTTCTCCACCGCGTCGAAGGCCGCCGCCCGGTCCTCGGGATCGGGCAGGTAGGTGTCGAGCAGCGTCAGGTAGAACTGGACGTGCACGGCCTCCTCGAAGAGCTGGCGGGACAGGTACAGCCGCGCCTCGGGGGAGTTGATGTGCTTGTACAGCGTCAGCACCAGGTTGTTCGCGACGATCGAGTCGCCCGTCGCGAAGAACGCGACCAGCCGGCCGATGAGGTGCTGCTCGGAGGGCGTCAGCTTGGCCAGATCGGTGACGTCCGAGTGGAGGTCGACCTCCTCGACGGTCCAGGTGTTCTTGATGGCGTCCCGGTAGCGCTCGTAGAAGTCGGGGTAGCGCATGGGGCGCAGGGTCAGCTCGAAGCCCGGGTCGAGGAGGTTCTGGTTACGGGGGGTCATCACTGGCAGGCCTCGCAGGACTCGGGGTTCTCAAGGGAGCAGGCGACGGCCTCTTCGGAGGTCGCCTCCTGGAGGGGCACGCTGGCCCGGGCCGCGCGGGCGATGCGGGTCGCCGGGCGCGAGCGCAGGTAGTACGTCGTCTTCAGCCCGGACTTCCAGGCGTACGCGTACATCGAGGAGAGCTTGCCGATGGTGGGCGTCTCCAGGAAGAGGTTCAGGGACTGGGACTGGTCCAGGAACGGGGTGCGGGCCGCGGCCATGTCGATCAGGCCGCGCTGCGGGATCTCCCACGCCGTGCGGTACAGCCGCCGTACCTCCTCCGGGATCCACCCGAAGTCCTGCACCGAGCCGTTCGCCTCGCGCAGCGCCTCGCGGGTGCGGGCGTCCCAGACGCCGAGTTCCTTGAGGTCGGCGACCAGGTAGGAGTTGACCTGGAGGAACTCGCCGGACAGCGTCTCGCGCTTGAACAGGTTGGACACCTGCGGCTCGATGCACTCGTAGACGCCGGCGATGGAGGCGATGGTGGCGGTGGGCGCGATGGCCAGCAGGAGGGAGTTGCGCATCCCGACCTCGGCGATCCGGCTGCGCAGCGCCTCCCAGCGCTCGGGCCAGGTGAGTTCGGTGTCGTAGTGGTCGGGGTGCAGGACGCCCCGCGCGGTGCGGGTCTTCTCCCAGGCCGGCAGCGGGCCGTTGCGCTCGGCGAGGTCGGCGGAGGCCTCGTAGGCGGCGAGCATGATGCGCTCGGCGATCCGGGTGGAGAGCGCCTTGGCCTCCGGCGAGTCGAAGGGCAACCGCAGCTTGAAGAGGACGTCCTGCAGGCCCATCGCGCCGAGGCCGACGGGACGCCACTTGGCGTTGGAGCGGCCCGCCTGCTCGGTCGGGTAGAAGTTGATGTCGACGACGCGGTCGAGGAAGGTGACGGCCGTGCGGACCGTCTCGTCCAGGCGTTCCCAGTCGATGTCGCCGTTGTCGACGAAGGCTCCGAGGTTCACCGACCCCAGGTTGCAGACCGCGGTCTCCCCGTCGTCCGTGACCTCCAGGATCTCCGTGCAGAGGTTGGAGGAGTGGACCACGTGGCCCGGCAGGGCGGTCTGGTTGGCGGTGCGGTTGGCGGCGTCCTTGAAGGTCATCCAGCCGTTGCCGGTCTGCGCGAGGGTGCGCATCATGCGGCCGTACAGATCACGGGCCGGGATGGTCCTGCGGGCCAGCCCGCTCGCCTCCGCCTTGCGGTACGCCGCGTCGAACTCCTCGCCCCACAGGTCGACCAGCTCGGGGACGTCGGCGGGGGAGAACAGGCTCCACGGCTGGTCGGCGTTGACCCGGCGCATGAACTCGTCCGGCACCCAGTGCGCGAGGTTGAGGTTGTGCGTACGGCGGGCGTCCTCGCCGGTGTTGTCCCGCAGCTCCAGGAACTCCTCGATGTCGGAGTGCCAGGTCTCCAGGTAGACCGCGGCGGCTCCCTTGCGGCGGCCGCCCTGGTTCACGGCGGCGACGGAGGCGTCGAGGGTCTTCAGGAACGGGACGATGCCGTTGGAGTGCCCGTTGGTGCCGCGGATCAGCGAACCCCGGGAGCGGATCCGGGAGTACGACAGCCCGATGCCGCCGGCGTGCTTCGAGAGCCGGGCGACCTGGTGGTAGCGGTCGTAGATGGAGTCCAGCTCGTCCTTGGGGGAGTCGAGGAGGTAGCAGGACGACATCTGGGGGTGCCGGGTGCCGGAGTTGAACAGCGTGGGGGAGGAGGGGAGGTAGTCGAGACGGCTCATGAGCCGGTAGAGCGCGGCGACTTCGTCCAGCGCGCGGACGGTGTCGTCCTCGGCGAGGCCGGCGGCGACGCGGAGCAGGAAGTGCTGCGGGGTCTCGACGACCTTGCGGGTGATGGGGTGCCGCAGGAGGTACCGGCTGTGCAGGGTGCGCAGTCCGAAGTAGCCGAAGCGGTCGTCGGCGTCCTGGTCGACCAGCGCGTCGAGGCGCTCGGCGTGGATCCGTACGAACTCGGCGGTCCGGTCGGCGATGAGCCCCTCACGGTGGCCGACCGCGACCGACCCGGTGAAGGACGTAACGCCCTGGGAGGCGGCCTCCTCGCGGATGCCGAGGGTGAGCAGCCGGGCGGCCAGCCGGGAGTAGGCGGGGTCCTCGGAGATGAGTCCGGCCGCCGCCTCGGTGGCCAGCTCACGCAACTCCGCCTCGTCCGCGCGGGCGGACCGGCCGCGCAGGGCGGCGGCGGCGACCCGGCCGGGGTCGGCGTCGGGGAGGTCGGCGGTCAGCTCGGTCAGGGTCCGCAGCAGCGCGGTTCCGGGACCGTCGGTCTCCACCTGGGCGGCTGAAGCCGGGTCGGCTGGCGCGATGGTCACTGGGGGGCTCTCCCTCGCTCGGCACGGGGCCTTGCGGAGGGCAGGAGGCAGCACACGAGCGCACGGGGGCGTCGCGTCCACCGGCCCATTCCTCGAGGCCCGGACGTCGGGCACCCGGACCGGTCGGCCGGGTGCGCTGTCGGCAGGTCCTCGGACTGACACTCGGGCACAGCTGTGCACAAGTACACCGTTGCGGGACAGTTCCGGATTCGCACCGGATTCCCCTGCGACGACAGCGAGCACGAGCATACATCTTGTGCCGCCTCGCGCTGTCACCCCCAGATGTTGTGTCGCGTCGGCTTCAGAGCGTCAACTCATAGGTGAGGAGAGTGAAGTCGCCGTGCTCCGGGACGGGGTTCCAGTCGCGCTCCGGGGCGCGCCGGAAGCCGAGGCGTCCGTAGATGCGGTGGGCGGTGTGCATCAGGGACTGGGTGGACAGGACGACGCCCGTGCACCCCGCGGTCGCTCTCGCCCGGTCGACGCAGGCGCGGACGAGGGCTTCTCCCACGCCCCGGCCGCGGGCCGCGTGCGCCACCGCCAGCATGCGGATCTCCGCCTCCCCGGGGCGCGCGAGGTCGGCCAGGGGGCCGCCGGCCGGGACGAAGGTGATGCCGCCGAGAAGCCGGCCGTCCTCCACGGCCACCAGCACGTCGGCGGCTGCCGCCCGCTTGGCGACGTTTCTGAGTTCGCCGAGGTACCCGTCGCTCTCGCCGAAGGTGAGGAGGCCGTCCTGGAGGTAGGCGCGGGCGGTGATCTCGCCCAGTTCATCGTGTTCGGCGGGGTCCACCGGCCGGATCTGGAAGTCCATGCGGTCGATTGTGGACGACGACGGGCCGCCGAAGGTCCTAAAGTTCGGCGGCCCGCTGCGGTGCGTTCCCGGTCAGGGAATCGGCTCCAGGTCCTTCTTCACGCCCGGGTCGCCCGCGTCCGCCGTGTAGTCCTCGGGGCTCGTCTCGTCGATGCCCTCGGGGGCCTTCGCCGCCCGCAGGACGAAGGTCAGGACCACGGTGACGACCAGGTTCAGGACGAACGCCGTCAGGCCGATGTAGCCGATCTCCCCGATGCCGGGGATCTCCTTCGAGGAGCCGCCGAAGTGCTTCTGCGTCGGCGAGGCGACACCGTACGCCGCCACCGTGCCGTAGATCATGCCGACCGCCCAGCCGCCGAGCAGCGCCCAGCGGTGGAACCAGCGGGTGAACAGGCCGCCGACCAGGGCCGGGAAGGTCTGCAGGATCCAGATGCCGCCCAGCAGCTGGAAGTTGATGGCGACCGTCTTGTCCATCGTCAGGACGAAGGCCAGCGCGCCCACCTTCACCAGCAGGGACACGATCTTGGAGACCTTGGTCTCCTGCTGCGGGGTGGCGTCCGGCTTGATGAAGTCCTTGTAGATGTTGCGGGTGAAGAGGTTCGCCGCCGCGATGGACATGATGGCCGCCGGCACGAGGGCGCCGATGCCGATCGCCGCGAAGGCCACGCCCGCGAACCAGTCCGGGAACATGTTCTCGAACAGCTGCGGGATCGCCAGCTGGCCGTTCTCCACCTTCACCCCGGCCGCGATCGCCATGAAGCCGAGCAGCGCGAGCAGACCGAGCATCAGCGAGTACAGCGGCAGGATCGTGGTGTTGCGGCGGATCACCTCACGGCTCCCCGAGGAGAGGGTCGCGGTGATCGAGTGCGGGTACATGAACAACGCCAGCGCCGAGCCCAGCGCGAGGGTGGCGTACGTCCACTGGCCGGCCTCCGGCGGGACGAGACCGCCCACCCCGTTGGTCGTGAACTTCTCGCCCGCGTCGGCGAAGATGTCGTCGAACCCGCCCAGCTTGATCGGGATGTAGATGATCGCCACCGCGATCACCAGGTAGATCAGGGTGTCCTTGACGAAGGCGATCAGCGCCGGGGCGCGCAGCCCCGAGGAGTAGGTGTACGCGGCCAGCACACCGAACGCGATCAGCAGCGGCAGGTCCTTGATGAACCAGTTGGTGTCCTCCCCGCCGCCGACGCCCATCACGTCCAGCACCGCCTGGATGCCGACGAGTTGCAGCGCGATGTACGGCATGGTGGCGAGGATGCCGGTCAGCGCCACCGCCAGCGACAGGCCCTTGGAGCCGAAGCGGCCGCGCACGAAGTCCGATGTCGTCACGTATCCGTGCTTGTGCGAGACCGACCACAGGCGGGGCAGGAACGTGAAGATCAGCGGGTAGACGAGGATCGTGTACGGCACCGCGAAGAAGCCCGCCGCGCCCGCCGCGTAGATCGCCGCCGGGACCGCCACGAAGGTGTACGCCGTGTACAGGTCGCCGCCGAGCAGGAACCAGGTGACCCAGGTGCCGAACGAGCGTCCGCCCAGGCCCCATTCGTCGAGGCTGTGCTCGTTCTCGGCCTTGCGCCAGCGCGCGGCGAGGAAGCCCATGACCGTGACGGCCAGGAAGAAGAAGATGAAGACGGCGAGTGCGACGCCGTTCACGCCGTCGTTCACTTGCTGCCTCCACGGCGGGCGCGCTGGTCACGCTGCCACAGCTTGTACGCGATCATCGTCAGCAGGGTCGACAGGAGCACCCAGGCCATCTGGTACCAGTAGAAGAACGGGATGCCGATGAAGGCCGGATCGGCCTTCGCGTACGACCCGACCCACAGCATCGCCACGAAGGGCGCGAACAGGCAGAGGGCGATGACGACGCGCGCGGGCGTCACCACCGGCTCTCCGCTCGTCTCTGGGGCTTGTGACATCTGACGGCTCCGTCCCCTCGCTGATCACCAGTGAAACGCGCAGGCAATCTAGGTCACGGCGTCGCAGAAACGGAACCCCTCGTCCGCATATCGGTCCGGCCAACTGGCCTCAGCAGCAGCGGAAACCTGGCGCGGGTCCGACTCCTGCCGGTCCGTCCGCATGGTGCGTTCCGCCGGGGTGGCCCGGGACCGGTCGGCGGGAACAACAGAGGCGCTGCACCGCGAGCACTACGTCTGCCGAAGCTTCGAGGGACCTAGTCCTGCGGGCGCTTCAGGCGGGCGACGAACTTGTAGCGGTCGCCCCGGTACACCGACCGCACCCATTCCACCGGCTGCCCGTCGCGGGCCAGCGAGTGGCGGGAGAGCATCAGCATCGGCAGGCCCACGTCCGTGCCGAGCAGGCCCGCCTCGCGGGGCGTGGCCAGCGAGGTCTCGATGGTCTCCTCGGCCTCGGCGAGATGGACGTCGTAGACCTCGGCCAGCGCGGTGTAGAGGGACGTGTACTTCACCAGGCTGCGCCGAAGGGCCGGGAAGCGCTTGGCCGACAGGTGAGTCGTCTCGATCGCCATCGGCTCGCCGTTGGCCATGCGCAGGCGCTCGATGCGCAGCACGCGGCCGCCGGCGGTGATGTCGAGGAGCCCGGCGAGGCGGTCGTCGGCGGTGATGTAGCCGATGTCCAGCAGCTGCGAGGTCGGTTCGAGGCCCTGGGCGCGCATGTCCTCGGTGTACGAGGTGAGTTGGAGCGCCTGGGAGACCTTCGGCTTGGCGACGAAGGTGCCCTTGCCCTGGATCCGCTCCAGGCGGCCCTCGACGACCAGTTCCTGCAGGGCCTGGCGCACGGTCGTGCGGGAGGTGTCGAACTCCGCCGCCAGCGTCCGCTCGGGCGGGACGGGGGTGCCCGGCGCCTGGGTCTCCGTCATGTCCAGCAGATGCTTCTTCAAGCGGTAGTACTTGGGCACGCGCGCGGTACGGACGGTCGCCCCACCCTCGTTCTCCGCACTGCTGACGTCGGTGCTCATGCTCTGCCTTCCCGGCTCCGGATGCGGCTCACCTCGTGATCCCCTCTGTATACCGTCACCACCACTTTTGGTCTAGTCCATAGAGCCAAGTGGTCTAGCGGACGAGAGTACTCCGGTGCCGTTGTTTTCGCTGGCTTCTTACTTAAAGGTTCCTGCATATGTAGGTCGCATAACGGCTGGTCAGAGCGGGTTCCGGCACCCTTGACAGGAATTTTGGTCTGGTCCAAGCTCCGGGTACTGGTCTACACCATTGGTCCAGGTCCCGGCCCATGGGCGGGGGGTTCATGGGCATCCCTGAGGAGGGTGGCGTGAAGCGCAAGCTGATATCCGCGATCGGTGTCGCGGCAATGATGGTCTCCATCGCGGCGTGCGGGGGCGACGACGGCGACGAGGGCGGCAAGGCCGGCGCGGACGGTTACGCGGGCCAGACCCTCACCGTCTGGGTGATGGACGGTTCCTCCCCCGACCAGTGGCAGAAGGACGTTGCCGCCGCCTTCGAGAAGAAGACCAAGGCCAAGGTCAAGTTCGAGATCCAGCAGTGGAACGGCATCCAGCAGAAGCTGACCACCGCCCTGTCGGAGGAGAACCCGCCGGACGTCTTCGAGATCGGCAACACCCAGACGCCGGCCTACGCCAAGACCGGCGGCCTCGCCGACCTGGCCGACCTCAAGAGCGAGATCGGCGCCGAGTGGACCGAGTCGCTGAACAACTCCTCGGTCTTCGAGGGCAAGCAGTACGCGGCGCCCTGGTACTTCGCCAACCGCGTCGTCCTCTACAACAAGAGCGTCTGGGCCGAGGCGGGCATCAAGGACACCCCCAAGACCCGGGACGAGTTCTACGAGGACCTGAAGACGATCGGCGAGAAGACCGACGCCGAGCCGATCTACCTGCCGGGCCAGAACTGGTACCACTTCGTCGGTCTCACCATCGGTGAGGGCGCCGAGCTGGTGAAGAAGGACGGCGACAAGTACGTCTCCAACCTCGCCGACCCCAAGGTCGCCGCCGCCATGGAGACGTACAAGAAGTTCCAGTCCCTCTCCGACGCCCCCAAGGACAAGGACGAGGCCACCCCGCAGCAGGGCGAGGTCTTCGGCAAGGGCGACGTCGGCGCCTTCATCGGCATGGGCTGGGAAGCCGGCATCGCCATCGAGGCCAACCCGAAGATCGAGAAGGAGATCGGCTACTTCACGATCCCCGGTCCCACGGCCGACAAGCCCGAGGGTGTCTTCCTCGGCGGCTCCAACCTCGCCGTCGCCGCGGGCAGCAAGAAGCAGGAGCTGGCCAAGGAGTTCCTGCGGATCGCCCTGTCCGACAAGCACGAGGGCCAGCTCGCCAAGCTCAACGGCGTCATCCCCAACAAGGAGTCGCTGCAGAGCAACCTCGAGGGCAACGTCGTCGCCGAGGCCGCCGCACCGGCCGCCGCGGGCGGTGGCACCACGCCGCTGATCGCCGAATGGGCCGCCGTCGAGAACGCGCCCAACCCGATCAAGACCTACATGACCGCCGTGCTGAACGGAAAGTCCCCGGCCGAGGCGGCAGCCCAGGTCGAGGAGGAGTTCAACAAGCGTCTGTCGCAGCAGCAGTAGACGCGCCGGGCCGGGGGCCGCTCGCAGCGGCCCCCTTCCCGCGTTCAGGCAGGTCTAGGAGGAAGAGAACGCGAGCATGACCGTGCAGACCGAACGGCCGCCCTCCGGCCCGGCGGACGTCCACAAGGACTCCTCGGGATCCCGCGGGCCCACCCCGAGAGCAGCCTCCCGCATCGGCGCGCTGGCTCCGTACCTCCTGCTGCTGCCCGCCTGCGCGGCCTCCGTGCTGCTGCTCGGCTGGCCGCTGCTGAAGGACGCGCTGCTGTCGTTCCAGAACCTCAACATGGCGCAGCTGATCCAGCACGTCACCGAGTGGAACGGCATCGACAACTACACAGAGGTCCTCGGCAGCGAGGACTTCTGGCGCGTCACCCTGCGCTCGATCCTGTTCACGGCGGTCAACGTCGTCCTGACCATGGTCCTCGGCGCGCTCGTCGGCCTGCTGCTCGCCCGCCTCGGCCGGCGGATGCGGTTCACCCTGCTGATCGGCCTGGTGCTGGCCTGGGCGATGCCCGTGGTCGCCGCCACCACCGTCTACCAGTGGCTCTTCGCCCAGCGCTTCGGCGTGGTCAACTGGGTGCTGGACAAGCTCGGCTGGCACTCGATGGCCGACTACAGCTGGACCAGCCACCAGATGTCGACGTTCTTCGTCGTCACCCTGCTGATCGTGTGGATGTCGATCCCGTTCGTGGCGATCAACCTCTACGCGGCCACCACCACCATCCCCGCCGAGCTCTACGAGGCCGCCTCCCTCGACGGCGCCGGCGCCTGGAAGAGCTTCGCCACGGTCACCTTCCCGTTCCTGCGGCCCTTCCTCTACGCGACCACGTTCCTCGAGGTCATCTGGATCTTCAAGGCGTTCGTGCAGGTGTACACGTTCAACCAGGGCGGCCCCGACCGCCTCACCGAGATCCTGCCGGTCTACGCCTACATCGAGGGCGTCGGCAACCAGCACTACGGCATGGGCGCCGCCATCGCCCTGCTGACCATCCTGATCCTGCTCGGCCTCACCGCCTACTACCTGCGGATCGTGCTCAAGCAAGAGAAGGAAGAGGAGGCCGGGCTGTGAAGCGCTCGCTCTTCGGCCGTGTCTGGCCCAACGCCACGGCCGTCATCCTGTTCATCGGCTTCGTCTTCCCCGTGTACTGGATGTTCGCCACGGCCTTCAAGCCGACCGGCGACATCATCTCGGAGGACCCCGTCTGGTTCCCGACGGACATCACCTTCGAGCACTTCAAGACCGCCACCGGCGTCGACAACTTCTGGACCCTGGTCACCAACTCCCTGACGGTGACGGTCCTCGCGGTCGTCTTCTCCCTGGCCATCGCGCTCGCCGGCGCCTTCGCCCTGGCGCGGATGAAGTTCAAGGGACGGCGCGGCTTCATCATCGGCTTCATGCTGGCCCAGATGGCGCCCTGGGAAGTCATGATCATCGCGATGTACATGATCGTCCGGGACGCGGACATGCTCAACAGCCTCGTCCCGCTGACGGCCTTCTACACGATGATGATCCTCCCCTTCACCATCCTCACCCTGCGCGGATTCGTCGCCGCCGTCCCGGCCGAACTGGAGGAGGCGGCGATGGTCGACGGCTGCACCCGGGCGCAGGCCTTCCGCCGCGTCATCCTGCCGCTGCTCGCCCCCGGACTGATGGCCACCTCGCTGTTCGGCTTCATCACCGCCTGGAACGAGTTCGCCCTCGTCCTGGTCCTCAACAAGGAGGCCGAGGCACAGACCCTCCCGCTGTGGCTGACCAGCTTCCGCACCGTGTTCGGCGACGACTGGGGCGCCACCATGGCCGCCTCCTCGCTCTTCGCCGTCCCGATCCTCATCCTCTTCGTCTTCCTCCAGCGCCGAGCCGTCAGCGGGCTGACCGACGGCGCCGTGAAGGGATAACGCCCACCGATGACGACATTCGCCAGCGACACCCTGACACGGGACGCGCTGACCGTCCTGCAGCCCGGCTTCCCCGGCACGCAGGCCCCCGACTGGCTGCTGCGCCGCCTCGGGGAGGGCCTCGCCTCCGTGGGCCTGTTCGGCCGCAACATCGCCACGCCCGAGCAAGTCGCCGCGCTGACGGCCCAGTTGCGCGCCGAGCGCGAGGACGTCCTCGTCGCCATCGACGAGGAGGGCGGCGACGTCACCCGCCTCGAGGTGCGCACCGGCTCCTCCTTCCCCGGCAACCACGCCCTCGGCGCGGTCGACGACACCGACCTCACCCGCCAGGTAGCCCAGGAACTCGGCCGCCGCCTCGCGGCCTGCGGCGTCAACTTCAACTGGGCGCCATCCGCGGACGTCAACTCCAACCCGGCCAACCCGGTCATCGGCGTCCGCTCCTTCGGCGCCGACACCGCACTGACCGCCCGGCACACCGCCGCCTATGTCACCGGCCTCCAGGCCGCGGGCGTGGCGGCCTGCACCAAGCACTTCCCGGGCCACGGCGACACCGCGATCGACTCCCACGAGGCCATGCCCCGCATCGAGGTGGGACGCGATGTGCTGGCCGAGCGCGACCTGACCCCGTTCCGCGCGGCCATCGCCGCGGGCTCCCGCGCGATCATGACGGCGCACATCCTGGTCCCGGCCCTCGACCCGACACGCCCGGCCACCCTCTCCCGCCCCGTGCTGCGCGACCTGCTGCGCGGTGAACTCGGTTACGACGGCCTCATCGTCACCGACGGCATGGAGATGCAGGCCATCGCCGCCACCTACGGCATCGAGCGCGGCAGCGTTCTCGCCCTGGCGGCCGGAGCCGACGCGATCTGTGTGGGCGGCGGCCTGAACGACGAGAACACCGTCCGCCGCCTGCGCGACGCCCTGGTCACCGCCGTCCGCACCGGTGAACTCCCCGAGGAGCGCCTCGCGGACGCCGCGGAACGCGTCCGCGCCCTGGCCCGCTGGACCCGGTCCGCGGCCGTCTCCGAGGACCGGGTTCCGTCCGACATCGGCCTGCTGGCGGCCCGCCGCGCGGTCCGGGTGACCAGGACGGCCGCCCACCCGCCCCTGACCGAGGCCCCTTACGTGGTCGCGCTCAGCCCGGTGGCGAACATCGCGGTGGGCGACGAGACCCCGTGGGGCGTCGCGGCGGAACTCGCCGAACTGCTCCCCGGCACCGAGACCGCCACCCACACCGACGAGTCGGCGGCCCAGGCGACCCTGGACGCGGCGGGCACCCGCCGGATCGTCGCCGTGGTCCGCGACGAACACCGTCACGAGTGGATGGCCAAGACGCTGGACACCCTCCTGAGCGAGCGCCCCGACACCATCGTGGTCGAGATGGGCGTGCCCCAGTCCCCGCCCAGAGGCGCCCTGCACATCGCCACCCACGGCGCGGCCCGGGTGTGCGGCCGAGCGGCGGCGGAGATCATCGCGGGCCGGCAGACGGCCCGGTAGAGGGGCCGGCAGGGGTTACGACGACGAAGGCGCCGGTTCCCGGATGGGGGCAACCGGCGCCTTCGTCCCGTGCCCGGCCCGTCGTAGGCTGAGCCGCGCACTGGAGGAGACAGGGAGGCTCGACATGACCGGAACCGCACTGGCCGAGGTGATGGCCGAGCTGGCCGGACTCGAGGACCCGAAGGCCCGCGCCGTCAACGAGCGGCACGGCGACGACCACGGAGTGAACCTCGGCAGGCTCCGCGCCCTCGCCAAGCGGCTCAAGACCCAGCACGACCTCGCTCGCGAGCTCTGGGAGACGGACGACACCGCGGCGAGACTGCTGGCGCTGCTGATCTGCCGCCCCAAGGCCTACACCCGGGACGAACTGGACGCCATGGTGCGCCGGGCGCGCGCCCCCAAGGTGCACGACTGGCTCGTGAACTACGTGGTGAAGAAGAACCCGCACGCCGAGGAGCTGCGCCTGGCCTGGACCGCCGACCCCGACCCCGTGGTCGCGAGCGCCGGCTGGGCGCTGACCACCGAACGCGTGGCGAAGCGGCCCGAGGGCCTCGACCTCGAAGGGCTCCTAGACGTCATCGAGGCCGAGATGAAGGACGCCCCCGACCGCCTCCAGTGGGCGATGAACCACTGCCTGGCGCAGATCGGCATCGAGCACCCCGAGCACCGCCCCCGGGCCCTCGGCATCGGCGAGCGCCTGGGCGTCCTCAAGGACTACCCGACCTCCCCCGGCTGCACCTCCCCGTACGCCCCCACCTGGATCACCGAGATGGTCCGCCGCCAGAACGCCAAGGCCTGACGAAAGCGCCGCCCGCCCCCGAGGGGGCCGAGCGACGCCGGGGTGATCCGAACGAGAGGGCGGCCCTAGATGCCCTGCCAGTCGGGCTTGTTGGCGTAGGTGTGGCGGAAGTAGTCGGACAGCTTCAGCTTGGACGCGGCCGCCTCGTCGACGACGACCGTCGCATGCGGATGCAACTGCAGCGCCGACGCCGGACACACCGCCGCCACCGGCCCCTCCACGGTCGCCGCGACGGCATCGGCCTTGCCCTCGCCCGTCGCCAGCAGCACCAGATGCCGTGCCTCCAGGATCGTCCCGATCCCCTGGGTGATCACGTGATGCGGCACCTGCGCGATGTCCCCGTCGAAGAACCGCGCGTTGTCCACCCGGGTCTGCTCGGTCAGCGTCTTGATCCGGGTCCGTGAGGCGAGCGACGAACACGGCTCGTTGAACCCGATGTGCCCGTCCGTCCCGATCCCCAGCAACTGCAGGTCCACGCCCCCGGCCTCCGCCAGCGCCGCGTCGTACGCCTCGCACGCCGCCTGTACGTCGTCCGCGGTCCCGTCCGGCCCCATGAAGGCCGGCATCCCGATCCCGAGCGGCTCCAGCACCTCGCGCCGCAGGACCGAGCGGTAGGACTCCGGATGCTCGGCGGGCAGCCCCACGTACTCGTCGAGCTGGGCGATCCGCGCCCGCGAGGTGTCCACGGCACCGGAGCGCACCTTCGCCGCCAGCGCCTCGTAGACGGGCAGCGGCGTCGAGCCGGTGGCCACGCCGAGCAGGGCGTCGGGCTTGCGCCGCAGGAGCTGAGCCATGGCCTCGGCGATGAGCTCGCCACCCGCCTTGGCGTCCGGAACGATGACAACTTCCACGCTGGACCTGCCGATCTGGAGAGGGGACTCAACCGGTACCCGAGAGGGCTATGTGGTTTAGACCAATCTAACAGGCGGCGTTCACCGTGGGGGAGTGCAATGGGGGTGGCTCCAGCAGATGCGGTCTCCGCTCCCCATCCCGAGAGGACTCCCATGACCAGCCCCGCGACACCGCACCCCCTGAGCGAGCTTCCCGGCCGGATCATGGCCCGTGAGACGGCGGAGCAGCCCGCCGTCCTGCGCCGGCTCCTGGAGGCGGGCGCCCCCGGCATCCGGCAGGTCGCTCAGGAGATCGCCGCCCGCAAGCCCCGCTTCGTGCTGCTCACCGCCCGCGGCACCTCCGACCATGCCGCGCTGTACGCCAAGTACTCCCTGGAGATCCGCCTCGGCATGCCCTGCGGTCTGACCTCCATGTCGACCTTCACGGCCTACGGCGCCCGTCCCGACCTCACCGACGTCCTGGTCGTCACGGTCAGCCAGTCCGGCGGCTCCCCGGACCTGGTGGCCTCCGCCCGGGCCGCCCGCGCGGCCGGCGCCATCACCCTCGCCGTGACCAACAACCCCGACTCCCCGCTGGCCGGGGTGTCCGAGTACCACATCGACATCATGGCCGGACCCGAGAAGGCCCTCCCCGCGACCAAGACCTACACGGCCTCCCTCCTCGCCCTCTATCTCTTCGTCGAAGGACTGCGCGGCGGCGACGGGGCCGCCGCGAAGCCGCTCCCGGACCTCGCGGAACAACTGCTCGCCCGGAGGGACGAGGTCCACGCCCTGGCCGCCCGCTACCGCTTCGCCGAGCGCATGGTGATCACCTCCCGCGGCTACGGCTACCCCACGGCCAAGGAGGCCGCCCTCAAGCTGATGGAGACCAGCTACATCCCGGCCCTCGCCTACTCCGGTGCCGACCTGCTGCACGGCCCGCTCGCCATGGTCGACAACGTCTCCCCGGTCATCGCGGTCGTCACCGACGGCAAGGGCGGCGAGGCCCTGCAACCCGTCCTCGACCGCCTCCGCGGCCGCGGCGCCGACCTGGTCGTCGTCGGTCCGGCGGCTCAGGTGGAACGGGCCTCGGCGGGCTTCGTCCTGCCCACGGAGGGCGTCGCCGAGGAACTCCAGCCGGTCCTGGAGATCATCCCGCTCCAGCTCCTGGCCCACGAGGTCACCATCGCCCGCGGCCAGGACCCGGACGCCCCAAGGGCCCTGGCGAAGGTGACGGAGACGCGCTGAGCCCGCGAGGAGCCGGGACACGGGGCGGCACAACAGGGACCCAGGCCGCTGGGTCCGGCGGCGACTACGGGCTGGTCCGGCGACTACTGCATGCTGCCCCGGCGGCCACTGGACGATGCTCCGGCGGTCACTGCACGATGCTCCGGCGGCTACGGCACGTTGCTCGGGCGGCTACTGCAAGCTCAGCAGCGATCCCCCCGTCGCGTCGATGTGCTGCCCCGTCACCCAGCGGGAGTCGGGGGACGCCAGGAACGCCACCACGTCGGCGACCTCCGCCGCCGTGCCCACCCGCCGGAAGACCGAGACCGCCTCGGCGTGGGCCCGCAGGCCGGGGTCGGCCAGGACCGCGCTGGTGAGATCGGTGTCGATGAAGCCGGGCGCGACGGAGTTGGCGGTGATGCCGCGCGGTGCCAGCTCGACCGCGAGGGAACGGGTCAGAGCGGTGACCGCGCCCTTGGCCATGTGGGTGGCGGCGATACCGGGTATGCCGGCGTCCGTGGCCGCCGTGACATTGACGATCCGGCCGTGGTCGCGTAGTCGGCCGAGGCCCTGCCGGACGATGAAGAACGGCGCCTTGGCGTTGAGGGCGTGGGCCCGCTCGTAGAGTTCCTCGTCCGTGTCGCCGATGGTGGCGAAGAACGCCGCTCCCGCGTTGTTGACCAGGATGTCCACCCCGTCCGCGTGCCGGTCGAAGGCCGCCCAGAGGGTCCCCGCGTCCCCCGGCACGCCCAGCTCGGCGCGGATCGCGAAGGCGCTCCCGCCGGCCGCCTCGATCCCGGCGACGGTCTCCTTCGCCGCCGCCTCATTGCTGCCGTAGTGCACGGCGACCCGTGCGCCGTCGCGCGCCAGCCGCTCGGCCACCGCCCGTCCGATCCCCCTGCTCGCCCCCGTGACCAGCGCCGTCCTGCCTGTGAGCACACCCATGCCACACCCCCGGAATTGACTAGCGGTCGTTACAGAAAAGACTGTACGGCAGGCTCGGGCGATTTCTCTAGTGCTCGCTATAAAATGCACTCCATGGTGAGCACCAAGGGTTCAGAGCCGACCGCGGGCCGCCGCGGCCGCCCCCGTTCCTTCGACCGGGAGACCGCGCTGGAGAAGGCGATCATGGCCTTCTGGGAGCACGGGTACGAGGCGACGTCCGTCTCCGACCTCACCCGGGTCATGGGCATCGGCGCCCCGAGCCTGTACGCGGCCTTCGGGGACAAGCGGGCGCTGTTCGACGAGGTCGTGGTGGAGTACGGCAAGCGGTACGCGGCCTTCGGGGAGCATGCGCTGGCCGAGGAGCCCACGGCATGGGCCGCCGTGGAGCGCATCCTGCGCGAGGCCGCCGAGCGGTACACCACCCCGGGTCTCCCTCAAGGCTGCCTCTACATCCACGCGGCCACCAACTGCGCGAGCCCTGAAGTGGAGCAGACCCTCCGGGACCGCCGCAACGGCACCATCGCCGCCGTGGAGAGCCGTATCCGCGCGGACATCGCCGCAGGTGAACTCCCTGCCGGTACCGATGCCGGCACCCTCGCCCGGTACACCGGCGCGATGATCCAGGGCATGTCCCAGCAGGCGCGCGACGGCGCGAGCCGGGGGGAGTTGGCGGCGCTCGCGGAAATTGCCCTGTCCATCTGGCCCCGCACATGAACCCACAAGGGTTAGGCTGCGTGGTGAATGCTGGGATGTCCGACCACCTGGCGTTACCGCATCGAACGTCACAACAACAAACAGCCTCGCACGCATGGACACGCCGAGTGGTCTAGTCCACAATGGTCGGTACGAGTCCATGTGATATGAGGACGCGCACTTCCGTCTTCCCCGCACAGGAAGACGGACCGAGGAACCGGTGCTCTCTGCCCTGACTGCCCCGGATCCTCATCCTTCGGCCGACCGGGACCGCACACCCCACGGCCGATATTGCTCCGGGCTGCGGTGCCGAGAGGGTTGAGGGTCCCTCTCAGGCGCCGCGGCCCGCGGGTGTCTTCGGGCCCGCCCCGCGCCGGCCGCCCGTTTCGGAGCCGTACAAACCGCCAGGTACGCTCGCACCCGTGCCCTCCATGAACGAGCTGGTCCACCAGCACACCGCCCTCGACGAGTCCGACCTCGAGTGGCTCCATCTGCTGGTCTCGGAGTGGCAGCTGCTCTCCGACCTCTCCTTCGCCGACCTCGTCCTGTGGGTGCCCACCCGCGACGGCACCCGCTATGTGTCGGTCGCCCAGATGCGCCCCAACACCGGGCCCACCTCCTACCAGGACGACATGGTCGGCCACCTCGTCCCGCGCGGCCGCCGCCCCATGCTGGACGCCGCCCTCGACGAGGGCCGCATCGTGCGCGAGGGCGACCCCGAGTGGCGCGAGGAGGTCCCGGTCCGGGTCGAGTCGATCCCGGTACGGCGTGACGGGCGCGTCCTCGGTGTCATCGCCCGCAACACCAACCTGCTGACCGTGCGCACCCCGAGCCGGCTCGAACTGACGTATCTGCAAAGCGCCTCGGACCTCGCACAGATGATCGCGGCCGGTTCCTTCCCGTTCGCGAACCAGCAGGTCGACATGGACGCCTCGCCCCGCGTCGGCGACGGCCTGATCCGGCTCGACGCGGACGGCACCGTCCAGTACGCCTCCCCGAACGCGCTGTCCGCCTACCACCGCCTCGGCCTCGCCGCCGATCTGGTCGGCCACCACCTGGGCAAGACCACCGCCGAACTCGCCCCGACCCACGGCCCGGTGGACGAGGCGCTCGCCAAGGTCGCCAGCGGCTGGGCGCCCCGTGAGTTCGAGATCGAGTCCGAGGACGGGGTCATCCAGTTCCGGGCGATCCCGCTCAAGCCCAAGGGCACCCGCATCGGTTCCCTGGTCCTGCTCCGCGACGTCACGGAACTGCGCCGCCGCGAACGCGAGTTGATCACCAAGGACGCCACCATCCGGGAGATCCACCACCGGGTGAAGAACAACCTCCAGACGGTGGCGGCCCTGCTCCGCCTCCAGGCCCGGCGCATCGAGTCCGACCGCGGCCGGGAAGCGCTCGAAGAGGCGGTGCGACGGGTCGGCTCGATTGCGATCGTGCACGAGACGCTCTCCCAGAACCTGGACGAGCGGGTGGAGTTCGACGAGATCGCCGACCGGGTCCTCGCGATGGTCGCCGAGATCTCACCCGGCAAGGTCACCGGCCGGCGCACCGGCCGCTTCGGCATCCTGGACGCCGAGATCGCCACCCCGCTGTCCATGGTCCTGACCGAGGTGCTCCAGAACGCCCTGGAGCACGGCTTCCGGCAGGGCGAGACCGGAACCGTCGAGGTCTCCGCGGTCCGTGGCGGCACCACCAAGGAAGCCCGGCTGCTCGTCACCGTCCAGGACGACGGCGTGGGACTGCCCGAGGGCTTCGACCCGCACACCGCGGGCAACCTCGGCCTGCAGATCGTACGGACGCTGGTGGAGGGGGAGTTGGGCGGAACCTTCGACATGGTCCCGGCACCGGAGCGGGGGACTCAGGTGATCCTGGACATCCCGGTACGGCCGCACAAGTAGCGGCCCGCGCGCAGAGGGCCCGCCCATGGAAGGGCCCGCACAAGCAGCGGCCTGCACAAGCAGCGGCCTGCACAAGCAGCGGCCCGCACACAAAGCGGCCCGCGCGTATCGCGTCCGGACAAGCAAAGAGCCCCGGACCGGTTGGGTCCGAGGCCAGTGCTCGTGCTATGCGCATCGGGGGTACTGCGCGCTGCGGCTCGGGGGCGGGAGATGCGTACTCGCTGCACGCGCCGCCAAGCTGAGGCCGTTATGGGGCGGGAGTATCAGGCGGAGGCCTGACGGGCCCGGTTGCGGGCGGCACGGCGCTTCATCGCGCGACGCTCGTCCTCGCTGAGACCACCCCAGACGCCGGAGTCCTGACCGGACTCGAGCGCCCACTGCAGGCACTGCTCGATAACCGGGCAGCGACGGCAGACGGCCTTGGCTTCCTCGATCTGCAGCAGCGCAGGACCGGTGTTGCCGATGGGGAAGAAGAGCTCGGGGTCTTCCTCGCGGCAAACGGCGTTGTGACGCCAGTCCATGGCTGCTACCTCTCCTTGGTATTACATGCAGGTGCTTGTGAATGTGAACGCTTTCACGAATCCCTCAACAAGTGAAGGGCCGACCGTCAGGTTTCCCTGCCGTGGTCCTTTGATGTGGAGAGGGTTCTGGTGACCTGTGGAGGCCGGTCTTGCGGGCCGTCCCAATCACCACGTAGAGACTCGCAAACCTCAGCGGCGGATACAACCCCTTCTGGAAAGTTTTTTTTGATTCCTCGGTGTCGACTAGGTCACAGCCGTACTTCCATGGGGTGGACCCTGGTCTAAACGTTCGAGTGAAAGGACTTTCGCGTCTTCTGCTCACACAATCACACGCAGTGCACGGCGTACGCCTGTGAACGTCACGCTCGTCCGCAGCCCCAGGTGGTCACCGTCCATCTGAAGGGGGAGCGGGACCTTCGAATGCAAGGTGAACTGGTCCAGGTCATGCAGTGAAGCGGCGTGCTTACCCTGGGGTCCCCGCTCGGGGGACGAAGTAAGCAACTGGGTCGCATACCGGGCAACCGCGACCGTGGACATCCGGCTGAGACCGAGTACGTCCAGCCCCGTATCGAACGACGCCTTAGGCGCCGCGTACACCGGGCGATTACCCAGATACGTCCACGGAGCGGTATTGCAGACTATGGAAAGCACCAAATCGGTCACCGGGTCGGCGCCGGGCCGCTCCAGTGTGATCGTGCCGTGCCGCCGGTTGGGCTCCTGGAGGAACTGGCGCACCACCTGGCGAAGGTAAAGGGCGTGCGTGGACCGCTTGCCCCGCTCGCGCTGCTGTTCGACCCGGCCGACCACGCCCGCGTCGAAGCCGAGCCCCGCGCAGAAGGTGAACCAGCGCTCCGGCACCCCTTCGTCCTCGGTGCCCGGCGTTCCCGCGGCGATCCCCATGCCGACCGTCTGCTCACTGCCCTCGCGCAGCGCGTCCAGCAGCGCGCCCGTCGCCTCCACGGCGTCGTTGGGCAGGCCCAGCGCGCGGGCGAAGACATTGGTGGAGCCGCCCGGGACCACGGCCAGCCGCGGCAGGCGCTCGGGATCGGGGCCCGCGTGCAGCAGGCCGTTGACGACCTCGTTGACCGTGCCGTCGCCGCCGAGGGCCACCACCAGATCGACGTCCTGGCTCTCCGCCGCCTGCCGGCCCAGGTCGCGCGCATGGCCGCGGTACTCGGTGGTGACCGCTTCCAGCTTCATTTCGCTGGCCAATGCATGGATCAGCACATCGCGCGTACGTGCGCTTGTGGTGGTTGCCGCCGGATTGACCACGAGAAGTGCACGCATGGATTGCAGCGTACCTACTGGGGGGTACCGGGCCCACACCGAATAGTGATCCAGTAGGAGAATCGGTGCGTGAACCTCGCCACGGGGGCGTGTTGCGTGCGCCGGGCGCCCGAGGGGGCGGACACCGCGAGGGCTACCCTTCAGGGGTGAGCGCTGAGCAGAACCCCGCCCCGGAAACCGGACCCCGCCCGCGGCGGCTGATCTACGCCGCGGCCCTCGCCGCGCTGGAAGGGCTCGCCCTGGTGGTGGGCGGCGTGTGGATCCTCGTCATGGGGCTCACGGGCGACGCGGACGACCGTCAGCAGGCCGTGACCGGGGGAGTGACGCTGATCGTGCTCGCGCTGCTGCCGCTGCTGGCCGCCCGCGGGCTGCTCGCCCGACGCGGCTGGGCGCGCGGCCCTGCCGTGATCACCCAGATCATGGCGCTGCCGGTGGCCTACAACCTGCTCCAGGCCGACAGCATGGCCATCCCGGCCGGGATCGCCCTCGCGGTGGTGGCCGTCACCGCGCTGGTCCTGCTGGTGAACGCCGAGACCACCCGGGCCCTCGGGATCCGAGGACCCGGCAGCGTGCAGGACCAGAAGTAGTCACTCCTCCACGAGGAGCTTCTCCCGCAGCTGTGCCAGCGTGCGCGCCAGCAGGCGCGACACGTGCATCTGCGAGATGCCGACCTCCTGCGCGATCTGCGACTGGGTCATGTTGCCGAAGAACCGCAGCAACAGGATGCGCTTCTCGCGCGGCGGCAGATCCTCCAGCAGCGGCTTGAGGGACTCGCGGTACTCCACGCCTTCCAGCGCCTCGTCCTCGGCGCCCAGGGTGTCCGCCACGGCCGGCGACTCGTCGTCGGTGTCGGGGACGTCCAGGGACAGCGTGGAGTACGCGTTCGCGGACTCCAGGCCCTCCAGGACCTCCTCCTCCGAGATGCCCAACTTCTCGGCCAGCTCATGGACCGTGGGGGAGCGGCCGTGCAGCTGGGACAGTTCCGCCGTCGCCGTGGTCAGCGCCAGCCGCAGCTCCTGGAGCCGGCGCGGCACCCGCACCGCCCAGCCCTTGTCGCGGAAGTGGCGCTTGATCTCGCCGACGACCGTCGGGGTCGCGTACGTGGAGAACTCCACGCCGCGCTCCGGATCGAAGCGGTCGACCGACTTGATCAGGCCGATGGTGGCGACCTGGGTGAGGTCGTCCAGCGGTTCGCCGCGGTTGCGGAAACGGCGCGCGAGGTGCTCGACGAGCGGCAGATGCATCCGGACCAGCTGGTTGCGCAGCTCCGCGTACTCCGGGCCGCCGTCCGGCAGCTTGCGCAGCTCGATGAACATGGCGCGCGCACCGCTGCGGTCCTGCGGCTCACGCTGCTGGACCTCGTGCCGCGCGGCCGGCGCGCCCTGATCGTCGTCTCGCTCGTGCTCGCTCATCGTCCCGCCCGTCGCCCTCTGTCGAGCTCTCGTCTCAGCCCGGCCGGGGGTGCCCCCGATCCGCCTCTCTTGAGGCGAGCCCTGCACGGCGGTGTCCGGGAAGCCCGCCCGCGCGGAGGACGCGTCGTCCTCCGGGTGCGGCCTGGCCTGCTCCGGAATGCCGTCGACGCCGTCCGCCAGGTGTCGGGAACCGCCCGGAGCGACTGCGTCGTCGGCGTTCTCGGCCGGCAGCTCCCGTGTGCCGCGCTCTTCGTCCCGCACCGGCCCGTCCCCGTCCCTCACGCCGGCCCGGGTCCCGCGCCGCGCTGTTTGTAGAGGCTGATCGACACGGTCTTGTCCTCGTCCACGGCGGAGGAGACCTTGCCCGCGAGGGCGGACAGCACGGTCCACGCGAACGTGTCCCGTGACGGTGCGTGACCATCGGTGGTCGGCGCCGAGACGGTGACCTCCAGCGAGTCGTCGACGAGCCGGAAGACACAGCTGAGCACCGAGCCCGGCACGGCCTGCTGGAGCAGGATCGCGCATGCCTCGTCCACCGCGATGCGCAAATCCTCGATCTCGTCGAGGGTGAAGTCCAAACGGGCCGCGAGACCGGCGGTCGCCGTACGCAGCACCGACAGGTAGGCACCCGCAGCCGGCAGCCGGACTTCCACGAAGTCCTGGGTCGCGGGCTCGCCTGCGATCTGGGACACCCTCACCTCCAAGGTGGTACAAGCTTTACGGGGCCGAGGGTCGCCCCCCGGGGTAACGCGATGTGTGGTTCAGCGGTGACGCTATCGCGCTCCGAACTTTCTGTCCCCGGGACCCCAACCCCCCGCTGTCACTCATAGTAAACCTTTGGATACGCTCCGTGGCTAGGGGTCCGGCGGGCCCAAATGGGAAGAGCGCGCGCCGGGTTGACGTACCCAGACGTCAGACGGTCGAACCGTCCGGATCCGGAGTCGTGCCCGTCACACCAGCACGTGGTCCACGAAGCACCACCGCCAGTCCTCCCCCGGCTCGAACGTCCGCATGATCGGGTGTCCGGAATCCTTGTGGTGCCCGGTCGCGTGCCGTCCCGGCGAGGAGTCGCAGCAGCCGACGTGACCGCAGGTGAGGCACAGCCGCAGCTGTACCGGGTGGGTGCCGTCCGCCAGGCACTCGGGACACGTCTCGCTCAGCGGGCCGGGTTCCGGGTGCGGCAGCACGTCGGCATGCGTGCACTGTTTCATGATTGCCAGATTACGACGGCCGTACGGAAGGCCGCGCGGAAAACCGAGGGTGGGCGAACGGCGATGTGCGAGGGCGGGCGAGGTTCATGGACGTGATGCCGCTGCTGTTGTTGGTGGCGGGCAGCGCCGCGGTCGCGGCGGCGGCCCGGCGCACCCCGGTCCCGGCGCCGCTGCTGCTGGTCGCGGCGGGCCTCGCCGTGTCGTACGTGCCCGGGGTGCCGGACTACACGCTCGACCCGCACATCGTGCTGCCGCTCATTCTGCCGCCGCTGCTGCACACGGCCGCCACGGACAGCTCCTACCTGGACCTGCGGGCCCAACTGCGGCCCGTGGCGCTGCTGTCGGTCGGGTACGTGCTCTTCGCGACCTTCGCGGTCGGCTGGGCCGCCTACATGATCGTGCCCGGTCTGCCGCTCACGGCGGCCCTGGTGCTGGGCGCGGTGGTGGCGCCGCCCGACGCGGTCGCGGCGACCGCCGTCGCCCGCCGGGTGGGGCTGCCGTCGCGGATCACCACGATCCTCCAGGGCGAGTCCCTGGTGAACGACGCGACCGCGATCACCGCCTACCGGGTGGCGCTCGCCGCCGCGGTCGGCGAGGGCGCCACCTGGGCCGGCGGCATCGGCGAGTTCCTGCTCGCGGCGTTCGGCGGGATCGGCATCGGCCTGGTCCTCATGGTGCCGATCCACTGGCTGCGCACCCACGTGAAGGAAGCGCTGCTGCAGAACACGCTGTCGCTGCTGATCCCCTTCGTCGCCTACGCCGTGGCCGAGCAGGTGCACGCCTCCGGGGTGCTCGCGGTGGTGGTCGTCGCGCTGTGGCTGGGGCACCGCGCGTGGGAGGTCGATTTCGCCACCCGCCTCCAGGAGGAGGCCGTGTGGAAGATGGTCGCCTTCGTCCTCGAATCCGCCGTCTTCGCGCTGATCGGACTCCAACTGCCGGTCGTCCTCAAGGGACTCGGGGAGTACGAGGGAGGACGCGCCGCCTGGTACGCGATCGCTGTCTTCCTGGTGGTCGTCGCCTCGCGGTTCGTCTGGGTGTACCCGGCGACCTACCTGCCGCGCATGATGTCGGCCCGGATCCGGGAGCGGGAGGAGAACCCGACCTGGAAGGGGCCGTTCGTCATCGCCTGGGCCGGGATGCGGGGCGTGGTCTCGCTCGCCATCGCCTTCTCCATCCCGCTCACCATGCACGGCGGCGAGGACTTCCCCGAGCGCAACCTGATCCTGTTCCTGACCTTCACCACGGTCATCGGCACCCTCGTCGTCCAGGGCGTCACGCTGCCCCCGCTGATCCGCGCACTGAAACTGCCCGGCCGGGACGCGCAGGCCGAGACCCTCGCCGAGGCCAACGCCCAGGCCCAGGCCTCCCGGGCCGCCGAAAGACGCCTCGACGAGCTTCTCTCCGACGAGCGCAACGCCCTGCCGCCCCCGCTCGCGGACCGGCTCCGCACCGTCCTGGAGCGCCGCCGCAACGCCGTCTGGGAACGCCTCGGCCAGGTCAACCCGGTCACCGGCGAGACGGTCGACGACACCTACCGGCGCCTGTCCCGGGAGATGATCGGCGCCGAGCGGGCGGTCTTCGTGAAACTCCGGGACGGCCGCTACATCGACGACGAGATGCTGCGCACGCTGCTGCGCAGGCTGGACCTGGAGGAGGCGGCGGCGTTCCGCGAGGCGGCGTGAGGGCGCCTAGGGGAACGGGCGTCCGGTGATCACGGCCGCGATCGTCGTCCCGCGCGGGAAGGCGCCTTCCTCGGCGAGGGTGACCAGTCCGTACAGCAGCTTCGCCACGTACAGGCGTTCCACGGGGACCTCGTGGCGCCGCTCGAAGTCGGCGGCGAAGGCGTCCAGTTCGGGGGTGGTGCGGGCGTAACCGCCGCAGTGGAAGCGGTCGTCGAGGGTCCAGGTGCCTCGGGGGCCGCCGAAGGCGCGGTGCTGCAGGGCGCGTATGTCGCCGCCGAGGAAGCTGCCCTTCAGGACGGGGATGCCGAGGACCCGCTGGCCGGGGGCGAGTCCGGCGGCCAGCCCGGCCAGGGTGCCGCCGGTGCCGCAGGCCAGGGCGACGAGGTCGGCGTGGCCGCGCAGCTCCTGGCCGAGGGACCGGCAGCCGAGCACCGCGAGGGCGTTGCTGCCGCCCTCCGGGACGACGTACGCCTCCTCGGCGTTCGCGGCGCGGAGGATCGCCGCCGAAGTCTCCGGTTCCGCTTTCCGGCGGTACGTCGATCTGTCGACGAAGTGCAGGCGCATGCCGTCCGCCGCGCAGCGGGCCAGGGAGGGGTTCAGGGCGCGGCCGGACAGTTCCTGCCCCCTCACCACGCCGACCGTGTCGAGGCCCAGCAGACGGCCCGCGGCGGCCGTCGCCCGGAGGTGGTTGGAGTACGCCCCGCCGAAGGTGAGGACGGTCCGGCCGGCCGCCGCGGTGAGGTTGGGGGCGAGTTTCCGCCACTTGTTGCCGACGAGGTCGGGGTGGATCAGATCGTCGCGCTTGAGCAGGAGACGGAGGCCGGCGCGGGCGAAGCGGTCGTCGACGAGCTCCTGGAGCGGCGAGGGAAGCCGGGGACGGAGGGCGTCGAGACTGGTCACGGAACCATTCTCGCCCGGCGTCGGCGGCGCCCCTGCCCCACCCCGGCAACCGGCTGGTTTCGGACAGCAAACGGAAGGACGCCGCTGGACAGGAACCGCTCGCGTGCCCAGTCGGCCCGTGATCCATTCCCCCTCGTTCGTGTAATAGCACCGGCACGCTCCGTGAGGAAGGCTGGGTCCTGCGATTGGATGCCCGGCGCAGAACGGTGCCGGTGCATGACTGGGAGGGCAATTCCTTATGTCGGTAGGCGAAGAGGTCCGCACTGATGAGGGCAGGCCGCAGCAGAGTCTCGGCACCGGCGCCGCGCGGAACCTGGCCACCACCACCAAGTCCGCACCGCAGATGCAGGAGATCAGCTCCCGCTGGCTGCTGCGCATGCTGCCGTGGGTGAACGTCCAGGGCGGTACGTACCGGGTGAACCGCCGCCTGACCTATGCAGTGGGGGACGGCCGGGTCACTTTTGTGAAGACCGGCGACCGGGTCGAGGTCATCCCCGCAGAGCTGTGCGAACTGCCCGCGCTGCGTGATTACGAGGACCAGGAGGTGCTCACCGAGCTCGCCCGGCGCTGCGAGCAGCGGGAGCTCGCCGCGGGCGAGGTGCTCGTCTCCTTCGGCAGCCCCGCCGACGAGGTGTACCTGCTGGCGCACGGGCGGGTGGAGAAGGTCGGCACCGGTCCCTACGGCGACGACGAGTCCCTGGGAGTGCTGGCCGACGGCGCTTACCTCGGCGACCAGGCGCTGCTCGCCCCCGACGCCATCTGGGAGTACACGGTCCGCACGGTCACCGCGTGCACCGTGCTCGTCCTGCCCCGCGAGGATGTCGAGCAGGTCGCCGAGCGCTCCGACTCCCTGCGCGAGCATCTCGAGGAGCAGCGCTCGATCCCGGCCCAGCGCACCAACAGGCACGGAGAGAAGGAGATCGACCTCGCGTCCGGTCACAGCGGCGAGCCGGACATCCCGCACACCTTCGTGGACTACGAGGCCAGGCCCCGCGAGTACGAACTGAGCATCGCCCAGACCGTGCTGCGCATCCACTCCCGGGTGGCCGACCTCTACAACCAGCCGATGAACCAGACCGAGCAGCAGCTCCGGCTGACGGTCGAGGCGCTCAAGGAGCGTCAGGAGCACGAACTCATCAACAACCGCGAGTTCGGGCTGCTCAACAACTGCGAGTACGACCAGCGGATCCAGCCGCACGACGGCGTGCCCGGGCCCGACGACATGGACGAGCTGCTCAGCAGGCGCCGCGGCACCAAGCTGTTCCTCGCCCACCCGCGCGCGATCGCCGCGTTCGGCCGTGAGCTCAACAAGCGCGGCCTGGTGACCGAGAGTATCGACATGGCCGGCAACCGCCTGCCCACCTGGCGCGGGGTGCCGATCTTCCCGTGCAACAAGATCCCGGTCAGCGACGCCCGTACGACGTCGATCATCGCCATGCGTACCGGTGAGGCCGAGCAGGGGGTCATCGGGCTCCAGCAGGCCGGTATCCCGGACGAGATCGAGCCGAGCCTGTCGGTGCGGTTCATGGGCATCAACGAACAGGCGATCATCAAGTACCTGGTGACCGCCTACTACTCGGCCGCGGTCCTCGTGCCGGACGCGCTCGGTGTGCTGGAGAACGTCGAGATCGGGCGCTGGCGGTGAGCCTGCCGCGGTCAACCGGTGTCCCCGCCCTCCGGGGCGGGTACATCCTCGGGGTACGCGCCCGGCCGTGGGACCGGTGCCACCGTCAGCCAACTCGTCCGGGCGATGGGTGAGTTCATGAGCGAGACGCAGCAACACCCCGCCGGAGGGCGGTTACCGACCGAGACGCGGGAAAGGCGGAGGCCCATCGGGACCCAGACACACGCCGGGCCGGGTGCGCTCGACGGCCAGGAGGCGATGGCCATCCTGGAGCGCGCGCGGGGGTCCGTCGATCCCCAACTGCGCGCCGCCATCGACTCGTTGCCCAAGGCCATGCGCCGGGTCGCGCTCTACCACTTCGGCTGGGAGCACGCGGACGGCACCCCCGCCGCGGGCAACGCGGGCAAGGCGATCCGCCCCGCGCTCGTCCTCACCGCGGCGGAGGCGCTCGGTGGGCCGACGGCCCGCAAGGCCGCCGTACGGGCCGCCGCGGCGGTGGAGCTGATCCACAACTTCACGTTGCTGCACGACGACGTGATGGACCGGGACAGCACCCGACGGCACCGGCCGACCGCCTGGACCGTGTTCGGGGACGCCGACGCGATCCTGGCCGGGGACGCCCTCCAGGCCCTCGCCCTCGGACTCCTCGCCGAGGACCCGCATCCGGCGTCCACCGGGGCCGCCGCCCGGCTCGCCGCCTGCGTGGTCGAGCTGTGCGAGGGACAGCACGCGGACACGGCCCTGGAGAAGCGGGCCTGCGCCGAGATCGGCCTCGACGAGGCGCTCGCGATGGCCGAGGCGAAGACGGGAGCGCTGCTGGGCTGTGCCTGCGCTCTCGGCGCGCTGTACGCCGGGGCGCCGCGGGAGGACGTGGAGGCGATGGACGCGTTCGGCCGTGAGGCCGGGCTCGCCTTCCAGCTCATCGACGACGTCATCGGCATATGGGGGGACCCCCGGCGCACCGGCAAGCCGGCCGGCGCGGACCTGGCCGCCCGCAAGAAGTCGCTGCCGGTCGTCGCCGCGCTCACCTCCGGCACCCCGGCGGCGCGGGAGCTCGCCGAGCTGTACGAAGTGCCGTACGGCAAGAGCGGTCTGGCGGGGGAGGAGGAGACCGCCCGCACCGCGCTGGCCGTGGAACAGGCGGGCGGCCGTGACTGGGCGCAGGTCCAGGCAGCCGACCGGATGGCCCGCGCGATGCAGGAACTGGCCCGCGCGGTGCCCGATCCGGAGGCGGCGGGCGGCCTGCTGGCGCTGGCCGAGTTCGTCACCCGGCGCAGCACCTGAGACCCCGGACCGGCGGTCGTGCGGCTCCTGACCCCGCACGACCGCCGGCCCGGCCAGCGGGTCCCGCGCATCCCCACGGTGCGCGGGGCCTGTTCGTTCGCGGGGACCGCCTGGCCCGGCGGAGCTGTATCCCACCGGCCGGCGGCCCCGTACGAGCGCCGGCCCGGCCGTTCGCGGCTGTGTCCCTCGCATCCCCGCCGCACGCGCGGCCCGTCGGCTCACGGGGCCCGCCGGGGGCAGGGGAGCCCTACCCGGCGGGTCGGCGGCCCGTACGAGGGCCGTCCCGGTCGGCTGGTTCCCGCTCATCCCTACTGTGCGCGCGGCCCGTTCGCTCACCGAGTCGGCCGGGGCAGGGGAGCCGTACCCGCTAGGTCGTGCGGCCCTGCACGGCCGTCGCCGCAGCCCGCCCGGACCCCGCGCACGTGCCGTACCGTGCCGGGACCGTAGCGGTGACAGTGTCGCCCAAGACGAATCACGTCAATCTTCGGCCATCCCCGTCCCACGCGTCCCGACCGCCATACGATCAACGTCGATCACGGCCGATCACGGCGGATCGGCTGGTTCAGGCGAAGGGGCGGGACATGGGCGTGGCGATCCGGGCGGCGAGCGAGGCGGACCGGGACCTGGTGGTGCGGCTGCTGGACGAGGCGTTCCAGGACGATCCGGTCAGTGGCTGGGTCTTTCCCGGCACCGAGTACCGCCGGGCGACCCACCACCGGCTGATGGCGGCCTTCACCGACATCGTGCTCGCCGAGGGGCGGATCGATCTGACCGAGGACGGCTCGGCCTGCGCCCTGTGGCTGCCGACGCCCGCCGGGGAGCACGACCCCGACGACGACGGGCCCGTCCAGCTCCGGAACGCCGTCGACCCGGACAACGAGCGCGTCGAGCTGATCGGCCGCCTCACCGCCGACATCCACCCCGGCGACCGTGCCCACGAGTACCTGTGGATGATCGGCGTCGCCCCCGGCCGGCAGGGCGAGGGCCTCGGTTCCGCGCTGATCGGCGCCGTACTCGACCGCTGCGACAGCGACGGCGTCCCCGCCTACCTGGAGGCGAGCAGCGACCGCAGCCGCAAGCTGTACGAGCGCCTCGGCTTCGAACTCCTCGGCAGCCCCCTCACCCTGCCCGACGGCCCCCAGATGTTCCCCATGTGGCGCGAGCCGCGCTAGCCCGGCCTACGCCTCCGGCACCACCGTCTCCACGATCCGTTCGATCAGTTCCTCCGGAACACCCACCCCCGGCAGCACACCCTCCAGCACCCCCGGCAGCGTCAGATGCTCCAGGATCAGGCCGAGCATGGCGAGATAGAGCACCGTGACGGTCTCGTCGCCGCCGGGGAGTCCGGCGGCGCGGTGGAACTCCATGCCCTGCGTGAGGTCCCCGCGCACCGACTCCGTGTAGGAGGCCCGCAGTTCGGGGCGCCGGGTCGCCTCCAGGCGCATCTCCAGCAGCCCCAGATAGCCGGTGCGGTCGCGGACGGCCCGGCCCATCAGGTCGTGCATGAACGCCGTCACCAGTGACCGGTCCTTCGGCCGTTCGAGCAGCTCGGCGATCACCTTCGGGTCGGGAGCCAGCCGTACGTGCAGCCGGGCGTCGATCTGCCGCAGCAGGTCGTCGCGCCCGGTGAAGTAGTTGGAGGCCGTGCCCACCGGCACCCCCGCCTCGGCGTCCACCGCGCGGAACGTCAGCCCGCGCGCCCCTTCCCGCGCGAGCACCGCCACGCCGGCGTCCACCAGCGCAGCCCGCCGTTCCGGATTCCTGGCCAATGCGGAATCTCCTCTCCCACTTAAATCCCGGCCCCGAAAACACTTGCAACCACTACAGGCGAAGTACTACAACTGCAGTTGTTCAACGACACCCTACGGAAAGAGCCCCGGCTTGCGAAAGCTCACGTACTACATCGCCTGCTCCATCGACGGCTTCATCGGCGACCCGAAGGGCGACGCCTCGTCGATGTTCGCCTTCCTGGACGAGGAGTTCCTCGGCTACCTCGCCTCCACCTGGCCGGAGACGGTCGCGGTGCAGGGCCGCGAACAGCTCGGCCTCACAGGCGCCGAGAACCTCCACTTCGACACCGTGATCCAGGGCCGCGCCAGCTACCAGCTCGCCCTCGACCTCGGCGTCACCAGCCCCTACGGCCACCTGCGCGAGTACGTCGCCTCGCGCACCCTCGGCACCTCCCCGGACCCGAACGTCACCGTGATCGACGGCGACCTCGTCACCCGCGTCCGCGAGCTCAAGGCCGAGGACAGCGAGCTCGGCATCTGGCTGTGCGGCGGCTCCCAGATCGCGGGCGAGCTGCTCGACGAGATCGACGAACTCGTGATCAAGACATATCCGCAGGTCTACGGCTCGGGCCTGCCCATGTTCGGCGGCACCGGGTTCGCGGTCAGCGACTTCACGCTGGAAGGCGTCCGCACGTTCGGTAACGGAGTGCTGGTCCGCACCTACGCACGGAAGCGCTGACCGGCCTACCCTTGGGACATGGACAGTAGCGACAGACATGCCTGTCCCGTCTGCGGACAGTCCGTCGAAACGGTCGTCCGGCGCCACAAGACGCTGGGCGCATGGGTACCGCGCTGGGTGGCCGGCCCCTGCCGTAACCCCGAGTGCGAGGCACGCCCCGAGCCCCACGACGAGCCCGAGCACCGGGAGGAGCCCGGAAAACCCGCCGCGAGCACGTCCTGAGAATCCCGGCCCGAACCATGTCGAGAACCCGGGCCCGGCTCCGACGTCCCTGTGAGAGCCGCCCGACAGGCGGCGCGAGACAAAGGAGCGAGTCATGAAGTACCTGGTCATGGTGCAGGGAAGCCAGGCGGACTACGAGGCGATGAAGGGCGGCGCGTCCGAGAGCTCGCCGGCCTGGAGCGAGCAGGACGTGCAGGCGATGTACGCCTTCATGAGCGCCCTCAACGACGACCTGGCCGAGTCCGGCGAGCTGGTCGACGCCCAGGGTCTGGTCGAGCCCGCCCGCACCCGGCACGTGAGTCTCGGCACGGACGGCAAGCCCGTCATCACCGACGGCCCTTACGGCGAGACGAAGGAACTGCTCGCCGGCTACTGGGTCCTGGAGTGCGCGAGCCTGGAGCGGGTCACCGAGATCGCCGCCCGGGTCCTGGAGTGCCCCCAGCCGGCGGGCGCCCCGGTGTACCCGGTCCTGATCCGGCCCGTCGACGAGGGCACCGGAGACGTCTGAACCGCATGAGCGACACCGTCGAGGACCTGCTGCGCCACCACGCGCCGCAGGTCCTCGGTGCGCTGGTGCGGCGCTACGGCCATTTCGACGCCGCCGAGGACGCCGTGCAGGAGGCGCTGCTCGCCGCGGCCGGGCAGTGGCCGGGGGCCGGGGTGCCGGACAATCCGCGCGGTTGGCTGATCAAGGTGGCCTCGCGGCGGCTGGTGGACGCGCTGCGGGCGGACGACGCCCGGCGGGCGCGCGAGGAGAAGGCGGTGGCGCTCGGCGCGCGCCTCGCGGCCGGGAGCGACCGGGCTCCCCGCGAGGACGACACGCTCTCCCTGCTCTTCCTGTGCTGCCGTCCCGACCTGACGCCGCCCGCCCAGATCGCGCTCACCCTGCGCGCGGTCGGCGGTCTGACCACGGCGGAGATCGCCCGCGCCTGCCTCGTCCCCGAGGCGACCATGGCCCAGCGGATCAGCCGGGCCAAGCAGAAGGTGCGCGGGGCCGCCTTCGGGCGCCCCGACAACTGGGCGGAACGGCTGCCCGCCGTCCTGCACACCCTCTACCTGATCTTCAACGAGGGCTACACGGCGACCTCGGGCCGCAGTCTCCAGCGCCGCGATCTCGCCGGTGAGGCGATCCGGCTGACCCGGATGGCGCACCGCCTGCTCCCGGACATCGGCGAGGTGGCCGGGCTGCTGGCGCTGATGCTGCTCACCGACGCCCGCCGCGACGCCCGCACCGGCCCCGGCGGCGACCTCGTGCCGCTCGACGAACAGGACCGCGAGCGCTGGGACAAGGCCGCGATCGAGGAGGGCGTCGCGCTGGTCACCCGGGCGCTGAGCACGGGCCCGGCGGGGCCGTACCAGCTGCGCGCGGCCATCGCCGCCGTCCACGACGAGGCGCCCTCCGCGGACGCCACGGACTGGCGGGAGATCCTCGGCCTGTACGACGTGCTGGTGGGCCTGGTCCCCGGCCCCGTCGAGCGCCTGAACCGCGCGGTCGCCGTCGCCATGGTGCACGGCCCGGAGGCGGGGCTCGCGGAGGTGGACCTGCTGGAGGGCGAGCTGGGGCACCGGCGCGATGCCGTGCGGGGGCATCTGCTGGAGCGGGCCGGGGACCTCGCCGCCGCCCGGGCCGCCTACGAGTCGGCGGCGGCGCAGACCATGAGCCTGCCCGAGCAGCGCTATCTGCGGGGGCGGGCGGCGCGGTCGACCCCGTAGCGTGAACGCATGAGCGACCCCATCCTGCACCTCACCCGGCGGTCCCTGTGGGACGAGGCCCGGGCGAAGGGCACGTACGAGATCTCGACCCGCGGGAAGACCCTCCAGGAGGAGGGGTTCATCCACTGCTCCACGCGCCTGCAGCTCCCGCGCGTCGCCGAAGCCTTCTTCGCGGACCTGAGCGATCTCGTGGTCCTGGTGGTCGACCCCGACCGCCTCGGCGCGCCCGTGCGGTACGAGGCGGCCGAGCCCGGCGGGGAGGAGTTCCCGCACATCTACGGGCCGGTACCGGTGGCCGCCGTGGTCGGCGTGGAGCCCTGGGTGTGGCGTTAGGCCGGCAGGCCGCCGGTGTGCGGGTCCCGGCCCGTCAGGCAGTACGTGCCGCCCGCCGGGTCGCGCAGCACGCGCCAGTGGGTGCCGCGGTGCACGAGCGTGGCGCCGAGCCGTTCATGGGCGGCCCGGCTCGCCTCGATGTCCGCGCAGGCCAGGTCGAGATGGGCCGAGGCGGGGCGCTCCTCGCCGAGGCGTTGCAGCAGGATGCGGATCGGCAGGCCCGCCGGGGGCCTGACCACGTGGAACTCCGGAAGGGAACCCGGCGCCGACGTCCACTCGGGCAACAGGGCGCCCCAGAAGGCGACTTCGGTGTCGTGGAGCGAGGGCGGGGTGTCCAGGCAGACCTGGTCGAGGCGCGTGTCCCGGACCACCGGCGGCCGCGACGCCTCCCCGTGCCAGGGCACGGCGCAGAACAACTGCCCGGCCGGGGACCGCAGTACGGCCCAGTCGCCGTGGTCGGCGACGAGTTCCGCCCCCGTGTCCAGCGCCTCCCGCACGAAGCCGGGCACATCCTCGACGGCGAAGTCCAGGTGCGCGCCGCCGGGCCCGTCCAGGACGCCCTGCACCTTGACGCAGGCGTCCCCGGACTCCGGCAGCAGGGTCACGAACTCGCCCTGATCACCGCGGGGTTCCGACAGCCGGGTGCCGGTGACGGCGGTCCAGAAGTCGCAGGCGGCGCCGAAGCCCGCGGCGGGCCGGTCGACGAAGGCGTACGTCCAGCGGATGGTCATGGACGTGATCGTAGGTCAGCTGTTCGGCTCCATGAAGCGCAGCATGTTCCCGGCCGGGTCCCGGAACGCGCAGTCGCGCACCCCGTACGGCTGGTCCATCGGCTCCTGGATGACATCGCCGCCGGCCTCCCGCACCCGGGCGAACAGGGCGTCGCAGTCGTCGGTGGTGAAGTTGACCCCGTGCAGCACGCCCTTGGCGAGCAGGCCGGCCATCGCCTCCCGGTCGGCGGGGGAGATGTCCGGGTCGGCGCCGGGGGGCTCCAGCACGATGTCCACGTCGGGCTGCGCCGGCGATCCGACGGTGACCCAGCGCATGCCCTCGAAACCGACGTCGTTGCGCACTTCCATGCCGAGGACGTCCCGGTAGAAGGCGATCGCCTTGTCATGGTCGTCGACGGCCAGGAAACAGTTCTTGAGTCGGATCTCCATGACAGCAGGCTAGGCCGCTACGAGCGTTTCGGCCGGGTGAAGCGGCGGGCCACGCACGCCGGGATCACGGCCCCGTCCTCGTGCGAGCGGGCCCGGTAGGCGCTCGGCGTCTCGCCGACCAGCTCGGTGAAGCGCGCGCTGAAGGAGCCGAGGGAGGTGCAGCCGACCGCCATGCAGACCTCCGTGACGCTCAGGTCCCCGCGGCGCAGCAGCGCCTTGGCGCGCTCGATCCGGCGGGTCATGAGATAGCCGTACGGCGTCTCGCCGTACGCGGCGCGGAAGCTGCGCTGGAAGTGGCCCGGGGACATCAGCGCGGTCCGGGCGAGCTCCGTGACGTCGAGGGGCTCGGTGTACTCGCGGTCCATGCGGTCGCGGGCCCGCCGCAGCCGGACCAGATCCTCGGTGTTCACCCCGCCAGGATGGCACGGACGGCCGAAGGGGCCCGGCCGCGTGCTGCGGCCGGGCCCCTTCGGGGATACCCGTCGACCTGCGATGGTGCACCGACCGCCGGTCGAGGCGATGCGAAAGAAGGTCCTGGATCAGGCCTTCTTGGTCTCCCAGAAGATCTTGTCGATCTGGGCGATGTAGTCCAGCGCCTTCTGGCCGGTGGCCGGGTCGGTGGACGCCTTGGCGGCCGACAGGGCCTTCAGGGCGTCGTTGACCAGCTGGTGCAGCTCCGGGTACTTCTCGAAGTGCGGGGGCTTGAAGTAGTCGCTCCACAGGACCGACACGTGGTGCTTGGCGAGCTCGGCGCGCTGCTCCTTGATGACGGTCGCACGCGCCTGGAAGTGCGGGTCGTCGTTGGCGGCCATCTTCTCCTGGACGGCCTTGACCGACTCCGCCTCGATGCGGGCCTGGGCCGGGTCGTACACGCCGCAGGGCAGGTCGCAGTGCGCGCTGACCTTCACCTTGGGGGCAAACAGGCGGGAAAGCATGGAGCATTCCTTCCTCGTGATCGTCTTCTCAGGTGGGACATTACTCCCTGCGGGACGGCTTTTCGCGAGTGCCCCCATGGGCTGAGGACAAAAGTCCAGGGTCAGACTGAGACTGGTGGAGGATAGGACCGGGGAGGTGCCGGTGATGCCGGAACTGTCGCAGGAGACCGAGCAGGGGCGGTCGTTGCTGCCCTTCGGGCCGGCCGAGGTGACCGGGCCGTCGATGGTGCCCACGCTGCACCACGGCGACCGGCTGCTGGTGCACTACGGGGCGCGGATCCGGCCCGGTGACGTGGTCGTGCTCCGTCATCCGTTCCAGCAGGACCTGCTGGTCGTCAAGCGGGCCGCGGAGCCCCGCGAGGGCGGCTGGTGGGTGCTCGGGGACAACGCGTACGCGGGCGGGGACAGCACCGACTACGGCACGGTCCCGGCGGAGCTGGTGCTGGGCAGGGTGCGGGCCCGGTTCCGGCCGCGCGGGACGGATCAGCGCTCGCCGTTCGCGCTGGTGCGCTGGGCACTGTCCGCGGTGCGGCCCGTGCTGTCGGACCGGTCGGCCTCCAGGCGCTTGCGGGCCCGGTAGGCGGCCACGTTCGCGCGGGTGGCGCAGCGGTCGGAGCAGTAGCGCCGGGAGCGGTTGGTCGAGGTGTCGAGGTAGGCGTTGCGGCACGGCGCTGCCTCGCACAGGCCGAGCCGGTCCACGCCGTACTCGGTCAGATGGAAGGCCAGACCCATCGCCGCGATGGCCGCGTAGCCCGCGGTGGCGTTCGACGGGTGGTCGGCGAGGTGCATGTGCCACAGCGGGCGGCCGTCGTCGTCCCGGAAGTCGTGCCCGGAGATCTGCGGACTGACCGGGAACTCCAGCAGCAGAGAGTTCAGCAGGTCCACGGCGAGCGTCTCGTCGCCGCCGTCGGCGGCCTGGAAGACCGAACGCAGCCGCCCCCGGACCGAGCGGAAGCGGGTGACGTCGGCGTCCGTGGCGCGGCGGGCCGCCGACTGGTTCCCGCCGAACATATCGCGGACGGCCTCGACGGACGTCAGCGAGTCCTTGCCCCGGGCCGGGTCCTCGCTGTTGACGAGACGCACGGCGTAGTCCGAGTAATAGGCCAGTTCCACTTGTAGTCCTTACGGAGGCGTTCTATGGTCGGGGTGCGGTCGGGTAACAGACGAGCGTGCTTCCAGGGTATTACGCATCCGTCCGAGGAGGGGGCTCCCATGACGACCGGTACCGGAACCGACTGGCACGCCTGGCAGGAGAGCTGGGACCGGCAGCAGGAGTGGTACATGCCCGACCGGGAGGAGCGCTTCAGGGTCATGCTGGACATGGTCGAGGCGCTCGTGGGGCCCGAGCCCCGGGTGCTCGACCTGGCCTGCGGCACCGGCTCCATCACGGCCCGGCTGCTGGCCCGGCTCCCCGGCGCCACCAGCACCGGCGTCGACCTGGACCCGGCGCTGCTCGCCATCGCCGAGGGCACCTTCGCGGGCGACGAGCGGGCCGCCTTCGTCACCGCCGACCTCAAGGACCCCAACTGGCCGTCGCGGCTGCCGTACGACTCCTACGACGCCGTGCTGACCGCCACGGCCCTGCACTGGCTGCACAGCGAACCCCTCGCGGCCCTCTACGGCCAGGTCGCGGGCCTGGTCCGCGAGGGCGGGGTCTTCATGAACGCGGACCGCATGATCGACGACACGACGCCCCGGATCAACGCGGCCGAGCGGGCGCAGCGGCACGCGCGCATGGAACGCGCCAGGAGCGACGGCGCCCTGGACTGGACCGAGTGGTGGCAGGTCGCCGCCCAGGACCCCGTCCTCGCCGAGCCGACGGCCCGCCGCTTCGAGATCTACGGCGAGCACGCCGACGGCGACACCCCGTCCGCGCAGTGGCACGCGCGCGTACTGCGCGAGAAGGGCTTCGCCGAGGCCCGGCCGGTGTGGTGCTCCCCGTCGGACGCCCTGGTGCTGGCGCTGAAGTAGCGGCCCGCGCGCGAGGGGACGGCACGAAGGGGCGGTACGGGAATCCCGTACCGCCCCTTCGTCATGCCCGGGTCAGAGGACCTTGGACAGGAACGCCTGCGTCCGCTCCTGCTGCGGGTTGGAGAGGACCTCGCGCGGGTCGCCCGACTCGACGACCACGCCGTCGTCCATGAAGACGAGGTTGTCGCCCACCTCGCGGGCGAAGCCCATCTCGTGGGTGACGACGACCATCGTCATGCCGGACTCGGCGAGGTCGCGCATGACGTCGAGGACGTCACCGACCAGCTCCGGGTCCAGGGCCGAGGTCGGCTCGTCGAACAGCATCAGCTTCGGGTCCATCGCCAGCGCGCGGGCGATCGCCACGCGCTGCTGCTGGCCGCCGGAGAGCTGCGAGGGGTAGTTGCCGGCCTTGTCGCCGAGGCCGACCTTCTCCAGCAGCTCCCGCGCCCGCTCCCGGGCCTTGCTCCTGCTGACGCCCTTGACCTGGATCGGCGCCTCCATGACGTTCTCCGCGGCCGTCATGTGCGGGAACAGGTTGAAGCGCTGGAACACCATGCCGATGTCCCGCCGCTGCTGCGCGACCTCGCTGTCCTTGAGCTCGTACAGCTTGTCGCCCTTCTGGCGGTAGCCGACCAGATCGCCGTCGACGTACAGCCGGCCGGCGTTGATCTTCTCCAGGTGGTTGATGCACCGCAGGAAGGTCGACTTGCCGGAGCCGGAGGGGCCGATGAGGCAGAACACCTCGCCGGTCCGCACCTCGAGGTCGATGCCCTTGAGGACCTCGACATGGCCGAAGGACTTGTGGACGCCCTCCGCCTTCACCATGGCCCGGGTGGACGCCGAGTCCTGAGAGGGCTGCTTCGTCACGTCCGTCATGCCGTGACTCCCTTCGGGCGACGCGTGGGCAGAACGGCCGCCTTGATGCGCTGCATGGGCGTCGGGGGCAGAGAGCGGGACGAGCCCCGCGCGTAGTGCCGCTCGATGTAGTACTGGCCGACGCTCAGGATCGAGGTCATGATCAGGTACCAGGCGGCGGCGAGGAAGTACATCTCCACCGTGGAGCCCGCGTTCTGGCCGATGTCCTGCGCCTGCTTGAACAGGTCGGCATACTGCACCGCCGCCACCAGCGACGTGGTCTTCAGCATGTTGATGACCTCGTTGCCCGTGGGGGGCACGATGACGCGCATCGCCTGCGGAATGACGATCCGGCGCAGCGTCTTGGTGTGGCTCATGCCGAGCGCGTGCGACGCCTCGCTCTGGCCCTCGTCGACCGAGAGCAGGCCGGCGCGGCAGATCTCCGCCATGTACGCGGCCTCGTTGAGGCCGAGCCCGAGCAGCGCCGTCAGCAGCGGCGTCATGAAGGACGACCAGTAGTCCTTGTAGATCGGGCCGAGGTTGATGTACTCGAAGACCAGGCCGAGGTTGAACCAGACGAACAGCTGGACCAGGACCGGGGTGCCCCGGAAGAACCAGATGTAGAGCCACGCGATCGACGAGGTCACCGGGTTCTTCGACAGGCGCATGACGGCGAGCAGGATGCCGCCCGCGATGCCGATCACCATGGAGAGCACGGTGAGCAGGAGGGTCTTCCAGACGCCGTCCAAGATGCGGTCGTCGAAGAAGTACTCGGGGATCGCGTCCCAGTTGATGTTGCCTTGCGCGAAGGCGTAGATGATCACGCCGAAGATGGCGAGGGCGAGGGCCGCGGACACGTAGCGCCCCGGGTGCCGGACCGGGATGGCCTTGATGGCCTCCGGTCCGGCTGAGGGCGTCGGGTCGGCGGGACCGTCCGTCTTGTTGACGTCAACAGTCACGGGTGGAGCCTTTCAGAACGTGCGGTGCCGAGACGGATCAGGAGCCGCCATTGATCTTGGCCTCGGTGATCGCGCCGTCCTCGACGCCCCACTTCTTGATGATCTTCTCGTACTCACCGTTGTCGATGATGGCCTGCACGGCGGCCTGGAGCGCGTCACGCAGCTCGGTGTCCTCCTTGGCCACGGCGATGCCGTACGGACCCGCCTCGACCTGGTCGCCGACGATCTCGAAGTACTTGCCCCCGCCCGCGTTCTTCACCGAGTAGGCGGCGATCGGGAAGTCGGCGGAGACGACGTCGGCGCCCTTGGAGCGCATCCGGGTCTCGGCCTCCGGGTTGGTGGCGAAGTCCTCGACCTTGAGTTCCTTCTTGCCGTCGTCCTTGCACTTCTTCGCCTGGTCCTTGGCGAGGTCGTGCGAGAAGGTGTTGCGCTGCACGGCCATGGTCTTGCCGCACAGGTCGTCCCAGGTCTTGATGCCCTGGGAGTCGCCCTTGTTGGTGTAGAGGGAGACACCGGCGGTGAAGTAGTCGACGAAGTCGACACCCTCGCCGACCTTCTTGCCGGTGTCCGAGTCGACGCCCTCCTGGCGGTCCTTCGTGTCGGTCATCGCCGACATGGCGATGTCGTACCGGTTGGAGGCGAGACCACCGATCAGGGTGTCGAACGTGGCGTTCTGGAACTCGAACTTCACGCCGAGCTGCTTGCCCATCGCCGCGGCGATGTCGGGGTCGATCCCGACCACCTTGCCGGAGTCGTCCTTGAACTCCACCGGCGCATACGCGATGTCGGAGCCGACCTTGATGACACCCTTGCCGGCGATGGATGCCGGAAGCTTGTCGGCCAGGGGGGCCGAGCTCTTGGTCTCGGTGTCGCTGCTGTCGTCCTTGGTCTGGTCACCGCAGCCGGTGAGAATCAGGGCGCCTGCGACCGCGATCGAGCCGACCGCTGCCAGCCGGGAGCGCGTGGCGGTCGTACGACGGGTGGTGCGTGCGGTCATGGTGGGTTCCTCCGGCGGATGGGTGGAGTTGCCGATGGGTCGACGAGAGCACACGTCTTCGAGTGTCGCGACCTCGTGTGATTACGGCATCTTGCCATTCGGACTGAGCCATTCAGGGGGCCAGCTATGTCAAAATCGGATAACGGGTTTCCCCCGAACCACACCAGGTCGGTACATCCCGACCGCATCTTCTGCGGGAATCCCTCCTTCCGGCCGGAAGATCTCCCGTCCATCTCATGATGCGGATAGCCGGTCGGCCTCGCCACCGTGGCGCGTGAGCGCGAACCGGGCCCTCGTCAAGCGCGTTGGGCTACTTGTCGGTACGCCACCGCATGATCAATGTCACCGGAATGCGGTGATCGATGATCGTTCTTCGCTCCACCATGTGAGCTTGCACCTATTGGACTCGTCCTCGACGCCGTCCGTCCGGTAAGAAGGTGCTTTACACCCCTCATCCGGGGCTCAGGGCGCGTGTGCGGCGCGCCCGTCGCGTATACGCCCTTACGTGACCGTACGTATCGGTAACTGGGCTGTGCGCGGTGCCCGCCCACCCCTCACCCGGGAGTGGCCACCCTCAAACCATGAATATTTAAGGGGTCAGACAAAGTGGCAGCGGAGATCGTCAATCCTCGCAGCGACAGCGATACGGGTCAGGACGGAGGGGCGGAGCCCCTCGATTCATTCGACCCCGCGTTCGCGCTGCACCGCGGCGGCAAGATGGCTGTGCAAGCCACCGTGCCGATCCGCGACAAGGACGACCTGTCCCTCGCGTACACACCCGGCGTGGCGAAGGTGTGCAGCGCCATCGCCGAGCAGCCGGATCTCGTCCACGACTACACGTGGAAGTCGTCGGTCGTCGCCGTCGTGACGGACGGTACGGCCGTGCTCGGGCTCGGCGACATCGGTCCCGAGGCCTCCCTCCCGGTGATGGAGGGCAAGGCGATCCTGTTCAAGCAGTTCGGCGGCGTGGACGCGGTGCCGATCGCGCTGGCCTGCACCGGCGTCGACGAGATCGTCGAGACCGTGGTGCGCCTCGCGCCCTCCTTCGGTGGCGTCAACCTCGAGGACATCTCGGCGCCGCGGTGCTTCGAGATCGAGCGCAAGCTCCAGGAGCGCCTCGACATCCCGATCTTCCACGACGACCAGCACGGTACGGCGGTCGTGACGCTGGCGGCGCTGCGGAACGCGGCGCGGCTGAGCAGGCGCGAGATCGGGCAGCTGCGGGCGGTCATCTCGGGTGCCGGCGCGGCCGGGGTCGCCATCGCCAAGATGCTGGTCGAGGCCGGCATCGGCGATGTCGCGCTCGCCGACCGCAAGGGCATCATCTCGGCGGATCGTGCGGATCTGACCGATGTGAAGCGCGAGGTCGCCTCCTTCACCAACAAGGCGGGGCTGACCGGCTCGCTGGAGGACGCCCTCGCCGGTGCCGACGTCTTCATCGGCGTCTCCGGCGGTACGGTCGCGGAGTCCGCGGTCGCCTCCATGGCGCCGGGTGCCTTCGTGTTCGCGATGGCCAACCCGAACCCCGAGGTGCACCCCGACGTCGCGCACAAGTACGCGGCGGTCGTGGCGACGGGCCGTTCGGACTTCCCGAACCAGATCAACAACGTCCTGGCGTTCCCCGGCATCTTCGCGGGCGCCCTCCAGGTCCGGGCCTCCCGGATCACCGAGGGCATGAAGATCGCGGCCGCCGAGGCGCTGGCCTCGGTGGTCGGGGACGACCTGGCCGCGGACTATGTGATCCCCTCGCCGTTCGACGAGCGGGTCGCCCCGGCGGTCACGGCGGCGGTCGCCGCCGCCGCCCGTGCGGAGGGCGTGGCCCGGCGCTGAGCTGAGCCGTGGTCGTGACGACCCCGGTCGGGCCGATGCCCGGCCGGGGTCGTTTTTTTACCTTGGCGGTGGTCCGGCCGGGTGGTTCCCGGCCCGCGCCCCCGGATTCGCGGGGCCCCTGCTGGCAAGAGGGCATGTGTCACAGCCGCCCCCGGTTCCCGAGCCGGACCCGCGCGCCTATCGTCAAGGTCATGTTCGCTGTCTACGCCGCCCGAATCGACCGCGACCAGCCGCTCACCGGCCTCGAGTTGGGGGAGCGTCCCGCCCCCGAGGCCCGTCCCGGCTGGAGCGTCGTCCATGTCAAGGCCGCCTCCCTCAACCACCACGACCTCTGGTCCCTGCGCGGCGTGGGCCTCGCAGAGGACAAGCTGCCGATGATCCTCGGCTGTGACGCCGCCGGCGTCGACGAGGACGGCAACGAGGTCGTCCTGCACTCCGTCATCGGCCAGAGCGGCCATGGCGTGGGCCCCAAGGAGCCGCGCTCCATCCTCACCGAGCGCTACCAGGGCACCTTCGCCGACCAGGTCGCCGTGCCGACCTGGAACATCCTCCCCAAGCCGAAGGAGCTCTCCTTCGAGGAGGCCGCCTGTCTGCCCACGGCCTGGCTGACGGCGTACCGGATGCTCTTCACCAACGCGGGCGTCCGCCCCGGCGACTCCGTCCTCGTCCAGGGCGCGGGCGGCGGTGTCGCCACGGCCGCGATCGTCCTCGGCAAGGCGGCGGGGCTGCGCGTCTTCACCACCAGCCGGGACGAGGCCAAGCGCAAGCGGGCGCTGGAGCTCGGCGCCGTGGAGGCCGTGGAGTCGGGGGCGCGGCTGCCGGAGCGGGTCGACGCCGTCATCGAGACCGTGGGCGCCGCGACCTGGTCGCACTCGGTCAAGTCGCTGAAGCCCGGGGGCACGCTGGTCATCTCCGGGGCCACCAGCGGTGACCGGCCCTCGCACGCCGAGCTGACCCGGATCTTCTTCCTGGAGCTGAAGGTCGTCGGCTCCACGATGGGCACCAAGGACGAACTGGAGGACCTCCTGTCCTTCTGCGCCGCCACCGGTGTGCGGCCCGTCATCGACGAGGTGCTGCCGATGGACCGGGCCCGGGAGGGCTTCGAGCGGATGGCGTCGGGGGAGCTGTTCGGCAAGGTCGTGCTCACCAACTCCTGAGCTGGGGCAAGGTATTCGGCAAGGTTTCGGTCAGGCGGGTCCGGTGGTTGCCGGGCCCGCCTTTCTCATGCCTGTCTCCTCGGGTTGTCAACCGAGGTTGACAACCCGAGGAGTGTCAACCTAGATTGACGGCATGAGTGAGGCAACGGATCTCGCCGAGCGCGCGGGCGACCGCGACCCGAGGGTCGGCCTGCGGGCCGTCGCCGCGCTGCGCCGGCTGCTGGAGCAGTTGGAGGCGGTGCAGGTGCGCAATGCGCGCAATCAGGGGTGGTCGTGGCAGGAGATCGCCGCGGAGCTCGGTGTCAGCAGGCAGGCCGTGCACAAGAAGTACGGGAGGCATTGATGTTCGAGCGGTTCACGAAGGACGCCCGGGCGGTCGTGACGGGCGCGGCCGAGCATGCGGAAGGGGCGGGGGCCGGGACGGTGGATGCCGGGCATCTGCTGCTCGCCCTGCTGGACCGGCAGGGCAGCCGCGCCTCCTTCGCGCTGGCCGCGCTGGGGCTCGCGGAGGGCCGGGAGTCGGTACGGGAGGCGCTCGGCGAGGCCCGACGGCGCGCCGGGCTGTCCCAGGCGGAGACCGAGGCCCTCGCGGGACTCGGGATCGACGTCGCGGAGATCGTCGCCCGGGTCGAGGAGGTGCACGGCGTCGGCGCGATGTCCGGCAACCGCAAGGGCAAGGGGTGGTGGTCCGGGCACACTCCCTTCGGCAGGGAAGCCAAGGACACGCTCGTGTCCTCCCTGCGCATCGCGTTGGCCCACCGCGACCGGCACATCGGCGACGAGCACATCCTCCTCGCCCTGACGGCCCGCCCCGGAGTCGCCGCCGAGGTCCTGGCCGACCACGGCGTGACCAACGCGTCCCTGACCCGCGTCCTCTACGGAGAGGACGAGGCCAAGGCCGGGTGACTCCGGCGGCGGCCGGCCCTCACCCCCCGGGTGAGCGGCGCGGGTGGGGTCTAGGCCGGGGCCCTGGGGTGGGCCGGTCGGCCTGTGAGGTGGCGCGGGGCGGAGGCCAAAGCCGGTGCCTACGGGGTGGGACGGTCCGGCGCTGCGGTTGGGCAGGCGAGGGCTGAGGCGGGTGACCGGGGCGTGGGCCGGCTGATGCCCCCTGCGGTGGGGCGGGCGAAGGCGGGCTGGCACGGCGTGGGTCGGCTCACGTCCCCTGCGTGGCGCTGGCGGAGGCCGAGACTGGTGACTCCGGGGTGGGCCGGCTCCCGCCCCTGCGGTGGCGTGGGCGAGGCTGGGGTAGCCATAGCGGGTCGGCTCACGTCCGCTGCGTGGCGCGGGCGGAGGCCAACGCTGGTGGCCGCGGCGTCAGCCGGACTCCCCATGAGGTGGCGTGGGTGAGGCTGACGCCGGGTGTCCCCGGCGTCGGTTCGCTCGCTTCGTGAGGTGCCTTGGCCGCTCAGGTCTTCGGTGTTCGCAGCACCATCCCTATGTGCGCCGCCGCCGTCGACAGATGGCGGCGGGCGTCGCGGAGTTGGTCCGGGGTGACGCCGTGGTCCCGGGCCGCGTCCCGGATGTCGTCGCGGAAGCGGTCCAGGAGGCGGTCCAGATCGCGGGCCGGGTCGCCGGTCGGGTCCTCATGGGCCCAGGCCGGTTCGTACCCGGCGGGGAAGTCCTCCGGGGTGCTGGAGTACTCGGGGGCGGGCCTGGCCTCCGTACCGCCGCGACCGAAGCCGAAGTCCCGGCCGAACCCCTTGCCGTAGTCCTTCCCGAACTCGCCGAACTCCTTGGCCAGTTCGGACAGGCCCTCGCGCACCCCGGTCGGCCAGTCGCCCCGCGCGAAGTGGTCCTGCACACGGTCCTGGACGCGCTGGGCGATGCGCTGCATCTCCTCCTGGGCCTCCTTGGCCTGGCGGCGGGCGCGCTGGGCCTCTTCGCGGGCGCGCCGGCTCTCGTCCTTGGCGCGCCGGGCCTGCTCCTTCCACTCCTGCTTGGCGCGGCGCATCTCCTCCTTGGCGGCCCGCCAGGTCTCCTTGTCGGTGCCCGCGAAGTCGCCGAAGGGGGCGTCCGTCTTGGCGCCGTCGCCCTGCCGGGCCTCGGAGGCCGCCGCCCGCATCTCGCGCCGCAGATCACCGGCAGCGCCGCGCACATCGGCCCGGATCTCGGCGGCGAGCTCCGCGACCGACTCCCGGATCTCCAGCTCCAGATCGGCCAGTTCACCGCTGCGGTCGGCCAGCTCGGCCCGCCCCGCGTCCGTGATGGCGTACACCTTGCGGCCGCCCTCGGTGGTGTGGGTGACCAGGCCCTCGCTCTCCAGCTTCGCCAGGCGGGGGTAGACCGTGCCCGCCGAGGGGGCGTACAGGCCCTGGAAGCGCTCCTCCAGGAGGCGGATCACCTCGTAGCCGTGGCGCGGGGCCTCGTCCAGCAGCTTCAGCAGGTACAGGCGCAGGCGGCCATGGGCGAAGACGGGAGGCATCTCAGAGCACCTTCTTGTCGGTCGTGCCGCCGGCCGGGTCGCCCGGTTCGGCGTCGGTGGGGGCGGTGGTCTCCCGGCCGGAACCGGAATTCTCCCCCGAGGCGGCCGGGGCGCTGTCGGCCGGGGCCTCTTCCCATGCCTCCGCCTCCCAGGGCTCCTCCTCGCGGGGCGGCCTGCGCAGCAGGGCGATGGAACCGGACACCGTGGTCGCCCGCAGCTTGCCGTTGCCCGCGCCCAGCCGGCCGGTGATCTTGTGGGCGCCCCACTGACCCTGCACCCGGAGACCGTCGAAGGCGTTGGAGATGGTGCCGCTCGCGGTGTTGGCCTCGACGTCGGCGTCGGCCGGCTGCGGCAGCCGGATGGCGATCTCGCCGGAGACGCTGGTCAGCCGTACGTCCGTGGGGCCCTCCGGGTCGAGGTCGACGATCATCGAGCCGCTGACCGAGTCCGCCCGCACGGAGGGCCCCGAGCCCTCCACGACCGTCAGATCGCCCGAGACGGAGTTGAAGCGCACATCGCCGGTGACGGCCTGGGCCTCCAGATTCCCGGAGACCGTGTCCGCGCGCACCGGGCCGGAGAGCCCGACCAGGGTGGTGTCGCCGGTGACGCCCTTCACCACCGTGGGACCGCGGACCCCGGAGATCACCGCGCCCGCACCGACCACCCCCACCTCGATCCGGGTGTCGGCGGGCACCGCCAGCGAGACCACGGCACTGCGCCGCCAGCCCTTGCGGTCGAGCCACTTCAGGAAGCCCTTCCAGGGCAGGTCCTCGTAGGCCACCGTGAGAGTGCCGCCCTCCTGGGTGACCAGCAGAGCGGGGCCCTCGATCTCGGAGACCTCCAGGCGGGCGGAACCTTCGTCCGTGCCCACGACATTCACCGTGCCGTTGACGATCCGTACGTGGAGATCTCGCACGGGCTCCTCGAAGGTGAGCTTGCTCGGCTCCGCGACGGACCACTCGGACATGGTGACGACCTCCCCTGACAACGCGCCATATCGCGTCTCTGTCATTCACGATATATCGCGCCCAAGGAAAGTCAAGACACTCTTTTGGGGACGATCGCGACCCCGAAATGTGACGGATCACCAGAAATCGCCCTAGCGTGTGTCCATGTCACCGGATTCCCCTCGCACCGGCCCCGCTGCCGGGGCGCCCGCTTCCGGAGCCCTGCTGCTCTGCCGGGCCGAGCCGGACGCCGTCGCCCCCACCGCCCCGCTGCTGGGCACCCGCATGCCGCTCTGCCCCGCGGGGGAGTGGAGCGTGCTGGTGCCCGACGGGAGGCCCTGGGCGGACGGCGACGAGCCCGTGGACCGTGTGCTGACCGGCTGGGCCACCGCCCTCGCGGTCGCCGCCCCCTGGCCCGTGCTCGCGCTGTGGTGGGACGAGGACCGGGCCGGCTACACCCTCGCGTCCGGCTTCCGCCGCCCCGTCGGATACGTCTGGCTCACCGACGGCACACCGGTCGGCGAGGACGAGGCCATGCGCACCTTCGCCGCCCGCCTCGGCCTCGACCCCGTCCTCGACATGGAGTCCCTGGAACGGCTCACCCGGCCCGACCCCGAAGCCGACGCCCGCGCGCGGCTGCTCGCCCTGCTCGCGGTCCTCACCCGGGCGGGCGTCTCGCTCCCCGCCGGTCTCACCCCCTGTGACCCCGCCGACGGCCTGCACGCGGCGGCCCGCGCCCAGCCGCACATCCGCCCCGACGACCGGCGCGGCCCGCACCGCGGCGTCCGCGCGGAGCTCGACGCGTTCGACGTCGGCCGCCTGGACCCCTGGCTCCCCTGGTCCGGCACCCCCAAGGCCCGCCTGTTCGCGGCGGCCCAGCTCGCCGCGGGCCTGCCGCTCACCGCTCTCGGAGTGCGGCGCCGCAGCGGCGGCTGGACCGCGGCGGGGGCGCTCCTGCTGGCGCACGGCGCGATGGGACTGGCGTACGACGTGACCCGGCCGCGCGACTGACGACGGGGCGCCCTCGGGCACCCCGCTCCTCACCGCCGTCGGACCGCCGCAGGGCCGGAGTAAGGCCGCCGTAGGGCCGGAGTAAGGCCGTCGCAGGGCCCGTTGTTACTCGTCGTCCTCGTCGTCCAGCCGGGCCAGCCAGGTCGCGAGCCGCTCCACCGGCACCTCGAAGTCCGGGTTCAGGTCGACGAACGTGCGCAGCTGCTCGGCGAGCCACGCGAAGGAGACCTCCTCCTCGCCCCGCCGCTTCTCCAGTTCTTCGATGCCTCGGTCGGTGAAGTACATGCCCACCAGGATAAACGGCAGGGCCGCACCCCCGGTCGGGGTGCGGCCCTGCCGGACACGAGGCGGACCTACGCCTCGAACACCTCGCGGACGAGCTGCTCCTGCTCGGCCTGGTGGCGCTTGGCCGAACCCACCGCAGGCGACGAGCCGTGCGGGCGCGAGATGCGCCGCAGCCGCTCGCCGTGCGGGACGTCCGCGCCGACCGCCAGGTCCAGGTGGTCGATGAGGTTCAGGGCGATGAACGGCCACGCGCCCTGGTTCGCCGGCTCCTCCTGGGCCCACAGGTACTTCTCGGCGTTCGGGTACTTGGCGATCTCGGCCTGGAGCTCGGCACCCGGCAGCGGGTACAGGCGCTCGATGCGGATGATCGCCGTGTCCGTGACACCGCGCTTCTGCCGCTCGCCCTCCAGGTCGTAGTAGACCTTGCCGGCGCAGAAGACGACCTTCTTCACCGCGGCCGGGTCGACCGAGGCGTCCCCGATGACCGGGCGGAACTGGCCCGTGGTGAACTCCTCCGCCTTCGACGCCGCGGCCTTCAGACGCAGCATCGACTTCGGGGTGAAGACGATCAGCGGCTTGTGGTGCGGGTTGTGCACCTGCCAGCGCAGGAGGTGGAAGTAGTTCGACGGGGACGTCGGCATCGCGACCGTCATGTTGTCCTGGGCGCACATCTGGAGGAAGCGCTCCGGGCGGGCCGAGGAGTGGTCCGGGCCCTGGCCCTCGTAGCCGTGCGGCAGCAGCAGGGTGACGCCGGAGGTCTGGCCCCACTTCTGCTCGGCGGAGGAGATGAACTCGTCCACGACCGTCTGCGCGCCGTTGACGAAGTCGCCGAACTGCGCCTCCCACATCACCAGGGACTCGGGGCGGGCCAGCGAGTAGCCGTACTCGAAGCCCATCGCCGCGTACTCGGAGAGCAGGGAGTTGTAGACGTTCAGGCGCGCCTGGTCCTCGGAGAGGTACATCAGCGGCGTGAACTCGTCGCCCGTCTCACGGTCGATGATCACCGCGTGCCGCTGGCCGAAGGTGCCGCGCTGGGAGTCCTGGCCGGCGAGGCGGACCGGGACGCCCTCCAGGAGCAGCGAGCCGATCGCGAGGGTCTCGCCCATGCCCCAGTCGATCGTGCCGTCCTCGACCATCGACGCCCGGCGCTGCAGCTGCGGCAGCAGGCGCGGGTGGACGGTGATGCTGTCGGGGATGTTGACCTGGGACTCGGCGATCCGCTTGACGACCTCGGCGCTGACCGCGGTGTTCACCGCGACCGGGAACTCGGCCTGCGGGTCCGACGGCTCGGCCGCGGACGGCTGCGAGGTGGCCTCACGGACCTCCGTGAAGACCTTCTCCAGCTGGCCCTGGTAGTCCTGGAGCGCCTGCTCGGCCTCTTCCAGGGTGATGTCGCCGCGACCGATGAGGGACTCGGTGTACAGCTTGCGCACCGAGCGCTTCTTGTCGATCAGGTCGTACATCAGCGGCTGGGTGAAGGCCGGGTTGTCCGACTCGTTGTGACCGCGCCGGCGGTAGCAGATGAGGTCGATCACCACGTCCTTGTTGAACGCCTGGCGGAACTCGAAGGCCAGGCGGGCAACGCGGACGACCGCCTCGGGGTCGTCGCCGTTCACGTGGAAGATCGGCGCCTCGATCATGCGGGCCACGTCGGTGGCGTACATCGAGGAGCGCGACGACTCGGGAGCCGCGGTGAAGCCGACCTGGTTGTTGATGACGATGTGGACCGTGCCGCCGGTGCGGTAGCCGCGCAGCTGCGACATGTTCAGGGTCTCGGCCACCACGCCCTGGCCCGCGAAGGCCGCGTCGCCGTGCAGCGCCACCGGCAGGACGGTGAAGTCCGTGCCGCCCTTGTTGATGATGTCCTGCTTGGCGCGGGCGACGCCCTCCAGGACCGGGTCGACGGCTTCGAGGTGCGAGGGGTTCGCGACCAGCGACACCTTGATCTGCTCGCCGTCCAGGCCCGTGAAGGTGCCCTCGGCGCCCAGGTGGTACTTCACGTCGCCGGAGCCGTGCATCGACTTCGGGTCGAGGTTGCCCTCGAACTCGCGGAAGATCTGGGCGTACGACTTGCCGACGATGTTCGCCAGCACGTTCAGCCGGCCGCGGTGGGCCATGCCGATGACGACCTCGTCCAGCCGCGACTCCGCCGCGCTGTCGATGACCGCGTCCAGCAGCGGGATGACCGACTCGCCGCCCTCCAGGGAGAAGCGCTTCTGGCCGACGTACTTCGTCTGCAGGAAGGTCTCGAAGGCCTCAGCGGCGTTCAGCCGGCGCAGGATGCGCAGCTGCTCCTCGCGCTCCGGCTTGGTGTGCGCCCGCTCGATGCGGTCCTGGATCCACTTGCGCTGCTTGGGGTCCTGGATGTGCATGAACTCGACGCCGGTGGTGCGGCAGTACGAGTCGCGCAGCACGCCGAGGATGTCGCGCAGCTTCATCAGGGACTTGCCCGCGAAACCGCCGACCGCGAACTCGCGCTCCAGGTCCCACAGGGTGAGGCCGTGCTCGGTGATGTCCAGGTCGGGGTGCTTGCGCTGGCGGTACTCCAGCGGGTCGGTGTCGGCCATGACGTGGCCGCGGACCCGGTAGGAGTGGATCAGCTCGAAGACCCGGGCGGCCTTGGTGACGTCGTCGTCGTGGCTGGCGTCGATGTCCTTGAGCCAGCGGACCGGCTCGTAGGGGATCCGCAGCGCCTCGAAGATGTCGTCGTAGAAGCCGTTCTCACCGAGGAGGAGGTTCGCGACCTGGCGCAGGAACTCGCCGGAGGCGGCGCCCTGGATGACCCGGTGGTCGTAGGTCGACGTGAGCGTCATGACCTTCGAGATGCCGAGCTTGTTCAGGGTGTCCTGGGAGGTGCCCTGGAACTCCGCCGGGTAGTCCATGGAGCCGACGCCCATGATGACCGACTGGCCGGGCATCAGACGCGGGACCGAGTGGACGGTGCCGAGGCCGCCGGGGTTGGTCAGGGAGACCGTGACGCCGGAGAAGTCGTCCATCGTCAGCTTGCCGTCGCGGGCGCGGCGGACGATGTCCTCGTAGGCCTGCCAGAACTCGAAGAAGTTCAGCGTCTCGGCCTTCTTGATCGCCGCGACGACCAGCTGGCGGTCGCCGTTGGGCTTGACCAGGTCGATGGCGAGGCCGAGGTTGACGTGCGCCGGCTTGATCAGCGTCGGCTTGCCGTCCTTCTCACCGAACGCGTAGTTCATCGCCGGCATGGCCTTGATGGCCTGCACCATCGCGTAGCCGATCAGGTGCGTGAAGGAGATCTTCCCGCCCCGGGCCCGCTTGAGGTGGTTGTTGATGACGATGCGGTTGTCGAAGAGCAGCTTCACCGGGACCGCGCGCACGGACGTGGCCGTGGGCAGCTCCAGCGAGGCGTTCATGTTCTTCGCGACCGCGGCGGCCGGGCCGCGCAGCGGCACCAGCTCGGGGCCCTCCGGGGCCGCGGCGGCCGGAGCGGCCTTCGCGGCGGCCGGCTTGGCGGCGGCGGGCTTGGCCGGAGCCGGAGCCGGAGCCGGAGCCTGGGCCGGAGCGGCGGGCGCCGGCGCGGCAGGCGCGGCGGCGGCCGGCTGCGGGGCGGCGGGGGCCGGAGCCGCGGGGGCGGCCGGAGCGGATGCGGCGGGCGCGGCGGCCTCCGGGGCCGCGTTGCTCGCCGGAGCCGGGGCGGCAGGCGCCCCCGGCTTGTAGTCGGCGAAGAAGTCCCACCAGGCTCGGTCTACCGAATTCGGGTCCTGGAGGTACTGCTGATAGATCTCGTCGACGAGCCACTCATTGGGACCGAACGCAGCAGCGGGATTCTTGCCCGCTTGGTCGGTGTCGGTCGAGATGCTCGAGTTACTGGGGGACTGTGGCGACACGGCGGCAACCGCCCTCTTCCGCTTCACAAGGTGATGGACAGCGGGAATAAAGGCTACGCCTCCCCGGCGGGGAAGGTCAGTCCGGGCCCGTTCATCGTCGCGTAAGTCACATTGCAGAGCGTGTTTCGGGCTTGGAAATGGCGGGAAACAAGCGTGGTTCCGCTTGCTCAGGGATGCGTCGATAGCGGCCTGACGCGCCGACAGCGCGGGCCTCTGCCTGATCACACGTGTCCGGCTGCCCGAACGCCCGTGGATCTTGTGGCTCCGGTTCGAACCCTACGTCAACTCGACGCGGAAGGCAGTCCCGGAAGAGTGACAAGAATCCGGCAACCCCGCTCGGATTCAGCCACTCCGATCCGGCCGCCGTGCAGATCCACCGCCCAGCGGGCGATGGCCAGCCCCAGCCCCGTACCGCCGTCGCTGCCCGGACCGTGCGGCGAGGAGACCGCGCCGCGGTTGAACCGCTCGAACACCCGGTGCCACTCCGACTTCGGGATGCCGGGCCCCTCGTCCAGCACCTCCAGCTCCAGCGACTCGGGCCAGTGCCCGCGGCGGGCCTTCACCGTCACGCGCCCGTGCGCGGGGCTGTGCTTGACCGCGTTGTCGATGAGATTCGCCACGACCTGGTGGATGCGCTCGGGGTCCGCGTGCGCGGTCAGCTCCGGCGGGGAGACGTCAAGGTGCAGATGGACGTCCGTACGGGTGTGGCCGCCCGAGCCCGAGGCGATGCCCGCGCGCGTGGAGGCGACCATGTTGGCCTCCTTCAGCACCCCGGACAGATAGGGCCACACCTCGAACCGGCGCTTCTTCAGCGGTACGACGCCGTTGTCGAGGCGGGACAGGTCCATCAGCGTCTCGACCAGGCGGCCGAGGCGCTCCGTCTGCTTCAGCGCGGTGCGCATGGTCTCGGGGTCGGCCTCGGTGACCCCGTCGACGATGTTCTCCAGCACCGCGCGCAGGCCCGCGATGGGGGTGCGCAGCTCGTGCGAGACGTTCGCGACCAGCTCCTTGCGCTGCTGGTCCTGGGCCTCCAGCTCGTCGGCCATGACGTTGATCGTCTGGGCCAGGTCGCCCAGCTCGTCGCGGCGGTTCTCGCGCACCCGGCGGGAGTAGTCGCCGTGCGAGATCGAGCGGGCCACCGTGTTCATCTCGTCCAGCGGCGCGGTGAGCGAGTGCGCCACGAACTGGGTGATGAGCAGGGTGGCGATCATCGAGAAGACCGTGATGAAGCGCAGCTCGGTCTTGGTCTGCACCGCGATCATCGACAGACCGGTGGTGATCAGCACCGAGATGACGACCAGCGCGCCCAGCTTGGTCTTGATCGAGAACGGTCGTACGCCGCCCCAGGGCTCCCTGGGGCCTCTCCGCGCGGCCGGCCCGTCGCTCATGGCGTCGGGGTCTCCAGGGCGTAGCCGACGCCGTGCACGGTGCGGATGCGCTCGGCGCCGATCTTCCGGCGCAGCGCCTTGATGTGGCTGTCGACGGTCCGGGTACCGGAGGCGTCCGCCCAGTCCCACACCTCGGCGAGCAGCTGCTCACGGGAGAGCACCGCGCGCGGGGTGTTCGCCAGGCACACCAGCAGGTCGAACTCGGTGGGCGTCAGGTGGACGTCCTCGCTGCGCACCCGCACCCGGCGCTGCGCGTGGTCGATCTCCAGTTCGCCGAGGCGCAGTATGCCGGTGCGCGGGGTGGAGGCGGCGATCGCGGCCCGCTCCACGCGGCGCAGCAGCACATGGACGCGGGCCGCCAGCTCCCGCATCGAGAACGGCTTGGTCATGTAGTCGTCGGCGCCGACACCGAGGCCGACCAGCATGTCGGTCTCGTCGTCGCGCGCGGTGAGCATCAGCACCGGGACCGGGCGCTGCGCCTGGACGCGACGGCAGACCTCCAGGCCGTCGAAGCCCGGCAGCATGATGTCGAGGATCAGCAGGTCGGGCTGCCAGGCCTCCGCCGTGTCGACGGCCGCGGGCCCGTCGCCGGCGGTCTGCACGAGGAATCCCTCGGCGCGCAGGCGGGCCGCGATGGCGTCCACGATGGTCGCATCGTCCTCGACCACCAGCACCCGGCGCTGTGCGCCGGGTGTCGCCGTCGTGCCGTTGTGGGAGGTGTGTGTCTGCTCCATCGCCCGCCCCTGAAGTTGCTTTCCGGAATCCGTGGGGTGATCCGTTTGTCTGGCACATGCCTGCGCATGCTTGCGATTGACGCTTGAATGATCCGCGCCAGGGCAGCAGCGTACGGGGAGCCACCGCAGCTCGGCTATCCAGGTCCGACGGCGAGGTGCACGACGTCGGGAACGCCCCGGGCAACGGGGATCTCTTCGGTACGCACCTGATTGAACCCGGCATTCCGCAAGGTTTCTTCGAATTCCGGAGAGGGCTGCGCGGACCACACGGCCAGCACTCCGCCGGGGCTCAAAACCCTTGCGCAGCTTGCCAGTCCGGCCACCGAGTACAGGCCCTGGTTGCCCTCCGTGACGGTCCAGCCGGGGCCGTTGTCGATGTCGAGACACAGCGCGTCGAACGTGTCGGATGTCTCATTGACGTAGGCGAGGAGATCCGTTTCGAGGATGTCGGTGCGCGGGTCGCGGAAGGCCTGCCGGGTGAGGTCGCGGAGGGGTCCGGTGCGGTGCCAGTCGATGACGGCGGGCTCGCGTTCGACGACCGCGATCCGCCCCCAGCGCGGATCGGCGGCGGCGTGTGCGAGCGAGAACCCCACGCCGAGACCGCCGATCAGCACGCTCGGCTCCGGTCTGCCGTCGAGGGCGTCCCGTGCCGCGTCGACGAGCAGCCGCTCGGAGCGGCCGTCGGACGTGTCCATGAGGAAGCAGCCGTTGGCGATGATCTGCAGCAGATCGCCGTGCCGCCGCAGCACGACCTCGCCGTGCGGGCCTTCGCGACGGTCCAGGACTTCGGGGATGTCATACGAAGCGGGCATCCGCCCATCTTGGCAGGCCCGGCCGCGCCGTCCCCGCTGTACCCGAGGAATCAGCCGAGGACAGCGGGGTGTTGGACATCGGGAGTGCTCTCCCGCGGGCCCTCGTACCCGTCGCCTCCGGTCCTGAGCGGTGATCGCTCACAGCGAACGGCGGTCGGGGAACATTCAAGCTCTCCCGAGCATTGAGTCGGCATAGCTCAACTTGACTGCCGAAGGGGAGATCATGGGATCGACGTCCGCACCGCTCACCCTGCCCGTGCTGCCGCTCGACGACGAGGTCGTGCTGCCCGGAATGGTGGTCCCGCTGGATCTGAACGACGCCGATGTACGCGCCGCCGTGGAGGCCGCCCAAGCGGCCGCCGGGTCCCAGCCGGGCAAGCCACGGGTGCTGCTGGTTCCACGCATCGACGGCACGTACGCGAGCACCGGTGTGCTCGGCACGGTGGAGCAGGTGGGCCGGCTCGCCGACGGCGACCCGGGCGCCCTGATCCGCGGCCGCGGCCGGGTGCGGATCGGCGCCGGGACCACCGGTCCCGGCGCCGCCCTGTGGGTCGAGGGCACCCGGACCGACGAGAGCGCCCCCGACCCGCTGCCGGGACAGGTCGCCGACCTGGTGAAGGAGTACAAGGCGCTCGCCACAGCCTGGCTGCGCAAGCGCGGCGCCTGGCAGGTCGTGGACCGGGTCCAGGCCATCGACGACGTGTCCGCGCTCGCCGACAACTCCGGGTACTCGCCGTTCCTCACCACCGAACAGAAGGTGGCGCTGCTGGAGACCGCCGACCCGGTCGCCCGCCTCAGGCTCGCCACCCAGCAACTGCGCGACCACCTCGCCGAGCAGGACGTCGCCGAGACCATCGCCAAGGACGTCCAGGAAGGCGTCGACAAGCAGCAGCGCGAGTTCCTGCTGCGCCGCCAGCTGGAGGCCGTGCGCAAGGAACTGCGCGAGCTCAACGGCGAGGCGGAGGGCGAGGAGTCCGACGACTACCGCGCCCGCGTCGAGGCCGCCGACCTGCCGGAGAAGGTCCGCGAGGCGGCCCTGAAGGAGGTCGACAAGCTGGAGCGCTCCAGCGACCAGTCACCCGAGGGCTCCTGGATCCGGACCTGGCTCGACACGGTCCTCGAACTGCCCTGGAACGAACGGACCGAGGACGCCTACGACATCCAGGGCGCGAAGTCCGTCCTGGACGCCGAGCACGCGGGCCTGGAGGACGTGAAGGAACGGATCACCGAGTACCTCGCGGTGCGCAAGCGCCGCAACGACCGGGGACTCGGGGTCGTCGGCGGCCGGCGCGGCGGTGCCGTCCTGGCCCTCGTCGGCCCGCCCGGTGTCGGCAAGACCTCGCTCGGCGAGTCGGTCGCCCACGCCATGGGGCGCAAGTTCGTCCGCGTCGCCCTCGGCGGTGTCCGGGACGAGGCGGAGATCCGCGGCCACCGGCGTACGTACGTCGGCGCGCTGCCCGGCCGGATCGTGCGGGCGATCAAGGAGGCCGGGTCCATGAACCCGGTGGTCCTGCTCGACGAGATCGACAAGGTGGGCTCCGACTTCCGCGGCGACCCGGCCGCGGCGCTGCTGGAGGTCCTGGACCCCGCGCAGAACCACACCTTCCGCGACCACTACCTGGAGGTCGAACTCGACCTCAGCGACGTGGTGTTCCTCGCCACGGCCAACGTCCTGGAGGCCATCCCGGAGGCCCTGCTCGACCGTATGGAGCTGGTCCGCCTCGACGGCTACACCGAGGACGAGAAGGTCGTCATCGCCCGCGACCACCTGCTGCCGCGCCAGCTGGAGCGGGCAGGTCTCGACAAGGACGAGGTGACCCTGGACGAGAGCGCCCTGCGCAGGCTCGCCGGTGAGTACACGCGCGAGGCGGGCGTGCGCACCCTGGAGCGCTCGATCGCGAGGCTGCTCCGCAAGGTTGCGGCCCAGCACGAACTGGGCGAGCGGGAACTGCCGTTCACCGTGACCGACGGCGAGCTGCGCGGACTGATCGGCCGCCCGCACCACGTGCCCGAGTCGGCCCAGGACCCGGCGGAACGCCGTACGGCCGTCCCGGGCGTGGCGACCGGCCTCGCGGTGACCGGCGCCGGCGGTGACGTGCTGTTCGTGGAGGCGTCCCTGGCCGACCCGGAGACGGGCGCGGCGGGGCTGACCCTGACCGGTCAGCTCGGTGACGTGATGAAGGAGAGCGCGCAGATCGCCCTGTCCTTCCTCCGCTCGCACGGCGCCGAGCTCGAACTGCCGGTGGCCGACCTGAAGGACCGGGGTGTGCACATCCACTTCCCGGCGGGCGCGGTGCCGAAGGACGGGCCGAGCGCGGGCATCACGATGACGACGGCGCTCGCCTCGCTGCTGTCGGGCCGGCTGGTCCGCACGGACGTGGCGATGACGGGCGAGGTGTCCCTGACGGGGCGGGTGCTGCCGATCGGCGGAGTGAAGCAGAAGCTGTTGGCCGCGCACCGGGCGGGCGTCACGACCGTGATCATCCCGAAGCGCAACGAGCCGGACCTGGACGACGTCCCCGCCGAGGTCCTCGACAAGCTCGACGTGCACGCCGTGACGGACGTACGGCAGGTGCTCGACCTGGCCCTGTCCCCGGCCACGGCGGAAGCGCGGCCGGAGGTTCCGGCGGCGGCGTGACGGACGCTGCCGGACGAAGGCGAAGGCCCGGCTCCCGAGAGGGAGGCCCGGGCCTTCGTCGCGCGCTCAGCCGTGGGCCAGCGCCTGGACCCGGTCCAGCGCGCCGTTGAACCGGTTGTGGTCGCCGACCGTCGGGCCGGTCGAGGTGTACTGCCACATGGTGTGGTGGCTCCAGCCGGCCGGCAGCGTGCCCACCGTGGAGGCGTACCGCGCGATCCACAGCGGGTTGCTGGTGCCGAAGCCGGCGTAGTTCCCCGTGCACTGCGTCCACCAGCTCGTCGCCGTGTAGATGACCGCGTCCCGGCCGGTGCGCGCCTTGTACTGGTTCAGGAAGCCGCGGATCCAGGTGACCATGGCGCTCCGGGTCTTGCCGTAGCAGGCCGCGCCGTACGGGTTCCACTCGATGTCGAGGGCACCGGGGAGCGTCCTGCCGTCGCGGGACCAGCCGCCGCCGTGGTCCACGAAGTAGTCGGCCTGCGTTGCGCCGGACGAGGTGTCCGGGGTGGCGAAGTGGTAGGCGCCGCGGATCATGCCCACGGCGTACGAGCCCTTGTACTGCTGTGCGAAGTAGGGATTCGTGTAGTACGTGCCTTCCGTGGCCTTCGCATAGGCCCACTTCACCCCGCTGCTCCAGAGGGTCGGCCAGGCCACGTCGCCCTGATGGGAGGAGACGTCGACGCCTTCCGTCCGGGCGGCGCGGGTGTCCCGGGGCAGGCCGTGGACCCCGTCGTGGACCGGGACGCCCATGCCCATGTGGGCGGAGCCCCGGGCGGGGGTGTCGGTACCGGCCGGGGAGGCGGGCCCCGCCGAGGCGGGGGCGGCGAACGCGAGGGACAGCGCGGTGGGCAGGAGGGCCGTGAGGCAGCGGCGGAGCAGTCCGGGTCTGTGCACACGCACAGCCTGCCTCCGAAGGCTCGGCGGCGCTCGGCGGGGAGACCCGGGGTGGCATGGCGTTGGCCCGCTGTTGGTCCGCCGTCGGACGATGCACAGGGGCGGGGGTCCGCCGCTGGTCCATGCCTGGGAAATACTGACGGAGCTGCGGCGATGACGGCACGTGACGGAAACTTTCAGAACTGGGAAACCGAGGCAGGGGCTGACGTGCGCGAAGACGGAAACGGCGACGGACGTCGAGTCGGATCCGGGGTGTCCGCGGAGCTGCCCGGGCGTGGCGTGGACCAGCCCGAGTTCCTGTCGCTGGAGCGGGAGTTGACCGTCCTGCTGCGGCGGGCGCGGGCCAGTCAGGGGGAGATGGCCCGCGAGGTCCATCCGGACCTGGAGTCGGCGGCGTACGGGCTGCTGATCCGCCTGGACGAGTGCGGGCAGCAGCGGGCGACGGAGCTCGCCGCGTACATCGGCGTCGGCAAGGCCACCATGTCCCGCCAGCTGCGCGCCCTGGAGGACCTCGGCCTGGTCGCCCGCGAGCCCGACCCGGCCGACGGACGGGCCTGGCTGGTCCACCTCACGGAGGAGGGCCGCCGCCGGGTGAGCAAGGTACGCACCGCCCGCCGGGCCCGCTACGCCCGCCGCCTCTCCGGCTGGGACCCGAGGGAGGTCGCGGAACTGGCCCGCCTGCTCAACCAGCTGAACGAGGAGATGGAAGGCCAGGGCTGACGCCCCCGGACACCGGCCGGCAGCCGGACCGAGGACGCGCACCGGCGGATCAGAACTCCACGAACACCACCGTCGCGTCGTCGTGGGTCTTGCCGCGCCGGAGGAATGCCCGGTCGGCGTCGGCCAGTTCCAGCGCGCGGACCTGGTCGACGAGGGACTGGGCGCCTTCCTTGCGGACGACGTCGAAGAGGTCGGACCACTCCCCGGCGGCGAAGGTGTCCACCCAGCGGGTCGCCCCGTCGGTGAGGGCGGCCAGGGCGCGTACCTCGGCGCGGGGGAGGCTTCCGGTCACCGCCCGGGACGCCACCGAGGGATCGGCCGCGGCCGTGAAGAAGCCGCCCTCCTTGTTGCGCAGGCCCGCGTCGATCATCTCGTCCGTGGCCAGGGCGGACCGGGGCAGGAGGGAGAGGCGGTCGTCGAGGTACGGGGTGAGGGTGCCGTCCGGCGACTCCACCAGCAGGGCCGAGTCCGAGAGGATCAGGTACTCGACGGTCTCCGGTGACCAGCGGGCCATGACGACGGTTGCCTGGGGCGTGCGTGGGTGAGAAAGGTCACACGTTCCCCGGTGCGCCTCGGCGGTACGCGCGAGAGCGAGCGACAGGGCCTCGGCGAGGGGAACATCCGGGAGCGAAACGGTCAGTTCGGTCAGTGCCCCGCCGAGCCGCGCGGTGAACCAGGGAACGGAATGCAGACAGCCCGTGGCGCCCCTCGGCGGAGTCACCCCGTCGAGGACCACCACCGCGCCGCCCTGCCCGGAGGCGGGCAGTCCGACGCTTGCGAAGTCCTCGTTGGGGCGGGCGGCATCACCGGGCTCCGACACAAGTTCAGTACGCATCCGGCCAGTCTGCACGAGCCCTTCACACCGTTCGCCAAAGGCTGGCAACTATCGCGCAATTCGCGCCCGCACGCAGGTCAGGCGCCAGATTTGGGAGGGAATGATTCACTCCGCGCAGACGTGGTGGCGAATCCTGCCACCGCCCGCCGCGGACGTCCAACCGGCCCGCCGGGCAAGGCCGTCGCAAGCGCCACGGGAACTTGCCCGCCAACTCCCCTCCGGGGTTCACTCCTTCGGGTGGCGGGTCAGATGATGCGAGACCCCCGCCCACCGGCACTGGGAGGGTCGGGAAGCGTACCGGGTGTATGCGCCAGTTGACGGAGCGTCACCCGGGCCCACGGGTACCACGAGTTCAGGAATGCGAGCACCGGTGCAGAAGACGCGGCCTCGTCGCTCAGGCAAGCAGAAGGTCTCCGCAGGGGGGCCGGAGCACACGCCCGACAGCACGGCAGGGACCGGCGCCACCTCGGCAGGCAAGGGCCGGCCCACCCACGTACGCAACCGGCTCTTCGTCGCCGTCGCCGTGGTCGCCGCCGCCATCGCAGCGGCCGGCGCCCCCTCGATTGTCACCGCCTCCGCGCAGGTGCACGACACCCAGGAGCTGGTGACCCTCTCCGAGCGCACCGAGGACGCCCTCGCCCTCGCGCACTCGCTCGCCGACGAACGCGACGAGGTCACCTCCTACGTCGCCGCCGGGCGCCCCAAGTCCAAGGCGCCCTCCGAGCAGCGCAGCGCCCGCGTGGACCGCCTCGTCGAGGAGTTGCGCGCGAACCCCGACACCCCCGCCTCCCTGCGGGCGGACCTGGACGACATCGCGGCCCTGCGCAGGGCGGCGCTCACCGGCAAGAGCACCGCCCTGGACACGCACAAGGCGTACTCCGCCTCCCTCGGCGAACTCCACCGGCTCGCCGAGCAGCTGGCCGAGGACCTGCCGCCCCGCGCCGGCTCCGGCGCCCACGCCCTCGCCGAGCTCGACACCGCCGTACAGCAGGCCGCCTCCACCCGCGGACTGCTGCTCGCGGCCCTCAGCGTCCCGCGCACCACCCAGACCGTCATCGACCCCGTCACCGGCCTGCCGAGCACGGTCAGCTCCTCCTCCGACGCCGACACCGAGCAGCGCGACGCGCTCACCGCGGCCGCCCAGGAGTCCCGGCTGCGCTCCGACGCGGCCCTCGCCGACTTCCGCGAGACGGCCCCGAAGGAATCGGTGGCGTCCTACGACTCCACGGTCACCGGACCGGAGGCCGAGGCCGCCGAGAAGTACCTCGCCTCCCTGACCGACCAGCCGACCCTCTCCGACGCCGAACTGCGCACCGGCGCGAAGAAGCTGGACGCCGCGCTCTCCGCCCGCGTCGAGATGATGCGCGGCGCCGAGTCCGCCCTGCACGACCGCCGCACCAAGGACCTCGCCCTCCTGCGTGACGACGACGTCACCGAGCTGGAGATCCGCGTCGCGATCCTCGGTTTCCTGGTGCTGCTCGCGATCGGCGTCGCCACCGGAATGGCCCGGGGCCTCACCCGCCCGCTGGCGGTGGTACGCCTGGGCTCCGCCCGGCTCGCGGGCGCCGAGGACCCGACGGCGGAGGAGCCGGTCCGGTTCACCGGCCGCAAGGACGAGTTCGCGCAGGTCGTCGACTCCGTCAACACCCTGCACGCGCAGGCGGTCGCCCTCCACGAGCGCATCGCCACCCTGGAGTCCGACCGCAAGCACCTGGTGGGCCAGCGCCAGAAGATGGCCGACGCCCGCGAGGAACTCCGCGCCGAACTCGCCGAGTCCTCCGCCCAGCTGGAGCGGCTGCGCACCAGCATCGGCTCGACCTTCGTGAACCTCGCGCTGCGCACCCTGGGCCTGGTGGAGCGCCAACTGGCGGTCATCGAGGGCCTGGAGGAGCGCGAGCAGGACCCGGACCGGCTGAGCACCCTCTTCAAGCTCGACCACTTCGCCACGGTGATGCGCCGCCACAGCGAGAACCTCCTGGTCCTCGCCGGCACGGAGCACGTCCAGCACAGCGCGGGCCCGGTCCCGCTGGTGGACGTGGTCCGGGCGGCGGTCAGCGAGATCGAGCGCTACGAACGCGTCCGCATCGCCGCGCTCCCGCCCCACGCCCATCTCGCGGGCTTCGCTGCGGACGACCTCTCGCACCTGCTCGCCGAACTGATGGAGAACGCCACCGCGTTCTCCCCGCCCGACATGCCCGTCGAGGTCTCCGGCTGGCTGCTGGAGAACGGCGAGGTGATGCTCTCCGTCCAGGACGAGGGCATCGGCATGACGGACGACCGCATGACCCGCCTCAACAGCCGCCTGGCCGACTTCGACCCCGAGGCCTCCTACGACCAGGAGGGCGAGGAGGGCCTGGGCCTCGGCCTCTACGTGGTGGCCCGCCTCGCCCACCGCCACGGAGTCCGGGTCCAGCTCCGGGAACAGAAGCAGGGCGGAGTGGCGGCGGTCGTCGTCCTGCCGAACGCGCTGCTGGCCCAGGCGGCCCCCACGGCGGTCCCGGCCCCGTCCGGCGTCCCGGCCCCCGGCGGCACCCAGAGCTTCTCCCTGCCCGGCGCCGACGCGGAGGCCAACTCCAACGTCCTGCACGGCCGCGCCTCCCAGGGCGACCGCCTGGTGGAGCTGGCCGAGCAGGCCGTACGCAGGTCGGAGGAGGCCCCGGCGAAGACCCAGCCGGAGACCCAGCCGGAGATCCCGGCAAAGACCCCGCCGGAGACCCCGGCAGAGACCACGATGGAGCTCCTGGCCCCCGTACCGCCGGAGCCGGAGCCCGTAATGCCGGCGCCCGCAAAGCCGGACCCCGCACCGGATCACGCACCGGACCCCGCCCCGGACGCACCCGCCCCCGCCACCGGCGAGGACCCCCCACGGGAAGCCGAGACGGAACACGGCCGTGCCGACGAGGAGGACCGGCTCACCGCGAAGGGGCTGCCCAAGCGCACCCCGAAGATCACCGCGCCCGCGGAACCGCCCCGTCGGCTCGGCACCTCCGTCGACGCGGACGCCCTGCGCAGGAGGCTGGGCGGGTTCCGCCAGGGGGCGGCGGCCGGCTACCGCGACGTGGAAGCCGAAATCGCGGAGACGGGCCGCAGGGGAACGCCCGTCAGCGCATCCGAAGAAGCCACGGGGGGCACTGTCGAGGAGGCAAGCAGTTGACCGCGCCCAGTACCTTCGGACTGAGCAGTGAGGCCCGCAACCTGCACTGGCTGCTGACGAACCTGGTCGAGGAGGTGCCGGGCATCGAGTCGGTCGCCGTGGTCTCCTCGGACGGCCTGCTCCTGCTGTCCTCCGACCCGGACCGCAACGAGCAGGCCAAGGCGAAGCGCACCCGCACCGGCCCCCGGGGCTCCGCGGCCGACCTCGCCACCATCGTCTCCGGCATCGGCAGCCTCACCATCGGCGCCGCCCGGCTCATGGAGTTCGGCGGGGTGAAGCACACCATGGTCGCCATGGACGAGGGCAGCCTCTTCGTGATGTCGATCAGCGACGGCTCGCTGCTCGGGGTGCACGGCTCCGCGGAGTGCGACATGAGCGTGGTCGCGTACCACATGGCCCTGTTCGTCGGCCGTGCCGGCCACGTCCTGACGCCCGAACTCCGCAGCGAGCTACGAAAATCCCTGGAAGCCGAGTCGACCGGGAGTCCCCGATGAGCAGCAGCGCGCCGAAGAAGCTCCCCGTCCGCGGCGGCGACCGCAAGCCCGCCCGCGTGCGCCCCTACTCGCTCACCGGCGGCCGTACCCGCTTCGGACACGTCCTCCTCGTGGAGACGTTCGTCGCGAGCACCGCTGCGCTCGAAGCGGCGCCGGAGCGCCGGGAGCTGACGAATGGTTCCCTCAACACCCGGGTCATGCCGGAGATGCGGGCCATCGTCGAACTGTGCCGCCGTATGCGCACGGTGGCCGAGATCGCCGCGCTGCTCAAGATGCCGCTCGGCGTGGTCCGCGTGCTCCTGAGCGATCTCGCGGACCAGGGAAAGATCCGTGTGTACGGCACCGGAACCGGTCACGGCACCGGCCGTCCGGACCGCGCTCTGCTCGAAAGGGTGCTGAGTGGACTCCGTCGTCTTTGAAGACACCGATGAGGACCTGAGGTCCTGGCAGACGGACCGCACCCGCGCCCCCGTCGCCACGAAGATCGTCGTGGCGGGCGGGTTCGGCGTCGGCAAGACCACCCTGGTCACCGCGGTCTCGGAGATCACGCCGCTGCAGACCGAGGCGCTGATGACCGAGGCGAGCGAGGAGACCGACGACCTCACCGCCACGCCGGAGAAGCTGACCACCACCGTGGCCATGGACTTCGGCCGCCTCACGCTCGACGACGACCTGGTGCTCTACCTGTTCGGCACGCCGGGCCAGCAGCGGTTCTGGTTCATGTGGGACGACCTGGTGCGCGGCGCGATCGGCGCGGTCGTGATGGCCGACACCCGCCGCCTGAAGGACTGCTTCCCGGCGCTGGACTACTTCGAGAGCTGCGGGCTGCCGTACGTCGTCGCGGTCAACCACTTCGACGGCAGCGAGCGGTTCGAGCCGGAGGACGTGCGGGAGGCACTGACGATCCCCGCGCACATACCTGTCATGATCATGGATGCGCGGCGCCGGATCTCGGTGATCGAGACCCTCCTGGCCCTGGTGGGCCACGCGCTGGACGAAACCCCCGAGTAGGAGAACTGCCCCGCATGCGGAAGATACTCGTCGTCGGAGCCGGCCAGTCCGGTCTCCAGCTCGCCCTCGGACTGCAGTCGAACGGGTACGAGGTCACTCTCATGTCCAACCGGACCGCGGACGAGATCCGCACCGGCCGGGTCATGTCGACGCAGTGCATGTTCCACACGGCCCTCCAGCACGAGCGCGATCTCCAGCTGAACTTCTGGGAGTCCCAGGCCCCGAAGATCGAGGGACTCGGCGTCTCGGTGGCCGCACCGGGCTCCTGGGCCGAGGGCCCCGCGGCCCGCGCCATTGACTGGCTGGGCCGGCTCGACGGGTACGCCCAGTCCGTCGACCAGCGCGTGAAGATGGCCGGCTGGATGGAGACCTTCGCCCAGCGCGGCGGCCAGCTGGTCATCCACGGCGCGGCGGTCGGCGACCTCGACTACTTCTCCCGTACGTACGACCTGGTGCTGGTGTCGGCCGGCAAGGGCGAGCTGGTCTCCATGTTCGCCCGGGACCCGGAGCGCTCCCCGTACAGCGAGCCGCAGCGCGCCCTCGCGGTGGCCTACGTGCACGGCCTCGGCCCGCGCCCCGAGCACCCGGAGACGGACGCGGTCCGCTGCAACCTCGTGCCCGGCGTCGGCGAGCTGTTCATCATGCCGACGTTCACCACCTCCGGCCGCGCCGACATCCTGTTCTGGGAGGGCATACCCGGCGGCCCGCTGGACGTCTTCAAGGGCGTCAAGGACCCGGCGGAGCACCTCTCCCTGACCCTGGAACTCATGGAGAAGTACACGCCGTGGGAGTACGCGCGGGCGACGAAGGTCGAACTCACCGACGCGGGCGGCACGCTGGCCGGACGCTACGCGCCCACCGTCCGCAACCCGATCGGCCGGCTGCCCGGCGGCGGCCTGGTCCTCGGCGTCGCCGACGTGGTCGTCGCCAACGACCCGATCACCGGACAGGGCTCCAACTCCGCGTCCAAGTGCGCGGCCGCGTACCTGGCGTCCATCCTCGAGCACGGTGACAAGCCGTTCGACGAGGAGTGGATGCAGGCCACCTTCGACCGCTACTGGGCGACCGCGCAGCACGTCACCAAGTGGACCAACGCGATGCTGGCCCCGCCGCCGGAGCACATCCTGAACCTGATCGGCGCGGCCGGGCAGCTGCAGCCCGCGGCGGACCGTTTCGCCAACGCGTTCAACGACCCGGCCGACTTCGAGAACTTCTTCTACGAGCCGGACAAGACCGAGGCGTACCTGGCGTCCCTGGCCTGATTCAGCCGGGACGCACCGCGCCGAGGACCGGGTGGGCGGCCATCGGGGAGACCTTGATCTTCTCGCCCGTCCTCGGCGCCTCGATCACCTTGCCCTTGCCCAGGTACAGGGCGACATGCGTGGCGTCGCGGTGGTAGATCACCAGGTCGCCGGGGCGCAGCTCCTTCAGCGGCACCCTCGGCAGCCGCGCCCACTGCTCCTGGCTGGTGCGCGGGATCGGGGTGCCGGCGTGGTCCCAGGCCCGGGAGGTGAGCCCGGAGCAGTCGAACGTCCGCGGGCCCTCCGCGCCCCACTGGTACGGCTTCCCCAGCTGCCGCAACGCGTAGCGCACCGCCCGGTCGCCCGCCCGCGACGGCTTCCGCTCGCTGCTGAGCGCCCCGGACGTCACCAGGGTCCGCTGGGCCTTGTCGATGCCCTTGTTCTCCAGCGCGGCGACCTGCGAGAGCTGCGCGGGGGTGAGGGAGACCAGCAGCTCCTCGACCTCCTTCAGCCGCCCCTCGACCGCGTCCCGGGCCTTCTTCTGCCGCTCGGCGAGGGCGAGCTGCCTGTCGAGCGCGGTGCGTGCGGTGCGCGCCAGCCCGTCGGCCTTGCGCTCGGTCCCGGTCAGCCGCCCCACCGTCTCGGCCCGCTCCCGCGCCAACTGCCCGATCACATGCCCCTGGTCGAGCGCGTGCTGCGGATCACGGGCGAGCAGCAGCCGTACGTAGGAGGAGATCTCGGTGCTGTCCTGGTACTGCTGCCGTGCCAGCCGCCCCGCCGCGCCCCGGCTGTCGTGCAGGGAGAGGCGGGCCCGGGCGAGTTCCCCGTCCAGGCGCCTGACCTCGGCGCGCTGTTTCCTGAGCTTCTCCTCGGTGGCGTTGTAGGTCTCGGTGGCCCGCTCGGCGTCCCGGTACAGCCGCTGAAGGTCGGTCAGCAGCCGGGAGACGGACCGCTCGCCGGGCTCGGGGACGGCCGTGGCGGGCGCCGGTGCGAGGACGGCACCGGCCACCGTCGCCGCCGTGCACACCAGAAGCGGAAGCCTTCCTGACACGTCATCACCTCCGGTGCGGGGCAGCCCTTCTGCCCCGCACCGCGAGCATCCGGCGGACGCTCGTGGTGCGCGCGCCGGGTGTGCGCGGTTCGGCGCAACCGGGTCACCCGTGCGCGTCGTCCGGCTTGCCGCCCGGCGTGGCGTCTGGCTTCGACCAGGGCCACTTCAGCCGGCTCTCCACCCGCCCCTCGGGGTCGTACGCATACTTCCAGCGCCGGGTGAGCCCGACGGGCCGGCCCTCGACGCGCGGCACGCGACGGTAGATCAGCACGGTGGGCGGGCCGCCGCCGGCGTCCGGGACGGGGATGCGGTACGTCTTGGGCGGGTGCCCGGTGATCCCCAGCAGCACGGGGAGCACCCGCCCGTCCAGGGGACCGCCCTCGAAGGGGGTGTCTTCGCTTCTCACGGCACCAGTGTCAGCCATCCTCGGCGAGCGCCCGGACCAGCTCGGCGGTCTGGGGGTCGCGGGCGCCGGTCACGGAGAGCACGGCGACGAACTGGTCGACCAGCCAGTCGCGCATCTCGTCGAGGGGGATCTGCTTGTCCTCGTCCAGCCACAGCAGCGAGGCCGCCTCGACGGCGGTGATCCACACCTTGACGGTCATCCGGAGCCGGAGGCCGGGCGCGGTGACCTGAAGATGGCTGAGGATGTGCTGCGCGGCGGCCCGGCGCACGCCGTCGACGATCGCGGTGGTCCGTGAGGTCTCGACGACGCTGCCGCCCTGGAGCAGCGCGCTGAAACCGGCGTCGTGCTGGTCGACGAAGGCCAGATACCGGTCGAGCGCCCGTCCGAGCCGGGACAGCAGCGGGCCCTCACGGGGCTCGTCGAAGCACTGCTCGAGCTCCTCGGCGGCGGACCGCAGGGCGGCCTCGTACAGCTGCTGCTTGCCGCCGGGGAAGTACCGGTACACCAGCGGCCGCGACACCCCGGCGGCCTCCGCCACGTCGTCGAGCGAGACCTCTTCGGGCGCCCGGTGGGCGAAGAGCGACAGAGCGGCGGTGAGCAACTGACTGCGCCGCTCCTCGACACTGAGACGTCGATAGGCGGGAGTGGGTGCCGAGGGCCTCATGACGTGCAGCGTAACCGCAACCCCCACCCCCGCCCGCCGGCCAACCACAAACCACAGCCACCGCGCCCCGGCTGCCCCGGGCATCTGCCTGTACGGCCCCCTGGCCCGGCCGCCCGGGCATCTGGGGTGTACGGCCACCCCGACCCGGCCGGCCGGGCATTCGCGGTGTGGCGGCCCGCCTTCGCCCGTCCGCGTCCGGTCCGTCAGCCGTGGTGCACGGCTGGTCCGGCCCGGCAGCGCGGCGTGCGGTCATCCCCGCGGGGCCACGCGTGGGTCGGCTGCTGCTCTGCGCCGCACATGCCGGGGCGGGCATCGGTGGTGGGCGGCCGGCCCCGGCGGGGCGGGCAGCTGCGGTGTGGCGGGCTGCCCCGCCTGTCCGCGTCCGGTCCGTCAGCCCTGGTGTGCGGCCAGCCCGTCGCGGCTCCGCCTGGGCAAAGGCAGCCGCGCAGCCCGGCCGGGCGGGCAGCTGCGGCGTGCGGTCATCACCCGCGCGAAGCCGCGCGGGGTCAGCAGCCGCGAAGCTGCAGCCGCCCCGCCATGCCCCGCCCGGGACGGCACCCGCTCCGCGAAGCTGCCTTGCCCCCAGCCAGGCCCCGCCCGGGGCGGCAGCCATCCCGTGCAGCTGCCCCAACCTCCGGGGCCCTGCCCGGGACGCCAGCCGCCCGGTGCAGATGCCCCACCTCCGGCCAGGCCCCGCCCCAGGCAGCCGCCCCCGCCCCTCTACGCCAGCAGTCCCGACGACTTCCACAGGCGGCGGCCGACGCCGCGGAGTACTCCGATGTCGTCCAGGAAGTCCGTCAGCCGCTTCGAGCCGGTCTGCATGACCTCCCGCCGGTGCCCGCTGGCCCGCACCTGGGCCATGGCCTCCCGCTTGTCCAGGCCCACGTTCGTGTAGACGTCGGGGTTCACGAACGCCACCGAGAACACCCGGGCGAACTCCCCGGAGGTGACCCGGGTGAACTCCTGCGACCACCTCGGCGCCGTCAGCATCTGCCGCCGCAGCTCCTCACGGGCGTAGCGGACATGGCGGGCCTCCTCCACCACGTGGATCCGCGTAACGCCCCGCACCAGCGGCTGCACCCGCTCGTCCGGGAACGTCAGCCGCTGCATCCAGTCCAGGACCTCCTCGCCGAGCAGCGTCGCCGTGAAGGAACCCGGAGTCGTGGAGATGGTCTTGAACAGCCGGCCCAGGTTCTGGTGCACCCGGCTCACCGGGTACCAGGGCGTCTCCCCGCGCGAGATGAGCCGCGCGAACATCTTCGAGTGCCGGCACTCGTCCTCGATCTCGGTGAGCGCGTACCGCACATGCGCGCTCGTCGCGGCCTTGTCGTAGATGTGCCGCACCAGCAGCTGCATGAGGATCAGCTCGAACCAGATGCCGAGGGAGGCCAGCGCCGCCGACTCGTGCTGCGAGAGCAGGATCCGCTGCTCCTCGCTCATCCGCTTCCACATCGGGGTGTCGTACAGCGACACCAGCTCCGGCGGCCAGAACCACTTGCCCTCCTCGAAGGGCGCGTCCCAGTCCAGCTCCTTGTCGGGATCGAAGGAGTGCTTCGCGGAGGAGTCGAGCAGCCGTTCGGCCACCTGCTCCCGGTCCTTCAGCAGGCCCAGCGCGTCGCGCAGGCCCTCGAGCGCGTCGGCTTCCGTGAGGGTCGTCATCGTTCTCCCAATCAGTTACCCGGGGTCACATCCTCCGTAGTCTTATGAGACTGCCTGTCAGCAAGCCCGTCAATCCCTTGCGCGCGACTTGTTGACCCCGCGTCTACCGAGCGGGAGTCTGCGAGACATGCCGACATACGACCTGTACGCCAACAACCCGGGAGAACCCCTCTGGGAGGTGCCGGCGTCCGGCGCGGCCCGCTTCGCCTGGGAGTACGACGACGGCCGCGACCGTCTGCTCGCCCTGTATCAGAAGGGCAAGGACAAGCAGTGGGACGGGCAGCGGCGCATCGACTGGGACCTGGAGGTCGACCCCTACGACCCCCTCGGCACCCCCGACGAGGCGCTGTCCCTCTACGGCACCCGGCACTGGGCCAAGTTCACGGACGCCGACAAGGGGGAGTTGCGCAGGCACTACGCCTCCTGGCAGTTCAGCCAGTTCCTGCACGGCGAACAGGGCGCGATGGTGTGCGCCGCCCGCATCGTGGAGTCGGTGCCCGATCTGGACGCCAAGTTCTACTCGGCGACCCAGACCATGGACGAGGCCCGGCACGCGGAGATCTACGGCCGTTTCCTGCACGAGAAGGTCGGGATGCTGTACCCGATCGACGACAACCTCCAGGCGCTGCTCGGCGACACCCTGCGCGACCGCCGCTGGGACATGCCCTACCTCGGCATGCAGGTGCTCATCGAGGGCCTCGCGCTCGCCGCGTTCGGCATGATCCGCGACACCACGGACAAGCCCCTGCCGAAGCAGATCCTCGCCTACGTCATGCAGGACGAGGCCCGCCACGTGGCCTTCGGCCGGATGGCCCTGCGCGACTACTACCGGCAGCTCACCGACGCCGAACGGCGCGAGCGCGAGGAGTTCGTCATCGAGGGCTGCTACCTGATGCGCGACCGGCTGCGGGGCGTGGAGGTGCTGGAGAACTTCGGCATCCCGAAGGCCGAGGCGGAGGAGTACAGCGAACAGTCCGAATTCCTGGCCCTCTTCCGCCGGTTGCTGTTCTCCCGCATCGTCCCCTGCGTCAAGGACATCGGCCTGTGGGGCAAACGCCTCCAGCAGGCCTACGTCGACATGGGCGTCCTGGAAATGGGCGACTCCAGCCTCGACCTGCTGATGGCGCAGGACGAGGAGATCGCCGAGAAGCTGGACGCGGAGCGCTTCGCGGCGGAGGAGCGGGAGCGGGTGGCGGAGGTGGGGGAGGCGATCGAGGAGGGCCGCGGCTAGATCAGGGCCACCATGGCCTCCTCGGCCTTCTCGAACCTCCCCCACCGCCTCAAGGGCGTGGGGGGACCCCCACCCGGCGGCGGGCCGGCATCTCGTGGTGGCGGCCCTGGTACATGTACGCCGTCAGCGCGTCGGCGTCCCGCCACACCGGCATGTTGATGATCAGCCACTCGTCCCCGAGGACGGCGATCTCCGTCGCGTCACCGGATTCGCCCTGGAGGCGCCGGACGACCCCGTCCGCCGCGTCGGCGTCGGCGTTCACCGGGTCCAGAGCGTCGACGCAGTCCTTCAACTGCGGTGAGTCCAGCGGGAACTTGAGGCGGGCGACGTTGACCTCGGCGAGTTGGTGCGCGGCCGTCGACTCAGTCATGGGCGTCATGAACCGAACGTCAGGTCGGGCGCCCGAGCCACGGAACCCCCCGTCTCACCCAGCGAGCACCGCCTGCATCACCGCCCGCGCGATCGGCGCCGCGTCCCCGCCCCCGCTGATCTCCCCGCGGTCCGCGTCCGCGTCCTCCACCACCACCGCGACCGCCACCCGGGGATCCAGGTCCCGCGCCCCCTGTGCCCACGACACGAACCACGCGTACGGCGTACCGGCGTTGCCGATCCCGTGCTGCGCGGTGCCGGTCTTGCCGCCGACGGTCGCCCCCGGGATCGCCGCGTTCGCACCCGTGCCCTTGCGCACCACGTCCGTCATCAGCTTCCGCAGCTGCTGCGCGGTCGCCGGATGCATCGCCTGCCGCACCGGCCGGGACCCGGCGGTCGTCAGGGTCGCCCCGCCCGCCCTCGTCGTCCGCTCCACCAGGTACGGCTCTCGCACCTGCCCCCCGTTCGCGACCGCCGCCGCGACCATCGCCATCTGCAGGGGTGTCGCCCGCGTGTTGTACTGCCCGATCGCCGACAGCGCGAGCTGCGCCCGGTCCACCGAGGTGTCGAAGGTGCTCGGCGCCACCGAGTACGGGATCCGCAGCCCGGTGTCGTTGAAGCCGAAGGCCGCCGCGGTGGCCGCCAGGTCGGTCACCCCCACCCGCACCCCGAGCCGCGCGAACACCGTGTTGCACGACCACACGAAGGCGGCCCGCAAGGACGCGTTCCTGCACCCCTTCAACTCGTTCGTCAGGCTCGTGGTGGTGCCGGGCAGGGTGTACGGGTCGGGGGAGTCGGTCCGTTCGCCGACATCGGTGACCACCTCCGCGTCCAGCGCCGCCGCCGCGGTCACCACCTTGAAGGTCGACCCCGGCGGATACGTCTGCCGTACCGCCCGGTTGAGCATCGGCTTGTCCGGGTCCTCGTTCAGCCCGACCCAGGACCGGGCCACGGCGGGACCGTTGCCGGACAGCGCCTCCGGGTTGTAGGAGGGGGCCGACACCAGCGCCAGGATGCGGCCCGTCGACGGCTCGATCGCGGCCACCGCGCCCTTGCGCCCGGCGAGCCCGTCGTAGGCCGCCCGCTGTGCCGCCGCGCTGAGCGTGGTCACCACGTCCCCGCCCGGGTTCCGGGCCCGGGTCAGGTCGTTCAGCAGCGGGAACGGCGCCAGCATCGGGTCCGCCCCGGACAGCACCCCGTCCTCGGTGTGCTCCAGGAACGACGTGCCGTACACCTGCGAGGCGAAGCCGGTCACCGGCGCGTACAGGGGGCCGTCCCGGTAGGTGCGTTCGTAGCGGAGCTGTTCGCCGGTGTCCTTGGAGCCGGTGACCGGACGGCCGCCGACCAGGATGTCGCCGCGCGGCTTGCCGTACCGGGCGATGGTCTCCCGCCGGTTGGCGGAGTTGTCTTCGTAGACGCCGGCCCCGAACACCTGGATGCGGGCGGCGTTGACCAGCAGCGCGGCCAGCAGCAGGGCGCAGAAGACGGCCGCGAGCCGGATGTGCCGGGTCACGGCGTCCCCTCCGTGCCGTCGTAGGTCCGTCGCGCCGAGTCGCTCAGCCGGACCAGCAGTGCCACGATCGCCCAGTTGGTGACCACCGACGAGCCGCCCTGTGCCAGGAACGGCATCGCCATGCCGGTCAGCGGGATCAGCCCGCCCACTCCGCCGGCGATCACGAACACCTGGAGGGCCACGATGGAGGCCAGGCCCACCGCGAGCAGCCGGCCGAAGGGGTCGCGCAGCGCGAGCCCGGTCCGGTAACCGCGCTCCACCAGGAGGCCGTAGAGCAGAAAGATCGCGGACAGTCCGGCCAGGCCCAGCTCCTCGCCCGCGGTGGCCAGGATGAAGTCCGACTTGACGGCGAACCCGATCAGCACGGAGTGCCCGAGCCCGAGTCCGGTGCCGGTGATGCCGCCCGCCGCGAAGGCGAACAGCGACTGGGAGAGCTGGTTGGGGCCCCGGCCCGCCTCGATCGACGCGAACGGGTGCAGCCAGTCCTCGACCCTGCTGTGCACATGCGGCTCCAGCCACCCCACGGCCACCGCACCCAGCGCCGCCAGCAGCAGCCCCACGGCGATCCACCCGGTGCGCCCGGTGGCGACGTACAGCAGGACCACGAACAGGCCGAAGAACAACAGCGAGGTGCCGAGGTCCCGTTCGAGGACCAGGACGCCCACGCTCACCAGCCAGACCGCCACGATCGGCCCGAGCACCCGCCCGGTCGGCAGCTGCACCCGCCACACCCGGCGGCCCGCGTACGCCAGCGCCCCCCGGTTCGCGGCCAGGTACGCGGCGAAGAACACCGCCAGCAGCACCTTCGCGAACTCACCCGGCTGGATGGAGAATCCGGCGACCCGCACCCAGATCCGGGCGCCGTTCACGGCGGGGAACAGGATCGGCAGGATCAGCAGCCCGAGAGCGGCGGCCACGCAGACGTACGCGTAGCGCTGCAGGACCCGGTGGTCGCGCAGCAGCACCACGATCACGATGAAGAAGGCGACGCCCAGGGTGGACCACACGAGTTGGGCGGGCGCCGCCCGGTCGCCCGGGGTCTCCAGGTCGAGCCGGTAGATCAGCACCAGGCCGAGCCCGTTGAGCAGCACGCCGATCGGCAGCAGCAGCGGGTCCGCGTACGGCGCCCGGAACCGCACGGCCAGGTGGGCGACGAGCGCCAGCACACCGAGCCCGGCGCCGTAGCCGACGGCGCCGGGCGGGACGGTGCCGTGGCGGGCGAGGCCGACAGCGCAGTAGCCGTACACGGAGAGCAGGACGGCCACGACGATGAGGGAGAGTTCGATGCCACGGCGCCGGGGGAGGCGGACGGCGGGAGCGGGTGCGTCCGCTCGCGCCACGGTGGTTCCGGCCTTGCTCATGTCCGGAACTTACCCAAATAGGGCGGCTTGTGTACCTTGCGGCTCAGCACCAGCGTGGCGCGGGCCCGATGTTGTCGATGTACCGGGCGGATCCCCAGGCCCACGTGCCGTCGGGGAGGAGGTACCAGAGCGGGTTGCCCTGGATGTTCTGCCCGGCCGTCTTGCAGAAGATCTTCACGATCTGCCCGCGGTGCACGCTCCGGATGACCTGGCTCCCCCGGTTGGGCGCGGCGCGCAGCAGCAGGGTGTCGGCGGTCACGACCCCCTTGTACAGCCGGGAGTTGTGGTTCTGGTGATGCCCGCCCCAGTCGTCCCCGGCGACGGCGGGCGTGACGGTGGCCGCGGCGGCGAGCGCGCCGACGGCGGCGGTTATGGCGAGGCGGGAGCGGAGCGACATGGGGTGTACCTCCTGGAGAGGGGGCAAAACCTGACTAATCGCCACGCTAGGGGTGTGACACGCCGGTCGCCTCTCCGCATGGGCCATCCGGAGCGCCCCGCGGCTGCGCGGTGAACCGCGCGTTCACGCCCCACCGGTCGGCAGGGACAGCGTGGCCAGGGCCCCGCCCTCCTGCGCATTCGCGAAAGTGAGCCGCGCCCCGAGAACCTCGGCCTGCCCCAGCGCGATGGTCAGCCCCAGCCCGTGCCCCTTCGCGCCACCCTCCGTACGGAACCTCTGCGGCCCGTGCTCCAGCAGGTACTCCGGATAGCCGTCGCCGTGATCCCGGACCGTCACCCGGGGCCCGTCCACCGTCACGGACACCGGCCCCCGCCCATGGCGATGCGCGTTGGCCACCAGGTTCCCCAGCACCCGCTCCAGCCGCCGCCGGTCCGTCTCCACGGTGGCGTCCCGCAGCACGACCACCTCCGTGCGGCCCCCCGACGCCCGCACCACCCGCTCGGCCAGCGCCCCGAGCCGCTCGGTGTCCACATCGAGCCGCTCCCGCCCGGTGTCCAGGCGGGAGATCTCCAGCAGATCCTCGGTGAGCGTCCGCAGTGCCGCCACCCGGTCCCGCACCAACTCCGTGGGCCGCCCCGGGGGCAGCAGCTCCGCCGCCGCGTGCAGCCCCGTGAGCGGCGTCCGCAGCTCGTGTGCGACATCCGCGGTGAACCGCTGCTCGGCCTGCAGCTTCCCCTGCAGCGACCCCGCCATGGAGTCCAGCGCCGAGGCGACCGCGGCCACCTCGTCCTGCGGACGGGAGGGATCCTTCGTCCGGGGATCGTCCACGCGCGCGTCCAGATCGCCGCCGCTGATCCGCCGGGCCACCTGGGCGGTGGTGTGCAGCCGCCGCGTCACCCGGGTCACCGCGAGCGCGCCCACCAGCAGCGTCGCCCCGATCGCCAGTGCCGAGGACCACAGGATCGCCCGGTCCAGGCCGTCGATCGTGCGGGCCTGCTGGGAGTAGTCGACCTGCACGGCCAGCGCCTGCCCGCCGTCGGCCGGCCCCGCCGCCCACATGGTCGGCCGGCCCTCGTGGTCCGCGACCATCGTGCCCCGCTCCCCGCCGACCGCCAGCTCCCGCAGCGCCCCGGGCAGTCCCGGGGGATCGACGCCCGCGCCCGGCATCAGCCGGTCCCCGGCCTCGAACGCCGTCGTCGCGTCGGTCAGCCGGGACAGTGCCTCGGTGCGGGCCCGGCCGACGGTCTGGTTGGTCACCGAGACATGCACGAGCACCCCGAGCAGCGCGGTCAGCGCGCAGCACATCACGGTGATGAACACGGCGGCCTTGGTGGCGAGCGTCCCGGCCCAGCGGGGCAGCGAGAGCCTCATCGGCCGCTCGCGGACGGCGAGACGGAGGGCTTCGGCGAGGGCTTGCGCCCGCCCGTGCGCAGCATCTCGTCGTGGGTCAGCAGCATCGCGTTGGCCTGCGCGTCCCAGGTCCACTGGAGCCGGTACTCGTACCCCGCCACCTCCGAGGGCGCGCGGACGATCACGGAGCGCCCGGCCAGCTCGACCGCGCTCACGGCGTCGTCGTAGGACATGACCCGGACCAGCCGGTGCCGCTGGACGGTGTAGACGCGGACGGCGGTCAGCCGGTCCGGCAGCAGTTGGAAGCCGAGCGTGAGGTCCTCGCGCCCGTCGCCGCTGAGGTCGCGGTAGTACGGGGTGAGGACGGGGCAGCGGGCGCCCGCGCCGCCCGTGCCGCAGTCGGCCATCCGGCGGGCCGTCTCGCGGTACGGCGCCTCGGCGCCCGCGTAGTCGTCGGGGTGGGCGACGATCTCGGCGCGGACCACCGCGACCGGGTCCACCCGGCGGATGTCGTCGCCGGGCACCTCGACACCCTTCATGACCTCGGTGGTCACCTCGCCGATCTCGTAGGCGGGGCTGGCGGCGGGCGTCAGCTCCGGCCAGAGCCGGGCCGGGCTGACCGCGGTCGGGGTGGCGCCCGCGCCCTGGAGTCCGCCGGCGTCCCCGCAGCCCGCGGCGGTCGCCAGCAGCACGGCGACGGCGGCGGTCGTACGGACACGGCTGCGGGGCACGGTGCTCCTGTGGTTCGGAGGTGAGCGGTGGCCCCGTACACCTTATGTGGAGTGAAGTCCCTTTTGCCCGCCCGGAGGAGGGCCGGAACGATCACTCCGTGAGCTCCTCCAGCAGCCGGGCGGTGGAGAGACCGGCGCGCAGGTACTCGACGAAGAGGTCATTGTGCAGGGCCCAGGGCGAGCGCCGGGACCGTATCAGCCGGATCGCCTCCTCGGTGGAGTGCCCCCGCCTGATCAGCGTCTGCGCGACGACCAGACCCGAGCGGTTGTACCCGTGGTAGCAGCGCACCAGGACCGACCGGCCCGCGTCGAGGGCCTCACCGGCGGCCTGCGCCAGCCGGATCACGCCCGCGAGCTGCGTCCCGTCCAGCGGCCCGTCCGGGATGGGCCACACCTGGTGCTCCACACCGTCGTCGGGCCCGTGTCCCGGCAGGCGCAGCAGCGTCTGTACGAGGTCGAACTCGTCCCGCACGACGACGAACCGCAACTGTCCCGGCTCCGCCCGGACCTCGTGACCGCCCATCCACAGCCCGGGCACGATCTCGTCCCACGGGGTGTCCGGAGCGGGAACGTCGGGTTGATTCCCGCGGGTACGCAATGGGCGCCTCCCCCAACTTTCCCGGCCAACTCCTCTCAAAGGTAACCGGGTTCTTGCCTCCGGGCACCCCGCCTGTTCCCATGGTCAAAGGGGTGATGGTGCATGAGCGCACTGCGGGTCGTGCCGTCCTGGCGCCACGGTCAGGAACGGCTCTACGTCTGCCGCACGGACGGCAGGAACATCGCGTGGTACGACCGTGAGACCGCCAGGGTCAACCTGCTCAGCGACGAGCGCCGGGAGGACGTCCTGGAAGTCCTCGGCCCGTTCCTCACCGGCCCGGTGACGGTGGGACCGCCGCCGGTCCCGACCCCGGCCGAGCTGGCCCGTCTCACCCTCCACCCGGACGACGACCTGGCGCCCAACCGCCCCGGCGAGGCGCTGCTGATCGCCCTGGACCGAGACCCCGGCCCGTCCCGCCGCCTCCGCACCGACCCCAGGCGCCGCGCGCTCACCGCCGAACAGACGGTGGGGGAGGCCCTGGACCGCCTGGACGGCGCCGGCTGGCACACCCTGCACTCGATCCCGCTGCCCGGCGGAGCACGGATCCATCACCTGGCGATCGGCCCGGCGGGACTGTTCGCGGTCCACACCCTGTACGCCCGCAAGCAGCGGATCAGGGTCGCCGACCCCCATCTCACCGTCGGCCGCCGCGAGCCGGAACCCCTGCTGCGCCGCGTCCGGGACGGCGCCGGCCGCGCCTCGTACGCGCTGACCGCCGAGGTCCACCCCGTTCTGGCCCTGGCAGGCCCGGCGGACGTCTCGGTCACCGGCCCGCTGCGCGAGGTCCGCATCCTCCAGGACACCAACCTCGGCGAGCTGACCCGCCGGGGCGGAGTCCTCAAACCGGCGGACGTGGAGGCCCTGCACGCGATGGCACGGGACCGGAACACCTGGGCCCAGGTCTGAGCCCCCGGGGACCGGGAGCTAGCGGACCGGCTTGAAGTAGTGCGCGAGCGTGAACCGGCCGATCTGCCGTCCGATCCGGTTGCCGACCTCGTCCGCCGTGCGGAAGTGAATGCCCTCCCACACCCGTGCGTCGATCACGTCCCGGTTGAAGTCGGCCGAGTCCCGGTACGCACGCGTCGTGCCCGTCACCGACGAGTGCACCCGCAGATCGATGTCCCCACCGGTCAGCCGGTCCAGTACGGCCATCACGGCCCCGCTGCTGGCGCAGTGCCCCCCGATGTAGTCGGGGTACGGCGGTGTGTGGGCCAGCGGCAGCCACGCCGGATCGGCCTCGGTGGCCGGGTTCCCGTCCGTGTCCGCGAGCCGGATCGCGCTGACCGGCCGCCACAGCGCGTAGGTCAGCTTGGCGTTCCAGGTGGTGATCGTGGCGTCCGTGGTGGCGGTGTTCACCGCCGCGAACAGCCGGGCCGCCTCGACGATGTCCATGCCGCGCCGTGTGACGCGCTCCCGGTACGCGGACTGCAACTGCTGCGGCAGCGAGTCCGTGAAGAACAGCGCCGTCTCCGTCTGCTCGGCCGTCCGCTCGCTGCTCTTCGCCGCGCCCATCGCCTTCACCTCGGCGAAGTCCCGGGCGTACCGCTCCGAGGTCAGCTCGGGCGGCGGGCCGGGCATGAACCGGTCCGGCGAGTCCAGCAGCATCGGCCGCAGCCGCGCCATCCACGGGTTGGCGAAGGGCCGGTTCCCGGGCGGCGCGGGCCGCCAGATGCCGGGCGCCGGGGCCCGGTCGTACGTCACCGTCGCGTCCCGCCCGTCGCCCTCGCGCAGCTCGACGAGGTGCTCGGCGGCCCGCTCCCCGAAGGCGACGCCCTCGTCCGCGGCCCTGCCGTCGGGGATCTTCGCCAGCGAGGCGGAGTAGGCAGCGTCGATCCGCGCCCGGGAGCCCGGGAAGTACGTCAGCAGCACCCGGCGGGCGGCAGCGGCGGCGGCCGCCTCGGACGAGGCGTGACGGGGGCCGCGTACGTCCCACTTGTACGGGGTGTAGCGGCCCTCGATGCCGACGACCGCGTTGTACATGGCCGCCGAGACGAAGCCGTACCAGATGAACGGCTCGGCCGTGGGCTTGCGGGCGTCCACGCTGACCACCTCCACGGCGGTCCGGTTCCAGTCGGTGATCACCTCGGCGTCCGGGGTGGTCCCGGAGGCGGGGGAGAGGGGGGAGACGGGTGGCACGGGGGAGACGGGGAGAGCGGCGCCGAGGGTGAGGGCGGAGAGGCCGACGATGAGGGCGCGTCGGAGGTACATGCGGCTCCTTTGGTGGGGTGGGGAAGGAGTGCTGCGGTGCGGATTGGGGGTCAGTTCTGCGGCAGGGTGCCTGCCCGGTCCTGGGAGAGGAGTGGGGCCAGCAGGTCGCCGTAGTCCTGGATGCGGGGGGCGAGATCCGGTGCCGTGAAGGCGAGTTGCGTGGGGGTGCGGCACTCCTCGACCTCCGCCCAGGTGACCGGCGCGGACACCCAGGGTTCGGGGCGGGCACGCAGGGTGTAGGGGCTGGCCGTGGTCTTGCGGGCGGCGTTCTGGCTCCAGTCGACGAAGACCTTCCCGGGGCGCAGGCTGCGGGTCATCCGGTGCAGGACCAGCCGGGGCATGGTCTTCTCGGCCTCCACCGCGAGCGCCTTGGCGTACTCCGACACCTGGTCGGAGGAGGAACCCCGGACCGCGGCCAGCAGATGCAGCCCCTTCGACCCGGAGGTCTTCGCGTACGCCTCGATCCCGTCCTGCGCCAGCCGCTCGCGCAGCCACAGGGCGACCTCGCAGCACTCCACGATCGTCGCGGGGGTGCCGGGATCCAGGTCGAAGACCAGCCGGTCGGCGGCGCCGGGCGCCCCGGCGACCCACTGATGGGTGTGGAACTCGGCGACCAGGTTCGCCGCCCACATCAGACTCGGCAGGTCCTGGACGAGCACCATCCGGGCCGGCCCCTCCGACCGGGGGACCTCGGCGGTGGTGACCCACTCGGGTGTACCCGGCGGCACGTTCTTGGTGAAGAAGACCTGTCCGTCCGGCCCGTCCGGGTAACGCAGGAAGGAGACCGGCCGGTCACGCAGATGGGGCAGCAGTACGTCGGCGATGGTGGCGTAGTAGTGCAGCACCTCGCCCTTGGTGAAGCCGGTCGCCGGGTACAGCACCTTCTCCAGGTTGCTGAGCGCGAGCCGTCGCCCCTCCACCTCTGTGATCGGCGTCATACGATGAGACTCCCACGGAAATGGGATGAATGGATTTGTAACACCACATACCCGACGAAAGGGTGCTGCACGTGAGATCCATATGGAACGGCGCCATCTCGTTCGGTCTGGTCAGCATCCCGATCAAGGTGGTCAACGCGACCGAGAGCCATGCGATCTCCTTCCGCCAGATCCATACGGAGGACGGCGGGCGCATCCGGTACCGGAAGTTCTGCGAACTGGAGGACCGCGAGGTCACCCAGTCGGAGATCGGCAAGGGGTACGAGGACGCGGACGGCTCGATCGTGCCGATCACCGACGAGGACCTGGCGCAGTTGCCGATCCCGACGGCGAAGACGATCGAGATCGTGGCCTTCGTCCCTGAGGACCGCATCGACCCGCTCCAGATGGACGCGGCGTACTACCTGGCGGCCAGCGGCGCCCCGGCGGCGAAGCCGTACACCCTGCTCCGCGAGGCGCTCAAGCGCAGCAACAAGGTTGCCATCGCCAAGTTCGCCCTCCGCGGCCGGGAACGCCTGGGCATGCTCCGGGTGGTGGGCGAGGCCATCGCGATGCACGGCCTGCTGTGGCCGGACGAGGTACGCGCCCCCGAAGGCGTGGCGCCGGACGTCGACGTGACGGTCCGCGACAAGGAACTGGACCTGGCGGACGCCCTGATGGACACCCTGGGGGAGGTGGACCTGGAGGACCTCCACGACGAGTACCGCGAGGCGGTGGAGGAGGTCATCGCGGCCAAGGCGGCCGGTGAGGCCCCCCGCGAGGCTCCGGAACCGGCGACGGGCGGCAAGGTCCTGGACCTGATGGCGGCCCTGGAGAACAGCGTCCGCGCGGCGAAGGAGTCGCGGGGCGAGGAGCCGGCGGAGGTCACGCACCTCCCGCAGCGCAAGACGTCCCGCTCCACGCCGAAGCAGGCGACGGGCAAGAAGTCGACGTCCGAGGCGAAGAAGACGGCGGCGAAGAAGACCGCCTCGTCCTCGGCGAAGAAGTCGACGTCCACGACGAAGAAGAGCGCGTCCTCGGCGAAGAGCACGGCGGCGAAGAAGACGGCCTCGGCGGGCAAGAGCACGGCCAAGAAGACGGCGGCGAAGAAGACGACGGCACGCAAGCGCTCGGCGTGACCGGATGACGGCCCTACCCGACCCGGCCCACTGTCCTCACCTCATCCTCCGCAACGCCAACGCCGCGTTGTGCCGCCGAACCCGAACGAGTTGCTGAGTACCAGATTCCCCCGCGAGGGCAGCACCCGCGGCGCCCCCCGGACCACATCCAGCCCGATCGCCTCGTCGGCCTCCCCGCTGCCGACGTCGGCGGCACCACCCCGTGATGCAGCGTCAGCACGGCGGCGACGGCCTCCACCCCGCCCGCGGCGGCCCCCAGCCGAGCAGTTGGTCCTGGTCCACCCCGCCGCACGACGTCTTCCATACGTGCTTCCCAGCGACCCACACCACCGAGGGGTCCGGCCGTGCACAGCCTGGCGATCATCGAGGCGCCGTCGGTACTCGGGCTGCGCCCGGGCGGTGTGGCACACCTGTCGACGGCGCTCCTACGGGCGGGACTGGTGGAGGACTTCGACGTGGCCCGTTCGGTCCGACTGGACCCACCGCCCTTCGACCCGAGCCGGGACCCGGAGACGGGCGTCCGCAACGCCCCGGCCATCGCGCGCTATTCGGCCGAACTGGCCGACGCCGTCGAAGCCGCCCTCGACCAGAATCTCTTCCCGCTCGTCCTCGGCGGGGACTGCACGATCCTCCTGGGCAACCTGCTGGCCCTGCGCCGCCGCGGCCGGCACGGCCTGCTGTTCCTGGACGGCCACACCGACTTCTACCAGCCGTCCGCGGAACCGAACGGCGAGGCGGCCTCCATGGAACTGGCCCTGGCGACCGGCCGTGGCCCCGCGGTCCTCACGGATCTCGAAGGCCGCGGCCCCCTGCTCCGGGACGAGGACGTGGTCGCCTTCGCCTACCGGGACGAACCCGAATCGACGGAGGCGGGGATGCAACCGCTGCCTCCCGCCCTGCACGCGATGGACCTGAACCAAGTCCGCGCCATGGGCATCGAAGCGGCCACGAGCCAGGCGCTGGCGCACCTGTCCACCCCGTTCTGGACCCACCTGGACGCCGACGTCCTGCACGACACCGTCATGCCGGCCGTCGACTACCGCACCCCCGACGGCCTGACCTGGCCGGAACTGGACCACGTCCTGACCGCAGCCCTCACCGACCCCCGCTGCCGCGGCCTGGACATCACCATCTTCAACCCCCACCTGGACCCGACAGGCACCATCACCACCCGCTTCGCGAGCAGCCTCCACGGCGCCCTGTCCGCAATCACAGCCCACCGCTGACGACGGTGTCGCCGGTGCCGAAGGGGTTGTCGATGACATACCGCCAACGGCCGTCCGGACCCCGCCGGGCGATGTCGGTCGCCGTGCCCTCGACGTGCACAGCACGCTCGGCGAACACCGCGGGCACCTCTTCGGGCCGATCGGCCAAGGCTCGCATGATCGACAGACGTCCTTCCGGGCCGGGAGAATCGACGTGCCCCACACGTCAGGAGGCGACCTCGTGACTCACCGAACGGTTGGCCACCCGGCAGGACTCCCCGACGACCCGCACGCGAACGCGTGCTGTCCGACCGCTTGGCACAGCTCGACGAGGCCGGAGTCGTCCACCGCGACCGCCGACCGGGCCGGCCCCCACGAGTCCGCTACACACTCATCCCGAAGGGCCACCGCCTCGGCCCCGTCCTCCAGGCACTGTGGGACTGGGGAGCGGAGACGGCGGCCCGAGACGACTAGGCGGGGAGCGGCCGCGAGACGAGCCCTGCTCACTGACCGGCTTCAGCCGACCGGCCCCGGCTGCGTCGGCAGGAGGCCGGCTTCCGGCCTGGGCGATGCTCCCCGGCCGCTGACTTCGGTGCGCTGGACCGCACGTCGCCAGAGCAGTCCCAGGGAGCGGTAGAAGCGGTCCGGCAGGAAGACCGCGTCGGCGACGATCATCGCGGCGGAGAAGAGCGGCAGGCCCAGGAGCACCGCGATACCAACGTGCATGGTCAGCATCATGACAAGGACGGGATACTTGAGCCTGCCGAAGAGGACGAAGGGGAAGGCGACCTGCAGCAGGACCGTCAGGTAGCACGCGGCGGTGAGCAGGACCTGGTGCTCGTCGACCATGTCGGACAGCGCGGGCCAGGGCTGGAACAGGTGGAGGTTCAGGGCGTAGTGGAGGGCGGTCCCATTGCCCCACGTACCGCCTTGCACCTTGTACAGGCCCGCCGAGCCGTAGAGGAAGCAGACCTGCGCGGCGATGACGAACATCCCGCAGTTGTGCAGGACCGTGACCACGCTCAATCGGGCGTCTCGGAGATGGCGCCGGGACGCGCCCCCGGTCGTCAGGGGAAGGCGTGCCTCAGGCCCTGTGGCTGAACGCAGTCGGGCCCTGCGGGCGTCGAGGGACCAGCGTCGGCCGCAGGCGGTGAACCCGAGATAGACGGCCATGAGGAGAATGAGATTGTCCCCGCCGTCCGTCATGAAGATCGCCCTGGCGTGGAATGACGCCACCACGACGGCGAACAGCACGGACACCACTCTGGTCCGCCAGCCCAGCATGAACAACGCGGACGTGACGACGGCCACCGCGTAGCAGAGCTCGAAGTACGCGCGGCTGTCGGACAGGGTGAGAAGGCTCGCCCATCCCGTCTGGTCGAACAGTTGTCGCGCCAGCGCGGGAGTCCACGGGGAACCAGGGCCCCAGATCTGGTCACGGTGCGGGAACTCTCGCAGCAGAAAGACGAGGTAGAGCAGGCCATAGCCGATGCGCAGTACTGCCGCCGCGTACAGGGAGACCGGCCGCTCGAGCAGGAGGGTGAAGAACGCGGCGACGCGGTCGAGCGTTCGCTGCGTCGCGTTGCGTGTTCCTGCTTGCTCGGTGGTGCACCTCGACGGCGTGGGCGCCGTGGTCCGGGTCGGCTCAGTCGGTGCCATGTGGGGCCACCTTCCACCAGGGCAGGTAACGGGTGTCTACGGGGGTCGGCGTGGTCTTGGCCGGACGGTTGCCCTCTGCCGGGCCGGAAGGGCCGACGGGCAGCGTGACGACCCGCAGTTGGATGGAGTCGAAGGAGCCGCCGCCCTGGTCGGCGACGCGCTCCGCCGCGATGTTGCGGAGATACTGACGGATCATCACGGCCCGCTCCGAACGGGGCTGGTCGTCGCCGCCGAGCGTTTCGAGGTAGGAGCTCCAGGCCCGGCGCAGCATGTTCTGCGTCGTATGGCTCGGGAAGGGGTTGTGTCTGGTCGCGGCGTTGTCCACACCGCTCAGATCGAACCAGTCGCTCACCTGCACGGTGCCGTTCGTATCGGTCCTCATGGTCCGCACCGAGATCTGCCGGTTGACCGACTCCGGATCCGGGGCGAAGAGCCGCCAATTCTGCTCGAACACGGGAAAGACCCATGCCTTGATCTGTTTGCTGTACAGCTGCGAGATGGCGTTCGCAGGCGCCACATGGAGAAAGACCAGGACTACGTGAATGAGCGTGGCCGCGAGGCAGAGGACTACGGCGGATGCCGTGGCCGCCCGCAGCGAGCGACACGGTCCTCCCGACCCGCCATGAGAATCATCGAGAATACCGCTGCGGCCATTTTCGGCTTGGCCGGCGTCGGAGTGCTCCGACTTTTGCGCTTCCGCTTGATCGACACCGCTCAGCACGGCCCACCCGGCCTTCCCGTCCCGCTGTTCATTTCCGTTTCTTCCGCTTTCGCGCGTGGCGTGCGGTGAGGTCGAACGACCCTCACCGCACGCCACGCGTCTCACTCGCGCACGCAGGCGACCGGCTCTGCACTCAGCCCGCCGCAAGGACTACCGGCTCATGTGACCGCCGGGCTTGTCGGGCTGCCCCTGCTCGGGGTCGCCGTAGCCACCGGGCTTGCCGTCGTGGCCGTGGCCGGGCTTACCGTCATGGCCGGGCTTGCCGTGCTCGTGGCCGGGCTTGCCGTGGCCGTGGCCGTGGTCATGGCCGTGCTCGGGCTTCCCCGGCTTCCCCGGCTTGCCGGGCGGCTTGGGGCCGCCTCCGCCCGTGGTGCCGCCGATCGTTCCACCCGTGGTGCCGCCCGTGGTGCCGCCCGTGGTGCCCGCGATGAGGCCACCCGTCGTCACGCCACCGAGCACTCCACCGACAACTCCACCGGTGCCGCCCGTCGTCACGCCACCGAGCACACCGCCGACAACTCCACCGGTGCCGCCCGTCGTCACGCCACCGAGCACACCGCCGACGCCGCCCGTGGTGCCGGCGGTCGCGCCACCCGTGGTGGTCCCGCCTGTGGTCCCGTCGGCGCACTGCGGTCGGGTGATCGTGTTGGTGTCCAGTGTCACGGAGCCATTGCGGGCCAGGGCCCGGCCCACGATGTCCGCGTCGGTGGTGGCGCTGATCGACGTCATGGCCATGAGGGTGCCGACGAAGTCGGAGTCGGTACCGAGGGTGGCCGAGCTGCCGATCTGCCAGAACACATTGCACGGCGAGGCGCCGTTGATGAGGCTCACGTTGCTGGCGGACGCCGTCGTCAGGCCCGAACCGACCTGGAACACCCAGATCGCGTCAGGGTTGTTCTGGGCGTCCAGGGTGAGCGTGCCCGTGAGACCGAGGGTGGACGAAGCCGTGTACACACCCGGAACGAGCGTCAGGCCGCCCGCGTCCGGCGGAAGAGCACCGTCCGAGGCTTGTCCGGCCGCGTTGTTGTAGGCCGCGACCAGGTCGCTCTTCGCTTCGGAGGCAACCGCGTCGGCCGAGTGGAAGGTTCCGTTCACCAGTCCCGGCGGGAATCCGGAAATGGCCGTCCCGGGATGCACCCCGACATCGCCGGTGATGACCGAAGGTCCGGTGTTGGTGACCGACTCACCGGCCAGGACCGCGAAACTGTCGGCGGTGCCCAGTGGTACGGGCTGGGCAAGCGCGATTGCCCGCGTCGGCGTCACCGCAACGACGACAGCGGCGCTCACCGTGGCGAGCACCGCCGCCATCCAGACCGACGTTCTGCGCCAGTGAGGCGCGGCAGGGATATTCAGCGTCATCGAGAAGCCAGCTCCTGAAGGGACGTGGCGCGGCCGGCAATACCGGATGCCCGGAATTGCCGGTCTCTGTCGGCTGGAATATTACGCAGACATCTGCGCACAGTTGCGGGCTAATCAGGGTGATTTCGGCGGCGCCCACCATATGCATCGTGGAATATATGAAGAAATGGGGCCGAGTGAGGGGTGTCCCGCAAGCCCCGCAAGGCAGACATACGTATGGGCGGGGATATCGGTCGCGCAGCGCCACTTCAGGCGCCTCTTCAGCAATAAGGACTGACTGCAGGCCGGGGACGTTTCCGATGGCTCGTGGGAGCAGCCGGAGGCCAAGTGAGCCGAGAGGCAATGAGAAAGGGCGGGAGTCAGTGAGACTGACTCCCGCCCTCTTCTTTCGGCATCCGCGCAGGTCACGTACGAAATTTCGTAGGTGATGCGGCGAGTGCCCCCGGCAGGATTCGAACCTGCGCACACGGCTCCGGAGGCCGTTGCTCTATCCCCTGAGCTACGGGGGCGTGTCGGGCGCCTTGCTTGGCGGCGACGGGTAGAACCCTACCAGCTCACCGGGGGTGTTCATGAACCGGTTTCCGGGGGTCGGGTGGCCCGCACGGGGTGGAAGTGGGCAAAACCCGGACGCGGTGGCCGGTCCGGACCTACTCTCAAGTTGTGTCAGGCGCGTCGGGCCGGGTGCTTGTTGTGGACGACAACAAGGTCATCCGGCAACTGATCAGGGTCAATCTCGAGCTGGAGGGCTTCGAGGTCGTGACCGCGGCCGATGGTGCCGAGTGTCTGGATGTGATTCATCAGGTACGTCCGGACGTCGTCACCCTCGATGTCGTCATGCCCCGGCTGGACGGGTTGCGCACCGCGGAGCGGCTCCGCGCCGACCCCCGTACCAGAGATCTGCCCCTCGCCATCATCAGCGCCTGCACCCAGTACGAGGTCGACAGCGGCCTCGACGCCGGCGTCGACGCGTTCCTCGCCAAGCCCTTCGAACCCGCCGAACTCGTCGCCCTCGTACGCCGGCTGAGCGAGCGGAAGCAGAGTGGTGGGGGTGTCCTGGGGGCCGGGGCGCGTGCCAGTGCCGGGGACTCCGGGCGGAGCGGCGGCTGAGGTCGCCGTCGGACCAGCGGGGCCGTCCGTCCGGCGGGGCCGGTCGAGCGTGAGCGGGACCGGCTCCCGGCCGCGTCCCATCCGGCCGTCCACATCCCGGACCATCGCCCAAACCCGCTCGCTTACCCACCCCCCTTCTCCCCTACGCTTGTCCCGTGACCCCCGTCGAGCTCTCCCGTACCGTGCTGCGCGCGGTGCGTCGTGCTGTGGATGAGGGGGAGCTGCGCGTGGCCGTGCCGGAGCGGGCCGTGGTGACCGTGCCCGGGCCCGGGGGATGCGGGGACTACGCCACCAACATCGCGCTTCAGCTCGCCCGCCCGGCCGGGCATACGCCGCAGCGCGTCGCCGAGATCCTGCGGCCGCATCTCCTCGGGGCGGACGGCGTCGACGACGTCGTCGTCACCGGCCCCGGGTTCATCAATTTCTGTCTGACCGGCTCGACGCCCACGGCTCTCGTCGAGGACATCCTGCGGTGCGGGCCGCGGTACGGCTTCGCCGACGGGCCCAGCGGACAGGTCGTACAGCTGCACTGTCCCCGCGAGGTGCGTGCCGTCGTCGTCATGGACGCCGTCGCGCGGATCCTGCGGTCGCAGGGCGCCCTCGTCCGTACCCGTTGCGAGGCCCGTCCCGAGCCGCTGTGGCAGGACGTGCTCGGTGTCGGCATCGACGCGTACGGCCGACCCGCCGCCCACGGCCCCGCGCCACTCGATGTCGACGTCCGCCCCGTCCCCGCGCCGCTGGACGTCGACATCCGCCCCGTACCCGCCCCCGGCGACCCCGTCCCGCTCGGCGCCGACGCCGCCCGCTGGGCCCTGCTCCACCCCGCCGCGCACGACCGGCCCCGCGTCACCGACGAGCACCTCGTCCAGCGCGAGTCCAACCCCCTCTTCCGCGTCCGCTACGCCCACGCCCGCATCCGCGCGACCACCCGCAACGCCGCGGACCTCGGCTTCACGTCGGAACCAGGACCCGCCCCCGCCTCGCACGCCGCCGATCTTGGCGTCCTCACCCCCCTCGCCGACCACCCCCGCATCCTCGCCGCCGCCGCCACCCACCGCGCCCCCGATCGTCTTGCCCGGCACCTCGTCACCGTCGCCGATGCCGTTCTCGTCCTGCTGCCTGCCGTGCTGCCGCGCGGTGCGGAGAAACCCTCGGTCGCCCACCGTGCCCGGCTCGCTCTTGCCGAAGCCGCCGGGGCGGTGCTGGCCGGCGGCCTGTCCCTGCTCGGCATCGACGCACCCGAACACATCTGAGGAAGCCACCAGAGCCATGAGCCGTTCCGCACACCCCGCCGGGCCCCGCCACGCTGATGTCCTGCCCGAGGGCCACTACTCCGCCCCGCCGGCCGATCTGAACGCCCTCGACCCCAAGGTGTGGGCCCAGACCGTCACCCGCGACCAGGACGGCGTCGTCACCGTCGGCGGTATCGATGTGCAGACCCTCGCCGAGGAGCACGGCACTCCCGCCTACGTCGTCGACGAGACCGACTTCCGGGCCCGCGCCCGCGCCTGGCGCACCGCGTTCGGCACGGACGCCGACGTCTTCTACGCCGGCAAGGCGTTCCTCTCCCGCGCCGTCGTCCGGTGGCTGCACGAGGAGGGGCTCAACCTGGACGTGTGCTCCGGGGGCGAACTCGCCACCGCCCTCTCCGCCGGGATGCCCGCCGACCGCATCGCCTTCCACGGCAACAACAAGTCGGTCGCGGAGATCACCCGGGCCATCGAGAGCGGTGTGGGACGGATCGTCCTCGACTCCTTCCAGGAGATCGTCCGCGTCGCCCACATCGCGCAGGGCCTCGGCAAGCGGCAGCGCGTGCAGATCCGTATCACCGTCGGCGTCGAGGCGCACACGCACGAGTTCATCGCCACCGCCCACGAGGACCAGAAGTTCGGCATCCCGCTGGCCGGGGGACAGGCCGCCGAGGCAGTGCGGCGCGCCCTGCAGCTCGAAGGGCTCGAACTGATCGGGATCCACTCCCACATCGGCTCGCAGATCTTCGACATGTCCGGGTTCGAGGTCGCCGCGCACCGGGTCGTGGGGCTGCTCAAGGACATCCGCGACGAGCACGGCGTCGAGCTTCCCGAGATCGACCTCGGGGGCGGCCTCGGTATCGCGTACACCAGCGCCGACGACCCCCGCGAGCCGCACGAGATCGCCAAGGCGCTCACCGAGATCGTCACCCGTGAATGCGAGTCCGCCAAGCTGCGCACTCCGCGCATCTCCGTCGAGCCGGGGCGGGCCATCGTCGGGCCCACCGCCTTCACCCTGTACGAGGTGGGCACCATCAAGCCGCTCGACGGGCTGCGCACCTACGTCTCCGTCGACGGCGGCATGTCCGACAACATCCGCACCGCGCTCTACGACGCCGAGTACAGCGTCTCCCTCGTCTCCCGTACCTCCGACGCGGAGCCGATGCTCGCCCGGGTCGTCGGCAAGCACTGCGAGAGTGGGGACATCATCGTGCGGGACGCGTTCCTGCCCGCCGATCTGGCACCGGGTGACCTGATCGCCGTACCGGCGACCGGCGCCTACTGCCGGTCGATGGCCAGCAACTACAACCACGTGCTGCGGCCGCCCGTCGTGGCCGTGCGGGACGGCGAGTCCCGGGTGATCGTCCGCCGGGAGACGGAGGAGGATCTCCTGCGTCTCGACGTCGGCTGATCGTCCGTGGCAGAAGGACGGCCGCGGGGCGGAAGATCTTCCGGTCTCCGCCCGCCAGGAAACTGAAATAGTCGTCTCACGATCCGGACCGGGGACAGAAACTCCGGTCCGGTGAGTGAGACTGGATGAACCGCAGAAGGTAAAGGAAACGAGGTCGGATGATGCGTACGCGTCCGCTGAAGGTGGCGCTGCTGGGCTGTGGAGTGGTCGGCTCAGAGGTGGCGCGCATCATGACGACGCACGCCGACGACCTCGCCGCGCGCATCGGCGCCCCCGTGGAACTCGCCGGAGTCGCCGTGCGTCGCCCCGACAAGGTGCGTGAGGGCATCTCCCGCGAGCTCGTCACCACCGACGCCACCGCGCTCGTCAAACGCGGCGACATCGACGTCGTGGTGGAGGTCATCGGCGGCATCGAGCCCGCCCGCTCCCTCATCACCACCGCTTTCGAGCACGGCGCCTCCGTCGTCTCCGCCAACAAGGCCCTCCTCGCCCAGGACGGCGCCGACCTGCACGCCGCGGCCGAGTCCCACGGCAAGGACCTCTACTACGAGGCCGCCGTCGCCGGCGCCATCCCGCTGATCCGCCCGCTGCGCGAGTCGCTGGCCGGCGACAAGGTCAACCGCGTGCTCGGCATCGTCAACGGCACGACGAACTTCATCCTCGACAAGATGGACTCGACCGGCGCCGGCTACCAGGAGGCCCTCGACGAGGCCACCGCCCTCGGGTACGCGGAAGCCGACCCCACCGCCGACGTGGAAGGCTTCGACGCCGCCGCCAAGGCCGCCATCCTCGCCGGAATCGCCTTCCACACGCGCGTGCGCCTCGACGACGTCTACCGCGAGGGCATGACCGAGGTGACCGCGGCCGACTTCGCCTCCGCCCGGGAGATGGGCTGCACCATCAAGCTGCTCGCCATCTGCGAGCGGGCCGGGGACGGCCGGTCGGTCACCGCGCGCGTGCATCCCGCGATGATTCCGCTCACCCATCCGCTCGCCTCGGTGCGCGGCGCGTACAACGCCGTCTTCGTCGAGTCCGACGCCTCCGGCCAGCTGATGTTCTACGGCCCCGGCGCGGGCGGCGCCCCGACCGCCTCCGCCGTGCTCGGCGACCTGGTGGCCGTCTGCCGCAACCGGCTCAGCGGCACCACCGGACCCGGCGAGTCCGCCTACGCCGACCTGACCGTCTCCGGCATGGGCGATGTCGTCACGCGGTACCACATCAGCCTGGACGTCGCCGACAAGCCGGGCGTTCTCGCCCAGGTGGCGACCGTCTTCGCCGAGCACGGTGTCTCCATCGACACGGTTCGGCAGCAGGGTAAGGACGGTGAGGCGTCGCTCGTCGTCGTGACCCACCGTGCGTCCGACGCGGACCTCGGCGGCACCGTCGAGGCGCTGCGCAAGCTCGACACCGTGCGTGGTGTCGCCAGCATCATGCGGGTTGAAGGAGAGTAACCAGCAATGACCCACCAGTGGCGCGGAATCATCGAGGAGTACCGGGACCGGCTGCCCGTCTCCGACACGACGTCGGTCGTGACGCTCCGTGAGGGCGGCACGCCGCTCGTGCCCGCGCAGGTGCTCTCCGAGCGCACGGGCTGCGAGGTCCACCTGAAGGTGGAGGGCGCGAACCCGACGGGGTCCTTCAAGGACCGCGGCATGACCATGGCCATCACGCGGGCCAAGGAGGAGGGCGCCAAGGCGGTCATCTGCGCCTCCACCGGCAACACGTCGGCCTCCGCGGCCGCTTACGCGGTGCGCGCGGGTATGGTTTCGGCCGTTCTCGTGCCGCAGGGCAAGATCGCGCTCGGCAAGATGGGGCAGGCGCTGGTGCACGGCGCGAAGATCCTCCAGGTCGACGGGAACTTCGACGACTGCCTCACGCTGGCCCGCGCGCTCAGCGACAACTACCCCGTGGCGCTGGTCAATTCGGTCAACCCGGTACGTATCGAGGGCCAGAAGACGGCCGCCTTCGAGATCGTCGACATGCTCGGCGACGCCCCCGACATCCACGTCCTGCCGGTCGGCAACGCGGGCAACATCACCGCGTACTGGAAGGGTTACACCGAGTACGCGGCCGACGGTGTCTCGAAGCGGACCCCCCGCATGTGGGGTTTCCAGGCGTCCGGCTCCGCGCCCATCGTGCGCGGCGAGGTCGTCAAGGACCCGTCGACGATCGCCACCGCGATCCGCATCGGCAACCCCGCCTCCTGGCAGTTCGCGCTCGCGGCCCGGGACGAGTCCGGCGGCCTCATCGACGAGGTGACGGACCGTGAGATCCTGCGCGCCTACCGGCTGTTGGCCGCCCAGGAGGGCGTCTTCGTGGAGCCGGCGTCCGCCGCGTCCGTCGCCGGTCTGCTCAAGGCCGCCGAGCAGGGCAAGGTCGACCCGGGCCAGCGGATCGTGTGCACCGTCACCGGCAACGGCCTGAAGGACCCCGACTGGGCCGTCGCGGGCGCCCCGCAGCCCGTCACCGTCCCCGTCGACGCGGCCACGGCGGCCGAGCGGCTGGGTCTGTCCTGATCAGCGCGCCGCAGGGGGTGCACAGGGGGCTTACGACACGCATCGTGCGCCTCCTGTGCGCCCTATGTCGCCACTGAACCTTCCTTCGATAGGCTGTACCGAACCCGCCCGCCGCATATGCCCGAGCATCCGGCGGGGCGCCGCGCCGTCTCCACGGCCCGAGGGTCATCCCGTACGTATCGAATGTCTTCGACAATCACGCAGCTCAAGGAGAGTCATCGAGCGATGGCCGGTCCCGCCTTCCGCGCCGCCGCCGTCCGGGTGCGCGTCCCCGCCACCAGCGCCAACCTCGGTCCGGGCTTCGACGCCCTCGGCCTGTCGCTGGGGCTGTACGACGACGTGGTCGTCCGGGTGGCCGACTCCGGGCTGCACATCGACATCGCGGGTGAGGGCGGCGAAACGCTCCCGCGCGACGAGAAGCACCTGCTCGTACGGTCCCTGCGCACCGCCTTCGACCTGCTCGGCGGACAGCCCCGCGGCCTGGAGATCGTGTGCGCCAACCGCATCCCGCACGGCCGCGGCCTCGGCTCCTCCTCCGCCGCCATCTGCGCCGGCATCGTCGCCGCGCGTGCCGTGACCATAGGCGGTGAGTCCCGGCTCGACGACGCGGCCCTGCTGGAGCTCGCCACCGAGATCGAGGGCCACCCCGACAATGTCGCGGCCTGTCTGCTCGGCGGATTCACGCTCTCCTGGATGGAGTCCGGCGCCGCCCGGGCGATCAGGATGGATCCCGCCGCTTCCATCGTTCCGGTGGTTTTCGTGCCCGGGAAGCCGGTCCTCACCGAGACCGCGCGCGGCCTGCTCCCGCGCACCGTGCCGCATGTCGACGCCGCCACCAACGCGGGCCGTGCCGCCCTGCTCGTCGAGGCCCTCACCCGGCGCCCCGAACTGCTGCTGCCCGCCACCGAGGACCGGCTGCACCAGGAGTACCGCGCCCCGGCCATGCCGGAGAGCGCCGCACTGGTGGAGCGGCTGCGGGCCGACGGAGTCCCGGCGGTCATCTCGGGAGCGGGGCCCACCGTGCTCGCGCTGGCCGACGGCGACAGCGCCGACAAGGTGGCTCATCTGGCAGGCGAGGGGTGGGCCGCCAACCGGCTCGACCTCGACGCCCGGGGAGCCAGCGTGCTGCCGCTCGCACCCTCCGGTGACTTTTAAAAGCGTACGGTTGCCGGATTTCGAGAGGGGGAATGTTTGTTGGATCCGGTAGTGTTAACCTCAAGTCTGCACCCGACCCCACCATGGCGAGGTGCTTTGTGTCCCCGTCAGGGACAGACATTCTTCCGGGAGCCTCCCAAGCCGCACTGTGTTCCGTACGACGTACGCGGGCGCTGAGCGACTCGCCGGGCACGCTCCGGAACCGGTGCGACCAAGCCACGTGACACGGACACTCAGTGCCACGGCTATGGGAAGCGCCATCACCGATATTTCTTCCGCCGCTTTGGGCGGACCACCGCCCCGGCCGGTCCACGAAAAGGACCAAAGCCGGACAGCACAACCGGTCGCCGAGCCAGACAGGCCGACGTCCGCTCCAGGGAAGGACCCTTCGTGAGCGACACCACCGATCTGATGGGCGCACGTGTCGAGGAGACCGCTGCCGCGCCCGCCACGGACGCCTCCGCGCCTGCCACCGGTGCCGGCTCCCGGCGGCGCCGCGGTACCGGCCTCGAGGGCATGGTGCTGGCCGAGCTGCAGCAGGTCGCATCCGGCCTCGGCATCAGGGGCACCGCGCGCATGCGCAAGAGCCAGCTGATCGAGGTCATCAAGGAAGCGCAGGCGGGAGGCGGCGCCGCGGCCCCCAAGGCCGACGCCACCGAGACCAAGCCCAAGCGCCGGGCCACCTCCAAGGCCCGTACCGGCGACGACGCGTCCGCCAAGAAGGCGGCGAAGGCCGAGGCGCCCGCCGAGAAGGCCGTGGCGCAGCAGCAGATCGAGATTCCCGGCCAGCCGGCCTCCGACGACGCCCCCGCCGAGCGCCGTCGTCGCCGTGCCACCGCCGAGGCCGGCGCCCCCGCGGCCACCGCGCCCGAGACGGTCGCCGTCGAGGCCAAGAGCGAGCCGAAGGCCGAGACCCCGGCGCAGCCGCAGGGCGACGCCGGTGACGGCGCCGAGGGCCGCCGCCGGGACCGCCGTGAGCGCGGCCGTGACCGCGACCGCGGTGACCGCGGCGGCGAGCGCGGTGGTGACCGTGGCGGCGAGCGCGGTGGTGACCGTGGTGACCGTCGCAAGGGTGACGACCAGCAGGGCGGCCAGCGCGGCCAGCAGCAGGGTCAGCAGCAGGGCGGCGGTCGTCAGGACCGTGACCGTGACCGCCAGCAGCAGGACGACGACGACTTCGAGGGCGGCCGGCGTGGCCGTCGCGGGCGCTACCGCGACCGCCGTGGCCGTCGTGGCCGCGACGAGATCGTCGGCCAGGAGCCGCAGATCAACGAGGACGACGTCCTGATCCCGGTCGCGGGCATCCTCGACATCCTCGACAACTACGCCTTCATCCGCACGTCGGGCTACCTCCCGGGCCCCAACGACGTGTACGTCTCCCTCGCCCAGGTCCGCAAGAACGGCCTGCGCAAGGGCGACCACGTCACCGGTGCCGTGCGCCAGCCGAAGGAAGGCGAGCGCCGCGAGAAGTTCAACGCGCTGGTCCGCCTCGACTCCGTGAACGGCATGGCGCCCGAACACGGCCGCGGCCGCCCGGAGTTCAACAAGCTCACCCCGCTGTACCCGCAGGACCGGCTCCGGCTGGAGACCGACCCGGGCGTGCTGACGACCCGCATCATCGACCTCGTCGCGCCGATCGGCAAGGGCCAGCGCGGTCTGATCGTGGCCCCGCCGAAGACCGGCAAGACCATGATCATGCAGGCGATCGCCAACGCGATCACGCACAACAACCCCGAGTGCCACCTGATGGTCGTCCTGGTCGACGAGCGTCCGGAAGAGGTCACCGACATGCAGCGGTCGGTCAAGGGCGAGGTCATCTCCTCGACCTTCGACCGCCCGGCCGAGGACCACACCACGGTCGCCGAGCTCGCCATCGAGCGCGCCAAGCGTCTGGTGGAGCTGGGCCACGACGTCGTCGTCCTGCTCGACTCGATCACGCGTCTGGGCCGTGCGTACAACCTCGCCGCGCCCGCCTCCGGCCGCATCCTGTCCGGTGGTGTCGACTCGACCGCCCTGTACCCGCCGAAGCGCTTCTTCGGTGCGGCCCGCAACATCGAGGACGGCGGCTCGCTGACCATCCTCGCCACCGCCCTGGTGGACACCGGGTCCCGCATGGACGAGGTCATCTTCGAGGAGTTCAAGGGCACCGGCAACGCCGAGCTCAAGCTCGACCGCAAGCTCGCCGACAAGCGCATCTTCCCGGCGGTGGACGTGGACGCGTCCGGTACCCGTAAGGAAGAGATCCTGCTCGCTCCCGACGAGCTCGGGATCGTCTGGAAGCTGCGCCGGGTGCTGCACGCGCTCGATCAGCAGCAGGCGGTGGAGCTGCTGCTCGACAAGATGAAGCAGACGAAGTCGAACGCCGAGTTCCTGATGCAGATCCAGAAGACGACGCCGACGCCCGGCAACGGTGACTAGTCGCCGCTGAGTCGCACGGAAGAGGGCCGCCCTTGCTGCAAGGGCGGCCCTCTTCGCTGTCCTCCGGCCGGGGTACGATCGCGCTCTTCGAACTTGTGATCCCTAGGGGGGACATTCGTGGGTACATCCATGTCCGGGGGCGGGCGGCACAGACGCAGGCTGCGGATCGGCCTGCCCGTCGCGGCTGCCGGTGTCGCCGCGGCCGTCGCCGGCGCGCTGCTGACCTCGTCCGCCGGCGCCGCCTCCGCGCAGCCGAACCCGCCGGCCGTGCCGAGCACCGGCTCCGCCTCGCCCGCCGAGCTGGAGCAGCGCGTCCTGGGGGCCGCGGCGCACGAGGACACCGCCGGTGTGTCGTCGCCCAAGTCGTCGTACAGCAGCTCCCCGACGGTGGACGCGAAGATCATCGGTGGCACCACGACCACCATCACCAGCGCGCCGTGGATGGCCCAGCTCTGGTACCAGGACGAGGCGAACGGCGTCTACTTCTTCTGCGGCGGCACGGTCGTCTCGCCGACGAAGATCCTCACCGCCGCGCACTGCGTCCAGGGCTACAACTGGAAGGCGTACGGAGCCGTCGTCACCGGCGCCACGCAGCTGCCCGACGCCGACCTGAACGGCGGCACCGCCACCGCCGTCCACCGCCAGTGGAACCACCCCTCCTACAGCTCGCGCACGATCGACAACGACATCGCGGTGCTCACCCTGGCCCAGCCGGTCAAGGCCACCCCGATACGGATGGCGACGTCCACCGAGACCGCCGCCTACACGGCGGGCACCACCGCCAAGGTCTACGGCTGGGGCCGCACCAGCTCCACCGACCAGAACATCTCCCAGACGCTGAAGACGGCCAGCCTGCCGATCCAGTCCGACGCCACCTGCGGCGCCTACTACGGCGCGGACTTCGTCAAGGGCCACATGGTCTGCGCGGGCAAGCCCGCCAGCGGCAGCGACAGCGGCACCACCACCGCCTGCAACGGCGACTCCGGCGGCCCGCTGATCGTCAACAACCGCATCGTGGGCGTGGTCTCCTGGGGCGTGCAGGACTGCGTCGCCAAGGGTGCCTACAGCGTCTTCGCCAAGGTCAGGACGTACGTCGGCGCGACCTACCCGCGGGTGGACGACACCAACCTGAGCGGGGACCACCGGGCCGACCTGTGGGTGCGCAACGCCTCCACCAAGACCAGCTACGAGAAGGACTCGCTGGGCACCTCCTTCGGCGGCCGTGAGTCCTGGGGCAACTGGGGCGCCTACAACGTCGTCCTGCAGAACGACCTGAACCGGGACGGCTACCAGGACCTCCTGGTCCGCCGCAGCTCCGACGGTGACGTCTTCTGGAAGCACTGGGTGCCCGTGAGCGGTTCCTGGGCCACCACGAAGGTCGCCGACAACTGGAAGACCCGCACCCGCATCGTCATCCCCGGCGATGTCACCGGTGACTACCTGCCCGACATGCTGTCCGTGGACTCCGCCGGGAAGCTGTGGCTCTACCCCGGCAAGGGCAACGGCACCTTCGCGAGCCGCGTCCAGGTCGGCAGCGGCACCGGCTGGAGCCAGTACGACGTCCTGGTCGGCCACGGTGACTTCTCGGGCGACGGCCGGGCCGACCTGATCGTGCGGACCCGCAGCAACGGCGCCGTGTACGTGTACAAGGGCACCGGATCGGCCTCGGCGCCGTTCTCGTCCCGGGTGAAGGTGCGCACCTGGAGCACCTCGACGTACAACAAGGTCGCCACCGTCGGTGACGTCACCGGCGACGGCCGCGCCGATCTGCTGGCCCGCACCCCCGGCGGCACGCTCTACCTCTACAAGGGCACCGGCAAGGCCACCAGCGAGATCTTCGCCACAAGGATCTCCGTGGGCACCGATTTCAAGCAGTACGACATCTTCGCCTGACATCGCAGGTGACAGGCGTCCGCCCGCACCGCTCCGGTACGCGCTGTGGCCACCATTTCACTGGGTGGCCACAGCGCGTTGTGCAACCCTTTCCCGAGTTTCGCCGTCTGACCTGGCGGAGCGAGGATGGAGCGGTACGGGTCTTCCCAGACCACGCCTGACCCTGAAAGCAGGGGGTTACCGACCGGACGAGAACCGAGGAGCACATGTCCGCCGAGAGCACGCCGGAGCCCGGCATACCGGGTGAGACCGCCGCAGCCGGTCCGAGCCCCCGCGCCAAGGGCCACCGCCGCAAGCCCCGCGAGAAGCGTCCCAAGGGCCTGATGATCATGGCCTGGACCGCCGCGGGCATCGTCGTGCTGGGCGGCACCGGAGCCGGCTTCCTGTACTTCAAGCTCAACGGCAACATCAACAGCGTCGACATCGACCAGGTCCTCGGCACCGACCGCCCGGAGAAGGTCGACAACGGCTCCGAGAACATCCTGGTCCTCGGTTCCGACACCCGCTCCGGCAGCAACCAGGACCTGGGCGGCGGCGCCGACGACGGCAGTGCCCGCTCGGACACCGCGATGATCGTGCACGTCTACAAGGGCCACAAGAAGGCCAGCGTGATCTCCATCCCGCGGGACACCCTCATCGACCGCCCCGCGTGCACCGACGCCGACGGCGGCACCCACGACGCCGCGAACGGCGTGATGTTCAACTCGGCGTACTCCACCGGCGGCGCGGCCTGCGCGGTGAAGACCGTCGAGTCGATCACCGATCTGCGCATGGACCACTACCTGGAGGTCGACTTCAGCGGCTTCCAGAAGCTGGTCGACGACCTCGGCGGCGTGGACATCACCACGACCGAGGACATCCGCGACCCCGACAGCCACCTGGAGCTGAAGGCCGGCACCCACACGCTCACCGGCGAGCAGGCGCTCGGCCTGGTCCGCACCCGGCACGGCGTCGGCGACGGCTCGGACCTGGGCCGGATCCAGCTCCAGCAGGCCTTCATCAAGGCGCTGATCAACCAGGTCAAGGAGGTCGGCGTCTTCACCAACCCGAAGAAGCTGTACGACCTGGCCGACACCGCGACCAGCACCGTGACCACCGACTCGGACCTGGACTCGGTCAACAAGCTCATGTCCTTCGCAGGCGGCCTCAAGGGCATCAGCTCCTCGAACATGACGATGGTCACGATGCCCGTCCAGTACGACGCCGCCGACCGCAACCGCGTCCTGGTGGACGAGAAGAAGGCGAAGCTCGTCTGGAAGGCCCTGAAGAAGGACCAGGCGATCCCGAAGGCGGCCACGGAAGGCACGGCCACGGGCCAGGCGAAGGACGTCGTGAGCGCCGGCTGACGGGGGCGGGGAATACCTCACGAGCACCCCGCGTTTTGGGGGATGGCTCCAGTCCTGGCAGACTGGTACGTCGGCTCCGGTTCACGCCTCCGCATCCCGCGGCTGCGACCCGGCGCCCTCCCGAAACTAGGAGACACCTTGAAGCGCGACATCCACCCCGAGTACGTCGAGACGCAGGTCAGCTGCACCTGTGGCGCGTCGTTCACCACCCGTAGCACGATCTCCAGCGGCACCGTCCGTGCCGAGGTCTGCTCCGAGTGCCACCCGTTCTACACGGGCAAGCAGAAGATCCTCGACACCGGTGGCCGTGTGGCCCGCTTCGAGGCCCGCTTCGGCAAGGCTGCCGGCTCCAAGAAGTAGCGAGCCCCATTTCGCCGGTCCGCGGTCGCGCCCTCCACAGGCGTGCCGGGACCGGCGTTTTTGGTCGTCCGCCCTTCACCCACGTACGTACAGGAGCCCAGAGATGTTCGAGGCCGTCGAGGAACTCATCGGAGAGCACGCCGACCTGGAGAAGAAGCTCGCCGATCCGTCGGTCCACTCCGACCAGGCCAACGCGCGCAAGCTGAACAAGCGCTACGCCGAGCTCACCCCGATCGTCGCCACGTACCGCTCCTGGAAGCAGACCGGCGACGACATGGAGACCGCGCGCGAACTGGCCGCCGACGACCCGGAGTTCGCCGCCGAGGTCAAGGAGCTGGACAAGCAGCGCGATGAGCTGACCGAGAAGCTGCGGCTGCTGCTGGTCCCGCGCGACCCGAGTGACGACAAGGACGTCATTCTGGAGATCAAGGCGGGCGCCGGCGGAGACGAGTCCGCGCTCTTCGCGGGCGACCTGCTGCGCATGTACCTGCGCTACGCCGAGCGCGTCGGCTGGAAGACCGAGATCATCGACGCCACCGAGTCCGAGCTCGGCGGCTACAAGGACGTCCAGGTCGCCGTGAAGACCAAGGGCGGCCAGGGAGCCACCGAGCCCGGGCAGGGCGTGTGGGCGCGGCTGAAGTACGAGGGCGGGGTGCACCGGGTGCAGCGCGTCCCGGCGACCGAGTCCCAGGGCCGTATCCACACCTCCGCGGCCGGTGTGCTGGTCACGCCCGAGGCGGAGGAGGTCGACGTCGAGATCAACCCGAACGACCTGCGGATCGACGTCTACCGCTCCTCCGGCCCCGGCGGGCAGTCCGTCAACACCACGGACTCCGCCGTGCGCATCACGCACATCCCCACCGGAGTGGTCGCATCCTGCCAGAACGAGAAGAGCCAGCTGCAGAACAAGGAGCAGGCACTGCGTATCCTGCGCTCCAGGCTGCTCGCCGCGGCACAGGAGGAGGCGGAGAAGGAAGCCGCCGACGCCCGCCGCAGCCAGGTCCGCACCGTCGACCGCTCCGAGAAGATCCGTACGTACAACTTCCCGGAGAATCGCCTCTCGGACCACCGCGTCGGCTTCAAGGCGTACAACCTGGACCAGGTGCTGGACGGCGACCTCGACGCGGTGATCCAGGCCTGCGTCGACGCGGACTCGGCCGCCAAGCTCGCGGCCGCGTAAGGCACGGAGACTTGAGTACCGGAGGACGAGCGTGAACCTGCTGCTCGCGGAGGTGGCACAGGCCACCCAGCGGCTGGCCGACGCCGGCGTGCCCTCGCCGCGCAACGACGCGGAGGAACTCGCCGCGTTCGTGCACGGCGTGAAGCGGGGCGAGCTGCACTCGGTGCGGGACGCCGACTTCGACGCCCGGTACTGGGAGGTCATCGCCCGCCGAGAGCAGCGTGAGCCGCTCCAGCACATCACCGGCCGCGCCTTCTTCCGGTACCTGGAACTCCAGGTCGGCCCCGGCGTCTTCGTGCCCCGCCCGGAGACCGAGTCGGTCGTCGGCTGGGCCATAGACGCCGTACGCGCCATGGACGTCGTGGAGCCGCTCATCGTCGACCTGTGCACGGGCTCGGGCGCCATCGCGCTCGCCCTCGCCCAGGAGGTCCCGCGTTCCCGGGTGCATGCCGTGGAGCTGTCCGAGGACGCCCTGCGGTGGACCCGCAAGAACATGGAGGGGTCCCGGGTCGAGCTGCGTCAGGGCAACGCCCTGGACGCCTTCCCCGACCTGGACGGCCAGGTCGACCTGGTCATCTCCAATCCGCCGTACATCCCCCTCACGGAGTGGGAGTACGTGGCGCCCGAGGCACGCGACTACGATCCCGAACTCGCCCTGTTCTCCGGGGAGGACGGGCTCGAGCTCATCCGCGGCCTGGAGCGCACCGCGCACCGGCTGCTGCGCCCCGGGGGCGTCGTCGTCATCGAGCACGCCGACACCCAGGGCGGCCAGGTGCCGTGGATCTTCACCGAGGAGCGGGGCTGGGCCGACGCGGCCGATCACCCCGACCTCAACAACCGGCCGCGCTTCGCCACCGCCCGCAAGGCGCTGCCGTGAGCACCCCCGCAACCCTTCAGCAGTACGTGTACGAGGAGGCCCGCTAGATATGGCACGGCGATACGACACCAACGACGCGACCGACCGCACGACCGGTCTGCGTGAGGCCGCGTCCGCCGTCCGCCGTGGCGAGCTCGTGGTCCTCCCGACCGACACGGTGTACGGCATCGGCGCCGACGCGTTCTCCAAGGAGGCCGTGGGCGACCTGCTGGACGCCAAGGGCCGGGGCCGCAACATGCCCACCCCCGTCCTCATCGGCTCCCCGAACACCCTGCACGGCCTGGTCACCGACTTCTCCGAGCTGGCCTGGGAGCTGGTCGACGCGTTCTGGCCGGGCGCGCTCACCCTGGTCGCCAGGCACCAGCCGTCCCTGCAGTGGGACCTGGGCGACACCCGGGGCACCGTCGCCGTGCGCATGCCGCTGCACCCGGTGGCGATCGAGCTGCTGACCGACGTCGGCCCGATGGCCGTCTCCTCCGCCAACCTGACCGGGCACCCGGCGCCGGAGGACTGCGACGCGGCCCAGGGCATGCTCGGTGACTCCGTCTCCGTGTACCTCGACGGCGGGCCCACGCCCGGCAACGTCCCGTCGTCGATCGTCGACGTCACCCGTGAGGTGCCGCTGCTGCTGCGCGAGGGCGCCATCTCGCCGGAAGAGCTGCGCAAGGTCGTACCCGACCTCGAGGTGGCGAATTGACAGCCCCTGACGCGGGGCGTGGCATAGGCAACGGGGAAGAGACCACCACCTTCGGGCTCCCGAGGGACAGCTTCCGCATCCTCCACGTCAGCACCGGCAACGTGTGCCGCTCGCCGATCACCGAGCGGCTGACCCGTCATGCCCTCGCGGACCGGCTCGGCGACCCGTCGTGGGGCGGGCTGATCGTGGAGAGCGCGGGCACCTGGGGCCATGAGGGCGCGCCCATGGAGGCCAACGCGGAGACCGTCCTGGCCGACTTCGGCGCCGACCCCTCCGGCTTCGTCGGGCGGGAGCTCCTCGACGACCACGTGATCCGCGCGGACCTGGTGCTGACCGCGACCCGTGACCACCGGGCCCAGGTCATCTCGATGGGCCACTCGGCGGGCCTGCGCACGTTCACCCTGAAGGAGTTCACCCGCCTGGTGCGGGCCATCGACCCGGCGACCCTGCCCCCGCTGGAGGACGGCGTGGTCGCCCGCGCCCGCGCCCTGGTCCGCGCCGCGGCCGCGCTGCGCGGGTGGCTGCTGGCGCCGACGGCCGAGGCGGACGAGGTCTTCGACCCCTACGGCGCCCCCCTGCCGTTCTTCCGCTCGATCGGGGACGAGATACACGAGGCCCTGGACCCGGTGGTCACGGCGCTGACCGGAGTGCCCGCCCGGACATGAGCGAGCGGGCGGTGAACACCGGGCCTACATTGGTGCTACGTCACCGTCGACGCCCCGGAGCCCACCATGTCGGTCACCCCTGTCCTCGCGGCCGATGTCCTGCGTCGGCAGGATCCCGAGCTGGCGGAGATCCTGCTCGGTGAACGGGAGCGGCAGGCGACCACCCTGCAGCTGATCGCCGCCGAGAACTTCACCTCGCCGGCCGTGCTGGCCGCGCTCGGCTCCGCCCTCGCCAATAAGTACGCCGAGGGCTACCCCGGCGCCCGGCACCACGGCGGCTGCGAGATCGTCGACGTCGCCGAGCGGATCGCCGTGGACCGGGCCAGGGCGCTGTTCGGCGCCGAGCACGCCAACGTGCAGTCCCACTCCGGCTCCTCGGCCGTCCTCGCCGCGTACGCCGCCCTGCTGCGCCCCGGCGACACCGTCCTCGCCCTCGGCCTGCCCTACGGCGGCCATCTCACCCATGGCTCGCCCGCCAACTTCTCCGGCCGCTGGTTCGACTTCGTCCCCTACGGCGTCGACGCCGAGACCGGGCTCCTCGACCACGACCAGGTGCGCGCGCTCGCGCGCAGCCACCGGCCCAAGGCGATCGTGTGCGGGTCCATCGCCTATCCCCGGCACATCGACTACGCCTTCTTCCGCGAGGTGGCCGACGAGGTCGGCGCCTATCTCATCGCCGACGCCGCCCACCCCATCGGGCTCGTCGCCGGGGGAGCGGCACCCAGCCCGGTGCCCTACGCCGACATCGTGTGCGCCGTCACCCACAAGGTGCTGCGCGGGCCGCGCGGCGGGATGATCCTGTGCGGCGCGGAGCTGGCCGAGCGGGTCGACCGGGCGGTGTTCCCCTTCACCCAGGGCGGCGCGCAGATGCACACCATCGCCGCCAAGGCCGTCGCGTTCGGCGAGGCGGCGACACCGGCCTTCGCCGCCTACGCCCATCAGGTGGTCGCCAACGCGCGGGCGCTCGCGGCGGGTCTCGCCGCCGAGGGCCTCGTCGTCACCACCGGCGGCACCGACACCCATCTGATCACTGCCGACCCCGCCCCCCTCGGTGCCGACGGCCGCACCGCCCGCGGTCTGCTCGCCGCCGCCGGGATCGTCCTCGACTGCTGCGCCCTGCCGCACGGCGACGCCCGCGGCCTGCGCCTGGGCGCGGCCGCGGTGACCGCCCAGGGCATGGGGGAGAAGGAGATGGCCCGGATCGCCGCCCTGCTGGCGGGGGTGGTGCGCGGGGAGTCCGACGCGGTGCGCACCCGTGCGGAGGTGCGGGAGCTGGCCGGGGCATTTCCGCCGTATCCGGGCTGAGCCGGGGTAGGTGCACTCGCGTGCACAGTCACCCGTGCAACCATCGTCGCTACCCGGAAGTCCCCAACCGTATGCGCGCCTCGCTAGGGTGTGGGGCTGAGATGGCCAGCGAGACCTGTGGGGAAGCCCGTGCGTGAATACCTGCTGACGCTCTGCATCACGGCCGCGGTGACGTACCTGCTCACAGGGCCGGTGCGGAAGTTCGCGATCGTGGCCGGGGCGATGCCGGAGATCCGGGCACGTGACGTGCACCGGGAACCCACTCCGCGGCTCGGCGGTATCGCCATGTTCTTCGGGCTGTGCGCGGGCCTGCTGGTCGCCGACCACCTGGCGAACCTGAGCACGGTCTTCGAGAACTCCAACGAGCCGCGCGCGCTGCTCTCGGGCGCCGCGCTGATCTGGCTGATCGGGGTGCTGGACGACAAGTTCGAGATCGACGCCCTGATCAAGCTGGGCGGCCAGATGATCGCCGCCGGCGTCATGGTCATGCAGGGTCTGACCATCCTGTGGCTGCCCATCCCGGGCGTCGGCTCGGTCGCGCTGACCCAGTGGCAGGGCACGCTGCTCACGGTCGCGCTGGTCGTCATCACCATCAACGCCGTGAACTTCGTCGACGGACTCGACGGTCTCGCCGCCGGCATGGTGTGCATCGCGTCGGCGGCCTTCTTCCTCTACGCCTACCGGGTCTGGGTGTCGTACGGCATCGAGGCCGCCGCCCCGGCCACCCTGTTCTCGGCGATCCTGATGGGCATGTGCCTGGGCTTCCTGCCGCACAACATGCACCCGGCGCGGATCTTCATGGGTGACTCCGGGTCGATGCTGATCGGCCTGGTGCTCGCCGCGGGCGCCATCTCCATCACCGGGCAGGTCGACCCGGACGCGCTGAAGCTGTTCGCCGGCTCCGAGAAGGCGGCCGTGCACCAGACGGTGCCGGTCTACATCCCGCTGCTGCTGCCGCTGACCATCATCGCGATCCCGGCCGCCGACCTGGTGCTGGCGATCGTGCGGCGCACCTGGCGGGGCCAGTCCCCGTTCGCGGCGGACCGGGGGCATCTGCACCACCGGCTGCTGGAGATCGGCCACTCCCACAGCCGGGCCGTCCTGATCATGTACTTCTGGTCGGCGCTGATCGCGTTCGGCGCCCTGGCCTACTCGGTGAACTCGGCGTCCATGTGGATCGTCCTCGGCATCGTGTTCCTCAGCGCCATCGGCCTCGCCCTGCTCCTGCTGCCGCGCTTCACGCCGCGCACCCCGAGGTGGGCCCAGGCCTTCGTGCCGCCGCGCTACCGGCGCCCGGCAGCCGTGTCGGAACCGGCGGCGGCCACCCCGCAGGCGCCGGGCGGCGAGGACGAGGCGGAGCCCCGCACTCCGGTGGCGGCCGGGGCGGCGCGAGTCAACGGCGCGACCGCTCTCGGCGCCCGTTCGCGCTTCCTGGACCGGCGGAACGCCGGATCGTCGCGCTGACGGCAAGGTAAGAATCTGACTAGAGCATTGCCAAATCGTGGGGGAACGAAGCGCCCCAATATCAGACAAAGAGGCGCTGTGCCTGCACATACGCGCGCTGTCACTCTCATGTGTGACACCGAGCACACCCGGCAGGTAAAGACCTCATCAAATAGTTTGTGATACGGTTCACGAGAACCCCGGATAGAGCCGAAGGACCGCAGTGCGACGGTCCATCGGAGTGAGGTTCTCTCTCAGCCCGGGACTACGCTCGTCCATGACGACACCCCTGCCCCCTGCGAAAGCGGAGTTGCCGCCATGCCGTCCAATGACGCCCGGAATCTGCTGCAGATCGCTGTGCCCACAGCGGCTGCCGGCGCGATTGTCGTCGCCGTCAGCGCTGCGGTCGCCGGCGGCAAGGGTGCACTGGGCGCGGGTATCGGCACACTGCTGGCCATCCTCTTCATGGGAATCGGCCTGTACGTTCTGCAGTGGACGGCAAAAACGCTCCCGCAGCTGTTCCAGGCCATGGGGCTGATGCTCTACGTCGCCCAGCTCCTGCTGCTCCTGATCTTCGTCGCCCTCTTCCAGGACACCTCTCTCTTCAATGCGAAGGCGTTCGCAATCTCGCTCGTCGTCGCAACCGTCGTGTGGATGGCCGCGCAGGCACGTGCGCACATGAAGGCCAAGATCTTCTACATCGACCCGGACTCCGCGAAGAGTGAGAAGACCGAGAAGACCGGGCCGTCGTCGTGAGGGGTAGGGGCGCGATAAAGGCCCGGGGGAACTCCTGCTATCGTCCGGTGCCAACTGCGGCATCGCGGGCGCGGGCATCTGAGCTGACGCCTGCTCGATCGCGAGGCTTGATGCCCCTGAGCCGCCCTCACATCCGTAACACCAGTCCGGTGCCGACCCGCGGCTGCGCGCCGCGCCGACACAACGAGGTTGCCGTACCCATGCGTCACGCCGAAGGAGCCCGCGGTGAGTGCTGACCAGACCCAGCTCGCCTTTGACTGGAGCTGTCGGATCATGTCCGACAACGGGTGTGGTTTTCCGGCTCCGGGCCTGCACTCGTTCCTCTTCAAGCCGATCGCCACGGTAGGAGGGTTCGAGTTCAACAAGGTGATGCTGCTTGCGCTCATCACCACCCTCCTTGTCGTCAGCTTCTTCTGGGCTGCGTTCGGCAAGGCCAAGGTCGTCCCGGGCAAGCTGCAGATGGTCGGCGAAGCCGGTTACGACTTCGTGCGCCGCGGCATCGTCTACGAGACCCTCGGCAAGAAGGAGGGCGAGAAGTACGTCCCCCTGATGGTCTCGCTGTTCTTCTTCATCTGGATCATGAACATCTGGTCCGTGATCCCGCTGGCCCAGTTCCCGGTGTCGTCGATCATCGCGTACCCGATCGTGCTGGCGCTCATCGTCTACATCGTGTGGATGTCGCTGACCTTCAAGAGGCACGGCTTCGTCGGCGGTCTGAAGAACCTCACCGGTTACGACAAGGAGCTCGGCGCGGTCCTGCCGCTCGTCGTCGTCATCGAGTTCTTCTCGAACGTCCTGGTCCGCCCGTTCACGCACGCGGTCCGACTGTTCGCGAACATGTTCGCCGGTCACCTGATGCTGGTCATGTTCACCGTCGCCTCCTGGTACCTGCTGAACAGCTGGATGATCCCGGCGGCCGGCGTCTCCTTCGTGATGACCATCATCATGATCCTCTTCGAGCTTTTCGTGCAGGCGGTCCAGGCGTACGTCTTCGTGCTCCTTGCCTGCTCGTACATTCAGGGCGCTCTCGCCGAGCACCACTGAGCACCACCTGCCCGCACCACCCGAGTCGTCCGGTGGCCAACCCCCACCGGTCCGTAACAGAGAAGGAAGAACCGGCATGTCCGCTCTCCAGACCCTCGCCGCCGAAGGCGTCACCGGCTCCCTCGGCTCCATCGGCTACGGCCTGGCCGCGATCGGCCCCGGCGTCGGCGTCGGCATCATCTTCGGTAACGGCACGCAGGCCCTCGCCCGTCAGCCCGAGGCTGCCGGTCTGATCCGCGCCAACCAGATCCTGGGCTTCGCCTTCTGTGAGGCTCTCGCCCTCATCGGCATCGTTATGCCGTTCGTGTTCGGTAAGTGATCAACCCTTACTGACACGAATCGACGAAAGGCACTGATGTGATCGCCAACCTGGTACAGCTGGCGGCCGAGGAAGAGCAGAACCCGCTCATCCCGCCCGGCCCCGAGCTGCTCGTCGGCACCATCGCCTTCGCCATCGTGTTCTTCTTCTTCTGGAAGAAGCTGCTTCCGAACATCAACAAGGTTCTGGAGGAGCGCCGCGCGGCGATCGAAGGCGGTATCGAAGAGGCCGAGGCCATGAAGGTCGAGGCCCAGAGCGTCCTTGAGCAGTACAAGGCACAGCTCGCCGAGGCCCGGCACGAGGCCGCGCGTCTGCGCCAGGAGGCGCAGGAGCAGGGTGCCGCGCTCATCGCCGAGATGCGTGCGGAAGGCCAGCGGCAGCGCGAGGAGATCGTCGCCGCGGGTCACTCCCAGCTCGACGCCGACCGCAAGGCCGCCGCTTCCGCGCTGCGCCAGGACGTCGGCAAGCTCGCCACCGACCTGGCCGGCAAGCTCGTCGGCGAGTCCCTCGAGGACCACGCCCGCCAGAGCCGTGTCATCGACCGCTTCCTCGACGAGCTCGAGGAGAAGGCCGAGGCCACGCGATGAACGGAGCGAGCCGCGAGGCCCTGGCAGCCGCACGTGAGCGTCTCGACGCGCTGACGGACAACACGTCCGTGGATGCGGCGCAGCTCGCCGGCGAGCTGGCGGCCGTCACCGCGCTGCTCGACCGCGAGGTGTCGCTGCGTCGGGTCCTCACCGACCCGGCGCAGGCCGGTGAGGCCAAGGCCGAGCTGGCCCGGCGGCTGCTCGGCGGCCAGGTCAGCGGCGAGGCCGCCGACCTGCTGGCCGGTCTGGTGCGCTCCCGCTGGTCGCAGTCCCGCGACCTGGTGGACGCGCTGGAGCAGCTGGCGAACACCGCCGACCTCACCGCCGCACAGCGGACGGGCACCCTCGACAACGTCGAGGACGAGCTCTTCCGGTTCGGCCGGATCGTCTCCTCCAGCACCGAGCTGCGTGCCGCGCTGACCAACCGTGCGGCCACCGGTTCGGCCAAGAGCGAGCTGCTGCGCAGCCTGCTCGGCGGACGGGCCGATGCGACCACCGAGCGTCTGGTGACGCGCCTTGTGACCGCGCCGCGTGGACGTAGCCTGGAGACGGGCCTCGAGTCCCTGTCCAAGCTCGCCGCCGACCGCCGGGACCGCATGGTCGCCGTCGTCACCTCGGCGGTACCGCTGAGCGACGGCCAGAAGCAGCGCCTCGGCGCCGCGCTGGCGAAGCTCTACGGCCGCCGGATGCACCTCAACCTCGACGTGGACCCCGCGGTCCTCGGCGGGATCCGGGTGCAGGTCGGTGACGAGGTCATCAACGGCTCCCTCGCGGACCGCATCGAGGACGCCGGCCGCCGACTGGCGAGCTAGCAGCAACTTCATAGCAGTACGTACTTACGACGGCCCTGGTTGGGCCGTACAGAAGAATCCTGGGGGTCGCCCCCAGACCCCCAAAGTGAAACTTCGGGCCCAACAAGGAGAGCAGGGAACCCAGATGGCGGAGCTCACGATCCGGCCGGAGGAGATCCGGGACGCACTGGAGACCTTCGTCCAGTCGTACAAGCCGGACGCGGCCTCGCGCGAGGAGGTCGGTACGGTCACCCTTGCCGGCGACGGCATCGCGAAGGTCGAGGGTCTTCCCTCGGCCATGGCCAACGAACTGCTGAAGTTCGAGGACGGCACCCTCGGCCTCGCGCTCAACCTGGAAGAGCGCGAGATCGGCGCCATCGTCCTCGGTGAGTTCAGCGGCATCGAGGAGGGGCAGCCGGTCTCCCGTACCGGTGAGGTCCTCTCCGTGGCCGTCGGCGAGGGCTACCTCGGCCGTGTCGTCGACCCCCTCGGCAACCCGATCGACGGCCTCGGCGAGATCGAGACCAGCGGCCGACGCGCCCTCGAGCTGCAGGCCCCGGGCGTCATGGCCCGTAAGTCGGTGCACGAGCCGATGGAGACCGGCTACAAGGCCGTCGACGCGATGACCCCGATCGGCCGCGGTCAGCGTCAGCTGATCATCGGCGACCGCCAGACCGGCAAGACCGCCCTGGCCGTCGACACGATCATCAACCAGCGCGACAACTGGCGCTCGGGCGACCCGAAGAAGCAGGTCCGCTGCATCTACGTCGCCATCGGCCAGAAGGGCTCGACGATCGCGTCGGTCCGCCGCGCGCTGGAGGAGAACGGCGCGCTGGAGTACACGACCATCGTCGCCGCCCCGGCGTCCGACCCGGCCGGCTTCAAGTACCTGGCGCCGTACACCGGCTCGGCCATCGGTCAGCAGTGGATGTACGAGGGCAAGCACGTCCTCATCATCTTCGACGACCTGTCGAAGCAGGCGGATGCCTACCGTGCCGTGTCGCTGCTGCTGCGCCGTCCGCCGGGCCGTGAGGCCTACCCGGGTGACGTCTTCTACCTGCACTCCCGTCTGCTGGAGCGCTGCGCGAAGCTCTCCGACGAGATGGGCGCCGGTTCGATGACCGGTCTGCCGATCGTCGAGACCAAGGCCAACGACGTCTCGGCGTTCATCCCGACCAACGTCATCTCCATCACCGACGGCCAGTGCTTCCTGGAGTCGGACCTGTTCAACGCCGGTCAGCGCCCCGCGCTGAACGTCGGTATCTCCGTCTCCCGAGTCGGTGGTTCCGCGCAGCACAAGGCGATGAAGCAGGTGTCCGGCCGTCTGCGCGTGGACCTCGCCCAGTTCCGTGAGCTGGAGGCGTTCGCCGCCTTCGGTTCCGACCTGGACGCCGCGTCGAAGGCGCAGCTGGAGCGCGGTCAGCGCATGGTCGAGCTGCTGAAGCAGGCTCAGTACCAGCCCATGTCCACCGAGGACCAGGTCGTCTCCGTGTGGGCGGGCACCACCGGCAAGATGGACGAGGTGCCGGTCGCCGACATCCGCCGCTTCGAGAAGGAGCTGCTGGAGTACCTGCACCGCAAGGAGCAGGGCCTCATGACCTCCATCAGGGAGGGCGGCAAGCTCTCGGACGACACCCTCACCGCTGTTGCCGACGCGATCGCCGACTTCAAGAAGCAGTTCGAGACCTCGGACGGCAGGCTTCTCGGCGAGGACGCTCCGGCCGCGGCCAAGTGACGTAGGGAAGGGACCTGACTCATGGGAGCCCAGCTCCGGGTCTACAAGCGTCGCATCCGATCCGTCACCGCGACCAAGAAGATCACGAAGGCGATGGAGATGATCGCCGCCTCGCGCGTCGTCAAGGCGCAGCGCAAGGTGGCGGCCTCCACGCCGTACGCGAAGGAACTGACCCGCGCGGTCACGGCGGTCGGTACCGGCTCGAACACCAAGCACCCGCTGACCACCCAGGCCGAGACGGTCACGCGGTCGGCGGTGCTGCTCCTGACGAGCGACCGTGGTCTCGCCGGTGCCTTCAACTCCAACGCCATCAAGGCGGCGGAGCTGCTGACCGAGCGCCTGGAGCGCGAGGGCAAGCAGGTCGACACGTACATCGTCGGCCGGCGTGGTCTGGCGCACTACAACTTCCGTGAGCGCAAGGTCTCGGAGTCGTGGACCGGGTTCACGGACGAGCCGACGTACGCGGACGCCAAGAAGGTCGCGGCGCCGCTCATCGAGGCCATCCAGCAGGACACGGCCGAGGGCGGGGTGGACGAGCTCCACATCGTCTTCACCGAGTTCGTCTCGATGATGACGCAGACGGCGCTCGACGACCGTCTGCTGCCGCTCAGCCTCGAAGAAGTCGCGCAGGAGGCCGCGCCGAAGGGCGAGATCCTCCCGCTGTACGACTTCGAGCCGTCGGCGGAGGACGTCCTCGACGCCCTGCTGCCGCGCTACGTGGAGAGCCGCGTCTACAACGCGCTTCTCCAGTCGGCCGCCTCCAAGCACGCCGCCACGCGGCGTGCGATGAAGTCGGCCACCGACAACGCCGGAGAGCTCATCGAGACGCTCTCCCGGCTTGCGAACGCGGCCCGCCAGGCCGAAATCACCCAGGAAATCAGCGAGATCGTCGGTGGCTCCGCAGCCCTGGCCGACGCGAGCGCGGGGAGTGACAGGTAAATGACGACGACAGTTGAGACGGCCGCTGCCACGGGCCGCGTCGCCCGGGTCATCGGCCCGGTCGTCGACGTGGAGTTCCCCGTCGACGCGATGCCCGAGATTTACAACGCCCTTCACGTCGAGGTGGCCGACCCGGCCAACGCCGGCGAGTTGAAGACGCTGACCCTGGAGGTCGCCCAGCACCTGGGTGACGGCCTGGTGCGCACCATCTCCATGCAGCCCACCGACGGTCTGGTCCGCCAGGCCGCCGTCACCGACACCGGAACGGGCATCAGCGTCCCGGTCGGCGACTTCACCAAGGGCAAGGTGTTCAACACCCTCGGTGAGGTGCTGAACGTCGACGAGACCTACGACGGTGAGCGCTGGACCATCCACCGCAAGGCGCCGAACTTCGACGAGCTCGAGTCGAAGACCGAGATGTTCGAGACCGGCGTCAAGGTCATCGACCTTCTCACCCCGTACGTCAAGGGTGGAAAGATCGGCCTGTTCGGTGGTGCCGGCGTCGGCAAGACGGTGCTCATCCAGGAGATGATCTACCGCGTCGCCAACAACCACGACGGTGTGTCGGTGTTCGCCGGTGTCGGTGAGCGCACCCGTGAGGGCAACGACCTGATCGAGGAGATGTCGGAGTCCGGCGTCATCGACAAGACCGCGCTGGTCTTCGGTCAGATGGACGAGCCCCCGGGCACCCGTCTGCGCGTGGCCCTGGCCGGTCTGACCATGGCGGAGTACTTCCGCGATGTGCAGAAGCAGGACGTGCTGTTCTTCATCGACAACATCTTCCGCTTCACCCAGGCCGGTTCCGAGGTGTCGACCCTGCTCGGCCGGATGCCCTCCGCGGTGGGTTACCAGCCGAACCTGGCCGACGAGATGGGTCTCCTCCAGGAGCGCATCACCTCGACCCGTGGTCACTCGATCACCTCGATGCAGGCGATCTACGTCCCCGCGGACGACCTGACCGACCCGGCCCCGGCCACCACGTTCGCCCACCTCGACGCGACGACGGTTCTCTCCCGTCCGATCTCCGAGAAGGGCATCTACCCGGCCGTGGACCCGCTGGACTCCACGTCCCGCATCCTGGACCCGCGCTACATCGCGCAGGAGCACTACGACGCCGCCATGCGCGTCAAGACGATCCTGCAGAAGTACAAGGACCTCCAGGACATCATCGCGATCCTCGGTATCGACGAGCTCGGCGAGGAGGACAAGCTCGTCGTCCACCGTGCCCGTCGCGTGGAGCGCTTCCTGTCCCAGAACACCCACGTCGCCAAGCAGTTCACCGGCGTCGACGGGTCGGACGTCCCGCTGGACGAGTCGATCACGGCCTTCAACGCGATCTGCGACGGCGAGTACGACCACTTCCCGGAGCAGGCGTTCTTCATGTGCGGTGGTCTTGAGGACCTGAAGAAGAACGCGAAGGAGCTGGGCGTCTCCTGAGCCTCGCGCTCTTGCGGAGGGGGCGGGGCACGTCCCGCCCCCTCCGTCACGCCCACTAGACTTGTAACCAACACCCGGCACAACCGCCGGGTGGTGACCCGAGGAGCCACCCTTGGCTGCTGAGCTGCACGTCGCGCTGGTCGCCGCCGACCGTGAGGTCTGGTCGGGCCAGGCCACCCTGGTCGTCGCGCGCACCACGTCCGGCGACATCGGCGTCATGCCCGGTCACCAGCCGCTGCTCGGTGTGCTGGAGTCGGGCCCGGTGACCATCCGTACGAGTGAAGGTGGAACGGTCGTCGCCGCGGTGCACGGCGGTTTCATCTCGTTCGCGGACGACAAGCTGTCGCTGCTGGCCGAGATCGCCGAGCTGTCGGACGAGATCGATGTCCAGCGCGCGGAGCAGGAGCTGGAGCGCGCGAAGGCGGAGGGCGATGCCCTCGCCGAGCGGCGCGCCGATGTCCGCCTGCGCACCGCGGCGGCGCGCTGACCCCAGCGCGCCCCTGGTGACGTCACTCAGCCGCGGCTGGGACCGGAGCGATCCGGTGCCTGCCGCGGCTGAGGCAGATATGGATGTTTTTTCCGTTCCGTTACCTGATTTGAAGGTACCTAGGAGACGAGGAGGTCGGTGTCGATGGTCCTCGCTCTGACTGTGTGCGGAATCGTCGTGGCCCTCGTGGCGCTGGGACTGTTCGTCTTCGGGCTGCGCCGCAGGCTCATCCAGCGGTCCGGCGGCACCTTCGACTGCTCGCTGCGCTGGGACACCCCGGAGAAGACCGACACCAGCGGCAAGGGCTGGTCCTACGGCGTCGCCCGCTACAACGGCGACCGCATCGAGTGGTACCGGGTCTTCTCCTACGCCTACCGCCCGCGCCGCATCCTGGAGCGCGCCGCGATCGAGGTCGCCGGCCGCCGGCTGCCCGAGGGCGAGGAGGAGCTGGCGCTGCTCTCCGACGCCGTCATCCTGACCTGTATGCACCGGGGCACGCGGCTGGAGCTCGCGATGAGCGAAGACGCGCTGACCGGTTTCCTCGCGTGGCTGGAAGCAGCCCCGCCCGGTCAGCGCGTCAATGTCGCCTAGGTGATCTCTCGGGTGATCTTCGGGTGATCGTTACTTCAGCCCGTTGTTGATCGCGCTCACCAGCTCACCGTTGCCGGTGTCGCCGGAGAACTCCCAGAAGAAGGCACCGCCCAGGCCCTGACTCTTGGCCCAGGCCATCTTGGTTCCGATGGTGGCCGGGGTGTCGTAGGACCACCAGTTGGTGCCGCAGTGGGCGTACGCGGTGCCGCCGACCGTGCCCGTGGCCGGGCAGGAGTTCTTGAGCACCTTGTAGTCCTCGATACCCGCCTCGTAGGTGCCGGGTGCCGCGCCCGTCGCCGTGCCGCCGGGGGCGGACTGGGTGACGCCGGTCCAGCCGCGGCCGTAGAAGCCGATGCCGAGCAGCAGCTTGGCTGCGGGGACGCCCTTGGCCTTGAGCTTGGCTATCGCGTCGGCGGAGGTGAAGCCCGCCTTCGGGATGCCGCTGTACGAGGTGAGCGGGGAGTGCGGGGCGGTGGGGCCGGTCTTGTCCCAGGCGCCGAAGTAGTCGTACGTCATCACGTTGTACCAGTCGAGGTACTGCGCGGCGCCGCCGTAGTCGGCCGCGTCGATCTTGCCGCCGCTGGAGGCGTCGGCGGTGATCGCCGCGGTGATCAGGTAGTTGGAGCCGAACTCGGCACGAAGAGCCTGGGAGAGGTTCTTGAAGGCCGCCGGGCCCGAGGTGTCACAGGTCAGACCGCAGGCGTTCGGGTACTCCCAGTCGATGTCGATGCCGTCGAAGACATCGGCCCAGCGCGGGTCCTCCACGACGGCCTTGCAGGACTTGGCGAACGCGGCGGCGTTCTGCGCGGCCTGGCCGAAGCCGCCGGAGTAGGTCCAGCCGCCGAAGGAGTACAGCACCTTGATGTGCGGGTACTTGGCCTTCAGCTGGCGCAGCTGGTTGAAGTTGCCGCGCAGCGGCTGGTCCCAGGTGTCGGCGACGCCGCTGACGGACTGGTCGGCGGTGTACGCCTTGTCGGTGGCGGCGTAGGCGTCGTCCAGGACGCACTTGCCTTCCTTGACGTTGCCGAAGGCGTAGTTGATGTGCGTGATCTTGGCGGCGGAGCCCGACGTCACCAGGTTCTTGACGTGGTAGTTGCGGCCGTAGACGCCCCACTCGGTGAAGTAGCCGAGGTTGATCTTGGAGCCGGGCTGCGGGTCGGGGTCGGTGGTGCCGCCCGTGGTGCGCACCGCGCGGGCGCCGCTGACCGGGCCGGTCTGGTCGGCGGTGTCCCGGGCCTGCACGCTGTAGGAGTAGTCGGTGCCGGCGGTCAGGCCGGTGTCCGTGTACGTGGTGCCGGTGACCGTGGCGACCTTGGTGCCGCCGCGCAGGACGTCGTAGTTCTTGATGCCCTTGTCGTCGGTGGCCGCGCTCCAGGCGAGCTTCACCGAGGTGTTGGTGATGTCGGAGGCGGTCGGGGTGCCCGGGGCGGAGGGTGCCGCGTCGCCGGGGACCGTCGGGCCTCCGTCACAACTGCCGCCGTTGAGCTTGCAGTTGGTCGGCGAGCCGGAGCCGGTGCCGTTGAAGCCGAAGGAGACGGAGGCGCCGGGGGCGAGGGTGCCGTTCCAGGACTTGTTCTTGGCGGTCCAGTGGTTGCCGGAGGAGGTGACGTCGGCGTCCCAGGCGGAGCCGGCCGTGGTGCCGGAGGGGAAGTCCCACTCGACGGTCCAGGAGGTGATGGTCGTGGTGCCGGTGTTCTTCACCGTCCACTTGCCCTCGAAGCCGGTGCCCCAGTCCTGGGGCTTGGAGTAGGTGGCGGTGGCCTCGGTGGCCGCCTGCGCCGGGCTGGCGAGTCCGACCAGGCCGGCGAAGGGGAGCAACAGCGTCGCGAACCCTGCCGCAACTCTGTGTCTGAAGCGCATGCTGCGCCTCCCTGTCTGGGTAAGAGGGTGATGGGCGCGCTGAGCCTTCACGCCCACGGTGCCGCGAGAATAGAAAGGTCTGGACCACAGGTCAATAGGTCCAGACCAGTTCGGGACAGACGCCCTTACAACCCCAACTCCTGCGCCAGCACCGCCGCTTGCACCCGGCTGCGCAGCTCCAGCTTCCCCAGCAACCGGCTGACGTGCGTCTTCACCGTCGCCTCGGCCATGTCCAGCCGGTGCGCGATGTCCGCGTTGGACAGCCCTTCGCCGAGGCACGACAACACCTCGCGCTCACGCCGGGTCAGCGCGTCGAGCACCGCCGGATCGACCTTCGGCTCCCGTACCGGCTTGGCGGCGAACTCCGCGATCAGCCGCCGGGTGACGGCCGGGGCGACGATCCCCTCGCCCCGCGCGACCGTCCGCACCGCCTCCAGCAGATCCCTGGCGTCGGTGTTCTTCAGCAGGAACCCGGACGCCCCGGCCCGCAGCGCCCCGAACACGTACTCGTCGAGGTCGAAGGTGGTCAGCACGAGCACGTCCGCGAGCCCCTCCCCGACGACCTCCCGGGTGGCCGACACCCCGTCCAGACGCGGCATCTGTACGTCCATCAGCACCAGGTCGGGACGGAGCTCCCGGGCCAGCGCCACCGCCTGCTCGCCGTCCGCCGCCTCACCGACCACCTCGATGTCGGGCGCGCTGCGCAGAATCAGGACGAGCCCGGCACGGACGGCGGACTGGTCCTCGGCGACGAGGACGCGGATCATTCGGGGTCTCCTTGCGGGTGGTCGGTCACGGGAAGCGTGGCGTGCACGGCCCAGATCCGGCCGTCGGGCGCGTCCTCGGGGGCTGCCTCGAAGCTCCCGCCGAGCAGCGCGGCCCGCTCCCGCATCCCGACCAGACCGGCGCCGGAACCGGGAGCGCGCGGGCCGCCACGGTCGCCGTGGGGACTGGTCACGCGGATGCCGAGGACGCCGTCGCGCTGGGCGAGCGTCACCGAGACCCGGCCGGGGGAGGCGTGCTTGAGGGCGTTGGTGAGGGACTCCTGGACGATGCGGTAGGCGGCGAGTTCGACGGGGGCGGGCAGCCGGCCGTGCGCGGCGCCGAGGGTGACGTCGAGGCCGTTGGTGCGGGCGCCCTCCACGAGCGCGGTCAGTCCGTCCAGCGTCGGGGCAGCCGCCGGTTCCAGGTCGCCGCTGCTGTCGCGCAGGATGCCGATGAGCCGGCGCATCTCGGCGAGCCCCTCGACGCTGTTCTCCCGGATGACCGCCAGGGCGTCCTGGGAGGTCTTCGGGTCGTCCAGGGAGAGCGCGGCGGTGGAGTGGATGGCGATGGCGGACAGGTGGTTGGCGACCATGTCGTGCAGTTCCCGGGCCATCCGGGCGCGTTCGGCGGTGACCGCCTGGGCGCGGTCCATCTCGGCGAGCAGCGCGGTCTGTTCGGCGTGCAGCCGGGCGGCCTCGGCGGCGTCGCGGTGGTTGCGCACGATCCAGCCGGTGGCGGCGGGCGTGAACGCCACCAGGCCGATGACCACCCCGATCAGCAGCGCCTCCGGCTCCTGCCACACGGCCAGGGGCACCACCGTGCCGGCCACCGTCAGCAGACCGGTGATCCAGGGCACCCGGCGGGCGGTGCCGGGCGGGCCGTACAGGACGGCCGCGTAGATGAGGTCCGTGAACATCACGACCGTGACCAGGTTGCCCTGGGTGACGACGTCCGCGGTCAGCGCGGCCGTGCCGACGATCACACCCGTACGGGGGCGGGTGCGGCGCAGCAGCTCGCAGGCGGCCATGACGGCGAGCGGCACCAGGACGGGCCAGCGCCCCTCCCACAGCACGATCGGGTCGTCCGCCGTGCGGGTGCCGAGCCCGACGCCCCAGATGAGCAGTCCGCCGAGCAGCCCGGCGACGGCGATGCGCACGTCGTCCGGGTGCGGGCGGGGGAGCGGTACGGCCATGCACCCATCCAACACGGCCCGCGGTCACGCCGCCTGATGCCCCGGGAGGGTCCCGCGCTGCATCTTTCGATGTACGGGCGGTTCGTCACCGCCGACGACGAAAGCGGCGCCCCGGGCCGGGAGCCTGGAAGGGTGACCGAGAGGAGCGTTCCGTGATCGTCGGATTGATCATCGCCTGTGAGGTCGGCTTCTGGGTGCTGCTGGCGCTGGGCCTGGCCGTCCGCTATCTGCTGAAGTGGCGCCGGACCAGCGTGGTGCTGCTGCTGTGCGAGCCGGTGCTGGAGCTGGTCCTGTTCGTCGCCACGGCGATCGACCTGAAGAACGGCGCCGAGCCGAGCTGGGAGCACGGACTGGCGGCGCTCTACATCGGCTACACCGTCGCCTTCGGCCACTACACGATCCGCTGGCTCGACGGCCACGCCGCCCACCGCCTGGCCGGCGCCCCCCGGCCGCCGAAGCCCCCGCGCTACGGCCGCGCCCGCGCCGCCCACGAGGCGAAGCTGTGGCTGCGCGCGGTGTTCGGGGGAGCGGTCGCCCTCGCTCTGCTCCAGCTCGCCGTCTGGTACGTCGGCGAGGACGGCGACGTCAGCTCCCTGCGGTCCTTCCAGTGGGTGGCGATCCGCACGGTCGGCATCTACGGCCTGATCGCCCTCTCCTACACGGTCTTCCCCCGCAAGGAACCCGCGTCAGCGCTCCCCGCCAGGGACCCAGAGCACGTCACCGACGCCGATGTTCGCCGTGCGCGCCAGAATGAAGAGCAGGTCCGATAGCCGGTTGAGGTAGGTCGCGGTGAGCGGATTCATGACCTGTGCGTGGACCTCCATCGCGGCCCACGTGGACCGCTCGGCCCGGCGTACCACCGTGCAGGCCTGGTGGAGCAGGGCCGCGCCCGGGGTGCCGCCGGGGAGGATGAAGGACCGCAGCTTCTCCAGCCGCTCGTTGAAGCGGTCGCAGTCGGCCTCCAGCTTGTCGATGTAGAACTGCTCCACCCGCAGCGGCGGGAACTCCGGGTTCTCCACCACCGGCGTCGACAGGTCCGCGCCCACGTCGAACAGGTCGTTCTGCACCCGGGTGAGGACCTTGACGACCTCCTCGTCGAGGCCGCCCAGCGCGATCGCCGTCCCGATGACCGCGTTCGCCTCATTGGCGTCGGCGTACGCCGAGATCCGCAGATCCGTCTTGGCGACCCGGCTCATGTCGCCGAGAGCGGTGCTGCCCTGGTCGCCGGTCCTGGTGTAGATACGCGTCAGATTGACCATGCGGCCAGCGTAGTCGCGGGGGCCAACTACGCCGTACGGGGCCCGCAATGAGCCGGGCCGGTGTGATGTCCGTCAGATGAGACGTGACTCGCGTTACTAACCGGTCACACACCGCCTCACTCCCGCTAGGGTCCGGCCGAGAGGCACTTAAACAGCGTGTAATGGGGAGTCGCACAGTGGCACGGAAGCTTGCCGTCATCGGCGCCGGCTTGATGGGTTCCGGAATCGCCCAGGTCTCCGCGCAGGCCGGCTGGGACGTCGTTCTGCGCGACGTCACCGACGAGGCCCTGAAGCGCGGCACCGACGGCATCAAGGCCTCGTACGACAAGTTCGTGAGCAAGGGCCGGATGGAGGCGCACGACGCCGACGCCGCCCTCGGCCGGATCACCACCACGACCGATCTGGACGCCGCCGCGGACGCCGACATCGTCGTCGAGGCCGTCTTCGAGAAGCTCGAGGTCAAGCACGAGATCTTCCGGACGCTCGACAAGATCGTGCGCGAGGACGCCGTGCTCGCCTCCAACACCTCCGCCATCCCGATCACCAAGATCGCGGCCGTGACGGAGCGCCCCGAGCGCGTGGTCGGGACCCACTTCTTCTCACCGGTCCCGATGATGCAGCTGTGCGAGCTGGTGCGCGGCTACAAGACCAGCGATGAAACCCTCGCCACCGCGCGGGAGTTCGCCGAGTCCGTCGGCAAGACCTGCATCGTCGTGAACCGGGACGTGGCGGGCTTCGTGACCACCCGGCTCATCTCGGCGCTCGTCGTCGAGGCGGCCAAGCTCTACGAGTCGGGCGTGGCGACCGCCGAGGACATCGACCTCGCCTGCAAGCTGGGCTTCGGCCACGCCATGGGCCCGCTCGCCACGGCGGACCTCACCGGCGTCGACATCCTGCTGCACGCCACCAGCAACATCTACACCGAGTCCCAGGACGAGAAGTTCGCTCCGCCGGAGCTGATGCGCCGGATGGTTGACGCCGGTGACATCGGGCGCAAGAGCGGGCAGGGCTTCTACAAGCACTGAATCCGCACACGCCCCAGGAGCATCACTCCCCGGGGTGAATTCGGTATCGGTTCGCTTACAGACGGCAACCTCTGACCGCTTCCCGCCGTCAGAGGTTGCATCACCGGACACACATCGCGGAGCACGAGACGCACGCCTAGGGGAGCGCTATGCACATCAGGGGCGACCACGCCGAGCTGGTCGTCGGGGGCCGCCTCGACGTCCGCAGCGCGGCGGACGCCCGTACGGTCCTGCACGAGGCCGTCGACGACGGAGTCGGCGATCTGGTGCTGGACCTGTCCGAGCTGGACTCCTGGGACGCCACCGGCCTGGGAGTGATCATGGGAGCGCACCGGCGCGCCGGCCGCTGCGGCAGACGCCTGGTGCTGCGCGGTGTGCCGCCGCAGATGCAACGCCTGCTGGTGGCCACCCGGCTGCACCGGATCCTGGCCATCGAGGGCGGCATCGGGGTGGAGTCACTGCCGCGCGTGTGACGACCGGCACGGGTGGGGAGCAGCGGCCGGACGTTCCGGTCGCGAAGCGCATCACGGGCGCAATCCTCATGAACCTGTGACGTCTCGGGCGGCGCGGTACCCCGGCCTGTCGTAGATACTGTGCGAAGGTTTAGGGTTCGGTCGCCCGCTGCGTGACAACCCTTCGAGCGGGCCCGGACCAGAAGCGACAGCGCGGTGTGCAGCAAGGCCGGGAGGGGCTTCGGCACACGACGCTTTTGGGGGGCTTGAAACCTATGGACCCGAACAGCCGGGGACCTGAGGAGTACGGCCACGACGACGACGCCAACGCGCCGCGTCAGCGCCCGCCCAGGGACCCCCTCACACCCGACTTCGGCCAGCACGCGCCCGCGCTGGCCCGTACCGTCCGGCTCGTCTCGGGCGACTTCCTGGTCACCGTCAATCCGGTCGACGGCAGCGAGATCGAGGCCTGCCCGCCCGGCGAGCGGCCCACCAGGCCCGCCAAGCTCACGGCGGCCGCCCGCGCCGAGGCCGACCGCGCGGCCAGGCCGCCGGTGCCGCCCGGACCGTCCCGGCCGGAGCTTCCCCTGCTGGCCCGCCAGGAGGAGCGCGAACGGCTCGTCCGACTGCTCGCGCGCGGCCGTTCCGTCCGTCTGACCGGCCCCGCCGGATCGGGCCGCACCAGCCTGCTCGACATCGTCGCCGAGGACTGCGCGGACCTGGCCCCCGACGGCGTGGTGCGCCTGAGCGGCTTCCACCGCACGGCGAGCGATCTGCTGTACGACCTGCTCTACGCCGTCTACGACGCACCCCTGCACCGCCCGGATCGGGACGAACTGCTCGCCTGCGTCGGTGAGATCGGAGCGGTCGTCGTCCTCGACGACATCGAGATCGGCGGCGCCGCCCTCGACGAACTGCTCGACGCCACACCCGAGTGCGCGTTCCTGATCGCGGCCACGCCCGAGGTCCCGGCCCCGTCCGCCGACTCCGCGCTCGAAGAGGTCTTCCTCGGCGGGCTGGAGCGCGACACGGGTCTGGAACTGCTGGAGTGCGCCGTCGGCCGTGCGCTGACCGAGGACGAGGCGAACTGGGCGGGCGACCTCTGGTTCGAGTCCGAGGGCCTGCCCCTGCGGTTCGTCCAGGCCGGCGCCCTGCTGCGGCAGCGCGACCAGCAGCGGGCCGGGGCCGGCGCCGTCGACGAGTACGGCGTCTTCGAGGACGCGCTGCCCGCCGACGCGCCCTTCGACCCGTCCCTCGGCGCCGACGACGGCGTCGAGATACCCCTGCCGGCGCTCGGTGAGGCGGCCGCGCCCGCCCCGCTGCTCGCCTCCCGGCTCAGCGCCTCCGCCCGCGCCACGCTGCGCATCGCCGTCGCGCTCGGCGGGGAGGTGCCGGATCAGGCCCATCTGCCCGCCCTGGTCGACGACACCCACGCGGACGCCGCCCTCGGCGAGCTGGCCGCGTGCGGTCTGGTCTCGCCGGTCGGCGCCCGCTACCGCCTCGCGGCGGGCGTACGCACCCAGCTGGCCGCCGCCGGATACGCCGACGACGCCGAGGCCGGTGCCCTGGCCGCCGCCCGGCACTACGCCTGGTGGGCCGGGCATCCCTCGGTCACCCCGGAGCGGGTGTGCGCGGAGGCGGACGCCCTGCTCGCCGCGCTGAGCGTGCTGGTGCCGGCCACCACCGCGCCCCTGGAGGAGGGGGAGGAGAGCCCGGCCGTCCTGCTCGCCCGTACGGCCGCTCCCGCGTTCGCCGCGGGACTGCACTGGAGCGCCTGGGAGCGGACGCTCAGGTCCGGCGCGGAGGCGGCGCGGCTCGCCGGGGACGTGGGTGAACAAGCCTATTTCCACCATGAGCTGGGCATCCTCGCGCTCTGCGGCGGACAGTACGACCGGGCCCGTGCGGAGCTGGAGGCCTCCCTCGGGCTGCGGGGCGCCCTCGCCGACAAGCGGGGCACCGTCGCGGGCCGCCGGGCCCTGGCGCTGGTCGCCGACCGCACCGGCGACACCCCGGGCGTCGGCATCGTGGCGGCCGCGGCCGGCGCGACGGCGGGCGAGGAGGTGTCGGGCGCGCGCTACGAGGAGTCGCAGTCGCCGCCCGGCGGCACCCCGGCGGCCTTCCCGGCGCTGCAGCCGCCCTCCGGCGATCCGTCCCTCGTCATCCACCGCACCCCGGGTCCGGCGCCCTCGCGCAAGGCCGGAGGCGGTCTGAAGGGCCTCGCCAAGCGGAACCTCGTGGCGGCGGGCGCGGGCGCGCTGCTGGTCGCCGTCCTGGGCACCGTGGTGACCCTCGGCGCCACCTCCGACGGTGACGGCGCCACCCCCTCCGACCAGGTGGGCGTCAACCCCTCGGCCAGCCAGGGCGCCGGTGACGGCAGCCTCGGCGCGGACGAGGCGGACGACGGCGAGGGCTCCGGCGACACGGGCACGGCGACGAGCCGCCCGACGGACCCGGGCCCCGACGGCACGTACGGCACCTCCGACGACCCGACGCCCACGCGGACGGCGGAGCCGTCGGACGACCCGAGCGGCACCGAGGATCCGGGCGGGGACCCGACCAAGACCCCGAGCAAGCCGCCGAGTTCGTCGACGAAGCCGCCGTCGACCACGAAGCCGCCGACGTCGCCCACGCCGACCCCGACTCCGACACCGACCCCGACGTCTCCGACGCCTACTCCCACCCCGACCGAGACCGAGCCGTCCACGACACCCTCCACCTCCGACTCGGCCAGCGGTCCCGCCACCTCCAGCGCCCCGGCGGAGGCGAGCAGCTCGGCCGGTGCGCCCGAGAGCCCCAGCACCTCGGCCGACGTCATCTGAGGCCGCGCACGGCACAGGAAGGCCGGGTCCGCTGCACGGACCCGGCCTTCGGCGTCGTAGGCCCGCGGCTCAGAACAGCCGCAGTTTGTCGTCCTCGATGCCGCGCAGCGCGTCGTAGTCGAGGACCGCGCAGCCGATGCCCCGGTCCGTCGCGAGGACCCGGGCCTGGGGCTTGATCTCCTGGGCCGCGAAGATGCCCTTCACCGGGGCCAGGTGGGGGTCGCGGTTCAGCAGTTCCAGGTAGCGCGTGAGCTGTTCCACGCCGTCGATCTCGCCCCGGCGCTTGATCTCCACCGCGACGGTCTGCCCGTCCGCGTCCCGGCACAGGATGTCCACCGGACCGATGGCCGTCATGTACTCGCGCCGGATCAGCGTGTAGCCCTCGCCGAGGGTTTCGATGCGGTCGGCGAGGAGTTCCTGAAGGTGTGCTTCCACGCCGTCCTTGATCAGGCCGGGATCGACGCCGAGTTCGTGCGAGGAGTCGTGGAGGATCTCCTCCATCGTGATGATGAGCTTCTCGCCCGCCTTGTTGGTGACGGTCCACACGCCGTCCTCGTCACCCGCGCCCTCCTTCAACGAGCACGGCGGGGACATCCAGTTCAGGGGCTTGTAGGCCCGGTCGTCCGCGTGGATGGACACACTGCCGTCCGCCTTCACGAGGATCAGACGGGGTGCGGACGGGAGGTGGGCGGTGAGCCGGCCCGCGTAGTCGACGGAGCATCGGGCAATGACGAGACGCATGGTCGGCAACGCTACTCGACGGTCGTAGGTGCACGCGATTCGCCCACCCGTCTCCCGCCACCACCCTTGACCGGGTCCCTGCGGGCCGCCCCTTTTCTTCTGGAAGACCCCTGTTCGGTTGTGGCCGATTGTGTGCCCACCGGGAGTTGTCCATGTACGCATTCTTCTGGTGCCGTCACGGTCTGTTGCCTACGGTAGTAAACGGGAGGTCGCGGACCGTGCACGCAGCGTGTTCGAGACGTGAACTCCCGTCCCTGTCCGGCAACCCCTGTTGCTCGGGGGTGCGAGAGGAGAACTCATGTCGCTCGACGTCTCACCGGCCCTACTGGAACAGGCCGAGCGAGGCGAGGTCGACGAAGCCGCCTTCGTCGACTGCGTCCGGACCTCCCTGCCCTACGCGTGGGAGATGATCAGCTCCCTGGTGGCTCAGCTGAAGGTCGACGGTGGAGAGTTCGCCGACAACCAGACGCCCCCGCCGGACGAGCAGGCGCGTGGCCAGCTGCTGCGTGCGCTTGCGAGTGACGCGATACGCGGCGCGCTGCAGCGGCACTTCGGTGTGCGGCTGGCCTTCCAGAACTGCCACCGGGTGGCGGTGTTCCCGGTCGACTCCTCGGTCGACGAGACGCTGGCCCGCTTCACGTCGGTGCGCAACCAGCTGTTGAACCAGTCCCCGGAGTTCCGGGACTGCTGAGCCCGAGAGCCGTCAGCTTGCCGCTCCGTACGCGGGAGGTGCATTCAGTACGGGGCGGCAAGCCTCCGGCCGGACAGGCCCGTTCAGCCGAGGTGCGGGAGCACCTCGGCACCCAGTCGCCGTACGTTCTCCTCCGTGGCGGCGAGGTCGCCGGAGCCCTCGACGAGCAGGGCGAAGCGGGAGATGCCGGTCCGCTCGCTGGTCGCGGCCAGCCGGTCGGCGCACAGCCGGGGAGTGCCCACCGGGTGCAGCCCGCAGAGCAGTTCGGTGTACGCCAGCGGGTCCCGCATCGCCCGATGGCGGCCGTCCACCGTGACATGGGCCTCCAGCCCCTGCTTCAGCCAGCCCGGCATCGCCTTCAGCAGGGTCTCCGCCGCGTCCGTGCGCCGGTCGGCGATCTGGCAGACGCCGGCCGAGACATGGGACGCGGCCCGGATCTCCTCCGGCGTCCGCCCGGCCGCGCGTGCGTGCTTCCGCCACAGGGCGACCATCTCCGCCTTCTCCTCGTCGCCCACGTGCATCCCGAGCAGCATCGGCAGCCCGCGCTCGGCCGCGAGCCGCACGCTGCGGGGTGACGTACAGGCGAGCACGACCTCGGGGCCGGGCTCGCCCGACAGGGACTCCGAGGGACGCGGGACGACCGGGACCTCGCGGAAGGAGTAGCGGTCCCCGGCCGCCGCGACCGACGGGTCGCGCAGCCAGCGCACCAGCAGATCGAGTGATTCCGGGAACCCCGACTCGTAGGCCTCCAGACCCGAGCCGAAGACCTCCAGGTCGACCCAGGGCCCGCCGCGCCCGACGCCCAGGGAGAAGCGCCCGCCGCTCGTCAGGTGCAGCAGCGCGGCCTGTTCGCCCAGGGCCACCGGGTGGGTCGTGGGCAGCACGCTCACCGCGGTGCCGACGCGGATCCGGCGGGTACGGCCGAGCAGCAGCGCGGCCAGGGTGATCGCGGACGGACAGGTGCCGTAGGGCACGAAGTGGTGCTCGGCCAGCCAGACCGAGTCGAGCCCCGCCTCCTCCGCGGCCTCGGCCGAGCGGACCGCGCGGTGCAGCGCCTCCCCCTGGCCCTGACCCGGGAACTGGGCCGCCAACACGAAAGTTCCAACGCGCATTGCTCTTCCTGCTTCCTTGGCTCCGACGCGGAGCTCCCCCACTCGGCATAACCGTCTGACACGTGCCGAGGACACGGCTCGACGGAGGGATTTGCGGATTGTCTGCAGAATGACGCGCCGCGGCAGGGGACTTGTGGGGATTGGCGGCCTACGCGTACCCCCGTGCGCGCCGCGTAGGCTGGATACGGCCCCTGGTCCCTGTATAGCCCCGTGAGGTGTCCCGTGTCCCCGCGTCGCAACCGTCCGAAGGCCGGCGGTGCCTCCGCCCCGTCCGGCCGGAGCGCCGACGACGACCGTCCGGGGCGCTACGGCGGCTGGCAGGCCGCGGAGGAGTGGCAGGGCGAGGAGTGGAACGTACGGCATGTGGCGGGGGCCAGCGCGCAGGGCAAGGCGTACCGCTGTCCCGGCTGCGACCAGCTGATCCCGGACGGCGTCCCGCACCTCGTGGCGTGGCCCGCGCACGTCGGCATCGACGACCGCAGGCACTGGCACAAGTCCTGCTGGAACGCCAGAGACCGCCGCACCACGCGGGTGCAGCGGTCCCGTAACGCGCCGAGGTTCTAGCGGAGCCTAGACGTCCCGCCTCTCCAGCAGGGCGTAGGCGCCGGCGAAGGCGGCCGCCGTCACGCCGAGCATGATCCACAGGGGGTCCCAGCCGGAGGGGCCGGTCTCGGTGAGGGACTGCGAGTAGAAGACGCTGAGCTGGTTCGGGATCGAGTACTCGAACAGGGCCTCGCGCAGGTCCTCCAGGGACTGCGAGAACATGAACAGCGCGATCACCAGCGGCGCCAGCACGAGGCCGATCATGATGGTGATGGCGCCCGCGGAGTGCCGGATGACCGAGCCGACGACCAGCGACAGCAGGCCGATCAGCGCGATGTAGAACGAGATGCCGACCGTGCCCTTCAGCCATTCCGAGCCGGTCGGCTCGCGGGCGTCGGTCAGCAGGGCCACGTCCGCCATCGCGACGATCACCACCGAGACCAGGGTGACCGTGAACGCCAGCAGGAAGAACACGGTCGCCTTCGCCGCCAGCACCCGCCCGCGGGACGGGCACGCGGTCATCGTGGTGCGGATCATGCCGGTGCCGTACTCCGAGGCCGTGGTCAGCACGCCCAGCGTGATGATGCACATGATGCCGAGCAGCAGCCCGAAGAAGCCGAAGGAGAGCGGGTTCTCGCCCGCCAGCTCGCCCTCGCCGGCGTTGGCGGAGACCAGGGCGGCGGCGGCCAGGCCGATGCCGACCACCAGCACGACGAACACGCCGAGCGTCCACATCGTGGAGCGCACCGACCGGATCTTCGTCCACTCCGAGGCGAGGGCGTTGCCGAGGTGGGTGCGCTTGACCGGGATCGGCGAGGTGTAACCGGGGAACGAAGCGCCGGGCGCCGCCTGCCAGTTCGGTGCGGCGGTCCCCGGCATCGGGGGCTGCGGGGTGCTCATCGGGCGTCCTCGGGCTTGGTCGTGTCGGCAGCGGGGGCGGAGGCGGGAGGCGCGGGCTGCGCGTAGGGGTTCGGGGCCGCGGCGGGCGCGGCCGGGGCGCCGTAGGGGCCCTGAGGCGGTCCGGAGGGCGCCGGGGGCCCTCCGGGCTGCCCCTGGGGCATCGCGAACGGCTGACCGCCCTGCTGGGGCGGCGGCGGGGCGTACCAGCCCGGCTGGCCCTGCCCCGGAACCGGCATCGGCGGCTGCGCACCCGGCGGCACCAGCTGCTGCAGTCCGGCCTTCTGGTCGATGGTGGAGCGGTAGTCGACGGCGCCCTGCGTCATCCGCATGTACGCCTCCTCCAGCGAGGCCTGGTGCGGCGACAGCTCCCACAGCCGTACGTCCGACTCGTGCGCGATGTCGCTGATGCGCGGCAGCGGCAGCCCCGTCACGCGCAGCGCGCCGTCCTGCTCGGACAGCACGTGCCCGCCCGCCTCGGCCAGCGCCGAGGACAGCTTCTCGCGCAGCTGCGGCTCGGTGTCGGGGGTGCGCACCCGCGCGAAGCCGGCGGAGTTCGCCGCGATGAAGTCCTGCACGCTCATGTCGGCGAGCAGCTGGCCCCGCCCGATCACGATCAGGTGGTCCGCGGTCAGCGCCATCTCGCTCATCAGGTGCGAGGAGACGAAGACCGTGCGGCCCTCCGCGGCGAGCGACTTCATCAGGTTGCGCACCCAGAGGATGCCCTCGGGGTCGAGGCCGTTGACGGGCTCGTCGAACAGCAGCACCTGGGGGTCGCCGAGCAGCGCCGCGGCGATGCCGAGCCGCTGCCCCATGCCGAGCGAGAAGCCCTTGGAGCGCCTCCTCGCCACGTCCTGGAGGCCCACCACGCCGAGCACCTCGTCCACCCGGCGGGCCGGGATGCCGGAGAGCTGGGCCAGGCTCAGCAGATGGTTGCGGGCCGTGCGTCCGCCGTGCACGGCCTTGGCGTCGAGCAGCGCGCCGACCTGGCGCGGGGCGTTGGGCAGCTTGCGGTACGGGTAGCCGCCGATCGTCACCTGCCCCGAGCTGGGGTTGTCCAGGCCGAGGATCATCCGCATCGTCGTCGACTTGCCGGAGCCGTTGGGGCCCAGGAAGCCGGTGACGGAACCGGGTCGTACCTGGAAGGAAAGGTTGTACACAGCGGTCTTGTCGCCGTAGCGCTTGGTCAGGCCGACTGCCTCGATCATGCTCCGCACCCATCGAAAGGTTCAGGACAGCAGGGCACACGCCCCCGTAAGGGTTAGGAGGATATCCGGGCGCTGACGGTTCCCTTCAAGACCGGGCAAAAACAGTTGGCTCAGGGTGTCGGTCCTCAGGCCTCAGGCGTCTCTCTTCTTCAGCAGCAGGAATCCGCCCGCGAGCGCCGCGATCACCCACAGCACCATGATGCCGAGGCCGCCCCAGGGCCCGTACGGGGTGTCGTCGTCGACCGGGGTGACCACCTGCATGATCTTGCTGCCGGCCTGGTCCGGGAGGTAGCGGCCGATCTTCTTGGTGGCCGGCACGTTGCCGAGGATGTTGGAGACCAGGAAGAAGAACGGCATCAGGATGCCCAGCGACAGCATCGGCGAGCGCAGCATCGCGGCGACGCCCATCGAGAACATCGCGATCAGCGTCATGTAGAGACCGCCGCCGATGACCGCCCGCAGCACCCCCTCGTCGCCGATGGACGCCTTGTGCTCGCCGAGCATCGCCTGGCCCAGGAAGAAGGTGACGAAGCTGGTGACCAGACCGACCAGCAGCGCCAGAGCCGTCGCCACCGCGATCTTGCTGAACAGGAAGGAGCCGCGCTGCGGCACCGCGGCCAGCGAGGTGCGGATCATGCCGGTGCTGTACTCGTTCGACACCACCAGCACCCCGAACACGATCATCGCGAGCTGGCCGAGGCTCATGCCCGCGAAGCTGATGAAGGTGGGGTCGAAGGAGAGCTGGTCCTCGCGGTCCATCTTGTCGAACTCGTTCTTCGACAGCAGCGAGATCAGCATGCCCAGCGCGATCGTCACCACCACGGCGAGGGACAGCGTCCACACCGTCGACGCCACCGACCGGATCTTGGTCCACTCGGAACGGATGACCTGACTCGTCGCCATCGCTCAGCTCTCCTTCCGCCGGCCGTCGCCCCAGGCCTGCCGCGGCTCGGCGGGTGTGTCCGAATGCGCGTGGTACTCCACCGACTCCGCGGTCAACTGCATGAACGCCTCCTCCAGCGACGCCTGCTGAGGGCTCAGTTCGTGCAGCACGAGCTGGTGCTGCGCCGCCAGCTCACCGACCCGCTCCGACTGCCCGCCGTCCACCTCCAGCGCCCCGCTCCCGGTCTGCACGACCGTCATCCCGGCCCGCCGCAGCACATCGAGCAGCCGCTCGCGGTGCGGGGTGCGGACCCGGACGTAGGAGCGCGAGTTCTGCGCGATGAAGTCGGCCATGGAGGTGTCGGCGAGCAGCCGGCCCTGGCCGATGACCACGAGATGGTCGGCGGTGAGGGCCATCTCGCTCATCAGGTGCGAGGAGACGAACACCGTCCGGCCCTGCGCGGCCAGCGACTTCATCAGATTGCGGATCCAGTGGATGCCCTCGGGGTCCAGGCCGTTGACCGGCTCGTCGAACATCAGGATCCGCGGATCGCCCAGCAGCGCCCCCGCGATGCCGAGGCGCTGGCCCATGCCGAGCGAGAAGCCCTTGGCCTTCTTCCGTGCGACCGGCGTCAGACCGACGGTGTCCAGCACCTCGGTCACCCGCTTCTTCGGGATGCCGTTGCTCTGCGCGAGACAGAGCAGATGGTGGTAGGCGCTGCGGCCGCCGTGCATGGCCTTCGCGTCCAGCAGGGCGCCGATGTACGTCAGCGGGTCCTTGAGCTGGTCGTAGTGCTTGCCGTCGATCCGCACGTCCCCTGCGGTCGGCCGGTCCAGACCCAGCATCATGCGCATGGTGGTGGACTTGCCGGCGCCGTTGGGGCCGAGGAACCCGGTCACGATGCCGGGTCTGACGGTGAAGGTGAGATTGTTGACCGCCACCTTCTCGCCGTACCGCTTGGTCAGCCCCTCGAGCTCGATCATGCGGCAACGCTAAAACGGGACAAAGCCCTCTGCCACCTCAGTGGCAGAGGGCTTCGCAGGTGTTCAGCGGCTGTACGCCGGAGCGTTACCGGGACTGCTGCGCGGGAACCCCGCGGGAGATCGGCTCGTCCTCGGCCGGCGTGCCCGCGGCGGCCACCGCGGCACCGGTGAGGGTCGCCAGCATCTCGCGCACGTTCGTCAGCTGGGCGTTGATCGAGTCGCGGCGGTTGGTGAGCGCCGCGAGCTCGCGCTCGGATTCCGAACGGATGCGGTCGGCCTTGGCGTTGGCGTCCGCCACGATGTCCTCGGCCTGGCGCTGCGCGGTCTCCACGGTCTGCCGGGCGCGGCGCTCGGCGTCCGTCCGCAGCTTCTCGGCCTCCAGGCGGAGCTGCTCCGCGCGGTGCTCGATCTCCGCGAGGCGCTTCTCGGCCTTCTGCTGACGGGAGGCCAGGTCGCGCTCGGACTGCTCGCGGCGCTTGGCCAGGTTCGTCTCGAAGTCCGCCGCGGCCTGCGCCGCCTTGGCGCGGGTCTCCTCGAAGAGAGCGTCGGCCTCCTCACGCTTGGACTGCGCGTCCTTCTGCGCCTCGGAGCGCAGCTGGGAGGCGTCGCTCTTGGCCTTCTCGACGATCCGGACGCCCTCGTCCTCGGCCTTGGACTTGCGCTCCGCCGCGAACGATTCTGCGTCGTTGCGGACCTGCTGGGCCGCCGACTCGGCGAGCTCGCGGTGCTGCTCGGCGGCGCGACGGGCCTCCTCGCGCAGGTCCTTGGCCTCTTCCTCGGCGAGGCGGAGGATCTTCTCGACACGCGCGCCGAGACCGGCGTACGACGGCTCGGCGTCGGTTACCTGGGCCTGGGCGTTCTGCGTCTCGAGGTGGAGCTCCTCGATGCGCTTTTCCAGAGCGGTGATGCGGGCGAGAGCGCTGTCACGGTCGGAGACGAGCTTGGAGATCCGTTCGTCCACCTGAGCGCGGTCGTACCCACGCCGCACAAGCTCGAAGCCGTAGGGGGAAGTGTCGCTCATGGGGTTCCTGTCGAATGAGACCGGTGAGGTGATAGGGGGAATCCTAGGGGCCGAAGCGGTGTGTCATCGAGCGGATACGTGTTTGATCTGGAGAATGACACCCCTTTTGAGTGGCTAACCGTCGGACCGCTTGCCAAAAACTCGGGCAAAGGCCCCAGAAAACACCGGAACCGGTTCGCCTGACTAGCCCTCCGGCGCCTTGCCACCCGATCGAGGGGCGCCGACCGTCGCGCCCGCCTTGACACCGGCGTCCTTGCCGGCCGCCGGAGCCTCGAAGGACTCCAACGCCTCCAGCACGTCCTGGACACGGGAGATCTCGGCGTTGATGTCCTCGCGCCGGCGCACGAGCACCTCCAGCTCGCGCTTGCCCTCCTCGACCGTCCGCTTCGCCTCGCGGATCGCCTCGGCGCGCAGCTCCTCGGCCTCCTTGATCAGCGAGGACTTCTTCTGCTCGGCCTCCTTGAGCAGCCCCTCGGCCTTCTTCACCGCGGCGATACGGACCTTGCCCGCCTCGGAGTTGGCCTCCGAGACCAGCTCCTTCGCCTTCGCCTGGGCCTTCCCCAGCTGCTCCTCGGCGGCCTTGATGAGCGCGTCGCAGCGGTCGCCGGTCGACTTCATCGTCTCCGCGGCCTCGCGGCGGGCCCGCTCGTGCAGCTCCTCGATCTCGCTGGTGATGCGGTCGCGCAGCTCCTGCGCGCGCTCCCTTATCGCGGCGGCGTCCCGGCGGGCGCCGACGAGCAGCTCGTCCGCGTCCGTACGGGCCTTCTCCACCAGGGAGTTGCCCTCGACCGTCGCCTCCGCGACCAGCCGGTCGGCCTCCTTGCGGGCGGCGCCCACCATGGTGTCGGCCTGCGACTCGGCGTCCGCGGTGGTCTTCAGCGCCTGCTTCTGCGACTCGGCCAGCAGCTTGTCGGCCTCCGCCGCGGTCTCCGTGATGAGCGTGTCGACCTGCTCGGCGGCCTCCGAACGCCGCTTGTTGGCGTCCTTGCGTGCCTCGTCCAGGGTCCGCTCGGCCTCCTCGCGGGCGGCCGCGGTGACCCGCTCGGCCTCCGCCAGCGCCTCGGCCTTCAGCCGCTCCGACTCGCCGCGCACCCGCTCGGCGTGCTGTTGCGCGGAGCCCACCGTCTCGGCGGCCTCGGCACGCAGCCGCTCCGCGTCGCCGGTGGCCTCCGACAGCAGCTGCTCAGCCGTCGCCACCGACTCGGCACGGACCCGCTCGGCCTCGGCGACGGTCTCGGACCGCAGCCGCTCGGCCTCGGCGACCGTCTCGGTGCGCAGCCGATCGGTGTCGGTCAGGGTCTCGGTGGTGAGGCGCTCCGCCTCCGCGCGCGCCTCGGTGATGAGGGTGTCGGCCTGCGTCGCCGCATCCGACCGGATGCGGTTGGCGTCCTCCCGGGCGTCCGCCCGGGTCCGAGCGGCGGCCTGGTCGGCCTCGGCGATGGCGTCCGCCGCCTCCGTGCGCGCCCGCTGGGCGTGCTCGGACGCGTCCGTGCGCAGCCGCTCGGCCTCCGCGATGGCCTCCGAGACCGTGCGCTCGGCCAGCGCCTTGGCGGCCTCCGTCTCCTCCGTCGCCTCGCGCCGGATCCGGCCCGCGTCCTGCGAGGCCCGCTCCCGCTCGGCGTAGGCGTCGCCGCGGACCCGGTCCGCCTCTTCCTCGGCCTCGCGCCGGGTCCGGTCCGCCGCGTGCTCGGCCGCGCTGCGCAGCCCCTGGATCTCCTCCTGGGCCTGCTCCTGCAGCCCGGCGACCGAGTCCCGCACCTGCTGGGCGTGGAGCTCGGCGGCCGACACCATCTCGGTGGCCCGCCGGTCCGCCTCCTCGACCAGCCGTACCGCCTCGGTCTGCGCATCCTCCACGCGCTTGCGCGCCGAGGCCAGCAGCTCCTCGCTCTGCTCGCGGGCCCGCTCGCGCTCCTGGTCGGCCTCCTGCCGCGCGGAACCGAGGGTCTCCTCGGCCTCGCGGCGGCGCCGGGCGGCCTCCTCCTGGGCGGCGGCCAGCGTCTCCGACGCCTCGGCCGCGATCCGCTCGGCGGCGGCCTGCGCCTCCGCCCGCACCCGGTCGGCGCTGTCCTGGGCCTCCGACTTCAGCCGCTCCGCCTCGGCAGCGGCCTCCGAGCGCAGGCGTACGGCGAGGGCCTCGCCCTCCGCGCGGGACGCGGACGCGTCCGAGGCGGCCTCGGTGCGCAGGCGTTCGGCCTCCGCCTCGGCCTGCTGCTGCAGCGTGCGGATCCGCTCGGCGGCCTCCGCGCGCAGCCGCTCGGTCTCCTCGGCGGCCTCGCGGCGGATCCGGGTGGCCTCCTCGCGGGCCTCGGTCAGCGCCTGCTCGGCGGCGGTCACCCGCTGCTCGGCCTCCGACTGGAGCCGGGTCAGCTCGGCGGCCGCCTCCGCCCGGCGGGCCTCCATGGCCCGCTCGGTCTCCTCGCGCAGCTCGCGCGCGGCGCGCTCGGCCTCGTCCCGGATGCCCTCGGCCTGCTCGACGACCTCGGCGCGGTGCCGCTCGGCCTCCTGCCGGGTGCGCTCCAGCGTCTCCTCGGCCTGCCGGCGCAGCGTCGTGGCGCGCTCGATGGCCTCGGTGCGGACCTTCTCGCTGTCCGCCGTGGCGCTCTGGCGGAGCTCGTCGGCGTCCGCCTTGGCCTTGGCCAGCAGCTCCTCGGCGGTCCTGGCCGCCTCCTCGATCTGCTGGACGGCCTCCCGGCGGGCCTCCGCGCGGATCTTCTCGCCCTCGGCGACCGCGTCGGCGCGCAGCTGCTCGGCCTCCCCGCGCAGCCGGCGGGCCTCCTCCTGGAGCTCGACCGTCTTGGCGCGGTACTCCTTGGTGTCGTCCTTCGCCGCGCCCTTGAGCTGCTCGGCGATGTCGTGCGCCTCGGCCCGCAGCCGGTCCGCCTCGGCCTCCGCCTCCCGGCGGATCCGCTCGGCCTCCTCGGCGGCGGCCCTGGTGGTGCTGCGCGCGTCCTCCTGCGCCTTGTTGAGGACGTCCTCGGCGGTCTTGGCCGCCTTCGACAGCTGGGTCGCGCTCTCCTCGGCGGTGAGCGTACGGGCTTTCTCGGCGGCCTCCGCCAGGACCTTCTCGGCCTGGGCGCGGGCGTCGGCGACGAGCTGCTCGGCCTCCGCCTTGGTGGCCTCGGCCTCCTTGGTGGCCTCGCTGACCAGCCGGGCGACCTGCTCCTTGGCCGTACGGGTGCGCTGCTCGTTGGCCGACTCGGCGCTGCTGAGGGTCTTGCCCGCGGCCTCCTTGGCCTCGGTGAGGACCTTCTCCGCCTCGGCCTGCGCCTTGCGCAGCGCCTCCTCGGCCGCCGCCATGCGCTGCTCGGCGGCCCGGCTCAGCTCGGCGGCCTCGCGGCGGGCGGCGTCCGACTCGGTGACGGTGGAGCTGCGCAGCTGTTCGGCGTGGTCGGTGGCCTCCTGGGCCTGGGTGGAGGCGGCGTTCAGCAGCCGCTCGGCGTCGGTGCGGGCCCGCCGCAGCAGCTGCTCGGCCTCCGCGCGGGCGGCCTCCGCCTCGCTCTGCAGGCGCTGGCGGGCCTCCGCGGTGATCCGCTCGGCCTCCGCGCGGGCGGCGGCCATGGCCTGATCGGCCTCGGCGCGGGACTCGTCGAGGAGCCGGCGGGCCTGGGACTCACTGCGGGCGCGCAGCTGCTCGGCCCACGCCACGTTCTCGTTGACGTGCGACTCGACGGTCTGGCGGCGCTCGGCGAGCTCCTGGTCGAGCTGCTGGCGGCGGGTGACCGCCTCCTGGTGCAGCTCCGCCTGGAGCCGCGCGGCCTGCTCGGCGTGCTCCTGGAGGATCCGCTGCGTCTGCGCGCGGGCCTGGCTCAGCTCGCGCTCGGCGTCCTGCCGGAGCTGGTCGGCCTGGATCTGCGCGTTCCGCAGGAGTTGCTCGGCCTGGTAGCCGATGTCACCGCCGCCGAAGTCGGGCCGGGACATGATGGTGCGCCGCGCCTCGTGCAACTTGGCGCGCAGCACCTCGACCTGGTAGCCGAGGTCCTCGGCGTGCTGGATCGCCTTTTCCCGCTCGGTCTTCAGCCGCTCCATCTCGGCCTCGAACCGAGAGAGGTGGTCGACGTCAGCCGCCGGCTCTCGCTCCTGGCGTTCGTAGCCCCGCACTGCGCGGTCCCATCCGTCCCCTGGTCGCAAGTCACTCCATACGAGCTCCGTCCATCCGCCGAACGGGGCCCCCGGGGAATGGTGTCAGATCACGACGGAGCATGGGCTGCTGCCCCGACGCTCGTCCCCCGAAACCCGGACCCCGGCCCGCGGTCGAACGCCCGAAGAGCGACGACCGACCCCAACCCTACCGGCCCCTATGTACGAGGGTCAGTGCTCAGGTGACTCAACGGGCGCCGAAGTGACCAGTTCTGTGAGTACGCCATGGCAATCCTTGGGGTGCAGGAAGGTGATCCGCGACCCCATGGAGCCGCGCCGGGGCTCCTCGTACAGCACGCGTACGCCCTTGTCCTTGATGTCCGCGGCGTCCGCGTCGACGTCCGCCGTGCCGAAGGCGATGTGGTGCACGCCCTCGCCGTTCTTGGCGAGCCACTTCGCGACGGTGGAGTCATCACGGGTGGGTTCCAGCAGCTGGAGGTACGAGGCGCCGCCGTCGGACGTATCGTTGATCTTGAGCATGGCTTCACGGACGCCCTGCTCCTCGTTGATCTCGGAGTGGAACACCTCGAAGCCGTAGGTGGCCCGGTAGAACTCGACGGTCGCGTCGAGGTCGAAACAGGCGATCCCGATGTGGTCGATTCGCGTCAGCATGCTGTTAGTGCAGCGCTCCTGAGGTGGTTACGCAACGTGCCAGCGATCACACCGACAGCCCGGTGACGGCACGGAGTGCCATCAGTACATTCGGAGTAAACCCTCGTTCACTCCTCGGCTGTGCAGGCTGGAAGGGGATCGCACGACATGTCTTCTGCAACTTCCGTGATCGTCGCGGGCGCTCGGACGCCCATGGGACGACTGCTCGGCTCACTCAAGACCTTCTCCGGAGCCGACCTCGGTGGCTTCGCGATCAAGGCCGCCCTCGACCGTGCGGGAATCGGCGGCGACCAGGTGCAGTACGTGATCATGGGCCAGGTGCTCCAGGCCGGGGCAGGGCAGATCCCGGCGCGCCAGGCCGCGGTCAAGGCCGGCATCCCGATGAGCGTCCCGGCGCTCACCATCAACAAGGTCTGTCTCTCCGGCCTCGACGCCATCGCCCTCGCCGACCAGCTGATCCGCGCCGGCGAGTTCGACGTGATCGTCGCCGGCGGCCAGGAGTCCATGACCAACGCCCCGCACCTGCTGCCGAAGTCCCGCGAGGGCTTCAAGTACGGGGCGATCGAGATGCTCGACGCGATGGCCTACGACGGCCTGACCGACCCGTGGGAGAACATCCCCATGGGCCAGTCGACGGAGAAGCACAACACGCGGCTCGGCATCGCCCGCGAGGCGCAGGACGAGATCGCCGCGCTGTCCCACCAGCGGGCCGCCGCCGCGCAGAAGAACGGCCTCTTCGAGGCCGAGATCACGCCGGTGGAGATCCCGCAGCGCAAGGGTGAGCCGGTCGTCTTCAGCAAGGACGAGGGCATCCGCGCCGAGACCACCGCGGAGTCGCTGGCGAAGCTGCGTCCGGCGTTCGCGAAGGACGGCACGATCACCGCCGGTTCGGCCTCGCAGATCTCCGACGGCGCCGCCGCTGTCGTCGTGATGAGCAAGGCCAAGGCGCAGGAGCTGGGCCTGGAGTGGATCGCCGAGATCGGCGCCCACGGCAATGTGGCGGGCCCGGACAGCAGCCTGCAGTCGCAGCCGTCCAACGCCATCCTGCACGCCCTGAAGAAGGAGGGCCTGGAGGTCTCCGACCTCGATCTGATCGAGATCAACGAGGCGTTCGCGGCGGTCGCGGTCCAGTCAATGAAGGACCTCGGCGTGTCCACGGAAATGGTGAACGTCAACGGTGGCGCGATCGCCCTCGGCCACCCCATCGGCATGTCCGGCGCGCGTCTCGTGCTGCACCTGGCGCTGGAGCTCAAGCGCCGGGGCGGCGGCGTGGGCGCGGCGGCGCTGTGCGGCGGCGGCGGTCAGGGTGACGCGCTGATCGTGCGGGTAGCGAAGGCCTGACCCGACTATCTCTGAGTGAACGGAGCTGTGATGCAGGACGTCTCCACGCTGGTGGCCCAGGCCAGGGAGGGCAGGCCGCGGGCCGTGGCTCGCCTGATCTCCCTGGTGGAGGGGGCGTCCCCGCAGCTCAGGGAGGTCATGGCGGCGCTGGCTCCGCTGACCGGCGGGGCGTACGTGGTGGGCCTGACGGGCTCGCCGGGGGTCGGCAAGTCGACGTCGACGTCCGCGCTGGTGACGGCGTACCGCAAGCAGGGCAGGCGGGTCGGCGTGCTCGCCGTGGACCCGTCGTCGCCGTTCTCGGGCGGGGCGCTGCTCGGTGACCGGGTGCGGATGTCGGAGCACGCCTCGGACCCCGGGGTCTACATCCGCTCGATGGCGACCCGGGGCCACCTGGGCGGCCTCGCCTGGGCGGCCCCCCAGGCGATCCGGGTCCTGGACGCGGCGGGCTGCGACGTGATCCTGGTGGAGACGGTCGGCGTGGGCCAGTCGGAGGTGGAGATCGCCTCGCAGGCGGACACCTCCGTGGTGCTGCTGGCTCCGGGCATGGGCGACGGCATCCAGGCCGCGAAGGCGGGCATCCTGGAGATCGGTGACGTCTACGTCGTCAACAAGGCCGACCGGGACGGCGCGGACGCCACCGCCCGCGAGCTGAACCACATGCTGGGCCTGGGCGAGTCCCGGGGGCCGGGCGACTGGCGGCCGCCGATCGTGAAGACGGTGGCGGCGCGCGGCGAGGGCGTCGACGAGGTCGTCGAAGCCCTGGAGAAGCACCGCGCCTGGATGGAGGAGCGGGGCGTCCTGGTGGAACGGCGCCGGTCCCGCGCCTCCCGCGAGGTGGAGACCATCGCGGTCACCGCCCTGCGCGAACGCATCGGCGACCTGCACGGCGACCGCCGCCTGAGCGCTCTGGCGGAGCGCATCGTGGCGGGGGAACTGGACCCCTACCGGGCGGCGGACGAACTCGTGGCGGGTCTTACGGAGGGCTGAGACTGCCTTCAGGGGGCGGGGACGGGGAGCGCCGGGAGTGAGGGCCGAGGTCAGTCGTCGTCCGCCTGGCGGTCGTCGTCCTGGCTTCGGCTGAGCTCGGCCGTCCTGGGGTCGACCTTCCACTCGCCCTTCGTGGTCTCCACGGTCCACACCGCGGGGCCGTCGTCGTCCAGGTCGACCTCGGTCACGGTGCCCTTCGCCGCGCCGGCCCGGGCGGCCTCGCGGGCGTCCACGGTCGTGCCCTTCAGGGCGGCGAGGTCGTCACGGCCGTCGCTGTCGTCGTCGTCACGGTCGGCGCCGAGGACCTCTCCGGAACCGGCGGCGATCCTGACGGTGTACTCGGTGCCGTCCGACGTCACGACGTCCACCTCCCAGGCGTCCTCTCCGTCGTCCTCCCGGTCCACGGAGACGGCCGTGCCCGGGGTGCGCTTCAGCGCGGCCGTCACGGCGTCGGCCGCGGTCACCTCGGCGGTGCGGGCCTCGGCGGTGTCGTCGTCCCGGGTGCCGTCCTGACTGTCGTCGCGGCTGTCGTCGCGGTCGTCGTCCCGGTCGTCGGCGACCCGGGTGTTCGAGTCCCGCTGGGCGGGTGCGCTGTCGTCCCCGGACGCGTAGGCCGCGACCGTGCCGCCCGTGACGAGTGCCGCGGCGGTGACGGTGGCGATGACGATGTTGCGCTTCATCCTGGTTCCTCCCGAGTCGGTTCTCTTCGCGTCGTTTCGTTGCGACGGGAACCAATCTGGCGAACCGACGCTGAGGAGAACCTGAAGGACCCTGAAGAGCTCTTCAGCTTCGCTTTGCCAAGCTGTGCCCATGCGCCTGTTGATCGTGGAGGACGAAAAGCGGCTCGCCCTGTCGCTCGCGAAGGGCCTGACGGCCGAGGGCTACGCCGTCGACGTCGTCCACGACGGCCGCGAAGGGTTGTACCGCGCCTCGGAGGGCTCGTACGACCTGGTGATCCTCGACATCATGCTGCCCGGCATGAACGGCTACCGCGTCTGCGCCGCCCTGCGCGCCGCAGGCCACGAGGTGCCGATCCTGATGCTCACCGCCAAGGACGGCGAGTACGACGAGGCCGAAGGGCTGGACACCGGCGCCGACGACTACCTCACCAAGCCCTTCTCCTACGTCGTCCTCGTCGCCCGGATCAAGGCGCTGCTTCGCCGTCGCAACGCCGGTACCGGCTCCCCGGTGCTCACCCTCGGCGAGCTCCGCGTCGACACCGGCGCCCACCAGGTCTTCCGGGACGGCACCGAGATCCCGCTCACCGCCAAGGAGTTCGCGGTGCTGGAGCAGCTCGCCCTGCACGCGGGCCAGGTGATCTCCAAGGCGCACATCCTCGACCACGTCTGGGACTTCGCCTACGACGGCGACCCCAACATCGTCGAGGTGTACATCAGCAATCTGCGCCGCAAACTCGGCGCCGGCCTCATCCGCACCGTCCGCGGCGCCGGATACCGACTGGAGTCCGGCCGATGAAGCGCCTCTTCGGTTCCGTCCGCGCGCGAGCGGCCCTCGCCGCCACCCTCGTCGTGGCCGTGGCCCTCGTCGCCGCCGGGGCGGTCGTCCTGCTCACCCTGCGCAGCAACCTCACCGGGCAGGCCGACTCCGAGGCCGACGACGCAGCCCGCTCGGTCGCCACCCAGATCGCGCAGGACGTGCCGTACGCCGACCTCGACCTGGACGAGGACCACCCGGTGCAGGTGGTGGACGCGGACCGACGGGTGCTCGCGGTGTCCGAGGGCCTGGAGACGATCAGCGGCACCGGTGTCAGGGGGGTGACGCCCATGACGGGCGGCACCGAGAGTCCCGACGACGAGGGCGATGACGGTGACGATGCCGACGATCTGCGGATCGGGGAGCTGGGGGACATCTCCTGGCACGGCCAGGGCTGGGCCACCGTCGACGGTGAGCGCACCGAGTACCGCTTCGCCCGGATCGAGGTCACCGACCCGCGCGACCGGACCGTCCTCGTCCACGCCGGCGCCTCACTGGAGGCCGAGCGGGACGCCGTACGCACCGCCTCGACCGTCATGCTGATCGGGCTGCCCGCCCTGCTCGCCGTGGTCGGCTCGGTGACCTGGCTGGTCACCCGGCGCGCCCTGCGCCCGGTGGAGGGCATCCGGCGGGAGATGGCCGAGATCACCGCCTCCGAGGACCTGTCCCGGCGGGTGCCCGAGCCGGGCACCCACGACGAGGTCGCCCGGCTGGCCCGGACCACCAATGAGACGCTCAGCGCCCTGGAGACCTCCGTCGAACGCCAGCGCCGCTTCGTCGCCGACGCCTCCCACGAGCTGCGCAGCCCGATCGCCTCGCTGCGCACCCAGCTCGAAGTGGCCGCCGCCCACCCGGAGTTCCTGGACCTGGACGGGGCGGTCGAGGACACCGTACGGCTGCAGCGCCTCGCCGCCGACCTGCTGCTGCTCGCCCGTCTCGACGCGGGGGAGCGGCCCGCCGGCGCGCGGATGGATCTGGCCGCGCTGGCCGGGGAGGAGGCCGAGGGGCGGGCCGGGGTGGTGGTGAGGGCGGACGGGCCGGTGGAAGTGACCGGATCCCGGGGGCAGTTGGGGCGAGTGCTCGCCAATCTGCTCGACAACGCGGCCCGGCACGCCCGTTCCGCGGTCACCGTGACGGTCCGGCGGGAGGGGGAGCGGGCGGTGCTCCGGGTCGCCGACGACGGGGACGGGGTGGCCGTCGCCGACCGGGAGCGGATCTTCGAGCGGTTCGTCCGCCTCGACGAGGCCCGCAGCCGCGACGACGGCGGCGCCGGGCTCGGACTCGCCATCGCCCGCGATGTCGCCGAGCGGCACGGCGGCACCCTCACGGTCGGGGACGCGCCGGCGGGCGGAGCCCTGTTCGAACTCCGCCTGCCGCTCGCCTAGTGGAAGGTCAGGGTCGGCCGCGCTGTCCGCGCAGGTGCTCCGCGATCGGCTTGAGCGCCTTGCTGAGCTCGGTCAGTGCCTCGGGGGAGAGCAGGTCGATGAAGTGCCTGCGCACCGACGCCACATGGTGCGGGGCGACCTTCTGCATGGTCTCCATGCCGTGGTCGGTGAGGACGGCGTAGAGCCCGCGGCGGTCGGACTCGCAGTTCTCGCGCCGCACCAGGTTCGCGTTCTCCATGCGCGTGATCTGGTGGGAGAGGCGGCTCTTGGACTGCAGGGTGGCGGACGCGAGGTCGCTCATCCGCATCCGTACGTCCTCGGACTCGGAGAGGTTCACCAGGATCTCGTAGTCGTTCATTGTCAGGCCGAACGGCTGGAGGTCCCTCTCGAGCTGGTACGTCAACAGCCTGTTGACCTCCAGGTGGGTGCGCCAGGCGCACTGCTCCGCATCGGTCAGCCAGCGCGTGGCCGTCTCGGTCTCCATAAATGAAGTCTACCTAAAATGTTGAAAAGCGAACTAGTGAGGGCGGTGTGACAGTGCGCACGCGTTCGAAGTCGTCACACTCCGCAGACTACCGCTCACAGCCCGAAGCGACGCTGGAGGTCTCCCAGCTGTCCGGGAAGGCGCGGTGTGCCGGCTTGCGGTGAGCCACCTGTGGAACCACCGCTTCCGGGCACCCCCGCCTGATGCGGAACGACCCCCGTCGCCTGCTCGGCCATGAGGGCCTCGGAGGACTGCAGAAGCACCGTGCCGGCGCCCACGAACTCGAACTGGTGCTCCTCTCCGGAGGCCCCTCCGAGGCCTGTCATCGCACGTAGACCGCCCATCAGGCCGGTCATGTAGCCGTAGTCGTAGTGATGGCACGGGGAGGGGCAGTCGGCCCAGCCGACGAGCGCCTGGGGATCCACCCGGATCGGGGGCTCCATGAACACCACCGGACCGTTAGATGCGGCCACGAACTTTCCGGTTCCGATCAGTGTCAGAAAACCTGGCACGATCGACTGCTTCAGCGAAAGACTTGGCTGAAAAGCGAGCAGGTTGCCTGAGCGAATGGTCAAGTTGCCGTCGGTGAGGTCGTACGAATTCACGTCGAAGGCCCGGTCGGCGAGGAGCATCTTGCCCGAACCCTCGGCCACGACCCAGTCGCTCGCGTGCAGAGGCGAATGGAACGACGTACGCACCAGACGGTCCAGTCGGCCGTGCCCGATGCCGTTGAAGTCGATCGAACCGTAGTAGGCGATCATCTTCCCCTTCTGCAGGAACCACTGGGTTCCCTTGAGCTCGACGCAGAAGGTGTAGGGATTGACCTTGTCGTCGGACGGCAGGGTCGTCGGGTCGTGGACGACGGGACCCGCGCCCGGGTAGGTGCTCACAGCTTCTCCTCCGAGGCCTGGACGTACACCGCACCGCTGCCGCTGAGCTCCAGCTGGAAGGCCTCGCCGGAGCCCCGGCCCACCATGTCCCGCCAGCCGAGGGCGGTCGACAGCTTGTTGCGCACGTCGCCGTGGTGGGCGACGTAGGCCTGCGGGTCGACGTGGACCGGGCGCTGGGGCGTGATCGGGATCTCCAGCACACCGCCGTGCGCCATGACGGCGACCGCGCCGTGTCCCTTCAGGGTCGTGGTGAACAGTCCCTGGCCGGTGACCTGGCCGCGGACCATGCCCATCACGCCGCCCTGCGAGCCCAGGAACATCGTGCCCTGCTCCAGGGTGCCCTCGAAGGCCAGCAGCCGGTCCGCCTCGACGCACAGGGTGTCGCCGGTGAGGGCGATCACCTGGACGTGGTGGCCGCCGTGCCCGAACAGGACGGTGCCGCTGCCCTCGACGGTCATCAGCGGGGTGGCCTCGCCGGCGACCCGGCGTCCGACCATCGACATCAGACCGCCCTGGCCGCCCGTGGTGTTGGGGGTGAAGGACACCTCGCCCCGGTAGGCGAGCATCGCGCCGCGCTGGCTGAACAGCCGCTGCCCGGGCGTCACGGTCGCCTCGACCATCTTGGAGTTGATCTCACGCAAGGCCATGTCAGACGTCCCCCGCGATCGTGTTCCGCTCGCTCGGCTGCACGTAGACCAGGCCGTCACCCTCGAAGCGGATCTGGAAGGCCTCGCCGCCGCCCTCGCCCATCAGCGTGCGGAAGGTCACGCCCGACTGGAAGGACTGCCGCAGGTCGCCCTGGTGGGCGATGTACGCCCCGGGGTCGACGGTCAGCGGGTACCGCGCGCTCACCCGCAGCACGACCGCCGGGCCGTCCGAGGTGATCGCCGCCTGTCCGTGCCCCTCGACGGTCGTGGTGAACAGGCCGTTGCCCTGCGAGGCCCCGCGCACTCCGGTGAACGTGGTGCCGGTGCGCAGTCCGCCGTCGGTGGCGAGCAGATTGCTCGACTCCACGTACAGCTTGTCCCCCTGGAGGCCGACGAGGTTGATCTCGGACGCCCGGTCCGCGAACCAGCAGGTCCCGTGTCCCTTCACCTCCATCACCGTCAGCTGCTCGCCGGTGATGCGCCGGGTCACCATGCCCCGGATGCCCTCACCGCCGCCGCTCATCTTCTTGAACGCCATCTGTCCGTCGTACGCGACCATCGAGCCGTTCTTCGCCTTCACGGCGTCCCCGGTCATCTCGACGGCGAGCACCTTGCTGCCCTGAAGTCGGAACATCGCCACGCAGCGAAGGTAGCCGCGAGGGGCTGCCGCCGAACAGGGCCCGGAGGGGGAGATGGACCCTGAATGTGCCCTTAGGGGCGGTGTGCGAGTGGTTCCGTGGGACCCCGGCCCGGACCACCCCCGCCCGTTTGCCACAATGGACGAACGTTTGTGCATGCGTTCACAAACCCCCGCCGTTTCTTCCACCGAAGGTGACCCGTGGACATCAAGACCGCCACCGCCCTCCGCCGCCTCCGCCTCGTCTCCGCGCCCGAGGCGGTCTCCTTCCTCCTCCTGCTGGTCTGCTCGGTGCTGAAGCGGACCACGGACTTCAACGCGGTGCCCGTGATGGGCGCGATCCACGGCTTCCTGTTCATCGTCTACGTGATCTTCTGGGCCGACGCCTGGAACCGCGCGAAGTGGCCCTTCGGGACCGCCGCCCTCTACTTCGTCCTCTCCGTCCTGCCCGCCGGCGGCTTCTTCGCCGAGCGCAGGCTCAAGCGGGAGACCGAGGACGCGGTCATCGCCTCCCGCGCCCGCCAGGAGGGCGCGGTGAAGGCCTCGTGATCGTCGCCTTCTCCGTGACGCCGCTCGGTGTCGGCGAGGAAGTGGGGGAGTACGTCGCCGATGCCGTCCGTGTGGTCCGCGAGTCCGGCCTGCCCCACCGCACCGACGCCATGTTCACCTCGGTCGAGGGCGAGTGGGACGAGGTCATGGACGTCGTGAAGCGTGCGGTCGCCGCCGTCGAGGCGCGCGCCCCGCGCGTATCCCTGGTCCTCAAGGCGGACGTCCGCCCCGGAGTGACCGACGGTCTGACCTCCAAGGTGGAGACGATCGAGCGGTACCTCGCCGCCGAGTAGTCGCCGAGCATCACCGGGAACCCCGGCCCCGCGCGGGCCGGGGTTTTCTTGTGCCCAGGGTTTGAGCAGTCGCTCAAAACCGTGTACCTTCCCGATCAGGGAGTTTGAGCAGTCGCTCAAACAACGGGCTGACCTGGGGGAACAGCATGGGCCACACCGGTCTGTACATAGAAGCGCGGATCCGCGCCGACCTCGACGACCTGTGGTCACGCACACAGGAGCCGTCCCAGCACCAACGCTGGGACCTCCGCTTCACCGAGATCCACCACCTCCCGCGCGCGGAGGGCGAACCGCAGCGCTTCCGCTACGCCACGCGCGTGCTGCCCTTCCTCACCGTCGCCGGCACCGGAGTCTCGGCCGGCGAGAAGGAACGCCCCGACGGCACCCGCACCTCCGCCCTGCGCTTCTCCTCCGCCCACCCGCTCTCCCTGCTCGCCGAGGGCAGCGGCTACTGGCGTTACGTCCCCGACGGCGACGGCGTCCGCTTCCTCACCGGCTACGACTACCGCCCCCGCTGGGGCGCCCTCGGCGCACTCGCCGACCGTCTGCTGTTCCGCCCGCTCATGGGCTGGGCAACGGCCTGGTCCTTCGACCGGCTGCGGCTGTGGCTGGAGTCCGGCGTCACCCCGGAGCGGGCCCGCCGGAACTGGCTGACGGAGCTGCTGGTCCGTGCCCTGCTGCTGGCCGCCACGGCCACGGGCCTGGTCACCGAGTCCGTCCTGCCCGCCTTCGGGCCGCTGGCCGCGCCGATGGCGTTCCTGTGGCCGCTCCTGCTGGCGGTCGTGTGCTGTCTGACCCTGGTCGCGCCCCCGCTGCCCAGCACCCCGGCCGCCCGCCGCTGCCTGCGCCGACCGCCGACGCGCGCGCGGGCCCCCCGACTCCTGCACACCCTCGAGGACCCGCGATGACCTCCATCTTCCGTACCGCCATGGGCGCCGACTTCGACCGACTGCACCCGCAGCTCCAGCGCCGCTTCTCCGTGGGCCTGAGCAGCGGGGAGGCCTGCACCGGCCGGGGTGTCATGGACCGCGTCTGGCACGGCGGGGCCTTCGTGAAGCCGTTCCTCGCCCTCGGCACCACCCGCAACATCCTCGTCCCGCGAGCGGGGCGCCGGGTGCCCTTCGTGATCGAGAACGTGCCGTACACCGACGGCTTCGGGCGTGAGACGGTGAGCTTCGTGCGCACCTTCGACCTGCCCGGCCGGCCTCGCCGCTTCGACGCCCAGATGGTGCTGGGCCCCCGCGGCGACCGGGTCCTCGACTACCTCGGCACCCACCAGCACCTCGCCACGGACCTGTACTTCAGCGCCGAGCCCGACGGATCGCTCCTCATCCGCTCCGGCGAACACCGGTTCCGGGAGGGCGTGGTGGACGTCCGGGTGCCCGAACTGATCGGCGCGACGGCCGAGGTGCGCGAGTCCTACGACGACGCCACCGGCCGGTTCCGCATCCGGGTCCGGGTGGAGAACCGGTACTTCGGGCCGCTCTTCGGCTACGAGGGCTCCTTCCGCGCCACCTACACCGACATCCGGCACTGCGGCGTACGACCCGGTCTGCGCCCGGTGCGCGAGGAGGCGCGCGCGTGAGCCCGGAGACCGCCAAGTCCCTGGAGACGAAGACCAAGCTCCTCGACGGCGCGCTGCGGACCTTGACCGAGCAGGGCATCGCCAAGACGTCGGCGCGTACGGTCGCGGCGGCCGCCGGGGTCAACCAGGCTCTGGTCTTCTACCACTTCGGCTCCCTGAACGACCTGCTCGCGGCGGCCTGCCGGTACGGCGCCGAACAGCGGGTCGCGCGCTACCGCGACCGCTTCGACACGATCACCTCGCTCTCCGAACTCCTCGCCTTCGGGCGTGAGATGCACGAGGAGGAACGGGCCTTCGGCCATGTCTCCCTGCTCGGCCAGCTGCTCGCCGGCGCCCAGACCCACGAGAGCCTCGGCAGCGCCACCGTCGCCGGACTCGACCTGTGGATCACCGAGATCGAGAAGGTCCTCGACCGGGTCCTGGCGCACACCCCGTTCGGCGAGTTCGTGGACCCGCCCGGTCTCGCGCGGGCGGTCGCGGCGTCGTTCGTGGGCATCGAGCTGTACGAAGGCGCGGACCCGGAGGGGGCGGGCGCGGCGCTGGACGCGCTGGAACAGCTCGGGCGCCTGGTCGCCGCGCTGGACGACCTGGGGCCGGTGGCCCAGCGCGCGGTCCGGCACCGCCTGCGACGCACCCAGCGCTGAGCCGCCGGGGCGCAACGCCGTGCCGTGCCGGGGGCCTCCGGCCGGTGGCCGGGGGCGGGAACGTCAGCCGCTTCCTCTCCTGCGCCGCACGGTACCGGTGACCGCTCCTCACCTTCGCCGTGGCGGTAGAGCCCCGCGCTCTCGTCGCACCGGCCATCAGGCGCCCCGAGCCTGGGCGCGACGACTGCTGGGCACCGCCGCCGCTCTGTCCGGCTGTGTCGTAGTCGTACGTTGCGGGCGCCCGCTGGGCCGGATCGGGGCACGGTCTGCCCGGTGAGGGCGGCCTCTCGGTGGCGCAGGCGTCGTCCTGGCCGGCACCCCCGCCCACCGCCCGGCCGATCCCTGCCCCTCCCGCCGAGAGTGTCGCGGCGTTCGATTTCGGCGGCAGTACGGGTGCCCTGCCCGCTCACACCCGTCGTCCGGCGCCGCGACCTCAACGCCCCCCGCAACCCCGCCCTGAAGCGAACGGGTCGGCCGGACGGCGCGGTGGCCGTTCGGCGGCTGACGGGCACCCACCTGGACGCCCTCAGTTCGACATGCCCCGATATCTCCACTTGTGTAGGGGTATCGGCGCGATCGTCGATGACTCCTCACTCACTGGAGGGCGCTGTGCGGCCGGAGGGCTATGACTACGACACCCACAGCCAACTCGCCGGCCCGCTCACCGAGCCGGCCGGCGCGGGGTACCGGGTGCAGTACGCCTCGCTACTCGCCCGTGAGCCGCACCGAATACGAGCCGTCCTCCTGATGACCCTGGCGCCCCTGCTCACCGGCGCCCTGCTGGTCTACCTCATCTGGCCGACCCACTGGGTGGAACGCGAGGGCGCCGACCGCTGGCTGATCGGCCTCGACGTCACCATGCTCATATCGATCGGGCTCATCGAGCTCTTCATGGTCGTCAACGTCGCGTCCGTCGCCCACGCCACCCTGGTGGCCCGCGACCCCGTCCCGGTCACGCCCGAACCCGGCACCCGCGTCGCCTTCCTCACGACCTACGTCCCGGGCAAGGAACCCCTCTCCATGGTCCGGGCCACCCTCGAGGGCGCCGCCCGGATCACCCACCCCGGCCCCCTGGACATCTGGCTCCTCGACGAGGGCGACGACGACCTGGCCAAGGCCCTCTGCGCCGAACTCGGCGTCCGCCACTTCACCCGCCTCGGTGTCCCGGAGTGGAACCGGACGGAGGGCGTCCACAAGGCCCGCACCAAGCACGGGAACTACAACGCGTGGATCGCCATGCACGGTGGCGACTACGACTTCTTCGCCTCCGTCGACACCGACCACGTCCCGCTCCCCAACTTCCTGGAACGGATGATGGGCTACTTCCGCGACCCGGACGTCGCCTTCGTGGTCGGCCCCCAGGTGTACGGCAACTACCACAACCCCGTCACCAAGGCCGCCGAGTCCCAGCAGTTCCTCTTCCACGCGCTCATCCAGCGCGCCGGAAACCGCTACCGCGCCCCCATGTTCGTCGGCACCAACAACGTCGTACGGATTTCCGCCATCCGCCAGATCGGCGGGCTGTACGACTCCATCACCGAGGACATGGCCACCGGCTTCGAACTGCACCGGCACCGCAACCCGAGAACCGGCGTCCACTGGCGGTCCGTCTACACCCCGGACGTACTCGCCGTCGGCGAGGGACCGGCCTCCTGGACCGACTTCTTCACCCAGCAGATGCGCTGGTCACGGGGGACCTACGAGACCCTGTTCAAGCAGTACCGGAAGGCGCCGTTCAGCATGCCGGCCGGCCGCCTCTTCTCGTACACCATGATGCTCGTCTACTACCCCATGACGGCCGTCAACTGGTTCCTCGGCATCCTCAGCTGCTCCCTCTTCCTCTGGTTCGGCGCCTCCGGCACCCAGGTCGCCGCGTCGGTCTGGATGATGCTCTACAGCGACGCGGCCGCCCTCCAGATCGGCCTCTACCTGTGGAACCGCCGGCACAACGTCTCCCCGCACGAGCCGCGGGGCTCCGGCGGACTCGCCGGCATGGCGATGTCCGCGCTCTCCGCGCCGATCTACCTCAAGTCCTTCGGCGAGGCGCTGCTCCGCCGTCCCAGCCGGTTCGTCGTCACCCCCAAGGGCGGGGACGCGAGCCCCGACCGGCTGCTCACCTTCCGCATCCATCTGGGCTGGGCCGCGCTGCTCGCCGTCTCGCTCGTCGCCTCGTCGGTCCTCGACCACACCCATGCCGCCATGCGCACCTGGGCGGTGCTGGCCATGGCCATCTCCCTGGCACCGGTGGCGGTATGGGCCTGCACCCAGCACGCGGAGCGCCGCGCGCGGCAGGCGCCGTGCCCCGCCCCACGGCCCGTCGAGGGCACCGAGCCCGCCCTCGCCACCAGCGGCGCGACCGCCCCCGGCAGTACGACAGGAGGCAACTAGCCCATGGCCTACCAGCCCTCCCAGAAGACCAAGAAGACCGTCCTCGGCATCGGCGGCATCGCCATCCTGGCCGGCCTCAACGCCCCGGCCGCACTGGACTTCGCGGGCGAGCGGTACCACGAGTACAAGATCGCCCAGCCCGCCTACAAGGCCCGGTACGGCTCCTGGACGCAGGTCGACATCCCCGAGGAGTACCGCACCAACGCCATCCACGCGGCGCTGCTGCACACCGGCAAGGTGCTGATCGTGGCCGGCTCGGGCAACGAGCAGAAGAAGTTCGACAAGGGCTCCTTCGACACCGTCCTGTGGGACCCGCAGAAGAACACCTTCAAGAAGATCCCGACGCCCGACGACTTCTTCTGCTCCGGCCACGCCCAGCTCCCCGACGGCCGCCTGCTGGTGGCCGGAGGGACGGCCCGCTACGAACTCCTCGACGGCGAGGTCGAGCGGGCCGGCGGCGGCATGCGGGTCAAGAACGAGAGCCCCGACAAGGCCGTGTTCCTGAAGAAGGGCACCCGCTTCCGCTCACCCGCGGGCGTCGAGTACGTCACCCGGTTCGACGTCACCGTCCCCAAGGCCAAGCGCACCTTCAAGGTGACGTACACCAGGTCCGGCGCGATGCGGCCCTGGCAGACCAAGGTCACCGCCAGTGAGGCCCGGGTCTTCGTGGAGGCCGTGGAGAAGGGCCCTCTGTCGGTCACCGACACCCAGGCGCAGTACGAGGTCGTCGGGCTGACCGGCCGGGACGCGGACAACGTCTACGGCCTCTCCGAGAAGATCACGCTGGAGAAGCAGGACTTCCAGGGCATCCGCGCCGCCTACGAGTTCGACCCCGTCGCCGAGAAGTACATCCCCGTCGAGCCCATGGACAAGGCCCGCTGGTACCCCACCCTGGTCGGACTGGACGACGGACGGGTCCTGGCCGTGTCGGGGCTGGACGACGTCGGTGTGGTCGACCCGGGGGACAACGAGATCTACGACCCGGAGACCAAGACATGGTCCCCGGGTCCCAAGCGGTACTTCCCCACCTATCCGGCCCTCTTCCTCACCAAGGGCGGCAAGCTCTTCTACCCGGCGGCCAACGCCGGCTACGGCCCGGACACCATGGGGCGCGAACCGGGGCTGTGGGACCTGAAGTCCAACACCTTCCAGAAGGTGCCCGGCCTGCGCGACCCGGACGAGACCGAGACCGCCGCATCCCTCCTGCTGCCCCCCGCCCAGGACCAGAAGGTGATGATCCTCGGCGGCGGAGGCGTCGGCGAGTCGAAGAAGTCCACGCCGCGCACGGCCGTCGTCGACCTGAAGAAGGACAACCCCGTCTTCGAGGACGGCCCCGACCTCCCCCAAGGCACCCGCTACCTGAACAGCGTCATCATGCCGGACGACACCGTCTTCACGTCGAACGGCTCCGAGGACTACCGCGGGCGCAGCGCCAGCAACATCCTCAAGGCGCAGTTCTATCTGCCCAAGGAGAACGTCTTCCGGGAGGCCGCCGCCCCCAAGGTGGGCCGCAACTACCACTCCGAGGCACTGCTGCTGCCCGACGGCCGGGTCGCCACCTTCGGCTCCGACCCCCTCTTCGACGACCAGCAGAACACCAAGCTCGGCCACTTCGAGCAGCGGATGGAGGTCTTCACCCCGCCCGCCCTGCACCGCAACGGCGCCGACCGCCCCGTACTGAAGGACGGACCGAAGCGCCTCGACCCCGAGCACCGGGCGGTCTTCCGCACCGACCACCCGGAACGGATCGTCAAGGCCCGCCTGATGCGCCCCAGCGCGGTCACCCACACCACGGACGTCGAGCAGCGGTCCATCGAGCTCGGCCTGACCAAGGGCGCCCGCTCGGTGACGGTCACCGTGCCGAAGGACCCGGCGCTGGTGCCGCCCGGCTGGTACATGCTGTTCGTCACCGACGCGGAGGGCACCCCGTCCGTGGCGCACTGGATCAAGGTGAAGTGACCCACCCGCAGTGCTGTGCCCGGCCTACCCGGCGGCGGAGTTGCGCGCCAGCCCCAGCGCGTACTCCGGCCACCACTGCCCGGCCTTCGGACCGCCCGCGCAGGTCCCGTCCGACTCCCCGGGGCGCTTCACCCACAGATAGGCGTCCAGGGCGGGCTCGCCGGTGTCCGTCGAGGGCGGGGTGCCGAGGGCGCGCCCCGGCGGGTTGCACCAGACACCGGGCAGCGGGCCGTTGCCGTTGCGGCTGGTGTCGATGACGAAGTGCTTGCCGCCGAGGCTGCGGGACAGCTGCAGGCCGTACTCCTTGGTGACCGCGTCGGTCTGGAAGTTGGAGACGTTCAGCGCGAAGCCGTCCGCGTCGGCGATCCCGGCCCGCCGCAGCGGCTCGACCAGCTTGGCCGGCTCCTTGATCCAGGACGGGTTGCCCGCGTCCAGGTACACCGTGGTGTGCGGCTGCTGCTTGAACCGGCGGATCGCCTCGCCCAGCAGCTGCTCGCGCTCGGCGTGGAGCTCGGCCGGTGTGCAGCCGTCCACGATGTGCGCCACCGCGTCCGGCTCCAGCACGACCAGCGCCTTGCTCCGGCCGAGCGCGGTCGCGAACTTCTCGATCCAGCTCCGGTACGCGTCGGCGTCCGCTGCCCCGCCCGCCGAGTGCTGTCCGCAGTCCCGGTGCGGGATGTCGTACGCCACGAAGAGCGCGGTCCGCCCCTCCTTGGTGGCCGCCTCGGTGGCCCGGCGGACCGCGGGGCCGGGGTCGCTCTCGGCGGGCGGCCACAGCGCGGCCGGCCGGTCGGCGATCCGGCGCAGCAGCCGCGCGTCCTCGGTGCGGCCGTCGCGTTCCCACTGCGCGATCTGCCGGGCGGCCGGACTGTCGGGGTCGACCCAGAACGGTGAGGCGGACGCCGGGTTCCCGTTTCTGGAGGCGGCGCCGGCGACGGAGGCCTCGTCGACGTCGGACCCGGGGGCGCAGCCCGCCGCGAGTCCGAGCACCGCGAGAGCCGCGAGGGTATGGATCAGCCGGGGCATGCTGCTCCCTTGGTGAGGGGGTGACGGTCAGTGGCGACAGGTGACGATGTGTCATCAATCGTTGCATAGCGGTGCTAATCACCCTGGAAAAGACATGGCGCACACGGGCTCGGGCGGGTCGACCGAGGAGCGAGACAGGGCTGACCGCCATGTGACCGGCCGGTAAGGTCTGGTGCCGTGCCGAAGCCGCTCAGTCTTCCCTTCGACCCCATCGCCCGCGCCGACGAACTCTGGAAGCAGCGCTGGGGAAACGTGCCGTCCATGGCCGCGATCACCTCGATCATGCGCGCCCAGCAGATCCTGCTCGCCGAGGTCGACGCGGTGGTCAAGCCGTACGGGCTGACCTTCGCCCGGTACGAGGCGCTGGTGCTGCTCAACTTCTCCAAGGCCGGCGAGCTGACGATGTCCAAGATCGGCGAGCGGCTGATGGTGCACCCCACGTCGGTGACCAACACCGTCGACCGGCTGGTCAGATCGGGCCTGGTCGCCAAGCGCCCCAACCCCAACGACGGGCGCGGCACGCTCGCCTCCATCACCGAGAAGGGCCGCGAGGTGGTCGAGGCGGCCACGCGCGACCTGATGGCGATGGACTTCGGTCTCGGGGTGTACGACGCGGAGGAGTGCGGGGAGATCTTCGCCATGCTGCGCCCGCTGCGCATCGCCGCGCACGACTTCGAGGAGCAGTGACCCGGGGAAAGATCGCCCGGAACGGGCGGTTACGCTCGACCGTATGAAAAAGAGCGTGCTGACCCGCTACCGCGTCATGGCCTACGTCACCGGTGTGCTGCTGGTGCTGCTGTGCCTGTGCATGATCGGCAAGTACGTGCTGGACGTGGACGGCGCGGCGGACGCGACCCGGGTCGTCTCCATCGCGCACGGCTGGCTGTACGTCCTCTACCTGGTCTTCGCCTTCGACCTGGGCTCCAAGGCGAGGTGGCCGGTGGCCAAGCAGCTCTGGGTGCTGCTGGCGGGGACGATCCCGACGGCCGCGTTCTTCGTGGAGCGGAAGATCAGCCGCGAGCTGGACGCCCAGGTGGCCGAGGACTCGCCCGCGGTCGCCAAGGCGTAACCGCCCCCACCGCCGGACGGCCTCGACCGTCCGGCGGTTCTTGCTGGTGTCTTGCTAGGGCAACCCCCGCGAATGGCCGACAGCCATCGACATTTACTAGGACGTCCTAGTAATTTGGAGTCATGGACGCTGACGCCATCGAGGAGGGCCGCCGTCGCTGGCAGGCCCGGTACGACGCCGCACGCAAGCGCGACGCTGACTTCACCACGCTCTCCGGGGACCCCGTGGAGCCGGTGTACGGTCCCCGTCCCGGGGACACCTATGAGGGCTTCGAGCGGATCGGCTGGCCCGGGGAGTACCCCTTCACCCGAGGTCTGCACCCGACCGGCTACCGCGGGCGTACCTGGACCATCCGGCAGTTCGCCGGGTTCGGCAACGCCGAGCAGACCAACGAGCGGTACAAGATGATCCTCGCCAACGGCGGCGGGGGGCTGTCGGTCGCCTTCGACATGCCGACGCTGATGGGCCGCGACTCGGACGACCCGCGCTCGCTGGGCGAGGTCGGCCACTGCGGGGTGGCGATCGACTCGGCGGCGGACATGGAGGTCCTGTTCAAGGACATCCCGCTGGGGGATGTCACGACCTCGATGACGATCAGCGGCCCGGCGGTGCCGGTGTTCTGCATGTACCTGGTGGCGGCGGAGCGCCAGGGCGTGGACCCGGCCGTGCTGAACGGCACGCTCCAGACGGACATCTTCAAGGAGTACATCGCCCAGAAGGAGTGGCTCTTCCAGCCCGAGCCGCATCTGCGGCTGATCGGCGACCTCATGGAGTACTGCGCGGCCGGCATCCCCGCCTACAAGCCGCTGTCGGTCTCCGGCTACCACATCCGCGAGGCCGGGGCGACGGCCGCGCAGGAGCTGGCGTACACGCTGGCGGACGGCTTCGGCTACGTCGAGCTCGGCCTGTCCCGGGGTCTGGACGTGGACGTGTTCGCCCCCGGCCTGTCCTTCTTCTTCGACGCGCACCTCGACTTCTTCGAGGAGATCGCCAAGTTCCGTGCGGCGCGGCGCATCTGGGCCCGGTGGATGCGGGACGTCTACGGCGCCGCCTCGGACAAGGCCCAGTGGCTGCGCTTCCACACGCAGACGGCGGGTGTCTCGCTGACGGCTCAGCAGCCGTACAACAACGTCGTGCGTACGGCGGTGGAGGCGCTCGCGGCGGTGCTGGGCGGGACGAACTCGCTGCACACGAACGCGCTGGACGAGACGCTGGCGCTGCCGAGCGAGCAGGCGGCGGAGATCGCGCTGCGCACCCAGCAGGTGCTGATGGAGGAGACCGGCGTCGCGAACGTCGCGGACCCGCTGGGCGGTGCCTGGTACGTCGAGCAGCTCACGGACCGCATCGAGGCGGACGCGGAGAAGATCTTCGACCAGATCAAGGAGCGGGGGCTGCGGGCGCACCCCGACGGCCGCCATCCGATCGGCCCGATCACCTCCGGGATCCTCCGGGGGATCGAGGACGGCTGGTTCACCGGCGAGATCGCGGAGTCGGCGTTCCAGTACCAGCGGTCCCTGGAGAAGGGTGACAAGAAGGTGGTGGGCGTGAACGTCCACACCGGGTCCGTCACCGGCGACCTGGAGATCCTGCGGGTGAGCCACGAGGTGGAGCGGGAGCAGGTGCGCGAGCTCGCCGGGCGCAGGGCGGCCCGGGACGAGGCGGCGGTGCGCTCCGCGCTGGACGCGATGCTCGGGGCGGCCCGGGACGGGTCCAACATGATCGGGCCGATGCTGGACGCCGTACGGGCCGAGGCGACGCTGGGCGAGATCTGCGGGGTGCTGCGGGACGAGTGGGGGGTGTACACGGAGCCCGCCGGGTTCTGACCCAAAGACCGGCTTCGGCCGCCGGGGGAGCGGTCGGCACCTCCCCCGGCGGCCGAAGCCGGCCTCACTGCGCGGCCGTTGCCGCCAGCCCCGCCACCAGTACCTTCGTGAAACCCCGTACCCACTCCTCGTCCACCGGTTCCGCGCTGACCAGACAGCGGTGGACCACCGCGCCGGCGACCACGTCGAAGATGAGGTCCACCGTGCGGGCCGCCTCCGACTCGTCCCTCTCCAGCGGGAGTTCGCCGCGCGCCTGGGCCCGTTCCCTGCCCTCCAGGACGAGGCGCTTCTGCCGGTCGACGATGGAGGTGCGGATGCGTTCGCGCAGCGCTTCGTCGCGGGTGGACTCCGCGACCACCGCCATCAGGCCGCTCTTCGCCTCCGGGCGGGCCAGGATCGCCGCGAACTGCAGCACCACTCCCTCGATGTCCGCGCCCAGCGTGCCGCGGTCGGGGAGTTCGAGTTCGTCGAAGAGCTCGGCCACGGCGTCGACCACCAGCTCGTTCTTGCCCGCCCAGCGGCGGTAGAGCGTCGTCTTCGCGACCCCGGCCCGGACGGCCACGTCCGACAGGGTCAGCTTCGACCAGCCCAGCTCCACCAGCGCCTCCCGCGTCGCCGCGAGGATCGCGGCGTCCGCCGCCGCGCTGCGGGGACGCCCGGTGGCACGTGGGGCGGGAAGGCTGCTCTGCATCCCCAGACCATAACCACCGAGGTTCCCGTTGCCGCCGTGAGAGAGATCACCGGAGCACGCTGTACCGGAGGCACCCGATGCCATTACGCTACGACTCGTAGCGAAACCACTGGCGTGGGGTGGGGACCCGGCGTCCGATCGGCTTTTCTCAACGCTTTTCACTCGCGCGCGAAGACGGGGGAGGATAGACGCATGCAGCCACGGAACATGTCCATGAGCGGAGTCGTCGACCTCGCCGCGGTGAAGGCGGCCCAAGAGGCCAAGGCGAAGGCGGAGCAGGCGCGCGCCGAAGCCGCCCGGCAGGGCGGGGGAGGGGCCGTGTCGCCCGCCGACCTCGTCCTCGACGTCGACGAGGCCGGGTTCGAGCGAGACGTACTTCAGCGGTCCACCGAGGTGCCCGTCGTCATCGACTTCTGGGCCGAGTGGTGCCAGCCCTGCAAGCAGCTCAGCCCCGTCCTGGAGCGGCTCGCCGTCGAGTACAACGGCCGCTTCGTCCTTGCCAAGATCGACGTCGACGCCAACCAGATGCTGATGCAGCAGTTCGGAGTGCAGGGCATCCCGGCCGTGTTCGCCGTCGTCGCAGGCCAGGCGCTCCCGCTCTTCCAGGGTGCGGCCGGCGAGGCGCAGATCCGGGGGACCCTCGACCAGTTGGTGACGGTGGCCGAGCAGCGCTTCGGGCTCACCGGTCTCGCCGTCGACCCGGAGGCCGACCCCGGCGCCGCCCAGCCGGCGCCCGCGGCACCGGCCGGCCCCTACGACGCGCTGCTGGAGGCCGCCGTACAGGCCCTCGACGCGGGGGACTTCGGCGGGGCGGTCCAGGCCTACAAGAACGTGCTGAGCGACGACCCGGGGAACACCGAGGCGAAACTGGGTCTGGCGCAGGCCGAGTTGCTGCAGCGGGTGCAGGGCGCCGACCCGGCGCGGGTGCGCAAGGAGGCGGCGGACCGGCCGGCCGATCCGCAGGCGCAGATCGCCGCCGCCGACCTGGACCTGGTGGGCGGTCACGTGGAGGACGCCTTCGGGCGGCTCATCGACACCGTGCAGCGCACCGCGGGCGACGAGCGGGAGTCCGTACGCCTGCGGCTGCTGGAGCTGTTCGAGGTCGTCGGAGCCGATGACCCGCGAGTGGCGGCGGCGCGCAGGGCGCTCGCGCGCGCTCTCTTCTGACCGGGGTGCGAGCCCCGCTCTGACCAGTCACTAAACGCGAGGGCACGTGTTGCCCGAGTGAAATAACTGCCGACGGAGCATCAGAGCGGCCGCGCTTTGCCAAATCTTGGCAATCGCGGCCGCTGTTACTTCCAGTAAGTCGAGGGCGTTGTTCTGTCGGCTTCTGTCCGGCCATTCCGGGACATGTCCGCCCTCCTTGCGCCACCCTCCGTCGATCTCCGAGACCGGTGGGTCGTTGTTCGGTTATCCGGCCGTTACTAGCGAGTAACGAACCCCCTTGTGCACGCGCCGAGAATGCACCACGATCGGCGACGCTCGGTCCATTCCCGAACTACCCGACAGCCGGTCGGGTCACGGGAGTCCAGGGTCCCCACCGAGCAGAGCCGGCGGCAGTGGCGCCGGCTCTCGGGCAGGGGGGTCTTCGCCACCAGGCGAAGCCTGTCCAGCAAGGTTGTGCGTGATGCGTGTCAGGCGCGACCAGTGGTTGTCGCTCGGGGGTGATCGCCGGTGATTCGGGCGCGTTTCGCGCTGCCGAGCGCGGGCGCTCTCCTTACCGAGGACGTAGCACTTCTCCCATCCCTGCCCGGCTGAGCCGCCGCGTTCGACAGCGGCAGTCAGGGCCAGGAGATGTACGTCCGAGAAGGAGGAAATATGGAGTCCCAGGTGCGTGGCGGGACCAGATGGAAGCGGTTCGCCGTCGTGATGGTGCCCAGCGTGGCCGCCACGGCTGCGATAGGTGTCGCCCTCGCGCAGGGCGCTCTGGCCGCATCGTTCAGCGTGTCGGGCCAGTCGTTCAAGGTGACGACCAAGCAGCTCGACGGTACGGGCTTCAGCCAGTACGGCGCCCTTGACGAGGGCTACACGCTCAGCGGCAAGAAGACGGTTCACCCCGTCGCGGTCTCGGCCTTCAAGACCGCGACCATCAACAGCCTGTGCCAGTCGGTCGTCACCCCCGACATCCCGATCCTCGGGAGTGTCAGCCTCATCCTGCGGGCCGGCCAGGACCCGAACAAGCCGGTCGAGGCCGAGAACCTGTACATCGACGTGGCCGAGCTCGAGGCCGACGCGACGTTCAAGGGCATCGACATCGGCGTGGCCGCGAAGGACGCCACCAAGGGTCCGGGCATGAAGGGCGGCAAGGAGCAGTCCAACCCGTTCGGCTTCGCGCAGCAGGCCGACTCGGTCGTGCTGAAGGACGTGAAGCAGACGGCGTGGGCGACCACCGCCGGAACCTTCAAGCTCAGCGGTCTGTCGATGAAGCTGTCGACGGGTGTCAAGGAGTGCTACTAAGCACTCGCTGACGGGCGGGGGAGCCGATGGCGCCCCCGCCCGTCCACACTCCGGCCGTGTCCGCACATCCCCGGCTCGAGCCGTACAACTCACCACCACAGCAAAGCCGTACCAGGGAGCTGTTTTCCATGAGCGCCGAGACTCCTGCCGTACCCGGCCGCGACGAGCACTACCTCCGGGTCATCAGGCGCAACTTCCGCGCCTGGCGGGGCGAGAGGCCTTTCTGGGCCGGTCTGTTCGTCATCCTCGGCGGACTCCCCATCGCCTACTTCCCGTACGCGAACCTCCAGATCGGTCACCTGACGCTGGCGATGGCCACCACCGCGGGCGCCGGGTCCCTGATCATCGGTGTGCTGCTCGTCGTCCTCGGCGTCAGCCTCTGGTTCCAGAAGCACGTACGCACCTTCGCGGGTGTCGCGGCGATCCTGCTGGGGCTGGTGTCCCTCCCGGTGTCCAACCTCGGCGGCTTCCTGATCGGCTTCCTGCTCGCCCTCGTCGGCGGCGCGATGGCCGTGTCGTGGGCGCCGGGTGAGCCGCAGGAGCCGCAGCCGGTGGCGGCGCCGGTGGCCACGGCCGAGCAGCACGACGCCCCCGCGGGCGCGCTCCCGGCCGAGCCGGACGCGGAGAACGATCTGTCAGGAACGAGCCCGGCGAACGGGGCGAACGGGAGGCACAGTGCCGGCTGACGAGGTGACCCACGGGACTGATGTGGAGTCCCGTGCGAGAACCGGGCCGCGGCACGCGGCTCCCAAGAAGCCGCTGTTCACCCGGTTCCACATGCCGGCCGGCAAGGCGATAGCCCTGGCCGCGATGCCGACCGCGGTCCTCATGGGGATGGGCTTCACGCCGACGCTCGCCAACGCGGAGGACCAGCCCGCCGCCAAGAGCCTGACGGCCGACGAGTACAAGGACTGCGTGGCCGCCCTGGAGGGCGAGACCGCGTCCCCGTCGCCGTCCGCGAGCGCCAGTGAATCCCCCGCCGAGGACGACACGGCGGAACCGACACCCACCCCGTCGGCCTCCACGAGTGAGCCCTCTTCGCCGGATTCAGGTTCCGACGACGAGGCCGAGCCCACGCCGTCCGCGTCCGAGAGCAGGACCACCGAGCCGCAGGCCGGTGCCGAGGAGAGCCAGACCGCCTCCCCGTCGCCGTCGCCCACCGCGTCCGACGGCAATGTGCTGGAGGACATCGGCGACGCCCTCGAGGGCATCCTCACCGGCGGCGAGGACGAGACGGCGAGCGCGAGCCCGTCGCCCTCGGCCACCCCGTCGGCCTCCGAGTCGCCGAGCGTCGAAGCCTCCGACCCGGTCAAGGAGACCACCGACGAGGTCACCGACACGGCCGAGGACGCGGTCGACGACGCCACCGACGCGGCGTCGGAGGCGGCCGAGGACACCGGCGAGGCGGCGGAGGACGCGGCCGACGAGGCCACCGCCACTCCCACCGCCACCCCGAGCCCGTCGGAGAGCGCCACCACCGACCCCGAGGACTGCCCGGCCGCCACGGACGACGTGGGCGGGGTCGACAACACCGTTCCGCTGCCCGACGACCCGTGGTACCTGAACGCCAGCTCGCTGCTGCTCAAGGGCGCCGACTACCAGGGCATCGTCAAGGTGAAGACGGCCAACGGCACCACCAAGGAAGTGCTGAAGTACGTCATCTCCGACGGCACCGACATCGGCGATCTGCACCAGACGGTGCAGGACCCGCAGTCGGGCAAGACGTACCACGTGCAGGCGGGCGCCGGGACGACGTCGACGATCCGCGACGGCGAGACGATCATGTACACCGAGTCCATCTCCGGCAATCTGCTGGGGCTGATCCCGGTGACCTTCGACCCGGAGCACCCGCCGCCGCTGAACATACCGCTGATCTACTTCACCAAGGTGAAGGTCGTGCAGGCCGGCCAGTTCGGCGGAACCCTGCACGTGCCGGGGCTGCATCAGTTCATCACCGACTGAGCACCCCCCGAGACCCGTCCGGGAGCCGCACAACGCCTGAGGGCGCCCCCTGATCCAGGGGGCGCCCTCAGGCATGGTGCACGGCCCTTCGCGGGACCGTCAGTTGGTGTGGTCGCCACCGAGGTGGTGGACGCGGACCATGTTGGTGGTGCCGGGGACGCCGGGGGGCGAACCGGCCGTGATGATGACGATCTCGCCCTCGTTGAAGCGGCCCAGCTTGACCAGTTCACCGTCGACCAGGTCGACCATCTCGTCGGTGCTGTTCACGAACGGGACGACGTGCGACTCCACGCCCCAGCTGAGGGTGAGCTGGTTGCGGGTGGCCTCGTCGGTGGTGAAGGCCAGGATCGGCTGGGCGACGCGGTAGCGGCACAGCCGGCGAGCGGTGTCACCGGACTTGGTGAAGGCGATCAGGCCCTTGCCGCCGAGGAAGTCGGCGATCTCGCAGGCCGCGCGGGCGACCGAACCGCCCTGGGTGCGCGGCTTCTTGCCCGGGACGAGCGGCTGCAGGCCCTTGGCGAGCAGCTCCTCCTCGGCCGCCTGGACGATCTTCGACATCGTCTTGACGGTCTCGATCGGGTACGCGCCCACGCTCGACTCGGCGGAGAGCATGACGGCGTCGGCGCCGTCCAGGATCGCGTTGGCCACGTCGGAGGCCTCGGCGCGGGTCGGGCGGGAGTTGGTGATCATCGACTCCATCATCTGGGTCGCCACGATCACCGGCTTGGCGTTGCGGCGGCACAGCTCGATGAGCCGCTTCTGCACCATGGGGACCTTCTCGAGCGGGTACTCGACGGCCAGGTCGCCACGGGCCACCATCACGGCGTCGAACGCCGCGACGACCGCCTCCATGTTCTGCACCGCCTGCGGCTTCTCCACCTTGGCGATGACCGGGACGCGGCGGCCGACCTCGTCCATGACCTTGTGCACGTCCTGCACGTCGTGGGCGTCCCGCACGAACGACAGGGCGACCATGTCGCAGCCCATGCGCAGCGCGAACCGGAGGTCCTCGACGTCCTTCTCGGAGAGCGCCGGCACGTTCACGGCCGCGCCCGGCAGGTTGATGCCCTTGTGGTCGGAGACGACACCGCCCTCGATGACGATCGTCTTGACCCGGGAGCCCTCGACGTCCAGGACCTTCAGCTCGACGTTGCCGTCGTTGATGAGGATCTGGTCGCCGCGCGAGACATCGCCCGGCAGACCCTTGTAGGTGGTTCCGCAGATGTGCTTGTCACCGGGGACGTCCTCGGTGGTGATGACGAACTCGTCACCGCGCTCCAGCTCCACCGGGCCCTCGGCGAAGGTCTCCAGCCGGATCTTCGGACCCTGGAGGTCGGCGAGCACACCGATGGCCCGGCCGGTCTGCTCGGCGGCGGCCCGGACGCGGTCGTACCGCCCCTGGTGCTCTTCGTGCGTGCCGTGGCTGAAGTTGAAGCGGGCCACGTTCATGCCGGCCTCGATCAGCGACACGAGCTGTTCCTGGGAGTCGACCGCGGGGCCGAGAGTACAGACGATTTTAGAACGGCGCATGGGGCGATCCTATCGGTTTGTTTCGCTGCGGAATATTCCGTCTGGCGGAAAATACAAAAGGGCGGGATGCCGCTCAGGTGAGGTTCCGTGAGCCATTTACCAGCGCGTACGTCTGAGTAGCAATCTCCAGTTCCTCGTCGGTCGGCACCACGGCCACGGCCACCCGTGCGTACTCCGGCGAGATCAGCCGCGGCTCGTCACTGCGTACGGCGTTCAGCTCGCCGTCCACCACCAGTCCGAGCTCCTCCAGACCGGCCACGGCAGCTTCTCGCACGGGACTCGCGTTTTCCCCGACTCCCGCTGTGAAGGCGACCGCGTCCACCCGTCCGAGTACGGCGTAATAGGCGCCGATGTACTTCTTCAAGCGGTGAATGTAGATGTCGAAGGCGAGTTGCGCCTCTTTGTCACCCTCGTCGATCCTGCGCCGGATCTCGCGCATGTCGTTGTCACCGCACAGGCCGATCAGACCGCTCTTCTTGTTGAGAAGAGTGTCGATCTCATCGGTGGACATTCCGGCAACACGCATCAAATGGAAGATGACGGCCGGATCCATGTCTCCCGAGCGCGTACCCATCACCAGGCCCTCCAAGGGCGTGAGTCCCATGGAGGTGTCCACGCACCGGCCGCCCCGGACCGCCGAGGCGGAGGCGCCGTTGCCGAGGTGCAGCACGATGACGTTCACGTCTTCCGGCGACCTGCCCAGCAGCTCGGCCGTCGCCCGGGAGACGTAGGCGTGCGAGGTGCCGTGGAAGCCGTAGCGGCGGATGCGGTGCTCGTCGGCGGTCCGCACGTCGATCGCGTAGCGGGCGGCCGACTCCGGCATCGTGGTGTGGAACGCGGTGTCGAAGACCGCGACCTGCGGCAGATCCGGCCGCAGCGCCTTGGCCGTGCGGATCCCGGTGAGGTTCGCCGGGTTGTGCAGCGGGGCGACCGGGATCAGCCGTTCGATCTCGGCGAGCACCGCGTCGTCGATCACGGTCGGCTCGGTGAAGTGCTTGCCGCCGTGCACGACCCGGTGCCCGATCGCGGCCAGCTCCGGGGAGTCGAGCCCGAGCCCGTCCCTGGCCAGCTCCTCCGACACGGCCTTCAGGGCGGCCCCGTGATCGGGGATCGGGTCGGTCCGCTCGCGGGACTCGGCGCCTTTCGGGGTGTGCTTGAGCCGGGAGGTGTCCTCGCCGATGCGCTCGACGAGGCCCACCGCGAGCCGGCTGCCGTCGCTCATGTCGAGCAGCTGGTACTTCACCGACGAGGAGCCGGAGTTCAGGACGAGGACGCGGGTGCCGCGCGGGGAGCTCACTGCTGGGACGCCTTCTCGAGGGGGGACTGGGCCTGGATCGCCGTGATGGCGACGGTGTTGACGATGTCCTGCACGAGCGCGCCGCGGGACAGGTCGTTGACCGGCTTGCGCAGGCCCTGGAGGACCGGGCCGACGGCGATGGCGCCGGCCGAGCGCTGCACGGCCTTGTAGGTGTTGTTGCCGGTGTTGAGGTCGGGGAAGATCAACACGCTTGCCTGTCCGGCGACTTCGGAGCCCGGCAGCTTGGTCGCGGCGACCGACGGCTCGACGGCGGCGTCGTACTGGATCGGCCCCTCGATCATCAGATCGGGCCTGCGCAGCCGCACCAGCTCGGTCGCCGCGCGCACCTTGTCGACATCGGCGCCCGACCCGGACGTACCCGTGGAGTACGACAGCATCGCGATCCGCGGCTCCACGCCGAACTGCTCGGCGGTGGCGGCCGACTGGATGGCGATGTCGGCGAGCTGCTCGGCGTTCGGGTCGGGGTTGACCGCGCAGTCGCCGTAGACGAGGACCTTGTCGGCGAGGCACATGAAGAACACCGAGGAGACGATCGACGCCTCCGGCTTGGTCTTGATGATCTCGAAGCCCGGGCGGATGGTCGCGGCCGTGGAGTGCACGGCACCGGAGACCATGCCGTCGGCCAGGCCCTCCTGCACCATCAGCGTGCCGAAGTAGTTCACGTCCGAGACGACGTCGTAGGCCAGCTCCACGGTCACGCCCTTGTGGGCGCGCAGGGCGGCGTACTTCTCGGCGAAGGCGTCGCGCAGTTCGGAGGAGGCCGGGTCGATCAGCTGCGACTCGCCCAGGTCGATGCCGAGGTCGGCGGCCTTCTTGCGGATCTGGTCCACCGGGCCGAGCAGCGTCAGATCGCACACCCCGCGCCGCAGCAGCACCTCCGCCGCGTGCAGCACCCGCGGCTCGGTGCCCTCGGGCAGCACCACGCGCCGCAGGTCGGAGCGGGCCTGTTCCAGCAGCTTGTGCTCGAACATCATCGGAGTGACCCGGTCGCTGCTGGGGGCGCTGACCCGCTGGAGCAGGTCGCCGGTGTCGGCGTACCGCTCGAACAGGCCGAGGGCGGTCTCCGCCTTGCGCGGGGTCGCCGCGTTGAGCTTCCCCTCCAGGGAGAAGAGCTGCTCGGCGGTGGGGAAGCTGTTGCCGGGCACCGAGAGCACCGGGGTGCCGGGGGCGAGCCGGGCGGCGAGGGTGAGGACGTCGTCGCTCGGGACCTCGTTCAGGGTGAGCAGCACACCGGCGATCGGCGGGGTGCCGGCGCTGTGCGCGGCGAGCGCGCCGACCACCAGGTCCGCCCGGTCGCCCGGGGTCACGACCAGGCAGCCCGGCGTCAGGGCGCCCAGGAAGTTCGGCAGCATCGCACCGCCGAAGACGAAGTCCAGCGCGTCCCGGGCGAGCCCCGACTCGTCGCCGAGGAGCGTCTTCGCGCCGAGGGCATGGGCGATCTGCGCGACCGTGGGCGCGGACAGGGCGGGCTCGTCGGGCAGGACGTAACAGGGGACGGGCAGCCGGTCGGCGAGCCGCTCGGCGATCTCGTCCCGGTCGCCCCGCGCGACCCGGTTGGTCACCATGGCGAGGACGTCGCAGCCGAGGCCGTCGTAGGCGCGGTAGGCGTTGCGGGTCTCGGCGAGCACCGACTCGGCGGGCTGCTTGCGGCCGCCGACGACGGGTATGACGGAGGCGCCGAACTCGTTGGCGAGCCGGGCGTTCAGGGAGAGCTCGTCCGGGAACTGGGTGTCGGCGTAGTCGGTGCCGAGGACGAGGACGACGTCGTAGTCGCGGGCGACCAGGTGGAAGCGGTCGACGAGGGTGGAGACCAGCTCGTCGGTGCCCTGCTCGGCCTGGAGCGCGGACGCCTCGTGGTAGTCCATGCCGTAGACGGTCGCCGGGTCCTGCACCAGCCGGTAGCGGGACCGCAGCAGCTCGAAGAGCCGGTCGGGGCCGTCGTGGACCAGGGGCCGGAAGACACCCACCCGGTCGACCCGGCGGGTCAGGAGCTCCATGACCCCCAGTTCGACGACCTGGCGGCCGTCACCGCGGTCGATACCGGTCACGTACACGCTCCGCGTCACGCGTGGTCTCCCCTTCGTCCGTGTGGGCAAGGTGTCGGCTGGTCAACGTCATAAAAATCGCCCACCGAGGTGAGCAGAACCCTCTTGACAATACCTCTGCCGCTAGATAAGGCGCCCGTCAGATGCGGGATGCGGCATCCCTCTCCGGGACGTGAAACAATCGGACTGGCTCATTGGTGTCAACAGCGAGCAGGAGACACAGCACGATGCGTATCGGAGTTCTCACCGCAGGCGGCGACTGCCCCGGCCTGAACGCAGTGATCCGGTCGGTCGTGCACCGCGCCGTCGCCCAGTACGGCGACGAGGTCATCGGGTTCGAGGACGGCTATGCCGGTCTGCTGGACGGCCACCACCGCACCCTCGACCTCGACGCGGTCAGCGGCATCCTGGCCCGCGGCGGCACCATCCTCGGCTCCTCCCGCCTGGAGCGCGACCGGCTGCGCGAGGCCTGCGACAGCGCTCCCGACATCGCCCGGGAGTTCGGCATCGACGCCCTCATCCCGATCGGCGGCGAGGGCACCCTGACGGCCGCGCGGATGCTGTCGGACGCCGGGCTGCCGGTGGTCGGCGTGCCGAAGACGATCGACAACGACATCTCCTCCACCGACCGCACCTTCGGCTTCGACACCGCGGTGGGTGTCGCGACGGAGGCGATGGACCGCCTGAAGACCACCGCCGAGTCCCACCAGCGGGTGATGGTCGTGGAGGTCATGGGCCGCCACGCCGGCTGGATCGCCCTGGAGTCCGGCATGGCCGCCGGCGCCCACGGCATCTGTCTGCCCGAGCGCCCGTTCGACCCGGCCGACCTGGTGAAGATGGTCGAGGAGCGCTTCGCGCGCGGCAAGAAGTTCGCCGTCATCTGCGTCGCCGAGGGCGCCCACCCCGCCGAGGGCTCGATGGACTACGGCAAGGGCGCGATCGACCAGTTCGGCCATGAGCGCTTCCAGGGCATCGGCACCGCCCTCGCCTTCGAGCTGGAGCGGCGCCTCGGCAAGGAGGCCAAGCCGGTCATCCTCGGCCACGTCCAGCGCGGTGGCGTGCCCACCGCCTACGACCGGGTCCTCGCCACCCGCTTCGGCTGGCACGCCGTGGAGGCGGCGCACCGGGGCGAGTTCGGCAGGATGACGGCGCTGCGCGGCACCGAGATCGTGATGGTGCCGCTGGCGGAAGCGGTGACCGAGCTGAAGACGGTGCCGAAGGACCGGATGGACGAGGCCGAGTCGGTCTTCTAGGCCCCGGCCCACCGGACCCGGTCCCGCGGCCCGCCCGTTCAGGCTCCGCCTGGCGAACGATCACCGACCCGGGTCCAGAAGTGGTCCACGATCCGGTCCAGGAACTCCCGGCCGGACGCGCTGGACCCGCTCTCGCCGCCGCCCCAGCTCAGGGTGGCGACCATCTGGCCGTGGTAGTCGCCGTGCAGTTCCTGGAGGGCGTCCTCCAGGATCCGCCGGTCGAGCGGGCAGAGCTTGCCGATCGGGCGGACGTACGCCTGCCAGCGCGTCGTCACCGCACTGCGCAGCAGGTCGGCGAGCTTGCCGTCGCGCCCGGTGACGGTGACGAAGTCGGCCAGCGAGAGCCCGAGCAGTGCGGAGAGCTCGGCGGTCTGCCGCTCGGTGCCCCGCCAGTCGTCGCTCTCCTCCATCCGCAGATAGGCGGGCAGTTCGTGCCCCACGGCACGGGCGACGTCCTCGGCGGCGAGACCGCGGGCCATGCGGTGCTCACGCAGGGTCCGCGGACGGCCGAGCAGCTCACCGGGCGAGCACCACAGCACGCCCGCCAGCGCGGTGAGTTCGGGGTTGGAGGGCGAGGTGACCCCGCGTTCCCAGGCGACCACGAGGTCCGGGGTGACGTAGGGCAGGCCGTACGAGACGCGCATGCCGTAGGCGACATGTTCGGGGCCCATGTTCAGGGCGGCGCGGAGCCGGCGGGCGGCGGGGGCGTTGAACGGGGGAGTCGGCGGAATGGACTGGTTCGGTTGAGCTGGGGGTCGGCGCACGGGCCACAAGCTAAGGGCACGGGGGAGCGGTGACTACGGTCTGTTCGGCCAGGATCACGGATTGTAGGAACGTACGGTTCCGGCCGTCGGAGGCGGATGGCCGAAGATCGCCGGTCGGTGGGGGTGGGCGCAGGAGGGGGCCGCGCCGGGGTGCTCGCCCGGTCGACGGCCACCCGAGGAACGGCAAGGTCAGCGGGCATATTCGCGTCTGCTTCCAGGCCCCGGACGGCAGGCATGCCGCCACGGCCGGCCCCGGCGGGGCGCCCCACGTTTCGCCCAGGTGTGCGGACGTGCGGCACACCGATCGGGCCCGTACGGACGAGTACCCGCGGCGCAATTCGTACGTTTCGCCGTACCGGCGCGGCCTTCTCACCCCTTGACCGCCCCGCCCAGCGCGAACCCCCCGCCCAGCCGCCTCGCCACCAGGACGTACAGCAGGATCACCGGCGTCGAGTAGATCACCGAGAAGGCCGCCAGCTGCCCGTACACCACCGTCCCGCGATTGCCGAAGAACTCGTTGATGCTCACCGCGGCCGGCATCTGGTCCGGGGTGAGCAGCAGCATGAAGGGGACGAAGAAGTTCCCCCACATCATCACGAACGAGAACACCGTCACCACCGCCACCCCGGGTCCCATCAGCGGCAGGACGATCCGGAGCAGCGACTGCAACGGCGAGGCCCCGTCCGTCCAGGCCGCCTCCTCCAGCTCCTTCGGCACGCCGTCCATGAAGTTCTTCATGAGCCAGATGGCGAACGGCAGTTGGGAGGCGGCGAAGAAGAAGATCGTGCCCCGCATGGTGTCGATCAGGTTCACCTGGACGAACAGCGCGTACACCGGGACCATGATCGCCGTGATCGGCAGGCAGGTGGCGAACAGGATCGTCAGCAGGAACGGCCGGTTCAGGCGGGAGCGGAACCGCGACAGCGGATACGCCGCCAGCGCCGCGCACACCACCGTCAGCACGGTCCCGCCCCCGCACAGCAGCAGGCTGTTGAGCAGCGGGGTGAAGGTGATGTCGTCGGTGAGGACCGCGTCGAAGTTGTCCCAGGTCACACCGTCCGGGACGGTCACCGACAGGTCCGCGTGCGGATCGACCGCCGACAGGATCACCCACGCCAGCGGGAGCACGAAGGCCGCAGCGACGGCCAGCAGGCCCGCGTCGGCGGCGAGGCGACGAGTCGTCCTTTGGGAGCGCACGCCCTACACCTCCGTCCGCAGCAGCCGCAGGTACACCACCGAGAACAGCGCACCGACCACCAGCAGCAGCAACGCCACCGCCGTCCCGTAGCCGATCATGCTCTTCTGGAAGGCCTCCTCGTACATGAAGAGCGGGAGCGTCTGGCTCTTGCCGCCCGGGCCGCCTCGCGTCATCACCCAGATCAGGCCGAACACGGACAGCGTCTGGAGGGTGATCAGCATCAGGTTCGTGCCGATGGAGCGGCGGATCATCGGCAGCGTGATGTGCCACAGGCGGCGCCGGCCGCTCGCGCCGTCGACCTCCGCCGCCTCCGTGATCTCCTTCGGGATCTCGTTCAGCGCGGCCGAGTACACCAGCATCGAGAACGCCGTGCCCCGCCACACGTTCGCGAACGACACCGCCAGGATCGGAAGGGTGAACAGCCAGTTCTGGGTGGGGAGATGGAGCCAGTCCAGGAGGGCGTTGAGGGTGCCCTCGCGGCGGAAGAACGCGTACAGCAGGAAGCCGGCCACCACCTCCGGGAGCACCCAGGCGGCGATGACGATGCCGCCCGTCAGTGTGCGGACCGGCTTGGACGCGCGCTGCATCAGCACCGCGAGGGCCAGGCCCAGGGTGTTCTGGCCGATCAGCGCCGACACGACCGTGAAGACGAGGGTCAGCCGGACGGCGTTCAGGAAGTCCTCGTCGCCGAATGCCGTACGGAAGTTCTCGAAGCCGACGAAGGACTCCTCGGCCTGGCCGGTGAGCTGGAGGTCGGTGAAGGCGATCCAGGCGCAGTAGGCGATCGGGCCGGCGAGGAAGAGGAGGAGGACGACGGCGGGGACGAGCGGGAGCGCGCGGGTGATCGTCCTCATGCGCGCCGGCTCATTTCCGGATCACCTGGCCGTCGGTGGCGGCCTCGAGCTCCTCGTCGTAGTTCCGCGCCGCCTCCTCCACCGACGCGTCACCGGTCGTCACGCTCTCCATCGCCTCCTGGACGGCCGTGGAGACCTTCGGGTACGCCGGGTAGGCGGGCCGGTAGTGGGTGCTCGCGACCAGGTCCGTGAAGAACGCGATGCCGGGCTGGGCCCCGGCGTACGCGGGGTCGTTCGCGACGTCCTCGCGGACCGCGATGCCGGAGTTGGCGATGTACCACTTCCGGGCGTTCTCCTTGGTCTGCATCGTCTTGATGAAGTCGAAGGCGAGGCCGGGGTTGGCGGCCTTCGCGGGGATCGCCCAGGTCCAGCCGCCGGACATGCTCACCTTGCCGGGCGCCTGGCCGTGCTGGGTCGGCATGGCCGCCAGGCCCAGCTTCTCGGACCACTCGGGCCATTCGTGGCCGCTGCCCTCCAGCCAGTCCTGCGGGAGCCAGGAGCCGTCGAGGGCGATGCCGAGCTTGCCCTGGGGGAGGAGTTCACCGCGCACGCGGGTGCCGAAGTTGGGGTCCAGGGCGTCGGCGACGTCGGGGCCGAGCTTCTCCCGGTAGACCGTCTCGACGAAGGCGAGGGAGTCCTTGAAGCCCTGGCTGCCGGCGATCCACTTCTTCGTGCGCTCGTCGTAGAGGCGGTCCTCGGTGCCGTACAGGAGCATCTCGAAGCCCTGCATGGTGGCGGCCTCGCCCGCGGGCTTGCCGGTGTAGACGTTCAGCGGGGTGACGTCCGGGACCTTCTCCTTGATCGTGCGGGCCGCTTCCAGGACGTCGTCCCAGGTCTTCGGCTGCCAGGGAGCGGGGAGGCCCGCCTTGGCGAAGACGGCCTTGTCGTACCAGAGCCCGCGGGTGTCGGTGCCGTCCGGGACGCCGTACGTCCTGCCGTCCTCGCCCTTCGCCGCCGCCTTCGCCGAGTCGATGAACCGGTCCCAGTCCGGCCACTTGGCGAGGTAGTCGTCGAGGGGCTTGAGGTAGCCGCTGGTGATGTCGGAGTTGATGAGGAAGGTGTCCTCGTAGACCAGGTCGGGGGCGGTCTTGGGGGAGCGGAGCATCTGCTGGAGCTTGGTGTAGTACTCCGAGTCCGGGGCCTTGATCGGGATGAACTCGACCTTCTTGCCGGGGTACTTCTTCTCGAACTGCTTCTTGATGTCCGCGAGGAAGGTGTCCATCACCTTGATGTTGTTGTCCGTCGACTGCTTGAAGGACACCTTCAGTGTGTCCGGATCGCTTCCGGAACCGCCGCCGCAGGCGGTGAGGGTCGTCGCGGCGGCGAGGGCGAGGAGGGTGGGGAGCAGGGCGGCGGTGGGGCGCACGGGCATGACGGCATGACCTCCTGCGGGCTCACGTCGTTGTGGCGCGGGGATGGCTGCCCGGTGAACGTAGGTGGGGTGGTCCGGTCGGGTCAATGCGTCTGCGGAGGATCGACCGCCCGGCTACCGCTCCCGGTCGACCCGCTTGCCGACGACAGGCCCGTGGAAGACCCCGCCCCGGAAGTCGAGGTGATCGCCGCCGTAGCGGGCCCCCTCCGCGGCGCCGGCCCGGGCGGAGGCCTCCCGCGGACGGTGCTTGCGCAGCACCGCCACCGCCACGGCCGCCGCCTGTGCCGCCGCCCGCCGCTGCGAACCGCCCGCGTCCGCCGCCGACTTGTGGGCATCGGCCCGGTCGCTGATCCCCCGGATCACGAGCGCGTCCACCTGCCCGCTGACATGCGCCGCGTGGACGGCCCCGGCGCCCTCCGTCTCGATCGCGTTCGCGTCGTCGTAGTGGCGCCCGATGAACTCCGCGAACGCCGACCTGTCGTCCGTCAGGACCACATCCCCGCACGCGATCGGCTTCAGGTGTCCGCGTACGTCCGCCGGCCCCCGCAACGCCGACCGCGCCGCCTGCACCAGCCGGTTCGAGCCGTGCCAGACCTCGGGGCGGGCCCGGAAGCCCTCCGGGGTCAGCTTGCCGCCCTGCACCGCGTACACCTTCGTGCCGACCACGACGTCACCGAGCGCGACATCGGCCTTCAGCGCACCCGCCACGCCCACCAGCAGCACCGCCTCCGGCCGCAGCCAGCCCAGGATCTGCGCCGTCAGCGCGGACGCGTTCACCGCCCCCTCGCCCAACTCGGCCAGGGCCAGCGTCCATTCGGTGCCCGGCAGCCGCCCGCATTCCACCCGCGTTCCGTCCTCGTGGACCAACTCCTCGGCACCGGCGCCGAGATGGGCGCGTACGGCGTCGTACTCGACGGCCAGCGCGGTCACGACGACGACGGTGTGTGAAGTCTGCGGCACGCATTTAAGGTACTGCCAAGCACGACCACCGGGGGAAGGAAGAACACCGTGGCGGAGCGCGACGTCACCATCGGCCAACTGCTCCTCACCGAGTACCAGACCGTCAAGGACGAACAGAAGACCCGCATCGGCTTCCGCGACAACCTCCTCTACGTCACCCTCACCGTCGTCGCCGCGGTCATCGCCGCCGCCGCCCAGACCCAGCGGTCCGCCATGCTGCTCGCCATCCCGCCCGTGTGCGTGGTCCTCGGCTGGACCTACCTCGTCAACGACGAGAAGATCTCCGCCATCGGCAAGTACGTGCGCGAGGACCTCGGCCCGCGGCTCGCCCAACTGGCCGAGGGAGAGCGCCTGTTCGCGTGGGAGACCGCCCACCGCACCGACCCCCGGCGCCGCTCCCGCAAAGCCGTCCAGTGCGCCATCGACCTGTCGGCCTTCTGCGTCGTGCCGCTCGCCGGGCTCGCCGTCCACTGGAGCGCCGGGCAGACGTCCCCGGGACTGCTCGCCGTCTCCGTCCTCGAAGCCCTCGCGCTGTGCGGCCTCGCCGCCCAGGTCGTCGCCTACGCCCGGCCGTTCACCTGAGGGCCGGGGACCCACCGGTACTGCAGCTCCGGCCGCCCCACCGTCCCGTACTGCGGACTGCGCGCCGCCCGCCCCGCGTCCACCAGATGCTCCAGGTACCGGCGCGCGGTGATCCGCGAGATGCCCACCGCCTCCGCCACGCCCGCCGCCGTCAGCCCCTCCGCGCAGTCCCGCAGCGTCACCGTCACCCGCTCCAGGGTCGGCGCGCTCAACCCCTTCGGCAGGGCGGCCGGGCCCGGGGCCCGCAGGGTCGCCAGGGCGCGGTCGACCTCGTCCTGGCCGCTCGCCTCGCCCGCCGCCGCGTGGAACTCGGCGTACCGCACGAGCCGGTCCCGGAGGGTCGCGAAGGTGAACGGCTTCAGGACGTACTGGACCACGCCCAGCGACACACCCTCCCGCACCACCGCGAGATCCCGCGCCGACGTCACCGCTATCACGTCCGCGTGATGGCCCGACGCCCGCAGCGAGCGGGCCAGCTGCAGCCCGTGCACGTCCGGCAGGTGCAGGTCGAGCAGCAGCAGGTCCACGCGGGTGCGCTCCAGCGCGCGGCGCGCCTCCGCACCCGTGTGCGCCTTGCCGACGGCGGTGAAGCCGGGGACCCGGTCGACGTACAGGACATGCGCGTCGGCGGCGACGGGGTCGTCCTCCACGACCAGGACACGGATCTGCTGCGGGGTGGTCATACGGGGCCTCCAGAGAATGCGCCCCCAGAAACTACGCCCCCGCCCGCCCGCACGGCCCCCAGCGGCAGCCGGACCTCGAACTCCGCCCCGCCCTCCTCGGCGTCCGCCACCGTCAGCGCCCCCGCGTGCCTGCCCACCGCCTGCCGTACCAGCGCCAGCCCCAGCCCCCGCCCACCGGGACCGGACGCCGGCTTGGTCGAGAAGCCCCGCTCGAACACCGCCTCCGCGAGCGCCGGGTCCACGCCCGCCCCGGTGTCCGAGACCCGCAGCACCAGCTCGGACGCCTCCGTGCACGCCCGGACCGTCACCCGGGCCCGCGTGCTGCCCTGCGCCGCGTCGACCGCGTTGTCGATCAGGTTGCCGAGGATGGTGACCAGGTCCCGGGCGGGCAGCGACGGCGGCAGCAGCCCGTCGTCGAGCCGGCTGTCCTGCGACACCACCAGCTCCACGCCCCGCTCGTTCGCCTGGGCCGTCTTGCCCAGCAGCAGCGCCGCCAGCACCGGCTCGGCGACCGCCGCCACCACCTGGTCGGTGAGCGCCTGCGCCAGCTCCAGTTCGGCCGTCGCGAAGGCCACCGCCTCCTCGGCCCGGCCCAGCTCGATCAGCGAGACCACCGTGTGCAGCCGGTTGGCGGCCTCGTGCGCCTGCGAGCGCAGCGCCTGGCTGAAGCCCCGCTCGGAGTCCAGCTCACCCATCAGGGACTGCAGTTCGGTGACGTCCCGCAGGGTCACGACCGTGCCCCGGCGCTCCCCGCCCGACACCGGGGAGGTGTTGACCACCAGCACCCGGTCCGCCGTCAGGTGCACCTCGTCCACCCGGGGTTCCGACGCCAGCAGCGCACCGGTCAGCGACGGCGGCAGCCCGAGGGCTGCCACGGAGGTGCCGACCACCTGGTCCGAGACGCCCAGCAGCTCCCGGCCGCCGTCGTTGATCAGCGCCACCCGGAACTGCCCGTCGAGCATCAGCAGTCCCTCGCGCACCGCGTGGAGGGCGGCCTGGGTGTAGTCGTACATCCGGCTCAGCTCGGTCGCGTTCATGCCGTGCGTGTGCCGGCGCAGCCGGGCGTTGACGACGTACGTGCCCACCGCGCCGAGTGCGAGCGCGCCGCCCGCCACGCCGATCAGCGCGGTCAGCTGGCCCTGCACCCGCTTGCTGATCTCCTCCACCTTGATGCCGGCGCTGACCAGACCGACGATCCGCCCGCCGTCCCAGATGGGCGTGACCGCGCGGACGGAGGGGCCGAGGGTGCCGGTGTAGGTCTCGGTGAAGGACTCGCCCCCCAGCGCGTCCTCGATATGACCGATGAAGCGCTGGCCGATCTCCTCGGGGTCGGGGTGGGTCCAGCGGATGCCCCGCGTGTTCATGATCGTGACGAAGTCGACCCCGGTGTCCCGCTGGACGTGCAGCGCGTACGGCTGGAGCGAGGAGGAGGGGTCGTCGGTGCGGATCGCCTGCCGGACCGAGGGGGCGTCGGCGATCGAGCGGGCCACGGCCAGTGCCTCGCGGCCGGCCGCTTCCTCGGCCTGGCTGCGGTCGCTGACGTACGTGAACAGCGCGTACCCGGCGACGACCACCGCTATCAGCACCGCCTGCATGGCGAAGAGCTGGCCTGCGAGGCTGCGGGGCCGGGGGACGGGGAGGCGCATGCCGTCAGTGTGCCTGCCGTCCGAGCGTGAACTAAATGAACGGAAGGGTGACCGCCCTCACAGGGCGGGAGATAGTCACGGCATTCCCCGAATCCCCCGGACGTGAGCCGCACGCCGGTGATGCCGACGAAGACGTCAAGGAGGGCAGCCGTGGCCGCCAGCACCCCCGATACGGCACCCGCAGCCAAGCGGGACCGCACGCACTATCTCTACATCGCGGTGATCATCGCGGTCGCCCTGGGCATCACCGTCGGCCTGGTCGCACCCGACTTCGCGGTGGAGCTGAAGCCGATCGGCACCGGGTTCGTGAACCTGATCAAGATGATGATCTCGCCGATCATCTTCTGCACGATCGTGCTCGGCATCGGGTCGGTCCGCAAGGCCGCGAAGGTCGGTGCCGTCGGTGGTATCGCGCTGGTCTACTTCACGATCATGTCGCTGGTCGCGCTGGGCATCGGCCTGGTCGTCGGCAACATCCTGGAGCCGGGCACCGGCCTCGCGGTGACCGACGCGGTCAAGGACGCCGGTCACGCCCAGGTCGACGCCGAGGCCAAGGACACCACCGAGTTCCTGCTCGGCATCATCCCGACCACGATGGTCTCCGCCTTCACCGGCGGCGAGGTCCTGCAGACCCTGCTCATCGCCCTGCTCGCCGGCTTCGCGCTGCAGGCCATGGGCCCGGCCGGGCAGCCGATCCTGCGCGGTGTGGAGCACCTGCAGCGGCTCGTCTTCCGCATCCTCGCGATGGTCATGTGGGCCGCGCCGATCGGCGCCTTCGGTGCCATCGCCGCCGTGACCGGTTCGGCCGGCCTCGACGCCCTCAAGAGCCTCGCCGTCCTGATGCTCGGCTTCTACGTCACGTGCGTGCTGTTCGTCTTCCTGGTGCTCGGCGTGCTGCTGCGGGTCGTCGCGGGCCTGAACATCCTGACCCTCTTCAAGTACCTGGGCCGGGAGTTCCTGCTGATCCTGTCGACGTCCTCCTCCGAGTCCGCGCTGCCGCGGCTCATCGCGAAGATGGAACACCTGGGCATCAGCAAGCCGGTGGTCGGCATCACGGTGCCGACGGGCTACTCCTTCAACCTCGACGGCACGATGATCTACATGACCATGGCCTCGCTGTTCATCGCGGACGCCATGGGGACGCCGATGTCGGTCGGCGAGCAGATCCCGCTGCTGCTGTTCCTGCTGGTCGCCTCCAAGGGCGCGGCGGGCGTCACCGGGGCGGGGCTGGCGACGCTGGCCGGCGGTCTGCAGTCGCACAAGCCCGCGCTGGTGGACGGCATCGGTCTCATCGTCGGCATCGACCGGTTCATGAGCGAGGCCCGCGCCCTGACGAACTTCGCGGGCAACGCCGTGGCCACGGTCCTGATCGGCACCTGGACCAAGGAGATCGACCGGGGCCGGGTCGACCAGGTGCTGGGCGGTCACATCCCGTTCGACGAGGCGACCCTGCTGGACGACGGGGGCGCCGAGCGGGAAGCGCCGGCCGAGGTTCCCGGACAGGGCGGCGAGAAGGAGCTGGCGAAGGCGTAGCCCCGGCTCCCGCAGAACGCCGAGCGGTCAGGCACTCCCCCCACGGGCCTGGCCGCTCGGCTCATGTGTTCAGCCGCGCCGCGAGTGCGGTGGCGTCCGAGGCGGGTACGCCCGCCGTGGTCAGCACGGTGGCCGCGGCCGAGCGGCCCGCTTCCCCGGGTGCGAGGAGCCCTTCGTTCACCGCCTCCATCAGGGCGATCAGGGTCTGCTCATGGACGTACGCCAGGGCGGGCGCCGGCAGCGGCGAGGTGAACACGCCCTGGGCCAAGCCGCGTCGCAGGAGCTCCGCCGCCGTCTCGCGGACGGGGGCCAGCCGGCCGCGGATGCCCTGCACGGTGACGCTGCGCTGGGCCAGCGCCACCAGGATGCGGTAGCGGTCGGCGACCTCCCAGACCGCCAGCACCGAGCGGGCCAGCGCCTCCGCCGGATCCTCGATCCCCTCGCACCCGGCCGCGTGCGCCGCGGCGACCGCCTCCACGGCATCGTCGACGAGCGTGCCGACCAGCGCCTCACGGCTGGGGAAATGGCCGTACACCGTCCGCCGTACGACGCCCGCGGCGCGCGCGATCTGGTCCATCGACGCGTCGGGATCGCGCAGGAGTTCGGTGAGGGCGACGTCCAGGATGCGGCGGCGGTTGGCGTCGGCGCGGGTGGTCTGACCGGTGGGCATGGCAGCCATTCTGCCCGCCGGGGGTGGTGGGCAGAGGTGCTACGCCCAGGGGTCGGTGATCTCCCGGAGAAGGGTGAGCGCCTCGCGCAGCTGCTTCATCCGCCGCTTGCCGAGGTGTTCCTCCCACTCCCGCTCCACCTCGGCGATCACGGCGTCGGCGACCTCCTTGGCCGCCCGGGCCTTCTCCGCGCCGCACACCAGCCGGGCCCGCTTGTCGGTGGGGTCCGGCACGCGCCTGACGTAACCGGACTTCTCCAGCTGGTCGACGAGGAACCCGGCGGTCTGCTTGGTGATCTGTGCCTGCTCGGCGAGGTCGGTGAGACGGGTGCCGTGGGGTCCGATGCGCTGCATGACGCGGGCCTGCGCGGGCGTGAAGTCGTCGAACCCGGCCTCGGCGAGGGCGGCGAAGACGCGGTTCTCCAGGGCGCGGTACGGGAGGAACAGCAGCACGCCGGTGTTGATCTCACTCTCGCCGACCACGGCGGACACTCCCTCGACTCTCGCTTGACAGTAGTCAGACTCCCTGACTACTTTAGTCAGAGAAGCTTACCACTTGAGTGGGCGGTGATTCCCGTGGGTGCGGTACTGGGGACGGACGAGCGGTGGCAGATCGTCGACGCGGAGCGGGCGAGTCTGGCGGACCTCCTGGAGGGGCTGACCCCGGAGCAGTGGGAGACCCCGACGGCCTGCGGGGACTGGCGGGTCCGCGATGTGGCGGCCCATCTGACGCTGGCGCCCCGCTTCTCCTACGGCGACCTGGTGGGCGCGTGGGTCCGGGCGCGGGGCAACATGGACCGCCTGATCCACGACACGGCGGTCCATGAGGCGCGGTTGCCGACCCCGGAACTGGTGGCCAACCTCCGCGGCATCGTCGGCAGCCGCCGGCTGGCGCCCACGACCACACCCCGGGAACCCCTCCTGGACATCCTGGTCCACGGCCAGGACATCGCGCTGGCCCTGGGCCGCCGACGCGAGATGCCGCCGGCGGCGGCACGGGACGCGGCGGACCGGGTCTGCACCATGCGCTTCCCCCTGCGCCCCTGGCCCCGTCCGCAGGCCCGCCTGGTGGCGACGGACATCGAGTGGAGCTGGGGAGTCGGAGAGGAGATCCGGGCGCCGATCGCAGAGCTCCTCCTGCGTCTGACGGGCCGCACGGTCAGCCCGTCGGGGGTGTGAGGGGCGGGGTTCGGGGGGCCGCTCCGGTCGGCGGGGGTATTCGGGGCGCGGCGGGGTCGTGTCTCAGCCCGTCCGGCGTTTGAGGACGAGGCCCTTCAAGGGTCGAACCGGGGGGTCTGGGGGCGGAGCCCCCTGGATGGGACGGGTAGGGGCGGCGGGGGCGAAACGCAGCCGGAAGCCCTCCCCCCGCCGCGAGACGGCCCGAGGCCCCACCCCTCGGCGCGCCGCGAACCCCAACCGGTGATAACCTATAGCGAACCCTTGATGCTATAGCCCCACCGGTCAGGAGCATGCCCATCGTGCCCGAGTCGGACCCCAAGACGCCCCGCGAGCGCTACCGCGCCCAGGTGCGGGACGAGATCAAGACCCGCGCCTGGGAGCAGATCGCCGGCGCCGGCGCCTCCGCGCTGTCCCTCAACGCCATCGCCAAGCAGATGGGCATGAGCGGCCCCGCCCTCTACCGCTACTTCGCCAACCGCGACGAACTGATCACCGAGCTGATCAGGGACGCCTACCGGGGCCTCGCCGACCGCTTCCAGGCCGCGGCCAAGGCGGGCGTCGGCCTCCCGGACCTCGCCCGGACCATGAGGGACTGGGCCCTGGAAGACCCCCACCGGTACTTCCTCGTCTACGGCACCCCCGTTCCCGGCTACCAGGCACCCCCCGACACCACCCTCATTGCCTCCGAGGTGATGGCCGTACTCCTCGACGCCTGCGAGGCCGAGGGAGTCGCCGAGGACCCGTTCCAGACCCACATCGCCGAGCACCGCTTCTGGGCGGGCGACCACGCCGCCCCGCCCGCGGCCCTCCACCACGCCCTGGTCTTCTGGACCCGCCTGCACGGCACCCTGTCCCTGGAACTGGCCGGCCACTTCACCGGCATGGGCTTCGATCCCGCCGAGCTGTACGCCGCCGAGACCCGGGCCCTCGCCACCCCCTGACGGCGGCGGCAGAGGCCGCGCACCTCCTGCGCACTCACGTCCCCAGCACCTCGGCGACAGCCTTCGGCAGCCACTGCCGTACGTCGCCGAAGGGGAAACCGAGCCGAGTGGCCCGGGCGTTGTCCATGCCGTAGGAGCGGGTGAAGGAGAACGGCGACACCTCACCGACCTCGACGCCCCGCAGCACCACCCTGCCCCCGGGCACCTGCGCCGCCACCGCCTCGCACAGGTCACCGGTGCCCAGCAAGCCGTGCGAGGCCGCGTTGACCGGTCCGGTGAAGTCCTCGCCCACCGTCCAGGCCAGGAAGTCGGCGATCTCCTCGACATGGATGTAGGTGGCGGGCCGGTTCACCGCCGGTACCGCGATCGGCGCGCCCGTGCGGATCCGCTCGGCGTAGTGCGCGAGCCGTCCCGTGAAGTCGTCGTCCCCGCCCAGGACATGGGCGACGCGCACGGCGACGTACGGGAAACCGGGGTCGGCGGCCAGGACCGCCTCCGCCTGCCGCTTGCCCTCGCCGTAATGGGTGTCGCGGAACTCCGGTTTATGCCAGGGCAGTTCGGTGTCGACCCGCACCGCGCGCGGGTTCACGGCCGCTTCCGTGACCAGGGCGGGGGAGTCCTCGTGCTCGTACACCTCGACCGTCGACGTCATCACATACCGGCGGGTGCGTCCGGTGAACACCCTGCGCGCGAGGACCGCTTGGCGCGGTGTGTAGCAGACCTGGTCGACCACGGCATCGAAGGTGCGGGAACCGAGCGCCGCCCGCAGGGAGTTCTCGTCGTCGCGGTCGGCGACGAGGTGGACGGTGCCCGGGGGTGGCGTCGCGGAACCCCGGTTGAGGACCGTCACGCGGTCACCGGCCGCCAGCAGGCGGCGGATCAGGCGCTTGCCGATATAGCGGTTGCCGCCGATGACCAGTACCTCTCGTGGCTTTTCCATGACCATAATTCTCTTGCTGGATGACCGCGTTCTGAAGGGGGAATCATGGGAGTTGAGGCGGCCGTGCAAAAAGAACCGCGGCGTCCGCGCGCCGCCGCCGAGGAAACCTCGGTGGCCTTCGACGCGCTCGACCGGCAGATCCTCGCGCTCCTCCAGACGGACGGCCGGATCAAGCTCAGCGAGCTGGGCCGCCGGGTGCGGCTCAGCCCGGCGGCGGTCACCGAGCGGGTGCGCCGCCTGGAGTCGGCAGGCGTGATCAGCGGCTACGGCGCCCACGTCGTCCCGGCCCGGCTCGGCTACGGCATCCAGGCGTTCATCCGGGTCGATCCGCACGGCGGCTACACCCTCAAGCACCCGAGGACCCTGGAGCTGATGGAACGCCCGGAGATCACCGAGGCGCACCATGTGGTCGGCGAGGACTGCTGGATCCTCAAGGTGGCTGTGCGGGACACGGTCCATCTGGAGGAGGTCCTGGAGGAGGTCTCCGCGCTCGGCCGGACGACGACGTCGATCGTGCTCACCTCCCCGGTGGAGCGCAAACCGCTGTTGCCTTGACGCCGGGGTCAAGGCTTACGTTCATCCGCATGCGAATCGGCGAGCTGGCCGAGCGGGCCGGGACGACGACCCGGACCCTTCGGTACTACGAGTCGCGCGGCCTGCTGCCCGCGCGGCGCACCGGCAACGGCTACCGGACCTACGACGAGAGCGATCTGCGGCTGCTGCGGCAGATCAGGACGCTCCAGGACTTCGGGTTCGACCTGGAGGAGACCCGGCCGTTCGTCGAGTGTCTGCGGGCCGGGCACCCCGAGGGCGACGCGTGCCCGGCCTCGCTCGCGGTCTACCGGCGCAAGCTGGACGAACTCGACGCGCTGATCGGCGAGTTGCAGGCCGTGCGGGCGCAGATCGGGGTGCGGCTCGCCCTCGCCGAGGATCCGAAGTGCGAACTGGGAGGGTAGCCGTGGTGAGTGAAGTGACCGACGCCGACTTCGAGAGGGAAGTCATCGGGTCGGACCTGCCGGTGCTGGTGGAGTTCACCGCCGACTGGTGCCCGCCGTGCCGGCAGATGGCGCCGGTGCTGCGTGCGCTGGCGACGGAGGAGGGGGAGCGGCTCAAGGTGGTGCAGCTGGACGTGGACCACAACCCGCTGACCACCAACGCCTACAAGGTGCTGTCCATGCCGACCTTCATGGTCTTCCGGGGCGGTGAGCCGGTGCGGTCCATGGTGGGGGCCCGGCCGAAGCGGCGGCTGCTGGAGGAGATCGCCGACGTGCTGTGAGCTGTGCGGCCCGTACGGAGTCAGCAGAAATCCCCCGGGTAATTGCGCCCGGGGGATTTCTTTGCGTATATTCAATGATTCGCGACTTCAAAAGAATTGGGTCGCGAGAAGCTGAGTAAGCGCAGTATATCCGGGCGGGAGTGGAATTGTCAAACAGCGAATTTCCGGACGATGAAATGCGCGGCGAGCAGGAATTCATCGACGGCCTGTACGCGCGCGTGGACGCGCTGCGCGGTGACACCGAGACCTCCGTGGCCGACGCGCTCGCCCAGGGCAACACGCCCATGCAGGCCCGTCTGGAGCGGGACATCCTCGTCGCCGAGCGCTCTGGGCTGCTCGCCGCGCTGAACGCGGTCGACGGCTCGCTCTGCTTCGGCCGGATCGATCTCGCCTCCGGAGTCAGCCATCACATCGGCCGGATCGGACTGCGCACCGAGGACGAGGCCCGCACCCCGATCCTCATCGACTGGCGGGCCGAGGTCGCCCGCCCCTTCTATCTGGCCACCGGCCACACCCCGATGGGCCTGCGCAGGCGCCGGCACATCAGCACCAGCGGCCGTACGGTGACCGCGCTGCACGACGAGATCCTCGACCTCGGGGACCAGGAGCGCACCGGCCACGAGGACCCCAGCGGGGACGCCGTGCTGCTCGCCGCCCTGAACTCCGCGCGCACCGGCCGCATGGGCGACATCGTGCAGACCATCCAGGCGGAACAGGACGAGATCATCCGCGCCCCGCACCGCGGAGTCCTGGTGGTGGAGGGCGGCCCCGGCACCGGCAAGACGGCCGTCGCCCTGCACCGGGCCGCGTATCTCCTCTACGAGCACCGGGAACTGCTCGCCAAGCGGGCCGTCCTGATCGTCGGCCCCAACCCCGCCTTCCTCGGTTACATCGGCGAGGTGCTGCCCTCGCTCGGTGAGACGGGCGTGCTGCTGGCGACGGTCGGCGAGCTGTTCCCCGGCGTACGCGCGAAGGCGGCGGACACCCCGGAGGCGGCCGCCGTGAAGGGCCGCGCCGACATGGCGGAGGTGCTCGCCGCCGTCGTACGCGACCGGCAGGCGCTGCCCGATCCGGTGATCGCGATCGAGCACGACCGCGAGATCCTGATGCTCGACGACGGCCTGGTGGGCGTCGCCCGCGACCGCACCCGCTCGGCGCGGCTGCCGCACAACGCGGCGCGGGAGTACTTCGAGGGCCACATCCTCAACACCCTCACCGACATGGTCGCCGAGCGCATCGGCACCGACCCCTACGACGGGACGAACCTGCTCGACCCGAGCGACATCACCCAGATCCGCGACGACCTCGCCGAGAACCCCGAGGTCTGGTCGGCCATCGACCGGCTGTGGCCGCTGCTCACCCCGCAGCGGGTGGTCGCCGACTTCCTCGCCGAGCCGGAAGGGTACCTGTCCGCCGCCGACGCGGCCGCCGTCCGCCGCCCGATGACCCGGGCCTGGACCGTGGCGGACGTCCCCCTGCTCGACGAGGCCGCCGAACTCCTCGGCGAGGACGACCGGGTGGCCCGGCTGCGGGCGGATCGCGAACGGGAGACGCAGATCGCCTACGCGCAGGGCGTGCTGGACGTGTCGTACGCCTCACGCACCTACGAGTTCGACGACAAGCACGACGAGGACTCGGAGGTGCTCTCCGCGCACGACATCATCGACGCCGAGCGGTTCGCCGAGCGGCAGGAGGAGGACGACCACCGCAGCGCCGCCGAGCGCGCGGCGGCCGACCGCACCTGGGCGTTCGGGCACATCATCGTCGACGAGGCGCAGGAGCTGTCGCCGATGGCGTGGCGCCTGCTGATGCGGCGCAGCCCGACCCGCTCGATGACCCTGGTCGGCGACCCGGCCCAGACCTCGGAGGCGGCGGGCGTCGGCTCCTGGTCCGGCATCCTCCGGCCGTACGTGGAGGACCGCTGGGAGCACACCCGGCTGGGCGTCAACTACCGCACCCCGGCCGAGATCATGGAACTCGCGGCGGCCGTGGTCCGCGCCGAGAACCCCGGGTTCGAACCGCCGAGTTCGGTGCGCTCGACGGGCGTACGGCCGTGGATCCGCGCGACGGACGACCTCCCCGGCGCCGTGGCCAAGGCGGTCGGGGAGCTGACCCCGGCGGAGGGACGCCTGGCGGTCATCGCCCCGCGCGACCTCCACCGCCGCCTCGCCGCCCACCTGGACGGCGTGACGGCGGACGCGGAACCGGACCTCACCCGGACCGTGGTCCTGCTGGACCCGCGGCAGGCCAAAGGCCTGGAGTTCGACTCGGTCCTGGTCGTGGAGCCCGGCCGCTACGGCACCAGCGACCTCTACGTCGCCCTGACCCGGGCGACGCAGAGACTCGGCATCCTGCACACCGGCCCGCTCCCGGCCGGCCTGGTCGGCTAGGCCGGCCGCAGCCACACCGTCGCCAGGGGCGGCAGGGTCAGGCGGATGCTGGTCGCCTGGCCGTGCCGGCCCTGGGGTTCGGGCTTCAGGGGGTCGGGGTTGGTGACGTCGCTGCCGCCGTACCGCGCGCCGTCGGTGTTCAGCGTCTCGTGCCAGGCCGGAACGTCCTCGGGGACGCCGAGGCGGTAGTCCTGCCGGACCACCGGCGCGAAGTTGGAGACCGCCAGCAGCGGCACGCCGTCGGTGTCGTAGCGCAGGAACGCGAAGACGTTGTCCTCCGCCGCGTCCCCGGCCACCCACCGGAAGCCGTCCGGACTGGTGTCCAGCGCCCACAGCGCCGGGGTGTCCCGGTAGACGGCGTTCAGGTCCCGGACCAGGTCGCGGACGCCCCGGTGGTCGGCCTCCGCCCCGTACGCCGGGTCCAGCAGCCACCAGTCCGGGCCGTGCGCCTCCGACCACTCCGCGCCCTGGGCGAACTCCTGCCCCATGAAGAGGAGTTGCTTGCCCGGGTGGGCCCACATGAAGGCCAGGTAGGCGCGGTGGGTGGCGCGCTGCTGCCACCAGTCGCCCGGCATCTTCGACACCAGCGACCGCTTGCCGTGCACGACCTCGTCGTGCGAGATCGGCAGCACGTAGTTCTCGCTGTAGGCGTACACCATCGAGAAGGTCATCTCGTGGTGGTGGTACCTGCGGTGGATCGGCTCGTGGGACAGATAGCCCAGCGAGTCGTGCATCCAGCCCATGTTCCACTTCAGGCCGAAGCCCAGACCGCCGAAGCCGCCGGGGCCCATGTGGTGGGTGGCGCGGGTGACGCCGTCCCAGGCCGTGGACTCCTCCGCGATCGTCACCACACCCGGCACCCGCCGGTAGACGGTCGCGTTCATCTCCTGGAGGAACGCCACCGCGTCCAGGTTCTCCCGGCCGCCGTGCACGTTCGGTATCCACTGCCCCGGCTCACGCGAGTAGTCGAGGTACAGCATCGAGGCGACCGCGTCGACCCGCAGCCCGTCGATGTGGAACTCCTCGCACCAGTACACGGCGTTCGCGACGAGGAAGTTGCGCACCTCGCGGCGCCCGAAGTCGAACTCCAGGGTGCCCCAGTCGGGATGCGCGGAGCGCAGCGGGTCCTCGTGCTCGTACAGCGGACGCCCGTCGAACTCCGCCAGCGCCCAGTCGTCGCGCGGGAAGTGCGCGGGCACCCAGTCCATCAGCACGCCGATGCCCGCCTGATGCAGCGCGTCGACCAGGAACTTGAAGTCGTCGGGCGTGCCGAGCCGCGCGGTGGGCGCGTAGAAGCCGGTGACCTGATAGCCCCAGGAACCACCGAACGGGTGCTCGGCGACCGGCATCAGCTCCACATGCGTGAAGCCCAGCTCCTTGACGTAGGCGGGCAGTTGCTCGGCGAGCTGGCGGTAGGTCAGCCCCGGGCGCCAGGACGCCAGATGCACCTCGTAGATCGAGAGGGGCCCCTCGTGCGCCGGTACCCGTCCGCGCCGCTCCATCCACTCCTGGTCGTGCCACTCGTGGTGCGAGGCGTGGATGATCGAGGAGGTGTTGGGCGGGACCTCGGTACGGCGGGCCATCGGGTCCGCGCGCTGGGTGCGGGAACCGTCGGGCCGGGTGATGTCGAACTTGTACAGCTCGCCCTCGCCTATCGCCGGGACGAACAGCTCCCACACCCCGGTCCCGCCCAGCGACCGCATCGGATACCCGGTGCCGTCCCAGAAGTTGAAGGTCCCGGCCACCCGCACCCCGCGCGCGTTCGGCGCCCACACCGTGAAGCGGGTGCCTGCGACGCCCTGGTGGGTCATCGGCTCGGCGCCGAGCGCCTGCCACAGCTGCTCGTGCCGGCCCTCGCCGATCAGATGCAGGTCCAGATCGCCCAGCGCGGGCAGGAAGCGGTAGGGGTCCTCGGTCTCCAGTTCCGAGTCCTCGTACGTCACGAGCAGCCGGTACTCCGGCACCTCCCGCAGCGTCAGCAGACCGGAGAAGAAGCCCTCGCCGTCGTCGTGCAGCTCGGCCCGCAGCTCCCCGGCGAGAACGGTCACGGACCGGGCGTACGGCCGGAAGACCCGGAAGGCCACTCCACCGGGCACCGGGTGCGCGCCGAGCACGGAGTGCGGAGCGTGATGGGTGCCGGCGAGGAGACGGGCCCGGTCGTCGGCGTCCACGGCGGGGGAGACGGCGACCACCGGCGCGGGCTCGCGCGCGGGTTCCGGTGCCGGCTCCGCGAGTTGCGCCTTGACGGACTTCTTGCCCGGGGCCTTGCTCCCGGGCGCCTTCTTCGCCGAAGTCTTCTTCACGGTGGGCGACTTGGCGCCGGGCGTCTTGGCGGTCGCCTTCTTCGCGGCCTTCTTCGCCTTCTGCACCGCGTCCTTCTTCGCGGCCGCCTTTTTCACGGACGCGGACTCTACGGCCGCCTTCTTCGCGACGCTCTTCTCCTCGGCCGTCTGCTCGGCCGACTGGTGCGGATCGGAACCGGGGGACGGGGGGCGGGGGGTCACGGGTGGAGCCTCCTCGACGAGGGTGAGATGAGCGGGGACGGTGCGCCGACGTCCGCGGCGAGACGGCGCACGGCCGACAGCGGGACCGGAAGCCAGTCGGGACGGTGGCGGGCCTCGTAGACGACCTCGTAGATCGCCTTGTCCGTCTCGCACGCCCGCAGCAGCACCGGATCGGTACGTGGGTCGACGCCGGAGATCTCGGCGTACCCGGAGCAGTACGCGGCCCGGCAGGTCTCGGCCCAGCCCGGCATGGCCGGCTCGGCCGAATGGGCGGCGTAGTCGAAGGAGCGCAGCATCCCGGCGATGTCCCGCAGCGGGGGCTGCGGCATGCGGCGCTCTGCGAGCGGCCTGGCCGGTTCGCCCTCGAAGTCGATCAGCGACCACTGCCCGGCCGGTGAGCGCAGGCACTGGCCGAGGTGCAGGTCACCGTGGACGCGCTGGGCGGTCCAGGTGCGACCCTCGGCCGCGAGGGTGCCCAGCGCCTCGAACGCGGACCGCAGCCCCGGCGCGTACGGCCGCAGCGCGGGCACCGCCTGCGTGGCCGAGTCCAGCCGCTCCAGCATGCCGTGGACCATCAGGTCCAGCTGAGTACGGCCGAGGGTGACGGTCGGCAGCGCGCGGGCCAGCGCGGTGTGCACCTCGGCGGTGGCCCGCCCCAGCGCCCGGGCCTCCGCGGCGAAGTCCTCGCCCTTGGCCAGCTCGCGAAGGGCCAGCTCCCAGCCGTCCGAGGCGCCCTGCACGAAGGGCTGGAGCACCCCGAGCACGTACGGCTCCCCGGACTGCTCGGCCCGGATCCAGGCCGTGGGCGCCGGGACCCGGGGGCAGCCCTCCCGGGCCAGCGCCAGCGGCAGTTCCAGGTCGGGGTTGACGCCGGGCACGACCCGGCGCAGCAGCTTCAGGATGAACGTATCGCCGTAGACGATCGACGAGTTGGACTGCTCGGCGGTCATCACGCGCGGTACCAGGCCCGGGCGGATCTCCTGGTCCTGCTCCCGCTCGAAGCGCAGCCCGCCGATCCGGGCCTGGGTGCGCAGGGCTTCCAGGAGCAGTTCGGCGGGCCGGGGGTCGTACAGGGCCTCGTACACCGTGCGTCCGGCGAGCGGGCCCTCCTCCACGTGTCCGATCAGCGCGGGCGCGAGCCGGGGCGGCAGCGCCTCGCGCGCGCCTATGAGGAGCTGGTAGCAGTCTCCGGGGTGCGTCTCGGCGCCGAGGGCGAGCGGCTGATGGGCGCGGACCAGCAGGTGGTACAGGCTCAGCTTGCCGTCCGAGGGGAGCAGTTCGGTGGCGGCGACCAGGGAGAACCCGGTGACCGGGCGGCCCTTTCCGGCGAACCACCGCTGCCGCGGGAGCCACTCCCGCAACAAGGGGTCCAGGGACGCAAGGAAACCCGGAGTGGAGGTGAGCGTACGGGTGACGGCTTCCGACATGACGTCGCGTCCTTTCCCCGGGGGGTGGTCGGGGTGTTAGTGATGCGTGCCCCGGGCGGGGCGGTGGAAACCGCCCCGCCGGGCTTGGGGGAGTCAGTTCTCCTTGCGGAGGCGGAACCAGTAGAAGCCGTGTCCCGCCAGCGTCAGCAAGTAAGGAAGTTCCCCGATGGCCGGGAAACGCACCCCGCCGAACAGCTCCACCGGGTGCCGTCCGCTGAATTCGCGCAGATCGAGCTCGGTCGGCTGGGCGAACCGGGAGAAGTTGTGCACGCACAGGACGAGATCGTCCTCGTACTCCCGCAGGAACGCGATCACGGCCGGGTTGGACGACTGCAGTTCGGTGTACGAGCCGAGTCCGAACGCCGGGTTCTGCTTGCGGATCTCGATCATGCGCCGGGTCCAGTGCAGCAGGGACGATGGCGAGGCCATGGACGCCTCGACGTTGGTCACCTGGTAGCCGTGGACCGGGTCCATGATCGTGGGCAGGAACAGGCGGCCGGGGTCGGCTGTGGAGAAGCCCGCGTTGCGGTCCGGTGTCCACTGCATGGGGGTGCGGACGGCGTCGCGGTCGCCGAGCCAGATGTTGTCGCCCATGCCGATCTCGTCGCCGTAGTAGAGGATCGGCGAGCCGGGCAGCGA
>NZ_JAMJFL010000015.1 GCF_023544665.1 Streptomyces sp. YS415
GCGCACTTGACGCCGTCCACGACGCAGCCGGTGGGGTCGCCGGAGCCGTTGACGACGAAACCGACGGTGACCGACTCCCCGGCCGCGAGGCCGTCCTTGTCCCAGCCGGCCGGCTTCACGGTGACGCGGGCACCGCTGACCTGGGACTCGGCGTTCCACAGCGAGCTCAGCTTCGCCCCCGGCGGCAGGTCGAAGGTGAGGGTCCAGTCGGGCTTCGCCGAGCCGGTGTCGTTGGTGACGACGTACTGCGCGGTGTAGCCGGTCGACCAGTCACTGGTCTTCGTGTACACGGCGCCCACACCGGCCGCCTGCGCGGTGCCGGTGAGGAAGACGGCGCCGCCACCGACCACGGCCGCGGCGACGAGACCGCCTATCGCCTTGTTCCTGCCGCTGATCCTGCGTCGGTGGGTGCTCATCGCGTGCCTGCTTTCACTGCTCACGGGGGAGGGGGTGCGGCAGCACGCTAGCGAGGCCGAATCGGGCAAAAAGCCTGATCGGGGCGGGGGTTGCGGATCTTAGGGTGCGCTTAAGGAAGGGATCGGGGGCGGTTAAAGGTCGAGACCAGCCGGCCGCCGCGGCGTCTGCGCACCCGGTGCCCCCGGCGCTCGGGCGCCCGCCCGTCGAGCTGGATCCAGATCCGCACCTCGGTCCCGCCGAGCACCGAGGATCCGATCCGCACGTCCCCGCCGGTCGACTCCGCGAGCCGGCGCACGATGTCCAGGCCGAGCCCGGTCGACCCGGCGCTGCCCGAGCCCCGTCCGCGGGCCATCGCCGCCTCCGGGTCGGGTATGCCGGGCCCGGCGTCCGACACCAGCACGATGACCGCGTCCTCGCCGTTGTGCACGTCGACCGCGAAGGCCGTGCCCTCGGCGGTGTGCCGGAAGACGTTGCCGAGCAGGGCGTCCAGCGCGGCAGCCAGCTCCGCCCGGGCCACGGGTATGCGCACCGGCCGGTCGATCCCGGCCACCCGGACCTTGCGGCCCTCGTCCTCCGCGAGCGCCGACCAGAACGCCATCCGCTCGCGCACCACCTCGGCCGCGTCGCATCCGGCGCCCGGACCGGCCGCGGCCGTCTGGGGCTTGGCCTCCCGGGCGGTCCGGATGATGGTGTCGACCTCCCGCTCCAGCTGCGCGACGGCGGCCCGGGTCTGCTCGGCGGCGGGGCCGTCCCCGAGCGAGGCCGTGTTCAGCCGCAGCACGGTCAGCGGTGTGCGCAGCCGGTGCGACAGATCGGCGGCCAGCTCCCGCTCGTTGGCGAGCAGCTGGACGACCTGGTCGGCCATGGAGTTGAACGCGGTCGCCGCGAGCCGCAGTTCGGTCGGCCCCTCCTCCGGCACCCTGGCACCGAGCTTGCCCTCCCCCAGTTCGTGCGCGCCCTCGACCAGGCGCTGGGCGGGCTGCACCATCCGCACGCCGAGCCGGTCGGCGACGGCGACCGAGCCGACGATCAGCGCGGCACCGACGGCGGCGAGGACCGCCCAGGCCGTCGAGACGCCGTTGCTGACCTCTGCCTCGGGGACGTAGACCTCCACGACCGCGATCTCGCCGGAGCTCAGCGCGACGGGCTGCAGGAGGGTGGAGCCGCCGGGCACCTCGGTGGTGGAGGCGCGGCCGAGCCGCCGTACGGTCGCGATGTCGTCGTCCGCGGCGCGCTGCCGGCCGATGTCGACGGCCTGCGCCTGGTCGGCCGCCGGGATGTGCACGGCCATCTCCGCCTCGGAGCCGGCCGAGGCCACGACGCGCTCGAGCTGGTCGCGGTCGGTGGTGATGGACAGCGCCGGGGCGACCGCGGCGGCCTCCCGCTCGGCGTTGGAGAAGGCGCGGTCGCGGGCCATCTCCTTGATGACGAGTCCGAGCGGCACCGCGAAGGCCAGCACGACCATGGTGGTGACCGCCAGCGAGACCTTGACCAGGGCCCACCTCACAGCGGTGGCTCCAGCTTCACGCCGACCCCGCGCAGGGTGTGCAGATAGCGCGGGTTCGCGGCGGTCTCGCCGAGCTTGCGGCGCAGCCACGACAGGTGGACGTCGATGGTCTGGTCGTCGCCGTAGGACTGCTGCCACACCTCGGCGAGCAGTTCCTTGCGGGGGACGACGACGCCGGGGCGGCCGGCCAGGAAGGCGAGCAGGTCGAACTCACGGCGGGTCAGGTCGAGCCGGACGCCGTCCAGTTCGGCCTGGCGGCGCAGCGGGTCGACGGTGAGGCCGCCGACGCGGAGCACGGAGGAGGGGGCGGCCTCGGCGCCGCCCGAGCGGGCCCGGCGCAGCACGGCGGCCATCCGGGCGGACAGGTGCTCGACGGAGAACGGCTTGGTCAGATAGTCGTCGGCGCCCGCGTTCAGCAGCCGGACGACCTCCGTCTCGTCGTCGCGGGCCGTGGCGATGATCACGGGCACGTCGGTGATGCCGCGCAGCATCTTCAGGGCCTCGGACCCGTCCAGATCGGGCAGACCGAGGTCCAGGATGACCACGTCGAAACGGAAATGGGCGACCTCGCGCAGCGCCTCCAGAGCGGTGCCGACGCTGCGCACGGTGTGTGCGGCGTCGGTCAGATGCCGGATGAGGGCCGAGCGCACGAACTGGTCGTCCTCGACCACGAGCACACTTGCCATGCGCCGCACCGTACGCCATGCGGGCGAGCCCGGTCGGGGCCTGTGGACAACTCCACCGCCGGGGACAACCGGGCGACACCTGTGGGGCGCGTGAGGCAGTATGGCCCGCGATGCGCAGAGGACTCGTACACGTACTGGCTTGGTCGCTCGCCACGGGCGCGGCGGTCACGCTGTCGTGGTGGGGCGTGCACACGGTCATGGCGGGCACGGCCTACGACCCCCCGCGCGCCCTGCCCATCTCGGCGGGCGACGCGACGACGCAGGAGTCGAAGCCGCTGGCGTCCTCGACCCGCCGGGGCACCCCCTCGCAGTCGGCGTCGGCCCCGGAGAAGAGTCCCGCACCGAGACCGTCCCCTTCCGGCACCCCCCGCCCGTCCGGCACGCCCACCACTGCCCCGGCCCCCTCCCCCACCTCCTCCGGCCAGGTCAAGAGCTACGCCACCGAGGGCGGCCGGGCGGTCTTCGACCTCGGTAAAACGTCCGCGACGCTGGTGTCGGCGACGCCCGGCACGGGGTGGTCGATGCAGGTGTGGAAGACGGAGTCGTGGATCCGGGTGGAGTTCGCGCGGGGAGCGGACCGGGTGTCGGTGTTCTGCACCTGGCACGACAGCGCGCCGCGGGTGGAGATCGGCACCTACTAGGCCCTGCCCGCCCGACGGCTAGCGGAAGACCGACGCCGGGGGCGCCGGTGAGGCCACCGCCGCGGCGTCCGTGACGGGGGTCGCGCCGCCGGTGAAGTCCGTGAGGTTCCTGCCGTGCTCGACCCTGCCCGGGTGCGGGTCCGAGGCGGCGCGCCGGGTGAGGTCCGCGACCGGGAGCGGGTGGTCGGCGGCGACCAGGACGGCGTTGCCGAAGCGTTTGCCGCGCAGGACCGTCGGGTCGGCGACCAGGGCGAGTTCGGGGAAGCGGGCGGCGGCGGTGGCGATCTGGCCGCGCAGATGGGCCAGCGGCGGTCCGTCGGCGAGGTTGGCGGCGTACCAGCCGCCGGGGCGCAGGGCGCGGCGCACCTCGTCGAGGAACTCGGTGGAGGTCAGATGGGCCGGGGTGCGGGCGCCGCTGAACACGTCGGCGATGACGAGGTCGGCCCAGCCGTCGGGCACCTTGGCGAGCCCTTCGCGGGCGTCCGTCGAGCGCACCCGGATCCGGGCGTTGCGGTCCAGCGGCAGTTCGCGGCGGACGAGTTGGAGGAGCGGGCCGTCGCGCTCGACGACCTGCTGGGTGGAGCGGGGGCGGGTGGCGGCGACGTACCGGGCGAGGGTGAGGGCGCCCCCGCCGAGGTGCACGGCCTGGACGGGTCGGCCGGGCGGGGCGACGAGGTCGATGACGTGCCCGAGCCGCCGCTGGTACTCGAAGGAGAGGTAGGCCGGGTCGTCGAGGTCGACGTGCGACTGCGGCGCCCCGTCGATGAGCAGCGTCCAGGCGCGGGCCCGGTCCCGGTCGGGTATCAGCTCGGCAAGCCCTCCGTCGACGGCCTCGACGACGGCTTCGGTGGCCGCCTCGTGGCGCCTGGAGTTCTTGGACCTGCCCATTGGCCCATTATGCGGAGCCGCGGGCGGTCGTGCCCGTCACCGGCAGTTGTCCGCCGCCTCGATCAGCCGCGCCGCCTCCCCGAGCGCCGCCCGCAGCACCGCCGGATCCGTCGCGAGGTCCGCCTCGCCGGGCGGCAGCAGCCAGTCGGAGCCCTCCACCGGCGGCTCCGGGGCCAGGGTCAGCCCCCGGCCGTCGGTCTGCGTACAGGTGCTGCCCGGCATGTCCCAGGCGGCCGCCGTCCCGGCCGGCACCACGAAGCCGAGGGTGTCGCAGCCGTCGTCGTGCAGGACGGGTCCCACCGCGTCCCCCGCACCGCGCCGGAGGATGTCGACGGCCTCCAGTCCTTGCCTCGCGGGCACCGTCACCAGATCGCAGGCCGCCCCTGTGCACGACGGCGTGCAGGGATCGATGCTCTGTCCGGTCTCCATTCCGGCCTCCACCACGGAACCCCTCCTCGAAACGAGCGGGTCGGGAGTCGGGCGGCTCCCGGTCCACGTGGTTCAACGGGTCACCGCGTCAACAGCTACGGCACAAGTGCGCCGCAAAGGATGGCAGTTCATGGCAGATTCTGGATGAGATATCCGGTTTGTAGCCAAACACTGCGTGGCGGGTCCGGCACAGCAGGTACGTTCTTGCCCGCCGGACACCAGGGGCACGAAGCGAACAAATAGTTCAACTCGCCACGGATCCGGCATGGTTCGACGGTTCGCACGAGAGGACCCGGCCATGACGTCGTCAGAGCCGAACTCGGCCCAGCCCTCCAGGCCACCCCGACCGAACCTCGTGTTCCGGCAGTTGCGCGGACAGCGCTCGCCGGCCGAGTTCGCCGCGGCGGTCCGCCGGGCCGCGCGCGAGATCGGGGAGCGCGTCAGCTGTGACGCGCGGTACGTCGGCAGGGTCGAGGCGGGCGAGATCCGGTGCCCCAACTACGCGTACGAACGGGTGTTCCTGCACATGTTCCCCGGCCGCACGCTCACCGACCTGGGCTTCGCGCCCCGCTCGTCCGTCCGCGGGCGCCGGGCGCGTGAGGCCGAGGACGTGCCCCCCGCGAGCCCGGCATATGCCGCGTGTGAGACGCGGGGGGCGTACGAGCCGTATGACACGCAAGACCCGTACGACCCGCACGAGAGACCCGAGGAGAGCGACGTGCTGCGTCGCGCATTCATGACCGGCGGAGGCGCCACGGTGGCCGCCGCCTCCCTCAGCCCCTTCGGGCTCGCCCTCGACGCCACGGCCGCGGAACGTCCCGCGCGGCGGCTCGGGACGAGCGAGGCGGAGGTGGTGGAGGAAGCGGTCCGCAGGATCCGGCTGCTCGACGACCGGCACGGCGCGGACGGCCTGTACCGGCGCGCGGCGGCTCCGCTGCGGGCCGCCTACGAGCTGCTGGACGCCGCTACCACGCGGCACGCGGTGGGTGAGCGGCTCCACTCGGGCGCGGGTGAGCTGGCCATCTCGGTCGGCTGGCTGGCGCACGACTCGGGCCGCTTCGACGACGCGCGCTCCCACTACGCGGAGGCGCTGGCGACCGCCCGGATGGCCGGGGACCCGGCCCTGGAGGCGCACGCCTTCTGCAACGCGTCGTTCCTCGCGCGGGACGCGGGCCGCCCGCGCGAGGCGGTGCGCGCGGCGCAGGCCGCGCAACGCGTCGCACGTCCCCTCGGTTCCGCGCGCCTGATGTCCCTGCTCGCGCTGCGCGAGGCGGGTGGCTGGGCGGGGCTCGCCGACCGCACCGGCTGCGCCCAGGCACTCGCGCGTGCCCAGGCGCTCTACGACCGGGGCCGCTCGGACGCCGACCCCGAGTGGATGAGCTTCTACGGCGAGGCGGAACTGGAGGGCCTGGAGGCGCAGTGCTGGTCGACGCTGGGCGACTGGCGCCGCGCGGCCCGGCACGCGGGACGCGCGGCGCGGCTCCAGGACCCGCACTTCACCCGCAACATCGCCCTGTACACGGCGGAACTGGCGGACGACCTGGCGCGGGGCGGCCACCCCGACGAGGCCGCGGCGGCCGGCCTGCGCGTGCTGGAACTGCTGACCGAGGTCCAGTCGTCCCGGATCCAGACCATGCTGGCGGGCACGGCCCGGGTGCTCCTGCCGCACCGGCGGGCCTCAGGGGTGTCGGCGTTCCTGGAGAAGCACGCGAGCATGCCGCGAGCGGTGTGAGGCGGGGGCTCGTCCGGTCAGCCCGCCAGATGTCCCGTGTCGTTCCAGCTCTCCACGGCCGGCTCCCCGTACGCCCACCCGAGGACGGAGAGCGAGGTCGGATTCAGCCGGATCCGGGCGGCGAAGTCCAGCGGCAGCCCCAGCCACCGGGCGCCGATGGACCGCAGGATGTGCCCGTGGGCGAAGATCAGCACGTCCCGGTCCGCGGACCGCGCCCAGGACACCACCTCGTCGGCCCGCGCGGTGACCTCGGCCCGCGACTCGCCCCCGGGGACACCGTCCCGCCAGATCAGCCAGCCGGGACGGACGGCGTGTATCTCCGCCGGGGTCATGCCCTCGTACGCGCCGTAGTCCCACTCCATGAGCGTGTCCCACTCGGCGGCCCGGTCCCCGAACCCGGCCAGTTCGCACGTCGCACGCGCGCGTGCCAGCGGACTGGTCCGCACCTCCACCCCGGGCAGCCCGTCCAGCGGCGCCCGGTGCAGCCGCTCCCCGAGCAGCTTCGCCCCCCGCTGTCCCTCCTCCAGCAGCGGCACATCGGTCCGCCCGGTGTGCTTGCCGGACAGCGACCACTCGGTCTGCCCGTGCCGGGCCAGCAGAATGCGCGGTGCCATGGGGTGCAGGGCCTTTCCAGGAATATGCGAGGCGGAACCCATCCATCATCCCGCACCCTGTGAGAGGGCAACCCGGCGGGCGATCTCTGCGTCTATCAGGGCCGGGGGCGCCCTACGGAGGCGTGCGCGTACATCGTAAAGTGGCCTGTCCGGGCAACCGGCGCCACGACGAGAAGGGGGAGGCGATCGGATGCCGCACGCCGAGACACCAGGCATTCAGACGGCAGCGCGAGGCCGTCTGCGCTGGTGGACCGAGCTGCCGCTGATCGCCTTGGTGTACGCGTGCTACTCGGCCGGCCGCCTGCTGGCCCGCGGTGATGTCACCACGGCCGTCGACCACGGCCTGGCCATCCTGCGCATCGAGAAGCTGCTGTACCTCAACGCCGAGCACCCGCTCAACCGCCTGTTCACCCGCGAACCCTGGCTGGGTGTGCCGGCCGACTTCTGGTACGCCTCGCTGCACTACCTGATCACCCCGCTGATCCTGATCTGGATCTTCAGGTCCCGTGCCGTGCACTACCGCGCCGCCCGCACCTGGCTGATGACGTCGACCTTCATCGGCCTGATCGGCTTCACCCTGCTGCCGACCTGCCCGCCCCGGCTCCTCTCCCCGACGCACGGCTTCGTGGACACGATGGCCCAGTACAGCCAGTACGGCTGGTGGGCCGGCGACGCCAGCGCCCCGAAGGGCTTGGGCGGTCTGACCAACCAGTACGCGGCCATGCCGAGCCTGCACTGCGGCTGGGCGCTGTGGTGCGGCGTCATGCTGTGGCGGTACGGCGGGACCCGGCTCACCAAGATCGCCGCCGTGGTCTACCCGCTGGTGACGGTGATCGTCGTGATGGGCACCGCGAACCACTACTTCCTGGACGCGGTCGCGGGCGCCGCCGTGATGGGCGCCGGCCTGCTGCTGACGCCGTACGTCCTGCGCGGCGCCGAGCGGGTCCGGGCACGCTTCGAGGGCCGCGGCAGCCTGATCGCGGCCGGCTCGGCGCGGGCGGCCGCAGGGACCTCTCCCGCCGCAGAGGCCTCGATTGTCAGTGGCGGATGCCAGACTTCCGCGGGTGAGCGATTTCCACGGCAGCGCGAGTCACGGTTCGATTCCGGAGCCGAGCCGGGTGCCTCCCCCACGGACGCGGGGGACGGCGCTGCGGCACCGGCTCGCTGAGCTGCGCGGTCCCGAGGTACCGGCCAAGGCGCTGGACGCCCGCGCCCTGGCCGCCCTCGCCGCCAACCCCGGCTGCAGACGGCGCGCCGTCCTGGACGGCGCGGGGGTGGACAAGTCGGCCCTGGCGGGCGCCCTGGGCGCGCCCTCGGCGTTCGGCCAGTCGCAGTTCGCCCTCACCCGGGGCAACGCCTTCGAGGCGAAGGTCAAGGCGGACGGCGGCGCGGAGCTGCTGCGACTCGTGCACGAGAAGCTGGACCGCTCCGCCGAGCCGCCCGCCCGGGCCCAGGTGCCGGACCTCTCCGCCGCCGGCCCCGAGGGCCGCGCGGCCCGTACGGCGCTGGCGCTGCGCGAGGCGGCCGGGGCACCGGGCCGCTGGACGCTGCTGGACCACCCGATGCTCGCGCTCGACGTGGCCGGCTCCCCCGCGTTCCTGGAGCCCGACGCGGTGGTGACGCACCCCGACGGCAGCTGGACGGTCGTGGAGATCAAGTCCTTCCCGATGCTGGACGGCTCCGCGGACCCCTCGAAGGTCGGCGCCGCGGCCCGGCAGGCGGCGGTGTACGTCCTGGCCCTGGAGCAGGTCGCCGCCCGCCTGTCCCCGCCCCCGCGCGTGCGGCACCGGATCCTGCTGGTGTGCCCCAAGGACTTCTCCAACCTCCCCACCGCCTCCGCCGTCGACATCCGCAAGCAGCGCGCGGTGACCGCCCGCCAGCTTTCCCGGCTCACCCGGATCGAGGAGATCGCCGACGCCCTCCCCGAGGGCACCTGCTTCGACCCGGAGCTGCCCGCCGCCGAGCTGACGGCCGCGGTGGAGGCCGTCCCGGCGACGTACGCGCCCGAGTGCCTGTCCGCCTGTGAGCTGGCCTTCCACTGCCGGGACCGCTCCCGCGCGGCCGGCGCGGTCACCTCGCTGGGCCGTTCCGTCCGGGCCGAGCTGGGCGGTCTGACCACGGTCGAGGACGTCCTGGCGGCGGCCCACGGCACCGCCGGGGATCCGGCCGACCCGGCGGTGGCGGCCCTGCGCAGGGCGGCACGGCTGCGGGCCGAGGCGCTCGGCGCCCGGGAGGCGGCCCCGTGTCCCTGATCGCCACCCTCGCCCGCCTGGAAGCGGTCAGCACCGGCCGCGCCCAGCCCTCGGCCACCGTCCGCCACCGCCGCCTCTCCGAGCGCCCGCTGGTCCTCGTGCCGCTCACCACCGCCGGTGAGGCAGGCGCCCCGCTCGGCGCGCTGGTCGGCACGGACCGGGACGCGCCCCGGCTGCTGGTCGTGCCGCAGCCGCGCGACCGGGACCTGCGGTTCGCGTTCCTGGCGGAGCTGGCCGATGTCGTCCTGCCGCACATCGAGGCGTACACCGAGGCCGTCGAGACGGCCGAGCGCACCGACACCGACCCGGAGACCGGCAAGCGGGTCAAGGTCGAGGTCGACCTGTGCGCGGACGCCCCCCAGCTGATCGTCCCGAGCCGCGCTGGCCTGGACTTCGTACGCCTGCTCGGCCGCTCCATGCGCTTTCGCCGTACGGCGGAGCAGGACCCGGAGACGCCCTACCCCGCGCCGCACCGGGTGCCGCTGCTCGGCCGGTGGCTGACGCACTACGGCGAGCGGTCCCGGGTCCCGGGCTCCTCGCTGCTGCTGGCGATGACGGACCTGCTGGCCCGGCACTGGGCCACGGGGCAGTCCACGCTGGAGGACCAGCACCTGGGCGCGCTGCTCGCCTGGATCGACCCGCCCGGTGGCGAGTCGGGCGCCGAGGCCGCCCTGCGCGCGGAGCTCGCCCGGGACGAGCGGGGCCAGTTGCGGTGCCCGCCCGCGGGCCCGGCCACCGACCCGGCGTTCGACAACAAGCTGCTCGCCCCCGCCATCGAGCGCTACGACCGTGCCCGCACCGCGCTCGCCGCGGCGGAGGACGGTCTGCAGGCGGACGACCGGCTCGGGGCGCTGACCGCCGCCGAGCGGGAGATCCGCGCCCTGGTCGAGGGCGTCACCCGGCCCACCTGGGACGCGGTGTGGCAGGGCCTGGACCTGCTGCGCACCCGGCTGCCCGAGGTCGGGCTCCACGTCGAGGAGCGGTGGACGCGCGACCGCTGGTCGTTCACCGCCCACCGGGACCGGATCACGGCCGGTGAGCCCCCGCAGCCGCGCCGCGACGACGCGGTGACCGCGGCGAACAAGCTCGCCGCGCGCGAGCGCGAGCAGGCCCGCCTCGAGGCCCAGGAGGCGCTCGACGACCCGCTGGTGATGGCGGGGCGACGGCTGGCCGGGGAGGCGTTCGCGGGTGAGGTCGTCGAGGTCGTCATGACGTACAGCGAGGGCAAGCGGCCCAGCCCGCGCCCGCTGGTCACGGTGCGCACGGACGACCGGCCGCAGCTCGGGGAGCGGGTGAAGGTGTACCGCTCGCTGGGCGGGAAGGCGCAGTCGGCGGAGTTCGTGAGCGGCGACGGCGATCTGCTGGTGCTGCGCGTCCTGGACAAGATGGGGCGCGGCAAGGAGCCCGAGGCGGGGTCCGTGCCGGAGAAGGGCGACCAGGTCTGCTTCACCCTGTTCGAGCACGAGCAGCGGGGCGGGGCGAAGCTGCCCGACCCGGAGCAGACGCCGTGGACGCACGGCGGGCCGCCCGGCGAGGCCGTACCGGAGCCCGCCGATCAGCCGACCGAGGAGGACGTCCTGTGACCGCCGTGTTCGACCCGGGCGCGGCGGCCGCGCAGGCCACCGACGCGATCCTCGCCGACACCCTGCACGGCACGCACCGCGGGGTGGTCGTCGACTCCCCGCCCGGGGCCGGCAAGTCCACGCTGGTGGTGCGTGCGGCGCTGGAGCTGGCCGACGCGGGCCGCCCGCTGATGGTGGTGGCGCAGACCAACGCCCAGGTCGACGACCTGGTCCTGCGGCTCGCCGAGAAGAACCCCGACCTGCCGGTGGGCCGGCTGCACAGCAGCGACGCCGACCCGTACGACAAGGCGCTGGACGACCTGCCGCACGTGCGCAAGTCGGCGAAGGCCGCGGATCTGACCGGGCTGCCGGTCACCGTGTCCACGGCCGCGAAGTGGGCGCATGTGAAGGTCGACGAGCCGTGGCGGCACGCGATCGTGGACGAGGCGTACCAGATGCGGTCGGACGCGCTGCTGGCCGTGGCCGGGCTGTTCGAGCGGGCGCTGTTCGTGGGCGACCCGGGGCAGCTGGACCCGTTCGCGATCGTGGGCAGCGAGCAGTGGGCGGGGCTGTCGTACGACCCGTCGGCATCCGCGGTGACCACGCTGCTCGCGCACAATCCCGAGCTGCCCCAGCACCGGCTGCCGGTGTCCTGGCGGCTGCCCGCGTCGGCGGCGCCGCTGGTCTCGGACGCGTTCTACCCGTACACGCCCTTCCGCAGCGGCACCGGCCACGGCGACCGCCGTCTCGCCTTCGCCGTCCCCTCCGACGGGTCCGGCCCCGACAAGGTGATCGACGAGGCGGCCGAGGCGGGCTGGGGCCTGCTGGAACTGCCCGCGCGGCACACCCCGCGCACGGACCCGGAGGCGGTGGGGGCGGTGGCGGCGGTCGTACGGCGGCTGCTGGACCGGGGTGGCGCGGCCACCTCGGAGCGGTCCCCGGACCCGGCACCGCTGACCGCCGAGCGGATCGCCGTCGGCACCGCGCACCGGGACCAGGCGGCCGCGGTGCGCGCGGCGCTCGCCGAGCAGGGCGTGCTCGACGTCACCGTCGACACCGCGAACCGCCTCCAGGGCCGGGAGTACGACGTGACTGTGGTCCTGCATCCGCTGTCCGGCCGCCCCGACGCCACCGCGTTCCACCTGGAGACGGGCCGCCTGTGCGTCCTCGCCTCCCGCCACCGGCACGCCTGCATCGTGGTCTGCCGAGCAGGCGTGACCGACCTCCTGGACGACTACCCGTCCACGGAACCGGTCCAGCTGGGCACCCTCGTGAAGTTCCCGGACGGCTGGGAGGCCAACCACGCGGTCCTGTCCCGCCTGGCAGAACACCGGGTGGCGTGGCGCCCATGACCGACGCGCCCGCAACGACCGACCTCGGCACCCGTCCGCCGGACGGAGTCCGGCACGCCGCCGGGGGCGGCCGACGAACACAGCCCGGACGGCTGGGAGGCCAACCACGCGGTCCTGTCCCGCCTGGCGGAACACCGGGTGGCGTGGCGCCCGTGACGGACGCGCCGTGGCGGAACACCGGGCTGCGTGGTGGCGCCAGTGACCCACAGCTCCCGTGTCGCAGGAACATCCCGCGCCGTACGGACCTTGAAACCGCCGGAGGCGACCCGCCCCCTTGCGCGGGCGCGGGACAATGGACGGTGGCCCGCTCCCCAGGGGGTCATCCGTGACGTACGAGGAGGAGAAGACATGGCGGAGCCCACGCCGCGTCGGAACGAACCGCGGCTACGCCCCGCGCCCCTGCTCTTCGAGCCCACGCAGGCGGCGGCCGACCCGGAGCACTTCTTCGACCTGGAGTCGATAGAGGACCCCCGGGCGCTGCTCGCGCGCGCGACGGAGCTCACGCTCGCGTTCCGGGCGGCGGCCGACCGTGCCCTGGAGTTCCAGGCCATGGCGGCGGCCCAGCTCGCCGACCCGCGGCGCTTCGACCGGCTGACGACCGCGGACATCGCGGAGCGGGCCGAGTGGACCGAGGACTACGCCAAGAAGATGGTCGAGTTCGGCAGAGACCTGCTGCGGGGGGCCGTCGAGGGCCGGGAGCAGATCGACCCGGTCTGAGGCGGTCCGGGTCCGGCATATGCCAGACGGGCAAGATCCGGGCAAGATACCCCTTCCCACCCCCTCCTGTCCCGATTTCCGGCAACCCTCAGAGACGGAACGCTCACGGCCGGTAGATGTAGTTGCCATGAGCAGTTGCCTCGGCGCCTCGGGCGTCACTCCGGACGGAGCAGCCTGGCTGGCTTCGGCAGGAACGTATCCGCGCAACACCCTGGCGTTCTGGGAGGAGCGGCCGGACGCTCCGGTCGTACTGCCCTGCGGTGCGGTCTTCGACGTGGTCAGCGTCCCCACGATGTTCGGGCGCCGGATGCTGGACCGGCTCTGGGACGACGGTCCCGGTTCCGGCCCGGTGGCCGTGTTCCGGGGCCGGACCCTGCTGTTCGCCGCGCCCGGCACGGCCCAGCGGCTGCCGTCGCTGCTGCGCTGGGAGGAGTTCGGGCGGACGGCGGACATCCCGCCCCTGCTGTGCCACGGCACCGGGGACGCGGTGACCGTCCCCGCCCCGGCCGGCACCCCCGAGCAGAGCTCGCGCTGGCTGGTGGCCCCGGACACCCGCCACCCCTGGCTTCCCGGCCCCGAAATCCTGCTGTGGGCGGCTGTCCGGGCGGCACGCGCGGCGGTGCGGATATCGATTTTTCCTCCCCCCGACCAGGGTGCTAAGGTCTACGACGTCAGCAGGCGCCGCTAGCTCAGTTGGTTAGAGCAGCTGACTCTTAATCAGCGGGTCCGGGGTTCGAGTCCCTGGCGGCGCACAGACAGTGAAGGCCCTTCGCGGAAGCGGGGGGCCTTCGCATTTCCGCCCAGACGCCCCTCGACGCCGCAGGCGCGGCTGGGGGTCCGGGGGTCATCCCCCGGGAGATGCAGCATCAGCGGGTCCGGGGTTCGAGTCCCTGGCGGCGCACAGACAGTGAAGGCCCCTCGCCAACAGCGAGGGACCTTTCATGTTGCCGACGCCCTACCGCGTAGCGATCCGTACCGTCCACGCCCCCGACGTCGTCCGGCCCTCCACCTCCACGCGTACGCCCTCGCCCGGGACCGTGAAGCTTTCGCCCGCGGCGACGGGGGCGTCGGCCAGGGGTGGGTAGACCGAGTTCTCCCAGCAGGCCTCGGTGCGGGGGTGGGCGTCGATCACCTCGACCGGGCCCCGGCCGGACTCCGCGCCGCCGCGCACGCGGTACACGAGGACCCCGTCCCGGCACGCCCCGGCGTCGTTGCCGATCCGGCCGCGCGCCTCGAAGGCGAGCGCGCTGTCCGCGCCGGTGCGCACCACCGCGAGCTTGGTGCCGCCCCCGAGCCCGAACGCGGGAGCCCCCGCGGCGCCCGCCACCGCCACCCCCGGCCCGGCCCCGAGCGGCTCCAGGGTGAGCCGGGTGCCGTCCGGGTCCCGTACGCAGGCCACCTGGCGCGGATCCAGCCAGCCGAGCTTCCACTTGTGCCAGCCGAACAGGTCGGGGGCCAGCCCGAACTGGCTGCCCATCAGGTCCCAGTCGCCGACGTAGGTGTCCCAGTCGCCCTCGCCGTCCACCGGCCGGTGGTAGAGGTCCGGCAGATCGAAGACGTGGCCCGTCTCATGGGCGAGAACCAGCCGGTCCGGTGGATGCTGCTCGAACACCGTGACGACCCGCCGGATCTCCGCCCCGTCCGCACGCAGCGGGGTGTCCAGGTTCACGACCTTCGTGGCGTCGGAGTCCACCCCGGGCGCGTCCGGGTCGGCGACGAAGTAGACGACGTCGTAGCGGGAGAAGTCGACCCGGGCGTCGGCGGCGGCCAGGGCGTCGCGGAGGTAGGCACCCCGGTGCACGGGCTGCCAGTCGCGCTGTATGGCGTACGCCGTCGAGGGGCGCGGCATCCGGATCCAGTCCCCGAGGGGATGCGCGCGCAGGGTGAACTTGCCGTAGGAGGCCCGCTCGAAGAACCGGCTGGTGGCCGGGAAGTGGTCGGCGGTCAGCACGGCGGGGCTGGTCAGCGGGGTCGAGTCGGGGAAGGACAGGAACACCATGACCGCGTCCAGCGAGCGGGCCGGCCGCGGATAGGCGGCGTTCCAGGTGTCCAGGCCCTCCGAATGGTGGGCGTCGGTGCGCTTGAGGGCGCAGGGCGCCGCCGAGTACGGCTCGGCGACCGAGGGTGCGGAGAGCATCGAGGTCGCGGCGAGCGCCGACATCGTGGTGAACACGGCGGCGGTGGTGCGCAGTCGGGGCCGTTCGCGCAGCCTGTCCCCGAGCCCTCGGAACGTCGCACGGGTGAGTTCCCTGAGCGGGAGCTGACGCGGCACGTGGACCTCCGGGAGCGGTTCGCGGGACACCGCACCCAGCCTGTGGGAATTTGTCGTACTACGCCCTGTTTGTCTGCACCGGACGAGTGAGAGGCGCGGCGGAAAGCCGACGCCGACACCCCCGAAACGCTCACGGACCGTCACATGTGGTCGGGGGGCCGCTGAACCTGTCCAGGTGCGGGCAGAAACGAATTGTCAGATCGGCGGCTCGGCCCGGGACACTGGACAGTGGCTGGAAGGGCCCCGACCCAGCCTCTATGATCGGCACACTTTCCTGACCCTTTCCTGTACTGTCCTGATCCTTTTCCTGCACGGATCCGGCCCGGCGGCCGCCAGGTCGGTCGGCATCCCGACGAGACCCATCCGAAGACCGAGTGCACTGCGGGAGCGAGCGGTGAGCGGAACGTCCGAAGGGCCGGCGCCCGCGGCAGATCTCATCGGGCCGGCTGTCACAGAGAGTAGTCAAGGGTCCCCTTCGCGTACCGGTCCGCACGACCGGCCGGACACCACACCCCTGCGGTCCGCCTTCGACGCCGCTCCCCTGGCGATGGCCGTCGTCGACCGCGAGGGCCTGGTCACCGGCGCCAACCCGGCCCTCGGCGAGCTGCTCGGCAGCACCCCGCAGGCGCTGGCCGGAAAGGTCGCCGCCGAGCTGGTGGACCTGACGTCCGACGCCCGCACCTGGCACGCGTACCGCGAGGTGCTGCGCGGCCGGCAGGCCCGGCTGCGCTGCACGCGCCGGCTGAAGCACCCCGACGGGCACTGCCTGTGGGTGCAGGTCGCCATCGCGCCACTGCCCGCCGAGGAGCGCGGCGGGGTCCTGCTGTCGGTCTCCGACATCAGCGCCCGGCGCGAACTCCAGGCCCGGCTGCGGCACTTGCAGAACCACGACCCGGTGACCCGGCTGCCCAACCGCACCCTGTTCTTCGAGCGGCTGTCGGCCGCGCTGGAGGCGGAGGCGTACCAGGAGGGCGGCACCGGGCGGATCGGCCTGTGCTATCTCGACCTGGACGGCTTCAAGGCGGTCAACGACACCCTCGGCCACCGGGTGGGCGACCGGCTGCTGGCGGCCGTGGCCGAGCGGCTGACCCGGTGCGCGGACGAGGCGGGGTACGCCCGGGCGAGCACCCCGCTGGTGGCCCGGCTCGGCGGCGACGAGTTCGCCCTGCTGGTCGAGGACTCCACCGGCACCGAGCAGCTCGCCGACCTCGCCGAGTCGGTGCTCACGGCGCTCCAGGACCCCTTCGACATCTCGGGCCGGCGGTTGTCGGTGTCGGCGTCGATCGGGGTGGTGGAGCGGCATGCCGCCGGGACCAGTCCGACCGCGCTGATGCAGGCCGCCGACACCACGCTGTACTGGGCGAAGGCCGACGGCAAGGACCGCTGGACGCTGTTCGACCCCGAGCGCAACGCCCACCGCATGACCCGCCAGGCCCTCGCCTCCACGCTCCGGCCCGCCATCGAGCGCGGGGAGTTCGTGCTGGAGTACCAGCCGCTCGTGTGCATGGAGGACGGCCGGCTGCGCGGGGTGGAGGCACTGGTGCGGTGGAATCATCCGCAGTTCGGCCTGCTGACGCCGAATCGGTTCATCGGACTGGCCGAGGAGGACGGCTCGATCGTGCCGCTCGGCCGCTGGGTGCTGGCCACCGCCTGCCGCCAGGCCCGGCAATGGCAGCTGGACCGCCCGGACGAGCCGCCGATCTTCGTCAGCGTCAATGTGGCGGTCCGTCAGGTCTGGGACTCCGACCTGGTCGCCGACGTGGCCGAGGTCCTCGCCGAGACCGGCCTGGCGCCGCACCTGCTCCAGCTGGAGCTGACCGAGTCCGCGGTGATGGGCTCCGGCGGCCGGCCGCAGCAGGCGCTCCAGGCGCTCAGCGACATGGGTGTGCACATCGCGATCGACGACTTCGGCACCGGCTACTCGAACCTGGCCTACCTGAGCCGGCTCCCGGTGTCGGTGCTGAAGCTGGACGGTTCCTTCGTCAAGGGCTTCCAGTACGACGGTGAGGGCATCGCGCCGAACCCGGCCGACGAGGTCGTGGTGGAGGCGATGATCCAGCTCGCCCACCGGCTGGGGCTCACCGTGACGGCGGAGTGCGTGGAGACGTCGGCGCAGGCGTCCCGGCTACGGCGGATCGGCTGCGACACCGGCCAGGGGTGGCTGTACTCGCGGCCGGTGACGCCGGATCGTATCTCCGAGCTGCTGCGCTCGCCGGAGGCTCAGGCGATCGCCCGCAGTTCGTAGGCGTCGGCGAGGAGTTCGTAGGACCGCAGCCGCAGCTCGCCGCGGTGGGCGTGGGACGTGATCATCAACTCGTCGGCGCCGGTGCGCTTGTGGAGGTCGTCCAGGCCCGAGCGGACCTCGTCGGCGGTGCCGTGCACGATGTTGGCGCCCCAGGAGGCGATGAACTCCTCCTCCATGGCGCTGAACCGGTGCGCCTCGGCCTCCTCGGGGCTGGGGAACAGCCCCGGGCGCCCGGTCCGCAGCCGCACCATGTTCAGTCCGGTGGCCCGCACCTGCCGCCGGGCCTCCCGCTCGTCGTCGGTGGCGAGCGCGGAGACGCCGATCAGGGCGTACGGGGCGGCCAGCACCTCGGACGGCCGGAAGGACTCCCGGTAGAGATCGAGCGCCGGGATCGTGTTGTGCGCGGAGAAGTGGTGCGCGAAGGCGAAGGGCAGCCCGAGGGTGCCGGCGAGCCGGGCGCTGAAGCCGGAGGAGCCGAGGAGCCAGAGGGGCGGCCGGTGCGCGCTCTGCACCCCGCCGGGGGCGGTGGCCTGGACCGGCCCCGGGACGGCGTGGATGCGGCGGTAGGGGTGGCCGTCGGGGAAGTCGTCGTCGAGGAAGCGGGTGAGCTCGGCAAGCTGCTGGGGGAAATCGTCGGCGGCCTCGTTCAGCCGGTCGGTGCGGCGCAGGGCGGCGGCGGTGGCACCGTCCGTGCCGGGTGCCCGGCCGAGGCCGAGGTCGACCCGGCCGGGGGCGAGCGCCTCCAGGGTGCCGAACTGCTCGGCGATGACCAGGGGGGCGTGGTTGGGGAGCATGACGCCGCCGGAGCCGAGGCGGATGCGGTCGGTGTGGGCGGCGAGGTGGGCGAGGATCACGGCGGGCGAGGAGGAGGCCACGCCGGGCATGGAGTGGTGCTCGGCGACCCAGTAGCGGTGGAACCCGCGGGACTCCGTGAGGCGGGCGAGGTCGACGCTGGTGCGCAGCGCGTCGGTGGCGGTGCTGCCCGCGCCGACGGTGACCAGGTCGAGTACGGACAGGGGGACGGGGGCGGTGCCCTGTGCCGTGCCCCGGATCTCGTCTGCCGCCATCGGTGAGTGCCTCCTGAATCGCGCCGGCGTGGTTCCTCGGGCGATAACAGGAGGCGGACTCCGCTTTATTCCCGGCCTGTGCTCCCGGCCTGTGCTCCCGGCCGTCTCCCGGCGCCGCGGACCGTGCGCCGGGAGGGCCCGGGCCCCTACACCTGGACGATCGGCTCCCTCGTGAACAGCGAGCCCAGCGCCGGGGCGTTCACCCTGCGGTCGGCCAGGCGCAGGGCCTCCCAGACCGTGACCTGGTTCGCGGTCAGGACCGGCTTGGACAGCTCCTTCTCCAGCACCTGGATCAGCGCCGCCGTGTGCAGTGCCGTGTCCGGCAGCAGGACCGCCTCCGCGGACTCGTGGTCGGCGCGGCGGGCGAGGGCCAGGACCTCGTCCTCGCCCCACTGGCCCACCTCCGCCGCCGTGACGATGCCGGAACCCCGCACCGACACCACCTCCGCGCCGCCCGCCCGCAGGAACCCGGCGAACAGGTCCGCCACGTCGTCGGGGTACGTCGCCCCCACCGCCACCCGGCGCAGCCTCAGCTCGCCCAGCGCGTGCACGAAGCCGAAGGAGGTCGAGGAGGCCGGCATGCCCGCGGTCCGGGCGAGGGCGCGGACCTGCTCGTGGGCGCCCTCCCAGCCGTGCACGAAGCTGCCGCTGGTGCAGGCCCAGACCACCGCCTCCGCGCCGGACAGCCGCAGTTGCTCCACGCCCGCCGTCAGGCGGTCCGCCGAGCCCATCTCCCTGAGGGCGTCCACCCGGTGCGCGTCCTCGCCGATGTCCGTGTGCACCAGGTCCACCCGGATGTCGCTGCCCAGGAGCTGCTCGATGCGTGGATAGTCGTCCTCGGCGGAGTGGCCCGGGTAGAGGAATCCGAGTGCCGTCATGTCGAACCTTCCTGCTGCTGTTCCACGTCCGGAAGTGCGGGACCGTTGCGGGCCGCCGGATCGATCAGCGTCTGGTACGGCCCCACGGCTCGGGTACCCAGCCGACGCAGGGCCGCCCACATCGTGACCTGGTTGGCCGAGATCACCGGTATGCGCAGTTCCGCCTCCAGTTGCGGGATCACGTCGTAGGTCGGCAGGTTGGTGCAGCTGATGAACAGGCAGTCCGTGCCGCGCCGCGCCGCCCTGCGTGCCATGTCCGCCACCTCGCGGTAGGGCACCTTCCATATGTGCCGCGTCAGACCCATGAACGCACACCCCGTCACCCTGACGCCCGCCTCGGCCACGTACTCCTCCAGCGCCCGGGTCACCGACACCGTGTACGGCGTCACCAGCGCCACCCGTCGCGCGCCGAGGTCGGCCAGCGCCTCCAGCAGCGCTCCCGAGGTGGTCACCGAGGGCACCGCGCCCGCCCTGGTCATCGCCTCGCGCATCGCCCGCTCGCCCGCGGTCCCGCCGACGAAGCTGCCCGAGGTGCAGGCGTAGGCCACCACCTCGGGGGCGATGGCGATCAGGGTGCGGACCCCCTCGGAGAGGGTCTCGTGCTCGCTCACCAGCCGCGCCAGATCCAGGCTCACCTCGACCGGCACGTACGGCGTGCGGGTCAGATGCAGGGACACCTCGTCCGGAATCCAGCGCCACAGCTCGCGGTCGAGGGCGAAGTCGAACGGCGCGACCACACCGACACCGCGCTGCGGCCGGGGACCGCCGAGAAAGGACACGTCCATCGCAGGCACCGCCCTCGCGAGGAGACATGGGAACGGCGGACGGTGCGGGCGTCCGTGTTGACGAAGGTAGATTCGGGTGCGAGCGTGGTCAATCCGCGCATGTCAGACGTCCGGTTTTCAGCGAAGGAACGGCATGACCACCCCCACGCTGCTCGTCCTGGACGCCGACCCGCTCCCCCGGCTCGGACGGCTGACCGGACGGGCCCGGATCGAGCACGCGGACCCCACCACGCTCGCCGCCCGGCTGCCGGACGCCGATGTGCTGCTGGTCTGGGACTTCACCTCGCACGCCGTACGGCACGCCTGGCCCGGTGACGGGCCCCGGCCCCGCTGGGTCCACACCGCGAGCGCGGGCGTCGACCACCTGATGTGTCCGGAACTCGCCTCCTGCGACACCGTGGTGACCAACGCCCGGGGCATCTTCGACGAGCCCATCGCCGAGTACGTCGCCGCCCTGGTGCTGGCGATGGCCAAGGACCTGCCGCGCACCCTGGAGCTCCAGGGGCGGCGGACCTGGCAGCACCGCGAGTCGCGGCGGCTGAAGGGCACCCGGGCCTGTGTCGTCGGCTCCGGGCCCATCGGGCAGGCCGTCGTCCGCACGCTCAAGGCGCTCGGCGTCGTCACCGCCCTGGTCGGGCGGGTCCCGCGCACCGGTATCCACGGGCCCGAGGACCTGGACCGGCTGATCGCCCGCGCCGACTGGATCATCGCCGCCGCCCCGCTCACCGAGCAGACGCACGGCATGTTCGACGCCCGCCGGTTCGGCATGATGCAGCCCTCCGCGCGGTTCATCAACGTCGGCCGCGGTCAGCTCGTCGTGGAGGAGGCGCTCGTCGAGGCGCTGTCCAAGCGGTGGATCGCGGGCGCCGCGCTGGACGTCTTCGCACACGAACCCCTCGGCCCCGACAGCCCGTTGTGGGGCCTGCCGGGACTGATCGTCTCCCCGCACATGAGCGGGGACACCGTCGGCTGGCGTGACGAACTCGCCGCGCAGTTCGTGGAGTTCTTCACGCGCTGGGAGGCGGGCAGAACCCTGCCGAACGTGGTCGACAAGCAGCGCGGATACGTACCGGGACGTTGAACTTCCCACCGCTGGAGGGCGTATGACCGACCTGACCGGACTGACCGCCGTACAACTCCTCGACGGGTACCGCGCGGGCGCGTTCAGCCCGGTGGACGCCACGCGTGCGGTGCTGGAGCGGGCCGAGCGGATCCAGCCGGAGGTGAACGCGTTCGTGCGGATCACCGCCGAGCAGGCGCTGGCGCAGGCCCGCGCGTCGGCCGAGCGGTGGCGGCGCGGGGAACCGGCGGGGCTGCTGGACGGGGTGCCGGTCACGGTGAAGGACATCCTGCTGATGCGGGGTGCGCCCACCCTCAAGGGCTCGAAGACCATTTCGGAGCGCGGGACTTGGGACGAGGACGCGCCCTCCGTCGCCCGGCTGCGTGCGCACGGTGCCGTCTTCGTCGGCAAGACCACCACCCCCGAGTTCGGCTGGAAGGGCGTCACCGACTCGCCGCTGACCGGGGTCACCCGGCATCCGCTGGACCCGGCGCGCACGGCGGGTGGTTCCAGCGGCGGCGCCGCGGCGGCCGTGGCGCTCGGCGCGGGCCCGCTCGCGCTCGGCACGGACGGCGGCGGAAGCGTCCGTATCCCGGCGTCCTTCTGCGGGATCTTCGCGCTGAAGCCCACCTACGGCCGGGTGCCGCTGTATCCGGCGAGCGCGTTCGGGACGCTGGCGCACGTGGGCCCGATGACCCGGGACGCCGCCGACGCGGCGCTGCTGCTCGATGTCATCGGGGCGCCGGACTCCCGGGACTGGTCGGCGCTGGGTCCCGCTTCCGGATCGTTCCTCGACGGGCTGTCCGGGGGCGTGCGCGGGCTGCGGGTGGCGTACTCGCCCTCCCTTGGCGGCCAGGTGGCGGTGCGTCCGGCGGTCGCCTCGGCGGTGCGGCGGGCGGTGGAGCGGCTCGCGGGGCTCGGCGCGTACGTCGAGGAGGCCGATCCCGACGTCACCGATCCGGTGGACGCCTTCCACACCCTGTGGTTCACCGGCGCCGCCCGGGTCACCCAGCGCCTCGGGCCGGACCAGCGGGCGCTGCTCGACCCCGGCCTGCGCGAGATCGCCGCACTCGGCGCCCGCCGCAGCGCCCTCGACTACCTGGCCGCCGTCGACGTGCGGGCCGAACTCGGCCGCCGGATGGGCCGCTTCCACGACTCCTACGACCTGCTGGTCACCCCCACCCTGCCGATCACCGCGTTCGAGGCGGGCGCCGAGGTGCCCAAGGGCTCCGGGCACCGCCGCTGGACGGGGTGGACGCCCTTCACGTACCCCTTCAACATGACCCAGCAGCCGGCCGCCACCGTCCCCGTCGGCACCGACGGGGACGGAATGCCGGTCGGCCTTCAGCTCGTGGCCGCCCGGCACCGGGACGATCTGGTGCTGCGGGCGGCGCACGCGCTCATGTCCGGCGGAAGCTGAGCGTCTCCCCCGCGGCGCCCGAGCGCCACAGGTCGTTGCAGGCGTCCGCCATCTCCGGCAGGCCCTCCACGATCTGGCCCCAGACGATGCCGGGCACCCAGCCCACATCGCCGTTGAGCAGCAGGTTGTTGCGTTCGTAGAACAGGGCCAGGTCGACCAGGGTGGTGCCGGGGCGGACCTCGCGGTCGTAGCCGTAGGCCTTGGTGCCCAGCTCCGCGCCCGCGAAGGCGAAGTAGCACAGATCGCCCGGGATGGGGGTGACGGTCGGGTTCTCCAGGGGTGGCTCGGTGTCCGCGAAGGGCGGGAAGAGGGCGTAGATCTCGTTGCGGGCGTATTTGGCGTGGTAGACGTCCCCGCTGAGCGGGAGGGCGTCCCAGACGGCCGCGCAGGTGATCGGTGCGCGGTCGTCCAGGAGTTTCGCCGTGCAGTGGATGTCCCGCTTCAGGAGCGAGACCTCGATGAACCGATCAGTCATGCGAACCAGGGTGCATACAACTCATGCTCTCGGGTAGCCGCGCCGCCATGGCTCCACCACTCGAACATGGCGAACACACATCTGGACCCACCCGCCGAACGCTGCTCGCGGGGGTGGCGGCGCTCGGTGCGCTGGGCGCGGCGGGCTGCTCACGGGTGGCCACCGCCTCCAGCGAGGACGGCGGTGACCTGCTGGAACGGCTGCGCGCCGCGGGTGTCGTACGGCTCGGCATCGCGGGTGAGATCCCGTTCGGTTACATCGACCGCAACGGTGAGCTGACCGGTGAGGCACCGGAACTGGCCGAGGTCATCTTCAAGCGGCTCGGGGTGGACCGGGTGCAGCCCGTGCCGACCGAGTTCGGTTCGCTGATCCCCGGGCTCAACTCGCAGCAGTTCGATGTCGTCGCGGCCGGGATGTACGTCAATCCCGAGCGCTGCGAGCAGGTCATCTTCTCCGATCCCGACTACCAGATGCTCGACTCCTTCATCGTCCGCAAGGGCAACCCGAAGGGTCTGCACACCTACCGGGACGTCGTGGAGAAGAAGGCCAAGTTCGCCACCGGCACCGGGTACGCGGAGATCCAGTACGCGGTGGAGGCCGGGTACGAGGAGAGCGACATCCTCATCGTCCCGGACCAGGTCGCCGGACTGAACGCCGTGGAGGCGGGCCGGGTCGACGTGTTCGCCGGGACCGCGCTGACCACCCGCGAGGTGGTGAAGAAGTCGAGCAAGGCCGAGGCGACCGAGGCCTTCAAGCCCATCGTCGGCGGCAAGCCCCATGTCGACGGCGGCGCGTTCGCCTTCCGGCCCACCGAGACCAAGCTGCGGGACGCCTTCAACGTGGAGCTGCACAAGCTGAAGAAGAGCGGCGAACTGCTGCGCATCCTCAAGCCGTTCGGCTTCACCGAGGCGGAGATGACCGACCTGACCGCGAAGGAGCTGTGCGGCGGATGACGTCGGGACTCTGGGAACTCGTACTCAAGGGCGTCTGGGTCACCGTCCAGCTGCTGTTCTTCAGCGCGCTGCTGGCCACGGCCGTCTCGTTCGTGGTCGGCATCGCCCGCACCCACCGGCTGTGGATCGTCCGCTTCCTCGCGGGCTTCTACACCGAGGTGTTCCGCGGGACCTCCGCGCTGGTGATGATCTTCTGGGTGTTCTTCGTGCTGCCCACGGCCTTCGGCTGGCAGCTGGTGCCGATGTGGGCGGGCACGCTGGCGCTCGGCCTGACGTACGGCGCCTACGGCTCGGAGATCGTGCGCGGCGCCCTGACCGCGGTGGATCCGGCGCAGAAGGAGGGCGGTATCGCCCTCAGCTTCACGCCCTGGCAGCGGATGCGGCTGATCCTGCTGCCGCAGGCGGTGCCGGAGATGATCCCGCCCTTCTCCAATCTGCTGATCGAGCTGCTCAAGGGCACCGCGCTGGTGTCGGTGATGGGCATGGGCGATCTGGCGTTCAGCGGCAATCTGGTACGGCTCGCGCTCCAGGAGAGCGCTGAGATCTACACGTACCTGCTGTTCATCTACTTCGTGATCGCCTTCCTGCTCACCCGGGTGATGCGGGGCCTGGAGAAGCAGCTCAAGGCCGGTGTCGGCAAGCAGCCGGAGAAGCGGGTCGTCGTGCCCGAGCCGGTCGGAGGTGGTGTGCGATGACCTGGGACTGGAACGCCGTGAGCGACTTCATGCCGTACTTCTGGGACGGGCTGTGGGTCACCCTCCAGGCCCTCGCCCTCGGCTCGGTGATCTCCTTCGCCCTCGGTCTGGTGTGGGCGCTGCTGATGCGCGCGCCCTCCCGCTGGGTGCGCTGGCCGGTCGGGGTGGTCACCGAGTTCATCCGCAACACCCCGCTGCTGGTGCAGCTGTTCTTCCTCTTCTACGTGCTGCCGGAGTGGGGCCTTACCTTCTCGGCGTTGACCACCGGTGTGGTCGGCATCGGGCTGCACTACTCGACGTACACGATGCAGGTCTACCGGGCCGGTATCGAGGCGGTGCCGGTCGGCCAGTGGGAGGCCGCGACGGCGCTGAACCTGCCGCTCACCCGGACGTGGACCGCGGTGATCCTGCCGCAGGCGATCCGCCGGGTGGTGCCGGCGCTCGGCAACTACGTGATCTCCATGCTCAAGGACACGCCGCTGCTGATGGTGATCACCGTCCTCGACATGCTCGGCCAGGCGCGGCTGTTCTCCCAGGAGCAGTTCCAGTTCACCGAGCCGCTGACGGTGATCGGTGTGGCCTTCATCGTCATTTCCTATCTGGCCTCCCTTCTTCTGCGAGCCCTGGAGCGACGCCTTGTCCACTGACATCCAGCCCAGCCCCGACACCAATCCCGCCGGCAAGCGCTCGGACGGCGAGCTGATCCGGCTGGAGCAGGTCACCAAGCGGTTCGGCGACAACACCGTCCTCGACCACCTCGACTTCTCCGTCCAGGCAGGCAAGCACGTCACGCTGATCGGCCCCTCCGGCTCCGGCAAGACCACGATCCTGCGCCTGCTGATGACGCTGACCAAGCCCGACGAGGGCACGATCACCGTGGACGGGCAGCGGCTGTTCCCGGCGCCCGAGAAGCAGGTGCGCGAGGTCCGCAAGAAGATCGGGATGGTGTTCCAGCAGTTCAACCTGTTCCCGAACATGACGGTCCTCAGGAACATCACCGAGGCGCCGGTGACCGTGCTCGGCATGTCCAAGGACGCGGCCGAGGAGCGGGCCCGGGACCTGCTGGAGCTGGTCGGGCTCACCGAGCACCTCGACAAGCGCCCCGGGCAGCTCTCCGGCGGCCAGCAGCAGCGGGTGGCGATCGCCCGGGCGCTGGCGATGCGGCCGCAGGTGCTGCTGCTGGACGAGGTGACCTCGGCGCTGGACCCGGAGCTGGTCGCGGGCGTCCTCGATGTGCTCAGGGACATCGCCCGCTCCACCGACATCACGATGCTCTGCGTGACGCACGAGATGAACTTCGCCCGGGACATCTCGGATCAGGTACTGATGTTCGACTCCGGGCGGATCATCGAGTCCGGCGCCCCGGAGAAGATGTTCAGCGACCCCGAGCACGACCGGACCCGGGAGTTTCTCGGCGCGGTGCTGTGACCGAGGCGGGCAGGTCATGGCGCTGTCATATGCCAGCGGGTTATCACCGCAGTTGAGGGCGTCGGATTCTCGTCAACAAGCGCTCGCTACAGGCTCCTTGGCGGCTATCGTGGAGAGCGACTGACCGGAATCCGGCCTCACACAGCTAGCGCAGGGGGAAACACCGTGGCGCTGAAGCACGAGCCGACCGCGCCGTACCACTCGGCCCAGGACGCGCTGCGCGTCCTGGAGACCGTGGCACGGCACACCACCGGAATCACCGACGTCGAACTCGCCCGGCACACCGCCCTCGGCCCGGAGCGCCTGACCAGCCTCCTGAGGATGCTGCGCCGTGAGGGGTACGTCGAGCAGATCACCGACGGCGCCTATGTGACCGGGGAGGCGCTGGCCCGGCTGGGCTCGGCGCACGACCGGGAGACGGCCCTGCGCGAGAAACTCCAGCAGACGCTGGACCGGCTGCGCGACTCGGTCGGCGCGGCGGTGTACATCAGCCGGTACGTCGACGGTGAGGTGAGGGTCACCCAGTACGCCGACAGCCCGGCCGCTCCCGCGGTGAACGAGTGGGTGGACTTCCGTTTCTCCGCCCATGCGACGGCGGTCGGCAAGAGCCTGCTGACGCAGCTCGACCACAACGGCCGGCGGGATCATCTCTCGCGGCACAAGATGGCCCGGCTCACCTCGCGCACGATCACCAGTGACAAGCTCCTGCTGTCCCGTCTCGCGGCCCAGCCGCCGACGGTGCCCGTGCTGGATCTGCAGGAGTACGCGGTGGGCACGGTGTGCGCCGCGGTGCCGATCACGGCGGGGGCGTCCGTGGGGTGCCTGGCGGTGTCGCTGCCGCTGGAGCACGCGCATCGGCTGCGGCAGGCGGCGGACGCGCTGAACCGGAACGCGGCGCCGGTGCTGCTGTCCCTGGCGATCTAGGTCGTCTTCCGTCCGCGGGCCGTGGGGCTGGTCGCGCAGCCCTTCGCGCCCGTGGTTCGAAGCACCCGCTCGGACCAGGTACTATTTTCTTCGTCGCCAGCCGCGAGACATCAAAACGAGCGGTTGTCGTGAGTCATGCGCCGCTAGCTCAGTTGGTTAGAGCAGCTGACTCTTAATCAGCGGGTCCGGGGTTCGAGTCCCTGGCGGCGCACAGATGGTGAAGGCCCCTCGCGAGCAGCGGGGGGCCTTCGCTTTTACTGGCTCGGGGAGACGAGCGGGCCTTGCGCGTCCTCATCCGTGAGCGGGCGGTACGTCGACTCGTTCGGGGGGCGCCACCACACCTGGTCCGGGCTGTGCACGCCCTCCCGTCTGAGCTGGGCTCGGTGGATCTTGTTCGTCGCGGTGACCGGCATGCGGTCCATGACCCGTACGAACCGGGGCGCCATCTTCGTGCCGAGGTCCGGCTGCGCGAGCAGGAACTCCGCGAACGCCGGCGGGGTCGAAGTCCCCGGCGAGGGCCGCCATCACCTGGTCCCCGGTCACCGGGTCCGGCACCGCGTACACGGCGACGGCGCGGGCGCCCTCGTACCGGGCGAGGATGTTCTCGATCATCGCGGCGGCCAGATTCTCCCCGTCGACCCGGATCCGGTCGTCGGCCCGCCCGGCGAAGTAGAGGTAGCCGTCCGCGTCCCGGCAGAACAGGTCGCCGGTCCAGTACGCCCCGTCCCGCCGCCGCTCCGCTTCCGCCTCCGGATTGCGCCAGTACCCCTCGAAGGGGTTCGGCCCCCGGTTCACCAGCTCCCCTATCGCCTCGTCCCCGTTCAGCAGCCGCCCGCCCGCGTCGAACCGCGCCGGCGGCCGCTCCTCGCCCGTCTCCGGATCGAGAACGGCGAGCCCGGGCCCCGCCCGCCCCACCGCGCCGGCCGGGGTTCCCGGCGACCACTGCACCGCGGCGCCGCCCTCGGAGGACCCGTACCCCTCCACCAGCCGCACCCCGAACCGCCGCTCGAAGGCCGCCGCGTCCGCCGCCCCCGCCTCGGTCCCGAAGCCGAGCCGCAGCGGATTGTCGCGGTCGTCGGAGCGCGGCTCGGTGGCGAGGAGGTACTGGATGGCCCGGCCGACGTAGGTGAAGTACGTGGCCCGGTACGTCCGTACGTCCGCCAGGAACCCGGACGCCGAGAACCGCCGCCGCAGCGCCACGCCCGCCCCGGCCGCGAGGGCGGGGGCCCAGTCGGCGATGACGGCGTTGCCGTGGAACATCGGCATGCAGATGTAGTGGACGTCCTCGGGGCCGGTCCCGAACTGTCCGGCCAGCGTCCTCCCCGCCGCCGCCAGCCGGCCCTGCGTGCAGATCGCGGCCTTGGGGGCGCCGGTCGAGCCGGAGGTGAAGCAGAGCAGCAGCCGGTCGCCCGGGGTGGCGCGGGAGGGGTCGGGGCGGGCGTCGGCGTACGGCGCGAGCAGGGCGTCGTACTCCTCGGAGCCGGTCAGCAGGATCCGGACGCCGGGCAGGTCGAGGCCCTTGAGGAGGGGCAGCCATCCGGGCTCGGTGATCAGGACGCGGCACTCGGTGTGCACGATGTCCCGGGCCAGCTCCGGGCCCCTGCGGGTGGGGTTGATCCCGGCGACGGCGGCCCGGGCGAGCGCGGCGGCGCCGATCCAGAGGGGGTACTCCGGGGTGTTGTCGAGCAGGACGCCGACGTGCGGCTCGGCGCCGGCCGGCAGCAGGTCGGCCAGGAGGGCCGCGCGGGCGGCGGCACCGGTGGCGGCCTCGTGGTGGGTCAGGACCTGCTCCGCGCACCACAGTCCCGGCCGGTGATCACCCCAGCGCGCCGCTACGAGTTCGGCGATGCTCGTGGACTCCATGAGCGCGCAGGGTAGTTGACGGTCCGTCAGATGAACATGCCCGGAGTCCCCCAGGGGCGGTCGGCCGCCCCCGGGGGATTTGGGTGAGGATCAGAACGTGACGTCCGAGCAGGCGTAGAACGCGTTGCCGGTGTCGGCGACCGTCCATACCGCCAGGATCACGTGCCGTCCGCTGAGCCCGGACGGCAGCCTGCCACTGTGCGAGAGCGTGGACGGTGGCCGCTGGTTGTTGTACGGCACCGTCAGGAACGGTGTGAGGTTGAGGTCGGAGCGGGCCAGGTTGTGGTTCTGGTTCCAGCCCGGCTTGGTGATGTAGTACCGGAAGTCGGTCGTGGCGTGCATGGCGGTGAACTGCCAGCGGAAGGTGTAGCTCTGACCGCCCGTCACCTTGGTCGCAGGCCAGGCACCGCCCGACGGCGTGCGCGGGGCGCTGAGCTGGCCGAAGTGGCCGACCCCGCCGTTGCATATCTGCCCGTCGGCCGGGCCGGAGCCCGGGAATCCCTTCGGGCCCTCGACGCTCTGCGGCTCCCACTGGATGGAGCCGCAGTTGGTCACGGTGCCGTTCTGGCAGAGCTTCTGCCTGCTGATGGGGAGGTCGGTGTAGCCGTGGCCGCTGGCCCCGCCGGACGAGAGCACAAGGGCTCCAGTGGTGGCGAGACCGACCACGGCAGCAGACAACTTGGTCTTTCTGCGCATGCTGCTGCTCCTGGGAACGTGGGGGATGTTCAGTGAGCTGTGCAGGTAGGTCTAGACCAAGTTCGAGAATATTGCCGTTGGTTGGCCATGTCCATACGCAAGGCATGTCCACACCAATTACGAGAACCACTGACGAGGACCACCTACGAGGCGGATTCCCCCCGCCCGGCGCAGAAAGCGACCGTGAGGTCCTTCACCAGCGCCTTGCGCTCGTAGTCGTCGAGCTCGACGAGCCCCCGCATGGTCAGCCGGGTCACCGTGTCCTCCACCGAGTCCACGACCGAGGTGAGCATCGACGCCCGCTGCTCGGCGTCCAGCGCGGCGATCCGGCGCCGGTGCATGGCGGCGGCCACCTCGGGCGCGTACTCCACCCGGACCGGCTGCACCGAGAACACCTCGACGCCGATGGGCGCAGCGTCTGCCGCGACCAGCCGGGTCAGCGCCTCCACCGTCGCCTCGCCGCCGCCGCGCCCCGACCCGGGCGCCTCCACGGGGACCCGGGCGAGCGCGGCCTCCACGCACTCCCGCAGGTAGGTCTCGTGGTCCTCGACGCCCAGCGTGGCCCGCGCGGTGTCCCGCACCCGCCACACCGCGAGGACCACCACCCGCAGCGCGACCCCGTTCGCGTCGGCCGCCGGCACCGGCTCGCTGCGCCAGTGCCGCAGCCGTACGTCCACCCGGCGGCGCAGCAGCATCGGGTTGACCCACATCAGGCCGGTGCGCCGGACGGTTCCCCGGTAGCGGCCGAACAGACCGAGCACCCAGGCCCGTCCGGTCCGGCCCCGGGCGAGTCCGCCGAAGCCGAACAGGCCGAGAGCGCCGGCCCCGGCATAGGCCGCCCACTGCGCGGGGCCGAGGCTCCCGCCCGCGTACGACGGCAGCCGCAGTGCCTCCAGTACCAGGGGCGGCAGCACCCCGGCCCACCAGGAGGTGACCGCGCAGCCCGCGAGACCGCAGGCGCCGGCCAGCACACCCACCGCGCCGGGCAGCACCCTGGCGGGCCGCTCGGCCAGGGCCGGGTCCACCTCGGGCACGGTCCGCCCCTGCGCGGCGGCCGGCCGGCGCAGCCGCGGCTGCTCCCCCGTGCCCTGCCGGCGGCTGACGACGGCGGGCTTCAGCGGGACGGCCACCGGGGCGGGTTCGTCCCGGAAGAGCAGATGGACGGGGATCTCGGTGGTGGCCTCGTTCTGGATCAGCCGGGCGGTCCTGGGCGGTCCCTCGGACTCCGGTGTCGGTGAAGTGGTCGTGCTCATGCGTGCCTCCAGCCTCCGCGCCAGATGCGTCACAACAGGGGGTACAGGTCGATTACGCGAACAGCCGTCGCCAGGTCTCCGGCCCCGGGTAGCCGTCCGCCGCGCCGCCCCGCCATCCCTGGGCGCGCTGGAACGCCTCGACGTTCCGCCGGTCGGCCTCGCCCCAGCGCGGCCCCGGACCGGTCGTGTAGTACTTGCCGAACCCTTTCTTCACCAGTTGCTCGCCGAGCCGCGTGACGTAGGTGTTGTCGGCTCCGGGCCGGAACAGCGCCCGCCCCGGATACCCGGCCACCCCGTGCGAGGCGGGCGGCGGCGGTCCGGCCGCTCCCGCGGTGATGTCCCTGCCCTGGCCGGTGACCAGCAGCGCCCAGGTCCGCGGCCCCGGCAGCCCGTCCGCCTCCGCGCCGCGCCAGCCCTGCGCCTGCTGGAAGGCCCGGGTGGCCCGTTGGTCGGCGTCCGACCAGCGCGGTCCGGGTCCCGCGGTGTAGTAGCGCCCCGCCCCGCGTTCGACGAGCATGCGGCCGAGCCGGGTGACGTGCTTGTTGTTGGCCCCGGGCCCGAAGTACGCCCGGCCCGGATAGGGCGCCGCGGCGGTGTCCGGGAGGGAGCCCGCGGTACCGCCGGCGAGGCCCTTGTAGCGGTAGGCGACATAGCGGCCGGAGTGGCTCCAGTAGGCGTACGGGGTGGCCTGCCTGCGGGCGTGCGGGCGGGTCGCCTCGTAGGCGATGTAGGAGGTGTGCGTGTAGTCCGTCCAGCCGCCGAAGAGGACGACGTGGGAGCCCCGCTCGGGATCGGCCGGGTTGTGGAACAGCAGCATGTCGCCCGGCTGGAGGTCCTCCTTGGCGATGCGCACGCCGTACTGGCCGAGGGAGCCGGTCCACTCGTTGCCGGGCAGGCTCCAGGCCATCGAGACGAACCCCGAGCAGTCCTGCCGGTATCCGTCCGACCAGTACTGGGACATGCTGTACGGCACCTTCGCCGCGACCCACTGCTTGGCCCGCCGGATGATCTCCGCCCGGCTGGTGACCGGCGCCGCGGCGGGCTTCGACGGGACCCCGGCGGGGCCGTGCAGCGGGGCCTTGCTCCCCTGCGGGGTGTCGGGCTCGTCGGCGGCCGGAAGGCTCGGCCGGACGGGCGCCTGCGGGGCCGCGAGCGCCGGTACGGCCTGCCCGGCCCCGAGCGCCGCCGCGGCGGCCGCCACGATCACCGTCCGGTGGGCCGGATGGGCGCCCCCGCGTCCGGCCGCGGAGTGCGGCAGGACTCGGCGCCAGTGAACGCATCCGGGGCACTCGCAGTCGTTCGCGGGATCGAATTCCTCGAAGACCGGAGTCCCCATGCGATGCCCCTCACATTTCGGTGGGAATATCCGCGTGTGTACACATTCGCCAGTTTCGCAACCGTCGTCCGGGCGCGCATGTTGACGGTCCGAATGATGTACGGCCCGGGGCCGGACGGAGCACCCTCCGAGGTCGGGTAGAGTTGTCGCGTCAGCAGGCGCCGCTAGCTCAGTTGGTTAGAGCAGCTGACTCTTAATCAGCGGGTCCGGGGTTCGAGTCCCTGGCGGCGCACCGACACAGGAAGCCCCCCGTCGACGCGGGGGGCTTCCCGCGTCCCCGGACGCGCACAACAGGTACACAAGCCCCCCACAGCCGCCACAATGAACGCGTATGACCGGTAAACACCGCGTTTCGCATCTTGCGATCATGCTGAACGCCGTAGAACCCTGGTCCTTCAAGCTGCCGCCCTTGCGCGGCGGTTGGGGGGCAAGGAGCCGGTTGCCGTGTCGACGGGGAGAGGGGCCCCGTGCCCGACCGGATGCCGAGGGGGGCATCATGCAACCGGAAGGTCGCGTTTCCATGTCTATGAAGTGGAAGATGTGGTGACGGTGACCCGCCACTGATACGTCTGTGAAGGTCGAGGGGGACCGACACCGACGAAAGAACCGACAGACACGCGGCGACCTGCGTGTGGGGGGATGACTCATGACGTCGACGCCGACGGGCGCCCGGCAGAACTCCGACCCGTCACAGACCACTCAGCTCAGAGTGCCAACTCATCGGACCGGAGCGTTCCGGCGCATCAAGAAGACGCTGCCGAAATACGACTACGAGCACTACAGCCGGCTGGCCGGCCCCCTCACCCAGCCCGATCCGAACAAGCCGTACCGGGTGCAGTACCGCTCGCTGATCTCCCAGGAGCCGCACCGCATACGCGTGGCCCTGATGCTCGCCGCGGCGCCGCTGCTCTCGCTGGTGCTGCTGGCCTGGCTGCTCCAGCCCGAGCACTGGACCGAACGCGACTACCCGGCCTACGACTTCCTGCCGGCGCTCGACATGGTGATGCTCGTCTCGATCGGCCTGATCGAGTTCTTCCGGTGCATGAACGTCCTGTCGAACGCGCACGCCACCCTGGTCGCCCGCGACCCGATCCCGGTGGTGCCCGAGACCGGCACCAGAGTCGCCTTCCTCACCTCCTTCGTGCCCGGCAAGGAGCCGCTGGAGATGGTGACGAAGACCCTGGAGGCGGCGGTCAAGCTGCGCCACCGGGGCCTGCTGCACGTCTGGCTGCTCGACGAGGGCGACGACCCGGAGGTCAAGGAGGTCTGCGCCCGGCTCGGCGTGCACCACTTCTCCCGCAAGGGCATCGCCAAGTGGAACCAGCCCAAGGGCCCGCACCGCGCCAAGACCAAGCACGGCAACTACAACGCCTGGCTGGACGCGCACGGCGACCAGTACGACTTCTTCGCCTCCGTCGACACCGACCACGTGCCGCTCCCGAACTACCTGGAGCGCATGCTCGGCTTCTTCCGGGACCCGAACGTCGGCTTCGTCATCGGCCCGCAGGTCTACGGCAACTACGACAACTTCGTCACCAAGGCCGCCGAGTCCCAGCAGTTCCTCTTCCACGCCCTCATCCAGCGCGCGGGCAACCGCTACGGCTCCCCGATGTTCGTGGGTACGTCGAACGCCGTACGCATCAAGGCGCTGCAGCAGATCGGCGGCCTGTACGACTCGATCACCGAGGACATGGCGACCGGCTTCGAGATCCACCGCCACAAGAACCCGGCGACCGGCAAGAAGTGGCGCTCGGTCTACACCCCGGACGTGCTCGCCGTCGGTGAGGGCCCGAGCGCCTGGACGGACTTCTTCACCCAGCAGATGCGCTGGTCGCGAGGGACCTACGAGACGATCCTCAAGCAGTACTGGAAGGGCTGGTACTCGCTGCCGCCGAGCAAGCTCTTCAACTACACGATGATGATCATCTTCTACCCGATGTCCGCCCTGAACTGGATCCTCGCGGCCCTCAGCTGCGCCCTGTTCCTGGGCCTCGGGGCCTCCGGTGTGAACATCGACCCCACCATCTGGCTGATGCTCTACGGCAACGCCTCCGCGCTCCAGATCGGCCTGTACATCTGGAACCGCCGCCACAACGTCTCGCCGCACGAGCCCGAGGGCTCCGGCGGTGTGGCCGGCATGGTGATGTCCGCGCTGTCGGCGCCGCTGTACGCCAAGGCGCTGATCGACTCGGCGCTGCGCCGCAAGAGCAAGTTCGTCGTGACCCCCAAGGGCGACTCGGCCAGCCCCGACCGCTGGTTCGGCACCTTCCGCTACCACTGGTACTTCATCCTGATCTTCGGCGCCTCGATCGCCGCGGGCTTCGTCTACGGGCACGCGCACCCGGCGATGGTCATCTGGGCGACGTTCGCCATGCTGATCACCGCCACCCCGATCTTCGCCTGGCGGCACATGCTGCGGCAGGCGAAGAAGAAGCCGCCGGTCAGCGGGGAGCCGGAGCCGGGCACGCCCGCGATGCCGCACCAGGCGCAGCCGCTGCCGGACCGACCGGGCGCGCATCACGACCCGCAGCACAAGCCGAGTTGGGCCGCCTCGCAGGGCGGCGGCACCGACCAGACCATGCAGATCGCCCTGGGTGGACTTGGGGGACGTAAGGAATGAAAGACCAGGCCGGCCGCCGCCGTGTCCGTCGACTCGCGATAGGCACGGCGGTGGTGCTCGCGCTGGCCGGGATGAACGGTCCGTGGCTCTACCGCTTCGGCACCGAGAAATACCACCAGTACCAGATCAACCGACCGGAGTACAAAGCCGACAACGGCCACTGGGAGATCGTCGACTTCCCGGAGGAGTACCGGCAGAACACCATCCACGCGGCGCTGCTGCGCACCGGGAAGGTGCTGCTCGTCGCGGGCTCCGGCAACAACCAGGAGAACTTCGACGCGAAGAAGTTCGACACCCGGATCTGGGACCCGGTCAAGGGCACCATCAAGAAGGTGCCCACCCCGACCGACCTGTTCTGCACGGGGCACACCCAGCTGGCGAACGGCAACCTGCTGATCGCCGGCGGCACCAAGCGGTACGAGAAGCTCAAGGGTGACGTCACCAAGGCCGGCGGCCTGATGATCGTGCACAACGAGAACCCGGACGAGCCGATCACCCTGCCCGCGGGGACGAAGTTCACCGGCAAGGAGAACGGCAAGACGTTCGTCTCCAAGGACCCGGTGCTGGTGCCGCGCGCGAAGAAGGTCTTCGACAAGGTGACCGGCGAGTTCCTGCGCAACGACCCCGGCCTCGGGCGGATCTACGTCGAGGCGCAGCAGAGCGGCTCCGAGTACGAGACCGGCACCGAGGACAACTACCGGGTGCACGGCCTGTCCGGCACCGACGCGCGGAACACCTACGGCATCGCGCAGAAGCTGGCGCTGGACAAGAAGGACTTCCAGGGCATCCGGGACGCCTACGAGTTCGATCCGGTCGCCGAGAAGTACATCAAGGTCGACCCGATGAAGGAGGCCCGCTGGTACCCGACGCTCACCACCCTGAGCGACGGGAAGATCCTCAGCGTCTCCGGGCTCGACGACATCGGGCAGTTGGTGCCGGGCAAGAACGAGGTGTACGACCCCGAGACCAAGAAGTGGACGTACACCGACAAGGTTCGGCAGTTCCCGACCTACCCGGCGCTGTTCCTGATGCAGAACGGGAAGATCTTCTACTCCGGCTCCAACGCGGGGTACGGCCCTGACGACGTGGGGCGCGACCCCGGAGTCTGGGACGTGGAGACCAACAAGTTCAGCAAGCTTCCCGGGCTGAGCGACCCCGACCGGCTGGAGACCTCGGCGACCGTGCTGCTGCCTCCGGCGCAGGACGAGAAGTACATGGTCATCGGCGGTGGCGGGGTCGGCGAGTCCAAGCTGTCCAGTGCGAAGACCCGGATCGTCGATCTGAAGGCGGACAGCCCGAAGTTCGTGGACGGGCCCTCGCTGGACAAGGGGACGCGCTATCCGTCGGCCTCCGTGCTGCCCGACGACTCCGTGCTGGTGTCCGGTGGCTCCGAGGACTACCGCGGGCGGGGGGACTCCAACATCCTCGAAGCCCGTATCTACAACGCGTCGAGCGGCTCCTTCGACCAGGTCGCCGATCCGCTGGTGGGACGGAACTACCACTCCGGTTCCGTGCTGCTGCCCGACGGGCGCGTGATGTTCTTCGGGTCGGACTCGCTGTACGCCGACAAGGCGAACACCAAGCCGGGGAAGTTCGAGCAGCGGATCGAGATCTATACGCCGCCGTACCTGTACCAGGGCTCGCGGCCGTCGCTGTCCAAGGGGACGGAGACCATCGAGCACGGCGAGTCCGGGACGTTCACCTCGCAGCACGCCTCCTCCATCAAGAAGGTGCGGCTGATCCGGCCGAGCGCGGCCACGCATGTGACGGACGTGGACCAGCGGTCGATCGCGCTGGACTTCACGACGGAGGGGGACAAGGTGACGGTGACGATGCCGGAGAACAAGAACCTCGTTCAGGCCGGCTGGTACATGCTGTTCGCCGTGGACGACCAGGGAGTGCCGTCCGAGGCGCAATGGGTTCGGGTGCCCTAGAACGATGGCCCGCGCCCCTCTCGGGGCGCGGGCCATTCCCTTACTCGGAGGCCTTCGCCAGACCGAGGGCGTACTCCGGCCACCATTCCCCGGCCTTCGGGCCGCCCTTGCACTCGCCGTCCGACTCGCCCGGGCGCTTGACCCAGACGTAGGCGTCGACCAGCGGGTCCGCCGTCTTGGTCGTCGGGGTCTCGCCCAGGGCGCGGCCGGGCGGGTTGCACCAGCGCTCCGCCGGGTCGCCCTCCTCGTAGGGGCCGTTGCCGTTGCGGCTGGTGTCGATGACGAAGGGCTTGTTGCCCACCTTCGCGGAGAGCGTCTTGCCGTACGCGAGGGAGTCCTCGGTGGTGTAGAAGTTCGAGACGTTGACCGAGAAGCCGTCCGCCTTGTCGATGCCGGCCCACTTCAGCGGCTCGAAGATCTGGTCCGGGTTGCCCCAGCCCGCGTTGCCCGCGTCCAGGTACACCTTGGTGTTCTTCAGCGACTTCAGCTTCTCGATCGCGCCCTTGAGGAGGTCGTAGCGCTCCTCGTGGAACTCGTCCGGGGTGCAGCCGTCCACCAGGTGCAGGACCGCGTCCGGTTCGAGGACGACCGTGGCCGAACGGTCGCCGATGCCCTTGGCGACCCCGTCGACCCAGTCGCGGTAGGCGTTGCCGTCGGCGGCGCCGCCCTGTGAGTACTGGCCGCAGTCGCGGTGCGGGATGTTGTAGAGGACGAGCAGGGCCGTGCGGTCCGCCTCGTCCGCGGCCTCGGTGTAGCCGCGGGCGTCCTCCTCCGGGGTCTCCGGGCCGATCCACTCGCCGGTCGGCTGCTCGGCGATCTTGCGGATCTGCTCGGCGTCGGCCTTCTTGCCCGCCTTCTCGTAGGCGGCCACCTGCTGGGCCGCGTTGCCCTCCGGGTTGACCCAGAACGGGTCGGTCTCCTTGGGCTGCTGGGTGATGCCGGCGCCGGACTTCTCCGGCTCGTCACCCCCGTCGTCCGAGGAAGAACAGCCCGCGATCAGCAGTGCAGCCCCCAGCACCACCGCGGACGCCCCCCTGCGGGCCCCCCTACTGCCGTACATCCAACTCCCCCTTGGGTGCACTCATCCAAGCCTCAATCCTGACACACGCGTCCTGCGCCCCATGAGGTCGGCCCCGCCCTGCCCGGGAGCCGTACCGCCCCGGCCCGCGCCGGCCGGCCTCTAGGCCGCGGCCCGCTTCCGCTCTACAGTCGTATCGGACGGCCCCGGCCCCCGCCCGGCCTGTCGCCTCCCCCACATGACCACTCGAGCCTCCCGCGCTGCCGTCGGGTTTCTCCCGCAGCCCGAGCGCACGCGGTCGAGGACCAGCCCGGTCGGCGGCTTCCCGGGGAGCGGGTCGTCGACCGGGCCGGGTGCGCCTCACAGGCCCGTGCCCGTGAGGTACGCCGACACCACCACGTTCGCCGTGTAGCTGCGGCTCGCCCGGTCGAAGGTGCCGCCGCAGGTGATGAGCCGGAGTTCGGAGCGGCCCGGTTCGCGGGGCCCGTAGGCCTGGCGGGCGTCGAAGAGTTCCCGGGTGACGACCTGGACGTCGTCGACGGTGAACTCGGCGACCCGGCCGTCGTCGCGGATGACCCGGACCGTCGCACCGGGCTTGAGTGCGCTGATCTTGTAGAAGACGGCGGGCCGGGTCTCGGTGTCCACGTGCCCCACCATCAGGGCCGTGCCGCGCGCGCCGGGTGCCGCGCCGGCCGCGTACCAGCCGACGATGCCGGGCTGTTCGAAGGGCGGCGGGTCGACGGCGCCCTGCGCGTCCAGGCCGCGCGCGACCACGGGTGCCTGCACGCCGAGGCCGGGGATGTCCAGGCGCTGGGGACTCGCCGGGCCGAGCGGTCCGGCGGGGGGCGGCAGGTCGACGTCGGGCGGGCGGCCGACCGCGGCCATGTCGCCGGTGGTCGGCGTGGACGTCCCGTGGCGTACCTCGGTGACGTCCCGTCCCCACAGCCAGAGCCCGAGCAGCAGCACGGCCCAGGCCGTGCCCGTCAGCAGCCGGCCGGAGAACCGGGGGCGGTGCTCGTCGGACATGGTCAGTCCGCCCTGCGGCTCCGGCGGGCGCTTCTGAGCGCCACGGCCGTCGCCGCGACTCCGGCGAGGACGAGACCGGTCACCGCGTGGCCGATCCCGGGTCCGGTGGTCCCGCTCTCCTCGGTGCCGAGGTGGACCGCCGCACCGCCGCCGCCCGCCTTGACGGGGGCGATCGGGGAGGCGGGCGCGGCGGGGGTGTCCCCCACCGGGAGTGCGACCGTGTGCCGGGCGTCCCCGCAGGTGACGGTGACGTCGTAGGAGCCGACCCGCAGCGAGGACCGGATGCGGCTCTCGCCGACGAGGATGCCCTCGGAGCCGGTGACGGCCAGCTTGACGTCGGTGACGAACGCGGCCGAGAAGGCACTCGCCGTCCGTTCCGCGCAGCCCGTCATCCGCAGCGCGACCTCGGCGCCCGGGACGGGTGAGGCGGGGTTCACCGAGATGCCACCTCCGTCCGCCGCGTACGCCGCCGGGGTGAGTGCCGCGGCGAGCACCGCGGAAGCTGCACAGAGAGTGACCTTGACTATGCCCATCGTGAACCTCCAGATACCTGGAGAGTCCTCCTGGGTGCCGGACCCCGCATCCGCAGCGGGGTCCGACTGCTCCGAACGGGTCGTATCCGGGCGGAAGCGGGTTTCAGATCCGGTCGACCAGGTCGGCGATGGAGTCGACGACCTGGGAGGGGCGGTACGGGAAGTTCTCCACCTGCGCGGTCCCGGTCAGGCCGGTCAGCACGAGGAAGGTCTGCATCCCGGCCTCGATGCCGGCCAGCACGTCGGTGTCCATCCGGTCACCGATCATGGCGCTGGACTCGGAGTGGGCGCCGATGGCGTTCAGGCCGGTGCGCATCATCAGGGGGTTCGGCTTGCCCGCGAAGTAGGGCTGCTTGCCGGTCGCCTTGGTGATCAGGGCGGCCACGGCGCCGGTCGCGGGCAGCGGGCCCTCGGTGGACGGGCCCGTCTCGTCGGGGTTGGTGCAGATGAAGCGGGCGCCGCCGTTGATCAGGCGGACCGCCTTGGTCATGGCCTCGAAGGAGTACGTCCGGGTCTCGCCGAGGACGACGTAGTCCGGCTCGTGGTCGGTGAGGATGTAGCCGATGTCGTGCAGTGCCGTGGTCAGGCCCGCCTCGCCGATGACGTAGGCGGAGCCGCCGGGCCGCTGGTCGTCCAGGAACTGGGCGGTGGCCAGCGCCGAGGTCCAGATGGACTCGATCGGCACCTCGAGGCCCATGCGGCGCAGCCGGGCGTGCAGGTCGCGCGGGGTGTACATGGAGTTGTTGGTCAGCACCAGGAAGGGCTTGCCGGACTCGCGCAGCTTCTTCAGGAAGGCGTCGGCGCCGGGGATCGGTACGCCCTCGTGGATCAGCACTCCGTCCATGTCGGTGAGCCATGACTCGATGGGCTTGCGGTCTGCCATGTGCGGAACTCCTGGCGTACGTACGGGATGGGCGGAGGGCGCCGGAACCACGGCGTACCGACGCCCTCAGCCTAATCAGGACGCGCTGATCCTGACCCCGTCGATCACCCAGTACCAGTTGTTGGACCCGGTGTAGCGGAAGCGGAAGTTCACGGTGGAGGCTCCGGCCGGGACCGGTACGGACAGGGACTGCGGCTGGGAGACGACGTCGGAGGTGTAGCTCCTGACGGCGGTGGGGGTGCCGCCGTTGAAGGAGGCGAGGACCTGGGCGGTCTGGGCGCCTTCCTGCCGGTAGAAGGTGACGAAGTCCAGGCGGACCGTGCTCTTGCCGGTGACGTCGTGGGCGGGCGTCACCAGGGTGCTGTCGAAGCTGCCGGAGAAGGTCTTGTCCGCCCACTCGTCGGAGTCGGCGACGGCGAAGACCCCGCGGGCGCGGACGTTGAGCTCCCGGGACTGGTCGCGCTGGGTGCGGGACCAGAACTCGTCGGTGGCGAAGGACCAGCCCCGCCACTCGGTGACCCCGCCGGTGCCCATGGCGCTGTTGATGACGGACCAGCCGCTGGGCGGGGTGCGGGTGTAGCCGAGGACGGTCCCCGGGATGCCCGTCTCGTCGGTGCGGGCGGACAGGGCGAGCGTGTCGAAGGGGTCGGTGGAGCGCTCCTGGATCGGCTTGCCGTCCAGGCCCCAGGCGGGGTCGACGGCGATGCCGAGCTGTCTGAGGACGGTGGGCACCACGTCCACGAGCCGGGTGTCGAGGGGGCGGGCGCCGGCCGCGATGCCGGGGCCGGTGGCCAGGACGAAGGTGCGGCGCTCCTCGATGGCGGAGCCGCCGTGGCCGCCCGCGTCCAGATGGCCGTGATCGGTGGTGACGATGACGGTCCAGCGCTCGGTGGAGTAGGTGGGCCGGGCCTTGATCGCGGCGCGGAGCCTGCCGAGGTAGGCGTCCTGTACGGCGATCTGGTTCAGGTAGGCCTGGCTGCCGGCGCCAGAGTTGTGGCCGACGATGTCGGACTGGCCGAAGTAGACGAAGAGGACGTCGGGGTTCTGGTCGCGCAGCAGGGCTTCGGTCTCGGCGGCGATGGTGGCGTCGTGGCCGGTGTAGCCGTCGGCGTCGCCGTCGAGGACCAGCTTGGCGTCGGCGCCGGGGGTGACGGTGCCCTGGGTGTCCAGGGGCTTCCAGTCGACGGCGGCGTAGGTGGACAGCTCGGGCCGGAGCTGGGCGAGGCGGGCGAGGAGGCCGGGGTACTGGCCGTACTTCTTGCCGGTGAAGGTGTTGTCCTTCACTCCGTGCTTGTCGGGCCAGACACCGGTGGCGATGGTCGACCAGCCGGGGCCCGAGGAGGTGGCGGCCATGGGGTTGGCGTAGAGCAGCGAGGTGCCGAAGGTGCCCTCGCTCATCATGGCCTTCAGGTGCGGGGCGTCGGCGGCGGCGATCCGGTCGTGGCGGAGGCCGTCCATGCCGATGACGAGGACCTTGTCCCTGCTGGTGCCGTTGGGCAGCGCGGGCGCGGCGTGGGCGGCGGGGGCGGGCCCGAGGGCGAGGGCCGCTGCGGTGGTCGCGGTGGCGGTGAGCACGGTGCGGCGGGTGGGTGATGACGTCACGTGTTCCTCCGGAATCGAACGGGGGTGTGGGTGCCGTTGGTGCCAGGTGACCCGGGGGTCGTGGTGCTCAGCTGCCGGTCGCCGACTTCCAGTTGTCGACGTGCTCGGTCAGGTTCTTCTCGATGGCGTCCCAGTCCGGCTCGAAGATCTCGACGTCCTTGACGAGGTTCGCCAGGGCGACGGCGTCGGCGTCGACCGCCTTGACGTCCTGGCGGGCGGTGAAGCCGCCGCCGATCTCGCTGACCTGCTGCTGCGCCGTGCGGCCGAGCATGTAGTCGAGGAGCTTCCTGCCGTTCTCCGAATGCGGGGCGTCCGTCACCAGACCGGCCGCGTACGGCAGCGCGAACGTCGTCGGCCTGCCGCCCTCGCGCGCCGGGAACCAGATCCCGAGGTTGGGCATGTCCTTGGACTGGGCGTAGTTCATCTGCACATCGCCGTTGGCGACCAGCAGTTCGCCCTTGTCGACCTTGGGCGCGAGCTTGCCGGTGGAGGCGGACGGGCCGACGTTGTTGGACTGCAGCTCGCCGAGGTACTCCAGCGCGGCCTCCTCGCCGCCGAAGTCGTGCATCGCCTTGATGAGGACGGCGGTTCCGTCGCCGGCCACGCCCGGCGTGGAGTACTGGAGCTTGTCCTTGTACTTCGCGTCCAGCAGCTCCTCCCACGTGGTGGGCGCCTGCGCCAGCTCCTTCTTGTTGTAGATGAACCCGAAGTAGTTGTTGACGACGGAGGTCCACGTCCCGTCGGCGGACTTGTCGGCCCCGCTGACCTGGTCGGCGCCCTTGGGGACGTACGTCTGCAGCAGCCCCTTGCCGTCGGCCTGCTGGATGAACGGCGGCAGGGTGACGAGGACGTCGGCCTGCGGGTTGCTCTTCTCGCGGACGGCGCGCTGCACCATCTCTCCGGAGCCGCCCTCGACGTACTCGACCTCGATGCCGGTCTCCTTCTCGAAGTCCGCGAAGATCCGGTCGTACCAGCCGTCGCCGTTCTCCCCCTTGAGGCCGTCCGCGCTGTAGACGGTGACGACCTTCTCGTCGGAGGCGGCGGAGCTGCCGCCGCAGGCGGACAGCACCGGGACGGCGACCAGCGCGAGGGCTACGGCGAGCGTGCTGCGGTTTCTGGGCATGGCGAGGTGAACTCCCAACGGGTGAGGGGGATGTCGGTCAGCGGTAGGAGGCTTTGGTGCGTACGCGGGAGACGGCGAACAGGACGAGCAGCGTCGCCGTCATCAGGACCACGGCGACGGCGGACCCGGTGAACAGGGCACCGCGGTCGGTGGCCGCGTGGATCAGGACCGGAAGCGGGGTCCAGTCGGGCGGATAGAGCATCATCGTGGCGCTCAGCTCGCCCATGGACAGGGCGAAGCAGAGGCCGGCCGCGGCGGACAGGGAGGGCAGCAGCAGGGGCAGCTTCACCCGCCACAGCACGTAGGAGGGGCGCGCCCCGAGCGAGGCGGCGGCCTGCTCGTAGGCGGGGTCGAGGCGGGTCAGCGCGGCGGACACCGACTGGTGGGCGAAGGCGGTGACCAGCACGGTGTGCGCGACGATCACGATCCACCGGGTGCCGTTGAGCAGCATCGGCGGCTGCGAGAAGGCGACCAGCACGGCGAGCCCGACGACCACGGAGGGCACCGCGAGCGGCAGCACGAACAGCGCGTCCAACACCCGCCGCCCGCGCCTGCCGAGGGCCTGGGCGGTGAGGGCGGCCCAGGTGCCGGTGGCGAGGGCGAGCAGGCTCGCCCCGGCCGCGGTGAGCAGGCTGGTGGTGAGCGCCTGGAGGGCCTCGCCGCGGGTGGCCGCGGAGTAGTGCTCGGTGGTGAAGCCGGACGGCAGCACGCTCGACCAGTTGGTGGCGAAGGAGGCGCCGAGGACCACCAGCAGCGGCAGCGCGAACAGCGGCAGGAACAACAGGAGGAACAGGGCCCATACGGCCCACTTGGCCCCGCGGCTATGCACCAGCACGACGGCTCACCACCCGGTACAGGCCGTACAGGCCCACGGAGATCAGGACGTTGACGACGGCGACCACGCAGGCGCCCGGGTAGTCGGACTCCAGGATCGCCTTGCTGTAGACGAGGGTGGGCAGCGTGGTGACGCCCTTGGCGCCGGTGAAGAGCACGATGCCGAACTCGTTGAGGCACAGGACCAGGACCAGGCTGCCGCCGGCCGCGAGGGCGGGCAGCGCCTCGGGCAGGATGATCCGCCGGACGATCCTCGGCGCCCGGGCGCCCAGCGAACCGGCCGCCTCCAGCTGCGCGGTGTCGAGCTGGGCGAAGGCGGCGAGCAGCGGCCGCATCACGAACGGCGTGAAGTACGTGATCTCGGCGAGCAGGACGCCCCAGGGCGTGGTGAGGAACCGGAAGGGTCCGTCGGCGGCCCCGGTGACGTCCGTCCACAGGCCGTTGGCCATGCCGACGCTGCCGTAGACGAACAGCAGGGCGAGCGTGATCAGGAAGGAGGGGAAGGAGAGGAAGACGTCGATGAACCGGGCCACCGCCCGTGCCCCGGGGAAGGGCACGAAGGCGATGACCAGCGCCAGGACGAAGCCGAGCACCAGGCATCCGGCGGTGGCGGCGAGCGCCAGCCAGACGGTGGTCCACAGTGCCTCGCGGAACGCCTCGGAGGCGAAGACGTCCGTGTACGGCTGGAACGACGTGCCCCCGGTGTCCGGCTTCAGGGACTGCTCGACGACGAGGGCGAGGGGGTAGAGGAAGAAGAGGGCGAGGAGGGCGACGGGCGGGGCCGCCCACAGCAACCGTCTAGTCATCGGTGACTCCCGCGGTCAGCACCACCGCGTCCTCCGGGGAGAAGTGCAGGCTCACCGGGTCGCCGAGGGCGGGCGGGTTCCTCAGTTCCCGCAGGTCCGCCATGACCCGGTGGCCGTCGATCTCGACGTACAGCCGGTGGGTGGATCCCCGCCACTGGATCTCCCGGACCGTCCCGGACAGGCGGTTGGGGCCGTCGCCGAGGCCGATCAGGTGCGGCCGTACGCACAGGGTGGCCCGCGCGCCCGGTGCCGCGCCCATGGTGTCCACCTCGAGTCCGGTGCCGCCGAAGGTCACGCCGCCCGGACGCACGGTCACCGGGAGCAGGTTGGCGTTGCCCACGAAGGACGCGGTGAACTCGTCGGCCGGGGCGCGGTACAGCTCCCGGGGGGTGCCGCAGGCCTGGAGCCGCGCCGAGTCCATCACCGCGATCCGGTCGGCCAGGGTGAGCGCCTCGACCTGGTCGTGGGTGACGTACAGGATGGAGACGTCCGGCAGTTCCCGGTGCAGGCGGGCCAGTTCGGCGAGCATGCCGGAGCGCAGCCGGGCGTCGAGGGCGGACAGGGGTTCGTCCAGCAGCAGCACCCCGGGCCGGATGGCGAGCGCCCGCGCGATGGCGACGCGCTGCTGCTGGCCGCCGGAGAGCTCGCGGGGGTAGCGGCGCGCGTAGGCCGCCATGCCGGTCAGCTCCAGGGCCTCGGCGACCCGCCCGCGGATCTCGTCCCGGGCCGTCCTGCGGGCCTTGAGTCCGAAGGCCACGTTGTCCTCGACCCGCATGTGCGGGAAGAGGGCGTACTGCTGGACGACCATCCCGATGCCCCGCCGGTGCGGGGGCAGTGCGGTGACGTCACGGTAGCCGAGGAAGACCCGCCCGGCGGCGGGCCGCACGAACCCGGCGACCGCCCGCAGCGCGGTGGTCTTGCCGGATCCGGACGGCCCGAGCAGCGCCATGACTTCGCCGGGGGCGACGGTGAGGTCGAGGGCGTCGAGGACGACATGGCCGTCGTAGGAGACGGTGACGCCGTCGAAGCGGATGCCGCTGCTCATGCCAGCGCTCCCGGCAGTTGCGCGACGGAGTCGAGGACCCGGTGCGCGCCGGCGGCCGCGAGCGCCTGCGCGTCGTGGGCGCCGGTCAGGACGCCCGCGACGAGGCCCGCGCCCGAGCGGACGCCGCTGAGCATGTCGTAGGAGGTGTCGCCGACGACCGCGACCTGCCGGACGCCGTCCGCCGCGGCCGTGCGGAGGAACGCGGTCAGGACCATGTCCGGGTATGGCCGTCCGCGGCCTCCGGCGTCGGCCGGGCACAGCGTCAGCGGGACCAGGTCCTGCCAGCCGAGCGCGGTCAGGATGGCGTCCTGGGTGGGGCGGGCGAAGCCGGTGGTCAGCACGACCGTGCGGCCCTGGGACGTCAGCTCCTCGATGGCCTCGCGCGCCCCCGGGACCGGCGCGATCCGGCCGGCGTCGACGAGTCGGGCGTACGCCTCCTCGAAGGCCTTGTTGGCCTGCTGGGCCTTCGCCTCCTCCCCGAACAGGTGCCGGAAGACGGAGATCTTGGACTCGCCCATGGTGGCGCGGACGTGGTCCAGCATCGAGGCGGGTTCGGCGCCGAGCTGCCGGGCCGCCTCGGCGAAGGCCTGCTCCACGAGGCCGCCGTCGGCGACGGTGGTGCCGGCCATGTCGAGGACGACGAGTCGGATGTCTTCGGTCATGTCGGTCACCAGCCCAGTTCGTTCGCGGTGGTCTCGGCTATCGCGGGTGAGCAGGTCATGCCGCGCCCGCCGGGCCCGGTGACCAGCCACACCCCGTCGCGCACCTGCTGGCGGTGCACCACCTGGGAGGGGTCGGTGCACTGCGCGTACACGCCCGCCCAGCGGCGGCGGATCTTCGGCAGCGGGCGGCCGAGGAAGGATTCGACGACCTCGACGAGGTGGTCGTAGGGGTCTTCGAGGGTGTCGAAGGCGAAGGGGTGCTCGTACTCGTGGGTGTCGCCGATGGTCAGTCCGCCGTCGGCGCGCTGGACCATGAGCAGCTGCATCCGGTGCCGCTCGGCGGTCTCGTTCTGCGGCTGCCCGGCGGCGAGGGCGTCCAGGGCGTCGCCGCGGTAGGCGGGGTAGTAGCGGAAGCTGTCGGCGTCGGCGACCGAGGTGGTGAGCGGTTCGCCCAGCGGGTCGGTCTGCATCATCTGCAGGCGGACCCGGCGCACCGGCATCCCGGGCCCGGCCAGCTCGCGGACCAGCCCGCCGAGCCAGGCGCCGGTGCACAGCAGGACCACGTCCCCGCCGTGGACGTCGCCGTGGTCGTCGCGGACGGTACCGGCGCCGATGACCTCGCGGACCTCGCGGCCGGGCAGGAACGTGTAGCGCGGCGACTTCAGCAGCTCTTCGCGCAGGGCGAGCTGGGCCGTGCGCGGTTCCACGGCCGCGTCCCGCTCGCAGTACAGGGCGGCGGTGAACTCCCCGCGCAGGGCGGGGTTGAGGGCGCGTGCCTCGGCCTGGGTGAGCAGCTCCCGGCCCCGCGCCGCGGCGTCCGGGCGGGCTACGGCGGCCTCGGCGACGGCGAGTTCGAGGTCGCCGCGGACGGGGGTGAGCGAGCCGTTGGCCCGGAAGCCCAGCTTCGGCACCCGGGCGCCGATCTCCTCCCACAGCTCCCGCGCCCTGAGGGCGGTGTCCAGCTCCTCGCCGACCGCGCGGCCACTGACCCAGATCTGGCCGAAATTGCGCAGCGAGGCGCCGCGAGCCTCCGCCTCGCGCTCGATCTGTACGACCTCATGGCCGCGTTCCACTGCTTGCCAGGCGTGCATGGTGCCCACCACGCCGGCTCCGACGACTGTCACTCTCACGACGGCAACGCTCCTCGGGCTCGGGGAACCGGAAGGGTCCGGCTACCGACGGGAGCGTGAACGAGCCATCACGTTTGGACTAGACCCGTTATCTATTCGTGATGCTTTTGCCTCCGAAGCAAGGGTCCTGAGCGTCGGTTTTCAGCCGCCGAGATGGGCGCTGAAGGAGAAGCGGTCGCCGCGGTAGAGGGTCCGGACGCGCTCCAAGGGGGCGCCGGAGGTGTCCCGCGAGACCCGGTGGATCAGGAGCATCGGCAGCGCCGGCGGAGTGCCGATGAGCAGGGCCTCGCGCGGGGTGGCCAGCACGGTCTCGATGCGCTCGTCGGCGTCGCCGAAGACGATGTCCTGGGAGTGGAGGTAGGCGTAGAAGGAGGAGTCGGGGTCGAAGTCGGTGTCCAGGCGGGGCACCCGGGCCACAGCCACGTAGGTGCTCTCCAGGCCGACCCGTTCGTCGTCGGCGAGCAGCACCCGCTCCAGGTGCCAGACGGCCTCGCCCCGGGTGAGCCCGGTCTCGGCGGCCAGGGCGTCGGGGCAGGGGAAGCGGTCGAGGGTGACGAGGGTACGGCCGGGGGTGCGCCCCTGGCGCCGTACGCCCTCGGTGTAGCTGGCCAGGGACAGCGGCTGCTCCAGCTTCGGCCCGGCGACGACGGTTCCGCGTCCCTGCCGCCGCAGCTTGCCCTCCAGCACCAGCTCGCGCAGCGCCTGCCGCACGGTCTCGCGGGCGACGTCATACTCCTCGGCGAGATCGCGCTCGGTGGGGATGGCGCTGCCCTCGGGGAGTTGCGCCACGAGGTGGTCGACGCGCGCCTTCACCGCGTAGTACTTCGGGATGCGCCCGTGCTCGGGGATGCCGGAGCGGACGGGGGCGCCGGGGGCCTGGTCGTTCGGGTAGTCCACGCAGGGATCGTCGCAGACGGGCCCGGCGGGCTCAGCGGCGCCTGCGCAGGAGCAGCAGGGTGCCGCCCGCGGTGAGCAGTGCGGCGAGGACGGCGGTGAGGGCGGCGGCGGGGGTGCCGGTGCTGGCGAGTTCCTCGGCGAAGGGCGCGGGGGTGCCGGTGCCGCCGGTGCCGGTGCCTGTGCCTGTGTCGGTGCCGGTGAGCTCCTCGGCGGAGGGGAGCCGGGGGGCGGGGGATCGTTCGGGGTCGGCGGTGCCGGCGGCGGGCTCTGAGTCGATGCCGAACCGGTAGTCGTTGGACTGGCCCACCCAGTCCCCGTCGTCGTCGTGGCGCTGCACGACGGCGGCGTTGGCGGTGACGCGGTTGGGCACGGCGTCGGAGGTGACGGCGAGCCGCACCTTCACGGTGACGGTCCCGCGGGGGCCGACGGTGAAGCCGGGGAACCCCTCGAAGGCCCCGACGAGTTCGTCCTCGTCGGTGGTCTCGAACCGGACGGGGTGGGTCTGGTTCCCCGCGTAGAACTCCAGCCGGGGCTGAGCGGACGTCAGCGCCCGCTTCTCGTCCACGAGCACGACCACGGGGTGCACGTTCTCGCAGGTCGCGCCGGTTCGGTTGGTGAGCTCCAGGTACCAGGTGCCGTATCCGCCGCCGGCCTGGTACGAGGAGAGACCGCCGTGGATGCGGGTGGTCAGCGGGAATGAGCGCCCGTCGGAGGCGGTACAGCCGCTCTCCGGTCCGGCGGCGTGCGCGACCCCGGGCGCGGCGACGAGAGCGAGGGGGAGGAACAGGGACGCGGACAGCAACAGTCGCATGAACACATGACCATGCCGGACACACCGCCCGACACGCGCACGCCACTCCCGGCGACGCGCCGCTTTCCCCCGATCGGCCCTGCGAGCCGTCGCGGGGAGGCCGGTCCCCTCACGTCTCCCCCCGCCCGAACAGCGGCGCGAGTACCAGCTGGGCCGCTCCCTCCGTGACCTCCCGGCCCTGCCCCGGTGCGATCCGCACCGGGACCGGCTCCTCGCCGACCCTCCGGCCGCGCTCGTCGAGAACGGCCGCGGCGCCCCGTACGAAGGGCTCCGGCCGGGCCGCCACCGTGCGGCCGCCCAGCAGCACCACGTCGATGTCGAGCAGCGCGACCAGGTTCCCGGCGCCGGTGCCCAGTACGCGGGCCGCCTCCTCGAAGTGGCCGCGGCGAACGGCGGCCAGGCACAGCGCCTCCACGCAGCCCCGGTTGCCGCACTCGCACACCGGCCCGTCCAGCTGCACCACCTGGTGCCCGAACTCCCCCGCCCCGGTCCTGGCCCCCCGGTGCACCGCGCCGCCGAGCACGATCCCGCCCCCGAGCCCGGCCCCGAAGTGCAGGTACGCGAACGACTCCGCCACCCCGCCGACCGCGAGCCCCAGCGCCGCCGCGTTCGTGTCCTTGTCCACCGTCACCGGCACGCCCAGCTCCCGCTCCAGCGCCTCGCGCAGCGGAAAGCCGTCCCACTCGGGCAGACCGGTGACCCGGTGCAGCACCCCCCGCACGTGGTCCAGCGGCCCGGGCACCCCGACGCCGACCCCGAGCAGGGCACCCCCCGGCCGCTCCGCCAGCAGCGCCGGCACCTCCCGGCTCACCCCCGCCACCACCGCCGCCTGACCGGCCCCCAGCCCCAGCGGAGCGCTCCGCTCCGCCACCACTGCCCCGGTCAGATCCACCAGCACCGCCCGCAGCGCGTCCCGGTCCAGGTGCACCCCCACCGCGTGCCCGGCCTCCGGCACCAGCCGCAGAACGGTCCGCGGCTTGCCGCCCGTCGACGCCCGCCGCCCCGCCTCCGCCGCCAGCCCCTCCGCCCGCAGCCGCGCGGTGATCTTGCTGACGGCCTGCGGGGTCAGCCCGATCCGCTCCGCCAGCTCCAGCCGGCTGATCCCCTCGGGACCGGCCGTCCGCAGCAGATCCAGCACGAGAGCGGTGTTGTGGCTGCGCAACGCCGGCAGATTCACGCCCTGGGTCACGCCGTTCGCACTCCTGCTCATGCGCCCATTCTCCCCGCCGCTTGCACTTTGGCAACAGCGTTGCGAAAGTGGACGTCATGACTGGCACACCCCTCCGCACCGGTTTGATCGGCTACGGCCTCGCCGGCTCCGTCTTCCACGCCCCGCTGATCACCGCCACCGAGGGCCTCGTCCTCGACACGGTCGTCACCGCCAACCCGGAGCGCCAGGAGCAGGCCCGCGCCGGCCACCCGGACGTCCGGATCGCCGCGACCCCCGACGAGCTGTTCGCCCGCGCCGGCGAGCTGGACCTGATCGTCATCGCGTCCCCGAACAAGACGCACGTCCCGCTCGCCACCGCTGCCCTCGACGCCGGCCTGCCGGTCGTCGTGGACAAGCCGGTCGCGGGCACCGCCACCGAGGCCCGGAAGCTCGCGGCACTGGCCGAGGAGCGCGGGCTGCTCCTGTCGGTCTTCCAGAACCGCCGCTGGGACAACGACTTCCTCACCCTGCGCAAGCTCATCGCCGAGGGCGAGCTGGGCGACGTCTACCGCTTCGAGTCCCGCTTCGAGCGCTGGCGCCCCCAACTCAAGGGCGGCTGGCGCGAGTCGGGCGACCCGGCAGAGATCGGAGGTCTCCTCTACGACCTCGGCAGCCACGTCGTCGACCAGGCACTGATGCTCTTCGGCCCCGCCGCCACCGTGTACGCCGAGTCGGACGTCCGCCGCCCGGGCGCCGAGACGGACGACGACACGTTCATCGCCCTCACGCACACCGGCGGCGTCCGCTCCCACCTCTACGTCTCCGCCACCACCGCCCAGCTCGGCCCCCGCTTCCGGGTGCTCGGCTCCAAGGCGGGTTACGTCAAGTACGGCCTCGACCCCCAGGAGGCGGCCCTGCGCGAGGGCGAGCTGCCCGGCGCCGGCTGGGGCACCGAGCCCGAGTCGCTGTGGGGCCGGGTCGGTTCCGGGGAGTCCCCGCTGACCGGCGGAGGCCGCCCGGAACCCACCCTTCCTGGCGACTACCCCGCGTACTATGCGGCCGTGGCCAGGGCCCTTACCGAGGGCGGCACCAACCCGGTGACCGCGCTGGAGGCGGCCGCCGCCCTCGACGTCCTGGAGGCGGCCCGCCGTTCGGCCCGCGACGGAGTGGCGGTGGCACTGTGACGTACAACAGCGGAATCACCCCGAAGGTGACCCCGGAGATCACTCCGACCGTCGAGGAGCTGGAGGCACAGGAACGCCGCCTGGTCTTCCGGGAGTTCACCGCGGACGACGCCTGGCGCCTGGGCACGCTCCTGGTCGAGATGGCCCGCGAGCGCCAGGCCCCGGTCGCCGTCGACATCCACCGCGCCGGCCAGCAGCTCTTCCACGCCGCGCTCCCCGGGGCCACCCCGGACAACGACGCGTGGATCGCCCGCAAGCGCCGGGTGGTGGAGCGCTACCACTCCTCCTCCTACCTGGTCGGCGCCCGCTCCCGGGCCAAGGGCACGACGTTCGAGGACTCCTCCCGCCTGGACCCGGACGTGTACGCGGCCCACGGCGGCTCCTTCCCCCTCACGGTGGAGGGGGTCGGCGTCATCGGAGCGGTGACGGTGAGCGGCTTGCCGCAGCTGGAGGACCACCGGTTCGTGGTGCAGGCGCTGGAGGAATTCCTGAACAAGGGGTGACCGAAGTCCCCCACGGGCACGGGGAACTGCGCGAGCGACCACGGACGGCCCCCGGCCGCCGACGCTCGCGCAGCCCCGGCGACTAGGCGTCCTTGAACTCCTGCCGCTGCCGCCCGAGTCCGGTGATCTCCAGCTCGACCACGTCCCCGGCCCGCAGGAACGGCTTCGGCTCGGGGTGCCCCATGGCCACCCCCGCCGGCGTGCCCGTGTTGATGACGTCCCCGGGGTAGAGCGTCATGAACTGGCTGACGTAGCGGACGACTTCCGCCACCGGGAAGATCTGCTCGGCCGTCGTCCCGTCCTGCTTCAGCTCCCCGTTCACCCACAGTTTCAGCGACAGGTTCTGCGGATCCGGCACCTCGTCCGCCGTCACCAGCCACGGCCCCAGCGGGTTGAACGTCTCGCAGTTCTTGCCCTTGTCCCAGGTCCCGCCCCGCTCGATCTGGAACTCCCGCTCGGACACGTCGTGCGCCACGGCGTACCCGGCGACATGCCCGAGCGCCGCCTCCGCGGACTCGACGTACCGGGCCGTACGCCCGATGACGACGGCCAGTTCGACCTCCCAGTCGGTCTTCACCGACCTCCGGGGCACGAGCACCGTGTCGTTCGGTCCCACGACCGTGTCCGCGGCCTTGAAGAAGATGACCGGCTCGGCGGGCGGCTCGGCGCCGGTTTCACGGGCGTGGTCGTGGTAGTTCAGCCCGATGCACACGACCTTGCCGATCCGCCCGAGCGGCGGCCCGATCCGCAGCCCCGCGGCATCCAGCTCCGGCAGCTCAACGGCCACGGCACGGATGCGCGCGAGCGCGTCGTCGTCGGCGAGCAGCGCTCCGTCGATGTCCGGCACGACGCCCGACAGGTCCCGCAGAACCCCGTCGGCGTCGAGCAGCGCGGGCGTCTCCGCTCCCGCCGTACCGACTCGCAGCAGCTTCATGGTCACAATCTCCCTCGATCGCGGGGGCGCCCGCCGATGTGTGCAGCCATCGGAGGACTGGTCGATCCTCCAAGGTCGCGTTCCGGTACGCAATACCCGGTTCACGTACTGGACCGTAGGTCAGCGGTACAGCACGGCCCGCTCCACGGCGCTCCAGGCCGAACTGGTGACGATGTACAGCGCGGCGGCGAGCGGTACGACAGCGACCGTGATCAGCGTGAAGAAGGAGATGAACGGCATCACCTTGGTGATCGCGCCGGCGCCCGGGGTGTCCAGGGGCGCGCTGTCCGCCAGGGTCTTCCTGGACAGCCGGTAGTTGAAGAAGGCGACGGCGGCGACGAGCGCGAACAGCCCGGCGTACACGAGCCCGGCCGTTCCTCCCGCGCTCAGCGCGTCGGCCCAGCGGTCGCCGAGGGGGGCGGTGAAGAGGTCGTGGCCGAGCAACTCGTTGGGACGGCCGCCGACCTCGGCGCTGGAGAAGAGGTGGTACAGCAGGAAGAACGCGGGCGCCTGGAGCAGGCTCGGCAGACAGCCGGCCAGCGGCGACACCTTGTGCTCGGTGTGCAGCTCCAGCACGGCCCGCTGCAGCTTCTCGGGGCTCTTCCCGTGCTTGCGGCGCAGCTCGGCGATCTGCGGCTGGAGCGCGGCACGGGCCTTCTGGCCGCGGGCGGCGGCCCGGGACAGCGGGTGCACCAGCAGCCGTACGAGCGCGGTGAACAGGACGATCGCGGCGGCGGCCGCGGAGCCCTGGAAGAGCGGCTGGAGCAGCTCGGCGAGCTGCTCGACAAGGCGGGCGAAAGCGGACATGGGTGAGCCCTCCGGGGGTCTCGTCGTGCCGGGATACAGGAGATCGGCATGACGACCCGCGCGGGGTGCCTGGAAGTGGCCTCTGAGGGTGCCCCTACGCGGTCGTCGCGAGGACGAGTCCGGGGGCTCGGGGGCGGGTGCGTCCCCTGGCGTCGGGATCGCGTTGCGGGAGGAAGGCCGTACGGCGGTCCCGGTCCCTGATGGCCGTACGCACCCGGGTGGGCGGCACGGCGGGCGCGCAGCGCGCGGCGATGACCGAGCAGACGGCGAGCGCGGCTCCGGCCGCGGCGGTCGCGGCGAGGGCGACGGTCGCGAAGAGGCTGCCGGCGTCGAGGAGGACCAGGTCGAGGAAGAGGGCGAGGAGGAGGGCGGCGGGGCGGAACGCGGGCCGGCGCTTGATCATCGGATTCCCCCTCCCCGGTTGTCGTCTTGTTATACCACCAGCCGGTATACCGCCGGCCGGGTGCGCCACTTCGTACAGTGGTTTGAGAAAGGGATGCGACAACTCTCGACAACGGGCGGGGCGCCCCCGATGCTTCCTTGTGACATGTACGGGACAGACCCCGGAACGCATCAGAACGCATCGGGACGCATCAGGAAGCATCGGGAAGCGGAGAAGCCATGATCCGACGCAGAACTCTGCTGGCGGCAACGGGCGGAGCACTCCTCGGCAGCACCCTGGCGACGGGCACCGCACACGCGGACGCGACGATCGCCGTCAACCCGGGCACGCGCTACGGCACCTGGGAGGGCTGGGGAACCTCCCTGGCCTGGTGGGGAAACGTCTTCGGCACCCGGGACGACTTCGCCGACCTCTTCTTCACCACCAAGTCGGTGACGTACAACGGCACCTCGCTCCCCGGCCTGGGCCTCAGCATCGCCCGCTACAACCTGGGCGCGTGCAGCTGGAACTCCGTCAACGGCGAGACGATGGTGAAGTCGCCCAACATCCCGGCGTTCAAGCAGATCGAGGGCTTCTGGCAGGACTGGAACAACGAGGATCCGGCATCCTCGGCCTGGGACTGGACGGCGGACGCGGCACAGCGGGCGATGCTGGTGAAGGCGACGCAGCGGGGTGCGGTGAGCGAGCTGTTCGCCAACTCCCCCATGTGGTGGATGTGTTACAACCACAACCCGTCCGGCGCGGCCGACGGCGGCAACAACCTCCAGACCTGGAACCACCGCCAGCACGCCTCCCACCTGGCAGCCGTGGCCCTGCGTGCCCGAACCCACTGGGGCGTGAACTTCGCGACGGTGGACCCCTTCAACGAGCCGGCATCCACCTGGTGGACGGCCACCGGCACCCAGGAGGGCTGCCACCTCGACCCGGCGGTGCAGGCGGCCGTACTGCCGTACCTGCGCAGCGAGTTGGACAAGCGGGGCCTGACGGCCGTACGCATCTCGGCGTCGGACGAGACGAACTACGACACCGCCCGCAGCACCTGGGCGAGTTTCGGCTCCTCGACCAGGGCGCTGGTGTCCCAGGTGAACGTGCACGGCTACCAGGGCGCGGGCGGCCGCAGGGACCTGCTGCACGCGGACGTGGTGACGGCGTCGGGCAAGAAGCTGTGGAACTCGGAGACGGGCGACGGCGACGGCACGGGCCTGAGCATGGCCCGCAATCTCTGCTACGACTTCCGCTGGCTGCATCCGACGGCCTGGTGCTACTGGCAGGTCATGGACCCGTCGACGGGCTGGGCGATGATCGCGTACGACGCGAACACGCTCCAGCCGACGACCGTACAGCCGAAGTACTACGTGATGGCCCAGTTCAGCCGCCACATCCGCCCCGGCATGACGATTTTGGACACGGGCGTGAGCTACGCGGCGGCGGCGTACGACGCGACGGCGCGCCGACTGGTGCTCGTGGCCGTGAACACGGCGACGACCGCCCAGACCCTCACCTTCGACCTGTCCCGCTTCTCGACCGTGACGGGCGGCTCAGGAGGTCTGGTCCCGCGGTGGAACACGGTGACGGGAGGCGGGGACATGTACCGCGCGTACACCGATACGCGGGTGTCCGGAAAGTCGGTGAGCGCGGTGTTCGCGCCGGGGGCCGTGCAGACGCTGCATGTGGACGGGGTGACGATCTAGGAAAGCCGGTCTGTACGCGGGGGCCTGGCCTGCCCGTATCTCTCTTTCGCCGGGCCCCCGCAGTACGGTGTCACCCATGCGCCCCGACACGCCTGCCGAGAACGTCGACCACACTGCCGAAGCGGCACGCCTGGAGCGGACCGCCGGCCTGTACCCCGAGGACGCCGAGGCCCTGCTGCTGCGGGCCGCGGCCCACCTGGAACTCGCCGGCGACCGCCCCGCCGCGTCCACGCTCTACGACCGCCTGCTGTCGTCGGCGGCCACGCTGGAGAACCCGCACCTGGTGCGCGCCCTGAAGGCCGCGAACCTGTGGGAGTACGGCCATGAGGCCGAGGCCAGGGCGATCATCGACGGCATCCGCGCGGCAGCGCCCCGCGACCCGGCGCCCTGGGTGATCGTGGCGGAGGCCCTGGAGGCGCACGACGAGCTGGAGGCGGCGCAGGAGACGTTCACGGAGGCCGTGACCCTGCTCCTCTCGAACGCACCGGAGCCCCCTTACGCCACCCACCCGCTGCTGTACGGCCGCCACCGGGTCCGCCGCATGCTGGGCGCGCCGCACGACGACTGGGACACCACGGCGGACACGCTCCACCTCTCCCACTCGTCCCCCACCTCCGCGGTCTCCCTGGACGAACTCCACGACCCCAAGCGCGTGTGGTCCCTTGGCTCGGACAACCCGGCGGAACTGGAGGCGGAGATCGGCCGCCTGCGGGCGGAGCTGGGCGCGTACCGGGAGGCGCTGTCCCGCCCCTTCCCGGTGGCGGTGCTGCACTGGCCCGAGACGGAACTGGCGGAACTCACTGAGGCCTACCCGGCGCTGGCGGAGGAGTACCCGTCCCACGAGGCACACCTGTCGACCATAGAGGCCTCCCTGCGCGAACTGGCCTCCTCCGGCACCGCGAACCTGGGCATCGTGACGGGGACGGTGCCGTCCTACGAGGCGTTCGCGGCATCGGAGGGCACATCACCGGGCGACGCCTCACTGCTCCCGCAGTACGCGACGACGCTGGCGGCCAGGGGCAGGGCGGTGGCGTGGCCGCCGCAGCGGGGGGCGGAGTGCTGGTGCGGGTCGGGGCGGGGGTATCGGGGGTGTCATGGGGTGGGGTGAGTGAGCGGTTCGGGGGCTGGAGGGGGCGGAGTGACCTGAGCGGAGCCCTGACGCATATCGACGGCGCGGAGTGACCGGAGCTCAGCCCTGGCGCCCCTCCACGGCGGCGGCGACATCGTCCAAGTCCTTGGCGATGGCCTTGCTGACGGCCCGGGTGCCCAGCCCGCCGAGGAGCTTGGCGAGGACTCCCCTGAAGCCGCCGCTGGGGGCATCGGCACTGAACGACAGGGAGACGGTCGTCGTCTCCGGTCCGTCCGCCCGCAGCACCCACTCCGAGAGGTAGCGGGACCCGTGCGACTCGGCCTCGACGACATACCGCACGGGCGGGTCGCAGTCGGTCACCCACATCTCCTCGGTGGCCTCCTTCCCGAACATCCGCCGCGTCTCCCGCCACCGGGTCCCCACATCGAAGGGCCCCTCGGAAAGAACCTCGACCTTCGAGACCCCGCTGAGGACGTCCTCCATCCCCCGGAGGTCGGTTAGGGCATCCCACACCAGGCCTTGAGCTGCGGCGATACGGCGCTCTACGACTACGGTCTTACTGGTCATGGGTCCATGAAAGCAGGGGGGCGGACAGCCGCCCATGGGAACTGTCACAGCTGCCTGCTACAACAGAGCCCTTGCCATGTGAGGGATGGGGGATACGGCGTGGCTCTGCCGGGGGATTTGTCTCAGCCTGTTGCGGGTGTGTACGAGGAGCTTGTCACCCACCGCATGCAGCAGCAGATAGAGCAGCTGACCGGTGCGGGTTGGAAGGCCGTCGATGATGAAGTTAGCGAGGAATCGTCACCGCATGTAATCGCCCGGCATATCGAACGGGCGGTGAGTCACCGCCTCAGCCAGCTACCGCCGGACCAGCGCGTTGCGGTAGCCAACCAGATCATCGCCTCGCTTACACCCAGTGAGAGTGTCGAGCTCATCGCCGATGGACCTCGACAACTCCTTGCGCTGGCCGAGCAGGAAGCCCCTGGCGTTTACGCCATGCGTCCGCTCACTCCCCTCTCAGAGACCGCCCTCATCACCAACTCCCCCGAGGATCCAAGCCTGGGAAGTGAGCTGCGAGCTGAGCTTGCCACCGCAGATCGCATCGATCTGCTGTGTGCCTTCGTCAAGTGGTACGGGCTGCGCGTGCTTGAGGACTCCCTCCGCGCCGCCAGGGATCGTGGCATCCCGATTCGCGTCATCACGACCACGTATATCGGCGCGACCGACCGCCACGCACTGGACCGACTCGTTCGTGACTTCGGCGCTCAAGTAAAGATCAACTACGAGACCCGTTCGACGCGCCTGCATGCCAAGGCCTGGCTGTTTCGCCGCAAAAGCGGCTTCGATACGGCCTACGTGGGTAGCTCCAACCTCTCGCGAGCCGCTCTCCTCGACGGGCTGGAGTGGAACGTACGCCTGTCCTCCGTAGCCACTCCGGTGGTGCTCAAGAAGTTCGAGGCCACCTTCGACGCGTACTGGAACGACATCGCTTTCGAGCTCTACGATCCGGATCGCGACGCGCGCAAGTTGGACGAGGCTCTAGGCGTGGCAGGTGGTTCAACTGCCGGCCACGACTTCAAGATCAGCTTGTCCGGTCTTGAGGTTCGGCCGTATCCGCATCAGGCCGACATGTTGGAGCGCCTGCGCGTTGAGCGTGAAGTCCGCAGTCACCAGCATAACTTGCTCGTTGCTGCGACAGGTACCGGCAAGACTGTCATGGCCGCCCTTGACTACCGCAATCTGCACAAGGAGCTGGGTGGCAAACAGTACCCGCGGCTCCTCTTTGTGGCTCACCGTAAAGAGATTCTGAAGCAGTCTCTGCGCAAATACCGTGAAGTACTCAACGACGCCTCCTTCGGAGAAGTCCTCGTGGGCGGTGAGCTACCTCGCGAATGGAAGCATGTCTTCGCTAGCGTGCAGTCACTCACCGATCAGCGACTCGACCAGTTCGACCCGGAACATTTCGACATCATCGTCGTCGACGAATTCCATCACGCCACCGCTACGACGTACCGACGCGTCCTTAACCACTTCAAGCCGAAACAGCTCCTCGGTCTGACCGCTACTCCCGAACGTGCGGACGGTCTGAACGTTCAGGACGAGTTCTTTGACGGACGAATCGCCGCCGAAATGCGGCTATGGGAAGCCCTCGACAACGACCTGCTCTGCCCATTCCACTACTTTGGCCTGCCCGATGGCACCGATCTCAGGCGACTCAACTGGCGTTCGGGAACGTACGACCAGAGCCAGCTCGGCGAGCTGTTCTCCGCCGACCATGCCCGGGCCCGTATCGTCATCAAACAGGTGCGCAGCAAGGTCTCCGACCCGATGAGCATGCGCGCACTGGGTTTTTGCGTGAGCAGGAAGCACGCTCACTTCATGGCGCAGTGCTTCCAGCTGGCAGGCTTCAAGGCCGCCGCCCTGGACAGCGAGTCGAAGCCCGAAGTCCGCGATCAGGTGCTCGCCCAGCTCAAGGCTGGAGAGATCCAAGTCATCTTCTCGGTGGACCTCTTCAACGAGGGCTTGGATATCCCCGACGTTGACACACTCCTCCTCCTGCGCCCGACAAGCAGCGCCACCGTCTTCCTCCAGCAGCTCGGGCGCGGTCTCCGCCGCACGCCGGACAAACCCGTACTCACGGTGCTCGACTTCATCGGCCAGCATCGCGCCGAGTTCCGGTTCGAAGAACAGTTCCGCGCGATGACGAACCTGTCGCGCAACCGGCTCCTTGAGCACGCCGAGCATGATTTTCCGCTGCTGCCGTCGGGCTGCCAGATCATTCTGGAAGGAAAGTCCAAGGAACTCGTACTGGAGAACATTCGCACCCAGATCAAGGCGAACGTCCAGACCCTCGCCAAGGAGGCCAAGGCCTTCAATACGCCTCTCCTCGCTGACTACCTCAAGGAGAGCCGCCGCGAGATCAGGGAGTTGTATAAGGCGAGCAATTCTTGGACGTCTGTCCTGCGCCGAGCCAGCATGACCGACCTGCCTGAACAAGCTGGTGAGGAGGATCTACTCAAGCGGGTGCATGCGTTTCTGCACGTCGATGACCTCGAACGTGCTGAGGCGTATGCTCGCTTGCTGAGCGATGACGCTCCTCCCTACGATTCCTTGAGTCCGAGGGACAAAACCTTCGCACGCATGCTGTTCTTCAACTTGTGGGACAAGGCTGGTGGGTTCAGTTCGTACGCGCAAGGACTCGAATCGCTTCGTGCACAGCGAGCCCTGCGCAGCGAACTACGGCAGGTGCTGAAGCATGTGATGGGACAGGCCGATCACTTCCCCATCCCCCTCGTTGGCCCGCACGCGCACATCCCTCTGAAGGTCCATAGCGCGTACAACCGCTCTGAGATCCTGGCCGGGCTAGGTGTCGCTCGGCTCGGCGGTCAGATGCCTGGATCTTTTGCGCAGGGTGTGTTGTGGGACGAGCAGAACCAGACGGATGCTCTGCTGATCACTCTAGAAAAGAACGAAAAGGACTTCTCACCCACCGTCCGGTACAAGGACTATGCGCTGAGCCCTTCTCTCTTCCATTGGGAGTCGCAGAGCACAACCGCGGACACATCACCCACCGGACTGCGCTACCAACAGCACGTCCAGCGCGGAAGCCATGTGCTGATGTTCATGCGGCGCTATAAGGACACCGACATCGGCAAAGCCCAACCATGGATGCTGCTCGGTCCAGCAACCTACGTCCGTCATCAGGGCAGCAGGCCCATGGCCATCACCTGGCAACTGCACCACGACCTGCCCGCCGATGTGTGGTCGTACTCGGCTATCACCGCGGGCTAACCGATGACGTACGCGTGCTAACTGACCGGCTGGCGTGGATCACGCAGGATTTCTCCCGCCCTTTGGAGGAAGGCCGCATGGGCGTGCGCCATCTCATCCCTGGCTTCGACAAAGCGGGACCAGGCTGCGCTCATGCCCTCGGGATTCGTACCTACGACCGCCAACAAGGAAGCTACTGCTGCCATCGACGCCTCCGTCAGCAAGTAAGCCAGCTCGTTTGCCTCGCTTGGTCCCCAAAGCGCCAACTGGCTGGTTTTCGCTTGCATCTCAAGCGTGCCCTCTCCCACCTCGCGCCGTGCCGAAGCATCCAGCCCACTGCTGCCGCGCACCTCGGGGGCGAGTCGTGTGAGCACTTCATCGAGTACGGCATAAGCCGCAAAGAGAGCAGCAAAGGACTGATGTCGCTGACTGCGCACCCACTGCCAGTGTTCCGCTGCCGCCTGACCGTGCACCTGCGCTAGCGCTGCCTCAACGGCCTTACGTCCGCCGGCTTCCGCTCCACCCCTGGCATACCTCCCGGCAATCACCGCCCCGATGACCGCGGATGCGAAAGCGATAACAGCTGCGATGATCGTCCCCGTCGCCTCACCCATCGCACCATCCTCACCCGAGCCTGACACGGCCACAACGGCGAGATCGGCGACCTACGTCACCTGCTGCACGCCACGAGCAGTGAACCCACTAGCCTCGCTGCATGACAACAACTCCTTTGGTGTTCCAGCCCGGTGCCATCCTGACGCGTAAGCAGATACACCCCGTACTAGGTGGCAGTGGCTTCGCCGGGATCTGTCCCGCTATCGAAAAGCGCAACGTTCTCCTCTTCTCTGACAGCAAGGTCGGCGAACGCTACGGCTATCACGACGGATGGCTAGCGGAGGATGATGACCTGGGTCCAGTCTTCACTTACACCGGCGCCGGTAAGCGGGGCAACCAGACCTTCACAGGTGGCAACTTATCCATACTTGAGCACGCCCGGATGAGTCGCACGCTGCATCTGTTCGTCGCCGTGGGCAAGGTTCCTGGGAGTGATACCCGAACGCATCGATACATAGGGATGTTCAAGCTTGATGAGCGCAGACCATTCGAGATACGCGAGGCCAAAGACGAGCTAGGTCAGGATCGTGACGTCATCGTCTTTCGGCTGCGCCCCATCGGCCGATACGTGAGAGAGGCGTCCGACACTCTCCAGCTAGCGCGCCGATCCCGGTTGGGGTTCAGTCGTACCGCAGGCCGCTATGCCCGGGCGACTCGACGTCGGAGCCGCGAACGGCGGCCACAGACCGACGTCGACCAGGTGACAGCAACCCGTGATGACCTGGCGGATGCGTTCGAGGAGCGTGAGACCGCCAGTGGGGAAACGATTGGTCAACTGGATCTTGCCATGCGTAACTCCAGCTCTCGGCTCATGTTCGAGCTGTACAACCCCACGAACAACACGGTGTATGAGCCGACGGGCAGCGCGGCGAGCGAGTCGATCACTCAGGCTTTGGCCCAGCTCCTCCGCGCAAGACGCTACTTGAATGAGATCCCGCACGAGCAGCCGCTCCATCTGATGGTGCTGGCACCGGCCCTTCCCCAAGCAGATCTCCGCGACCTGCTCACCGAGCATGGGATTGGCCTCGTGTACCGCAACGACAGCGGCGGCTTCTCTGAGTTTGCGGAAGGCACTTTTACGCGTTCCTTCCGCTGCGTGGATTGCCCCGTGCCCGCATAGGTGTCCGGGTGGGGTTATGCCTCACCCCACCCCTCATGTGGCGGCCCCCGTCTCCACCTCGAAGTGAGTCTGCGCGCGGTCCAACGCGTCATCCACGTCATAGCCATGCACCCGAAGCCAGCGGAGGAAATCCGCGATGGCGGCGATGGCGACGTCCTCCGCCTGGCCCGCTGAAAGGCGATGCACTGCTGAGCGAGGAGGCCGTTTCACCGACGTATAGACGCCGAGCAGGGCCTCGGCGCGCGATACGCCGGGGCTCTCCACATGACCGTTCGGAGTAGAAAGCCCCGTCGCCAACTCGCACCACGTGACCTTGTGATCGGGCCGGAGTTGTACGCCCCAGCGGTCAGCGACCGCGTTCACCAGAGCCATCCCTCTGCCGCCTTCCGCCTCCGGGGCCGCGTCGAGCAGCGTGGGCAGAGCGCGCGTGTCAGGGTCGTGCACCTCGATACGCAGGTAGGTGCCGCTCATAGAGACAGCCAACGTGGCCGGTGTGCCGCGCCCGGTGTGGGTGATGACGTTGGTGACCAGCTCACTAACGCACAACTGAGCCTGGTCGACCGTGCCGTGCAATCCCCAGGCCCCCAGATGGAGCCGCATGACACGGCGCAGCGCGGCCACCTCCGCAGGCTCGGCGGTGAAGGCCAAGTCCCACGGCCTGCGTGGCATGCATGCCTCGTGAGTCATGGGGCCCCTCTCGTCGCAGCGGCTCTTGAAAGAGCACAGCGTTATGGACACTCACGTTGAGTTGCTTCCACTCAGAGTGACGAAATCCCATCCCGTCATGCAATGTGCAGCTCGGGATTCCCACTTATGAGTGATTGGCATCCCCATCCCTTGGCGCAAGACTGAACGCCCGCTATCCGAAAGAGGGTTGAGATGGCCGGTTCACCGACGGCACGTCGCCGGCGTCTGTCGATCGAGCTGAAGAAGCTGCGCGAGAAGAGCTCCCTGACCTGCGCGCAGGTTGGCGAAGCCCTGGACTGGAGCGGCTCGAAGGTCAACCGGATGGAGACGGGGAGCGGTCGGGTTCAACCGTCCGACATCGACGCGCTGTGCCGCTTCTACGGCACCACCGACGAGTTGCGCGAGTTCCTCAGATCATTGGCCCGTCAGGCCAAAATGCGCGGTTGGTGGCAGGTCCATGGCACAGGCGTGCCGGAATGGTTCAACATTTACATCGGCCTAGAACAGGACGCGACCACATTCCGTCAATACCAGTGCGAGCTGATCCCCGGCCTGATGCAGACAGAGCCGTACGCCTGCGAACTTCACAAGGCCGGGGGGCACATGGCCGCGGAGGACATCGACAGGGCGGTACGCGTACGCATGGAGCGCCAAGCCATGCTGGCACGGCCCGACGCCCCCGATGCCTGGTTCATCGTGAGCGAAGGCGCTCTGCGCCACGTCATCGGCGACCGCGGGGTGATGCGGGCGCAGCTCGAACGAGTGCTGGAGACGGCCGAGTTGCCCGCCGTAACCTTGCAGGTCCTTCCCTTCGATTCAGGCACCTGTCCGGTCACGGGCTCATTCACCATGCTGGGCTTCCCTGCGCCGGAAGATCCGGACATCGTGTACAGGGACGGCATCACCGACGCCGTGTATCTGGAAGGCGAGCATCATGTGCGGGAGTACACCAGGGCGTTCGACAGACTTCGGGCAGCGGCTTTGAGCCCTCAGCGCTCGGCCGGGTTGATCGAATCGATCGTGAAGGAATACGCAAAGTGAGCGATGCAATATCCAACGAACGTAACGGGCTGGAGTGGTTCACCTCGTCGTACAGCAACGGCGCCGGGGGTGAGTGCGTCGAATGTGCGCTGAGTGACGGCCGCGCCCATGTGCGGGACTCCAAGATTACAAGGGGGCCAGTGGTCACGTCGGCCCGCGGGCCTTGGCAGGCCTTCATACGTGCGGTGGGACAGGATCAGTTCGCGATGCCCGGAGGGCGGCGGGCTCGCTGAGTTCCACGACGTCCTGATGAGCGGCCGCACGCGGCAGCTGGTCACCGGAGTCAGGCCGGGCCCGATGCCGTGTCGCTTCCCCAGAAGCTGACATAACGTGTCACCTACGCCCAGACGAACCGCAGCTGAACCCCGGGGGCCCCATGCTCAAGGTCAGCGTCGTAGTGCCCGTGTACAACGCGGGTGAATACCTGGCCCGCTGCGCCCCCTCCCTCCTCGACCAGAGCATCGGCCGCGACGCCTACGAGATCGTCTACGTCGACGACGGGTCGACCGACGGTTCCGGCGCGCACCTGGACCGGCTGGCGGCCCGGCATCCGCACGTCCGCGTCGTGCACCAGGAGAATTCCGGCTGGCCGGGCAGACCCCGCAACGTCGGTGTCCGGCACGCCAGGGGCGAGTACGTGCAGTTCGTGGACCAGGACGACGAGCTGACGCCGACGGCGCTGGAGGACCTGTACCGCCTCGCCGCGCGCAACGGCTCGGACATCGTCCTGGGCCGGGTGATCGGCACGATGCAGGCGCCCAGCAGGGTGTTCAGACGTACGGTGGACCGCTGCACCGCCGCCGACGCCCCGCTCTTCGAGAGCCTGACCCCGCACAAGATGTTCCGCCGGGCCTTCCTCCTCGAACACGGCATCGAGTTCCCGGAGGGCCGGGTACGCCTGGAGGACCAGCTGTTCATGGCCCGCGCCTACGTCCGCGCCAGGACCGTCTCGATCCTCGCCACCCCCTGCTACGTCTGGAACCGCCGCGAGGACGGCGGCAACACTAGCGCCTCGGCCACGAGTCCGGAGGCGTACTACGGCTACCTGCGCACGGTGGTGGACGCGGTGAAGGAGGGCACGGAGCCCGGCCCCCTCCAGGACGACTTCCTGCGCCGCTCCTACCGGGTGGAACTCCTGCGCCCGGTGAGCGAGCCGAGGGTCCTCCAGCGCACCGGCCCGGCCCTGAACCGCTACTTCAGCACAGTCCGCCGTATGGCCCTCGACTGCTTCCCGCCGGGCGTACGGGAGGGACTGCCCCCGATCTCCCGCCTGCGCGGCGCGCTGCTGGAGGAGGGCCGGCTGGACTCCCTGATCGAGCTGGCCCGGCGGGTACGGGGGATCAGGCCGCGCCTCACGGTGGAGGACCTCCACTGGAGCGACGGGAGGCTCCGCCTCACCACGACGATCGAGATGCTCCGCCCGGACGGCGAACCTCTCACGCTGTACGAACGCCAGGACGGCCGTCTCTGCCTGGACCCCGAGTTCCTGGACGGCATCGAGGGCGCCGAGGACTGGGAGGTCCGGGACCCCCTGGCGTACGCCGAGGGCGAACTGCTGACCCATGACACGGCCCGCGACGCGTGGTGGTTCCCGGACGGCGACCTGACACCGAGGACCCAACGCGCGGGTGACGGCCGCCATCGCGTCCTGCTGTCGGGTACGACGACCATCGACCCGCTGACCCTGGCCGCGGGCGAGCCCCTGCCCCCCGGTACCCACCTGGCGTGGGCGAGCGCGCAGCTCCTGGGGGTGGGCCGCCGCGCACGGGTCGTCCTGGACGACACCCTCGGCAGGACGCCCACCGTGACGGTGGGCCGGCCGCCCCGCCTGGTCATCCCGACCCGGACACCCCGTGACGCGCAACTCGGCCTGTCGGTGGGCCCGCCGGGGAGCACGGCCCTCCACCACCGCCTCCTCCTCCACGCGGCCACCTCCCCCGACCTGCGCCGAACGACCCGCAAGCTCCTGCACCGCCTCCCACCGTCACTGCGCCGCAGGGCGGGCGGACTGGCACGGCGGGCGGATCCCTGGAGCACCCCGAAGGGCGGCTGAGCGGACGCCATGACGTCGTCCTTGAGGCCCTGCGGCAGTGCCACGGGACCGGAGGGTGCAGGATGGGGGTATGACGACCAAGGTCTATTTCGACATCACCATCAACGGCGAGCCCGCCGGACGCATCAACTTCAACCTCTTCGACGACGTCGTCCCGAAGACCGCGGAGAACTTCCGCGCCCTCGCCACCGGCGAGAAGGGCTTCGGTTACGCCGGGTCCTCCTTCCACCGCGTCATCCCGGAGTTCATGCTCCAGGGCGGTGACTTCACCCGGGGCGACGGCACCGGCGGCAAGAGCATCTACGGCGAGAAGTTCGCCGACGAGAACTTCAAGCTCAAGCACGACCGCCCGGGCCTGCTCTCGATGGCCAACGCCGGCCCGAACACCAACGGCTCCCAGTTCTTCGTCACGACCGTCGTGACGGGCTGGCTGGACGGCAAGCACGTGGTGTTCGGCGAGGTCGCCGACGAGACCAGCATGCAGCTCGTGAAGAAGATCGAGTCGCTGGGCTCCCAGAGCGGCAAGCCGTCCGCGAAGGTGACGATCTCGGCGTCGGGTCAGCTCTGACGAGCGACATCCACCGCTGACGGCCGGGGCATGCACCATCGCCCCGGCCTTCTCACATCCCGGCGTCATGATCACGTCCAGGCGCCTCGAGTGAGTGTCGAGCGTGATGACTAGCCTCGTGCCACACCAGTCACACAGCAGGAGGCAGACAGACATGGCGAAGATTCCCAGCGCGATGATCGCCGCGGGCGGGCTCGTCGGCGGGTACGGCGTGGCCCGGTGGACGAAGAAGCGGCCGCTCGGCGGGGTCGTGCTGGCCGCCGCCGGGGCTGCCGCGGCGCAGCAGTGGCGGCAGCGGGCCGGCGGACCGGCCGCGGGCGCGCTGACGGCGGCGTACGTCGCCGGGTTCGCCGGATCGCACCCCCTCGCCAAGAAGGTCGGCGCCTGGCCCGCCGTGCTCGGCGTGGCCGGCGCCGTGGCCCTGGCGTCCTGGGCGGTGGCCGACCGCAACGGCGGCTGAAGCCGGAGGGGGCATCGGCCCGTACGGCCGGCTACGGCCGCCGGACAGGTCGGGGGCGCTCACCTCGGCGCCCCCGCTCCCCGCTCTCGCTCCCCGACCGGACTCAGCCGAACATCCCCACCTCGTAGTCCCCCGCCGGCTGCTGGAGGATCACGTTGACCCGGTTGTACGTGTTGATCAGCGCGATGATCGCCACCAGCGCCCCGAGCTGCTCCTCGTCGTAGTGCTTGGTGGCGTTCTCCCACACCTCGTCCGGGACACCGCCGGCGGCGTCGGCGATGCGGGTGCCCTGTTCCGCCAGTTCGAGCGCGGCGCGCTCCGCCTCGGTGAAGACCTTGGCCTCGCGCCAGACGGCGACCAGGTGGAGGCGCTGGGGGGTCTCCCCGGCCGCCGCGGCGTCCTTGGTGTGCATGTCGGTGCAGAAGCCGCAGCCGTTGATCTGGCTGGCGCGGATCTTCACCAGCTCCAGGGTGGACTCGGGCACGCCCGCGCCCGACACCGCCTTGGCCGCGGCGTTGACGTGCCGGAAGACCTTGGCCAGGACCGGGTTCTCGAAGAGGTTCAGACGGGCTTCCATGACGGGCTCCTCTGTCGTCGTCGGGTGAGTACACCCTCGGGTGAGTACACCCCTATGACGGGTCAGCCCGAGCCCGTGTGACACGGTCACGTGTGACCCGTGCCACAGCAGCCGTCCTCCCCTGCTCCGCAGGTCACGCCGTCTTCTGCGAAGCCCCGGGGGAAGCTCCGGCCGAAGCCCCGGCCTCGACCTCCGACAGGGGCCGCGCGATGTCCTCCAGCGACCGCCGTTCCGCGTTCACCGCCAGGAACGCCGCCACCAGACCCGCCGCGCACATCAGCCCGGCGCCGATCTGGAAGGCCAGCACGGTGTCCCCGACCACGCCCGACTCCGTCAGGTCGGCGAAGATCAGCGGGCCGCTGATGCCGCCGGCGGCGGTACCGAGGGCGTAGAAGAAGGCGATGGCCATGGCGCGGGTCTCCATCGGGAAGACCTCCGAGACCGTGAGATACGCGCTGGACGCGCCCGCCGAGGCGAAGAACAGCACCACGCACCAGCAGGCCGTCAGCGTGGTCGCGCTCAGCGAACCGCGGTCGAAGAGCCAGGCCGTGCCGAACAGCAGCAGGCCGGAGAGCAGATACGTCGAGCTGATCATGATCCGTCGGCCGGCCGTGTCGAAGAGCCGGCCGAGCAGCAGCGGGCCGAGGAAGTTCCCGGCGGCGATGACGGCGAAGTAGTAGCCGGTGCGGCCGGGCGGGATGTCGTAGAACGTCGTCAGGATGGCGCCGAAGCCGAAGGTGATGGCGTTGTAGAGGAAGGCCTGGCCGATGAAGAGGGAGAGGCCCAGGACCGCGCGGCGCGGGTAGCGGGCGAAGACCGTGCGGGCGATCAGGCCGAAGCCGATGCTCTTGCGCTGATGGATGGTGATCTCCGCGCCCGGGGGCGGCAGCGGCCGGCCCTTCTCGCGCTCGATCTCGCGCTCCACCCCGGCCACCAGTTCCTCCGCGTCCTCGCCGCGGCCGTGGATGAACTGCCAGCGGGGACTCTCCGGGACATGGCGGCGTACCAGCAGGATGACCAGGCCGAGGACGACGCCGAGGGCGAAGCTGAGCCGCCAGCCGAGGTCCTTGGGGAAGATCGCGGTGTCCAGCATCACGATGGAGAGCAGGGCGCCGCCGACCGCGCCGAGCCAGTAGCTGCCGTTGATGATCAGGTCGACCCGGCCGCGGTAGAGGGAGGGGATCAGCTCGTCGATCGCGGAGTTGATGGCCGCGTACTCGCCGCCGATGCCGAAGCCGGTGAGGAACCGGAAGAGGAAGAACCACCAGGACTCGAAGGACAGGGCGGTCAGCGCGGTCGCCGCCAGGTAGACGGCGAGCGTCACCATGAAGAGCTTCTTGCGGCCGTAGCGGTCGGTCAGACGGCCGAAGAAGAGGGCGCCGGTGCAGGCTCCGGCCACGTACAGCGCGGCGGCGGTGCCGGTGACCTGGGCGGAAGTGATGTCGAGGCCGCTGCCCTCCTCGGCGAGGCGGCCGGCGACATTGCCGACGATGGTGACTTCGAGACCGTCCAGGATCCAGACCGTGCCGAGGCCGATCACGATCATCCAGTGCCACCGGGACCACGGCAGCCGGTCGAGTCTGGCCGGTACGGCGGTGGTGACGGTGCCGGTCTCTCCTGGCACGGACGCGGACGCTGTTGCTGTCATGGGCACGGCTCCCTCCGACGCGTGGAACCCGTGTCGGGTGCCCCGGCCTGCGAGGACTTACGCCCCGAGCGCGCGGGACACCGTGTAGATGACCAGTCCGGCCAGCGAGCCGACCACCGTGCCGTTGATCCGGATGAACTGGAGGTCGCGGCCGATGTTCGCCTCGATCTTCCGGGTCGTGTGCTCCGCGTCCCAGCCGGCCACGGTGTCCGTGATCAGGGAGGTGATCTCCTTGCGGTAGGTGGTGACGACGTAGACCGCCGCGCCCTCCAGCCAGGTGTCGACCTTGCCCTGCAGCTTCGGCTCGACCGCCATCCGGGCGCCCAGCGACAGCAGCGAGGCCCGCACCCGCAGCCGCAGCTCGCTGCGCTCGTCCTCCGCCGCCGAGACGATCATGGATCGTACGGCCGTCCAGGCGGACGCGATCAGGTCCTGCACCTCGCCGCGGCCGAGCACCTCGCCCTTGAGGCGCTCCACGCGGGCCCGGGTGTCGGTGTCGGACTGGAGGTCGGAGGCGAAGTCGGCGAGGAAGCGGTCGAGGGCGCCGCGGGCCGGGTGGGAGGGCATGTCCCGCATCTCGGTGACGAACCGCAGCAGCTCCTTGTAGACGCGCTCGCCGACCCGCTTGTCGACGAAGCGGGGGGTCCAGCCGGGCGCCCCGCCCTGGACGGCGTCCATGACCTGCTCGTCGTGCAGGATCAGCCAGTCGTGCGCCCGGGAGACCACGAGGTCGACGACCCGCCGGTGGCCGCCGTCGGCCACCACCTTCTCCAGCATCTTGCCGATGCCGGGGCCGATCTCCTGCGCGTCGGCCCGCCGGGTGATCGCCTCCCCGACCACCGCCTGCACGTCCGAGTCGCGCAGCACCGTCAGCGCGCCCCTGAGCGCCGCCGACAGCTCCGCCGTCACCCGGTCGGCGTGCTCGGGATCGGCCAGCCAGGCGCCGAGCCGGCTGCCGATGCCGACGGCGCGCAGCCGCTGCCGTACGACGTCCTCGGAGAGGAAGTTCTCGCCGACGAACTCGCCCAGGGAGACGCCGAGCTGGTCCTTCTTGGTGGGGATGATCGCGGTGTGCGGGATGGGGATGCCGAGGGGGTGGCGGAACAGGGCGGTGACCGCGAACCAGTCGGCCAGCGCGCCGACCATGCCGGCCTCGGCGGCGGCGGCGACATAGCCGGTCCATGCGCCGCCCCCGGAGTTCTGGGCCCATTTGGCGAGGACGTAGACCACCGCCACGAACAGCAGCAGGCCGGTCGCGGTGAGCTTCATCCGGCGTACGCCGCGCTGCTTCTCCACGTCGGCGGCGCTGAAGGTCGTCATCGCACGGACGGCCGATGCGGGGGCGCCGGCAGGGTTGGCCGGTGCGTCCTGCCGGGCATGCTCCTCCACGTCCGATGACTCCGTTTCGCCCGTTTTCGATCGTTCCATCCGCTCCACCCGTTCGCGAGCCCCCTACATATTGTCCCTTCATGACCGACTACTGGAACGAAACGAGAGTTCCCGGCGTCTGTTCCGTGGGGGGAGCACACTGGGGAACTCCACGGTCCAATGGGGGGCCTGTTCATGTCCTCCCACCCTCATGACGCATCATGAGGTGATCACATCGGAGCCTCGGGCTCCCATCGTCCGAGGAGAACCGCACCGCATGACCAGGCGTCACGGTTATGCCCTGCTTTCCGCCATCGTCGCCCTCGTCCTGGGGCTGTCCGCGGCGATCTACGTCGGAGTCGCCGCCGACGACGGCAGCACCCACCGGTCCACGCTGGCCGGCGGGAACACACCCCGCAATCCCGCCGCACCGGTCTCCACCGGCACCTGGGTGGGCGCCTGGTCGGCCTCCCCGGCCGCCGCCGAACCGGGCACCGAGACGGACGGCATGGCGGGCCGCTCGGTCCGCAACGTCGTCCACACCGGCGTCGGGGGTACGAGTGCCCGCGTCACGCTGTCCAATCTCTACGGCCAGTCCCCGCTGACGATCACGCACGCGTCGGTCGCCGTCGCCGCGGGTTCCGGCACGGCCGCCGCGGTGACGCAGTCCATGCGCCGGCTCACCTTCGGCGGCAACACCACGGTCGTGATCCCGCCGGGCGGGCAGGTGATGAGCGACGCCGTCCGCGTGAACATCCCCGCGGACACGAACGTCCTGGTCACGACCTACTCCCCCACACGCTCCGGCCCGGTCACCCACCACCCGCACGCACGCCAGACCTCCTACGCCGCCCTGGGCGACCGGACCGAGGACGTCACCGGCGCGGCCTACACGGAGGAAGTCGGGTCCTGGCGCTATCTCACCGCGCTGGACGTGCTCAGCAAGGACGCGAACGGCACCGTGGTCGCCCTCGGCGACTCCCTCACCGACGGGATCACCTCCACATCGGGCGCCAACCGCCGCTGGACGGACGTCCTTTCCCGGCGGCTGCGCGCAGCGATCGCGGCCGGGGAGGACGTGCCCCGCTACAGCGTGGTGAACCAGGGGATCAGCGGCAACCGGATCCTGGTCGGCGGGCTCGGCCGGCCCGCGGACAACCCGAGCGGCCTGGACCGCTTCCGCCGCGACGTCCTGGACCGCACCAACGTCAAGGTCGTCGTCATCGCCCTCGGCGTCAACGACATCCTGCGCGACCCCGACCTGGCCGACCCGGAGCTGATCCTGGAGGGCATGCGCACCATGGTCGGCCAGGCGCACGCCCGCGGCCTGAAGGTGGTCGGCGCGACGCTGATGCCGTTCCAGGGCCACCGGGGCTACACGGACGGGCGGGAAGCGGTCCGCGGGCAGATCAACGCGGAGATCCGGGCCGGCCGGGTCTTCGACGCGGTGGTGGACTTCGACGAGGCCCTGCGCGACCCGTACAACCCCCGCAAGCTGCGCCCCGAGTACGACTCGGGCGACCACCTCCACCCCAGCGACCTGGGCTACGCCCGCATGGCCGAGGCCCTCGACCTCAAGGACCTGAAGGGCACGGCCCCGGCGAAGCTGTGACGCACCCGCGCTTGCCCGTGCGCATGCACGCACGGCGCGGGCCGGTGTCAGGAGTCGTCCGAGGGCCCCCGGCCGTGGAACCCGTGCCCGTGCAAGCCCCGCCGCGGACCCTTGCCCTCCAGCTTCTCGCGGCGGCGCTCCTCCCGCAGCCGCTGCCGCTCCGCCTTCGTGGCCTTGCGCTCCACACCGACCCCGCCCCAGAAGGCGAACCCGGTCACGATCACCCGAGGGGCCCCGGGATCACCCGGTACGCCCTCCTCGCGATGGTCGAAGCCGCCCATGACGCCGATGCCGCGCACCACGACCTCGACACCCGGCGGCACGATCACATTCATGCCGCCCATGATCGCCACGCAGTTGATGACGACCTCGCCGTCCGCGAAGTCCGCCTCCCGCAGGTCCAGTTCCCCGCCGCCCCAGAAGGCGAAGCCGGTGAAGCGGCGCGGCACGGTCCAGCGGCCCTTGCGCTCGAACCCGGACATCACCGCCACACCCCACGTCGACGACCCCTCGCCGCCGACGATCCGCCCGCGCCAACTCCCGTCGGCGACCGGCCCCTTCACCATGCTCACGGCGGGCGACGCGGGCAGGTCCCGGGTGATCGGCGCCAGTTCCCCGTACGTCCGCGCCTTGTAGGTGGCGTCCAGGCGCTCCTCGAACTCCTCCATGTCGAGCCGCCCCTCGGCCAGGGCGTCCCGCAGGATCTCGGCGACTCGCTCACGATCGGCGTCGGATGCTCTCAGCTCCGGGAGGTCGTCGGTCATGGCAGCAGCCTACGAGTTCCACCGGCCCGGCACTACGCACCGGCCCTTTCCGCGTACATCCGTGCGATCACCGCCTCGATGTCCGGCTCCCGCACCGACAGGTCCACCAGCGGATACTCCGCCGCGACCCGCGCCACCAGTCCCGCCGCCGACTCCCCCGCCGGGAACGCCAGCCACTGCCGCGGCCCCTCCACCCGCACCACCCGTGCCGCGGGGCCCACCTCGATCGGTGGCAGCTCCCGCTCCAGGTCCACCACCAGGGTCCGCTCGCTGCCGCCCGCCTCGTGCAGCCCGGCGAGCGCGCCGTCGTAGACCATGCGCCCGTGGTCGATGACCATCACCCGCGAGCAGAGCTGCTCGATGTCCTGGAGGTCGTGCGTGGTCAGCAGCACCGTCGTGCCGCGCTCCCCGTTCAACTCCCGCAGAAACCCGCGCACCTTCGCCTTCGAGATCACGTCCAGGCCGATCGTCGGCTCGTCCAGGTACAGCACCTCGGGGTCGTGCAGCAGCGCCGCCGCGATGTCCCCGCGCATCCGCTGCCCCAGCGACAGCTGCCGGACCGGGACCTCCAACAGGCCGCCCAGCTCCAGCAGTTCCACGCACCGGTCGAGGTTCTCCCGGTACCGGGCGTCCGGGATCCGGTACATCCGGTGCATCAGCCGGTAGGAGTCGATCAGCGGCAGGTCCCACCACAGGGTGGTGCGCTGCCCGAAGACCACGCCGATGCGGTGCGCCAGGCGCCTGCGCTCCCGGGACGGATCGATACCGGCGACCCGCAGCCGGCCCCCGCTCGGCGTTAGGATCCCCGTCAGCATCTTGATCGTCGTCGACTTGCCCGCGCCGTTCGGCCCGATGTACCCGACCATCTCGCCCCGCGCCACGGTGAAGGAGATCGAGTCGACCGCCCGCACCTGCCGCCGTTCCCGTTTCAGGAACCCGGTCTTCCTGCGCACGTCGAAGACCTTCTCGACACCGTCCACCTCAATGAACACGCACCCTCAGCTCCCCGTACTCCGATACGCCCGAAGCCCCGCCCGCCAGGCCAGCCCCGCCAGCACCCCGAACGCGCCCGCCACCACCGGCGACGCGAACGCCGCCCAGTCCGGCAGCCCCAGCGGATAGGGCCGCCCCAGCACATACGAGGCCGGCACCCAGTTGATGAAGGCGAGCGGCAGCAGAAAGGTCACCCCGCGCACCAGATCCGTCCCGAACACCGTCGGCGGATACTGCAGCAGCGTGCCCCCGCCGTAGGTGAACGCGTTCTGCACCTCGGCCGCGTCCTGCGCCACGAACTGGAAGGCCGCCCCCGCCACGAACAGCGACCCGAAGATCACCGCCCCGCAGACCACCATCACCGGCACCAGCAGCACCTTCGCCGCCGTCCACTCCACGTCCACCGCCGCCAGCGCCCACCCCAGCACCAGCAGGCCCTGGGTGATCCGGCCCAGCCGGCGCAGCGCGAACCGGTCCGCGCCGACCTGCGCGAGCACCGGCGCCGGCCGCACCAGCAGCGTGTCGAAGGAACCGTCCCGGATCCGGCCGCCCAGCACGTCCATCGAGCCGAGCAGCAGATCCGCGAAGCCGAACGCGGTCGCCGACAGCCCGTACAGCAGGGCGACCTCGGGCAGCGTCCAGCCGCCGAGCGAGTCGACCTGCGAGAACATCAGCAGGATCGCGGCGAAGTCCAGCCCCGTGATCAGCAGGTTGCCGACCACCGTGAGCGCGAAGGAAGTGCGGTAGGTCATCGTCGAGCGGATCCACATCCCGGCGATCAACCGGTAGGCCCGCAGCCCCTCCCCCACCCGGGACGCCTCAGCCACCCTGCACCACCACCCGCCGCGTCGCCGCCGACTGCAGCAGCCGTCCCGCCGCCAGCAGGACCACCGCCCAGCCGGCCTGGAAGGCGTACGCCGACCACGGCGAGACCTCCCCCATCAGCACATCCGCCGGCATCTGCAGCTGCGCCGCCCACGGCAGCGCCTGCACGATGTCCCCGAACGGGTCCGGGAAGGCGTTCAGCGGCAGCGTCATGCCGGAGCAGAAGATCCCGGCGATCGCCAGCGTCTGGGCGATGCCCCGGTCGTCCATCAGCCAGAACATCAGCAGCGCCGCGAGATAGCGGATCCCGAAACTGACGACCATCGCCAGCGCCACCGCGACCAGGAAGGCCGCCCAGGTGCCGACGTCCCCGGGCAGCGCCATCGGGAAGAACAGCGCACCGAAGGCGAAAGGGATCACCCCACGGCCCAGCAACTGGAACACCGACCGGCCCACATCGCTCGCCAGCCACCACAGTTGCAGGTCGGCGGGCCGGTACAGATCGACCGCGATCTCCCCGGTGCGGATCCGGTCCATCAGGTCCTTCTCCGCGCCGCCGCCCTGGATCGCCAGCGTCGAGTACAGGGCCTGGCCGAGCCACGCATAGGTGACGGCCTGTGTCTGGTCGTACCCCCCGAGGTGCGGTCTCTCGTCCCACAGCGCCAGGTACGTGTACACCAGGATGATCCCGAAGACCGTGTTGGTGAACACCCCGGCGGCGGTGGCCGCCCGATAGGTCGCGTACCGTCTGAATCCGCCCGCCGCGACGGCCGCGTACAACCGTCCGGAACCCACTGCCTCAGCCTCCTCGGCCCGCCGCACACCAAAGCGCAGGAGCCTAGTGCGCAGGTGGTGACGCACGCCACGCATTTTCCGCCGCCGAAGCGTGCCGTGATCAGGGAACGGAACACGTGGTGCGAGAGTCTTCAACAGGGGGCGCAGAACGCGTACGAGGTCGTACGGGAACGTACGAGTCGAAACAGGAGTCCGTGCACGAAATGAGCGACGAGCCACAGCCGCAGCAAGACCAGCCGAACGAGAGGCCCAAGCGGCCCAAGCGCACCGGCTGGCGCCGGCTGATCCCGACCTGGCGGATGGTGCTCGGGACGTTCGTCGTCGGCGTACTGCTCCTGGCCGGCCTGTTCTTCCTCGGCTACTCCCTGGTCAAGATCCCGCCGGCCAACGCGCTCGCCATCAAGCAGAGCAACGTGTTCCTGTACGCCGACGGCTCCCAGCTCGCCCGCGACGGCGAGGTCAACCGGGAGAGCGTCAACCTCGCGCAGATCTCCAAGGACGCCCGCAACGCCGTACTGGCCGCCGAGGACCGCGACTTCTACAGCGAGTCCGCGATCGACCCCAAGGCCATGCTGCGGGCCGGCTGGAACACCGCCACCGGCAAGGGCAAGCAGTCCGGCTCCACGATCACCCAGCAGTACGTGAAGAACTACTACCTGGCCCAGGAGCAGACCGTCACCCGCAAGGTGAAGGAGTTCTTCATCTCGGTCAAACTGGACCGCACGGAGTCCAAGGACCACATCCTCGAGGGCTACCTCAACACCAGCTACTTCGGCCGCAACGCCTACGGCATCCAGGCCGCCGCCCACGCCTACTACGGCGTCGACGCCTCCGAACTCACCGCCGCCCAGGGCGCCTACCTGGCCGCCCTGCTCAACGCGCCCAGCGAGTACGACGTCGTCGCCCACCCGCAGAACAAGGCGGCGGCGCAGGCCCGGTGGAACTACGTCCTGGACGGCATGGTCAAGGAAGGCTGGCTCGGCGCGTCCGAGCGGGCGGACCAGAAGTTCCCGATGCCGAAGGAGGCGACGGTCTCCACCAGCCTGTCCGGGCAGCGCGGTTACCTCGTGCAGATCGTCAAGGACTACCTGATCACCAACCGGATCGTCGACGAGGACGAACTCGACGCCGGCGGCTACCGCATCACCACCACCCTGCAGAAGTCCAAGCAGGACGCCTTCGTCAAGGCCGTCGACGACCGGCTGATGGACAAGCTCGACCCCAAGGCCCGCAAGGTCGACTCCTACGTCCGCGCGGGCGGCGCCAGCGTCGACCCCCGCACCGGCAAGGTCGTCGCGATGTACAACGGCATCGACTACGTCAAGCAGTACACCCCCAACGCCACCCGCCGCGACTTCCAGGTCGGCTCCACCTTCAAGCCGTTCGTGTTCACCTCGGCCGTCGAGAACGAGGCCACCACCCAGGACGGCCGCACCATCACCCCCAACACCGTCTACGACGGCACCCACAAGCGCCCCGTCGAGGGCTGGACCGGCGAGACGTACGCCCCGGAGAACGAGGACTACGTCTCCTACGGCGACATCACCGTCCGCGAGGCCACCGGCAAGTCGGTGAACTCCGTGTACGCGCAGATGGCCGTGGACGTCGGCCCCGAGAAGGTCAAGCAGACCGCGATCGACCTCGGCCTGCCCGACAGCACCCCCGACCTCGAGCCCTACCCGTCGATCGCGCTCGGCACCGCCACCGCCAGCGTCCTCGACATGGCCCAGGCCTACGCCACCCTCGCCAACCACGGCAAGCACGGCACGTACACCATGATCGAGCGGATCACCAAGGACGGCGCCGACGTCATCGACCTGCCCAAGCGCAAGACCTCGCAGGCTGTCAGCCGGCAGGCCGCCGACACCACCACCGCGGTGCTGCGGAGCGTCGTCGAGTCCGGCACCGCCACCGCCGCCCAGGCCGCGGGCCGCCCGGCCGCCGGCAAGACCGGCACCGCGGAGAAGGACAAGGCGGCCTGGTTCGCCGGCTACACCCCCGAACTCGCCACCGTCGTCGCCGTGATGGGCCAGGACCCGGTCACGGCCGACCAGAAGTCGCTGTACAACGTGATGGGCCTGCCCCGCATCAACGGCGGCGGGGCACCCACGGAGATCTGGGCGCAGTTCACCAAGGACGCCCTCAAGGGCAAGCCGGTCACCGACTTCGACCTGGAGCTCCAGGACGGCGCCGACGTCGTCCAGCCGCCGCCCGCGGAGCCGTCCGACCAGCCGACCGCGGACGAGACGCAGAGCGACGAACCGACACCGGGCGACGAGACGCCGACGGGCGACCCGACCGCGGGCGGCACCCCGACCGCCGAGGACGGCACGGCAACCGGCGGCGGAACGACGGACGGCGGCACCGGCGACGGGGGGACGACGGACGGCGGCACCGGCGACGACGGGGGGACGACGGACGGCGGCAGCACGGACGGCGGCACCACCGGCGACGACACCACGACCGGCGGCGGCACGGCGGACGGCGGGCTCACCGACGGGACGACGGCGGGCGCGTTCTACTGGCCCCGGCGCGGCGACTGATCAGTGCCCGCCGGTCGCCTTGAGCCCCACCACGGCGACCAGCAGCAGACAGACGAAGAAGATCCGGGCGGCGGTCGCCGGCTCACCGAGCGCCACCATGCCGACCACCGCCGCACCGGCCGCCCCGATGCCGACCCACACCCCGTAGGCGGTGCCGATGGGCAGGGAACGGGCCGCATAGGACAGCAGCAGCATGCTGGCGACGATGCCGGCGCCGGTGAGCAGGCTCGGCACCAGGCGGGTGAACCCGTCGGTGTACTTCATCCCGACCGACCAGCCGACCTCGAGCAGACCGGCGACGACGAGCAGAACCCAGGCCATGGGGAAACCTCCGGAGACGTGAAACGCGGACGGAAACGGACGGACGTCGGTGCGTCGTCTTTTCCTTGGCCCGGTACGGCGCGTCTCGTCGGGGTTGCCTTCAACGCTAGCAAAGGAACGCCGAAAGAGGCCGGTGACGACGGTCACCGACCCCTTTCACCTGCGTATCTACAAGTACGGACCAGTCTCTACAGGTACAGACCCGTCTCTACAAGTACAGCCCCGTGGAGTCCTCGGACCCCTCGAACCGGTCGGCGGCCACCGCGTGCAGATCGCGCTCGCGCATCAGCACATAGGCGATGCCCCGCACCTCCACCTCGGCCCGGTCCTCCGGGTCGAACAGGACCCGGTCACCCGGCTCCACCGTCCGTACGTTCTGCCCCACCGCGACGACCTCGGCCCAGGCCAGCCGGCGACCGACCGCCGCGGTGGCCGGAATCAGGATCCCGCCACCGGAACGCCGCTCGCCCTCGCTGGTGTCCTGCCGCACGAGCACACGGTCGTGCAGCATCCGGATGGGCAGCTTGTCGTCATGGGGGGTGTCGTTTCTGTTGGCGCTCACGCCTCGAACCTACCTGCCTTCACCGTGCCCGTACGCCGCCGGGTCAGCGCTTGCGGCGCCGGGTGCCGACGGTGAGCAGGCCCACGACGCCGACCAGCAGCACCGCGACCGGCACCACCCGCTCCAGCCGGGGCGCGCCCTCCTCGTCGACGAACTGCGCCCTGACGTCACTGACGACGCGGTTGGCCTGGACGTAGGCCCGCCCGAGGGTGTGGTCGATGTTGGAGACCACCTTGGCCCTGGCATCGCCGACGATGGTCTTCGGGTGGACCCGAACCCCGATCTCGTCGAGCGTCTCGGCCAGCACTTCGCGGCGGCGCCTGATGTCCGCCTCGATCTGCGCCGGGGTTCTCGTGTCCGACGTTTCCGCCACCGTACGGCCTCCGAAGTCAGCTGAAACTGTTGCGGACAGTCTGTCAGCTCTCCGCGCCATCGCACTGTCAGGACCCCCCGTTACGCTAGCGGGATGAGCGAGCGACTCCAGCCCGGCGACGTGGCCCCCGCCTTCACCCTCCCCGACGCCGACGGCAACGACGTCTCCCTGTCGGACCACAAGGGACGCAAGGTGATCGTCTACTTCTACCCGGCGGCCCTGACTCCCGGCTGCACCAAGCAGGCCTGCGACTTCACCGACAACCTGGACGTCCTGGCCGGCGCCGGCTACGACGTCATCGGCATCTCCCCCGACGCCCCGGAGAAGCTGGCGAAGTTCCGCGACAAGGAATCGCTGAAGGTGACGCTCCTGGCCGACCCGAAGAAGTCGGTCACCGAGTCCTACGGCGCCTACGGCGAGAAGAAGAACTACGGCAAGACCTACATGGGCGTCATCCGCTCCACGATCGTCGTGGACGAGGAGGGCAAGGTGGAACGGGCCCTGTACAACGTCCGCGCGACCGGCCACGTGGCCAAGATCATCAAGGATCTGGGCATCTGACTCCCCCTGCCGAGCGGCCCGCACCGGGAACTCCGGGTGCGGGCCGCTTTGCCATGCCACCCGTGACTGTCCGATAAACGGTTCGTTACTCCGTACGAGCTGCGAACACGCAGCCGGGACGGAGGGGGCGCGATGGGGGCCAGTACGTACACGAGGGAGCGGCTGGAGGAGGCGGCTCGGGGGGCTCGGACGTTGTCGGAGGCTTGTGTGCGGTTGGGGGTGGATCCGCGGAGTCCGACCCGCCGGTACGTCATGGGGCGGATGAGGAAGCTGGGCGTGGATGTGTCGCACTTCGAGCGGGAGGGGGTCAAGTGGACGAGGGAGATCCTGCAGGCGGCGGTGTCGGCCTCCACGAACATGTGCCAGGTGCTGCGCCATCTCGGGCTTGAGGTCGTCGGCGGACACCACACGCACATCAGCCGACGGATCAAGGCGTACGGCATCGACACCTCGCATTTCCAGGTGCCGACACGGCGCGGCAAGGCATGGCGGCCCCGGACACCGGAGGCGCTGCTCGTCGAACAGCCACTGGGCGCGGCCCGGCGGATCCCGAGCGACCGCCTCAAGTGGGCGATGACCGCGCTGGGCCTGCGGGAGCAGTGCGCCATGTGCGGCATGAACGCCGTCTGGCGGGGCTGCCCCCTCCCCCTGGAGGTCGACCACATCAACGGCAACTGGCGAGACAACCGCATCGAGAACCTGCGGTTCCTCTGCCCCAACTGCCACTCGACGACGGACAATTACCGGGGACGGGGCAAGGGCGGGGCCCTGTGAGCCGACCATGCCGGTTGCCTCGCCCCACAACCGAGGAGCTGCGCAGGGCCGTGACCGAGTCCGTCTCCGTAGCCGGGGTGCTACGCAATCTGGGGCGCCCCGACACCGACAGGCAACGCGCACTGCTACGGCAGTGGATCGCGGAGGAAAACCTGACGACCGAGCACTTCCTGGGGCAGGCACACCAGCGAGGCAAGCCCGGCACGGTCCCCGTCAAGCGCCCCGAAGAGATCCTGGTCAAGCACGACGGCGAACGCCGGACACGGACGCATCTGCTGCGCCGGGCGCTGCGCGAGGTCGGCGTCCCGGAAGTGTGCGCGGAGTGCGGGGTCGGAGCGGAATGGCTCGGCAGGCCGATGACGCTTGAGGTCGATCACGTCAACGGGGACTGGAGCGACGACCGGCGGGAGAATCTGCGGTTGCTGTGCCCCAACTGCCATGCCATCACCAACACCTGGTGCAGAGGTGGTCAGCGACGCACCCGCCGACTCCCAGTAGAGTAGGCAGCGCTGCACGCGGCCGTTGCTGAATGGTATAAGCAGAGGTTTTAGGTGCCTCGGGGCATTTGCCCATGTGGGTTCGACTCCCATCGGCCGCACACGTCGAGGGGCCGCCCAGCTGGGCGGCCCCTTACGTGCGCTCAGCCCAGCAGCTCCCGAACCACCGGTACCAACCCCCGGAACGCCTTCCCCCGGTGGCTGATCGCGTTCTTCTCGTCCGGGGTGAGTTCCGCGCAGGTGCGGGTTTCGCCCTCCGGCTGGAGGATCGGGTCGTAGCCGAAGCCGTTCGTGCCGGTGGGCGTGTGCCGTAGGACGCCCCTCAGTTGACCTTCCACCACCCGGTCCCGCCCGTCCGGCAGGGCGAGGGCCGCCGCGCACGCGAAGTGGGCGCCGCGGTGTTCGTCGGCGATGTCGGACAGTTGGGCCAGCAGGAGTTCCAGGTTGGCACGATCGTCTCCGTGCCTGCCCGCCCAGCGGGCGGAGAAGATGCCCGGGGCGCCGTTCAGGACGTCGACGCAGAGGCCGGAGTCGTCGGCGACCGCGGGCAGGCCCGTGGCCTGGGCCAGGGCGTGGGCTTTGAGCAGCGCGTTCTCCGCGAACGTCACTCCCGTTTCCTTGACGTCCGGGATGTCCGGGAAGGCGTCCGCGCCGACCAGGTCATGGCTCAGACCTGCGTCGGCGAGGATGGCTTTCAGCTCGGTGATCTTTCCGGCGTTGCGCGTGGCGAGGATCAGGCGGGTCATGTCCCCAGTATCAGGGGGTGCAGACCTTGGTGAGTTCGCCGGCCGCGTCGGTGACCGGGCTGAGGTCGGGGGTCTCGTCGCCGTTCTCGATGGCCGTGCGGACGTTCCCGACCGCGGCGGCGAGGTCGTCGACCGCCTTGTCGACGTCGGCGTTGTCGGTCTTGTCGCCGATGTCGTTGAGGTTCTTGTCGATGGAGTCGAGGGACTCGTCGATCTGCGTCGGGTCGTTCGCCGCGCTTTCCATGGCCTGCTGGAGGTCGGTCACGCTGTCGGCGACGGCCTCGGCGGTCTGGACGCAGTCCAGGGCCTTGGTGACGGCGTCGCAGCCGGTGGTCAGTCCGGCGGTCAGCCCTACCGCCACCGCGGCGACAATGGTGATACGGCTCCGACGGCGTCGGCTTGCGCCCATGCTGGTGTCCCTCCGGTGCTCAGGCCTTCCACAGGCCCCCGTGCCTGGCCGGGCGTACGACGGTGTGTCGTACGCCCGTACCCCTAGTGACGCGGGGGCGGTCGGCGTGGTTGCCCGTGCGGGACGCCCTGCTTGGTGCGTCCTTTACTTTTCGAGGACGGTATCAAGGGCCTTGCGCTGCAGGACAGCGAGTTCGGTGCAGCCCAGAACGGCGAGGTCCAGCAGGGAGTTGAGTTCGTCGCGGTCGAAGGGCTCCGCTTCGGCGGTGCCCTGGACCTCGACGAAGCGGCCGTCGCCGGTGCAGACGACGTTCATGTCTGTGTCGGCCTTCACGTCCTCCTCGTAGCAGAGGTCGAGGAGGGGGACGCCGCCGACGATGCCGACCGAGACCGCGGCGACGGTTCCGGTCAGGGGCTTGCGGCCGGCCTTGATGAGCTTCTTCCCCTGGGCCCATGCGACGGCGTCCGCGAGGGCCACGTAGGCGCCGGTGATGGCGGCGGTGCGGGTGCCGCCGTCGGCCTGGAGGACGTCGCAGTCGAGGACGATGGTGTTCTCGCCGAGTGCCTTGTAGTCGATCACCGCGCGCAGGGAGCGGCCGATGAGGCGGCTGATCTCGTGCGTACGGCCGCCGATCTTGCCGCGGACGGACTCGCGGTCGCCGCGGGTGTTGGTGGCGCGGGGCAGCATGGAGTACTCCGCGGTGACCCAGCCCTCTCCGCTGCCCTTGCGCCAGCGCGGGACGCCTTCGGTGACGGAGGCGGTGCAGAAGACTTTGGTGTCGCCGAAGGAGACGAGGACGGAGCCCTCGGCGTGCTTGCTCCAGCCGCGTTCGATGGTGACGGGGCGGAGCTGTTCGGGGGTGCGGCCGTCGATGCGTGACATGGCGATGAGCCTAGCGGGACATCCGGAAGGGGCCCCTCCCGCGGTGGGAGGGGCCCTCAGGGGTGAGCGGTGTGCTCGGCCGGGGTGAGCGGTGTGCTCACATCATGTCTTCGATCTCTCCCGCGATCGGGTCGGCGTCGGTGCCGATGACGACCTGGATCGCGGTGCCCATCTTGACGACGCCGTGGGCGCCGGCCGCCTTGAGGGCCGCTTCGTCGACGAGGGAGGCGTCGCTGACCTCGGTGCGCAGGCGCGTGATGCAGCCCTCGACCTCTTCGATGTTGTCGATACCGCCGAGTCCGGCAACGATCTTCTCAGCCTTGGTGGCCATTTCGGTCTCCTCACGCACAGTTGGCCCAACTTTTCGAGCGATTGCGCCGTACGTACCGAAAGATGACGTCACAGCAACCCAATCGTCGATAACTGGTCTACACCACCTGACAGGCGGTCGCCAACTGATGAACGCCCCCACCGAAACCTCTCCAGCACGTCGGCGGTGGCAGTCGGCGTTCCAGGGCCTGCAGAAGATGGGCCGCAGTCTTCAGCTGCCGATCGCGGTCCTGCCGGCGGCGGGCATCCTCAACCGGCTGGGCCAGCCCGATGTGTTCGGTGACGAGGGGCTCGGCTGGGACAACGTCTCCAAGGTGATGGCCGGTGCGGGCGGCGCGCTGCTCGACGGCTCGCTGGGTCTGCCGCTGCTGTTCTGCATCGGTGTCGCGATCGGCATGGCGAAGAAGGCGGACGGTTCGACGGCGCTGGCGGCGGTGGCGGGCTTCCTCGTCTACTACAACGTGCTGCGCCAGTTCCCGGAGGACTGCCCGGACGGCACGGAGGCGGTCCCCAACATCGGCTGCCAGGGCACCGTGGACGGCACGGTGCAGGCGTTCACCTACCAGAACCCGGGGGTGTTCGGCGGCATCGTCATCGGTCTGCTGACGGCCTTCTTCTGGGCCCGTTACCACCGGACCCGGCTGGTGGACTGGCTGGGCTTCTTCAACGGCCGCCGTCTGGTGCCGATCATCATGGCGTTCGTCGCGATCGCCTTCGCCGCGCTGTGCGTGTGGGTGTGGCCGCCGATCGGTGACGCGCTGGAGAGCTTCAGCGATTGGCTGAGCGACTTGGGTGCCTGGGGCGCGGGCATCTTCGGCATCGCCAACCGGGCCCTGCTGGTGATCGGCCTGCACCAGTTCCTGAACGTGCCCATCTGGTTCCAGTTCGGCACGTACACCAAGCCGGACGGTACCGAGGTGCACGGCGACATCAACATGTTCCTGGCGGGCGACCCGGACGCGGGTCAGTTCACCTCGGGCTTCTTCCCGATCATGATGTTTGCGCTGCCGGCGGCGGCGCTCGCCATCACGCACTGCGCGAAGCAGCACCGCCGCAAGGAGGTCGGCGGTCTGATGCTGTCGGTGGCGCTGACCTCGTTCGTGACCGGCATCACCGAGCCGATCGAGTACTCGTTCCTGTTCGTCGCGCCGCTGCTGTACGTGGTGCACGCGCTGCTGACGGGCGTGTCGATGGCGGTGACGTGGGGGCTCGGGGTGCACGACGGCTTCAGCTTCTCCGCCGGGCTCATCGACTACGTCATCAACTGGAATCTGGCGACCAGACCGTGGGCGATCATTCCGATCGGTCTGGCCTTCGCAGTCGTGTATTACGCGATCTTCCGGTTCGCGATCACCAGATTCGATCTGAAGACTCCGGGACGGGAGCCGGAGGACGAGGTGGAGGACGTCACAAAGGTCTGACGAAAGCCTCGAATAACGGTTGCGCAACCCGCGGTTCCGGTGACGGAATCGCGGGTTCCTTATGCGCCCTTCATCGTGCTACAACAGGTCTACACCACTGAGTGGTGTAGACCATGCGGTGTTTCCGCGTGGCAAAGAGACGCCGCCGTCCCCATCCATGTCCCCGGGCGGCGCCATGCCCTCTGGAGGAAGTTGTGACCACGGCAAGCGCCGCTCCCGCGGCCGAGAAGAAGAAGGGCGCGGGCGTGATGGCGGTCATGCAGCGCATCGGCCGCAGCCTGATGCTGCCGGTGGCCGTGCTGCCCGCCGCCGCGCTCCTGGTCCGCCTCGGCAACACCGACATGCTGGGCCGTCCGGAGTTCCCCGCCTTCCTCACGAAGATCGCGGGCTTCATGGCGGCCGGCGGCAACGCGATCCTGGACAACATGGCGCTGCTGTTCGCCGTGGGCATCGCCATCGGCTTCGCCAAGAAGTCGGACGGCTCGACGGCGCTCGCCGCGGTGGTCGGCTACCTGGTCTTCAAGAACGTGCTCGCCACGTTCACCGACGGCAGCCTGCCCAAGAAGGAAGCCATCGCCGACGGCAAGATCGTCATGGTCGAGCAGGCGGTCGACGCCAAGGTCCTCGGCGGTGTCGTCATGGGCCTCGTCGTGGCCCTGCTCTACCAGCGCTTCTACCGCGCCAAGCTGCCCGACTGGGCCGGCTTCTTCGGCGGCCGCCGCCTGGTCCCGATCCTGTCCGCCTTCGCGGGTCTGCTCATCGGCATCGTCTTCGGCTACATCTGGCCGGTGCTCGGCACGGGTCTGCACAACTTCGGTGAGTGGCTGGTCGGCTCGGGCGCGGCCGGCGCCGGCATCTTCGGTGTCGCCAACCGCGCGCTGATCCCGATCGGCATGCACCACCTGCTGAACTCCTTCCCGTGGTTCCAGGCGGGCGAGTACGAGGGCAAGAGCGGCGACATCGCCCGCTTCCTGGCCGGTGACCCGACGGCCGGACAGTTCATGACCGGCTTCTTCCCGATCATGATGTTCGCGCTGCCGGCCGCCTGCCTGGCGATCGTGCACTGCGCCCGCCCGGAGCGCCGCAAGGTCGTCGGCGGCATGATGTTCTCCCTCGCCCTGACCTCCTTCGTCACCGGCGTCACCGAGCCCATCGAGTTCACCTTCATGTTCATCGCGCCGGTGCTGTACGCCATCCACGCGCTGCTCACCGGTGTCTCGATGGCCCTGACCTGGGCGCTCGGCATGAAGGACGGCTTCGGCTTCTCGGCCGGCGCGGTCGACTACTTCCTGAACCTGGGCATCGCGACCAACCCGTGGGGCCTGGCCCTGGTGGGCCTCGCGTTCGCCGCGGTCTACTACGTCGTCTTCCGCTTCGCGATAACCAAGTTCAACCTTCCGACGCCGGGCCGCGAGTCCGACGAGGAGCTGGCGGAGCTGCAGAAGGCCGAGGCCAAGTAGCCCGTACGGCATGACGAAGGCCCCGGAACCGAGCAGGTTCCGGGGCCTTCGCGCGTGCGGGTGTCAGATCTCGTACGTCCGCCTCGGCTCCGCCAGTTCCACCGGGCCGTCGTAGACCGCGCGCGCGTCGGCCAGGTTGACCTGGGGATCGGTCCACGGGGGGATGTGGGTCAGGACCAGGCGGCGGGCGCCTGCCCGGGCCGCCGTCTCTCCCGCCTCGCGGCCGTTGAGGTGCAGGTCGGGGATGCTCTCCTTGCCGTGCGTGAAGGCCGCCTCGCACAGGAAGAAGTCGGTTTCGCGGGCGAGTTCGTCGAGCGTGGCGGTGACCCCGGTGTCGCCGGAGTACGTCAGGGACCGCCCGCCGTGCTCGACGCGGATGCCGTACGCCTCCACCGGGTGGGCCACGCGTTCCGTGTGCACCGTGAACGGGCCGAGCTCGAAGGTGGACGGCTTGACGGTGTGGAAGTCGAAGACCTCGCTCATCGAGGAGGCCGAGGGGGTGTCGGCGTAGGCCGTGGTGAGCCGGTGCTCGGTGCCCTCGGGGCCGTAGACCGGGATCGGGGCGCAGCGACCCCCGTCGTGCCGGTAGTACCGCGCGACGAAGTAGGCGCACATGTCGATGCAGTGGTCGGCGTGCAGATGGCTCAGGAAGATCGCGTCGAGGTCGTAGAGACCGCAGTGGCGCTGCAGCTCGCCGAGGGCGCCGTTGCCCATGTCGAGAAGCAGCCGGAAGCCGTCGGCCTCGACGAGGTAGCTCGAGCAGGCCGATTCCGCGGACGGGAACGACCCCGAGCAGCCGACGACGGTGAGCTTCATGAAGCAGAAACCTCCGCTGGCGGGAAATCCGGATAGGGGGCGACGGGGGTCGTGCGGTTCGTCGAGCGTAAGGCGCGAAAGGGCCGGTCGCTCCTCCGCCAAGGGCTGTTGTGGGCGAACTCACCTGTGGTGTCACGCGTTCGGCTGGCAGCGGGGCGTATGAGGCGCGAGAAGGGCGCGCGCAGGTGAGCGCGCGCCGGTAACGTCGTCGTATGGACACGTCATGGTGGCTGGCGCTCGCGGCGGTGGTGCTGCTCGCGCTCGTCGCCGCACTCGTGGACGGCTGGGGGCGCAGGCCTCCGGGGCGGCTGGACCGGCGCCGGCCGGCCGTGCGGCCGCGGCCCACGGAGATCTGGTGGGCGAGCGTGCCGTTCGAGGACCGGCCGGGGGCGAAGGACCGGCCGTGTCTGGTGCTGGCGGTGCACGGCAGGCGGGTGCGCGTCGCGAAGATCACCAGCCAGTACCACGACGAGCGGTCCGGGGTGATCCCGCTGCCGCCGGGTGCGGTGAGCGACGCTCAGGGACGGGCGAGCTTCCTGGAGACGGACGAGCTGCGCGAGGTGCCGGTGCGGGACTTCCGCCGGAAGGCGGGGGTGGTGGACCCGGTCCTGTGGGACCAGGTCCGACACTTGGCCGGCTGAGCGGCTACGCCCAGAGCTGCCCCTGCAGCGTCTCGATCGCTTCCTCCGTCGTCGCGGCGGTGTAGACGCCGGTCGACAGGTACTTCCAGCCGCCGTCGGCCACGACGAACGCGATGTCGGCGGACTCCCCCGCCTTCAGCGCCTTGTTGCCGACGCCGATCGCGGCGTGCAGGGCCGCGCCGGTGGAGACGCCCGCGAAGATGCCCTCCTGCTGGAGCAGCTCCCGGGTGCGGGTGACCGCGTCCGCCGAGCCGACGGAGAAGCGGGTGGTGAGGACCGACGCGTCGTACAGCTCGGGCACGAAGCCCTCGTCGAGGTTGCGCAGGCCGTACACGAGGTCGTCGTAGCGCGGTTCGGCGGCGACGATCTTCACGTCCGGCTTGTGCTCGCGCAGGTAGCGGCCGACGCCCATCAGGGTGCCGGTGGTGCCGAGGCCGGCCACGAAGTGGGTGATGGAGGGGAGGTCGGCGAGGATCTCGGGGCCGGTGCCGGCGTAGTGGGCGCCGGCGTTGTCCGGGTTGCCGTACTGGTAGAGCATCACCCAGTCCGGGTGCTCGGCCGACAGCTCCTTGGCCACGCGTACGGCGGTGTTGGAGCCGCCCGCCGCCGGGGAGGAGATGATCTCCGCGCCCCACATGCCGAGCAGGTCCCGGCGCTCCTGGGAGGTGTTCTCGGGCATCACGCAGACCATGCGGTAGCCCTTGAGCTTGGCCGCCATGGCGAGGGAGATGCCGGTGTTGCCGGAGGTGGGCTCCAGGATGGTGCAGCCCGGGGTGAGGCGGCCGTCCTTCTCCGCCTGCTCGATCATGTGCAGGGCCGGACGGTCCTTGACCGAGCCGGTGGGGTTGCGGTCCTCCAGCTTGGCCCAGATCCGGACGTCGGCGGACGGCGACAGCCGCGGCAGGCGCACCAGAGGGGTGTTGCCCACCGCGGCCAGCGGGGAGTCGTAGCGCATACGGGATCAGACCATGCCGCCGGCCACGGCCGGCAGGATCGTGACGCTGTCGCCGTCGGTGAGCTTGGTGTTGATGCCGTCGAGGAAGCGGACGTCCTCGTCGTTGAGGTACACGTTCACGAAGCGGCGCAGCTGCTCGCCGTTCGCCTGGTCGATGAGCCGGGCCTGGATGCCCGCGTGACGGGTCTCGAGGTCGGTGAACAGGTCGGCAAGGGTGTCACCGCTGCCCTCCACCGCCTTCTGACCGTCGGTGTACTGGCGGAGGATGGTGGGGATGCGGACCTCGATGGCCATGGCAAGGGGCTCCTGTCGGAAAAGTGGTCTGGTCTCAGTGGGCGCGCGTCGACGGCGCGCCGCGGCTACACGGCCGTACGGCTGCAGCGGGACGGTCAACAGATGGCGCTGTTCAGCCTGCACAGGTCGACGTGCAGCCGCGCAACGAGCAGCGTGCCCGGCGCCTTGTCGCTCACGTCGAGAAGAACCATGGGCTCATCGTATCGATTCCCGGACCGGCTCCAGGAGTGTGATCTCATCATCCGGACGCAAATCATCCATCATTCGGGATTCGCGGGATTCAGTAGGCCTCCACGACCCTGACCTCCTCCTCCGTGACCTCGCCTTCCAGGATCCGGAACGAGCGGAACTGGAACTCGCCGAGGCCGTCGGTGTCGGCGGTGGAGACGAGGACGTAGTGCGCGCCGGGCTCGTTGGCGTAGGAGATGTCGGTGCGGGAGGGGTAGGCCTCGGTGGCCGTGTGGGAGTGGTAGATGACCACCGGCTCCTCGTCCCGGTCGTCCATCTCGCGGTAGAGCTTGAGCAGGTCGCCGGAGTCGAACTCGTAGAACGTGGGCGACATGGCGGCGTTGAGCATCGGGATGAAGCGCTCGGGGCGGTCGGCGCCGGCCGGCCCCGCGATGACGCCGCACGCCTCGTCGGGATGGTCCTTGCGCGCGTGCGCGACGATCTGGTCGACGAGGGCCTGGGTGATGGTCAGCATGCCCGCCAGGATAAGCAGAAGGGCGGCTCCGTACCGAGGAGTGGTACGGAGCCGCCCACATGCTAGGACGCTGCTGGTCAGCCGACCTTGTCGAACTCCGGCTCACGGCGCTGCGTGACCTCGGGGTTCCGGGACTTCAGCACCAGCCAGCCGATGCCCAGGGCCGCCGCCCAGCCCGCCATGACGTACAGGCAGACGCGGGAGTCGGCGTCGTAGGCGATGATGCCGGTGACGAAGAGCAGGAAGGCGATGGCGACCCAGCTGCACTTCGCGCCGCCGGGGGCCGGGAAGGACGAGGCCGGCAGCCGGCCCGCGTCGACCGCGCGGCGGTACAGCACGTGGCTGACCAGGATCATCAGCCAGGTCCAGATGCCGGCCGCGGTGGCGACGGAGACGACGTAGCCGAAGGCCTTCTCCGGGACGACGTAGTTCAGGATCACGCCGATGCCCATGAAGAGCATGGAGACGGTGATGCCGAAGGCCGGGGTCTTGGTGGAGGAGAGCTTCTTGAAGACCGCGGGGGCCTCACCGCTCTCGGCCAGGTTCCGCAGCATGCGGCCCGTGGAGTACATGCCCGAGTTGCAGGAGGACAGGGCGGCGGTCAGCACCACGAAGTTGACGATGGCCGCGCCCGCCGGGATGCCGATCTTGGCGAAGGCCGCGACGAAGGGGCTGACGCCCTCGCTGAACTCGGTCCACTTGACCACGCACAGGATGACGGTGAGGGCACCGACGTAGAACAGGGCGATCCGCCAGGGCAGGGTGTTGATCGCCTTGGGGAGGGTCTTCTCCGGGTTCTCGGACTCGCCCGCGGTGACACCGACGAGCTCGACGGCGAGGTAGGCGAACATGACGCCCTGGAGGGTCATCAGGGACGAGCCGACGCCCTTGGGGAAGAAGCCGTCGAAGGCCCAGAGGTTGGAGACCGCGGCGGTGTCACCGGCGGAGCTGAAGCCGAAGGTGAGCACCCCGAGGCCGATCACGATCATGCCGATCAGCGCGGTGACCTTGACCATCGAGAACCAGAACTCGATCTCGCCGAACAGCTTCACCGAGATCAGGTTGGCGGCGAACAGCACCAGCAGGAAGACCAGGGCCGTGACCCATTGCGGGATCCCCGGGAACCAGTAGTTGACGTAGATCGCGGCGGCCGTCAGCTCGGCCATGCCGGTGACGACCCACATCAGCCAGTAGGTCCAGCCGGTGAAGTAGCCGAAGAACGGGCCGAGGAACTCGCGGGAGTACTCCGCGAAGGAACCCGAGACCGGGCGGTAGAGGAGCAGCTCACCGAGCGCCCGCATGATGAAGAAGATGATGACGCCGGCGAGGGCGTACATGAGGATGAGGCTGGGACCGGCCTTGGCGATGTTCGCCCCGGCACCCAGGAAGAGGCCGACGCCGATGGCGCCGCCGATGGCGATCATCTGGACCTGGCGGCTGCCGAGGCCGCGCTCGTAGCCCTCTTCCGGAGCCTTCTCCGTGTCGACCTGAGCGGAGGTCATGTGTTCGTGCGCCTTTCTCCACGCCGACCCCCGGCCTGTCGTCGGCCGCGGACCGGATCTCGATCCCCCCGGATTGAATGGAGCGTTCTGCCTGACCAGCGGTCTGCCGGTCGGTGGCGCACCCGGGCGGAACGTGGGTGGTGTTCGCCGGGCGGTCGTGAAGATTTATCACGGCCGCAATCTTGATCGTCCGGGCGATTTGTGGCGCGTTGCACAGGGAGAAGTGGGCAAAGAGGGGCCGAAAGGGACACAGCAGGCCGGGAGGGTGACGGGATCGTTATCCGGATTTGAGCGTCCGCTGAGCGAACACATCAGTCGGCCACAACCGTCACGATCAGGGCATGAGTGTGGAGACGAGGGTCTCCTGGAGGCCGCCCAGCCAGAGGTAGGCCATCACCATCGGCTTGCGCGGGTCCTCGTCCGGCAGCCGGTAGAGCAGGTCGGTGTCGTCCTCGTCGACGATGTCGAGGCGCGAGCCGATCGCCAGGCGCAGGTCGTTGAGGGCGCTGAGCCACTGGCGGGACCGGTCGGGGGACAACTTCAACACCGCCCCGCCGTCGCCCGCGGAGCGGAGCTCGTCCAGGGAGCGGATCACCGCGAGGGCGTTGTCCCGCTTGCCGGCCCTCAGGTCGTTCTCGGTGTAGCGGCGGAACTCGGCGGAGTACGCGCGCTGCTCCTCGGCCTGCTCGGGGCCGGGGGTGCCCTCGGGGTCGCTGTAGGCGTCCGGGAACAGCCGGCGCAGGACGGGATCGGCGGGCGGTTCGCTGGGGCCGTCGGCGAAGAGTTCGGCGAGCGGGTCGTCGCTGGTCTCCGCGCCGGGTCCGGGCCCGATCAGCTCCAGGAGCTGGACGGCCAGCGACCGGATGATGGAGATCTCGACGTCGTCGAGGGCGACGGCCGCGCCGCCGCCGGGAAGAGGTTCGAAGGTTCCTGGCATCAGCGGTCGTCGCTACTTCCGGTCCTGCTGGAGGGTGGCCCACAAGCCGTAGCCGTGCATGGCCTGGACATCGCGTTCCATCTCCTCGCGGCTGCCGCTGGAGACGACCGCACGGCCCTTGTGGTGGACGTCGAGCATGAGCTTGGTGGCCTTGTCCTTGGAGTAGCCGAAGTACGACTGGAAGACGTACGTCACATAGCTCATGAGGTTGACCGGGTCATTGTGGACGATCGTGACCCAGGGGACGTCGGGCTCGGGGACGGCGGATACCTCTTCCGCCGACTCGGTGCGTTCGATCTCTACGGGAGCGGGTGACGTCACATGGCCCATGCTGCCACGGGCACCATAAATCGTCACACTGACGCGAAGTGGGGTACAGTCCTTGCCATGAACACAGCGGACCTTGGGCTGCCGGTGGACGTTCCCTCGACGGCGCTCTTCACGGACCAGTACGAGCTGACGATGCTCCGGGCCGCCCTGAAAGCGGGCACGGCCGAACGGCGGAGCGTCTTCGAGGTCTTCGCCCGCCGACTGCCGGAGGGGCGCCGCTACGGCGTGGTCGCGGGCACCGGCCGGGTGCTGGACGCCGTGGAGAACTTCCGTTTCGACCCGGCCGTCCTCGGCTTCCTGCGCGAGCGGGCCATCGTCGACGAGGAGACCCTGGACTGGCTCGCCGGCTACCGCTTCAGCGGCGACATCTGGGGCTACCCCGAGGGCGAGGTGTACTTCCCGGGCTCGCCGATCATGCGGGTGGAGGGCTCCTTCGCCGAGTGCGTGCTGCTGGAGACGGTGATCCTGTCGATCCTCAACCACGACTCGGCCATCGCCGCGGCCGCCTCCCGGATGTCCTCGGCGGCCGGGGACAGGCCGCTGATCGAGATGGGCGCCCGGCGCACCCATGAGCTGGCCGCGGTCGCCGCCGCGCGCGCCGCGTACGTCGGCGGCTTCACCACCACCTCCGACCTGGCGGCCGGTTTCCGTTACGGCATCCCGACCGTCGGCACCTCCGCGCACGCCTTCACCCTGCTGCACGACCGCGAGCGGGACGCCTTCCGGGCCCAGGTGGACGCGCTCGGCCGGGGCACCACCCTGCTGGTGGACACCTACGACGTCACCGAGGCGGTCCGTACGGCGGTGGAGGTCGCCGGACCCGAGCTGGGCGCCGTCCGCATCGACTCCGGGGACCTGCTCCTGGTGGCGCACCGGGTGCGCCAGCAGCTCGACGAGCTGGGCGCCCGGGACACACGGATCATCGTGACCTCGGACCTCGACGAGTACGCCATCGCCTCGCTGGCGGCGGCGCCGGTCGACGCGTACGGCGTCGGCACCCAGCTGGTGACCGGCTCCGGGCACCCGACCTGCTCGATGGTCTACAAGCTGGTCGCCCGCGCCGAGTCCGCCGACCCGAGCGCCCCGCTGGTGCCGGTCGCGAAGAAGTCCTCCGGCGGCAAGACCTCCATCGGCGGCCGCAAGTGGGCGGCGCGCCGCCTGGACGCGTACGGCATCGCGGAGGCCGAGGTCATCGGCACCGAGGCGGTGCCCGCGGAGCTCGCCGACCGGCAGCTGCAGGTGGAGCTGGTCAAGGGCGGGGAGGTGGTGGCCCGGGAGCCGCTGGACGTCGTACGGGACCGGCACATCGCCGCCCGGGCGGGGCTGCCGCTGTCCGCGACCCAGCTGTCCCGAGGGGAACCCGTCATTCCGACGGAGTACCTCCCGGTGCGGTCGGGTAGCTAAATGCGGTGCCCCTTCCCGCAGTGCCGCCTAAGTCTCTAGGCTCGTGAGTTCACCCTTAGTCGAAGGACAGCCACCATGCGCCGCGCCTTGATCGTCGTAGACGTGCAGAACGACTTCTGCGAGGGGGGCAGCCTCGCGGTGGCCGGGGGCGCGGATGTCGCCGCCGCCATCACCGAGCTGGTCGGGCAGGCCGCCGGTTCCGGCTACCAGCACGTGGTGGCCACCCGCGACCACCACATCGCGCCCGGCGGCCACTTCGCCGACAACCCGGACTACACGCACTCCTGGCCGGCGCACTGCGTGGCCGGCACCGAGGGCGTCGGCTTCCACCCGAACTTCGCCCCCGCGGTCGCCTCCGGCGCGGTCGACGCCGTCTTCGACAAGGGGGCGTACGCGGCCGCCTACAGCGGCTTCGAGGGGGCCGACGAGAACGGCGTGACGCTCGCCGACTGGCTGCGGGCCCGGGAGGTCTCCGAGGTGGACGTGGTGGGCATCGCCACCGACCACTGCGTCCGGGCCACGGCCGTGGACGCGGCCCGGGAGGGTTTCCGTACGCACGTGCTGCTGGACCTGACCGCGGGAGTCGCCGAGGAGACCACCGGCCGCGCCCTGGAGGAGATGCGCGAGGCCGGCGTCGAACTGACCGGGAAGCCGGTCGTCGCCTAGGTCCGGTGCGCGGCTAGGCCTGGGCCGTCGGTCTTCGCAGCAGGGCTCTGATCGGGCGCCACAGCTCCTGGGCGAGGTCCGGGGCCAGGGCGACACCGTTGTCAGGGGCCGTCCGCCATATCAGACCGTCGGGGTGGTGCAGGACCGCGGTGATCTCGTCCGGGGTCGGCGGGGCGGCGTTGCCGCGCAGGTAGACCGCGCGCAGGCCCAGATTGCGGAGCCTGGTCAGGGCTCGCGCACGGTTCTGGGCGTGCACCAGGAAACGGACCGAGCCGGTGCCGCTCGCGGTGGGCATCGGCAGGTTCAGCGCCACCACCACGCTGCCGGTCGGCAGCTTGCAGAAACCTCCTGCGGCCATGCGGTCACATCCCCGTGTGCGTCGGTGTCAATAAGAGAGCCACAGGACGCACCTAAACACGGATCGGCGGCAACCCGCCAGGGGTCACCGCCGATACGCTTCTGACCTGCGAAAATGACGCTTACTTCACCGCGGGCCCGACCTCGACCGAGATCGTCGAGCCGTTCTTGGCCTCCTTGACGATCTTGATCTTGGTGTTGGTGTCAGTGACGTTGACACCGGCCAGCGGGGTCGCCTTGTCGTAGTAGGTGTGCGTGTGGTCGTTGAAGACCGGCACCCCCTTCGACGAGGGGATCCTGGTCGCGACGTCCGCGTTGTGCAGCGTGATGCCGTCCGTGCGGTACAGGCTGAACGGCGAGTCGTAGGACTGGATCCGGCTGCGCATCGGCGTGCCGTCGGACCACTTCAGCGCCGCCGGGTGCGAGTCGACCGGCAGGATCAGGCCGGTGCCCGGGTGCACGCTGGTGTTGTTGTCCGCCTGGGAGGTGTCCCACTTCCAGATCAACAGGCCGTTCTGGTACGGGTAGTGCTCCACCCAGCTCGGACGGGTCGTCGAGAAGCCGAAGTTGTACGGGCCGACCTTCAGGGTCTTGTCGTACGACACGTACTGGCGGTTCTCGGCGATGTAGTACTGCGCGTAGTCCTTGGTGAACGACGCACCCATGCGCTGGAAGCCGTTCGCCGTCCAGGCCGCGTCCGCCGTCTCGGCGGTGTCGGTGAACAGCGCGGTGCCTCCCCCAGAGGGGGTACCCCCAGCAATGACCGAGATCCGGTCGGCCGCGAAGCCCTTCTCGGCCACGCCGCCGTCGGTGGCGTAGCGGAAGCGCAGGTCGATCTTCTTGCCGGCGTAGGCGTCCAGCGGGAAGGACAGCTTCTTGTACGTCTCCGAGAAGCCGCTCAGCGCGGGCTTGTCGCTGCCGTCGCGCGGGATGGCCTGGCCGTCCGCGGTGCCGTCCAGGGCGGTCCAGTTGGCGCCGCCGTCGGTGGAGACCTCGGTGTAGAGGTAGTCGTAGCCCGCCTCGATGGCGTACCAGCCGTCGAAGGCCAGCGTCGCCGAGGACGTGCCGGTGAGGTCGACGGAACGGGTCAGCGTGTTCTTGAGGTTGTCACCGCTGCCGCTCCACCACTGGTGCGTGCCCTCGGCCGGGGCGACGATCTCGGTCGTCACCGCCTTCTTGGGCAGCTCGACGATGAGCGCCTGCTTGTTCTTGGTGTTGTACTCGGCGACGCCCAGCTTGTGCTTCGACCTGGTCGCGGCCTTCGCCGTGGCGTAGTCGAGCCAGCCCAGCTGGAGCTTGTCCCAGGAGGTCATGTCACCGGGCAGGTCGCCGATGGCCTCCTTGCCGGTGCCGAGCCAGGAGCCGGAGGACATGAGGGTCCAGAAGCCGGTGGAGTTCTCGCCGCCGCCGGTGGTGTCGTAGTGGTCCGGCAGACCGAGGTCGTGGCCGTACTCGTGGGCGAAGACGCCGAGTCCGCCGTTCTCCGGCTGGACCGTGTAGTCGCCGACCCAGATCCCGGTGTCGCCGATCTGCGCGCCGCCGAGCCGGTTGCCGTCGGGGCCGGTGGCGCCGGCGTCGGTGCCGAAGGCGTACCAGCGGTGGGCCCAGATCGCGTCCTCGCCCTGGGCGCCGCCACCCGCGGACTCGTCCTCACCGGCGTGCACGACCTGGAAGTGGTCGATGTAGCCGTCGGACTCGTTGAAGTCGCCGTCGCCGTCGAAGTCGTAGCGGTCCCACTGGTCGAACTGCTTGACGTCCGCCTGGATCTCGGCGTCGGTCCGCCCCGCTGCCTTCTGCTGGGCGACCCAGGCCGTCACACCGTCGCTGACGATGTTCCACACGCTCGGGCAGTTGGTCTCGCCGCACTTGTTGTTGCCGTAACGGGCCTCGTTGTAGGGGACCTTGACCCAGTCGGAGACCTCGCCCTCGATGGAGTAGCGGCCCGAGGACTGCTTCTCGTAGTACTTCCTCATCGACTCGACACCCTTGCCGGTGCCGAAGTAGAGGTCCTCGAAGTGCTTCTGGTTGTAGTCCGCCTGCCAGGCCGTGCTGTTGTCCTGGGTGCGGTCCGGCTCGGCTATCTCGTTGTGCAGCGGGCCGGGGGTGCCGCCGAACTCGGGCTTGGTCTGCTCGCCGAACTCCACCAGGATCGTGAAGATCTTGTCGGTCTTCTCGCGGCCGAGCTCGACGTACTTGCTGTCGCCCTTCCGGCTCTTGAGCTCGACGACCTTCGAGCCCTCGCGCTCCTTCACCTCGGCCTTGCCCGAGATGACCTGCTTCAGGGCCTCTTCGCGCTGGGCGTCCTGGGTCTTGCTCAGCGGGCCTTCGAGGTCGTGCTCGTGCTCCTGGTGCACCGGCGCCGGGTCGTGCCGGTCGATGGGGCTCGAGGCCGTGTCGTCGGCCTGGGCCGTGGTGAACGCCGAGAGCGTGGCGGTGGCCGCCGCGAGCGCGACAGCCGTCGCGGCCGCTCTGAACGTCCAGTTCCTGTTCGTCACTTGAGATCCTCCCCCGCGTTCGAGCGCGCACGACGGGAGGGTTCCGGGTCATGGATTTCGCGCGCGCGTGATCAACGCGTGTAGTCAAGTGACGACATTTGACTAGAGGTTCACGGGAAAAGACAGACCTTGACTTGAACAGGTCAACTGCACTATGCGGAGTCGAGGTCCGCTTTACGGACACTCGCGAGCCCCCGGACAGGCGCGTGACGCCGTCCACTGGGTGGACGCCATGACTCCGTGCGCCCCCCATGCACCGGTACTGTTGGTTAGGTCACGCTTACTGTTCGTTCCGCTCGGGCATGCAGGCGATTAGAGTCGACTGGCGGAACGCCCGATAGTTGGCGGATTGCCAGGCCCACACCCCCCGTGTACCCCCGAATCCGAGGACACGATGACCATGCCTCGTCCGACCGCCGCACAGCTCGCCTACGGTTCGTGCACCGTGCTCCTGTCGACCCTCGCCATGCTGCTGCTGTCACAGACGAGTTCGGGTGCGGGGATCGCACTCATCGCCGTCGCGGCGCTCGTCCTCGGGCTGCTGGTCGCGCTGACCGTGCCGACGCCCAAGGCCCGCGTGATCGCCATGCGCAGGCCGTCCCCGGTCCCCGCCGAGGACGCGCCCGCCCCCGCCCAGGTACCCGAGCGGGCCGCCTCCTGACGTCCGGGCCTAGCGGGTGCTGACCACCACCGTCTTGGCCGCCTTGTCGTGCAGGCCCTGCTTGTAGGGCCGGTCGAAGAAGCTCCAGCCGCCGCAGATCGCGGTCCAGACGCAGGCGCAGCAGAAGGCGAACGGGATCCACAGCACCAGGGAGCGGACCAGCGCGGTCTGCGTGGAGGGCGTGGCGCCGTTGTCCAGGTTGGCCACCCGCATGCCCAGCCACTTCTTGCCGAGCGTCTGCCCGGACTTGGCGATCATGAAGGTGTCGTAGCCGATGTAGAGCAGGGCGGCGATCAGGGACTGCCCGAAGGACTTGCCGTAATCGACGTCGTCGGCGTTCATGTCCAGCTCGCTGACCCGGAACGCCCAGGTGAGCAGCCAGACCACGACGGCCACCATCACCATGTCGATGATCCGGGCGAGCGTGCGCTTGCCGCTGTCGGCGAGCGGGGGCATGCCCGCGAGCGGATCGGCCGGGAAGCCTCCACCGCCGCCGTAGGGGTCACCGCCGTAGGGTCCGCCGTACGGCGGCGGCTGGCCGCCCTGGCCCCCGGGCGGGGCGTCGTAGGGCGAGCCGGCGCCCGCACCGGGTTCCCCGGACGGGGGCTGCTTCCTGAACGGGTCGTCTTCCGGCGGCTGCTGACCGGATCCGGGGGGCGGTTCGCTGCTCATGGCCCGAGTCGACCGCGAACCTCGCGCCCGCGCATCCGGCGAGCGGCCGTCCGGGGTACGGCATCAGCCCGGCGGCTCGCCGTACCCCGTCATCCCGAGACGAACGTGCCCGCGGCCTTGTCGTGCCAGCACTGGCGCCACGGCTTGTCGAACAGGCACCACAGGATGCCGACGACCCCGATGACGAGCAGTCCGGGGACGCTGTAGACGAGCCACCGGCGCAGGGCCCCGCCGAAGGACGGCGGTTCGTGCGCCTCGATGTCCCGCACCTCCAGGCCGAACAGCTTCTTGCCCAGGGTGCGGCCCCACTTGGCGGTGGGCAGCGCCTCGTAGAGGGCGCCGAAGACCAGCAGGACGGCCAGCACGATGCCGAGGTACATCGACGTGGTGGCGTCCAGCAGCCATACGGTGACGGTCTCGCCGGAGAGCTTGGCCGCGTCGATCTTCTCGTCGACGTGGTCGATCGCCTTGAGGCCGAGCGGTACGGCGGCCACGCCGGTCACGCCCGCGAGGACGACGGTGTCGAGCAGCCGGGCGGCGAACCGCTTGCCGAGGGAGGCGGGCCGCGCGGACGCCTGGCGCCGGGCGGCCGCCTGGAAGATGTCCTCGACCGGCGGCTTCCAGGGCGCGACGGGCTGCTCCTCGCCGGGCGCTCCGGCGAGCCGGTGCACCTGCTGCGCCCAGGAGGGCTGGCCGCCGCCGGGGCCACTGGTGAGGGGGGTCCCGGCCGGGGCGCCGCCGCCCTGAGCCGGGACCTGGGATGCGGCCTGCGGGGCGGACTGGGGGCCGGGCTGCGGGCCGGACCGGGGGTTCGACCGGGGGCTCGACTGCAGGCCCTGCGGGCCCGACTGCTGGGGGACCGCCGAGGCCGCCTGCGGGCCGGAGAGGGCGGTGGGGGCGGCGGCTTGGGCCTGCTGCCCCTGCACGGCGGCCCGGTCCACGGCGGCCTTGCCCGCGGCGAACCCGGGGCCCTGGGCGGCGGGGGCGCCGAATCCACTGGCACCGGCTGAGGCAGCGGCACCCGCCGACGCCGTACCGGCCCCGGGATGCGCGCCGAAACCGCCTGCACCACCGGCACCAGCACCCGGACCAGGCGCGCCCGCCGCAGCCGTACCCGCCACGTCATTGGCCCCCTGGCCGGGAGGCGCGGCCGGGGTGCGCCCCTGGTGTGCTCCGGGCGCCCCGTCCTGGCGACCCGTGCGCGGGGACACGGCGCGGAACGTCATGGTGCCCTGGTCCGTGTCGGGGGCCCCGGGGTCGGGGGTGCCCTGTGCGGCCGGGCCCGGGGTCGGGCGGCGGAAGACGAAGGTGTTGTTGGCGGCCGCGTCCTCGGCCGGCGGGATCGTGGCCGTGCCGTCCGTCCGCGGGGCGGTGCCGTCGGCCGGGGCCGGGGTGCGCGGGTCGGGGGCGCCGCCCCAGGAGACCCGGCGGTCCTGGTCGCCGCCGAAGCCGGACTGACGGGAGCGGTCGGCGCCCCACGCCACGGCGGGCTCGGGGCGGTTGCCGTGCTGGGACCGGCCCTGGGCCGGGGCGGGTTCGCCGACCGGGTCCTCGTCGAAGAAGTGCGGACCCGTCTCCTCGACCGGGGCCGGGGCCGGGGCCGCGCCGGACGGCGGGGCGAGCGGTTCGCCGTCCGTGGGCGCCGGACGGCTGGTGCCCGGTACCCAGGAGGCACCGTTCCAGTACCGGACATATCCAGGAATGGACGGGTCCGGGTAATACCCTTCGCGGGGCCTGTCGTCACCGGGGGCCGGGGTTGGGGCGCTCATGTCCGTCGTCCCGTATCTGCTCGGGGGTCATTTGGGGGCCTCCACATCTATCAGACGCGGGCAACCCCCACCGCCAGTCCCGCGGTACCCACCCCTTTCGGGAGACGTTTCGGGAGACGTTTCGCGAGACCTTCCGGGAGACGGAGAAAAAGTCGCGCGGACCCGCGTAATGCTCCGGGCCCGCCCCTCTCTCCCCTCGTACGAGACGTCACCAGAGAGGACACCGACGCCATGCACCCCACCGTGGTGGAGCGGGAGCTGGAGCTCAAGCTCGTCCTGTCGCCCGAGCGCAGCATCCCGGTCCCGGCCCGGCTGAGCTACCGCAGCGACGACCCGTACGCCGTCCACGTCGCCTTCCACATCAACTCCGACCGCCCCGTCGACTGGACCTTCGCCCGTGAACTCCTCGTGGAGGGGGTGTTCCGCCCGTGCGGCCACGGGGACGTACGGGTGTGGCCGACGAAGGTCGAGGGCCGCAACGTCGTGCTGATGGCGCTGAGTTCACCCGACGGGGACGCCCTGCTGGAGGCCCCGGCCGCGCAGGTGTCGGCCTGGCTGGAGCGGACCCTGCGGGTGGTCCCGCCGGGCTCCGAGGCCGAGCGGCTCGGCATCGACGACGGCCTGGCCGAGCTGCTCGCCCCGACCCCGGCCGACGACCTGTGGCTGCGCGACCCCTGGCCGAGCGACGAGTCCACGGACGGGGAGTGAGCCCCGCAGGCGTCAGAAGAGCTTTCCCGGGTTCAGGATGCCGAGCGGGTCGAAGACCTGCTTGATCCCCCGCTGCAGCTCCACTCCCACCGGGCCGATCTCGCGCGCCAGCCACTCCTTCTTCAGGACGCCGACGCCGTGCTCGCCGGTGATGGTGCCGCCGAGTTCCAGACCGAGCGCCATGATCTCGTCGAAGGACTCGCGGGCGCGCCGGGACTCGTCGGGGTCCTGCGCGTCGAAGCAGACCGTGGGATGGGTGTTGCCGTCGCCCGCGTGCGCGACGACACCGATGGTCAGCTGGTACTTCTCGGCGATCCGGTCGACGCCCTCGAGCATGTCGCCGAGCCGGGACCGCGGCACGCACACGTCGTCGATCATCGTCACGCCCCGCACGGCCTCCAGCGCGGTGAGGGACAACCGCCGCGCCTGGAGGAGCAGTTCGGACTCGGCCGGGTCCTCGGCGGGGACGACCTGGGTGGCGCCCGCGGCCTCGCACAGGGCGCCCACCGCGGCGAGGTCGGGGGCCGGGTCCGGGGTGTCGAAGGCGGCGAGGAGAAGGGCCTCGGTGGTCTCCGGGAGCCCCATGTGCGCCAGGTCGTTGACGGCCTTGACGGTCGTACGGTCCATCAGTTCGAGGAGGGACGGGACGTGTCCGCCGGCCATGATCCGGCACACCGCGTCGCAGGCCTCGGCCGCGGAGGCGAACTCGGCCGCCAGCGCCAGCTGCCGCGGCGGCTGCGGCTTCAGCGCCAGGACGGCCCGTACGACGATGCCCAGTGAGCCCTCGGAGCCGACGAACAGGCGGGTCAGGTCGTAGCCCGCGACCCCCTTCGCCGTACGGCGGCCGGTGGTCATCAGCCGTCCGTCGGCGAGGACGACGTCGAGGCCGAGGACGTACTCGGCCGTCACCCCGTACTTCACACAGCACAGGCCCCCGGAGGCGGTGCCGATGTTGCCGCCGATCGTGCACTGCTCCCAGCTGGAGGGGTCCGGCGGGTAATACAGGCCGTGTTCGCCGACCGCGCGGGACAGGGCGGCGTTGACGACGCCCGGTTCGACGACGGCGATGCGGTCGACCGGGTTGATCTCCAGGATCCGGTCCATCCGGGTCAGGGACAGCACGATGCAGCCGTCGCTGGCGTTGGCCGCGCCGGACAGGCCGGTGCGGGCGCCCTGCGGGACGACCGGCACGCGCAGGTCGGTGGCGGTGCGCATGACGTGCTGGACCTGCTCGACCGTCCGCGGCAGGACGACCGCGGCCGGGACGCCCGCCGGGCAGAAGCTGGCCATGTCGTGCGCGTAGGAGCCCGTGATGTCGGGGTCGGTGAGGACCGCCTCGGCGGGCAGAGCGGTGAGCAGCCGGTTGACGAGGTCGTGGCTCATGATCACAGCCTGACACCGGGGGCCATCGGTGTGAACCCCGCTGGCGGGGGGCTTTCGGTACGGGAATGTGGTCGTCGTACTGGCGCACAGTGAGCGCCATGGAGAACCAACAGGAGGAGCGGCGCCGGTGGGCCGGCCGACGGGTGCTGGTCGGTTCGGCCGTGGGGTGTGCCGTGCTGGGCGGGGTCCTGACGCTGCTGCCGTGGGAGGCGCGGACGGGCGCGCCGCCCGCACCGGCGCCGGGTGCCCAGGCGCTGGCCGCGGTCACCACCGGCGTACCGGCCGCGCTGCCCGACCTGGCGGTGCTGATCGACGAGCGGGAGAGCCGTGTGCGCGAGCACCCGGGGGACGCCCGGTCCTGGGCGGTGCTCGGGACCGCCTATGTGGAGCTGGGGCGGCGGACGGCGGACCCGGCGTACTACCCGAAGGCCGAGCGGGCGCTGCGGACCTCCCTGAAGGTGCGGGCGAAGGGCAATGCCGAGGCGCTCGGCGGTCTTGCCGCGCTGGCGAACGCGCGCCGGGACTTCCGCGCCGCGCGGACGTGGGGCGAGGCGGCGCTGAAGCTGGAACCGAAGCGCTGGACGACGTACCCGCTGCTGATCGACGCCTATACGGGGACGGGCGAGTACAAGGCGGCGAAGAGGACCCTGGACCGGCTGCTGGAGCTGCGCTCCGGGCCCGCGGTGCTGGCCCGGGCCGGGGCCGTCTACCGGGACCACGGCTGGCGCGAGGACGCGGCGGCCGCCCTCTCCGACGCGGCGGCGGCCGCCGAGGCGCCGGCCGAGCGGGCCGCGTACCTGGAGCGGGGCGGGCAGCTGGCCTGGGAGCGCGGCGACCGGGAGGGGGCGCTGCGCCACTTCCAGGAGGCGGTGCGGCTCGACCCGGACCAGCGGGCCGCGCAGGCCGGGCAGGGCCGGGCGCTGGCGGCCCTCGGCCGCACCACCGAGGCGCTGAACGCCTACCGGGTCGCCCTCGCCAAGCAGCCGCTGCCCGAGTACGCCTTGGAGCTGGGCGAGTTGTACGAATCCCTCGGGCTCGGGCAGGCGGCCCGGGTGCAGTACGACGTGCTGCGCGACCAGGTGCGCCGGGCCACCGCGGCCGGGGCCGACGAACAGTTGGTGCTCGGCCGGTTCGAGGCGGACCACGGGGACCCGCAAGCGGCCGTACGGCGGCTGCGGGCCGAGTGGAAGCGGCAGCCCGGGATCGCGGTGGCGGACGCGCTGGGGTGGGCGCTGCACCGGGCCGGAAACGACGAGGAGGCGCTGCGGTTCGCGCGGATCGCGACCGACAGGACGAAGGGCGGCGGGGTGCGCAGCGCGCTGTATGCCTACCACCGCGGGATGATCGAGCGGGACCTGGAGCGGTCCGGTCCCGCCCGGCGCCATCTTCAGGAGGCGCTGCGGATCAACCCGTACTTCTCGGCGCTGCACGTGGCGCGGGCCCGCCGGGCCCTGGACGAGCTGGGCGAGCCCGCGCCGGAAGCGCTCTAGAGGTTGCCGCGCTTGGCCTGCTCGCGCTCGATCGCCTCGAAGAGGGCCTTGAAGTTGCCCTTGCCGAAGCCCATCGAGCCGTGGCGCTCGATCAGCTCGAAGAAGACGGTCGGACGGTCCTGGACCGGCTTGGTGAAGATCTGCAGCAGATAGCCGTCCTCGTCCCGGTCGGCGAGGATCTTCAGCTCGCGCAGGGTCTCGACGGGGACGCGGGTGTCGCCGACCCACTCGCCGAGGGTGTCGTAGTAGGAGTCCGGGGTGTCGAGGAACTGGACTCCGGCCGCGCGCATGGTGCGCACGGTGGCGACGATGTCGTTGGTGTTCAGCGCGATGTGCTGGACGCCGGCGCCGCCGTAGAACTCCAGGTACTCGTCGATCTGGGACTTCTTCTTGGCGATGGCGGGCTCGTTGATCGGGAACTTGACCTTGAGCGTGCCGTCGGCCACCACCTTCGACATCAGCGCGCTGTACTCGGTGGCGATGTCGTCGCCCACGAACTCCTTCATGTTCGTGAAGCCCATGACGTTGTTGTAGAAGCCGACCCACTCGTTCATGCGGCCGAGTTCCACGTTGCCGACGCAGTGGTCGATCGCCTGGAAGGTGCGCTGCGCGGGCGGCGCGACGAGCGGGGCGGCGGCGGTGTAGCCGGGCAGGTACGGGCCGTCGTAGCCGGTGCGCTCGACGAGGGTGTGGCGGGTCTCGCCGTAGGTGGCGATGGCGGCGAGGACGACCGTGCCGTGCTCGTCCTTCAGCTCGTAGGGCTCGGCGACGGAGCGGGCGCCGTGCTCGAGGGCGTGGGCGTAGGCGGCGCGGGCGTCCGGGACCTCGATGGACAGGTCGATGACGCCGTCGCCGTGCTCGGCCACGTGCCGGTCGAGGAAGTGGCCCCACTCGGTGGCGGGCTTGATCACCGAGGTGAGGACGAAGCGGGCCGAGCCGTTCTCCAGGACGTACGAGGCGGTCTCGCGGGTGCCGTTCTCCGGTCCGGAGTAGGCGACCAGCTTCATGCCGAAGGCGGTGGAGTAGTAGTGCGCCGCCTGCTTGGCGTTGCCCACGGCGAAGACGACCGCGTCCATTCCCTTGACCGGGAAGGGGTCGGCCTGCCGGGCGGTGTCGGGAGTGTGGTCTGTGGTCTGCGTCATAGCCGAAGCCTGGCCCCACCTCGCAAGGTGCGCAATAGTTTGCGTAATCGCTGGGCAATGTGCGCAGTGATACGCCCGTCTCGGCGGGCTTTCTGTACAGGATGACCAGTGCCGGGAGGGGCCCATGGGGATCGATCAGCTGGACGGGCGCATCATCGTGCTGCTCGCGCGGGAGCCGCGGATCGGGGTGTTGGAGATGTCCCGGCGGCTGGGCGTGGCCCGCGGGACCGTGCAGGCGCGGCTGGACCGGCTTCAGTCGAACGGAGTCATCCGGGGCTTCGGTCCGCAGGTGGATCCGGCGGCGCTCGGTTATCCGGTCACCGCCTTCGCCACGCTCCAGATCCGGCAGGGCCAAGGGCCCGACGTCCGGGCGCACTTGACGACGGTGCCGGAGGTGCTGGAGCTGCACACGACCACCGGCAGCGGGGACATGCTGTGCCGGCTCGTGGCCCGCTCGAACGCCGATCTGCAACGGGTCATCGACCGGGTTGTCGGTTTTGATGGGATCGTCCGGGCCTCCACCGCGATCGTGATGGAGAACCCTGTGCCGCTGCGGGTCATCCCGCTGGTGGAGCAGGCGGCGGCCGCCGAGTGAGGTGAGCCGGCGGTCGAGGGGCCCGGGAGCGGAGCTGACCGTCGAGCGGCTGGGGTGAGCGTGTGAACTTCTGGGAGTACCTGGCCACCCGCCACCAGCAGTTGCTCACCGACGCCTACCAGCACGCGAGCGCCGTGTTCCAGTGCATGGTCATCGCGACCCTGCTGGGCGTGCTGATCGGGGCCGTCACCTATCGCAGCGACTGGGCCGGGAACCTCGCCACGACGACCACCTCGGCCATCCTGACCATTCCGTCGCTCGCCATGATCGGTCTGCTCATCCCGATCGTCGGCCTCGGCGTCCCGCCCACGGTGATCGCGCTGACGCTGTACGGGCTGCTGCCGATCGTGCGCAACGCGATCGTCGGACTGCGCGGGGTCGATCCCACCCTGGTGGACGCGGCCAAGGGCATCGGGATGTCCCGGCTGATGCGGCTGGCCCGGATCGAGCTGCCGCTGGCCTGGCCGCCGATCCTGACCGGCATCCGGGTCTCCACACAGATGCTGATGGGCATCGCGGCGATCGCGGCCTACGCCTCGGGTCCCGGCCTCGGCAACGAGATCTTCCGCGGCATCGCCTCGCTGGGCAGCAAGAACGCGCTCAACCAGGTGCTGGCGGGCACGCTCGGGATCATCGTCCTGGCCCTGCTGTTCGATGCCGCGTACGTCCTGATCGGACGGCTGACCATTCCCAGGGGGATCCGTGCCTGAGTCCAGTACGTCCGGTACGTCCGGGGCCTCGATCGAGCTGGAGAACCTGACCAAGCGGTATCCGGGCAGTCCTGCCCCGGCCGTCGACAACGTCAACATGGAGATCCAGGCGGGCGAGATCGTCATCTTCGTGGGCCCGTCGGGGTGCGGGAAGTCCACGACGCTCAAGATGATCAACCGGTTGATCGAACCGACCGGTGGCCGGATCCGGATCGGCGGTGAGGACGTCACCGACATCGACCCGGTGAAGCTGCGCCGGAAGGTCGGGTACGCCATCCAGTCGGCCGGTCTGTTCCCGCACATGACGGTCGCGCAGAACATCGCGCTGGTGCCGAAGATGGTCGGCTGGCCCAAGGGGCGGATCAAGAACCGGGTGGAGGAGCTGCTCGACCTGGTCGGGCTCGACCCGGGGGAGTTCCACGGCCGCTATCCGCGCCAGCTCTCGGGCGGTCAGCAGCAGCGGGTGGGCGTGGCCCGGGCGCTGGCCGCCGATCCCCCGGTCCTGCTGATGGACGAGCCGTTCGGCGCGGTCGACCCGATCACCCGGGACCATCTGCAGGACGAGCTGATCAGGTTGCAGCACGAGCTGCACAAGACGATCGTCTTCGTCACCCACGACTTCGACGAGGCGATCAAGCTCGGTGACCGGATCGCCGTGCTGCGCGAGCACTCGCACATCGCCCAGTTCGACACCCCGGAGGCGATCCTCACCAACCCGGCCGACGACTTCGTCTCCGGGTTCGTCGGCGCCGGCGCGGCGCTGAAGCGGCTGAACCTGACGCGCGTACGGGACGTGGAGATCACCGACTACCCGACGGTGACCGTGGACGACCCGCTCCAGGAGATCTTCAACAAGCTCCGCTCCAGCGGCACCAACGAGATCCTGCTGCTCGACAAGCGCGGCCGGCCCTACAAGTGGCTGCGGCGGGGCGACCTGATGCGGGCCAAGGGCTCCCTGGCCCGCGCGGGCACGCTGGTGCACGACACGGTCACCCGGGACGCCACCCTGCGCGACGCCCTGGAGGCGGTCCTCACCGACAACGCGGGCCGGGTCGCGGTCACCGGGCGGCGCGGCGCGTACGAAGGCGTCGTCGACATGGAGACGCTGATGAACTCCGTGCACGAACTGCTGGAGGCGGACCGGCTGGAGGCGATGGAGCACCAGCACGATCTGGAGTCGGCGCGGGCGCCCCAGACGCACGCCGAGCAGGAGGGCATGGGAGGGGAGGAGAAGGCGTGAGCACCTCCCCCGAGCAGCGGCAGCGCCCCGAGGGCGAACACGAGGTCAAGGGGCTCGCCTTCCGTGACGACGACGAGGCCGAACCGGAGGCGCCCCCGCCGCGGGCGGTCACCGCCCGCCGGGTGAGCTGGCAGAAGCTGACCTTCCTGCCGGCGCTGCTGGTGGCGGTGCTGCTGGCGACCTGGCTCTGGTTCCGGCAGGCCGACCTGGACCCGATCTCCGAGAACGCGCTCGCCGACGGCCAGGTGTCCAAGGCGCTGTGGCAGCACATCGAACTGACCGTGGTCTCCACCTTCTTCGTGCTGATCATCGCGATCCCGCTGGGGATCCTGCTGACCCGCAAGGCGTTCCGCAAGGCGACCCCGGTGGCGATGACCATCGCCAACATGGGCCAGGCCACCCCCGCGATCGGCCTGCTCGCCCTGCTGGTGATCTGGCTGGGCACGGGCACGAGGTCGGCGCTGATCGGCATCACCCTCTACGCGATCCTGCCGGTGCTGTCGAACACGATCGCGGGCCTGAAGGCGAACGATCCGACGCTGCTGGAGGCGGCGCGCGGCATCGGTATGTCCTCAATGGGCGTGCTGTCCCGGGTCGAGCTGCCGCTGGCGGTCCCGCTGATCCTGGCCGGGGTCCGCACGGCCCTCGTCCTGAACGTGGGCACGGCGACTCTGGCGACCTTCGGCGGGGGCGGCGGCCTGGGGGTGCTGATCACCACCGGCATCACCAACCAGCGCATGCCGGTGCTGGTGCTCGGCTCGATCCTCACGGTGTCGCTGGCCCTGCTGGTGGACTGGCTGGCCTCGCTGGCCGAACTGCTGCTCAGGCCGCGCGGACTGGAGGTGGGGACATGAGACGGGCCGCGTGTCTGCTGCTGACCGGGGCGCTGGTGTCCGCCTGCGGGTTGACCAGCGGCTCCCCCATGGTCGACGACGTCCGGCCCGGCTCGATCGGCAAGGGCGAGCCGCTGAAGGGCGCCGATCTGACCGTCACGTCCAAGGAGTTCAGCGAACAGCTGATCCTGGGGGCGATCATGGGCATCGCCTTCCAGGCGGCCGGCGCTGATGTGCTGGACCGCACCGGGATCCAGGGCTCGATCGGCTCGCGGGAGGCGGTCAAGAGCGGCGCGGCGGACGCGGACTACGAGTACACCGGCACCGGATGGATCAACTACCTCGGCAACACCGAGCCGTTGCCCGATCCGCGCGAGCAGTGGGAGGCGGTGCGGGACGCGGACCGCGAGAACGGGGTGACGTGGCTGGAGCCGTCACCTTTGAACAACACCTACGCCCTGGCGATGAACCGGGCCAACGCCGAGAAGTACGGCACGAAAACGCTGTCGGACGTGGCGGAGCTGGCGAAGAAGGACCCGGGCGCGGTGACGCTGTGCGTGGAGAACCAGTTCGCCAACCGGGCGGACGGGCTGCCGGGCATGGCGAAGGAGTACGGCATGGACATCCCGGCGAAGAACGTCACCCAGATGGACACCGGGATCATCTACACGCAGGCGGCGAAGGGCAGCTGCACCTTCGGCGAGGTCTTCACCACCGACGGCCGGATCAAGTCGATGGACCTGGTGGTGATGGAGGACGACAAGAAGTTCTTCCCCAACTACAACGCCGCCCCGATGGTCCACACGAAGACGCTGGAGGAGTACCCGGAGATCGCGGACATCCTGGCCCCCGTCACGAAGAAGCTGAACAACACGGTGGCGCGGGAACTGAACGCGAAGGTGGACGTGGAGGGCGAGGACCCGCACGAGGTCGCGCTGGAGTGGATGCTGCAGGAAGGGTTCGTCGAGGAGGGCTGAGCGCTAGCAGCTCGGCACGTTGCCCTCGCCCTTCTCCAGGGCGATCAGGGAGTCGATGGTGCCCTGGAGGGTGGTGACCGGGATGAGGCGCAGGCCCTTGGGGAGTTCCGCCTTCGCGTCCGAGCACTCCGCCTCGGGGACGAGGAAGACGGTCGCGCCGTCCCGGCGGGCGGCCTGCGTCTTCAGGGCGACTCCGCCGACGGCGCCGACCTTGCCGTCGGCGTCGATGGTGCCCGTACCGGCGATGCTGCGGCCGCCGGTGAGATCGCCGCCGCTGCCGTCGCCGTCCAGCTTGTCGACGATGCCGAGGGAGAAGAGCAGGCCGGCGCTGGGTCCGCCGACGTCGGCGAGTTCCAGGCCGACCTTGATCTTCCTGGCGTCGAGGTCGAGGTAGTTCAGGGCGGCCTCGGTGGCGTCGTCCTGGGACTCGCGCATCTGCTCGGTGTTGTACTTCTCGATCTCGTCGGTGCTCTTGTCGCTGGGGTAGACCGCGTCCCGGGGCATGACGGCGCGGTCGGTGCGGAACCAGGAATCGAGGATGTCCGGGAGGGACACGCTGGTGTCGGGGCCGGTGGCCTCGATGGTGGTCATCCGCAGCTGCCCGCTGGTCTTCCGGGTGGCCGCCCCGGAGATCGTGATCACCGGCTCCCCCTTGTTCTCCCCGAGCACGTTCGCCGTCATCCCGGGCTGGGTGAGGGAGAACGGCAGCGGCACGAAGGCGGCCGAGGCCAGCAGCCCGACGACGGGCAGGGCGCACACCGCGAGGGCCCGGGGGCGAGAGAGACGAGAGAGCACGGAGTCAATCTAACGTGACGCCGAACGCCCCGGGCGGACAGGCGGCGTCAGCGCAGCGCCTCCGCCACCTCCCGGGCCGCGTCCACCACACGCGGGCCGACCCGTTCCGGGACCGCGTCCGCCAGCATGACCACGCCGACGCTGCCCTCGACGCCGGTCACCCCCAGCAGCGGCGCCGCGGCCCCGCTCGCGCCGGCCTCCAGCTCGCCGTGGGTCAGCGTGTACCCGGGCTCCTCCGGCGACTGCCGCCGGGCCTCCAGGATCGCCTTGCCGGCGGCCCCGCGCTCCAGCGGATGCCGGAAGCCGGCCCGGTAGGCCACGTGGTAGTCCGTCCACGTCGGCTCCACCACCGCCACGGCCAGGGCCTCGGCCCCGTCCACCAGCGTCAGGTGGGCCGTCGCCCCTATGTCCTCGGCCAGCGAGCGCAGCGCGGGCAGCGCGGCCTCCCGGACCAGCGGATGCACCTGGCGGCCGAGGCGCAGCACCCCCAGCCCGACCCGGGCCCGGCCGCCCAGGTCCCGGCGTACCAGGGCGTGCTGCTCCAGCGTGGCGAGCAACCGGTAGACAACGGTCCGGTTCACACCCAGTTTGTTGGATAGCTCGGTGACGGTCAGCCCGTGGTCCGTGTCGGCCAGCAGCTTGAGGACGCGCAGTCCCCGGTCGAGCGTCTGAGAGGTCTCCGCGGTCACGACGCCCACTCCTTAGTGGTGAGGTCGACGGCCCCCTCGCGGCAGATGCGTCACCGAGTCCCGTCGGTGACGCGCTTCAGAGGCCGCCGATCGGCCGGCGGTCCGGCCTGTCCGGACCGCGTCGCTTCACGGCTGCGCTCCGCGGCGGCGCTGCCACGGGGCGTGTGCGTAGCGGGACAGTAGCGAAGCCGGTTCGCTGAGCGGAAGGCTCCGTCCAGAATCCGGGCACCGGCCGGTACGGCCTGCTTGTGTTTGTCCAGTTACGTACGGCACACGAATCCTCCGGGCCGCGCGCCCGGGCTCACCGCATCCGGGTCGCCCACTCCTGGACCTTCGCGATGCGCTGCCGCAGCTGGCCGGCCGTCGCCTCGGCGCTCGGCGGTCCCCCGCACACCCGCCGCAGCTCGGTGTGGATCACTCCGTGCGGCTTGCCGCTCTGGTGGACGTACGCGCTGACCATCGTGTTGAGCTTCTTGCGCAGCTCCATCATCTCCTTGTGCGAGACGACGGGCCGCCGCTCGGCGGGCAGTTCGAGGAGGTCGGCCTCGGTGTCCGGCTTCTTGCGGCTGTGCGCGATCTGCCGGGCCTGCCTCTTCTGGAGCAGCAGCTGGACCTGGTCGGGTTCCAGCAGTCCGGGAATGCCGAGGTAGTCCTGCTCCTCCTCGCTGCCCGGGTGCGCCTGCATGCCGAACTCGGCGCCGTCGTAGAGGACCCGGTCGAAGACGGCCTCGGACTCCAGCGCCTCGAAGGAGAACTGCTCCTGCTCGCCGGTGTCCTCGTCCTGCTCCTTGTTCGCCTCCTCCATCTCCTTCTCGGACTCGGCGTAGGGGTCCTCCTCGCCCTCCTTCTTCGGCTTGTCGAGGGCGTGGTCGCGTTCCACCTCCATCTCGTTGGCGAAGGTGAGGAGGTCGGGGACGGTCGGCAGGAACACCGAGGCGGTCTCGCCGCGCCGCCGGGACCGCACGAAACGGCCGACCGCCTGGGCGAAGAAGAGGGGCGTGGAGATGGTGGTGGCGTACACGCCGACGGCGAGCCGGGGCACGTCGACGCCCTCGGACACCATGCGGACGGCGACCATCCAGCGGTCGTCGCTGCCGCTGAACTCGTCGATCCGCTTCGACGCTCCGATGTCGTCGGACAGCACGAGGGTCGGCCTGGTGCCGGTGATCTCGCGGATGAGCTTGGCGTAGGCGCGGGCGGAGTCCTGGTCGGAGGCGATGACGAGGGCGCCCGCGTCCGGGATGCCCTTGCGGACCTCGGTCAGGCGCTGGTCGGCGGCGCGCAGCACGCTCGGCATCCACTCGCCGCGCGGGTCGAGCGCGGTGCGCCAGGCCTGCGAGACGGCGTCCTTGGTCATCGGCTCCCCGAGCCGGGCCGCGATCTCGTCGCCGGCCTTCGTCCGCCAGCGCATGTTGCCGCTGTAGGAGAGGAAGATGACGGGCCGCACGACCCCGTCCGACAGGGCCGTCCCGTAGCCGTAGGTGTAGTCGGCGGCCGAGCGCCGGATGCCCGCGTTGTCCTCCTCGTAGGTGACGAAGGGGATCGGGTTGGTGTCGGACCGGAAGGGCGTACCGGTCAGCGCGAGCCGGCGGGTGGCGGGCTCGAACGCCTCCAGGCAGGCCTCGCCCCAGGACTTGGAGTCACCGGCGTGGTGGATCTCGTCGAGGATGACGAGGGTCTTGCGCTGCTCGACACGGTTGCGGTGCAGCATCGGCCGTACGCCGACGCCCGCGTAGGTCACCGCGACGCCGTGGTAGTCCTTGCCGAGGGGGCCCGCGCTGTACTCGGGGTCGAGCTTGATCCCTATCCGCGCGGCCGCGTCCGCCCACTGCTTCTTCAGGTGCTCGGTCGGCGCGACCACGGTCACCTGCTGCACGACATGGTGGTGCAGCAGCCAGGAGGCGAGGGTGAGGGCGAAGGTCGTCTTGCCGGCGCCCGGGGTCGCCACCGCGAGGAAGTCACGCGGCTGCTCCTGGATGTACTTCTCCATCGCCCCCTGCTGCCAGGCACGCAGCTTGCCGGCGGTACCCCAGGGGGCCCGGCCGGGGAAGGCGGGGGAAAGGTGGTGCGAGGAGGAAGCGGCGGTGGTAGTCACGGTCTCCGTGGGGGTCGGGCTACGTATGACAACCGGGCCACCCTACCGGCGCCGGGGTCCCGTCCATGTGCGGACGAGGCCCGGCGACCGGCGGGTGGGATCCACATCACAACTGCCGCAGCCGCCCCGCGATCACCGCGATGTCGCTCTCGCCTCCGGAGGCGACAGCGATGACCAGGTCGTACGCGGTGTCCTGGTCGCAGTCGACGAGGGGGTGGTTCATGGCGAGGGCGTGCAGGAGCGCGGCGGCCTGCTCGTACGGATCGACGCAGGCCTGCGTGCCGACCATCCGGGCGCGCGGCCGGCGCACGGCGGAGGCGAGCACCCCGGCGTCCCGCACTGCGGGGCCCGTCCGCCGAAGGCGATCCGGGCCATGGTCCCGACCTCGGCGACGGTGAGGTACCCGTCGTTCGCCGAGCCTGCGCAGCAGACCGGCGGCGGCCCGCACCGGCGAGGCCACCGCCGCCACCCGCTGCGCCACGCCGCCGCCGATCATTTCGCCACGACGGATTCACGGTTCACGCCGGGGCCCAGCCGGGTCGTCACCCACACACCCGCCAGCGCCACCGCCGCCATCGGCAGGAACACCGCGGCGAAGGCCGCCGGATGCGAACCGGAGGCCCCGGCGGCCGTGTGGCCCGCCGTGCCGCCGCCGAGGGCGGCGAAGGCGGCGCCGCCCACGGAGAGCAGGACGACGTTGGACAGGGCGTCGGAGATCTGCAGGGAGGCGGAGTTGGTGCCGGCCTCCTCGGGCGCGGAGAGCTTCAGCAGCAGCACGCTGGCGGAGGAGATCACCAGGCCCATCCCGAAGCAGCCGAACGACCAGACGACGGCCAGGGTCCACACGGGCACGGCGTCGATCAGCACGGTCGGCGCGGCGGCGACGGCGGCGGCCACCAGCACCATCCCAAAGGTGGTCAGCCGCTCCCGGTACGGCTCCAGGCGCGGCCTGGACTGCACCCAGGAGCCCGCCGCCCAGGTCCCGCCGCCGGCCGCGAGGGAGAACCCGGCCAGCGTCGGGGAGAGCCCGCGCTGGGTGACCAGCATCAGCGGGACGAACGACTCGGCGGCGATGAAGGAGCCCGAGGCGACCCCGCGCAGCAGCACGACGGACGGCAGGCCCCGGGCGGCGCGGTAGGTGCCGGGCGGGAGGAGGCCCAGGGCGGCCGGGACGAGCAGCGCGGCGCCCACCAGGCCGGGCAGCAGGGAGAGCGGGCGCAGGTCCTGGGCGGCGTACTGGAGGAGGCCCGCGCCGAGGGAGATCCCGAGGGCGAGCCGGATGCGGCGGCGGTCTAGGGCGGGGGCCGTGCCGGCCACCGGCCCGGAGGCGCGGCGCCTTATCTGCGGCAGGGCGAGGGCCAGGGGGAAGACGACGAGCACCGGGATGCCGAGGAACACCCACCGCCACCCGAGCTGCTCGGTCACCACTCCGGAGGCCAGCGGCCCGACGATCGACGGCACGACCCAGCTCGCCGCGAAGGCGGCCACGATGGCGGGCCGCAGCCGGTCGGGATAGGCCCGCCCGATCACCACGTACAGCCCGACGATGACCAGCCCGCCGCCGAACCCCTGCACCGCCCGCCCGAGCACGAACGCCCACATCACGGTGGCCGTCCCGGCCAGCAGCAGCCCGGCGGCGAATGCCCCGATCCCGGCGGTCACCGGCCCCAGCGGCCCCCGCCGGTCCGCCCACTGCCCGGCCAGCACCATCGCGAACAGGGAGGTGGTGAAGAACCCGGAGAAGGCGAAGGCGTACGACGCCACGCCGTCCAGCTCCCGGGCCGCGACCGGCATGGCCGTCCCCACGGCCGTCGCCTCGAACGCGATCAGCAGCACCACGGACACGATCCCGATGCTGAGCGCCCGGTAGGACCGGCTCAGCACGGTGTCGGCCGGGTCGGGCTCGTCGGATGTCGTCAGGGCATCGGTGTCACGCGGATCAAGGGCGGCCATGCCCGCCAGTGTGCGGCCCGATCCCACCCCTGCCCCCTGCCGGAAGTCCCCCCGCCCCTCGGACCTTGGTCGTAGGACCGCCTTCGTGAACGCGGCATGGCAGTCCCGTTGCGGCCCCCGGCGATCCCTTGTCCCCCTCCCCCACCCCTGCCTACGGTCGGACCATCGAACACGGCAGCAAGCCAGGACCGAGTTCGCACAAGGCCGTGTGCCCGAGTGGTTCAGGGGCTCGCCTGCAAAGCGAGTTACGTGGGTTCGAATCCCGCCACGGCCTCCACGAGGCTTCCGTGATCAGGTGGCCGCCCGGCGCTGTCGCTCGCGCCTCAGGGGCGGTTCGTGCACCCGTGCAGCAGCCACAGGGTGAAGGCCAGGGTGGAGATGTCCGCGTCCAGGGGCTGGGGGCGGGCGGCGGGGGTCCAGAGCAGGAGGCCGCCGGAGTCGCCGTCCAGGAGGAGGCGGTGGGGGCGGTCGAGGTGGCCCAGGAGGATCAGGCGGTCCGCCTCCGCAGGGAGGTGCGGGACGGGCTCGTCCGCGTAGGCCTCCGTCAGGGTCGGGAGGACCGAGTCCGGGTGCAGGCGGAACAGGGCGTGTTCGTCCGGCAGGCCCGTCTCGCGCAGGAAGCGGCGGGTCGGTTCGTGGGTGAGGGCCGCCGGGAAGTCGACGTCCTCGAAGCGCATCACCCCGGCCCGGCCGAACTCCTCGGCGAGCAGCCGCGGCGGGACCGAGACCGCGAGTCCCGACGCCGCCGGCCCGGCCGGTTCCGGGCCCGCGACCAGCGCCAGGGTGCTGATCAGACGTCCGCCCCGCAGCAGCGGATCCGGCCTGGTGATCGTGGCGTTCATGGTGTCCCCCCGTACGTGTCCCGACACCTCGGAACAGTACGCCGCACCACTGACAACGCCCCTCCGGCGCGTCAGGCGCCGCCCGTCACCACCGCCGCCTGCGGGCGGATCGGCAGCCGGTTCACGGGGCGGCCCGTCGCGGCGCGCACCGCCGACGCGATGGCCGCGGGCGACGCGACCACCGGCACCGCGCTGACCGACTTCGCGCCGAACGGCGCCACCACGTCCCGCTCCTCCACCAGCTTCACGATCTTGATGTCCGGCGCGTCCAGGGCCGTCGGCAGGGCGTACCCCGTCAGGTCCGGGTGCCGGATCGAGCCGCGGGCCGTGCGCAGGTTCTCCGTGAGCGCTATGCCGACGCCCTGCGTGACGCCCGCCTCGATGCGGGCCGCCAACTGGGCCGGGTTGAGGATCCGGCCGACGTCCTGGGCGAGCGCCAGCTCCACCACACGCACCGACCCGAGTTCGATGTCGACGTCCACGACCGCGCGGACCGCGCAGAACGCCATGCCCACGAAGGCGTCGCCCTGCCCCGACTCGTCCAGCGGCTCGGTGGGATGCGGGCGGCACTGCGCGGTCGCCCACAGCTCCTTGCCGTCCAGCGCCTCGGACACAGTGGTCGACAGGACGCCGTCGTACGACGTGATCTTGCCGTCGGTGATCTGGAGGAGCTCGGTGGACATGCCGAACTTGTGCGCCAGCGGCTGGAGCAGCTGGGTGCGGACCATCTTCGCCGCGCGCTCCACCGCGCCGCCCGACACCCAGGTGTGGCGTCCGCGGCAGCCGGCGCCCGCCGGGGGCTGGTCGGTGTCGACGGGGGCCACATGGACCTCATCGATGCCGAGGGTGTCCTGGACGATCTGCCGGGCCAGCGTCGTGAAGCCCTGCCCGGTCTCGACCGCCGCGCACAGGACCGTGGCGACCCCGTCGTGCACCTTGACGGTGGCCGTGGAGACCTCGTCGGCGCCCTCCGCGCCCAGCATGTGCACCATGCCGAGCCCGTAGCCCACGCCCCGGCGCACCGCGCCCGGTTCACCGGCGCCCTCGGGCCCGCCGGGCAGCAGCCACTCGTCCTCGGGGGTGTCCTTGGGCAGCGGGGGCAGCGGGAAGTCGCGTACCGCCTGGAGGAGTTCGGCGACCGGCGCCGGGCAGGTCACCGTCTGGCCGGTGGGCAGGACGTCGCCGGTGGCGAGGGCGTTGCGCAGGCGCAGCTCCGCCGGGTCGACGCCGAGCTTCTTGGCCAGCTTGTCCATCTGCGCCTCGTAGGCGGCGGCCACCTGCATGGCGCCCTCGCCGCGGACGTGGCCGGAGGGCGGGTTGTTGGTGCGGACCGCCCAGCCCTCGATGAAGGCGTTGGGGACGACGTACGGGCCGCAGGCGAAGGCGACCGCGGCGGCGAGCGCCTCCGAGGAGGTGTCCGCGTACGCGCCCGCGTCCAGCAGGATCTGCGCCTCGACCTTGACCAGCGTGCCCTCGGCGTCCGCGTGGTGGCGGTATCTGAGCAGCGTCGGATGCCGGTGGACGTGGCCGAGGAAGGACTCCTCGCGGGTGGCCGTCAGCTTCACCGGGCAGCCGGTCCGCAGCGCCAGCAGGCCGAGCGGGAGCTGGAAGCCCTGGTCCTCGCGGTCGGCGGTGGCGCCGGGCACGCCGGTGACCACGACCTTGACCTGCTCGGGCGCCAGGCCGTAGCAGGCGGCGGCGGTGTCGCGGTCGGTGTGCGGGTCGGTGGAGGCCACGTACAGCTCCACGCCGCCGTCCGGGCGGGGCACCGCGAGGCCCGCCTCGGCGCCGATGGGCGCCGGGTCCTGGCGGCCGATGCGGTAGAGGCCCTCGACGACGATCTCGCCGGTCGCGTCGGGGTCGCCGTGGCGCAGCGGGATGTGCCGGATCAGGTTGCCGTCGGGGTGCAACGGCTCGGCCTCGAAGGCGTGCTCGGGGTCGGTGACCGGGTCGAGCACTTCGTACTCGACGATGACGGCCGCCGCGGCCATGCGCGCGGTGTCGGGGTGGTCGGCGGCGACGGCGGCGATGGGCTCGCCGTGGTGGCGCACCACCTCGGAGGCGAAGACCGGGCGGTCGGCCCTGCCGCGGCCGTGCACCGGGGTGCCGGCGACGTCCTCGTGGGTGACGACGGCGTGCACGCCGGGCATCTCGCGCGCGTGGGTGGTGTCGATCGACAGGATGCGCGCGTGCGCGTGCGGGGAGCGCAGCACGGCCGCCCACAGCAGGCCCTCGGCCCACAGGTCGGCCGCGTAGGGGAAGGTGCCCTCGGTCTTGGCCCGGGCGTCGGCGGCCGGCAGGGAGACGCCGAGGCCGTGCGGGATCGGTTCGCGGGTGGGGGCTGTCTCCGCGGGAGTGGGCGCGGTGGCGGCTTCGTTGCTCACGCCTGGCCTCCGTCCTGTCTGTACGCCTGGTCATGCGGTGCCTGGCGGGGCTCGAAGGCCGACGGATGCACCCCGCCGGCGCCGGGGCCCGCCTGGTGCGGGATGCGTGCCTCGTCGGAGTCGCCGTCGCCGGCGCTGTGCGCCTCGCGTTCGGCGACGACCTCCTTGACCGCGTCGACGACGCCCCGGTAGCCGGAGCAGCGGCACAGGTTGCCGCACAGCGCCTGGCGGGTCTCCAGCTCGGTCGGGGCGGGGTTGCCCTCCAGCAGGTCGTGCACGGTCATCGCCATGCCGGGCACGCAGAAGCCGCACTGGACGGCGCCGCACCGGGCGAGCGCGCGCTGCACGTCGGAGGGCTGTCCGTCGGCGGCGAGCCCCTCGACGGTACGGACCTCGCTGCCGGCGGCGGTCACGGCGGGCACCAGGCAGGAGGCGACGAGCCGTCCGTCGACCTGGACGTTGCAGGCTCCGCACTCGCCCTGCGAGCAGCCGTCCTTGGCGCCCGCGAGCCCGAGCCGCTCCCGCAGCACGTACAGCAGCGACTCGCCGATCCAGGCGTCGGTGACGGGCCGGTCGGCGCCGTTGACCCGCAGCACGTAGGAGGCGAGCGGGTGTTCCTCGCCGGGCAGCGAGGACTCGGAGGACGCGGACGGCTCTACGGCGCTCTCGGCGGCGTTCCCGGCTTCCGCGGGCTCCTGGGCCCTCTCGTCGGCCCCGTCGGCCTCACGGGCCTCTGGAGCGTCCTGTGAGGCCCCCTGGGCGTCCTCGGGGGCGTCGTGCGGGGGCTGTTCGGGTTCGGCTGCCCCGGCGTCGGCGGGCACGTGCGTGTGCGGGGCGTTCTCCTCGGCGGTGTGCTCCGCCGGTTCGGGCGGCTGCGGTCCCCACGGTTCGCCGATCGCCTGGGTCGCCCAGGGCGCGGCGGCGCCGCCGGGGAGGGTGGCCGGCGGGGTGCCGCCCCACTGCTCGACCAGTGCGGAAGTGGTGAACTCGCCCGATTCGTCCGGAAGGTCGCCGCCCGCGACGGGGATCGACCACTGGCCGGTGACGTCATGGCCGGGCGCGCTCCCGGTGGCCGGGGCGTCCTCGAAGGTCCACTGCCCGGTGGCGCCGGGGTTGTACCTGAACCGGTCGTTCCCGGCCTCCTCGGTCCCCGCGTTCGCGTCGGGCCACTGGACGCCGCCCGGGGGCAGCGTCCAGGTGCCGGTGGCCGCGGGATCGGTGCCCGCGGTGGTGGCGGGCGTGACCGTTATGGGCGGCGGCACGTAGCCGTGGCCGGGTGCGGCCAGCGGACTGTCGGCGGAGGCCAGCAGGGCGTCGACGCCGCCCTCGGGAAGCTCCACGAAGGCGGTGGCCCCGTCGTCGTAGTCGCCCTGCGGCAGCGGGTCCCAGCGGCCCGCGCCCTGCCGGGCGCCCTCTCCGTGCTGGTCGTCGGTCACGACAGCGCCCTCCCCAGTGCTCGTCGGGCCAGCGCGGCGACGGTGCGCCGCAAGTGCAGTACGGCGGGCGGCAGCGGCTCCACGGAGCCGTCCTGGGCCGGCACCGGATCGGGGATGCAGGCGGCGGCGACGTACTCGCCGAAGGCGGCCAGCGCCTCCGGGACGATCGCGCGGTCGTTGTCCCAGTCGATCAGCTGCGCGACCCACTGCTCGGCCTCCAGGGGCCGCAGCGGCATCGGCGCTATGGCACCCACGGCGCACCGCACCCCGCGCCGGGCGGGGTCGAGGACCAGCGCCACGGAGGCCAGGGCGCGCCCGGGTCCGGTGCGCCCGGTCGCCTTGAGGAAGACCTGGGGGGCGTGCAGCAGCGGCACGCGCACGTAGCCGATGAGTTCGCCGGCCCGCAGCATCTCCATGCCGGCCAGCAGATGCGACACGGGGATCTCCCGGCGGGCCCCGCCCGGTCCGGCGATGATCAGCGTCGCCTCCAGGGCGGCCAGCACCGGCAGCGCGTCGCCGGTGGGGGCGGCGGTGGCGATGTTGCCGCCCAGGGTGCCGGCGTTGCGGATCTGCGGCGGGCCCGCGGCGCGCGCGGACGCGGCGAGCGCCGGGATGAGGGCGGCGAAGTCGGGGCGGCCCATGCGGGCGTGGGTGAGCCCCGCGCCGAGCAGGGCGTGGCCGTCCTGGTACTGCCAGCCGCGGATCTCGCTGATCTTGCCGAGGCCGACGAGCGCGGCGGGCCTGAGCTGCCCGGAGTTGACGGAGGCCATCAGATCGGTGCCGCCGGCCACGGGAACGGCGGCCGGCATGACGGCGAGCGCCGCCACGGCCTCGTCCAGTGTCGTGGGCAGCGTGACGGCCTGCCCCGCCTGCGGTGCGTGCGTGGTCAAACCGGCTGCCCCTTCCCGCTGCCCCACCTGGTCCCACCTGTTGCTGCCGTACGGTACGTGCTGACAGGGCGGACGTGGCAACTCTGGCACATCTTCGCAGGGCTCGAACGCGGGGGTCCGCTAGGAGGCATTCGCCCACTTCACCGGGGAGATGGTCCGTTTTGGTGCGGCATCTCCGGTGCGCGCGAATTGCCTCTCTTCGGTGACCCTGCCGCGGTTTCTCCGCTACCTGTTCGGGGGCGGCCCGTCGAGCGGGCGGCCGAGCACTCCGGGACGCCGCTGCCACGGACGCGGTCCGGTGGGCGGGCGGTAGGCGACACCCAGGGCGTCGAGGCGGGCGTAATGGGCCGTCATCCGCCGCTCGAAGCCGGCGAAGTCCCGCTCCTGCGGGGCCGGCAGGCGGCTCCACGCCACCTCGGCGAAGGCCGCGAGCCGGGGAAACGCCTGGTAGTCCACGCGCCCCTGGTCCTCCATCACCTCGGTCCACACATTGGCCTGCGTCCCGAGCACATGCCGCGCCTCCTGCTCGGTCAGGGCGGGCGGAACGGGCTCGAACCGGTAGACGTCCTCCAGGGTGCGGACGTACCCGATGGGCACCGGCTCGTCCTCGCCCCCGTCCTGGCGGTGGTCCAAGTACACGTACTGCTCGGGGCACATGACGACGTCGTGTCCCGCGCGCGCGGCGGCGATCCCGCCCTGGTAACCGCGCCACGACGAGACCGCGGCGCCCTTGGCGAGGCCGCCCTCGAGGATTTCGTCCCAGCCGATGAGTCTGCGCCCGCGCGCGGAGAGCCAGTTGTCGAAGTGCCCGATGAACCACGCCTGGAGTTCGTCCTCGTCGGCGAGTCCGAGTTCGGCGATACGGGCCTGCGCGGCCGGTGACTGCCGCCACTGGTCCTTCAGGCATTCGTCGCCGCCGACATGGACGAACTCCGAGGGGAACAGCTCCAGGAGTTCCTCGAACACCCCCTCGTAGAAGCGCAGGGTGCTGTCAGTGGGGGCGAGTACGTTGGCGGTGATTCCCCAGCTGTCCCAGACCGTCAGGGAGGTGGTGTCGATGACGTCGGTGTTGCCGAGTTCCGGGTATGCGGCGATGGCGGCCTGCGAGTGCCCGGGTACGTCGATCTCGGGGACCACGGTGATATGCCGCTCGGCGGCGTAGGCGACGATTTCCCGGATGTCGTCCTGGGTGTAGTAGCCGCCGTGCGGCTTCTCCTCCCACAACGGTGAGGCGCGGTGGCCGAATTTCGTACGGGCCCGCCAGGAGCCGATTTCGGTGAGCCGGGGGTACCTCTTGATCTCGACGCGCCAGCCCTGGTCGTCGGTCAAGTGGAGGTGGAGGACGTTGAGTTTGTGCGCGGCCATCAGGTCGAGGTAGCGCAGGACCCCGTCCTTGGGCATGAAGTGCCGGGCCACGTCGAGCATGAGGCCGCGCCAGGCGAAGCGGGGCGCGTCCGCGATCTCCACCTCGGGCAACTCCCATGCGGTGCGCCCCAGGTGGGCCCGGCGGAAGGCGTCGGGGCCGAGCAGCTGCCGCAGCGTCTGGGCGCCGTGGAAGGCGCCGGCCGGGTCACCGCTCCTGATCAGCGCGCGGTCGTCGCGGACGGTGATGCGGTACCCCCCGGGCGGGAGCGCGTGGTCGTGGCGCAGCTCCACCGAGTTCGGCGCGGCCCGTCCGGGCGGCCCGGGTTCGCCCTGCCGGAGCGGCAGGCCGGTGGCCGCCTGCAAGGTCGTACGCAGCCAGCGTTCGGCGCTGCCCACACCCGGTCCCGCCGTGAGCGTGGTGTCCTCGTCGAGCGTGAACACCCGCTCGCCGTACGCCGTGACGCTCAAGGGCGCCGGAATCAATTCGGTCACGTCAGCCCTTCACCGCTCTGTCCGCGTTGCACCATGCGCAATAGCTGTTCTGCTCTGCACAACGACAGCGGAAGGCTATGGACTGCGGGAACCTGTCCACAAGAGGTCTCGACCACTTGGTGCCCACGCGAAGGCCCCCGTGACGCGCCTCGGCGCGCCCCGGGGGCCTTCGAAGAGTCGGACGACCGCAGGGCCGGACGACGGGCGGTCTACTTCTTGTCGCCGCCCTTGCCCTTGCCCTTGTCGTCGCCACCGCCGGCGCCCATGGACTCGTAGATCTCCTTGCACATGGGGCACACGGGATACTTCTTCGGGTCGCGGCCGGGCACCCAGACCTTGCCGCAGAGCGCCACGACGGGGGTCCCGTCGAGGGCGCTCGCCATGATCTTGTCCTTCTGGACGTAGTGGGCGAAGCGCTCGTGATCGCCGTCGCCGTGGGACACCTGCGGCGTCGGCTCTACGAGGGTCCCCGTACCAGTCCCGCGCTGCGGCTGGGTCTCAGGCTCAAGAGTGCTCATAACAACCAAGAGTACTGAAGCTCACAGGGGTCAGTTGAGCGAAGGGTCGTCCGGATACGTGGCCACCATCGCGAGCTCGTTGCGCTGGCGGCGCAGGACCTCGCGCCAGAGCCGCTCGGGGGCCGGGGAGGACACATCACCGGGCTCCGACTCCACGACGTACCAGGCGCCCTCCACCAGCTCGTCCTCCAGCTGACCAGGCCCCCAGCCGGCATACCCGGCGAAGATCCGCAGCGAGCCGAGGGCGGAGGCGAGCAGCTCGGGCGGGGCCTCCAGGTCCACCAGCCCGATCGCGCCGTGCACCCGGCGCCAGCCCAGCGGCGCGCTCTCGCCGCTCGCCCCGCCGGGGATGACGGCGACGCCGAGAGCGGAGTCGAGGGAGACCGGACCGCCCTGGAAGACGACCCCGGGGGCGCCGGCCAGCTCGCCCCACCCCTCCAGGATGTCGCCCACGTCCACCGGGGTCGGACGGTTGAGGACGACGCCGAGGGAGCCCTCCTCGTCGTGGTCGAGGAGCAGCACCACCGCACGGTCGAAGTTCGGGTCCGCCAGGGCGGGCGTTGCCACGAGCAGCCGCCCTGTGAGCGAGGACACCTCGGTCATGCCAGACATGATCCCGCATCTTCCCTTCGCATGGGGAGGCAATCCGGGTAAGGGAGTGAACGCAGCTCAGCGACGGATCGAGCGCCCCCGGCGCACACCGGCCCCCGGTGACCGCTCGTGCCCGCCGGCGAACCGTTCGTGTTGTGACACAGCCATGACGTATCCGGGCCGTCCTCGGGCTTACAGAAGGGGGGCCCACGGCGATTACCCTGTTTCCTCGGCCCCTGCCCCACTCATCGGAACGCGAGATACATGACCGTCAACGACGATGTCCTGCTTGTCCACGGCGGAACCCCGCTGGAGGGCGAGATCCGTGTCCGCGGCGCGAAGAACCTCGTGCCGAAGGCGATGGTCGCCGCCCTGCTGGGCAGTGAGCCAAGTCGGCTGCGCAATGTTCCGGACATCCGTGACGTGCGTGTCGTACGCGGGCTGCTCCAATTGCACGGGGTGACGGTCCGTCCGGGCGAGGAGCCCGGCGAACTGGTGATGGACCCCTCGCACGTGGAGAGCGCGAACGTCGCCGACATCGATGCCCACGCGGGTTCCTCGCGCATCCCCATCCTCTTCTGCGGCCCGCTCCTGCACCGCCTCGGGCACGCGTTCATCCCGGGTCTCGGCGGCTGCGACATCGGCGGCCGGCCCATCGACTTCCACTTCGAGGTGCTGCGGCAGTTCGGGGCGACGATCGAGAAGCGGGCGGACGGCCAGTTCCTGCAGGCTCCGCAGCGGCTGCGCGGCACGAAGATCCGGCTGCCGTACCCGTCGGTGGGCGCGACCGAGCAGGTGCTGCTGACGGCCGTCCTCGCGGAGGGCGTCACGGAGCTCTCGAACGCGGCCGTCGAGCCGGAGATCGAGGACCTGATCTGCGTCCTGCAGAAGATGGGCGCCATCATCGCGATGGACACCGACCGGACGATCCGCATCACCGGTGTGGACAAGCTCGGCGGCTACAACCACCGCGCGCTGCCGGACCGGCTCGAGGCGGCCTCCTGGGCGTCCGCGGCGCTGGCGACCGAGGGCAACATCTACGTCCGGGGCGCCCAGCAGCGCTCGATGATGACGTTCCTGAACACCTACCGCAAGGTGGGCGGCGCCTTCCAGATCGACGACGAGGGCATCCGCTTCTGGCACCCCGGTGGCCAGCTGAAGTCCATCGCGCTGGAGACGGACGTGCACCCCGGCTTCCAGACGGACTGGCAGCAGCCGCTGGTGGTGGCCCTGACCCAGGCGACAGGCCTGTCGATCGTCCACGAGACGGTCTACGAGTCCCGCCTCGGCTTCACCTCCGCGCTCAACCAGATGGGCGCCCACATCCAGCTCTACCGCGAGTGCCTCGGCGGCTCCGACTGCCGCTTCGGGCAGCGCAACTTCCTGCACTCGGCGGTCGTGTCGGGCCCCACCAAGCTCCAGGGCGCCGACCTGGTCATCCCCGACCTGCGCGGCGGCTTCTCCTACCTCATCGCCGCCCTCGCGGCCCAGGGCACGTCCCGCGTCCACGGCATCGAACTCATCAACCGCGGCTACGAGAACTTCATGGAGAAGCTTGTCGAGCTGGGCGCGAAGGTGGAACTGCCGGGCAAGGCGCTCGGCTAGCCTGCGCCGTACGAAAACGCCGATGGGGCGGTCACCCTGGTCAGGGTGACCGCCCCATACGCGTTCACTGCACGCCGGTCAGGGGGCGCGGGGAACTGCGCGAGACACCACAACGGGTCCGCAGTCGCCCACGGCGCCGAGCCGCAACGGCGAACAGGCGTCCTTACTTGCCCTTGGCGGCTTCCTTGAGCTTCGAGCCCGCGGAGACCTTCACGCTGTAGCCGGCCGGGATCTGGATCGGGTCGCCGGTCTGCGGGTTGCGCGCGGTGCGAGCGGCACGGTGGGTGCGCTCGAAAGTCAGGAAGCCGGGGATGGTGACCTTCTCGTCGCCCTTGGCAACGATCTCGCCGACGGTCTCGGCGAACGCGGCCAGCACGGCATCGGCGTCCTTGCGGGTCACCTCGGCGCGGTCGGCCAGGGCGGCCACCAGCTCACTGCGGTTCATGTTGTTACTCCCGTGTTCTTCTTGCTGTTGAGGCGTGCCACGCGGCGGAGCCGCACATTGGGCACAGCGAAGCCGATGCTGCCAGGGTCCTCGGACAGTCCCCGGACCCGGGTCCGGCGTCAGACCCTCGCGCCCAGAGACGCATCCTGCCCCTACCTGCGGCGGGAAAGCCAATCCGGCACCCGTCCGAGTCGTGAGAACACCCTTGGGAGTCACACGAAAAGAGGGCCTGAGCCTGGCCGTCACCATAAACGGCTGCCCCAGGCCCTCGGTTCCACGACGCGCCGCGACCGGGGCTGCCGTGGCGATCGTCACGTCGTCAGACGCCGGAGTGGTCGCCCGGCGCGAGCCCGGCCGCCTTGGCCGCTTCCCGCACCGCACCCGCCACCGCGCCCGCGACCTTGTCGTTGAAGACGCTCGGGATGATGTAGTTCGGGTTCAGCTCGTCCTCGGTCACCACGTCCGCCAGCGCCTTCGCGGCCGCGAGCATCATCTCGGTGTTGACCGTGCGGGACTGCGCGTCCAGCAGACCGCGGAAGACACCCGGGAAGACCAGCACGTTGTTGATCTGGTTCGGGAAGTCGGAGCGGCCGGTGGCCACAACTGCCGCCGTCTGGCGGGCGATTGCCGGCTCCACCTCGGGGTCGGGGTTCGCGAGCGCGAACACGATGGCGCCGTCGGCCATCGCGGCCACGTCGTTGCCGTCGAGGACGTTCGGCGCCGAGACGCCGATGAAGACGTCCGCGCCCCGCACGGCCTCCTTCAGCGTGCCGGTCAGGCCCTCGGGGTTGGTGTTGTCGGCGATCCAGCGCAGCGGCGAGTCGGGCGCGGCGTCCACCAGGTCCTCGCGGCCCGCGTGCACCACGCCGTGGATGTCGGCGACGACGGCGTTCTTCACCCCGGCCGCGAGCAGCAGCTTCAGGATGGCCGTACCGGCCGCGCCGGCGCCGGACATGACGACCCGGATACCCTCGATCGACCTGCCGGTCACCCGCAGGGCGTTGGTGAGCGCCGCGAGCACCACGATGGCGGTGCCGTGCTGGTCGTCGTGGAAGACGGGGATGTCGAGGGCCTCGCGCAGCCGCGCCTCGATCTCGAAGCAGCGGGGCGCCGAGATGTCCTCGAGGTTGATGCCGGCGAAGCCGGGGGCGATGGCCTTGACGATCTCGACGATGGCGTCGGTGTCCTGGGTGTCCAGGCAGAGCGGCCAGGCGTCGATCCCGGCGAACCGCTTGAACAGGGCCGCCTTGCCCTCCATGACCGGCAGCGCGGCCTTGGGGCCGATGTTGCCGAGGCCCAGCACCGCGGAGCCGTCCGTCACGACCGCGACGGAGTTGCGCTTGATGGTGAGCCGGCGGGCGTCCTCGGGGTTCTCGGCGATGGCCATGCAGACCCGGGCCACCCCCGGGGTGTAGATCATGGACAGGTCGTCACGGTTGCGGATGGGATGCTTGGACTGCATCTCGATCTTGCCGCCGAGGTGCATCAGGAACGTACGGTCCGAGACCTTGCCGAGGGTGACGCCCTCGATGCCCCGGAGCTCCTCGACGATCTCGTCGGCGTGCGCGGTGGACGACGCCGCGATGGTGACGTCGATACGGAGCTTCTCGTGCCCGGACGCGGTGACGTCGAGGCCGGTGACCGAGCCTCCGGAGGACTCCACGGCGGTGGTGAGCTGCGAGACGGCCGTTCCGCTCGCGGGCACCTCCAACCGGATGGTCATCGAGTAGGAGACGCTGGGCGCCGTTGCCATGGCCGACTTCCTCTGCTTTCACCGTGTCGCGAAGTTGTGCCGTCCGATCGTCGCACCTACCGCTGAGTACGTGGTAGCCGCCCTGGATTGCGGACTTTTTGTTCACCGGTGGACGACGCGTTCGGAAAACATCTTCCACGATACGAGAATCGATCAGCCAGGGCTACGACGACAAAGAGGCCCACGTCACATCGTGACGTGGGCCTCTTCGGACGTTCAGTGACACCGACCCGCCATGCTCGCCTCGCGGCAAGTGGTCGCTCGTAGCGACGAAGGTTGGGCCCGGGGGCTTGGATCGGGCCGGTGTCACACCCAGGCTAACAAACCCGGCCCGGAAGACCATTCCCCTCTCGCGAGTCAGTCCCGCAGAAGGTCCGGCACCCCCGTCGCGTCCGGCTCGTCCCGCTCGCCCGAGACCACCGTGAGCTGCTGGGTCGCGCGGGTGAGGGCGACGTAGAGCACGCGCAGACCGGCCGGGGACTCGTCGGCGATCTCCGCGGGCGAGACGACGACCGTCGCGTCGTACTCCAGGCCCTTGGCCTCCAGGCTGCCGAGGGCCACCACCCGGTCGCCGAGCCCGGAGAGCCAGCGGGCGGCCTCCTCGCGGCGCTGCATGGCGACCACGACGCCGATGGTGCCGTCGACCCGGTCGAGCAGCCGGGCGGCCTCCTCGCGCACGGTCCGGCCGAGCGACTCCCGCACGACGGCGAACCGCGGCTCGATCCCGGTGGACCGGACGGCGGACGGCGACTCGGAGCCGGGCATGGCGAGCGCCAGCACCCTCGCCGCCAGCTCGGCGATCTCCGCGGGGTTGCGGTAGTTCACGGTGAGCCGGAAGCGGCGGCGCGGGCGGGTGCCGAGGGCCTCGTCGCGGGCCTGGGCGGCCTCGTCCGGGTCGGACCAGGAGGACTGGGCCGGGTCGCCGACGACCGTCCAGGTGGCGTGCCGGCCGCGGCGGCCGACCATGCGCCACTGCATCGGGGTGAGGTCCTGGGCCTCGTCGACGATGACATGGGCGTACTCGACGCGCTCCTGCGCGAGGCGCTCGGCGCGTTCGCGCTGGGTCTCCTCGCGCACCGGCATCAGCTCCTCCAGCCCGGTGAGCTGGTCGAGCGGGTCCAGTTCGCGCCGCTTCCTGGGGCGCGCCGGGGCGCCGAGGATCGCCTGGAGCTCGTCGAGCAGGGCGATGTCGTGCACGGACCAGCCGTCCCGGCGCAGCGAGCGGGCCACCCGGCGGATCTCGCCCGGGTTGAGGATGCGCCGGGCCCAGCGGCCGAGGCGCTTGTCGTCGGCCATCGCCGCGAGCACGCCCCTCGGGGTCAGCTCGGGCCACCAGGCGTCGAGGAACTCGATGAAGGAGTCCTCGCCGGTCACGTCCTCGTCGAAGGAGGAGCGCAGCTCGGCCGCGAGCTCGGGGTCGCTGTGCCGGCCGGCGCTCCCGGAGCGCGACCACAGGGCGTCCAGCAGCAGCTTGCGGGCGCGCGGGCGCAGCAGGTTCACCGGGGCGGTGCCGCTGAGGGCGGTGCGGCGGATCTCGGCCAGCTCCTCGGCCTCCAGCTCCAGGCGGCGGCCGAAGGCGACCACGCGGAGCCGGCTCGGAGAATCGTTCAGCTCCAGCACTCCGCGCGCGGCCTTCCGCACCACCTTGAGCATGCGGTACGAGCCCTTGGCGCGGGCCGTGGCCGGGGAGTCGTACAACGTGGCCTCGGCGCCGTCGACCAGCGAGCCGATCGCCCGGATCGCGACCTGGCCCTCCTCGCCCAGCGAGGGCAGCACGCCCTCGGTGTACGCCACCAGCAGCGGGGTCGGCGAGACGATCAGGATGCCGCCCGCGTACCGGCGCCGGTCCTGGTAGAGCAGGTAGGCGGCGCGGTGCAGGGCGACGGCCGTCTTCCCGGTCCCCGGGCCGCCCTCGACGTAGGTGACGGAGGCGGCGGGGGCGCGGATGACCAGGTCCTGCTCGGCCTGGATGGAGGCGACGATGTCCCGCATGGTGTGGGTGCGGGCCTGCCCGAGGGCGGCCATCAGGGCGCCGTCGCCGATCACGGGCAGCTCGTGGCCGCCCAGGAACGCCTTGAGCTCGGGACGCATCAGGTCGTCCTCGACGCCGAGGACCCGGCGGCCCTTGGAGCGGATGACCCGGCGTCTCACGACCCGGCCGGGGTCGACCGGCGTGGACCGGTAGAAGGGGGCGGCGGCGGGCGCCCGCCAGTCGATGACCAGCGGGGCGTAGTCGGTGTCGAGGACGCCGATCCGCCCGATGTGCAGGGTCTCGGCGATGTCCGCGGTGTTGTCGGAGCGCACCGCGCCCTCGGCGGGCTCGACGGCGGTGTAGGCGCCGTCCGGGCCCTTCTTGCCGTCCTTGCCGGGCAGCAGGTCGATCCGGCCGAAGAGGAAGTCCTCGTACTCGTTGTTCAGCCGGTTGAGGTGGACACCGGCCCGGAAGACCTGGGCGTCCCGTTCGGCGAGCGCACCCGGGGTGCCGACCTGGCCGCGGCGGGCCGCGTCGTGCATGAGGAACTCGGCCTCGTGGATCTTCTCCTCGAGACGCTGGTACACCCGGTCCAGGTGTTCCTGTTCGACGCTGATCTCACGGTCCCGGACCGAATCCGGGACCGCATCGACCGCGGTTTCCTGTTGAGCCTGTGCGGCCACCGGGCCCCCTTCTGACGTGCTGGGCAGCCGTCAACCGTACGCGAAGGGGGGCCCTGGAAGCTATGCGTCCGCCCGAGCGGACTCACGCGTCCACTTCGACCAGCCGTTTGCCGTCGAAGGTGAGGACCTCGAAGCGCTCGATCTCCTCGGGCGTGAAGGCCGCTCCGCCGTGCACGTACAGCGGCTGGCGGGCCTGCTCGGTCTTGGCGCCCGGGATGCCGTAGCCCCACTTCGGGACCGACCAGGAGGTGATCGTCTCGCGCTCGCCGTTCTTCCCCACGGCGATCAGGGAGCACTTCTCCGGCCCGGTGACGTTCTTCAGCTCCAGCACGGCGTGGGTGCCCCAGGCCTTCGACTCCATGGCGACGGTCGCGGAGACCTTGGTGGAGGCGTCCCGGCCCGAGACCCGGTCCTGCATGACGTCGAAGGCGGCCTTGGCTGGGCTGGTGGCGTGCGCCTCGGTGGAGGTGCCGCCCTCGTCGCCGGTGGTGGCGATGGCGGCGACCGGTCCGCCGATGATCAGCGCGGCCGCGGCGGCCACCATGTAGAAGCTGCGGCGGCGGGTGAGCGCGCGGCGCTCGGCGATCTCGTCGACCAGGTTGTGCACCAGGCGCGGGCTGGGCTTCGCCGACAGCGACTCGCCGATGGCGGGCGTCCCGGCGCCGGGCAGGTCCGCGAGAGCGGCCAGCATCGGCTCCATCCCGGCGAGCTCGTCGAGCTGCTGGGCGCACCACTCGCAGGTCGCGAGGTGCATCTCGAAAGCGGTTGCCTCGGCGTCGTCGAGAATCCCGAGGGCGTAGGCGCCGACGGTCTCGTGCTCGCTCGCGCCCGAAGATCCCTGCATGGGGCCAGACATACCCGGTCCCCCTGCTCCGTATCCCCCGTAGGTGTTCATCACGCCGTCACCCCCCGCTCCTCCAGAGCCAGCTTCATCGACCGCAGGGCGTAGAACACCCGCGAGCGGACGGTGCCGCTGGGTATGCCGAGCGTCTCGGCCGCCTCATTGACGGTACGTCCCTTGAAGTACGTCTCGACGAGCACCTCCCGGTGGGCGGGGGTCAGGTCGTCGAGCGCGTCCGACAGCGTCATCAACCACAGCGCCTTGTCGATCTCGTCCTCCGCGGGGATGACCTCCAGCGGCGACGGATCGACCTCCTGCGGCCGGGCCTGCCGGCTGCGGTGGCCGTCGATGACGATGCGCCGGGCGACCGTCACCAGCCAGGGGCGTACCGAACCGGTCGCTCGATTGAGCTGGCCGGCGTTCTTCCAGGCACGGATGAGCGTCTCCTGCACGACGTCCTCGGCGCGCTGCCGGTCGCCGGCGACCAGCCGGAGCACATACGCGAGCAGGGGTCCCGCGTGCTCTCTGTACAGAGCACGCATCAGCTCCTCGTCAGGTTCGACCGAGGGCTGGGACATGCGATGTCGGGCCCTCGATCCACGTTCTTTGGCCACGGCCGCATCCTTGCGCACGCCCACCTCCGGTGTCCCCGTTTCATCTGGGCTCCCCCAGTCGGTCGCTCCACCACCGGTACGCAGCGAGGACGTTGGGTGTTCAAAGTGGGGTGACAGTTTTCTGCGAGGTGACATGACGGAGGGGACACCGGGGCACATTCCCCCCTCAACGTCTTTACATTTCCGCCATCAGCGCAGAAGCGGCCCGCCACCGGCCGCGCCGGCGAAGGTAAACGATGTGTAATCGAAATCACTTCGACAGCCGTGCCGCAGAAGGGACATAACGCACTGTCAGGCGCGGGCGAGTGCCGCCCGCCGCCGGTGCCGGGCGACCCGCTCGCGGTTCCCGCACACCTCACTGCTGCACCAGCGCCGGCGCCGGCCGCGCGAGGTGTCGAGGTAGACGATCGGGCAGTTGTCCCCCTCGCACTGCCGCAGTCCGGCCCGCGCGACGGGGTCCGTCAGCAGCTCCACGGCATCCCGGGCCACGACGGCGAGCAGCGCGTCCCGCTCCGGCGGCCCCTCCAACTCCCGTACCAGCGTGCCGTCCTGGGCACGGATCGCGCGCGGGGCGGGGGGCGGGGTGCGGGCGGTGTCGTTGACGCGGGTGAGGGCATGGCCGTACGACGACCAGGACGTGGCCTCGGCGGACAGGGCTCCGCGCACCAACTGGCCGACGCGGTCGCGCAGTTCGCGGAAGTCGGCGAGCCAGGCGGGGTCGGCGTGCCCGAGCGGGGTGCCGGCCGGGACGAGCCCGGACCCGGTGATCCACGCGCACAGCACCGGGAGGGAGTCGAGCCGTTCCACCGGGTGGGTCGTGGCGAGGAGATCGAGGCTGATGCGTCCCGCGTCGAAGCGCAGCTCGTACGGGACCGTGGCCGTACCCAGTGCCATGTGCCTGTCACCGCCTAGGGGTCATCCCGGGTCCGGCCCCGGACGAACCGTTCCCTCTAACAGTGCCTTCCCGCTCCCGCGGCAGGAACCCCTAGTGGACGCGCGCTTATGCGGCCGCGCGCCAGGGCCATGTGCCGGTGGGCGGGCGGTGACTTGACTGGGGGGCATGACGACAAGGACAGCCACGCTCACGGCGGCCACCCTCACCACGGGACTGCTCGCCGGCACGTTCTACGCCTTCGGCTGCGCGGTGATGCCGGGGCTGGCCCGGAGCGAGGACGCGGTGTACGTCGAGGTGATGCGGAACATCAACGAGGTGATCCAGAACCCGGTGTTCCTGCTGACCTTCCTCGGCGCACCGGCGCTGACGGGCTGGGCGGCATGGCACCTGCGGGGCGCCCCGGGCCGCCGCTGGGTGTGGGCAGCCCTGGCCGCGAACGTGCTCGCGCTGGTGGTGACGGTGACGGCGAACATCCCACTGAACGAGGCCCTGGCGCGGACGGGGGATCCGGCGGCACTGCGGGAGGAGTTCGAGGACCCGTGGGTGGCCTGGAACACGGCCCGAGCGTCCCTGCTGACAGCAGCCACAGCCTGCCTGACCACGGCCCTGGGGCGGCAAAGCCGCCCGTAAGGGAGCACGGCCCGCTCACGGCGGGGCGGCGCAGCCGCCTCCGAGGGGCGCGGGGAACTGCGCGACCAGCCCCCACCACGCCGCACACGACCAACGACCGGCACGCACCCCCACCCGTCACCTACACGTCCGCGTACTTGGAATCCGCCGCCGGATCCAGCGCCAGCCGATACCCCCGCTTCACCACCGTCTGGATCAGCTTCGGCGTACCCAGAGCGGAGCGAAGCCGTGCCATCGCCGTCTCCACCGCATGCTCATCGCGCCCCGTACCCGGCAGCGCCCGCAGCAACTCCGCCCGCGCCACCACCCACCCCGGCCGCCGCGCCAGCGCCCGCAGCAGGGACATCCCGGCCGGCGGCACCGGCCGCAGCGCCCCGTCCACCAGCACCGCATGCCCCCGTATCTCCACGCGATGGCCGGCCACCGGCAACGCCCGCGCCCGGGAGGGCAGTTCCTGGCAGAGCAACTGGACCAGCGGCCCGAGCCGGAACCGTTCCGGCTGCACGGTGTCGATCCCCCGGGCCTGCAACGGCAACGCGGTCACCGGCCCCACGCACGCGGGCAGCACATCGTGGTGCAACGCCGCCAGCACCTCCGCCAGCAGCCCCCGCTCCTCCGCCCGGGTCAGCAGCGACGCCGCCGCGGGCGCACTTGTGAAGGTGAGCGCGTCGAGACCCCGCGACACCGTCGCGTCCAGCAGCCGGTCCACCGGCGAGAGGTCCTCCGGCGGCATCCACCGGTACACCGGCACCCCGACCACCTCCCCGCCCGCGGCCCGCAGCGACTCGACGAACCCGGGCAACGGCTCCCCGTGCAGCTGTACGGCGATCCGCCGCCCGTCGACGCCCTCCTCCAGCAGCCGGTCGAGCACCTCCGCCATGGACTCGGACGACGGCGACCAGTGCTCGGTCAGCCCGGCGGCCCGGATCGCGCCCTTCACCTTCGGGCCGCGGGCCAGCAGTTCCACCCCCCGCAGCCGGTCCAGCAGGTCCTCGCCGAGCCCCCAGCCGTCGGCCGCCTCGACCCAGCCCCGGAATCCGATCGCGGTCGTGGCGACGACGACGTCCGGCGCCTGGTCCACGATCTCCTTGGTGGCGGCGAGGAGTTCACCGTCGTCGGAGAGCGGCACGATGCGCAGGGCAGGGGCGTGCAGGACGGCGGCGCCGCGCCGCTGGAGCAGCGCCCCGAGCTCGTCGGCCCGGCGCGCGGCGGTCACACCGACGGTGAACCCCGCGAGGGGCCCGTGTTGCCCGTCACCGGGCTTGTGCTGTTCGTCGTACATAACTCTCGTCCCGCACTCGAGTCGTCACATATCGGGTACACCCGCATGCCGATCGAGCCTGTCAATGGTGCGTGACAGGCTCGGTTCGGGTTGATGTCTACGGTGTTACGTCACACCCGTCTCACACCTCGGCGTAGCTGAGCTGCGGCTTCGCCCCGGATGTGGTCGCCGTGGCCTCCTGCTGCGCGGCCGGGCGGCGAAGGTATACGGCCCAGGTGACCACGAAGCAGGCGCCGTAGAAGGCGAGGAAGGCGACGAAGGCGCCGGTGCCGGAGCCCACCGAGAGGAAGGACTGCCGGAAGGCGAGGTTGATGCCGAGTCCGCCGAGCGCGCCGACCGCACCGATCAGGCCCATGGAGGCGCCGGACAGGCGGCGGCCGTAGGCGGCGGCCTCCTCACCGGTGAGCCCCTTGGCGAGGGCCTTCGTGTGGAAGATGCCCGGGATCATCTTGAACGTCGAGCCGTTGCCCAGGCCGCTCAGCACGAACAGGGCGATGAAGGCGGTGGTGAACAGCGGCAGCGACTCCTGCATCGACGCCGCGATGATCACGGAGGTGGCGGCCGCCATGGCGACGTAGTTCCACAGCGTGATCTTCGCGCCGCCGAACCGGTCGGCCAGGGCACCGCCGACGGGCCGGATCAGCGAGCCGAGCAGCGGGCCGATGAAGGTGACGTAGGCGGCCTGGAGCGGCGTACGGCCGAACTGGGTCTGCAGGACGAGGCCGAAGGCGAAGCTGTAGCCGATGAACGAGCCGAACGTCCCGATGTAGAGGAAGGACATGATCCAGGTGTGCCCCTCCTTCACCGCGTCCTTGGCGGCGCCGGTGTCGTTCTTCACGGACGAGATGCTGTCCATGTAGAAGGCGGCGAGGACCGCGGCCACGACGATCAGCGGGATGTAGATACCGAGCAGCACGCGCGGTCCGCTGCTGGCGCCGATCACCGCGAGGCCGACGAGCTGCACGACGGGCACGCCGATGTTGCCGCCGCCGGCGTTCAGGCCGAGCGCCCAGCCCTTCTTGCGGAGGGGGAAGAAGGCGTTGATGTTGGTCATGCTGGAGGCGAAGTTGCCGCCGCCGACACCGGCGAGCATGGCGCACACCAGGAACGTGGTGAAGGACGTCCCCGGCTCCATCACGGTGAACGCGGCGATCGTCGGCAGCAGCAGCATGGTCGCCGAGATGATCGTCCAGTTCCGCCCGCCGAAGATCGCCACGGCGAAGGTGTACGGCACCCGGACGACGGCGCCGACCAGGGTGGCCATCGACACGATGGTGAACTTGTCCGCCGGAGTGAGCCCGTACTCCGGGCCCATGAAGAGGACCATGACGGACCACATGGTCCAGATCGAGAAGCCGATGTGCTCGGAGAGGACGGAGAAGAACAGGTTCCGGCGGGCGATCTTCTCGCCCTTCTCGTTCCAGAAGGTCTCGTCCTCCGGATCCCAGTGATCGATCCAGTGGCCTCCCCTGCTCGCGGCGGGGGCTGTGCTTGGGGCTGTCATGACGCCTCCACGGGGCTCCGGGCTCAGGTCGTACTCCAGGGAGTGGCTGATCCCGAAGGTAGGCAGAGCGCGTTTCCTGCCTGTGCCACCGGGTGACCGGAAAGGAACTTTGCTCTCACCTCCGCAGAAGGTGGGATGAGAGGTTCCCGTGACGGGGGCGGCCGCTCGGGCGCCGCTATCCTCTAGCGGACCCCACAGGAAGGGGAGAGTCCATGTCCGCGGATTCCCGGGCCGAGCAGCCGAAGGCTGAGCGTCCTCAGCGGTCCCTTGCCGGAAATGTCCTCTTCGCGGCGGCGGCGGTCGTCGTGCTGGCGACGACGCTGCTCGGGGCGTTCGCCGCCGCAGCGCTCCTGCTGTCGCCGCTGTCCGACGTAGTGCCGGAGGACGGGGAGCACGCCCTGGCCGTCGGCTGCATGGCCCTCGGCGGCATCACCGGACTCGTGCTGCCGCTGATCCTGTTCGGCATGGTGCGCGGCGACCAGGACACGCCGCGGCTGAGTGCCGGCGCGGCCGCGCGCAAGATCCTGGCCCTGCTGGTCTTCGCCTGCTACCTGCTGGTCGTGGCGGTCGTGGTCGCCCAGCTCGGGCATCTCCTCCCCCGGGACATCACCACGACCGTCGCCGTCTTCGCCGTCGGTTTCGGCTGGATGCCGCTCGCGATGGTGCCGTGGGAGAAGCTGGGCCTGGGCAATGTGCTGCCCGCCCCGCGCAAGACCTCACGCACGGCCTCAAGCTAGACGGACTGAGTCCGCCAGCTCGTCGGCCACCTTCACCAGCTCCTCGCCGAGTCCGAGCGACGTCCACAGCAGCCGGCACTCCAGCGCCGTGGGGTGCCCGGCGGGCAGGACGTAGTGGGCGACACCCTCGACGACCACACCCCGGTCGGATGCGGGTGCCGTGGGCTCCTGCCGGTGGATGCGCAGCGCCGGTCCCAGCGGCAGCGCGACCTCCGACAGCCCCCGGACGCCCCCGAAGTACGGCCCTTCCGCCCGCTCCGCCTCCGCGCGGAAGGCCGCCAGGCTCAAGGACGCCGGCGGGACCCGCAGTTCGCGGACCGTGTAGCTCGCGATGATCGCGTCGCTGCGGGGGGCCAGCACCGCCGCGCACAGCGCGCCCTGCCGTACGGCGGCGCCCCAGTACCAGAGCAGGTCCTCGGCGAAGGCCGTACGCAGCCGCTCGTCGGCCTCGTCGCCGAGGTGCTGTCCGGCGAGGTCGAGTGCCCAGGGTTCGGGGTCGTCGGTGCGCAGGTCCAGCACCAGCCAGTTGTGCGCGGCGGGGAGGTCGACCCGGCACTCCCGCCAGTTCACCGGGGAGGTCATGTCGGGGCTCACACTCCGGCGAGCGACGCGTCGGAGCCGGTGACGTCGATCTCGGGGTCGCCGCCGAACAGACCGACGAAGCTCTTGGTGTCGGCGGCGGCGCCCGTGCCGGTGCCGCCGAGGCCGATCGAGTTGTAGGCGACGGCCTGCTTGAAGGCGTCCGGGGTGCCGATGAAGCTGAGGTCGGCGGGGTCGATGTTCTTGATCCGGGTCAGCTCGTCCACCATGCCCGGACCCGCGTACATGCTGGCGAGGCCGCGCGGACCGGCGGCCCGGTAGGCGTCGCGGGCCGCGGAGAAGTTGTCGCCGACCTTGAAGAGGTCCCGCCAGTTGCCGCGGATGGTGCCGAGGTCGTCGACGAAGGAGGTGGGCAGGCCCCGGAAGGCCGCCGCCAGCGACACATCGGGCAGTGCGGCGCCGGGGCGCGCCCCGGCCCGGGCGCCGACCATGGACTCGACGAGTGCGCGGCGGGCGGCCGAGTTCATCGTGGGGTTCCAGCCGCGGACGTACTGCGTGGCCGCCGTCCAGACCCGGCTGCGGCCGACCGTGGCGGCCATCTTGGCGCCCGCGGAGAAGACCCGGCCGATCCCGAAGGTGGCCAGGCTCAGCACGTCCATGGCGACATCGCCCCAGGAGCCGTCGCCGTTGACGGCGAGCAGGACATGGCAGACGAGCGAGATCGCCGTGGCGATGAGGGCGATCGTGCCCAGCACCGCGGCCAGGGCCTGGCCGATGACCGGGATCCAGCCCACGCACAGCGCGAGCAGCCCGCACACGGCCGCGATGGCGCCCGTGATGTCGCTGACGATCTTCAAAGTGTCCCGGAGATCGTCCAGCCAGGAGTCGTTGAGCCCGTCGCCCTCGGTGGTGTCGTGGATCTTCTTGGCGGCCTTGTCGCCCGCCTCCCGGTGCCGGGTCTTGAGCCCGGCGAGCTGCTCGCGCAGGCCGTCCAGGTCGCCCTGGAGGTCGGCGGCCTTCTTGTCGAGCTTGTCCTGGCCGGCGTCGTCGGTGCCCTTGGGCGGGTTCGCCGCGTTGGACTTGGCCGTGGACAGGTCGCCGGCCTTGGTCTCCGCCTGGGTGAGGAGCTTGTCGGCCTCGCCCTGCACGGCCTCCAGCTCGGTGCAGTACTCCTTGAGCGCGGTACCCGCGTCGGCGTACCGGTCGTGGGCCTTGCTGACGGTCTTCGCGGTCTCGTTGGCCTTCTCGGCGAAGGCGCGGCCCGCCTCGGAGTCCCAGCTCTCCAGGTTCCCGATCCGGCGCAGGGCGGCGGCGGTGTCGGTGATGGTCTTCGCGGTGGCCGCGAACCGCCGCGCGAGCGCCTTCATGTCGTGGAGGTCGCCGGGCACCGGGTCGCCGGTCTCCCCCAGCACCTCCCACCGGTGGTCGGCGGGGCGGGTCACTTCTTCTTCCCCTTGCCCACGAGGGCGTCGTAGAGCGCGGTGTCCAGCGCGGTGTACGCCTTGCCCGCCTCGTGGGCGAGCGTGCCCAGGCCCTTGATCTCCTCGATCATCTTCTTGCGGTTGTCGTCCCAGCCGTCGGAGAACTCCTGGAGCCGCTCGTGGAGGGTCTGGTGCCCGACGGTCCGGCGGTCGTAGGCGTCCATGAGCTTGTCGAGCCCTTCGAGCTCGGTCGCCACGGTCCGCAGCCCGGTGCCGGCGGTGCGCAGGTCGTCCGTGGAGACCTTGAGTTTCTTGCTCACCGCGCGCTCTCCTCCGTCTCCTCGGTCTCCTCCGCCCGATGCCAGCGCAGGGTTCCGGCCACGGCGTCGAACAGCCCGACCATGGCCTCGGCGATCGGCTCCAGAGGCGTGCTGAAGGTCAGCAGCAGCACCTCGTCCCGATCGGGAACCGGCACGAAGTACTCCACGATCGTGTCGTCGAACTCGGTTCCCAGCTTCCGCGACTGCTTGGGCCGCTCACGCCGCAGCAGCCGGGCGGCGGGGCCGGCGGCCGGGAGCTCGACGGGCCCGACCTCCCCGGACCCGGCGAGCGCGACCACGGCATCGAGGCTGTCGAACTTCTCGAAGATCCGGCAGACCAGGAGGGAGGCGGACAACGGGATACCCCCCGCCTCCAGGAACGACAGGTAGAGCACCACCCCGCCCTGCTCGATCCCCGCGTCGGCGGCCCCGAGCAACTGCTCCTCGGCCTTCCGCCGCAGCACGGGCTGATCGTCGACGCCGCCGAACTGCCGCTTGACGAGGGCGGCCACGGACGCCTCCATCCGCTCCCGCGGCCGCAACGGGATCCGGTACCAGTCCTCCGGCGTGACCAACCCGAACACGGGCGCACGCATGTCGTTCATGGAGGCTCCCGGTGGCGCGGAATGATCGTCGTACTGCGTGGTTACGGTAGCGGCTGCCCGGCCGCCGAGAAAGCGGTCCGTCCCCACGCCCGCGGTCATTCCGAGCCACGCCCGCGGTCATCCCGTCCTACGCCCTCGCGGTCATCCCGTGGTGGAGCGCCTGCGGGATCCCCCGCGGCGCACACCGTTCGGCCACAGCCGCGGCCTCCGCTTCGCGGCGATGTCCTCGATCCAGCCCACCGCGGCGATGGTCAGCCCGATCAGCGGCCAGACCAGGAAGAACATCCAGATCAGATACGTCGAGTCCAGGGCCGCCACCGCCCGCTCCCCCTGCATGAAGGGGAGGTCGTAGAGGTGGTCCAGGATCGGGACGGTGGCCATGATCAGCATGTTGTGCCAGAGGTAGATCGTGACGGCACGGTTGTTGGAGAGGGTGACCAGCTTGTCCCACTTCGCCAGGCGGTCCGGCAGCTGTTGCCAGGACGGGGAGTAGATCAGCAGGATCACCACGAAACCGAAGGACCAGGTCGCCTGGGCGAGCGGGATGTCGTTCAGGTCCCAGCCGTCCGCGCCCAGGTGGCCCGAGGCCCACCACAGGCCGAAGGCCATCAGCAGGGAGGAGCCGGACACGGCCACATAGCGCGGGATCTTCTTCAGCAGGCCCTCGTGGTGGGCGAAGCCCAGCACCCAGCAGCCGCCGTAGACCGCGAAGTCGGTGACCGCGTTGCCGGTCTCGCCGGGGATCGTGACCACTCCGGTGCCGACCACCGCCGTCAGCGCCAGCGGTGCCAGCAGCGTCGGCCAGGGGGCCCGGCGGAACGCCCACAGCAGCAGCGGCGAGGCCACCACGAACCACAGGTAGGCGCGCAGGTACCACAGCGGTCCCGCCGCCTGCACCGCCCAGGTGTCCTCCAGCAGGCCCGTCTTGGAGCCGATGTGCCAGGGGAACGGCGGGGCGCCGACCGGGACGATGTAGTTGATCAGCTCCAGGAGGGCCCAGGCCGGGCTGTCCTCGGTGTTCTTCGTCGGGTTCCAGCCGCCCGCGAACATCAGCGCCAGCACCACCGCACTGAACGCCCACAGCGGGGGCAGCAGCCGGCGGACCCTGCCCTTGATCACACCCCACGCGGGACGGTTCAGCGACCGCGCCATCAGCGAGCCCGCCAGCGCGAACATCACGCCCATGGAGGGGAACAGCACGGTCAGCCAGGCCCAGCCGAAGAGGTGGTACACCACGACCCGGACCAGCGCGATCGAGCGCAGCAGGTCCAGGTAGCGGTCCCGGCCCGGCTTCGTCGGAGCGGGGGCGGGGGCGGGGGCGGGCTCGGGAACGGCAGGCGCCGGCTGTTCCGGGATGGCCTGCCCCGGGATGCCGTACGGCTCGTAGCCGTACGACTGCTGCGGTATGCCCTGCGTCATCCGACCGGCCTCCGATCGTCCGCGTCGGACACCCGCTGGCGCGGGATCGGGCCGCCCGGCGCCTCCACCACGCCCGTGCGGCGCAGCTTCTGCCAGCGCAGCCGGCCGCCGGTGAGGGCGGTGATCCAGGACTGGAGGAGGACCACGTACATGAGCTGGCGGTAGAGGATCTGTTGCAGGGGCAGCGAGATGAGGTGGATCATGCGTTCCCGGTCGAGACGGAAGGCGTACGCGGCGCAGACGGCCTGGATGGCGAGGACGCCCAGCCAGGCGACGATCGTCTTCTGGGTGGGGCCGAAGATCAGGCCGTAGAGGAGGAAGACGTCGATCAAGGGGGCGAGCAGCGGGGCCAGCACCATGAACAGGGAGACCAGCGGCAGTCCGACGCGGCCGAAGCGGCCCGAGGGACCGCGCTCCACCAGCGCCCTGCGGTGCTTCCAGATCGCCTGCATGGTGCCGTAGGACCAGCGGTAGCGCTGGGACCACAGCTGCTGGACCGTCTCCGGTGCCTCGGTCCAGGCGCGGGCCTTCTCGGCGTAGACGACCCGCCAGCCGTCCCGGTGCATCGCCATCGTGATGTCGGTGTCCTCGGCGAGCGTGTCCTCGCTCATGCCGCCGACCCGTTCGAGAGCCGTCCGGCGGAAGGCACCCACCGCGCCGGGGATCGTCGGCATGCAGCGCAGCATGTCGTACATACGGCGGTCCAGGTTGAAGCCCATCACGTACTCGATGTGCTGCCAGGCGCCGATGAGGGAGTCCCGGTTGCCGACCTTGGCGTTGCCCGCGACGGCGCCGACGCGCGGGTCGCCGAAGGGCTGCACCAGTTCACGGACCGTGGCCGGTTCGAAGACGGTGTCGCCGTCCATCATCACGACGATGTCGTACCGGGCGTTGGCCAGGCCCCGGTTGAGGGCGGCGGGCTTGCCCGCGTTGAGCTGACGGATCACCCGCACGTTCGGCAGGCCCATGGCCTCCACGATCCGCGCGGTGCCGTCGGTCGAGCCGTCGTCGATGACGAGGATCTCGATGGGATGCTCGCTCGACATCAGGGACCGGACGGTGTTCTCGATGCACTTGGCCTCGTTGTACGCGGGCACCAGCACCGACACCGGTTCGGTCACCGGCGGCCCCCAGCTGAAGCCGCGTCTGCGCACCCGGCGGGCGTGCGCGCCGGACAGGACGAGCATCAGCACGAACCGGCTGATGACCAGGAACCCGATGATCGCGAGCCCGACCACCAGGACGGCGGTGATGTTGTCGGAGGCCTGGACCAGGAAGACCCACGCCTTGCCCTTCCACAGGTCGACGCCGGTGACCTTGCTGTGCGCGCTGGGGGCGCCGAGGGCCTCGGTGAGGTTGTCGAACTCGTAGCCCCGCTCCTGCATCTGCGGCAGGAAGCGGTTCAGCGCCTCGACGGTCTGGTGGCGGTCACCGCCGGAGTCGTGCATCAGGACGATCGCACCGTCGCGGCCCTTGGGCGTGGCCTTGCGGATGATCTCCTCGACGCCGGGCTTGCGCCAGTCCTCGCTGTCGGTGTTGTTGACGACCGTGATGTAGCCGCGGGAGCCGATGTACTCGGTCACCGGCCAGTTCTCGTTGTCCATGGCGGCGGCGAAGGAGGAGTACGGCGGGCGGAACAGGGAGGTGCGGATGCCGGCCGCGCCGGAGATCGCCAGCTGGTTCTGCGACAGCTCCCAGTCGATGCGCTTCTTCGACTGGTAGGAGAGGTCGGGGTGGTTGAAGGTGTGCAGGCCCACCTCGTGGCCCTCCTCGACCATGCGCCGGACCAGGTCCGGGTGGCGTGAGGCCATGGTGCCGGTGACGAAGAAGACGGCGTGCGCGTCGTACTTCTTCAGTACGTCGAGGACCTTGGGCGTCCACTCGGGGTCGGGGCCGTCGTCGAAGGTGAGGACGAGGCGGCGGTCCGGCACCTCCAGGCTCTGGGTCCGGCCGCTGCGGGCGTCGATGACCGGCCCGCCCTTGAGGATCTGCTCCGGGACCTGGTCGGAGGCGGCGGCGGGGCGGACGCGGTGGTCGGCCAGGATCTCGCTGTGCACGTACCCGCGCAGCATCAGCATCGCCATCAGCGCGGCGAGGACGAGCAGGGGCAGGAGCAGGCGCATGGGCAGGCGGCGGCGCCGGGGACCGTCGGGAGCCTGGGGCACGGCGCCCCGACGGTTGGTGCGGGAAGCCATCAGAGGGTGTACTCCGGGGACGGGTCGTACGGGCTGGCGGGGGCGGTGGGGCCCTCGGCGACCGGGCCGGGGTCGACCGGAGCGGCGGCGACCGTGTCGGTTCCGGTGCCGGCGGTGTCGCCGGGCTCCTCGGTCGGAGTCGGGTCGGGCGTGGGTTCGCCGGTGTCCGTCTCGGTGGGCTCGGGGTCGGGCGTGGGGGCCGTGTCGGTGGGGTCCGGGTCCGGCGTCGGGTCGGCGCCCGGCCGCGTGGTCGGCTTGGTCGCCGTCGGCTCGGGGTCGGTGGTGCTGCCCGGCTCCTCGGTGGTGCCGGTCTCGTCCGGGGCGGTGGCGTCGGTGCCCGGGGAGGGCGTGACGCCGTCGCTGACGGAGGGGGAGGCGCCCGGGGTGACGCCGTCGGTGCCGGCAGGCGGCGCCGACTCGGCGGGTTGCGGCGAGGTGTCGACCTGGCCGGCCGGGGTGTCCTGCTGCGGGGCCTGGACCGGCAGCCAGGGGGCGTTGGAGTTGCCGGACAGCACGGTGGCGACGATGACGACGGCGTAGACCGCGCAGGCGATGCCGACCAGCATGCCCAGGCGCCGGAAGCGGCGGCTGCGGCGGCCGGACTCGTCGACGAAGACGGGGCCGTCGGAGCCCTCGGCACCGCCGCCGCGGGGGGCTGCCTTGGCGGCCCGCAGCGAGCCGTCGAGCTGGAGGCCGATGCCGTCGAGCTGGATGGTGACCTCGTGCGGGTCATGGGTGTGGCCGGACGGCGCCGGTTCGTCCCACGGGTCGCCAACGGCACCGCTCGCCGGAGTCCCGGCAGTCGAGGCCGGTGCCGCTGCGGAAGCCGGTGCCGAAGCCCACGCCGAAGCCACCGGAGTCTCGTGGGATCCGCTCACGCCCGCGCCGACCGGCGGGAACGGGTCCCGGGGTGCGGCGCCCGCGGCAGGAGTACGCGCACCCCCGCGCGGAGTGAACACCTCGCCCCCGCTCCGCGCCTTGCGCGGCGTCTCGTGCGCGCCGCCCGCTCCGCCGACCGTCTCCGACCGGTCGAACCGATCGAACGCCGAGAGCAGCTCGGTCAGATCCGCGCGGCCCTCCGCGCCGGAGCCGCCGGCAGCCGCGGCTTGCGGCAGCACCGTCGTCTCGTCGGCGTCGGCGGGCGCCACTCGCTGAGCGGCGGTCTCCGCGAACGCCTGGGTGTCACCCTCGGCCTTCGGAGTCGCTCGGGTTGCGGATGCCGCCTCCGGCCACTCCGGTTGGGCGTCTTCTCGCCAGTTCTTCACGCGCACACATCCCCCCAGGGACAGTTCCGGGTGCGCGCACGACACCGAGCACCCGTCGATCGAAACCAGGCCCCCACCTGGATCGAGCGCCCCCTTTATCACACTGTGCTCAGGCCAAGAATGTAGCGCACGAGTGAGTCCCGTGTTTGCGCTGTCTCAGTTGTGGAGCCGCATCGTGACTTTGTCACTGGCCGGAATCCATCCATCAGAGGGTGGCCGAAGCCACTCCTCCCGCTCCGCCAGCTCGGCCGCGGCCCGCCGAAGCGCGTCCAGTCCGGGGTGCACCAGCCCCTTGCGCCACACCAGAGACACCGGTGACAGGGGCACGGGATCGATCAAGGGCCGCAGCACCGCGCCGGGCATGGCCGGAAAGTCCACCACGACGAGCACCGGTGTCCGCGTCTTGCTCATGATCCGCCGGAACTCCTCGTGCCCGACGGCGAGCGGCGCGGGCGCGGCGGCCTCGATGCCGCGTCCCTCGAAGAGCCGGTGCGCGAGGTCGGTCCACTCCGGTGTGCGGGGATTTCCGGCACCCGCGTAGACGGTCTCCCCGGCCAGCGCGGCGAGGGGCACCTGATGCAAACCGGCCAGCCGGTGGTCCTCGGGCAGCAGGACCGCCATCGGCTCCAGGCGTACGGGCTGCTGCTCCAGGCCCGCCCGCAGCGCCGGGTCGAGACCGGCGAACCGCCCGAAGGAGGCGTCCAGCCGCCCGGCGAGCAGCTCGGCCGCCGCTCCGGTCAGCCCGCTCTCGTAGCGGGCCATCAGCTCATGGTCGGGGGCGAGCTCCCGGGCCCGCCCCAGCACCCGCTGCCCGGTGCCGAGACCGGGTGAGTTCACGTCGACCAGCAGGGGCCTGGCCTGCCCGAACGCGGCGAGCAGGTCGTCCTGTGCGGCCAGCGCCCGCCGCGCGTGCGGTACCAGCCGCTCGCCGTCCGCCGTCAGTGTCACCTGCCGGGTGGTCCGGACGAACAGTTCGGCGCCCAGCTCCCGCTCCAGCCGCCGTACGTCCCGGCTGAGCGCCTGCTGGGCGACGTAGAGGCGGGCGGCGGCGCGGGTGAAGTGCAGTTCCTCGGCGACGGTGAGGAAGGCACGCAGCAGACGGGGGTCGGGCATGACGGGAATTTACAACGCGGGTGCGTGAATCGGTGCGGAGAAGGTGTTGGACCCCTTGATCCACTCCGGGCGAGGGTTGCTCCATGCCGCCCTCGACCTCCGGATACCGCCGCCTGTTCGTCATACCCGGCGCCCGCGCCTTCACCGCCGGGAACCTCATGGCCCGCCTGCCCATGGGCATGTTCAGCGTGAGCGCGGTCATGATGATCGCCGGGACGCGGGACTCGTACGCCCTGGCCGGTGCCGTGGTCGCGACCGGCCTGGCCGCCACCGCGCTGGTCGCCCCCTGGACCGCGCGGCTGATCGACCGGTACGGCCAGGCCCGGGTCGCCCTGCCCGCCACCCTCGTCGCGGCCCTCGGGGGCCTCGCCCTGGTGCTGTGCGTCCGCACCGGCGCCCCCGACTGGACCCTCTTCGCCGCGTACGGCGCCACCGCGACCACTCCCAACACCGGCGGCATGGCCCGGGCCCGCTGGGCGTACCTGCTCAAGGGCGACCGGGTGGCGCTGCACCGCGCGAACTCCTTCGAGCAGGCGGCGGACGAGCTGTGCTTCATGCTGGGCCCGGTCCTCGCGGCCTCTCTGTGCGGAACCCTCTTCCTGGAGGCGGGCACGCTCACGGGGGTGCTGCTCCTGGTGGCGGGCATGGCGCTGTTCACCGCCCAGCGCTCGACCGAACCGCCGGTCCGGCCTCCCTCGACCGCCACGCAAGCCCCGTACCGCGCCCCGGGCATGCCCTCCCTGCTCGCCGTCTGCCTCGCGATGGGGGCCGTGTTCGGCGCCCTGGAGGTCGTCACCATCGCCTTCGCGGACGAACAGGGACACGGCACGGCGGCCGGTGTGGTCCTCGCCCTCCAGGCGGGCGGCTCCTGTGCGGCGGGACTGCTGTACGGGGCGCTGCAGCCGGGCGGTTCCGCCGAGCGCCGCTATCCGTGGTGCATCGCCGCGATGGCCGTCCTGCTGACGCTGCCGCTGCTCGCCGCGTCCCTCACCGGCTCCCTCGTGGTCCTGGCGGGCGCCCTGCTGGTGTCCGGGATGGCCACCGCCCCCACGATGATCACCAATATGACCCTGGTGCAGCAGCGCACCCCCGAGGACCGTCTCAACGAGGGCATGACCCTCGCCGTCACCGGCCTGCTCGGCGGCATCGCCCTCGGCAGCGCGGCCGGCGGCTGGACCACGGAACACGTGTCGGCGACGGCGGGGTTCGGAGTGCCGGTGGCGGCAGCCGTACTGGCCCTGGCGCTCGCGGTCTCCCGGGGTCCGGGCACGCGCCCCGAGCCGCAAGCCGCCCCGGCGTGACGGAACGATCGGCTCCCCCGCCGCCGCCCCGGCTGACGGAGCGGGAGAGCGCGGCACCGCGCGGTCAGCTGCCGAGCCCCCAGGCCAGCCCGAGCCGGTGCGCGGCGCACAGGTCGACGTCGAGGAAGTAGGCACCGGCCGTCCCGCACTGCGCGCTTCCGGTGCCGGGGTCGACGGGCTGGCCGTGGCCCATGCCGGTGAGGCTGTGGGTCTCGACGACGGGGTTGCCCGCGGGACCCCGGAAGACCTGGTGGGGGTACCCGGCGACGGTGTCACTGACGTCGGCCGACTGGTCGGCGCCGTGCACGTCGGTCCACTGTTCCACCAGGTCGGTCATGTTGACGGGCTTCACGGTGTAGTCGGCGGTGCCGTGCAGGACGGTGAGGGTGGGCCAGGGCCCGCCGTACCCCGGCCGGGCGGCCCGCACCCGGTCGCCCCACTGGCGCGGGGTCTGGGCCGCACCGACGTACATGCACACGTACGGCGACCCGGCGGCCTGGGCGCACCCGTGCGGCAGCCCGGCGACGACACCGCCGGCCCGGAACTTCTCGGGGTACGTCGCCATCATCACGGCGGTCATCCCACCCCCGGCGGAGAGCCCCGTGACGTACACCCGCGAGGCGTCCCCGCCGGTGTCGGCGAGCTGCCGGTCCACCATCTGCGCGAGGGAGGCGGCCTCGCCCTGCCCGCGCTGGATGTCGCCGCTCTGGAACCAGTTGAAGCAGCCGGAGGCGTTGTTGACGCTCTGCTGCTGCGGCAGGACGACGGAGAAGCCCCAGCGGTCGGCGAGCCGGAGCCAGCCGGTGCCGCTGGCGTACCCGGCGGCGTTCTGGGTGCATCCGTGCACCGCGAGGACGACGGGCCGCCCGGCGGGGAGTCCGTCGGGGACGTACCGGAACATGCGCAGGGCGCCGGGGTTGCTGCCGAACCCGGTGACCTCCTGGAGGGAGGCGGCGGACGCGGGCGCCGGGGTGATGAGGACGGCGAGGAGGGCCGTCAGGACGGTGAGGAGCGTCGCGGCTCTGGTCTGAGTCATGGGGAAGGACCGTAGAACCGTGAACAACCCGCCGATATGTCGCCGGACAACACAACGAGGGCCCGGCGGGTGTGTGGCCGCCAGGCCCTCGTGTACATGGGAATTGTGGAGATGGCGGGAATCGAACCCGCGTCCAACGGTGCAGAATCAGGGCTTCTCCGTGTGCAGTCTGGTACGAGTTTCTCAGCCCTCCGGATCACCCAGACAAGTCCGGAACGGGCTCAGTCACTGTTTGATTTCCCTCTTCACCCCGTGACCGGGATCAAGGTTTAGTTCCCTAGCTGATGCCAGGATCCGGGTCGGGAACAGCCCCGGGCTGACACTTCGCAAGTCGCTACTTAGGCAGCGAGGGCGAAGGAATCGCGCTTGGTGTTGGCGATTATTGTTTGCGACATATGGTTTACGAGATCATTGCCGCTTCCTCGACACGCTTCCCCTGCTTCGACATCCGCTGTCGAAACCGATCATCCCCATGTGGTGTTTTCAAACCGCGCACCCTCGGTGAGGTGCAGGTGCCATCGTACGTGACCAACGCACCGGCGTGCCACCGTATTCCTACTGGCCGCGCTGGCGCCGCTTCGCCGCCGCGATCGCCCGGTCCGACTCCCGCCGGTCCTGCTTCTCCCGCAGGGTCTGGCGCTTGTCGTACTCCTTCTTTCCTCGCGCGAGCGCGATCTCGGCCTTCGCCCGGCCGTCCCTGAAGTACAGGGCGAGCGGCACGATGGTGTGCCCCGTCTCCTGGGCCTTCGCCTCCAGCTTGTCGATCTCCTCGCGGTGCAGGAGGAGCTTGCGCTTGCGGCGCGCGGAGTGGTTGGTCCAGCTGCCCTGGTGGTACTCCGGGATGTGGGCGTTGTGCAGCCACGCCTCGCCCCGGTCGATCTGGACGAATCCGTCGGTCAGCGAGGTGCGGCCCTCGCGCAGCGACTTGACCTCGGTGCCCATGAGGACCAGACCGGCCTCGAAGGTGTCGATGATCGCGTAGTCGTGCCGCGCCTTCTTGTTCTGCGCGACGATCTTGCGCTTGCCGCCCTTCTCGCCGTCCCTGGCCTTGGCGGCCGTCCCGCCCTGCTTGGGCTGGGACTCCTTCGGTACGTACATTCCCTTGCTCATAGTGCCGCCATTTTCGCACTACGGAGGGGGTCCGCGGGAAGCGGTTTACTCGCTGCCCAGACCGGCGAGCACGGTCTCGGCCCGCTGCAGGGCCTGCCGGTCCGCCTCCAGGTCGGGCGTGATGCCGTGGCCGTCGACTCCGCGCCCCGAGGGGGTGCGGTAGTGCCCGACGGTGAGCTCGGCCACCGACCCGTCCGGCAGCCGGCTGGGCATCTGCACCGAGCCCTTGCCGAAGGTGCGGGAGCCCACCACGACCGCCCTGCCGCGGTCCTGGAGGGCGCCGGTGAGCAGCTCGGCGGCGCTCATGGTGCCGCCGTCGACCAGCGTGACCAGGGGGCGGGTGGTGTTGCCGCCGGGCTCGGCGTGCAGGGCGCGCTGCTCGCCGTCGACGTCGTAGGTGGCGACCAGGCCGCCGTCGAGGAAGGCGGAGGCGGCGGTGACGGCCTCGGTGACCAGGCCCCCGGAGTTCCCGCGCAGGTCGAGGATGATCCCGCCGTCGCCCGGGGCCTGCCGTACGGCGGTGCGCACCGCGTCCCCGGAGCCCTTGGTGAAGGAGTCGATGCGGATGACCGTGACCCCGCCGGCGATCCGGCGGGCGGTGACGGAGTCCGTGGACAGCTCCGCGCGGCGCACGGTGAGGCTCCACGCGCGCGGGCCGCGCTCCAGACCGAGCCGGACCGGCGTACCGGCGGGGGCATCGGTGGTGTCGCCGCGCAGTAAGGAGACGACCTCGCTGACGGGCCGCCCGTCCACCTTCTTGCCGTCGACGCTGCGCAGCCGGTCACCGGCCCGGATCCCGGCGCCGGCGGCGGGCGACCCGGCACGCACCTGGGTCACCTCGATCCGGCCGTCCCGCTCGCGTCGCGCCTGCAGCCCGACGCCGGTGTAGCGGCCGTCGAGGGCCTCCTCGAACTCCTCGTACTCGCCCTCGGAGTACACGGCGGCCCAGCGGTCACCGCTGCGGCTGACGGCGCGCTCGGCGGCCTCCATGGGCGACTTGCCGTCGGCCATCGCCTCGGCGGCGGCCTCGGCGACCTGCTCGTGGCGGGCCGCGGTGGTCGAACGGGCCTCTTGCGGGGCCGACTTCCGGTCGGGTCCGGGCAGCGATCCGGTGGCCGCTCCGGCGACCAGCACGCTGGTGAACACCAATGTCAGGGCGGCCCCGCGGCGCATGCGACGGGGCTGGCAGAACAGGTCACGGCCTGACATGCCGGTGAGTCTAGGACAACGCAAGGGGCCGTACGGCCGGTTGACCGGACGGCCCCTCTTGGCAAGAGTCACACCTTCAGGTACTTGCGCAGCGCGAAGAACGCGGCCAGCGCCGGCATCACGAAGCTCGTCGCGAGGATGAGCGGCAGATACTTCAGCACCGCGTCCCAGCCGATGAAATTGATCAGATTCAGCTTCTCGGACAGCGCGAGTCCGTGATCGATGATGAAGTACCGGGCGACCACCAGGAATCCGCAGGCGACCGCGCCGCCGATCAGTCCGGCGACCGCGGCCTCCATGATGAACGGCGCCTGGATGTAGAAGCCCGAGGCGCCGACCAGGCGCATGATCCCGGTCTCGCGCCGCCGGCTGAACGCCGAGACGCGCACGGTGTTGACGATCAGCATCAGCGCGACCACCAGCATCAGCGCCATCACCGCGCGGGCGGCCCAGTTCATGCCGTTGAGCAGCCCGAATAGATTGTCCAGGATGCCCTTTTGGTCCTGCACCGACTGCACCCCGTCACGCCCGTCGAAGGCGGTGGCGATGACCTGGTACTTCTCCGGGTCGGTGAGCTTGATCCGGTACGACTCCTGCATCTGGTCCGGCGTGAGCGAGCTGGCCAGCGGGGAGTCGCCGAACTGCTCCTTGTAGTGCTTGTACGCCTGGTCCTGGGACTCGTACGTCACGGAGTCGACGACCGTCATCTTCTTCAGGTCGGCGAGGATCTCCTTCTTCTGGTCCGAGGTCACCGCGCCCTTGGCGCAGTTGGGGTCGGACTCGGCGTCGCTCTTGTTGCAGAGGAAGACCGAGACGTTGACCTTGTCGTACCAGTAGCCCTTCATGGTGCTGACCTGGTCGCTCATCAGGAGCGACCCGCCGAACAGGGCGAGCGACAGGGCGACGGAGACGATGACGGCGAACGTCATCGTCAGATTGCGGCGGAGACCGACACCGATCTCGGACAGTACGAACTGGGCGCGCATGGCGTCTGCTTCAAGCCTTTCCGTGGAACTCGCTGCGGTCTCAGTGCTGGTAGCCGTAGACGCCGCGGGCCTGGTCGCGGACGAGGCGGCCCTTCTCCAGCTCGATGACGCGCTTGCGCATCTGGTCCACGATGTTCTGGTCGTGCGTCGCCATCACCACGGTGGTGCCGGTCCGGTTGATCCGGTCCAGCAGCTTCATGATGCCGACGGAGGTCTGCGGGTCGAGGTTGCCGGTGGGCTCGTCGGCGATCAGCAGCTTGGGCCGGTTGACGAAGGCCCGCGCGATGGCGACGCGCTGCTGCTCACCGCCGGACAGCTCGCCCGGCATGCGCTCCTCCTTGCCGCCGAGCCCGACGAGGTCGAGCACCTGCGGCACGGACTTGCGGATCTCGCCGCGCGACTTGCCGATCACCTCCTGCGCGAAGGCGACGTTCTCGGCGACCGTCTTGTTGGGCAGGAGCCGGAAGTCCTGGAACACCGTGCCCAGCTGGCGCCGCATCTGCGGGACCTTCCAGTTGGACAGGCGCGCGAGATCCTTGCCCAGAACGTGCACCTGACCGTGGCTGCACCGCTCCTCACGGAGGACCAGCCGCAGGAAGGTGGACTTTCCGGAGCCGGAGGACCCCACGAGGAAGACGAACTCGCCCTTCTCCACTTCCAGGGAGACATCCCTGAGTGCGGGGCGGGTCTGCTTGGGGTAGACCTTGGATACGTTGTCGAATCGGATCACGGATGCACCACGGGTCGCCGGGGGTAGATGAGCGTGACCATACGCGAGTCGGGTGCGGGGGCGCAGGCGCCGGTCGGGGTTGCACCATGGATGTGCGTATTTGTACCGGGCTCCGGTCACCCCCTTTCATCGCGCCCAGGCAGCCTCCGGGGGAACCTGGCACAGTAGGTGGGGGAACGTTCTGGGTCCCTGAGACGTTCTCCCCCCGGAACCACTCACAAGAAGGGCGAGGCGCATGACGTACGACCGGCTGGTGTGCGCGAACTGCGCGGCGCCCGTGAACGAGGGCCGCTGCCCGGTCTGCCGGGCCAACCGCGAGCGGCTTCAGCAGGGGAATCCGCTCGCGAATCTGACCCCGATGACGCTGATCGCACTGCTGGCGGTGCTGATCGCGGCGGTGGCGCTGCTGGCGCACCAGACCGCGTAGAGCGGCCCCGGAAGACCTGCGCGACGACAACACGGAATACATCACAGACGGCATACGAAGGGCCCGGAGCGCTGCTGCGCTCCGGGCCCTTCGTCACACGCGGTGTGCGCGGGCGGCTACCGTCAGGCAGCCGCACCGCCGCGGCCGCTCACCAGGCGCGGAAGCACCCGGAAGCCGACGCCACCGGCGATCATCGTGGCGGCGCCGATGATCAGGAAGGTGGTCTGCGCGGCACCGGTCTCGGCCAGCTCCTCACCGCTGCCCTGGGCGGAGGTGTCGGAGGTGGTGTCCTCACCGGTGTCGGTCAGGGAGGAGGAACCCTGCTGCTGGGCGGAGTCACCGGAGCCGCCGTCGGGGTCGGTGTTGTTGCCGCCGCCGTTTCCGTTGCCATTCCCGTTGCCGTTGCCGTTCCCATTGCCGTTCCCGTTGCCCGGGTCCTCGGTGGGCTCGGCGGTGGGCTCCGGGTCCTCGGTGGGCTCGGTCGGCTCCTCGGTGGGCTCCGTCGGCTCCTCGGTAGGCTCCGGGTCCTCGGTCGGGATGACCGTCGGCTCGGTGGTGGAGGGCTCCGGCTCGGGCTCGGAGGTCGAGGGCTCCGGCTCGGGCGTGACGCAAATACCCAGTTCGTCACACACGTCGGCGGAAGCGACACCCGCGGCGGAGAGCGAAGCGCCGGCCGCGATCACGGCACCGGCCGCCAGTCGCGCGACACGGATCCGCGTCTTGTTGGTCATGTGGTTGCTACCCCCAGTAGCTCATCGTCAGTGAGGCGGCGCTCGGGGCGGTGATCGACGGAAGGAGCTGAATTCGAGCCCCCCGGTTCACATGCGCCCCGGAGATACGCATGCCGCGCTTCACCCTTCCGATTTTTCAAAGCAACGTCAAGGCCGTTGCGTACGCGATGTCCGGGTACGGGTTCTTTGCCGGAGGAGGAAGCCTGTGAGTGTGATGTAAAACCCAGACATCGGGCACAGAAAAGGCAACTGCCGCCCCGACGGCGGCAGTTGCCTTGTCGATAAAACGCTTCGCTTACTTCTCCTGCTGCTTGCGCCAGCGAATTCCGGCCTCCAGGAAGCCGTCGATCTCACCGTCGAGCACGGCCTGCGGGTTGCCGACCTCGAATTCCGTACGCAGGTCCTTGACCATCTGGTACGGGTGCAGGACGTACGAACGCATCTGGTTGCCCCAGGAGTTGCCGCCGTCGCCCTTGAGGGCGTTCATCTTGGCCTGCTCCTCCTGGCGGCGCCGCTCCAGCAGCTTGGCCTGGAGGACGTTCATGGCGGTGGCCTTGTTCTGGATCTGCGACCGCTCGTTCTGGCAGGAGACGACGATGCCGGTGGGGAGGTGGGTGAGGCGGACCGCGGAGTCGGTCGTGTTCACGCCCTGGCCGCCGGGACCGGACGAGCGGTACACGTCGACGCGCAGCTCGGACTCGTCGATCTCGATGTGGTCGGTCTGCTCGACCACGGGAAGCACCTCGACGCCCGCGAAGGAGGTCTGGCGGCGGCCCTGGTTGTCGAAGGGCGAGATCCGGACGAGCCGGTGCGTGCCCTGCTCGACGGAGAGCGTGCCGTAGGCGTACGGCACCTGCACGGAGAAGGTGGTCGACTTGATGCCGGCCTCCTCCGCGTACGAGGTCTCGATCAGCTCGGTCTTGTAGCCGTGCCGCTCCGCCCAGCGCAGGTACATGCGCTGCAGCTGCTCGGCGAAGTCGGCGGCGTCGACGCCACCGGCCTCGGCGCGGATGTTCACCAGCGCCTCGCGGGAGTCGTACTCCCCGCTGAGCAGGGTGCGGACCTCCATCTCGTCCAGCGCCTTCTTGACGGAGGTGAGTTCGGACTCGGCCTCGGCGCGGGCGTCCGGGTCGTCCTCCTCCTCGGCCATCTCGAAGAGCACGCTGAGATCGTCGATGCGACCGCGCAGGGTCTCGGCCTTCCGCACCTCGGCCTGGAGGTGGGAGAGCTTGCTGGTGATCTTCTGCGCCTCGTCCGGGTTGTCCCACAGGGACGGCGCGGCCGCCTGCTCCTCGAGCACGGCGATGTCTGCCCTCAGCTTGTCGAGGTCCAGAACGGCCTCGATCGACTCCATGGTCGAGGAGAGGGACTTGAGCTCTTCGGATACATCGACGACTGCCACGCTCCCAGCGTAACGGCTCCGCCGGGCGTCGAGGGCCGGTGGCCGCCCGGCACCGGTGCGACCGGCGCCCGCGGGCCGCCGCGGGCCGTGATCTCACGGCCGGAGAGCCTGGGGCACCGACCTCCCGCAGACCGCCGCCTCGCGGTCACGGAGTCTCCGGCGCCCCGAGCCTCCGCGGGCCACCGCGGGCCGTCGCCTCGCGGTCAAGGAGTTCCCGGTGCCGAGCTCCCCCAGGCCGCCGCAGGTCGTCGCCTCGCGGTCGGGAGTCCCGGGCGCCGGCCTCCCGCAGGCCGCCGCGAGCCATCGCCTGGCAGTCGGGAAGTCCCCGGTGCCGACCTCCCACGAGCCCTCGCCTCCCGGTCACGGACACCCGGGCGCCGACCTCCCACGGGCCCTCGCCTCCCGGTCAGGGAGTCTCCGGTGCCGAGTTCTCCTGGTCGTCGCGCGGAGTCGCCCCCGCGTCGTCGCCCGTTGTCGCCAGCCAGGTGCCGACGCCTGCCGCCGCCGCCAGCGCCACCGCCGCCGCGCCCAGGGCCAGCCGGCGCCGCCGGGTGGCCGCGCGGTGCCGGGCCGAGCCCGGGCGGGGGGCGCCCGACGCCCGGGGCACCCGGGCCGTGCCGCGGGCGCCGCCCGCCAGCTCGTCAGGTCCCGGCACCCTCATCGACGTATGGGTGTCCCGGTTGGAGTCGGCCGGCTTCGCGCCCGGCACCAGGGGCACCGCGCCCCGGCGCACCGGACGCGAGGGCGCGGGCTGATCCGGTGCCGTCTCCTCCTCGACCGGCTCGGTGTCCGGCTCGTCCACGTCCAGCGGCGGCATGCCCGTCAGCATCGGCAGCAGCTCGCGCAGCCGCGCCCCCAGCTCCGAGGCGCGCAGCCGGGAGGCCGGCGCCTTGGCCAGGCACTGCACGATCAGCTGCCACAGCTCGTCCGGGATGCCGGGCAGCGGGGCGACCGTCTCCGTCACATGGCGGCGCAGGACCGCCCCGGGGTGGCCGCCGCCGAACGGCGTGAAGCCCGCCAGCAGCTCGTACAGGACGGTGGCCAGGGCGTAGATGTCCACCGACGCCCGCGGCGGCAGTCCCTCCACGATCTCCGGCGCCAGGTAGTCCGGCGTACCGATGATCTTGGTGGCGCGGGTCCGCTTCGGGGAGTCGATCAGCTTCGCGACGCCGAAGTCGGTCAGCAGCGCGGGGTGCGCGCCGCCGGGGCCCAGCGGGCCCTGCATGTCCAGCAGGACGTTCTCCGGCTTCACGTCGCGGTGCACGACCCCCGCCGCGTGCGCCGCCGCGAGGCCGTCCGCCACGTCCGCCACGATCGCCACCGCGGCCTCCGGCGCCAGCCGCTTGTCCCGGTCGAGGCGGGTGCGCAGATCGGTGCCCCGGACCAGGTCCATGACGAGCGCGAGGTCGTTGCCGTCGACGACCAGGTCCCGCACGGAGACGACGCGCGGGTGCTCGAGACCGAGCAGCGCGGTGCGCTCCTGCACGAAGCGTCCGACGAGTTCCTGGTCGGACGCGAGGTCCTCGCGCAGCAGCTTGATGGCGACGGGGCCCTCGGGCCCCTCGCCCAGCCACACCGTGCCGGCGCTGCCCCGGCCCAGGATCTGGTGGGCGGTGTACCGGCTGCCGATCTTCCGTGCCAAGACTGCTCCTACAGACGCGTGTTGCCGACAAAGCTACGCGTCCGAGGAGCCGACCTTCACCGTGGAGGCGGAAATCACCCGCCGGGTGTCGACAAATCCACAGAGTCGCTACGGGCCGCGCTACTGACCCGAGGATCCGCCGCTCAGGTCGCCGATCCACCCCGTCACCGTGGTGAACCAGTCCGTGAGTTGCTCCCAGTACCCCTTGCCGGTCCCGATCCAGTCCTGCAGCGGGCTCAGCTCCCACACCAGCCATCCGGCCACGAACAGGATGACGAGCGAGAACAGGCAGCCCTTGAGGCAGCCGAGACCCGGGATCCGCATCGGGTTGGCGCTGCGCTGGCGCGGCTGGCGCGGCTCCCGCTGCGGCCGCTGGGGCTCGGGGGCGGGCGGCGGCGCGTACCGCTGCGGCTGCGGCTGCTGGGGGCGGGGCTGCTGCTGGGGCCGCGGCTGCTGCTGCGGGGCGTACTGCTGCTGGCCCTGCTGGGGATAGCCGTACCCGGGCTGCGGCTGCTGGGGCCGGCGCTGCGGCGGCTGCTGCGGGCGGGCGACCTGCCGCTGGGGGCGGCGGCGCAGCGGGTCCTGGCTGGGGTCGAGGTACTGGACCTGCGTCTGCTCGTTGCGGTCGCGCGCGGCCCGCATCTGGTTCTGCCAGGGGTGCGGGTCCTCGGGCGAGGGTCCGCCGGGCCCGCCCTGCGGCACGGGCGGCAGGACGGCGGTGGGGTCGGCGGCGCCGGACGGTCCGGCGGTGTGCGGCATGACGCTGGTCGCGGCGTTGGGGTCGTAGCCGCCTGCGCCGTGCGGCAGCACCTGCGTGGGGTCGGCCGAGCCCGGGACCGGGGCGGGCGCCGGGTCGGGCGCGAGCAGCGCGGCAACGCCGTCGGCGGCGGCGATCTGCGCGGAGTTCGCGTGCACCCCGATGCCCGCGGCGACGACGCGCAGGCCGCGGGCGAGGTTCTCGGCGCTGGGGCGCCGGTCGGGGTCCTTGGACAGACAGCGCTCGATGACCGTCCACAGCGGGTCGGGGACCGTGGAGGGGCGGCGCGGCTCGGCGCTCAGGTGCTGGTGGAGGACTTCCAGGGCCGAGCCGCCGGAGAACGGGGGCCGACCGGTGACCAGCTCGTACAGCAGGATGCCGGCGCCGTAGATGTCGACGGCGGAGGTCTGCGGGCGGCCCTCGGCGGACTCGGGCGCCACGTACGCGGGCGTGCCGACGAATTCGTGGGTGCGGGTCAGGCCCGGGGAGTCGGCGAGCCGGGCGATGCCGAAGTCGGTGAGCATCGGGTGCATCTGCCCGCCGTCCTGCTTCAGCAGGACGTTCGCCGGCTTCAGGTCGCGGTGCACCACCCCGTCGGCGTGGCTCGCGGCGAGCGCGTCGGCGATCTGGGCGGTGAGCAGGGCGGCGGCGACCGGGCTGAAGGGGCCGTTCTCACGCAGATAGCGGTGCAGGTCGGGGCCGTCGACGAGGTCCATGACCAGCGCCAGCAGCTCGCCCTCGACGACCAGGTCACGGACCCGGACGATGTTCGGGTGGGTCAGCCGGAGCAGGACGGAGCGCTCCCGGAGGAACCGCATGACGATGTCCGCGTCGCTGGCCAGCTCCTCCTTGAGGACCTTGATCGCGACGGTCTCCCCGGGCTGGCCCGGCACGGCCGCCTCGGCGCCCGCGGTCTCACGCTGGCGGGCTCGCCAGACGGTGCCCGTGGCGCCGCGTCCGAGCGGCTCCTCGAGCAGGTACTTGCTGCCGACTGGCCGCACGTCACGCGCTCCCTGCTGATTGCCTGAAAGTGTTCCGATGTTCCGACCCACTGTAGTGCCGGGCGGATCGAAGCAAAGGTTCGCAGGAAAGACGCTCGGGCCGTTCTGTTTGGTTGCCCGAGCCGTTCGTGACCGATCTCAAGTGATCGTGAGCGCGGCAGGTATCAGGCATTTTTGCGGGCAGAGCCGACCAATCAAGATCACTTGCCACCGGGCGGCGGGCGCGTTGTCAGTGGCAGGTGCGAGGATGCCTTCCGTACTGGCCGATGTGCTCGTGTGGCGGTGGGGGAAGTCCGCGGTGGGGGACCGCGGGGCGTCGTCCCCGTTCGCGGGTGCCCGTGCAGAAGGGACCGCTGACGGCGATGCAGATCCGGCTGACCGTCGTAGACCCGCTGGCCCCGCCCCCCGCCGCCGCGCGGGGCCGCGCCGCGAGCTGCGATGTGCTGGTCACGGCGCCCGCCGGGACGGCCCTGGCCGCGGTGGCGTCGGCGCTCGCCTCGGCGGTCTCCGCGGGCGAGGGCCCCGTGGTGGTGTACGCGGGCGCGGAGCGGCTCGACAGCGCGCGCTGCACCCTGGGCGAGCCCCCGCTGATCGACGGCGCGGTCCTCTCGCTGGGCGCCCCCGCCGAGCCCGAGGCCCATCCCGAGTTCGACGACGCCCCGACCCAGCTCCATGTGGTGGCGGGCCCCGACGCGGGCGGCGTCCACCTCCTGCACGGCGGCCGGATCGAGGTCGGCCGCTCCGCCGACGCCGACGTCCCGCTCGACGACCCGGACGTCTCCCGGCTGCACTGCGCGGTCACGGTCGCCGCGGACGGCCACGTCTCGGTCGCCGACCTCGGCTCCACCAACGGCACCACCCTGGACGGCGCCCGCGTGGGCACCCGCCCGGTCCGTCTCGCCCCGGGCGCGCTGCTGCGCATCGGCGAGTCGGCCCTGCGGCTCGCCCCGGCCGGCGGACCGGGGGCCCGGGTGGCGACGGTGCCGGACGGCGAAGGGCACATCCGGCTGTCCGGCGCCCACCCGCGCCGGGAGCCGACGCCGGGCGCCTCCGGGCCCGCCGGGGAGACCCGGCACGGCTACGGTTCGGCCGCGTGGGGGGCGTCCTCGGCCACGCCGGGGGCGCAGGAGCACGGGCCCGTCGTGCCCGGACAGGGCGGTGCGCCCCGCATCGAGAACGACGGGACGCATGTCCCGGCTCCCCGCGGCGGCGACACCCACGGCGCCGGTTTCTCGGCGGAGGGGCACCCTCGCGGGGGTTCTCCGGTGGAGGGGCGTCCACGCGGGGGCACTCCGGTGGAGGGCCGCCCGCGCGGGGGCACTGCGGCTGACGGGCACCCTCGCGGGGGCACTCCGGCGGACGGGCACCTCCGCGGCGGCACTCCGGCAGACGGGCGCCCGCGCGGGGGCACTCCGGCAGACGGCCACCCAGACGGCAGCGCCCCGGCACACGGCTACCCACGCGGCGGCGCTCAGGCCGAGGGGCACCCTCGCGGCGGCGCCCCAGCACCGGGCCGCCGTCCGGGGGATGCGCCCGGGCTCGGGGGGACGCCCACGCCCGGCGGCCGTGCCTCCGGGGACCGCGACCGCGCGGGCCTCCCCGCCGACACCCGCACCCGCGAGGCCCCCCAGGACGCGCTCGGGGGAGCGCACGCCTCCGGTGGCCGCGCCACCGGGGACCGGGACAACGCAGGCCTCCCCGCCGACGCCCGCGCCCGCGATGCCGGTGACCGGCCGGACGGGCGGGACGGTGGCCGTAAAGGCAGTAAAGGCAGCCCGCCGCGCGGCACCGAGGCCCCGCAGGGCCCGCGCCGGCGCGGCCTCGGCGCGTGGGCCCGGCGGCTGACCGGCGGACGCGGCGAACCGGGCCCGCCCGAAAGCGAGTCGTACGACGATCAGGGCCGCGAAGCGGCCGAGCACCCCTCCGCCGCCGACCGGCTCCCGGAGACCTGGCCGGACCCCGCCGCCCTGCTGCTCACCGCCCTCGGCCCGGGCCCCCGCCTGTGGGAGCGCGGGCCGGACCACCCCGAGGCGCTCACCGTCCGGCTCGGCACCGCCGACCGCCCGAGCCCCGACGGCGCCGGACTGCTGCCCGCCGTACCGGTCACCGCCGATCTGCGCGAGATCGGCGCCCTGGGCCTCGCCGGCCCGCGCACGCGGCTCGCCGGACTGGCCCGCGCGGTGGTGGCCCAGCTCGCCGCGCTGCACTCACCGGACGCCCTGGAGATCGTGCTGATCAGCGCGGACCGCTCCCGCCCGCTGGAGGAGCGCGCCGCCGAGTGGTCCTGGCTGGGCTGGCTCCCGCAGCTGCGCCCCTCCCACGGCCAGGACTGCCGCCTGCTGCTGGCCCACGACCGCGAACAGGCCACGGCCCGCACCGAGGAGCTGCTCCGCCGGCTCGACGACCACCTGGACCACCACGGCGAGCAGCCCTCCACGGCCTCCGCGCACCGGCCCTCCTGGGCCCAGGACGACCCGGCCACCTCCTATGCGGGTCCCTGCACGGTGGTCGTGGTGGACGGGGACCCCGGCGCCGCCGACGTCCGGGAGGCCGTCGCACGGCTGGCGTCGGACGGCCCGCGGGCCGGGATCCACGTGGTGTGCCTCGCCGAGACGGCCCCCGCCTCGCCCGCCTCCCCGGTCACCGAGACCTACCGGGCGGCCTGCGCGGCGGCCCCGGCGTTCCGGGAGTGCGGCGCGGTCGCCCTGCTGAGCGGTGACGTGGCGACCGCGCTGCGGCTGATGCGGGTGGCCCGCACCGGCGGAGCGGACGCCCACGCCGACCCGGCCCCCGTGGCCCCCGGCACCGTGGCCACCGTGGACGCCGTCTCGCTCGCCTGGGCCGAGCGGTTCGCGCGGGCCCTGGCCCCGCTGCGGCCGGACGGCGCCGTGGCGGAGCGGCAGACGCGGGTCTCCGCGCCGCTGCCCCAGGCGGCCCGGCTGCTGGACGAGTTGGGCCTGGCCCGGGCCACCCCGGCTTCCCTGATGGCCCGTTGGGCGGACGCGGCCGACGACGCCGAGGCGCTGGGCGGACGCGCGTGTGCCGTGCTGGGCGCCGGTCCGCGCGGCCCGGTCACCGCGGACCTCGCGGCCGACGGGCCGCACCTGCTGGTCGAGGGCCCCACGGGCAGCGGCCGTACGGAGCTGCTGCGCGCGCTCATCGCCTCGCTCGCCGCCGCCGAGCGGCCCGACCGGCTGACCATGGTCCTGGTGGACGGCCGGGACAGCGTGGGCGGCAGCGGCGGTGACGGACTGCGGGTGTGCACCGACGTCCCGCATGTCACCACCCACCTCACCGCCAACGACCCGGTCCGGATGCGGGAGTTCGCCCAGTCGCTGAGCGCCGAGCTGAAGCGGCGGGCCGAGCTGCTGGGCCGTTCCCACTTCACGGAGTGGCACGCGGGCCGGATGGTCTCGGGCCGCATGGTCGCCCAGCGCACCGGTACCGGCACCGCCTCCCCCTCCCCCTCCGCCTCCGTCTCCGTCTCCGGTGGAGCCGCGGATCTGGACACCCCGCCCAGCTCGACCCTGCGGCTGCGCCCGGCGGCCGCGCGCCGGCAGACGGAGGCGGCACCGCCGCTGCCCCGCCTGGTCGTGGTCGTGGACGACCTCGACGCCCTGGTCTCCCCGGCCCTCGGCTCCCCCGGCCGGCCGGCCGCGGGCTCGGTCATACGCGCCCTGGAGGCGGTGGCCCGGGAGGGCGAGCGGCTCGGCGTCCATCTGGTGGCCGCGACGGGCGCGGACGGCCGTACGGCCGAGTCGGAGCCGGCGCGCAGGGCCACCCTGCGGGTCACCCTCGACGCCCCGGCCACCGGTCCGGACGAACCGGCGCCCGGCCGTGGCCGGTTCACCGGGGCGGACGGCCGGGTGACCGCCTTCCAAGGCGGCCGGGTCACCGGCCGTATCCCCCGCACCGCGACCCTGCGCCCCACGGTCGTGCCGCTGGAGTGGCACCGGATGGGCGACCCTCCGGCCCGCCGCCCGGTCCGCGAGCTGGGCAACGGCCCGACGGACCTGGCCCTTCTGGCCAGCGCGCTGGAGCGCGCGGCGAAGGAGGTCTCGGCCGCCGAAGTGCCCTCGCTGCTCTAGGAGGAGTGGAGCCCCAGTCACGAGGCGGTCACGATCGCCTACTTGACAGCGCAGGCGCTCTTGCCGACCTCGGGGACCCGGCGTAGACCAAACGACAACAAGACAGCGCTCGAACGTTCGACGAGGCAACGAAGCACGAAGAACGGGGCAGTGATGCGCACGAATCGCACCATCCGGATCGCCATGGCCACCGTCGGCGCGCTCGCGCTGGCTCTTACCGGCTGCGGCGGAGACGACGACAACGGCAACGGCAACGGAGGAGGCGGCGGCGGGCAGGAGACCGGTGCCGGTTCCACCGTCCAACTCCCCAAGCTCGACGGACAGACGCTCGAGGTGGCGGCCGTCTGGACCGGCCCCGAGCAGGACAACTTCACCAGGGTGCTGGACGAGTTCGAGAAGCGCACCGGCGCCAAGGTGAACTTCGTGCCCACCGGCAACAACACGTCCACCTTCCTCGGTACCAAGATCCAGGGCGGCCAGCCACCGGACGTGGCGTTCCTGCCGCAGGTCGGCGTGTTGCACCAGTTCGCCCAGAAGGGCTGGATCAAGCCCCTCGCCAGCGAGACCCAGGCCCAGCTGGACAAGAACTTCTCCACGGGCTGGAAGGAGCTCGGGGCCTACGAGGGCAAGCAGTACGGCGTCTATGTGAAGGCCGCCAACAAGTCCCTCATCTGGTACAACACCGCCGCCTTCGAGGCCGCCGGCATCAACGAGGAGCCGAAGACCTGGAAGGACTTCCTGGCCACGGCCCAGACGCTCTCCGACGCCGGTTCCCCCGCCGTCTCCATCGGCGGCGCGGACGGCTGGACGCTGACCGACTGGTTCGAGAACATCTATCTCTCGCAGGCCGGCCCGGAGAAGTACGACCAACTGGCCAAGCACGAGATCAAGTGGACCGACCCCTCGGTCAAGGACGCCCTGACCACGCTCGGCGAGCTGTGGGGCAAGGACGAGCTGATCGCGGGCGGCCGCTCGGGCGCGCTCCAGACGGAGTTCCCGAAGTCGGTCACCCAGACGTTCTCCGGTGACACCCCGGCCGCGATGGTCTTCGAGGGCGACTTCGTCACCGCGAACATCAACGCCGACACCGACGCGAAGGTCGGCACGGACGCCAAGGTGTTCCCGTTCCCGGCGGTCGGCGACGAGTCGCCGGTGGTCAGCGGCGGTGACGTGGCGGTGGCGCTGAAGGACGGCAAGGGCGCGCAGGCACTGATGACGTTCCTGTCCTCGACCGACGCGGCCGAGATCTGGGCGGCGCAGGGCGGCTTCATCTCGCCCAACAAGGAGATGGACCAGGGGTCCTACAAGGACGACGTGACCCGGGGCATCGCCGAGGCGCTGATCGCGGCGGGCGACGACTTCCGCTTCGACATGTCCGACCAGGCGCCGGCGGCGTTCGGCGGCACCCAGGGCATCGGCGAGTGGAAGCGGCTCCAGGACTTCCTGAAGAACCCGAGCGATGTGGCCGGCGCCCAGCAAAAGCTGGAGGCGGACGCCGCCAAGGCGTACAAGACCGGCTGACGGATGTCGGCCGTCGCGAACGGGAGTGCCGGCACCGCGCCGGCACCGCGCAAGGGCGTGACGGGCACCAAGGTGTGGGTGGCGGTGCTGTTCCTGCTGCCCGCCCTGGTGCTGCTCGGCGCGCTCGTGGTCTACCCGATCGGGTACTCGGTCTGGCGCAGCCTGTACAACGCGGGCGGGGACGGCTTCGTCGGCCTGGACAACTACATCGACGTCTTCACGGACGACGCGACCCTGACCGCCGTACGCAACACGGCGATCTGGATGGCGGTCGCGCCCGCCGTGGTCACCGTGCTGGGCCTGATCTTCGCCGTGCTCACCGAACGGGTGCGCTGGGGCACGGCGTTCAAGCTGATCATCTTCATGCCGATGGCGATCTCCATGCTCGCGGCCGGCATCATCTTCCGGCTGGTGTACCAGGCGGACCCGGACCAGGGCGTGGCGAACGCGATCGTGACGTCGGTGCACGACACCTTCGCCGACTCCTCCGTCTATCCGAAGGCCCGCCCCAACGCCCAGGTCAGCGATCTGAAGCCGTCCGGCGGCGGTGCGTTCACCACGACGGGCACGGTCCGGGCGGGCACCCCGGCGCTGCTCCCCCTCGTCGGTATCGCGCCCAACAAGGTGCCGGGCTCCCCCGAGGACGCCCGGGCGGCGACCGGTGCCGGCGTCACCGGCACGGTGTGGCTGGACTTCAAGCTCGGTGGCGGCGGCGAGAAGGGGCAGGTCGACGCGGGCGAGAAGGCGCTGGAGGGCGTCAAGGTCGAGGCCGTCAAGGACGGCGAGGTGGTGGCCTCGGCGACCAGCGGCGCGGACGGCACCTTCACCCTGCCCGACTCCGCCGACGGCGCCCAACTGCGCCTGCCGGGGTCGAACTTCGCGGCGCCCTACAACGGCGTCGACTGGCTCGGCCCGACCCTGGTGACCCCGGCGATCATCGGGGCGTACGTCTGGATGTGGGCGGGCTTCGCGATGGTGCTCATCGCGGCGGGGCTCGCCGGAGTCGACCGCAATCTGCTGGAGGCGGCCCGGGTCGACGGCGCCAACGAGTGGCAGGTGTTCCGCAGAATCACGGTGCCGATGCTGGCACCGGTCCTGGTCGTCGTACTGATCACGCTCATGATCAACGTGATGAAGATCTTCGACCTGGTCTACATCATCGCCCCGCAGCCCACCCAGGACGAGGCCAATGTGCTGGCGCTGCAGCTGTTCCTGTCGTCGTTCGGCGGCGGGGGCAACTACGGCATGGGCAGCGCGATCGGCATCATCCTGCTGCTGCTCGTGATCCCGGTGATGATCGTCAACATCCGCCGGCTCAGGAAGGAGCGCGAGCGGTGACCGCACTCGATTCCCCCGTGCGCGGCAAGCGGTCGTGGGCCTCCCGGGTGGCGAGCGGCGCCGCGGGCGGGGCGCTGCGGACCTTCCTGCTGCTGGTGGCGCTGTTCTGGCTGGTGCCGACCTTCGGGCTGCTGGTGTCTTCCTTCCGGGAGCCGACCGAGATCGCCTCCTCGGGCTGGTGGCAGGTCTTCACGGCACCGGCCGAGCTCACCACCGAGAGCTACAGCACCCTGCTGGAGAACGACGACATCACCAACGCGCTGTTCAACACCGTGTGGATCACCGTCCCGGCGACCCTGCTCGTGGTGATCATCGGCGCGATGGCCGGGTACGCCTTCGCGTGGATGGACTTCAAGGGCCGCGACTGGTGGTTCATGGTGGTGATCGCGCTGCTGGTGGTGCCGGTGCAGGTGGCGCTGATCCCGTTGTCCGAGCTCTTCGGGAAGCTGGGGATCTTCGGCTCGATCACCGGTGTCGTGCTGTTCCACGTGGCGTTCGGGCTGCCGTTCGCGATCTTCCTGTTGCGCAACTTCTTCGCGGAGATCCCGAAGGAGCTGCTGGAGGCGGCGCGGCTCGACGGCGCCGGTGAGGCCCGGCTGTTCACCACGGTCGTGCTGCCGCTGGGCGCCCCGGCCATCGCCTCGCTGGGAATCTTCCAGTTCCTGTGGGTGTGGAACGACATGCTGGTGGCGCTGGTGTTCTCCGACTCCGGCTCGCAGCCGCTGACGGTCGCGCTCCAGCAGCAGGTACGGCAGTTCGGCAGCAATATCGAGGTGCTGGCGCCGGGCGCCTTCATCTCGATGGTGATCCCGCTGGCGGTGTTCTTCGCGTTCCAGCGGCAGTTCGTGTCCGGGGTCATGGCGGGCGCGGTGAAGTAGCCCGCGGGACAGGCGGATCGAGGGGCCGGCCGGGAGATACCCGGGCGGCCCCTCGACGTGCGTCCGGGCGTCCCCCGTATGCCGCAACCCCGCGTAACCAAGTCACTCCATCGGCCGTTCCCGGGCCAGGCGTCGCGGGGCAGGCGGGAATGGTCAGGCAGGCCCTGGGGCCCGACCCCCTCACCACCCGCACCGACCCATGGATGTCCCCCTTGCCCAGGTTCAGTGTCATCGTCCCCGCGTACAAGGTTCAGGCGTATCTCCACGCGTGTCTGGAATCGGTGCTCTCCCAGTCGTACCCCGATCTGGAGCTGATCCCGGTGGACGATGCCTCGTCGGACGCCTGCGGCGCGATCATCGACGAGTTCGCCGCCCGCGACCCCCGGGTACGGCCGGTGCGCCTGGCCCGCCGTCAGGGCCCGGGCCCCGCCCGCAACGCCGGGACGAGCGAGGCGACCGGCGACTACCTGCTGTTCCTCGACGGCGCCGACACCCTGACACCGGGCGCCCTCCAGGCCGTCGCCGACCGCCTGAAGGAGACCGGCGGACCGGACGTCCTGGTGTACGACCAGGTACGCGTCCTGCGGACCGGCGAGACGGTCCGCGACGAGACGCTGGTCCCGCTCACCGAGCAGGGCCCGGCACCCTTCCGGCTGGAGGACCGCCCGAGTCTGCTGCGCCTGCCGGCGGCTCCCCACAACCTGGTCTGCCGCCGGGAGTTCGTCGAGCGCGAGGGCCTCTCCTTCCCGCCCGGCTCCGACGAGGACACCCCCTGGACGTACCCGGTCCTGATGACGGCGGAGTCGATCGCCACCCTCGACCGGGTGTGCGTGCACCACCGCGCCTACCGCAAGGACTCCACGAGCCGCCTCCCCTTCGACGTCTTCGAGCAGTACGACCGCCTCTTCGCGTTCCTCGACGGCCGGCCCCGGCTCGCGCGGTGGCGGCCGGTGCTGTTCCGCGGCATGGTCGACCACCTGGCCGCCGTGGCCGCCCGCGCCGGCCGCCTCCCGCGCGGCAGCCGCGCCGAGTTCCTGCGGCGGGCCCGCGCCCACTGCCGCCGCCACCGCGCCCCTGGCGCCCCGGTCCGGCTGCGCGACCGCCCCCGGCACGCCCTGGTCCGGCTGGGCCTGCACCGCACCTACCGCGCCCTGCGCCTGGCCGCCGCCGTGCACCACCGGGCGGTCAAGCTCGCCGTGAAGGCGGCGGGCGCCCTGCGCTCCACCGCCCTGCGCCTGCACTACCGCGTCCAGCTCCGCCTGCCCCTGCGCCGGGACCGGGCCGTGTTCTGCGCGTACGGCGGCCAGGGCCACGGCTGCAACCCGGGCGCCCTGGAGCAGGCGTTCCGCGCCCACGCCCCGCACATCCGCACGGCCTGGATCGCGCATCCCGAGCACCACCACACCGTCCCGGCCGCCACGCGCCGCATCACCCCCGGCACGGCGGCCTACTGGACGGCGCTGGCCCGTTCCGCGTACCTGGTCGACAACACCGGCCTCGACCGCCGGCTGGTCAAGCGCCCCGGGCAGACCGTCGTCCAGACCCAGCACGGCACCCCGCTCAAGCACCTGGGCCTGGACCTGCGCGAGCGCCCCGCGGCCGGCGCGGGCACGGACGTCGGCGCCCTCCTCGACACCGTGGACACCTGGGACTACGTCGTCTCCGCCAACCGCCACTCCACCCTCGTCCAGGAACGCGTCCACCCCGGCCCGTACAAGACGCTGGAGTACGGCCAGCCCCGCAACGACGTCTTCCAGCGGGCCACTTCGGCGGACGTGAGCCGGCTGCGCGAGACGCTCGGCATCCCCGAGGGCGCGGTGGCGGTGCTGTACGCCCCGACTCACCGCGACTACCGCCGCACCCAGCGCGCCCCGCTCGACCTGGACCGGCTCGCGAGCCGCCTCGGCCCGCGCTTCGTGATCCTGGCCCGCGCCCACCGCCGCCACGGCGGCCCGCTCGCCCCCGAGGCGACCTCGCCGCGGGTCATCGACGTCACCGCCCACCCGAGCGTGGAGTCCCTCTGCCTGGCCTCGGACGCCCTGCTCACCGACTACTCGTCGATCATGTTCGACTACGCCGGTCTGGACCGCCCGATCGTCCTGCACACCGGTGACCTGGAGGCCTACGAGGCCGCCCGCGGCACCTACTTCGATCTGCGCTCCTTCCCGCCGGGCGCGGTCGCGCGCAGCGAGGACGAGCTGATCGACATCTTCGCCACCGGCCACTGGCGCGGCTCCCGCTCCGCCCAGCTGCGCGCGGCGTTCCGCCGGCGCTTCTGCCCGTACGACGACGGCCGCGCCGCCGAGCGCGTCGTACGGCACGTGGTGTTCGGCGAGAAGGGCCTGCCGCCGGTCGTACCGCTGGACGAGCGGCATCCGGTGCCGTCGGCGGCCGCGCCCCTCACCGGCTCCCCGCTCATCGCCGCACCGCGCTCCGCGACCCCCCTGCCCCTCACCGACCGTCTCTGAACGCCGTTCTCATCCCGGGGAGTTCTGATGCCCTCCAGCCCGTCGCGGCCCACCCCGAGCCGGCCCCACACCTGGCGTCCGGCCGGGCGGCCCGGTGGCCGGCGCGTGTCCTCGTGAGGCCGCGCACCTGGGTGCTGCTCCTGGCCGCCCTCTTCGCCGTCCTGCAACTGGCGAACGTCTCCGGGCGGGACACCCCCGACTCCAGGAACTACCTCTCCTACGCCCTCGGCCTGCGCGGCGACAGCAAGCGGGAGGCGGCCCTCACGACGATCGAGCACTACTGCGCGGGCAAGGCCGCGATCGCGCACCGCGACCAGACCGTGCACGTGGTGCGCTTCCACCGCCCCGATCCCGCCCCGGCCGTGCTGGCCGGCTGCCGGGCGAAGGAGTGGCGGGAGGTGGAGAAGCGGCTGGCGGCGGGCCGTACGACCGGTCACACCGTCCCCTTCGCCTCGGAGCGCTTCATGCGGATCTTCGAGGCGCGGCCCGGCTACCCGGTGTTCCTGGTGCCGTTCGTGACCGTGCTCGGCGCGACCTGGGGCCTGTGGGCGGCCGGGGTCACGGTGGCGGCCGGGGGCGGGGTGCTGGTGTTCCTGATCCTGCGCACCCTGTCGGTACCGTTCCCGCTCGCGCTGACCGGTCAGGCGCTGTACTACGTCCTGCCGTGCGGGGCGATCGCCATGCGGCCCATGACGGAGGGCCTGCTGATGGCGCTGACGCTGGTGGCGGTGTGGGGCTGCGCGCTGGTGCTGCAAGGGCGGCGGGCGGGACCGGCGCTGATCGCGGGCGCGCTGGCCGCGCTGTTCACGGTGAAGCACTCGCAGGCGCTGTTCCTGGGGGTGTGCCTGGCGGGGGCGGGGGCGCTGGTCGCCGTGGCGCGCCGGCGCAAGGGGCGGGCGCCGGGCCGGGACGTCGCGGTGATCGCGGGCCTCGGTCTGGGCGCGGCGGTGGGCACGCTCGCCCTGGCGAAGCTGCTCGGCCACCCGTCGGCGTCCGAGAGCGTGCAGGATCTGCTGGCCGATCACTTCACCCGCCCCGACCGGGCCGACCCCTGGCCGGAGTTCCTCCAGCTGTCGCGGAACTTCTGGCTGGAGTGGCTGCGCCGGCAGCTGTGGGAGCCGTTGTTCCTGGCGGCGCTGGGCGCGGGGCTGTGGGGCGCGCTGCGCAGGCCGACCTTCGGCGCCTTCCTGATCGCGGCGGCGGCCACCGGCGTCCTGACCCAGGCCGGGCACCCGGACATCCACATCTGGGGCGGCCGGCTGATCGCACTGGCCTGGCTGCTCCCGGTGGTCGGCGTGCCGCTGCTGCTGGAGCACCTGCTGCGCGCCCAGGTGTCGCTGCCGGCCCAGGGGCACTCCGACCGGGCCCACTCCCTGAGGTGACGCGGGGCCGGGCGAGCGAAAGGCGCGGACGTCCCGAGGACGTCCGCGCCTGTCCGGCCCCCGGCTCGCGGGGTGAGCGTCGACTACTCGATGACGAGGTCGACGTCTATGTTGCCGCGGGTGGCGTTGGAGTAGGGGCAGACCTGGTGGGCCTGCTCGACGAGCTTGCGGCCGGTCGCCTCGTCCACGGTGTCGGGCAGTTCGACGCGCAGGGTGACCTTCAGGCCGAACCCCTCGCCCAGCTTGCCGATGCCGACCTCGCCGGTGACGGCGGCGTCGGCGACGTCCACCTTGGCCCGGCGGCCGACGAGGCCGAGGGCGCTGGCGAAACAGGCGGCGTAACCGGCCGCGAAGAGCTGCTCGGGGTTGGTGCCCTGACCGTTGCCCCCGAGCTCCACCGGCGGCGCCAGCTGCAGGTCGAGCGTGCCGTCGGAGCTGATGGCACGTCCCTCGCGGCCGTGGGTGGCGGTGGCGACGGCGGTGTAGATCGCGTCCATGGATGAACCGTCCCTGTTCGAGAAGTCGGGGCTCGCTGACGGGCTCAAGTAGAGCACACAATTAAATTGTGCACAACTAAATGGCGAGCCGGAGCTATCCTGGACCCATGAACCGGACCGGGACACCCGCCACCGCGCCCCAGGAGGAATGGCTCCGCCTGGACCGCCAGATCTGCTTCTCCCTGCACGCGGCCGCCCGCGCCTTCAACGGCGTCTACCGCGTGGTCCTCAAGGACCTCGGTCTCACCTATCCGCAGTACCTGGTGATGCTGGCGCTGTGGGAGCACGGAGATCTGCCCGTCAAGAAGCTGGGCGAGCACCTGCGGCTGGACTCCGGCACGCTCTCCCCGCTGCTGAAGCGGCTGGAGGGCGCGGGTCTGGTGCACCGGGAGCGCAGCGCGCGCGACGAGCGGTCGGTGCAGGTGCGGCTGACCGAGGAGGGCTCGGCCCTGCGCGAGCAGGCGCTCCAGGTGCCGCGCCGGATCGCCGCGGCCACCGGCTTCGACGTCGACGAGATCAACGCCCTGCGCTCCCGCCTGGACGACCTCACCAGCGCTCTCGACGAGGCGGCCCTGTCAGCGGCAGCACCGTAGCCGGGCGCCGCTCGTAGAGCCGCAGGGTCACGCCCCCGCGCACGTACTGCTCGCACGGGACGAAGTCCTCCCACACGGCCGTGATCTTGGCGCGCTCAACGGGATTGCGCGGGCGCCAGTCCGAGCGCAGCGTGTACGGCTCGGCCACCACCCACACCCGGTCCGCCCGCGCCAGTCTGCGGCGCAGCTCATCCGCATCGGTCTCCCGGCCGTACAGCGTCCCGGAGGCGGGTCCCGGCGTCCTGAGCGCGATGTCCCGGGCGTGCCGGAACCCCTCCGGGTAGGCCACCGCCGCCCGGCGGCCGATGGAGGGCACGAACAGCACCGCGTCGCCGCGGCGGATCTGGCCGGCGGCGAGGGCGGAGACGGCGGCGAGGTTGTCGGGCCGACGCTCGGGGGCGCGGTCCTGCCGGTGCAGGGGCAGGTGGTGCAGGAAGGCCACGAGAACGGCGAGGGCACCGGCCAGCGGCACGTACGGCACCCGGCCCAGGATCCAGTGGGCGAGCCGGTCCGCGCCGGCCGCGATCAGCAGCGGTGCCCCCGCCAGCGCGTACAGGACGTACCGGTCGTCGTACATCGGCCGGACCTGCGAGACCAGCATCAGCAGGACCGGCGGGACCGCCATCAGCGGCAACGCCACGGCGGCCACCCGGCGGGCGGCGAATCCCACGAGCATCAGCACCACCCCGGTCTCGAACACCACCCCCTTCGGTCCGACGACGAAACCGCGCAGCACCCGCTCCGCGCTCCCCCAGCCCGGCGTCGGCAGCCACTCCACCTGCCCCGCCTGCGCCTGGGAGACCAGCACCAGCGGCAGCAGGATCAGCCCGGCACCGGCCACCGCTCCGGCCCAGCGGGCCCAGGTCCGCCGACTCACCCCCGACACCGCCAGCGTCACGGCGTGCGCGCACAGCACCAGGACGGCGAACTCGTGCACCAGGCAGGTCACGCCGACGACACCTGCGTACGCGAGCCAGGTCCGCCCGCCGTCCAGCGCCCGCACCAGCAGCAGCGTGGCGCCCACGACTCCGGCGCCGACGAGGGCGTACGACCGCCCCTCCTGCGCGTAGTGGCCGGTCAGCGGTGTGACGGCGTACATCAGACCCGCCCACAGCCCGACCCGCGGACCGGCCAGCCGGATGCCGAGCGCCGCGACCAGGCCCGCCGCGGCGGCGGCCCCGCACACCGAGGGGAGCCGGAGGACCACCTCGTCCGGGCGGAGGGCGAGGACGGGGTGCATCAGGAGGTAGTACAGGCCGTGCACCGCGTCCACGCCGTGCACGAGCCGCCAGATCTCCGGCACCGACCTGCGCGCCACCTGGAAGGTGACCGCCTCGTCGCGCCATATGCCCCCGCGGTCGATGCCCCACAGCCCGAGGGCCAGCACCAGGGCGGCAGGCAGGCCGACCGCCAAGGCCCGGAACCGGCCGTCCGCCTCCGCCTCCGTCTCTTTCTCTTTCTCTTTCTCTGTCTCCCTCTCCTGACTCACCACATCTCAGATCTTGTGCTATTAACCGATGATTCTTGTTCATTGACGGCGAATCGGAGTGGTTATGCTCCACGCACGGGCCAACTGACGAGGGGACGGCCACACATGACCTGGCTGATCACCGGCGGTGCCGGATACATCGGGGCGCATGTCGTACGGGCGATGTCCGAGGCGGGCGAGCGGACGGTGGTCTACGACGATCTGTCCACCGGTCTGTCCGAGCGCGTGCCCGAAGGTGTCCCGCTGGTCGTGGGCTCCACCCTGGACGCCCAGCACGTGGCCCGCGCCCTGGCCGACCACGAGATCACCGGGGTCGTGCATCTGGCGGCGAAGAAGCAGGTCGGCGAGTCGGTGGAGCAGCCGCTGCGCTACTACCGGGAGAACGTGGAGGGCCTGCGCGTCCTGCTGGAGGCGGTGACGCGGGCCGGCGTTCCCTCGTTCGTGTTCTCCTCCTCGGCCGCGGTCTACGGCATGCCGGACGTGGACCTGGTCACCGAGGAGACGCCGTGCGCCCCCATGTCGCCGTACGGCGAGACGAAACTGGCCGGCGAATGGCTGGTGCGGGCCGCGGCGCGGGCGACGGGCCTGTCGACGGCCTCCCTGCGCTACTTCAACGTGGCGGGCGCGGCGGCCCCGGACCTGGCCGACGCCGGCGTCCACAACCTCATCCCGATGGTCTTCGAGAAGCTCACCGAGAACGAACCCCCGCGCATCTTCGGCGACGACTACCCGACCCCGGACGGCACCTGTGTCCGTGACTACATCCACGTCGTCGACCTGGCCGAGGCCCATGTGGCGGCGGCCCGGGCGCTGCGGTCCTCCCCCGGCCGCGACCTGACCCTCAACATCGGCCGCGGCGAGGGCGTCTCGGTGCGCGAGATGATCGACCGGATCAACGCGCTCACCGGCCACGACCGCCCCCCGACGGTCACCCCCCGACGCCCCGGCGACCCGGCCCGCGTGGTCGCCTCCGCCGACCGGGCGGCCACCGAGCTCGGCTGGAAGGCCAGGCACGACGTCCAGGACATGATCACCTCCGCCTGGGAGGGCTGGGTACGCCTGCACCCGTCAGCGGCACGCGACTAGACGTCAGCCCTTGGCCAGGGGCCCTCTCACAGGGCCTTCAGCGCCCCCGCCGTGGCCCGCGCCAGCGACGCCAGATACTCCTTCGGCAGCTTCGGGCTGCGGATCACCACCGCGCGCCAGTACAGCGGCCCGGAGATCAGATCCAGTGCCAGCTCCTGGTCGACCCCCTCGCGCAGCTCCCCGCGCCGCTCCGCCGCCGCCACGATCCCGCTGGCCACCCCGTCCTGCCCCTCCCGCACCGCCTTCTGCAGGGCCTCGGCGATCTCGGGATTGCGCGCGGCCTCCGCCTGGAGGTCCGGGATGATCTGGGAGGCGACCGGGTGGCGCAGCGCGCGTGAGGTCACCTCGTAGAGGAGCCGGAGGTCACCCTCCAGCGAACCCGTGTCCGGCATCGGCAGCCCCTGCACCGCCAGCGCCGACACCACGTCCAGCACGAGGTGCAGCTTCGACCGCCACCGCCGGTACACCGCCGTCTTGCCGACGCCCGCCCGCCGGGCGATCCCCTCGATCGACATCCGCGCGTAGCCGACCGCCGCGAGCTCCTCGAACACGGCCGCCCGGATGGCTTCCGTCACGTCCGCCCGCAGCACGGCCGCCCCCGCGGGGGCCCGGCGGCGCGGGCGCGGCTGGGGTCCCTCGGCGTTCGTCGTCATGCGGACCAGCATAGGGCGTTACGACGAAACGGTTGCGTTCCGACGTCGATTCGGCCTACGCTCGCGTTGCGACGATACGGTCCCGTCCCGACGTAAGCATCCCGTCCCGACGTAAGCGAACAGGAAGCGTCCGGTGGCGAACGCCGGGCCCCGGACCGCGCACCCCCACCCCCCGAGCGAAAGCAGCGGATGTGAGCCAGGTCCTCGACACACCGCCCCCGACGACGGCCCCGACGACCCCTGCCGATGTCGACCTCGCGGCCCTCGCCGCCCGCCACGGCCTCTCGGTCAGCGGTGCCCGCCCCACCTTGCCCGAGTACGTCCGCCAGCTCTGGGACCGGCGACACTTCATCGCCGCGTTCTCCACGGCCAAGCTGACCGCCCAGTACAGCCAGGCCAAGCTCGGCCAGCTCTGGCAGGTGATGAACCCGCTGCTGAACGCGGCCGTCTACTTCCTGATCTTCGGTGTGCTGCTGGGCACCAAGGACGGCGTGCCGGACTACGTGCCGTTCCTGGTCACCGGCGTGTTCATCTGGACCTTCACCCAGAGCTCGATCCTCGCGGGTACCCGCGCCATCTCCGGCAACCTCGGTCTCGTGCGCGCCCTGCACTTCCCGCGGGCCGCGCTGCCGATCTCCTTCTGCCTCCAGCAGCTCCAGCAGCTGCTGTTCTCCATGGGCGCCCTGGTCGTCATCCTGCTGGCCTTCGGCGTGCCGGTCGCCGCCTCCTGGCTGCTCGCCCTGCCGGTGCTGGTGCTCCAGTTCACCTTCAACGCCGGTGTCTCGCTGATGATGGCCCGGGTGGGTGCGAAGACCCCGGACGTCGCCCAGCTGATGCCGTTCGTGCTGCGCACCTGGATGTACACCTCGGGCGTGATGTGGAGCATCGACCACCTGCTGGCCAAGCACGGTGACTGGCCGGCCTGGGTGGGCCCGGTGCTCCAGGCCAACCCGCCCGCCGTCTACATCGACCTGATGCGCTTCGCCCTGATCGACAGCTTCCACGGAAGCCAGCTCCCGCCGCACGTGTGGGCGCTCGCCACCGGCTGGGCCCTGCTCGCCGGAGTCGGCGGTTTCATCTACTTCTGGAAGGCTGAGGAGACGTACGGCCGTGGCTGAGACCCCTGCAAACCCTGAGAACCCGAGCGAACCGACCCCCACCGTCATCGCGGACCGGGTCGACATCGTCTACCGCGTCAACGGCACCGGCGCGGGCCGCGGCTCCGCCACCGCCGCCCTCAACCGCATCGTGCGGCGCAAACAGACCGAGAGGGCGTCCGGCGTGCGCACGGTGCACGCCGTGCGGAACGTGTCCTTCGTCGCCCGCAAGGGCGAGGCCATCGGACTCATCGGCACCAACGGCTCCGGCAAGTCCACCCTGCTCAAGGCGGTCGCGGGCCTGCTGCCGGTGGAGAACGGCGCCATCTACACCGACGGCCAGCCCTCCCTGCTCGGCGTGAACGCGGCCCTGATGGGCGACCTGACCGGTGAGCGCAACGTCTTCCTCGGCGGCCTCGCCATGGGCATGTCCCGCGAGCAGATCAAGGAGCGCTACCAGGAGATCGTCGACTTCTCCGGCATCAACGAGAAGGGCGACTTCATCACCCTGCCCATGCGCACCTACTCCTCCGGCATGGGCGCCCGGCTCCGCTTCTCCATCGCCGCCGCCAAGGACCACGACGTCCTGCTCATCGACGAGGCCCTCGCCACCGGCGACCGCTCCTTCCAGAAGCGCTCCGAGGCCCGGATCCGCGAACTGCGCAAGCACGCGGGCACGGTGTTCCTGGTCAGCCACAACAACAAGTCCATCCGCGACACCTGCGACCGCGTGCTGTGGCTGGAGCGCGGCGAACTGCGCATGGACGGACCCACGGAGGACGTCCTCAAGGAGTACGAGGCCTTCACCGGCGACAAGAAGCCCAAGGCCAAGCCGAAGCCGAAGCCGAAGGCCACGGTCGCCGTGTAGCTTCCGCGGCGGCACTCGAACGACGCGCAGGGCGCCCCGAGCCTTCTCCGGCCCGGGGCGCCCTGTTCGTCGTACCGCCTGCTGCCTACGAATGCGTCCGCAGGAGCGTGCGCATCGTCCGCATGGCCACCGACAGGTTGGCGAGGTCGAACGTCTCCGAGCCCTGGATCTCCTCCAGGGTGGTGCGCGCCCGGCCCAGGATCGCCGCGTTCTTCTCCTGCCACCGCTCGAAGCGCTGCTCAGGGGTGGAGGAGCCGTTGCCGACCGCGAGGACGTCCGAGGTCAGCGCCGCGTGGGCCGCGTAGAGGTCCTCGCGGATGGAGGCGCGGGCCATGGACTGCCAGCGGTCGTTGCGGGGCAGCTCGATGATGCGGTCCATCAGCTGGGTGATCCGCAGCCGGTCGGCGAGGTCGTAGTAGACCTCGGCGACGTCCAGCGGCTCCTTGCCCATGCGGTCGGCCACCGAGACGATGTCGAGCGCCGGGAAGGCGGACGAGAAACCGGCCACGCGCGTGGCGAGTTCACCGGTGACACCGGCGGCGGTCAGCTCGTCGTGGATCTGCTGGTACCACTCCAGGTCCGCGCCGCGCAGCAGCTTGGGCAGCTGCTGCCACACCTGCTCGACCCGCTCACCGAAGAACTCGACGTTCTCGGAGAGCTGGATCGGCTGCGGACGGTTGTTGAGCAGCCAGCGCGTGCCGCGCTCGACCAGGCGGCGCGAGTGCAGCCGGATCCGGGTGAGCACGGCGGCCTCGACCTGGTTGTCCAGGGCTTCGACCGCGTCCCACACGGGCGCCGAGCGGAAGATCGCGCGGGCCGCGGTCTGCGCCCGGACGATCTCCTCCAGCGAGGCACCGGTCTCCTCGCGCAGCCGGTGCAGATAGGTCGTACCGCCGGTGTTGACCGTGTCGTTGACCAGCACGGTCGTGGTGATCTCCCGGCGCAGCGGGTGGCTGTCGATGTGCTCGGGGAACCGCTCGCGCACCGCGCTGGGGAAGTACGTGTCCAGCAGTCCGCGCAGATAGGGGTCGTCGGGGAGCGAGGTGTGCAGCAGCTCCTCGGCGACCGTGATCTTCGTGTACGCCATCAGCACGGCCGTCTCCGGACCGGTCAGACCGTCTCCGGCACCGAGCCGCTCACGGATCTGGCGGTCGGTGGGCAGGAACTCCAGGGCGCGGTCCAGGTGGCCCTCGCGGACCAGGTGGCGCATGTACCGGTGCTGGGCGTGCAGCATGTCCTTGGACTGGGCCAGCGCGTTGGCGATCGCCGTGTTCTGCGCGTAGTTGTTGCGCAGCACCAGCCGGCCGACCTCGTCGGTCATCTCCGCGAGCAGCTTGTTGCGCTGCTTCACGGTCATGTCGCCGTCCGTGACCAGGCTGTTGAGCAGGATCTTGAGGTTCACCTCGTGGTCGGAGGTGTCCACGCCCGCGCTGTTGTCGATGGCATCGGTGTTGATCTTGCCGCCGTTCCGGGCGAACTCGATCCGGCCGAGCTGGGTCAGACCCAGGTTGCCGCCCTCGCCGACGACCTTGACCCGCAGGTCGGCGCCGTCCACGCGGATGGCGTCGTTGGCCTTGTCGCCGACGTCGGCGTTCGACTCGGTGGACGCCTTGACGTACGTACCGATGCCGCCGTTCCACAGCAGGTCCACCGGCGCCTGGAGGATCGCCTTCATCAGGTCGGCCGGCGTCATCTTCGACACCTTGCCCTCGATGCCGAGCGCCTCGCGGACGTGCGCGTTGACCGGGATCGCCTTGGCGGTACGCGGGAAGACGCCGCCACCGGCCGAGATCAGCTCGGTGTCGTAGTCGGCCCAGCTGGAGCGCGGCAGCTCGAACAGGCGGCGGCGCTCGGCGTAGGAGGTCGCCGCGTCCGGGTTCGGGTCGATGAAGATGTGCCGGTGGTCGAAGGCGGCCACCAGCCGGATGTGCTCGCTGAGCAGCATGCCGTTGCCGAACACGTCACCGGACATGTCACCGATGCCGACGACCGTGAAGTCCTCGCTCTGGGTGTCCACGTCCAGCTCCCGGAAGTGCCGCTTGACGGACTCCCAGGCGCCGCGGGCGGTGATGCCCATGCCCTTGTGGTCGTAACCGGCCGAGCCACCGGAGGCGAAGGCGTCACCGAGCCAGAAGTTGTACTGCTCGGCGACCTCGTTGGCGATGTCGGAGAAGGTCGCGGTGCCCTTGTCGGCGGCGACCACCAGGTAGGTGTCGTTGTCGTCGTGGCGCACCACGTCGGCGGGCGGCACGACCTCGCCGGCCACCATGTTGTCGGTGATGTCGAGCAGCGCCGAGATGAACGTCTTGTAGCTGGCGATGCCCTCGGCCAGCCACGCGTCCCGGTCCACCGACGGGTCCGGCAGCTGCTTGGCGACGAACCCGCCCTTCGCGCCGACCGGCACGATGACGGTGTTCTTCACCATCTGCGCCTTCACCAGGCCGAGGATCTCGGTCCGGAAGTCCTCCCGCCGGTCCGACCAGCGCAGACCGCCGCGCGCGACCTTGCCGAAGCGCAGGTGCACGCCCTCGACCCGGGGCGAGTACACCCAGATCTCGTACGCCGGACGCGGCGCCGGCAGGTCCGGGATGGCCTGCGGGTCGAACTTCATGGAGACGTAGTCGTGCGGGCGGCCGCCGGCGGCCTCCTGGAAGAAGTTGGTGCGCAGCGTCGCCTTGATGACCGTGAGGAAGGACCGCAGGATGCGGTCCTCGTCCAGGCTCGCCACCTGGTCGAGGGCCGCGTCGAGCTCTTCCAGCAGGGCGTCCACGATCTCGTGTCCGGCGCGCTGGCGGTCCGGGGACATCCGCGCCTCGAACAGGGAGACCAGCAGCCGGGTGGTGTGGACGTTGTTGCGGAGGGTGTCCTCCATGTAGTCCTGGCTGAAGGTGGACCCCGCCTGGCGCAGGTACTTGGCGTACGCGCGCAGCACCATCGCCTGCCGCCAGGTCAGCCCGGCGCTCAGCACGAGGGCGTTGAAACCGTCGTTCTCGGCCTGTCCGGTCCAGGTGGCGGCGAAGGCCTCCTGGACCCGCTCCCGGGCGTCGTCGCCGAGGTAGTCGGTGCCGCCGCCCGCGAACTTCGGCATGCGCAGGCCGAAGTCGTAGATCCAGGCGACCGAGCGGTCCGAGGAGCGCAGCTCGTAGGGGCGTTCGTCGACGACCTCGACGCCGAGCCGGCTGAGCACCGGCAGAACGGCGGACAGGGAGATGGCCGCGCCCTTGCGGTAGATCTTGAAGCGGCGCTCCTCGGGGGCGGCGCCGACCGGCTCGTAGAGGCTGAGCTCGAAGTTCTTCTGGTCGCCGAGCTCTTCGAGGTTGACGAGGTCGGCGACCGCGGCACGGGGGGTGTGGTCGGCCTTGTAGCCCTCGGGGAAGGCGTTGCCGTAGCGGCGCAGCAGCTCCGCGGCCCGCTCCTCGCCGAGTTCGGCGGTGAGCGCCTCGGCGAAGCCGTCGGCCCAGGAGCGCGCGGCCTCGACCAGACGGGCCTCGATGCGCTCCTTGTCGGCGTCGCTGAGCTGCGCCAACTCGGTGCCCTGCGGGACCCGGACCACGAAGTGCAGCCGGGACAGGATCGACTCGGTGTTCCAGGCGGTGAAGTCGACGCTGGTGCCGCCGAGTTCCTCCTTCAGGATGTCGATGATCCGCAGCCGGACGCCGGTGGTGTAGCGGTCGCGGGGCAGGTAGACGAGGGCGGAGTAGTAGCGGCCGTACTCGTCCTGGCGCAGGTAGAGGCGCAGGCGCCGCCGCTCCTGGAGGTACAGGACGCTGGTGACGATCGACTGCAGCTCGGCGACGGGCGTCTGGAAGAGCTCGTCGCGCGGGTAGGTCTCCAGGATCTGGAGCAGGTCGCGTCCGTCGTGGCTGTTGGGCGAGAACCCGGCGCGCTTGAGCACGTCGGCGACCTTGCGGCGGATGACGGGGACGCGGCGCACGGACTCCGTGTAGGCGGCGGAGGAGAACAGTCCGAGGAAGCGGCGCTCGCCGACGACATTGCCCTCGGCGTCGAACTTCTTGACGCCGATGTAGTCCAGGTACGACGGCCGGTGGACGGTGGCGCGGCTGTTGGCCTTGGTGAGCACCAGCAGCTTGTGCTCGCGGGCCTTGGCGCGGGCGTCGGCGGGCAGCCGCTCGAAGGAGGGGCTGACCGGGTGGGCCTCCTCACCGGCGTGGTGCGGGTCGGAGCGCAGGATGCCCAGGCCGGTGCCGGGGACGGCGGCGAGCGAGTCGTCGGCGCGCAGTTCGTACTCGCGGTAGCCGAGGAAGGTGAAGTGATCGGCGGCGAGCCACTGGAGCAGCTCGCGGGCCTCCTCGACCTCCGGTCCGGGCAGATCGCCGGGGACGTGCTCCTCGCCCAGGCTCTCGGAGAGCCGGATCGAGGCGTCCCGCATCTTCTCCCAGTCCTCCACGGCCTCGCGGACGTCGGACAGGACGCGCAGCAGGTCGGCGGTGATCTGCTTCAGGTCGGCGCGGTCGGTCTCGCGGTCGATCTCGACGTGGATCCAGGACTCGGTGTGCGCGTCGTGCGGGCGCTCGCCGGGGGCCGGCGGAACGGTGAGCACTTCGACGAGCTTGCCGGTGACATCGCGGCGGACCACGACCTGGGGGTGGATGACGACGTGGATGCCCCGTCCCTGACGGGTCAGTTCATTGGTGACGGAGTCGACGAGGAAGGGCATGTCGTCGGTGACGACCTCGACCACGGAGTGGCTGCATGTCCATCCGTTCTCTTCCACCGTCGGGGTGTGGACCCGCACATTGGCCGTACCCTGCGGTCGGGTCTCGGCCAGCCGGTAGTGCGAAAAGGCGGCTCCGAAGACATCGACCGGGTCGCGGTCGGTGAGGTCCTCCGGGGCCGTGTGCAGGTAGTAACGCTGGAGGAACGAGAGCACGGTGTCCCGGTCCGGGGTGGCCTCGCCCGTGGTCCCAGTCGGTAGGTGCCCCCCGGCCGGGCTGTTCTCAGCTACCCGGGCGGCCCTCTCGAGCAGCTCGGCCTTTGCTTCGTCCAGCTTGGTCTGCATTGTCCTCTGGCTCCTGTCGCGCGCCGTTGCGTGACGTAGAAGGAAGTACGGTCTCGTGCCCTCCGGCGTAACGTCGCGACGCGGGGTGTCCGGTCTGCTTCGACGCTATGCCGCGAGGTGAGATGAGCGGGGGGATATCAGCCAAAATCGGCACGGCCGTCGGGTGTGACACTGCTCTCCGCAGTGCCCTAACCGAGGGGTTGCGCGCCGTCGTCCGCCCGCGAGGATCAGCGATCGCCGCCCGGCCACGGATGTCATCCGTGCTCACCGGGCGCAGGGCAGGGGCGGCTTTGCCCCCGCGAGCTATCGCGCTGATCACGCCACCAGGCTATCGCTGATTACCGGGGACCCGTCATGAGCCGTATGTGTACAAAACCGGGGGTGGAAGTTTGACGTTATGCACAGTGCGGGCGCCCGCCGGTTCGGCGCGGGGCCCTCGGGACGCCGGTCTCCTCCCGGGCCCGGCCTGACCCCGGCGTCGCGCCCCGGCTCACGACGCCAGCCGCTCCGCCTCGGCGACGGCCTCGTCCAGCGTGTCCACGACCGGTACGCCGACCCCCTCCAGGCTGGCCCGGCTGTGCGACCCGCCGGTGTACAGCACGGCCCGCGCCCCCACGTGCAGGGCCGCCACGGCGTCGTCTGCCGCGTCCCCGATCACCACGGTCCGCGCCGGGTCCACCCCGGCCAGCGCCCCCAGATGCCGCACCATGTGCTCGGCCTTGCTCCCGCCGGAAGGCCCGGTGCGTCCGTCCACCCGTATGAAGTACGCGTCGATCCCGAAGCCCCGCACCAGCGGCAGCAGGTCGTCGTGCCCGTACATGCTGAGAATCGACTGGCTGCGCCCGCCGGCCCCCCAGCCGGCGAGCAGCTCGGTGACCCCCGGGGTCAGCCCGCACCCCACCCGGTGCTCGGTGTAGTACCGGTGGAAGGTCGCGTCCATGACCTCCCACTCGGTGTCGGTCGGCAGCCTTCCGAGCAACCGCTCGTAGAACTTCGGCACCGGTACGCAGTACAGCGACCGGTACTGCTCGATCGTGATCGGCTCGAGTCCCAGCTCGGCGAAGGCCGCGTTCGTGGCCCCGATGATCGCGTCGTTGTCATGGAACAGCGTCCCGTTCCAGTCCCAGACGATGTGCGCCCCTGTTCGCATCCCCATGCCCAAAAACGTACCCGCCCGCACTGACAATCAAGAGAACCGCTGGTCAAGTCGGGGTGAGCCGCAGACCGCGGACCTCCGCTATCCCGCGAGCCCCACCAGATTCGGGATCTCCTGCGTCGCGAACCACAGCAGCTCGTGGTCCTCGGCCCCGTCCACGGTGAACTGGGCGTCGTCGTCCCCGCCGTCCGCCGCCGCCAGCGCCTGCGCCGCGGCGGCCACATCCGCCTCCGCGTCACCGGCGTCGACGTGCACGGAGGCCGCCTTCGCCAGCGGCACCGCCTGCGCGACCCGCACCTCGCCGAGCGCCGAAGGGTCGAGGCCCCGGTCGGGGTCGGCCGTCGCCGCGCCGTCGGGCACGTCGACCGCGACCACCACGCGTCGCCGCGTCGCCTTGGAGTCCGCCGCCAGCAGCCGCAGCGAGGCGAGCGCGGCCCGGTTCAGCGCCGCGTACTCCAACTCCTCGATGTCGTCCGAGAGGTACCACTCGCGCAGCGCGGGCGTGACGGCGTAGGCGAGCAGCGGCCCGCCCGCCAGTTCGCCCGTCTTGTACGCCTCGGCGAGACCGGGAAGGGTCAGGGGGACGTAGACGCGCATGGCTGGCCGCTTTCGGGTCGGAGGCTTCCGCAACAGTCCCGGGGAGGGCGTTCCCGCACCTCCCGAAGGGCCTTCAGGATACGTGCGGCCGTCCCCTTTCGAGCCCCTGCCCGCCCCTCCGGGGCCGTCCACCCCCGTCCGGGGACTCACCCGGCCCGCCCCCGCGCCCATGGGCCCGGCCACCCCCGGGGTCATCCGGATAGGTGAACATTCCGGGCCCCCCGACGCGCGCCCACCGCCGCTTGCTGCCCCGCGCGGCAGCCCGTACAAGATCCCCAACCACAAAGTTACCGCTCGGTAATTCCGGGCCGACCCGACGGGGGCACCCATGAACAAGGTCATGACGCGGGCGAGGAACCACCCCGGCGCCCGCCCGCCGGTCCGCCGCGACTCCCGCCGCCCCGGCGGCACCCCGGTCCACCGGACCCCGGCCGGCGGGCGCGGCACCGAGCAGGCGGTCCACGTCGTACCGCCCCAGACTCCGCGCCGTCCCGTCGCCCCGGCCGTCCCCCAGCCCCGCCCCACCGATGTCTTCGCCGACCGGCTGCTCGCCGTCCTGAGCGGACAGCGCCCGGTCCACTGCATGCTCCGCCACACCGCCGGCCGCGCCTACGACGATCTGGCCTGGCTCGCCGAGTTCGGCCCCCTGCGCACCTCCCGCGGCACGCCCGGCAGCCGCCCGGTGATCCGGGACATCGGCTACTACGTGCCCTCCCCGGGTGCCATCGAGGCCTTCGCCCGCATCGGCGCCGGCGACCGCCTGCGCGCCATGGCCTTCCGCCTGGAACAGGGCCGCGACCTGCGCTGGCGCTGCACGGCGGTGGAGCTGGGCGGCCCTGCCCGACCCCACAGGGACGACGACTGAGACCACCGTCCCAGGGCTCAAGGGACCGGCGGGACCCGTGAGGCCTTCGCCCGCATCGGCGTCGGTGACCGCCCGCGCGCCATGGCCTTCCGCCCGGAACAGGGCCCGCCCAGGGACGGACGACCAAGGCCGCCGCGGGGCTCCGGGGCCGACAGGATCCATGGGGAGGTCTCATGCCGAAGGGCCGGGCACCCGAACGGTGACCCGGCCCTTCGCGGCCGCTGAGACGCCCTCACGGGCGCTGCGAAACTACTTCTTGCGGCGCTTTCCGCCACGCGCCTGCTTGCGGCGCTCCGCGCGCGTGAGGCCGTCCGCCTCGGAGCGCACCGGCTCCTCGTCGTCGGACCAGTCACGCTCGACGGTGCCGCCGGCGCCGTCGACGGTCGGCGCGGAGAGGTGCAGGTTCCGCCGCTGCGGGGCGTCCAGACCCTTCGCGCGGATCTCCGGACGCCCGCCCGTCTGGGCGGGAACCGCGTCCTGCGGGCTCTTCTGCAGAGTCGGCGCGGCGTCCTCGACCGGGACCTCCTCGACCTGCTGCTCGACCTGGACCTCCAGGTTGAACAGGTAGCCGACGGACTCCTCCTTGATGCCCTCCATCATGGCGGTGAACATGTCGAAGCCCTCGCGCTGGTACTCGACCAGCGGGTCCTTCTGCGCCATCGCGCGCAGGCCGATGCCCTCCTGGAGGTAGTCCATCTCGTACAGGTGCTCGCGCCACTTGCGGTCCAGGACCGACAGCACGACCCGGCGCTCCAGCTCGCGCATGATCTCGGAGCCGAGCTGCGCCTCGCGCTCCGCGTACTGGGCGTGGATGTCGTCCTTGATGGACTCGGCGATGAACTCGGCGGTCAGGCCGGCCCGGTCACCGGCCGCCTCCTCCAGCTCGTCGACGGTGATCTTCACCGGGTAGAGCTGCTTGAAGGCGCCCCACAGCCGGTCCAGGTCCCACTCCTCGGCGAAGCCCTCGGCGGTCTCCGCCGTGACGTAGGCGTCGATGGTGTCGTCCATGAAGTGCTGCACCTGCTCGTGCAGGTCCTCGCCCTCCAGGACGCGGCGGCGCTCGCCGTAGATGACCTCACGCTGGCGGTTGAGGACCTCGTCGTACTTCAGGACGTTCTTGCGGGTCTCGAAGTTCTGCTGCTCGACCTGCGACTGCGCGGACGCGATCGCGCGCGTGACCATCTTGTTCTCGATCGGCACGTCGTCCGGGACGTTCGCCATCGACATCACGCGCTCGACCATCTGCGCCTTGAACAGGCGCATCAGGTCGTCGCCCAGCGACAGGTAGAAGCGGGACTCGCCCGGGTCGCCCTGACGGCCGGAACGACCGCGCAGCTGGTTGTCGATACGGCGCGACTCGTGCCGCTCGGTGCCGAGGACGTAGAGCCCACCGAGCTCCTTGACCTCCTCGAACTCGGACTTCACGGCCTTCTCGGCCCGCTCCAGAGCGGCGGGCAGCGCCGCGGCCCACTCCTCGATGTGCTCCTCGGGGTCGAGGCCGCGCTGGCGCAGCTCCGCCTCGGCGAGGTCCTCGGGGTTGCCGCCGAGCTTGATGTCGGTTCCGCGGCCGGCCATGTTGGTGGCCACGGTCACGGCGCCCTTGCGGCCGGCCTGGGCGACGATGATCGCCTCACGGTCGTGCTGCTTGGCGTTCAGCACCTCGTGCTGCACGCCGCGCTTGCTGAGCTGCTGCGAGAGGTACTCGGACTTCTCGACCGACGTCGTGCCGACGAGGATCGGCTGGCCCTTCTCGTGCTTCTCGACGATGTCGTCGACGACCGCCTCGAACTTCGCGACCTCGGTGCGGTAGATCAGGTCCGACTGGTCCTTGCGGATCATCGGCCGGTTCGTCGGGATCGGCACCACGCCGAGCTTGTAGATCTGGTGGAACTCGGCGGCCTCGGTCATCGCCGTACCGGTCATGCCGCACAGACCGGGCTGTTCCTTGCCGTCGTGGTCGTGGCGCTTGTAGAGACGGAAGAAGTTCTGCAGGGTGATCGTGGCGAGCGTCTGGTTCTCGTCCTTGATGTCCACCCCTTCCTTCGCCTCGATCGCCTGGTGCATGCCCTCGTTGTAGCGGCGGCCGGCGAGGATACGGCCGGTGTGCTCGTCGACGATCATGACTTCGCCGTCCAGGACGACGTAGTCCTTGTCCTTCTTGAAGAGCTCCTTGGCCTTGATGGCGTTGTTCAGGTAGCCCACCAGAGGCGTGTTCACCGACTCGTAGAGGTTGTCGATGCCCAGCCAGTCCTCGACCTTGGCGACACCGGACTCGTGGATCGCGACGGTGCGCTTCTTCTCGTCGACCTCGTAGTCGCCGGTCTCCTCGATGCCCTTGAGCTGGTTGCCGGGCTCGCCCCGCTTCAGGCGGGTGACCAGCTTGGCGAAGTCGCCGTACCACTTGGTGGCCTGGTCGGCCGGGCCGGAGATGATCAGCGGCGTACGGGCCTCGTCGACGAGGATGGAGTCGACCTCGTCGACGATGGCGAAGTTGTGGCCGCGCTGGACGAGTTCGTCCTTGGACCACGCCATGTTGTCGCGCAGGTAGTCGAAGCCGAACTCGTTGTTCGTGCCGTAGGTGATGTCGCAGGCGTACTGCTGGCGACGCTGGGCCGGCGTCATGTTGGCAAGGATGCAACCCACTTCCAGGCCCAGGAACTTGTGGACGCGGCCCATCATTTCGGAGTCGCGCTCGGCCAGGTAGTCGTTGACCGTGATGAGGTGGACGCCCTTGCCGGACAGCGCGTTCAGATACGCGGGCAGGGTGCCGACGAGGGTCTTGCCCTCACCGGTCTTCATCTCGGCCACGTAGCCGAGGTGGAGGGCGGCGCCGCCCATGATCTGCACGTCGTAGTGACGCTGGCCGAGGGCGCGCTTGGCGGCCTCGCGGACGGTGGCGAAGGCCTCGGGGAGCAGGTCGTCGAGAGTCTCACCGTCGGCGTACCGCTGCTTGTACTCCTCGGTGAGGGCCCGCAGCTCGGCGTCGGAGAGGTCGACGAAGTCCTCTTCGATGGAGTTGACCTGGTCCGCGATGCGGTGCAGCTTGCGCAGGATCTTGCCTTCGCCTGCACGCATGAGCTTGGAAAGGACGGACACGGGGGTTGGTCTCCTTGCCGGTCGGGCCTGGGACGGTCGGTTTCCATTTGACTTGACTGAGCAACGGCCATCGTATGCGAGGACCCCGCCACGCCGGGAGGCCTGCCGAGACGGCGACCGCCCGCCGCTGCACATCTCTTCGGAAGGGACAACGGACGGGCGCCGCGGATGGTGCCGTGCGGTGCGGCGAATTACGCGAATTGTGATCGGCCGCTCACGCACGGCACATACTTGGCGTCCGCGGCCGCGCGCGAGCAGAATCGCCCGATGGACCCCGTGACGCTGACCACCGACCGCCTCCTGCTGCGCACGGTCGGCCCGTACGACACCGACGCCGTGTACCGCGCCGTCCAGGACCCCGACATCCAGCGCTGGACCACCATCCCCTCGCCCTACCTCCCCGAGCACGCCAGAAGCTTCACCGAACAACTGGCCCCCGACGGCTGGGCGGACGGCAGCATGTTCACCTTCGGCGCCTTCCTCCGCGACGGGGAGGACCTGGCGGGCATGCTCGGCCTGACGATGCGCGCCCTGGGGGTGGCCGAGATCGGCTTCTGGACTGCGAAGGAGCACCGTGGCAAGGGCTACACCTGCGAGGCGGTCCTGGCGGCCGCCCGCTGGTCCTTCACCGCGGCCTGCGTCGACCGCGTGGAGTGGCGGGCCGAGGTCGGCAACACGGCCTCCCGCGCGGTGGCGGAACGAACCGGCTTCACTATCGAGGGCACCCTGCGCTCCGCGATCAACAACAAGGGCGTACGACGGGACTGCTGGGTCGGCTCGCTCCTCCCGTCGGACCTGGGCCTGGCGTCCACGGCGCCGTACGTGCCGTCGAGGAGCTGAGAAACCCGCTGCTCATCGCCCACTGTCAGTGCCACCCCCTATCGTGCGGACCATGACGACCCCGCGCCCCAGCACCGAGCTCTCGGCAGACGAGGCCCGCCGCATCGCCCTGCGCGCTCAGGGCCTGCTCGGCACCCCCGACCGCAGATCCGGCGTCCGCGGTGTCCTGCGTCATCTGGGCGCGGTCCAGCTCGACACCATCTCGGTGCTGGCCCGCTCCCACGAGCTCATCCCGTACGCCCGCCTGGGCGCGGTGGGCCGCAAGACCGTCGAGGACGCCTACTGGAAGGACACGCACGCCTTCGAGTACTGGTCGCACGCCGCCTGCATCCTGCCGGTGGAGGAGTGGCCGCACTTCGCCTTCCGCCGCCGCGCCTACCGCAGCCGCCCGCACTGGCACCACGACCTCCCCGACGGCGTCTACGACCAGGTGATCAAGCAGCTCACCACCGAAGGCCCACTCACCGCGACGGAGTTGGGCGGTGCGAAGAAGACCAGCGACTGGTGGGACTGGTCCGGCTCGAAGGTCGCCGTGGAGCGCGCCCTGATGTACGGCGAGGTCGTCTGCGTGGAACGCCGGGGCTGGAAGCGCGTGTACGACCTGGCGGAGCGCGCCGTCCCGGCCGCCCTGCTGCACGACGAGCTCGACGACACCGAGTGCCTGCGCCGCCTGGTCCGGCTGGCCGGCCGGTCCCTCGGCGTCGGCACCCGCGCGGACATCGCCGACTACCACCGCCTCAAGGGCGAGCAGGTGGACGCGGTGATCGCGGACTCCGGCCTGGTCCCGGTCACCGTCGAAGGCTGGGCCAAGCCCGCCTGGGCGGACCCGGAGGCGCTGGCCACGCCGCCCCGCGGGCGGCACCGCACGACTCTGCTGTCCCCGTTCGACTCCCTGATCTGGGAGCGGGCACGCACCGAGCGGATCTTCGGCTTCACCCACCGCCTGGAGGCCTACGTCCCCCGCCAGAAGCGCGTCTACGGCTACTTCGCGATGCCGGTCCTGGCGGGCGGCCGGCTCGTCGGCCGCGTGGACCCGGCCCGCGAGGGAAGCACGCTGGTGGCCAGGCAGGTCACCCTGGACGGCCCGAAGGCGGTCCCGGCGGTGGCCCAGGCCCTGGTGGAGGCGGCAAGCTGGGTGGACTGCACGGACGTACGCGTGGAGCGGGTCGATGCCCCGGAGCTGCGCGAGCCCCTGGTCCGCGCGCTCAGCGGGCTGCCGGCCTGACCCCGGCTACCGGATCTCGAGGATCTTCTCCCGCATCGCGTACACCACGGCCTCCATCCTGGAGTGCAGCTGCAGCTTCTCCAGGATGTTGCGCACATGGTTCTTCACGGTGTTCTCGGAGATGAACAACTCCTTCGCGATGTCGCGGTTGTTCATGCCCGTGGCGACCAGCTTGAGGACCTCGAGCTCGCGGTCGGTCAGCCGCGGCGCCGGCACCAGTCGGCGCTCGTCCGTCCGCTGGATCATCGACTTGAACTCGGTGAGCAGCTTCGACGCCATCGAAGGGCTGATCTGCGACTGGCCGTCGGCCACCGCGCGGATGGCGGTGGCGACCTCGTCGGTGGAGATCTCCTTGAGGAGATAGCCGGTCGCGCCCGCCTTGATCGCGTCGTAGAGGTCGGCCTCCTCGTCGCTGATCGTCAGCATGATGATCTTCGCGCTGGGTGCCACCTCCTTGATGGAGGTGCAGGCCTCGATCCCGCCCCGCTTGGGCATCCGCACATCCATCAGCACGATGTCGGGCAGCAGGTCGGCGGCCTTGTCCACGGCCTCGGCGCCGTCGCCCGCCTCCCCGACGACCTGGATGTCCTCCTCGGCCGCGAGCACGATCTCCAGGCCGCGCCGGAAGAGGGCGTGGTCGTCCACGACGAGGACTCTGATCGGCTCCTTGCGTGGAGAGCCCGTGTCCGGGCCCATGCCGACGACACTGCCGTCGGCATCCGCGTCCCGCATCGGTCCGAAGGTGTCCGCCATCGTTCCTCCCCCTGAAGGCTGTGGCTGGTCAGGTGCCATCGCCAACCCAAGGCAGCGGCCCACCGGTTGGGCCGGTGCGGCCATGATTCCATGCCCGGACGACAGCGCGGTGACAGAGCGGGGCGCGAAGTGGTCGCACACCGGTGCCCCTGGGGGCGCACACGCGCTCCAGGGGCACCCGCTCGCTTCTCAGTAGGGTGGCTCAGCCGCCCAGCGTGCCACCGGCCGCCTGGCTCTCCCCCTCAGTGACCATGGGGTCCGTGTTGAGGTGGATGACTCCGTAGTCGTAGGCGTGCCGCCGGTAGACGACACTCGGTTCCTTGGTCTCGGAGTCGATGAACAGGTAGAAGTCGTGCCCGACCAGTTCCATCTCGTAGAGGGCCTGGTCCAGGGTCATCGGGGAGGCGACATGCGTCTTCTCGCGAACGACGAGGGGTCCCTCGCCCTTCACTTCCAGCGAGCCGATCTTCTTGGTGGGGACGCCGTCCGAATCCTCGTCCTGGGAGGAGTGGCCGTTCCCGTTGAGGGTCGCCGCGCCCGGGACGTGGTCGGGGACCTCGGCCGCCGTCAGCCGGCGCGCGCCTCGCCGTGAGTAGCGCTTGTCGTGCTGCTTGCGCAGCCGCGCGTCCAGCTTTTCCGCCGCCAGGTCCAGCGCCGCGTACGGATCGCTGGCCGCCGCCTCCGCCCGGATCACCGGACCGCGGGAGCGGAGCGTGATCTCCACTCGGTCACTGCGGTCGGCCTGTCGGGGGTTGGGCTCCTTGGACACCTCGACGTCGAGGCTGATCACCTTGCCATCGAGCTTCTGGATCTTCTCCAGCTTCAGCTTCTCGGCCACGTGCTTGCGGAACCGCTCGGGCACCTCGGTCTTGCGGCCCTTGACGACGATGTCCACGCAGAACTCCGTTCCCGGATCGCTCCGCTCCAGCGGCGGAGCATCTCCCTTTTGCACCAGGCTCCGCTTCCCGGAGCCTCGGACTCGGTGACGTCCACCTCCTCCTCCCCCACGGGCAAGATCTCCACCCCACCGGCTCGGGTGAATACGGAAAACCCGCAGCACGGCATTCAGATATGAGAGGGATGGCCTGCGCCTTTCTCTCACAACCGAACATATCTCGCCCGGACGGATGTCGTCACCCTCTACAGCGGCATACCTCCGTTCAGGTGAATTGCTCCTCTCATTACCTGCAACGATGCAAGTTCACAGTCAGTTCCGGTTTATTTCGAAAGCGTCCGGCGGAGCCGCGACGACGGCCGCGCACAGCACCTCACCTGCGCGGATGCCGCCCGCGTTGCCCGGCACTCCGGGCATCCGTACCCCCTCGGCCATCACTCCCGTCCTTCGTTCCTCTCTGTCTTCCCGAGTTACCGCTCCGCACACCGCGTTCGCCTCATCACCGCGGCCAACCGGCCGTACCGCATCGAGCGATGCCGTCCGCACGAGTGCCGCCCCTTCCCGTACCGCGCGTGCCGCCTCCGCCAGGGAGGCGCCGGTCGTCATCAAGTCGTCGACGAGGACCACCGAGCCACCGCCCAGCAGCCGCTCCCCACCCGGCGCCACCCGCAGCGCACCGGCCAGATTGTCCATCCGCTGCCGGGAGTTGAGCCCCGACTGATCGGCCACGGCACGCCGCTGCCGCAGCACGGCGAGTACCCGCGCGGCGGTCCCGGTCCGCCGCAGCTCGGCCGCCGCGGCGAGCGCGATCCGCCGCGCCGGGTCATGCCCTCGCGCCCGCACGGCCCGCCGCGCCGACGGCACGGGCACCAGCAGCACCGGTGCGGGCCACTGGTCCGCCCCCGACGGCTGGCGGAGCCCGGCCCGCACGGCCCCCGCCAGCGCCACGCCGAGCGGCGCCGCCAGGGCCAGCGCGCCCCGCTCCTTGTGGGCCAGCAGGGCGGCGCGCACCTCGTCCGCGTACGGTGCCGCGGCGTACGCCACGGGCAGCCCGGGCGGCTCCGGCACCGGTCGGACCCGGCGCGGTGCGGCCCCGCTCAGGGCCGTACGGCACTCCGGGCAGAGCACCGCACGAGGCCTCCCGCAGCCTCCGCACTCGGCCGGCAGCACCAGATCCGTGAGGTCCTGCCACCACCCCCGCATGCCCTCCACTGTGCCAACCGGGGCGCCCACCGGCCACCCCTGTGGATAACCGCCTGTGGATAACCCCGGGACGGCGACCTGCGCACAGCCGGAAAAGCGCGTGGCGAAGACCGCGAGGGGCCTTTCCGGAAAGGGAAACGGCCGCCTCCGTCGGAAGCGGCCGTCGTACTCCTCGGGCGGGCGGGGACTCACCCCGGATAGACCGGCGCGGTCCCGTCCGTCACGACCTTCTGCCACTGCGCCCCGGCCTGGAGGCGCACGATGCCGTCCTCCGAGTACGCCACCAGCGGCAACCGGTCGTCCTCTGCCGCGGCGATCTCCTCGACCCCGGTCAGCGCGGCGGGGACCGGCCCTTCCGGAGTGGATCCGTCGACCTGGACGTACCGCACCGTCTGCACACCGTCCTGCTCGCGCCCGACCACCACGAGCCGGCTGTCACCCGCCCACGACACGGTGGTGACCTCCTCCAGCTCCGGCGTCGCGGACCGCAGTTCCTGCACCGTCACGACCGGCCGGTCCTCGCCCGGCTTGTTCTCCCGCTCGATCCGCCCGATGAGCAGGGCCGAGGTGTCGCCCTTCGCGACGACGAGCGCGATCCGCACCCCGTCCGCGGCCACCCGTACCGACTCGATGCGCCCGTCGAGACCCGGGGTCTGCACCTCGACCGGTTCGCCCGCGCCGTTCTCCAGCAGGAGCAGCCGGGGGTCCTCGGGGTTGCGGTCGGCCACCCACAGGTCGTGCCGGGAGTCCCAGCTCGGCGTCGTCAGCCGGTCCTCGGCCGTCTTGCCGGTACTGCGCAGCACCGGGTCCCCGAGCGACCCGCCGGACACCAGCGAGCCGACGTACAGCTCCTTGCCCTCCACGCCGACCCCGGCCGCCATCCGCTCCTCGCGCGAGACCGCCACGGACCGCAGCTGCGTGTTCCCCTCACCCAGCGCGCCGGGCACCGGCTCCGGCGTCCGGGCGCCGTCCTCGGCCGCCGCCATCCGCACCAGCCGGTGCTTGTCGTCGACGTAGTACAGGTACTCGACGTGCTCCGTGGACCCGCGCGCGGCCGTGCCCTCGGATGCCTTCTCGGTGAGGGAGCACAGATGCTTGCCCCCCGACTCCAGCTCGACCTCCTCCAGCGAGGGAGTGAGGCTGCGCAGGGTGAACAGCAGCTGGGCGGCCATCTCGGTGCACTTGCTCAGGCCGACCCGGGCCGCCCTGCCGTTGAGCGGGACGGTCAGCTTGTTCTGCTCGTCGGGCGTCAGCGTGGTGACACCCTTCTGCAGCGCGGTGCCGGTGGGAAAGCTCGTCCTGACCACCGGGCTGAGCCAGGTGGTGGGCCCGTTCAGCAGGGAACGCACCATCTGCTTCATCGGATCGACGCGCTCACGGACGTAGACGGGATCGGCGACCGCCGCCGTCCGACCGCTGCCGCCGGCCACCGTGTTCGAGGCGAAGTAGTACTTGTTGACCGACGTGTAGTTGCGCTCGAAGTCGCCCTGTCCCATGACGACGCCCTGGGGCAGCCTGCCGATGCGCCACTGTCTGGTCTTCGGGTCCTGGGTCAGATGCAGCAGCGACTCGTACACCCCGTCCGCCGGCGCGTACGACTGCTGCTCGTCCACCGTGGCGATCTTGGCGCCGCTCAACGCGAACGAGGTCTCCCTGACCCCCTCCCGCCCCCGTGACCTGGGCAGCTCGAAGGCGTCCGGACCGTCCGCGAGGACCGTCGTGCCCGTCGTGGGCCGCCAGGTCTTCGCCGCGTCCTCGGTCAGGTACTGGCTGGCGATCTCATAGTTCGGATCGTCGCTGGTCAGCGCCTCCAGAAAACCCTGGACGAGCTGGGTGGGCGTGGCGTCCTCGGAGGGCGGCATCGCGAAGACCCGCACCTGGGTGTCCTGCCGCGCGGTGGAGTCCACCCCGCTCAGATCCCCGCTGTCGGGCATCGAGGCACACCCCGCCAGCAGTACGGCGCCACAGGCGGCGGACGCCGCCGCGCGCCCCGGCCTGCGCCGGGCGCCCCCCACGCGGTCAGCGCCCACGGAATGCCTCCCCTTGCCTGCTCGGGCCCTCGGCCGGCCCGGCGTCCTCGCGCGCTCGCTCACCGGCGGGCGCGTCGTCCTGTCGTCGCGGGCCCGATGCGGGCCGCGGCACCACGCGCGCGCCATTGCCGGGCAGCGCCGTCGGATCGGCCGTGGGGGCCGCTCCGTTCAGCCGCTGGGCCAGCGGGTCCCGGGAGGCCATCGCGGCCGCCTGTTCGCCCGTCTGCTGTGCCGGGACGGTCGCGCTCTTCTCCCCGCGCGGGAGACCGGCGTCGTCGAGGCCGCGGTTGCGGCGCGAGTCCTTCGGCTCCAGCGGTACCGGGGAGCCCCGCAGCGGCTCGTCCGCGGTCCGCGGCAGCGTCAGCCGGAACTGCGAGCCGCCGCCCGGCTCGCCCCAGGCCTGGAGCCAGCCGCCGTGCAGCCGGGCGTCCTCCAGGGCGATGGACAGCCCCAGACCCGTTCCGCCGGTGGTACGCGCGCGAGCCGGGTCGGCCCGCCAGAAACGGCTGAACACGCGCGTGGCCTCGCCGGGCTTGAGCCCGACGCCGTAGTCGCGCACCGCGACCGCGACGGCCCCGCCCGCCGAGGCGAGCTTGACGACGACGTCCTTGCCCTCGCCGTGCTCCACGGCGTTGACCACGAGGTTGCGCAGGACCCGTTCCACCCGCCGGGCGTCCGCCTCGGCGACGACGGGCTGCTGGTCGCCCACCACCCGGATCGTCGTGCCCTTGCGCTCCGCGAGCGGCTCGGCCCCGCTGACGACCCGCCGCACGACCTCGCGCAGATCGATCGGCTCGGCCTCCAGCGCCGCCGCACCCGCGTCGAACCGGCTGATCTCCAGCAGATCCGCGAGCAGCGACTCGAACCGGTCCAGCTGATCGGCCAGCAGCTCCGCCGACCGCGCGGTCACCGGATCGAAATCCTCCCGCGCCTCATGGATCACATCGGCGGCCATCCGTACGGTCGTCAGCGGCGTCCGCAGCTCGTGCGACACGTCGGACACGAACCGCCGCTGCATCCGCGACAGGTCCTCCAGCTGCTGGATCTTCAGCTGCAGGTTCTGCGCCATCTTGTTGAAGGCCTCGCCGAGCCGCGCGATGTCGTCCTCGCCGGTGACCTTCATCCGCTCCTGGAGCCGCCCGGCGGACAACCGCTCGGCGATCCCGGCCGCCATCCGCACCGGCGTGACCACCTGCCGCACGACCAGCCAGGCGATGGCGCCGAGGAGTACGACGACGAAGAGCCCGGCGGTCGCCAGCGTCCCCTTGACCAGGCTCAGCGACTTCTCCTCCTGCGTGAGCGGGAAGAGGTAGTACAGCTGGTAGGGGTCGCCGTTGGGGTCGTTGACCTGCTTGCCGATGACGAGGGCCGGCTGGGACTCCTTGTCGGCGTTGTAGATGATGCGGGTGTAGCTCTGGGCCGCCGCGGTGCTGCTGTCGATGCGCTCGCGCAGGTTCTCGGGCACGCTCGCGGTCGGGTCGACGTAGTTGGAGGCGCGCGGACCGCGTCCGCCGCCGCTGTCCCCGCCCGCGGGCAGGGTCACCACTTCGAAGGCGCCCTGGCCGCCGCTGGAGAGCTGCTCCACCAGGTCGCTCATCCACTGGATGACGTTCTGGTCGGAGCGGCCGTCCGTCGCGGTGCCGTCGTCGCCGGGCCCGGCAGCGCCTGCCTCGTCGGCCGTGGTCTTGGCCGCGGAGAAACCGCCGGTGGCCTGGCTCTGCGAGGCCTTCACCTTGGCGTCCAGCAGGCCGTTGCGCACCTGTCCGATGACCACGAAGCCCAGCAGCAGGACCACGCCCAGCGACATCAGCAGGGTCGTGACGACGACCTTGAGCTGGAGGTTGCGCCGCCACAGCCGCATGACGGGCAGCAGCGGCCGGCGCACCCAGCGCATGAACAACCGGAGGACCGGACTGCCCTGAACCCCGCCCTGGAGCAACCCGCTCTCCAGGAACCGTCGCCAACGGGAGCCTGCCGTCCCCCGGCCGACAGGCCGCCCCCCGCGAGCCCCGGACCGGCCGGGCGCCGAAGCGGCACTGTCACCGGACATGTCAGCTCGGTCCCGCCTTGTAACCGACACCACGGACGGTCACCACGATCTCCGGCCGCTCCGGGTCCTTCTCGACCTTGGACCGCAGCCGCTGTACATGAACATTGACCAGCCGGGTGTCGGCGGCGTGCCGGTACCCCCACACCTGCTCCAGCAGGACCTCGCGGGTGAACACCTGCCACGGCTTGCGCGCGAGCGCGACCAGCAGATCGAACTCCAGCGGGGTGAGCGCGATCGACTGCCCGTCCCGCTTCACGGAGTGGCCGGCCACGTCGATGACCAGGTCGCCGATGGCGAGCTGCTCCGGCGCCGGCTCCTCCGACCTCCGCAGCCGCGCCCGGATCCGGGCGACCAGCTCCTTCGGCTTGAACGGCTTCACGATGTAGTCGTCCGCGCCCGACTCCAGGCCCACGACGACATCGACGGTGTCGCTCTTGGCCGTGAGCATGACGATCGGTACGCCCGACTCCGCCCGGATCAGACGGCAGACCTCGATGCCGTCCCGTCCGGGCAGCATCAGATCGAGCAGCACCAGATCGGGCTTGGCCTCACGGAAAGCGGCCAGCGCCTTGTCGCCGTCGGCTACGAAAGACGGCTCGAAACCTTCACCACGCAGCACGATGCCGAGCATCTCGGCCAGTGCGGTGTCGTCGTCGACGACAAGGACTCGTCCCTTCATAAACGACATCATCCCATTCTCGTAACAGTGACCGGGTCGCTGGTGAGCGAGGTCACTGGCCTGTGACGATAGTCGTACCGAGCCGTCACTGTCTGCCCTGGCCCCACCGGGCGCGCGGGTGACGGCCCCGAGCGGGCCGTGCCCCTTGATGATCCCAGTGGTTCCCGTGCCCGCGCGCAAGATCATCACCGCTGCTGTCCTGACCGCTGCCGCCCCGGCCATGGGCGCCTGTTCCCAGGGCAGCACGATCGACCATTCAGGCCCCTCGGCCGAACACCGGCCTCGGGCCGGGCCGCAGCACGCCGCGGCCCGGCGGTCCGGCCCCGCCTAGCCGATCGTCACCTCCCGCGACCTGGCACACACCTCGGCCAGCGCCTCAGCCGTCACGGGCGACACCACACCCACTTCCGTCACGATCGCCGTCACCAGCTCCGGCGGCGTCACGTCGAAGGCCGGGTTGTACGCCTGTGTCCCGAGCGGCGCCACCGGTATCCCGCCGCCCGGCCCGGTCAGCGGCACCTGCGGCGCGGTCAGCTCGGTCACCTCGAACCCGCCACGCTGCTCCACCTCGATGGACGCCCCGTCGGGGGTCTCCGGGTCCACCGTCGTCACCGGAGCCACCACGATGAACGGCACATGGTGGTAGCGCGCCAGCACCGCCAGCGGATAACTCCCCACCTTGTTGGCCACCGACCCGTCGGCGGCGATCCGGTCCGCCCCGATGAGCACGGCGTCCACCTCACCGGCCGCGAACAGCGAACCCGCCGCGTTGTCCGTCAGCAGCGTGTACGCCATCCCGCTGCGCGCCGCCTCGTACGCCGTCAGCCGGGCACCCTGCAGCAGCGGACGCGTCTCGCCCACCCACAGCCGCCGCAGCTGCCCCGCCCGATGCGCGGCCAGCGCCACCGCGAACGCCGTGCCCTCCCCGCCGGACACCAGCGATCCGGTGTTGCAGTGGGTGAGGATCCGGTGCCCGCCGCCGGGCAGCAGCTCGTCCAGCAGGGCCAGCCCACGCTCGGCCATCCGCGCACTGGCGTCGGCGTCCTCCGCGTGCAGCTTCCGCGCCGCGGCCAGCGCCGCCTCGGCCGCCTTCCCCGAATCGCCGCTCCGGGCCAGCTCGGCCCTGTGCGCGGCCTGCGCCCTGCGCACACCGACGGCAAGGTTCACGGCGGTGGGACGGGCACCCGCGAGCGCGTCCGCCGCGTCGTCCACGTCGAAGCCACGCACGGCGGCCAGCGCGACGCCGTACGCCCCCGCGATTCCGAGCAGCGGCGCCCCGCGCACGGCGAGCGAGCGGATCGCCTCCACCAGCACCGGCGCATCCGTACAGACCAGTTCGACCTCCTCTGCGGGCAGTCTCGTCTGGTCGAGAAGGACCAGTACGGGGCCTTCGGGCGGCTCCTCCCACCGGATCACCGGTATCTCGGTCGGCCGCTTGTCCTCGCCGGATTGCGCGTGCTGATCAGCCATGCGGTCAGTCTGCCCGGAATCCGGCGGACAATTGAAGGTGTGCAGCCCATACCTTGGCCGGTCCCCGGGTGACCACCCCATGGCACGATGGCTGCCAACCTGCCGCCGCGACCCGCGGACGGGCACCGTGAAGGAGCGACGATGAACGACACTCCGGGCTGGGCCTCGCCCGGATCCGCCCCGTCCGACGGACAGGAGCCCGGCACCTCCGGCCCTGACCGGCCCGCCGACCGACCGGAGTCCGAGCAGCCCGCGGACCAGTCCGGCCCGCAGCCGCAGGGCTCCGGCCCGAAGTGGTCCAAGGAGCAGCCGCCACCGGCCCAGTGGTCCGCACCCACCGGCCCCACGGCCCCGGGACAGACCCCGCCGCCCCCGCCCCCCGGCCCGGGCTGGGGCAACCGCCCCCCGGCCGGCCCGGGAGGCTACGGAGGCCCCGGCGGCGGATACAGCTCCTGGGGCGGCGGTTGGGGCGGCCCCCCGCCCGCGGCCAAGCCCGGCGTCATCCCGCTGCGCCCGCTCGGCGTCGGTGAGATCCTCGACGGCGCCGTCTCCACGATGCGCGCCTACTGGCGCACGGTCCTCGGCATCGCCCTCACCGTCGCGGTCCTCACCGAGATCGTCGTCGTCCTGCTCCAGGGCTTCTTCCTGAACGACCGCATCGACACCGACGCCCTCGAGGACCCCAGCGCCACCTTCAGCGAGCTCAGCCGCGCCATGGGCGACGCCATGCTCAGCCTCGGCGTCATCTCCGTGATCTCCCTGATCGGTACGGTCGTGGCGACCGCCCTGCTCACCACCGTCACCAGCCGCGCCGTCCTGGGCAGGTCGGTGACCATCGGCGAGGCCTGGAGCGACGCCCGCCCGCAGCTCGCCAGGCTGTTCGGCCTGATCTTCCTGCTCGTGCTGATCGCCTTCGGCATCGTCGCCGTGGGCGTCCTGCCGGGGGTCCTGGTGGCCGCCACCGGCGCCGGTGAGGTGGGCGCCGCGCTCACCGCCCTGGGCAGCCTCTGCGCCATCGTCGTCGCAGTCTGGCTGCTGCTGCGCTTCTCCCTCGCCTCGCCGGCGCTGATGCTGGAGAAGCAGGGCATCGTGAAGTCGATGAGCCGCTCCGTGAAGCTGGTCCGCGGCTCGTGGTGGCGCATCTTCGGCATCCAGCTGCTGGCCATGCTCATCGCGAGCATCCTCGCGTCGATCATCGCCATCCCGTTCGCCTTCCTGGCCGACGCCTTCGGCGGCTCCAGCGGCAGCGGCCTCCTCGACAGCGGCAGCGGCGACCTCAGCTGGACGTACCTCGTCGTCAGCGGCATCGGCTCGGTGATCGGGTCCATGATCACCTTCCCGATCTCGGCGGGCGTCACCGTGCTCCTCTACATCGACCAGCGCATCCGCCGCGAGGCCCTCGACCTCGAACTGGCCCGCGCCGCCGGCGTCCAGGGCTACGGATCCGACACCCCGGGGAGCTGAATCGGTGAGCCTGGCGGGGGGAGTTCTCACCGCGGCGCCGGCCCTGCCGCGCACCGCCGTACGGATGTCATCGCATGTCACGGACGCGCTGTCCCGCGCGCGCTCCGGCGACGAACCGCCGGTGACGATCCCGCGCGACCCCGCGCGGGAGGCCGCGCGGCGCGAGCTGTCCAAGCGGATGTACCACGAGAACGAACCCGGCCTGTTCCAACGTGCCCTCGACGCCTTCTGGGGCTGGGTCGACGACCTGTTCAGCAGCGCCTCGGCCGTGGCCCCCGGAGGCCCGTTCGGCCTGTTCGTCGTCATCCTCGCCGTACTCGCCGTCCTGGGCGCCCTGTGGTGGCGCCTGGGCACCCCGCGCCGTGAACCCACCTCGGCCGCCGCCCTGTTCGATGACCGCCCCCGCAGCGCCGCCGAACACCGCGCCGCCTCCGAGGCACACGCCGCCCAGGGCCACTGGAACCAGGCCGTCCAGGAACGCATGCGGGCCATCGTCCGCTCGCTGGAGGAACGCGCCCTCCTCGACGTCCGCCCCGGCCGCACCGCCGACGAGGCAGCCGCCGAAGCCGGCCGAGTCCTGCCCGGCCACACCGACCGACTCCGCACCGCCGCACGGGACTTCGACGACGTGACGTACGGCGGCCGAGCCGCCACCGAGCCGTCGTACCGGCGCGTCGCCGAGCTCGACCACGACCTGGAGCGCACCAAGCCCCACCTCACCAGCAGCGCCCACAGCGCGGCCCCCCACACCCACCAGGGAGCCGCCCAGTGACCACCGGGGCCACCCTGCCGTCCACCTCGGCCTCCCCCACCGCCCGCCAGGTGTGGACCCGCGCGCGAGGCATCGCCCTCGCCCTCGTCATCCTCCTCGCAGGCGCCGTCGCCATCGCGGTGGTCCGCTCCGACGCCCGGCACGGCACCCTCGACCCCCGTTCCGCCGACGCCCAGGGCAGCCGCGCCGTCGCCGAACTCCTCGCCGACCGGGGCGTGTCCACGCGCGTGGTCACCACCCTCGACCAGGCACGCGCCGCGACCGGTCCGGAAACCACCCTCCTGGTCGCCGCCCCCGACCTGCTGACCGAGCGTCAACAGACCGCGCTGCACACCGCGATCGCCGACAGCGGCGGACGCACCCTCCTCGTCGCCCCCGGCGGCTGGTCCGTCGAACGACTCGTCCCCGGCGTCGTCGCCGACCCCGCCAAGAGCCTGGACTCCACCCTCCGGCCCGACTGCGACCTCCCCGAGGCCCGGCGCGCAGGCGCCGCCGACACCGGCGGCATCCGCTACACCACCACCCACCTCCAGGCAGACTCCTGCTACCCGAGCGAGCGCCTGGCCACCCTCCTGCGCATCCCCGGCGCCGGGGACGGCGACACCGTGGTCCTCGGCGCGCCCGACATCCTCTACAACGACCACCTCGACGAGCAGGGCAACGCCTCGCTCGCCCTCCAACTCCTCGGCTCCCGCCCCCATCTGGTCTGGTACCTCCCCTCGCTCTCCGACTCCACCGCCGCCGACCCCGAAGGTGAGCGCGACTTCTTCGACCTGCTCCCCTCGGGCTGGCTCTGGGGCACACTCCAGCTCTTCATCGCGGCAGCCCTGGCCGCCCTCTGGCGGGCACGCCGACTGGGCCCCCTCGTGCCCGAAAAACTCCCCGTGGCGATCCGCGCCTCCGAAACCGTCGAAGGCCGCGCCCGCCTCTACCGCAAGGCCGACGCCCGCGACCGCGCCGCCGCCGCTCTTCGCTCCACCACCCGCACCCGCCTCGCCCCCCTCGTAGGCGTCCCCGTCACCCAGGCGCACTCGCCCGAAGCCCTGCTCCCCGCACTGTCCGCGCACCTCCGCGGCGACGGACAGTCCCTGCACGCCCTCCTCTTCGGCCCGCCGCCCGGCGACGACGCAGCCCTCATCTCCCTCGCCGACCAACTCGACGCCCTCGAAAGTGAGGTACGCCGTCCATGATGGACCCGACCACTGACAACGCCGGGCAGAGCGGGGACCGGCCCGATTCCCGGGCATCCCTGGAAGCCCTGCGCGCCGAGATCGCCAAAGCCGTGGTCGGCCAGGACCCCGCCGTCACCGGCCTCGTCGTCGCCCTCCTCTGCCGCGGACACGTTCTCCTAGAAGGAGTCCCTGGGGTCGCCAAAACGTTGCTCGTCCGTGCCCTCGCATCCGCACTCGAACTCGACACCAAGCGCGTCCAGTTCACCCCCGACCTCATGCCGAGCGACGTGACCGGCTCCCTGGTCTACGACACCCGCACCGCGCAGTTCTCCTTCCAGCCCGGCCCGGTCTTCACCAACCTCCTCCTCGCGGACGAGATCAACCGCACGCCCCCCAAGACCCAGTCGTCCCTCCTCGAAGCCATGGAGGAACGCCAGGTCACCGTCGACGGCACCCCCCGTCCGCTCCCGGAGCCCTTCCTGGTCGCGGCCACCCAGAACCCGGTCGAGTACGAGGGCACCTACCCCCTCCCCGAAGCGCAGCTGGACCGCTTCCTCCTCAAGCTCACGATCCCCCTGCCCTCCCGCCAGGACGAGATCGCCGTCCTCACCCGCCACGCCGAGGGCTTCAACCCGCGCGACCTGCGCGCCGCGGGCGTACGTCCCGTCGCGGGCCCCGCCGACCTCGAAGCCGCCCGCGCCGCAGTGGCCAAAACGACGATCTCCCCGGAGATCACGGCCTACGTCGTCGACATCTGCCGCGCCACCCGCGAATCGCCGTCCCTCACCCTCGGCGTCTCCCCGCGCGGCGCGACGGCCCTCCTCGCTACCGCCCGCGCGTGGGCATGGCTGACCGGCCGCGACTACGTCATCCCCGACGACGTGAAGGCCCTGGCTCTGCCCACCCTCCGGCACCGCGTGCAACTCCGCCCGGAAGCGGAAATGGAAGGCGTGACGACGGACTCCGTCATCAACGCGATCCTCACCCACGTCCCCGTCCCCCGCTGATGGCATTCACCGGCCGCGCCGCGCTCCTCGCAGCCCTGGGCTCGCTCCCCGTCGGCATCTGGGAACCCAGCTGGACCGGCATCCTCGCCGTCAACGCCCCCCTCGCGGTGGCCTGCGCCTGCGACTTCGCCTTGGCCGCCCCCGTACGCCGCCTCGGCCTGAGCCGGTCCGGCGACACCTCCGCACGTCTCGGCGAAACCGCGGACGTGACGCTCACCGTCACCAACCCCTCCGGCCGCCCCCTGCGCGCCCACCTGCGTGATGCCTGGCCGCCGAGCAGCTGGCAGCCCGGCACGGAGATCGAGGCTTCCCGCCACCGCCTGACGGTCCCGCCCGGCGAACGCCGCCGGCTCACCACGCGCCTGCGCCCCACCCGTCGCGGCGACCGCCAGGCCGACCGCGTGACCATCCGCTCCTACGGCCCCCTCGGCCTCTTCACCCGTCAGGGCACCCACAAGGTCCCCTGGGCGGTACGTGTGCTGCCCCCCTTCACCAGCCGCAAGCACCTGCCGTCCAAGCTCGCCCGCCTCCGCGAACTCGACGGCCGCACCAGCGTCCTCACCCGAGGCGCAGGCACAGAATTCGACAGCCTCCGCGAGTACGTCCCCGGCGACGACACCCGCTCCATCGACTGGCGCGCTACGGCCAGACAGTCCGCGGTCGCCGTACGCACCTGGCGCCCCGAACGCGACCGCCACATCCTCCTGGCCCTCGACACCGGCCGCACCTCAGCCGGCCGCGTGGGCGACGCCCCCCGCCTCGACGCCTCCATGGACGCGGCCCTCCTCCTCGCGGCCCTGGCCTCCCGCGCCGGCGACCGCGTGGACCTCCTCGCCTACGACCGCCGGGTACGCGCCCTGGTCCAGGGCCGGACGGCCGGCGACGTCCTGCCGTCCCTGGTCAACGCCATGGCCACGGTGGAACCCGAACTCGTCGAAACGAACGCCCGCGGCCTGACCGCCACGGCCCTCCGTACGGCTCCCCGCCACGCCCTCATCGTCCTGTTCACAAGCCTCGACGCGGCCCCGATCGAAGAGGGCCTGCTCCCGGTGCTCGGTCAACTGACCCAGCGCCACACCGTCCTCCTGGCGTCCGTGGCGGACCCGTACGTCGCCCGCATGGCCAAAGCCCGTGGCACGACGGATTCCGTCTACGAGGCAGCGGCCGCGGCGCAGGCCCAGAACGAACGCCACCGCACAGCGGACCAGCTCCGCCGCCACGGCGTCACGGTGGTCGACGCGACCCCGGACGAATTGGCCCCCGCGCTGGCAGACGCGTATCTGGCCCTGAAGACCGCAGGCCGCCTCTGAGAGGGCTGGTAAAAGACGGTAAACGCAGAAAACCCCCGTACCGAATAAACGGTACGGGGGTTCG
>NZ_JAMJFL010000016.1 GCF_023544665.1 Streptomyces sp. YS415
ACTTCCCATCCGGCCCCGATCCCCCATCGGTCCGAATGCGACCCGGCTTTTAACCCCCCGCACGGGCACTTAACCCTCGCACAAAACACTCACGCCCAACAAGGCACTCGGGCAACATCCGCACCGTTGAAAGAAAGTCAGAAACGGCGGCAACTCCCCTCACCCGCACCGGCTTTCGGCTTTGCCCCGCACCCCGTGTGATTCACGCACCCGCGCCGGAGCGCCACGCACGCTCCCGGCGCGCCGCACCGCGCGGTGCACTGTGAGCGGCCCCTCGGAAGGCCCCGCCCAGGACCGCGGCTCCCGGGCGAACGGGCCGCCGACCCCGTTCCTCCCGCCCTCGGTCGGCGGCCCCGAGGGAGGCGGGCCCGGCCGGCGGCCCCTGGCCCTCAGATCTGCCAGGACCGCAGCCGGTCCGCGGCGCCGAACACATCGGTCCGGCCGTCGATCAGATCCCGGGCGAGGTCGACCAGCGCGCCGTACGGCGGATCGATGCCGACGCCGCTGACGAACATGTACGCCACGGCCGTGGCGCAGGCGAAGCGGGCGTTGGCCGAGGGCAGCGGCCTGAGCAGGGCGAGGGTGTGCAGCAGCGCGGCCGCCCGCCAGGCCGGGTCGGAGTTCACGCCGAGCTTCGGCGGGTCGACCCGGTGCCGTGCCACGGCCGCGACGAGTGCCGAGAAGTCGTTGATGACGGGCTGGTCCGGCAGGACCTCCTCGTGCCGCTGGAGCAGCCAGGGCACGTCGATGTGGATGACGGATGCCATCGCTCAGGCGGCCCGCCCCTCGCCCTTGGCGGGCGGTTCGTCCTCCGGGAAGGCCGCCGCGAACTCGTCGGCGTGCGAGGAGAAGAACCGGCGGAAGGCCTCCGCGCCCTCCTGGAGCGCCCGGTGCCGGGCGATGTCGGCCGCCGCGGCCTCCCGTACGAGCGCCTTCATCGACGTACCCCGCTCCTTGGCGATCTGCCGCAGATCCTCAAGTTCGCGGTCGCTGAACTCCACGTTGAGAGCTGGCATGACCCCACGGTACCGCGCGGGTACTTACCCGTAAATACACCCAGGTCAGATGTGGTGTGCAACGGTACCGGGCAGGGCGCAGGACGCCGTCCGGATTCCGCCGGTCCGCGGGCGGCCCCGGCGGCAGACTCGACAGGGCCACGGCACCGTACGGCACCGAGCGAGGAGGCACCCATGACCCGCACCGCCGACACCGTCCGACGCCGGGTCGCCGCCACCGACTGGGACGCGGTCACCGCCGAGCTGGACGTGCACGGCAGCGCGCCGACGGGACCGCTGCTGACGCCCGACGAGTGCCGGGACCTGGCCGCGCTCTACGAGAAGCCGGAGCTGTTCCGGACCACCGTCGACATGGCACGCCACCGCTTCGGCTCGGGCGAGTACCGCTACTTCACCCACGAGCCGCCCGCCCTCGTCGCCGCCCTGCGCGCCGCCCTCTACCCGCGCGTGCTGCCGGTCGCCCGCGACTGGGCCGCCCGCCTTGGCCGTCCGGCGCCCTGGCCGGACTCCCTGTCCGAGTGGCTGGAACGCTGCCACCGGGCGGGCCAGGACCGCTCGGCGCAGATCCTGCTGCGCTACACGCCGGGCGACTGGAACGCCCTGCACCGGGACGTCTTCGGCGAGCTGGTCTTCCCGCTGCAGGTCGTCGTGGGCCTCGACGCGTACGGGACCGACTACACGGGCGGGGAGTTCCTGATGGTGGAGCAGCGGCCGCGCGCCCAGTCCCGGGGCACCTCGACCGCGCTGCGGCAGGGCCACGGCCTGGTCTTCACGACCCGTGAGCGCCCGGTGCGCACCCGGCGCGGCTGGTCGGCGGGGGTGATGCGGCACGGGGTGAGCACCGTCCGCTCGGGTCGCCGGCACGCGCTCGGGGTCGTCTTCCACGACGCGGCATGAGAGCTGGGTCACATTACCCGGCCCAGGTGTCACAAACGGACCCCCTCATGGCCTCCCAGGGGTGAGCGCACCGCTGCGGAGGCCACCGTTATGTCCGAGACACCCCTTCCCGAGACCGACGACCGGTTGGAGCAGGCGACCGGCGTCTTCGTCGACCATCGCGAGCTGCTGTTCGGCGTCGTCTACAACGTCCTGGGCAGCGTCGCCGACACCGAGGACGTCCTCCAGGAGACCTGGCTGTCCTGGACCGCCCGGGGCGGCGGCGACCCGTTGGCCGGCATCGACAATCCGCGGGCCTACCTCGTCCGCGTCGCCGTCAACCACGCCCTGCGCCGACGCGCCGCGATCAGCCGGCGCCAGGAGACCTACGTCGGCCCGTGGCTGCCCGAGCCGCTGGTCGCCTCCGACGACGGCGCGGACGACCCGGCGCTGCGGACCGAGTCCGTGTCCCTGGCGCTGCTGGTGGTGCTGGAGTCGCTGTCCCCGCTGGAGCGAGCGGTGTTCGTCCTGAACGAGGTGTTCGGCTACCCGCACACCGAGATCGCGGCCATCCTCGACCGCACACCGGCGGCGGTACGGCAGCTGGCCCGGCGCGCCCGCGCCCATGTGCACGCGCGGCGGCCGCTGTACCAGGCGCATCCGCGAGTGCGCAGGGAGGCGACGGAACGGTTCGTCCGGGCCGCGCTCGGCGGGGACATCGCCGCCCTGATGGAGATCCTCGCGCCGGACGTCACGGTGTGGTCGGACGGCGGCGGCAACCGTAAACCGTCGGGACTGCGCCCGGTGCACGGCCGGGACAAGGTGGTCCGGCTGCTCACCGGTCACGGGGCACGGCCGGACGTGAGCGCGCTGCACGTGCGCTACCGGCGCGTCAACGGCGACGACGCGGCGGTGCTGTTCGAGGGCGACTCGCCGTTCGCCGTGATGGTCATGGACCTCACCCCCGAGGGCGACCGGATCTCGGGCGTCTACATCGTCAGCAACCCCGACAAGCTCACGCACGTCGAGCGGGGCGCAGCCGAGGAGGAGGCGTGATGCGGGCGTCCCGCGGCGAACGCGTCGCCGACTGGTTCGACGGGCGCCTCGGCGTCCACGCGCTCGGCCGCAAGGACCTGCGCAAGGTCTTCCCCGACCACTGGTCGTTCCTGCTCGGGGAGATCTGCCTGTACAGCTTCGCGGTGCTGATCCTGACCGGCGTCTGGCTCACCTTCTTCTTCCACCCGTCCATGAACGAGGTGGTCTACCAGGGCAGTTACGTCCCGCTCAACGGTGTGCGCATGTCCGAGGCGTACGCCTCCACGCTCGACATCAGCTTCGAGGTGCGCGGCGGACTCCTCATCCGGCAGCTGCACCACTGGGCGGCGCTGGTCTTCGTGGCCGGGATGCTCACGCACATGATGCGGCACTTCTTCACCGGCTCGTACCGCAAACCCCGCGAGGTCAACTGGCTGTTCGGCTGGCTGCTGCTCTTCCTGGGCATGTTCGAGGGCCTGTTCGGCTACTCGCTCCCCGACGACCTGCTCTCCGGCACCGGGCTCCGGTTCGTCAACGGCGCCCTGCTGGCGGTGCCGATCGTGGGCACGTACCTGTCGATGTTCCTGTTCGGCGGGGAGTTCCCCGGTGACGACATCGTGGCCCGCTTCTACGCGCTGCACATCCTGGTGATCCCCGGCATCATGGCGGCCCTCGTCGTCGCGCACCTCGTGCTGGTCGTCTACCACAAGCACACCCAGTTCGCGGGCCCCGGCCGCACCGAACGCAACGTCGTCGGCACCCCGTTCATGCCGGTCTACCTGGCGAAGGCGGGCGGCTTCTTCTTCCTGGTCTTCGGCGCCCTCACCCTCCTCGCCGCGATCGCCACGGTCAACCCGGTGTGGGCGTACGGCCCGTTCCGCGCCGACCAGGTCTCCACCGGCGCCCAGCCCGACTGGTACCTGGGCTTCGCGGAGGGCCTGGTGCGCGTGATGCCGGGCTGGGAGATCAACCTGTGGGGACACACCCTGGTCCTCGGCGTCCTGATCCCGATCCTCGTCTTCCCGCTGCTGATGGTCCTGATCGGGATCTATCCGTTCCTGGAGTCCTGGATCACGGGCGACAAGCACGAACACCACCTGCTCGACCGCCCCCGCAACCACCCGGTGCGCACCGGCCTCGGCGCGGCCTGGATCAGCGTCTACCTGATCCTCCTGGCCGGCGGCGGCAACGACATCGTGGCGACCCAGCTCCACCTGTCCATCAACACGGTGACCTGGGTGATCCGGATCGGGGTCCTCGTCCTCCCGGTGACGGTCTTCGTCCTCACCCGCCGCATCTGCCTGGGCCTGCAGCAGCGGGACCGGGACCTGATCGCACACGGCCGCGAGACAGGCATCGTCACACGCCTCCCGCACGGCGAGTACGTCGAACTCCACGCACCCCTGGACCAGGCCCGCCTGCACACCCTGACGGCTCATGAACGGCCCCGGGAATTCGTCGAGCACGAGTCCCGGGCGGAGCTGCCCTAGCACTCCCGCGCCCTGTTCGCCGATCCCCTTCCGTCAGCGACGGTGACCCCTAATCTTGTGTCACTGGCGGTACGAGCGAGTCGTCGCACAGGGCGAGGAAGCGCGCCCCCGGGCGGGGCGTCGGAGGGGGGCCTCCTTTGCGCGAGGAGATCGAGGACCGGATCCGGCGCGCCGCCGTGGACGTCCTGGTGGGCTGTGACGGTCTGCGTTCGACCGAGGACCGGGACCAGTTCCTCGACCTGGTCCTCGACCGGCTCGGCGGCAACGGCCGGCTCCCCCGCCACTCCATCCCGCGCAAGCAGTACGTCGCCCTGCTGCTGTTCTGCATGAAGGACTCACCGGGCAGCCCCGTCCCCGACGGCCTGGCCTGTCTCGCCGCCACCCTGGACCTGCTGGACCCCGGCTCCGCGGAGGCCCTGCTGATGTCCCGGCTCTGCGACGAGTGGCGGGCCGCGCGCACGCTGCCGACCGAATACACCAGCTCCTGGGCCTTGTTGGGGGACTGCCTGGAGGCGCTCCGGCTGACCGACGACGAGCGCCGCCGCCTGCTGGCTCAGGCGACGCTGTCCCGATTACGCATCCCTCCCGAGCACTGCACCACCCCCTGGTCGGACTTCCTCTACCTGGTGGGCCAGAACACGGCACCGGGTCAGGTGCCGCCCTGGATGGCGTACCTGGACGAGGTCTCGGCCTGGATGGACACCCCGCACCGCCAGGAGATCCGGGCGATCAACCGGCATCGGGCCGTGCACTGGGAGCTGGCGGAGACCCTCGACCGCAGACGCTACGGACGGCAGACGGAGCGACAGCCGCTCGTCCACGACGAGCACCTGGCCATCCGGATCATGCCGGCGCCCCTCGACGAGGGCCACTACACGGTGTCGTACTGGTTCCACTCCGACGCCCGGGGGCCGGACTTCGAGGGGCGGCGGGACGGCGCGGTGATCCCCTTCGCCGAGCTCCAGCGCACGGTCAGCGAGGTGATCTCCGAGGTGGAGCGGGCCGAGGGGGACCGTCCGGGGCAGCTGCGTCTGGAGTTCGTGCTGCCGCTGGAGCTGATCAACCTGCCCGTCGAGTCCTGGCCCCTGGACGCCGCCGAGGATCCGCATCTGCCGCTCGGCATGACCTATCCGGCGGTGGTGATCCGCAGTCTGGACCGGCTGCTGGACCAGCGCTGGCACGGCTGGTGGCGGTTGCGCTGGCAGAAGCTGCGGCAGGAACCGCAGACCGGTTCCGTCTACATGAGCATCCCGAACACCGACCCCCAGGATCCGCCCCGGGTGGTGGCCGGCCTGCTGGACGAGGAGCATGTCGCGGCCGTCCTGAGCGAACCGCCCGAGGAGGGCCGCCCGCACGGCTGCCTGGAGTTCAGGACGGCACTGCGCACGGGCTATCCGGTGGTGGTGTGGCACCGCACCAGCGAGTCGACGACGGAGTTCCGCCAGGTGCTCAGCGAACTGTTCGCCGGTGGCTTCGCCGATCTGCTCCCCCGCATCACCCGTTTCCGCCGGCAGGCCGCCGCACTCGGCTCCGGCGCCCCGGAGCACCACATCGGCCGGCATCTCGCGGTGCTGTGGGACGACCCCGACCGCAAACCGCTGTGACCGCGCTGCGCAGAGAGGAAACGCCCATGGACTCCTGGTCGCTGTACCGAGGCACCGGCATCCCGCTCGATCCGGCCGACCGGGACCGCCGATGGCCCGACCCGCCGCCCTGGCGCACGTACACCGGCGGCCCCGACGAGCCACCGGCGCCGCCGGACGAGGCGGCCGCCCGGGTACTCGGAGCCACCGTCACCGCCCGGACGCCGAACCCCGACGAGGTGGCGGCGGTCAACACCGCGCTGCATCTGCGCCGCCCGCTGCTGGTCAGCGGCGAACCGGGCACCGGCAAGTCGGCGCTCGCCCACCGGATCGCCCGGGAACTCGGCCTGGGCGCGGTACTGCGCTGGCGCATCACCGGTGGCACGTCCCTCGCCGAGGCACTGTACGGTCCGGCCGGGCCCGGCCCGGTACGCCTGGGGCCGCTGGGTACTGCTCTGCTCCCGCGCCGATTACCGCGCGTCGTCCTGGTCGACGACCTGGACCGGGGCGGCTTCGACCTCCCCGACGAGCTGCTGGCGGTCCTGCACGAAGGGGAGTTCACGATCCCGGGGCTCGCCGGCCACGACAGCGCCCTGGTGCACACCTGTGAGCCGGGCGGTACCGCAACGGTCCGCGACGCACTCGTCCGATGCCACGAGCTGCCCCTGGTCGTCGTCACTACCGGCGGCGAGCGGGACCTGTCACCCTCCTTCGTGCGCCACTGCGTCCGGCTCGAGCTGCCCCCGACAACGCGGCAGGGGCTGGCCGAACTGGCCCGCACCCGATTCCCGGACGTGCCGGCCAAGCTGCTCGACGCCCTCCTCGACCACGCCGACCGGGAACCCGCCGGGGCCGACCGGTTCCTCGACGTCCTGCACCTCGTGCAGGAGGGTGCCCTCCGCACGAGCCGGGAAAGTGACGGGGAAGGGAGCGCGGCCCTCGACGCCTTGTGGCGTCGGGCCGCCATGGAGGGGCCATGACGACGTCCGCCGACCGCCGGGACGCCCCGTCCGCGCGCTGGACGGACATCACCGACCCGCAGGGTGTCCTGCGCGCGCTGCGCGGACTGCGCGGACACCGGTCCTGGGACGTGGTCGTGGCAGTCGACCCCGACCCCGGCATGGCGGTCTGGGAGGACACCGTCCGTGAGTTGACCGAACTGCTGCGCCGCTCGCGGGCCTTCGGCCGGGTGGACCGGTGCGCCCTGCGCACCCTGCCACCCGGGCGCCCCTCCCCTGCGCGCCTGACGCTGGCGGTCACCGACGGCAACGCGCCCGGCTGGCGCACCGGCTCCCTCGGCGGGACCCTGCACCGCTGGGCGACCGCCGGCACGCTGGCCGTCGTCCATCTGCTGCCCCACCCTGCCTGGCCGGAGTCCGGTGTCCCGACCTGGCCGCTGTCGCTGCGCTCGGCGGGACCCGGCGCGCCGAACCGCCATCACGGCACCCGGCCACGGCAGCTCGGCCTCGGCGCGCCCGAGGAGAGCGCCCCCCATCTGCCCATTCCGGTGCTGGAGCTGACGCCACGCGGCCTGGAGTCATGGGTCCGGCTGGTCACCGCCGCCCGCGGCACCTGGACCCGGCTCCCGCTCACCTTCGCCGCCCCGCGCCCGGAGGGCACCCGTCCCGCGCCCACCGACCCCGGGCCCGCCGAGCGCGTCGCGTCCTTCCGCCGCTCGGTGTCGCCCCGGGTGTCGGGCCTCGCCACCCTGCTCGCCGCCGCCCCGCTGACGGTTCCCATGATCCAGCGGGTCCTCACCCGGCTGTGCCCGGAGGCCCGGATCTCCGACTTCACTCACCTGCTCACCCACGGGCTCGTGCACCCGGTCACCGGACCCCGCATCGCCTACGACTTCGCTCCCGGCGTCCGCGGCGAACTCCTGGCCGCCGGCCGGACGCAGGAACTGCGGCTGGTCGTCGACCTGGTCGGCGAGGCGCTCGGCCCGTCCGCCCACCGGCTCTGGCAGGTCCCCGAACTCCTGGCCGGGCGGAAGCTGCCCCGCCCGCTCGGCACCGGCCCCGAGACCCGCGCATGGGCCGCGCCGCAGATCGCCGTGCTGGACGCCCTGTCGGGCCCGCACGCCGCCCAGGCACGGGCCCTGGAGCGCATGACCGCCACATCCTGCACCCATGACGCCGTCCGGCAGGACCCCGTCCGACCCCCTTCACACCTGCGGAAGCAGGAGGACCTGGTGAACCAGCCGAGCAACCCGCCGCAGCCGCGCACCGACGTCCCGCCGGGCACACCCCCGGATCCGGCCGACCGCCGCACCGGCCGCGGCACCCCGGCCGTGTGGGGCAATGTGCCGCCGCGCAATCCCAACTTCACCGGCCGCGCGGAGCTGCTGGACGCCCTGCACCGCAGGCTCCGCAAGGAACAGGCGACCGCCGTGCTGCCCAACGCGCTGCACGGCATGGGCGGAGTCGGCAAGACCCTGCTCGCCGTGGAGTACCTCTACCGGCACCTCGGGGACTACGACCTCGTGTGGTGGATCTCCGCCGAACGCACCGCCCAGATCGCGCTGTCCCTGGTCGAGCTGGCCCCACGGCTCGGCCTGGAGGCGGGCAGCGACGCCACCTGGTCGGTGACGGCGGTCCTGGAGGCGCTGCGCCGCGGTGAGCCGTACGACAACTGGCTGCTGGTCTTCGACAACGCCGACAGCCCTGAGGCGGTGCGCCCTTACTTCCCGTCCGGCGGGCCGGGCAACATCCTCGTCACCTCACGCAATCCGCAGTGGGCGAGCGTGGCCAAGCCGCTCGAGGTGGACGTCTTCCGGCGCGAGGAGAGCATGGAACTGCTGCGCCGGCGCGGTCCGGTGATCACCGACGACGAGGCCGACCGGCTCGCCGAGGCCCTCGGCGACCTGCCATTGGCCGTCGAACAGGCCGCCGCCTGGCGGGCCGAGACCGGCATGCCCACGGACGAGTACCTGCGGCTGCTGGACGAGAAGCAGGTGGATCTGCTGAGCCTCGCGGCACCCGTCGACTACCAGCTGCCCGTCATCGCGGCGTGGAACGTCTCGCTGGACCAGCTGGAGACGAAGAACCCGGCGGCCATGCAGCTGTTGCAGCTGTGCGCTTTCTGCGCGCCCGAGGCGATCCCCCGCAATTTGTTCGCCGGACGCCGGGGCGCCGCCATCACCCCGGAACTCGACTCCGTGCTGCGCGACCCCATCCGTCTCGGGCAGGCCATTCGGGAGATCGGGCGGTACTCGCTGGCCCGGTTCGACCTGCGCACCAACTGCCTCCAGATGCACAGGCTCGTCCAGGCGGCGCTGATCTCCCGGATGACGGAGGCCGAAAAGCAGCGCATGCGGCACGGCACGCATTTGCTGCTGGCGGCCAACGATCCCGTAGACCCGCACAACACGAGTCATTGGCCGCGCTACGGAGAGCTTTATCCGCACTTGATCGTCTCCGACGCGGTCAGCTCCACCGACTCATGGGTGCGCGACCTGATCGTCAACGAGGTCCGCTATCTGACGCGTTGGGGGAACTTCGAGGCGGCCCTGCAATTGGCCGAGTCCGCCTACGCCACATGGGCACGGGACGCCGGGGAAGGCAACCCCCAGACCCTGGCGGCGGGCCGCTGGCTCGGGGTGGTGCTGTTCAGAATGGGCCGGTACAGGCAGGCGTCAGCAGTCAACGACCAGGTGCTGAACGCCTGCCGGAGCGCGGTCGGCGAGGACCACGAGGACACGCTGGACGCGCTCGGCAACGTGGCCGTGGACCGGCGGATCAAGGGTGACTTCGCGGCTGCCCTGGAGCTGTCCGAGTCGGTACATGAGCGCTATGTGCGGCTGCTCGGCGCCGAGGACCCCGAGACCCTGCGGGCGGCCCACAACCTGGGCGTCAGTCTCAGGCTCGTGGGGGACTTCGCCCGTGCCCGGGAGCTGGACGAGCGCACCTTGCACTCCAAGCAGCAGCAGTACGGCCAGGACCACGTGGTGTCCTTGGTGACGTGGGTCAGCGTCATCCTCGACATGCGCGAGCTGGGCGACTACCAGACCGCCCTGTCCTACCAGCGCGAAGTGACCGAACGAGTCCTGCGCCTGCTGGGCCCGGACAAGCCGTTCACCCTGGTCAACCACCGTCACCTGGCGGTGGCACTGCGCAAGGCGGGCCACCACGCGGAAGCGCGTGCCACAGCCGAGCGAGCCCAGGCCGATCTGGCCAACCGGTACGGAGAGAACAACCCGGAGACCATGGCGGCGACGCTGGAGTTGACGATCGACCTGCGGCACGCGGGCGAGCTCATCACCGCCCGCAACCTCGGCCTACGCATCCACCGGCAGTACGCCGATCTGTACGGGCCCGCGCATCCGCACACGCTGTCGGCCGAGATCGCTCTCGCCGTCACTCACCGGCTGCTCGGTGACGAGGAGGCCTCCCGCGTCATCGATGAGCGGGTGCTCGCGGTTCTGCGCCGCGACCTCGGCGAGCGCCACCCCTCAACCCTGGTCTGTGCGACGAACCTGGCCAGCGACCTCTACGCGCTCGGCGAGTTCGAGGCTGCCCGCGAGCTCGACGAGCAGACCCTGGCGCTCTCCACCGAGGTGCTCGGCGCGGACCACCCCTCCACCCTGGCCTGTGCCGCCAATCTGCCGCTGGACCTACGGGCTCTGGGCGAGCGCGAGGAGGCCGAGCGTCTGCACAGCGCCACTGCCGAGCGGCTCAACCGCGCGCTCGGGGCGGACCATCCCGCCGTGCGTCAGGCCGTGGACTGGGAGCATCGCGCGGACTGTGACATCGACCCGCTCCCGCTGTGAGCGTCGTCGTCCCAGGCGCGGGCCAGCCAGTCGGCCAGCTCGGCCGGTGGCGGGGTCCGTCCGCCACCGCGGGCGATCTCCGCGGAGACGGCACGCAGCAGTTCGGGCCGCTCGGCCACTCCTCGCCGGCCGAGGAGCAGCCCGAGTGCGCCCCATGCGGCGGGCCGTGCGGTCTCCTCGGCGTACAGCGCGGCGGCCTCGGCCTGCTCGCCCGCCACATACGCCAGGTCCGCCTGGGTGACGTCCTTCGGCCGGGGACCGCCGTTCCGTGCCCCCGCGAAGGCCTGCGGGTCGGTGATCCTGAGGCGGACCAGGTGCGCGAACGCGTCCAGACGACAGCCCGCGGGATCGGTGACGACGTTCCCGCCGGTCTCCTCGGACACCGCGACCGGCGGTAGCGTGCCGCGCAGCCACGAGTCCGCCGCGGCCCGCACGGTCGGCTCCGCGGGCACGACATGGTGGGCGCGCCAGGCGGCGCGCTGGTGGGCGGCGGCACGCTCGGCGAGCCGCAGCGTCGTCTCGGGCACCGGCTCGGCGTCCCAGGACCGGATGTCCGCGAGGAGGGCGCGGACCAGGCGGCTGCCGGTCGCGGTCAGGGCGGGATGGGTGTGCAAGATCTCCAGGGTGGCGCGTGCCTCTCGGCGCCACAGGGCGAACTCGAAGCGGGCACGTTCGCGGGCGCTGCCGTTTTCGTGGGCGCAGCGCTCCCGCCAGAAGCGGGCGACGCCGGAGAACGCGAAGGCCCCGTGCAGTACCCCACTGAGCGGTCTGGGGTCGTCCCGCCAGGGGGCATGGAAGAGGTCGGGGCAGTCCTCGGCCAGCGGGACGAGGTGCATGAGGCCGTTGAGCAGGGTGTGGCGGAACTCGTGAACGAGGGTGACCGCGAGCTCCACCGCCGCCTCACGGTCCGGCACTTGGGCGTCGGGCGCGGAGATCATCACGCAGCCGAACGCCTCGGATGCGGAGGCGCTGCGCGGCCGGAAGCGCTCAGCGGGCGGCAGCGGGACGAGCGAGAAGAGTCCCGCGGCGAGGGCCTCGGCGCTGTCCCGGTGCTCCTCGACCAGCAGCCTCCACGCCCCGTCGAGGCTGCGCCGCCAGTGCCGTAGGGCCGTCTCGTCCAGCCGGTCGGGGCCGGCGGTCCCGGCGATGACGGGGTAGCGGGCCAGGTCGTCGACGGTGAGCGTCAGCGTCAGTCCCCGGTGGCTGAGGGACAGCCGGCGCATGCCGGTCCAGCCGGGCCCGTCCTGGGTGGCGTCCGTCGGCACCTGGATGTCGGGTCCCCCGCCGTGCGTGCGCACGCGAGCCGTACCGCCGTTCACCTCTACCTCGGCCACGCCCCACGGCTCGCGGGCGTCCAACTGCGCCCGGCCCAGGCACGGCAGGAGTACGGCGCCCTCACGGGCCGGGACCAGGATGCGGAAGTCCAGGCCGGCGAGGACGGCACCGGCAGCCGCGAGAGCGTGCAGCTGGCCCACGTCCGACCAGAGCGGGGTCTCCGCATCCTGCGCGCCGCGCAGCCGGCGCAGCGCATGGGCCGCCCACAGCCCGGTCTGCGGGTCCATCAGCAGCCGGTGCACCGCCTCCGGGCGCTGCCGCTGGGCCCGTGCCAGCAGGTCCCACGCCTCGCGCGCCGGAGCGATGCCGCCGACGGACTCCGGGTGCGCGCAGACCTCGTCCACCAGGACACGCAGCAGCAGAAGGCGCCGGCTGTACTCGGCGTCCAGCAGGGTCCGGGTGGCCCGGCGCGCTTCGCCGGCCGAGCAGAGCATCCCGAACGAGACGTCGTCGAGACGGTGAGGCCGCAGGGGGTGCGCGGAGCTCTCGGATTCCTCGGCGGCTTCACATGACGTGCCCACGAACGCTTCCTCACCCCGGTGCCCACGGTTGCAGCGGCACCCTACCCGCCGGGGCGGACGGCGAGTCGGATCTCGGTCAACTGGGCTCGCTGCCGCCCCTGGTGCTGAACGGCCGGTCGACGCCGGCCAGCAGCATGTCCACCGCGGGCCGCAGCGCGGCATGGCCGACGCCGGGGAGCTCGTCCAGCGGCAGGTGGGACAGGCGGGGCAGCCAGGACTCGACGCTCGCGGACTCCGCCGCACCACAGGACTCGTACATGAGGCCCGATCGTAAGGTAAAGCGGGCGTCTCACGCAGACGCCTGGACGATCAGCCGGTGTGCCGTCTCCGCCTCCGGACTGCCCCCCGCGCACAGCAGCACCGCCTCGGCCAACTCCTGCAGCGCGCCGGGGCGGTGGGCGCAGGTGCGCAGGATGCTGATGGTGTCCATGCGGGGGCGGCTGTGCCGGGGGATCGCGGCGCGGACGCCGATTCTGAGCAGGCCCAGGATCTCCTCGCGGCCCTGCGGCTCCACGAATTCCGGCACCGCCAGGAGAGCGTCGGTCAGGGCGCTGAGCCGTTCGGGGGGCAGCGCGGGGTGGAGCGAGCTCGTGGGGTCGGGACCGCCGCGGGACAGCAGCTGGCCCTCGTCACCGTCCCAGGTGCGGGACCACAGGTAGGTGGGGGTCTGGGAGGCGCGGCCTTCGGCGCGCAGCCGGGTGAATCTCTCCCGCAGGCGGTCCATCAGCGCGCCGGGGTCCGGTGGCCAGCCCGTGCCGATCGAGTCGTCGCCGGTGAGGACGGCCAGCGCCTCCCGGCTGAACAGGCCGGTTCCGGTGCCGTTCAGGTTGGTCGCGGCCTCCCCCGGGCGGGCCGCGAAGAGCACCGCCTGGTCGCGGGCGGTGCGCGGCATCGGCGTGCCGTAGTCCTCGCGGGGCAGATGGCGCCGCCCGCGCCAGGGGTTGTGCAGCAGCTGGCAGGAGTCGACCAGCCAGATCTGGCGGGGGTGGCGGGGCACGGCGCGGTAGTACGTCAGGAGCGTGTCGAAGTCCAGGTTGAGCGGGTCCTCCGCGGTGGCGTCCGCGTAGAAGAGGCGCCGTCTGCCCTCCGCGTCCACCACGCCGTGCCCGCCCCACACCACCCACAGCAGCTCGCTCCGCTCGGCGGCGACGGTCCGCAGGAGGACGCGGTGCACGGTTTCCCGGTCCGCGTCGAGGACGGTGTACGGCGCCTCGCGCGCGGCGCCGGTCCGCTCGGGCGGCGCCGACAGCAGTGCGGTGATCCGCTCGGGGGGCACACCCCGGGCGAGGAACCAGTCCGCGAACCGCAGCGCGTCGGACACGGGTCCGTCGAGTGCCCAGCGCGCCCCCGCCTGATAGGCGTCGACGCCCACCACGACGACGGTCGTGCGACGGGGATCGGCTTGCGGTGCGGGCGGGTTCATGCGCCCAGTGTGCCGCCCGAGCGGGCTCAGCGGGTCACCCTTGGTCAGCCACGAAGGAGGCCATCCGGGTCAGCGCCGAGTTCCAGTTGATGGTGTGCTCGTTGGTCGACCAGGACTGGATGTCGTCGATGTAGCAGAACTGACCGACGCAGCCCTGGAGTTTGCTCTGCGCGAAGGGGTCCTGGATGCTCGAGTTCGGGCCTCCGGCGAGCGTGCCGGCCGGCGGGTTCGGCTGGCTGGGGTCGAGCTGGTTGGCGTACCAACGGGCGTGCTGGTTCTTGGCGTTGACCTCGCCGTAGCCGGTCACGTACGAGATGTTCAGCGCGTTGCGGCCGAACAGGTAGTCCATGCTCTGGAGCGCGCCGTCCCGGTACTTCGAGGCGCCCGAGATGTCGTACGCGGTCGCGATGACCACCGCGTTGTGCAGGATCTGGTGGTTGGAGCCCCAGTCGTAGCGGTTGTCCTCGGGGGCGTACGGCATGCCGTAGGGGTGGGACCTCAGCGTGGCCAGGTAGGCGTCCGCGCCCTTGAGGACGGACTGGCGCACCTTGTCCCGGCCGGGCAGTGCGCTCGGCACGGTCGCCAGGTCGAGCCGGGCCGCTGCCGCCGTCCTGGCCCAGTCGTAGCCGAGCGGCGCGAAGATGTCGGCGGTGTGGACCGGGGAGTTGAGGACGCGGTCCCGGAACTGCTTCTCTCCGGTGCTGAGATACAGCTCGGCGGCCGCCCAGTAGAACTCGTCGGTGACGTTGTTGTCGGCGTAGGCGCCGCCGCCGATGCCGTCGCTCTCGGAGGCGTACCGGTCGGGATGCGCGAGCGCGGCCGACCAAGCCTTGCGCGCGGCGGCCAGCGCCTCGGCGGCGAACTCCCGGTCGTACGGCTTGTACAGGCGGGCGGCCTGGGCGGCCGTCGCCGCCAGGTTCAGGGTCGCCGCGGTCGACGGCGGGTGCAGTTCGCGCTTCTGCGGGTCGTCGCTCGGCAGCAGCGGCAGGCCCGTCCACTGCTCGTCATGGATCTTGTGGTGGGCCATGCCCGCCAGCGGCTGCCCCTCGGGCACCTGCATCTTCAGCAGGAAGTCCAGCTCCCAGCGGACCTCGTCGAGGAGGTCGGGCACCTTGTTGCCGCTCTCGGGAATGGCGAGGGTGCGGTCGCCCAGCTTCGCCGGGTCCCCGGTGCGGGCGTGCAGCGCGCGCTCGTAGGTGCTGAGCAGCTCCCAGACCGAGATGCCGCCGTTGACCACGTACTTGCCGTGGTCGCCGGCGTCGTACCAGCCGCCGGTGACATCGAGGGTGTAGTCGCACACGCCGGGCTGGCAGGGCACGGCTCCGTCGCCCTGGTTCGGCGCGACGTCGACATGGCCCGCGGGGCGGGCGTAACCGGGCCGCAGGTCGTCGCGTATGGCGATGCCGCTGCGCTGGGTGTAGTAGTACTTCGCCGCGTCCAGGCGCAGCCGCTCCCAGACGCTCGCGTCGATGTCGAAGGGGCGGCTGGTCTCGCCGTCGGCGACCAGGGTGAGCCCGGTGCCGCGGGTGCGGTAGGCGCCGAAGTCGATGGAGTGGACGTTCTGCCCGGAGGAGGCGTCGGTGCCGCGCGGCACGGTCCAGCCGCGGGCGGCCACGGTGCCGTCGGCCCGGCGCAGCTGCCACGGCAGCCGCTGGGTCGCCTCGGTGACGAGGGTGGCGTTCTTGGGCCCGGCGGGCAGATAGGCGACCTGGTTCACGCGCATCCGGGGCCCGGTGTCGGGCTCGTACGGCTCCGGCTGCACACCGCCCAGCAGCGAGACGTCGTCCAGGCAGAACCGCCAGGGGTCCGCGCTGCCGCCGACCTGGAGGCCGACCTGGCCCTGAGCGGTGTCGACGGGTGCGGTGAAGGTGTACGAGTAGCGGTTGCCGGAGACGCTGAGCTGCGGCGACACCTCGAACCAGGTGTCGTACGGCGCCGCTTGCAGGCCGACGATGGCGCGCACGACGTGCGCCTCGGGCGCCGCGGAGGCGGTGAAGGAGAAGCGGTACGACTCCCCCTTGACCAGGGTGATGTCGTTCTGGCCGATGGCCGCGTCCCAGCGGTTGGTGGTGCCGCCGGGCACGTCCGCGCAGAGCTGTCCGTCGGACAGGCCCGCGGTGACATTGCTCGTCCACCACGGGTCCGCGGTGGTGTCGAAGGTGCCGTTCTTGACCTGCTCGATCTCCTCGGCGCCGGCCACGGGGGCGGGCAGCGCGACCAGGGCCGCTCCGAGCAGGGTCGTCAGGGACAGCACGGCGGTTCTGCGTCGTTTCACGTCTGGGCTCCTCGGCGGAGGTGCGGGCGACGCTCGCGTGGGAGCGCTCCCAAAAGCGGTCGGGGACATGCTTGTGGCAGCTGTGACATCCCGTCAACGGTCCGGACAGACCTTGTGCAACTGCCGCGCAACTCCGGGTTCTTCCGCACAACGGCCGGAATGCGGCCTTGACGGTTCCGGCCGTCCGCACCGGGGTTCCTGGTCCGTCCCGGGCCCGGACGCACTACGCTGGAACGCATGTGACCACCGGTCACTGTGAGTGTCCGCGTTGGAGTGGCGACGATGACCCCGCACGACCCGATCGACGACGGCGCGACGGCTCGGGCCGTCATCGACGAGCACGGCACCCTGGTGGAGTGGAACGCCGGTGCCCGGCGACTGCTGGGCTGGTCCGCGGCCGACGTCGTGGGCCGCCCCGCCGCCGAGCTGCTGGCCGACGGCTCGGTGCCGGTCCCGGCGGGCCCCCGCTGGGACGGCACGCTCCCCTTGCGTCACCAGGACGGGCACCGGGTCCGGGTGTGGCTGCTGGCCCACCACCGGTCGCCGGGCGAGGACCGCCCGGCCCACTGGCTCGTGGTCACCCCGCTGGAGGCGGACGGCTCCCGCTCCCCCGGCGACCCGCTGGCCACGGCCGCGCTCACCCAGTCGCCGTGCGCCGTCGCGGTCTACGACGAGCGGCTGCGGCTGAGCCGGATCAACGACGCCATGGCGGACGTACTCGGTCTGCCCGAGGAGCGCATCCAGGGACTCAGGATCTCCGAGATCGGCGGCAAGCCGCAGAGCGAGGAGCTGGAGGAGCAGATGGCCGGCGTGCTGGCCACCGGCCGGGCGCGGGACGTCGAGACGTACATGCGTACCGGCGGTGAGAGCCGCGCGCACGCCTGGCTGGTCCGGATGGCGCCCGTCACCGATGCCGGGGGCCGGGTGCGGGGCGTATGCCTGGCCGCCCATGACTTCACCGAGAACCACCTCTCCCGGGAGCGGCTCCAGCTGGTCAACGAGGCCGGCATGCGCATCGGCACCACCCTCGACGTCACCCGGACGGCACAGGAACTGGCCGATGTGTGCGTGCCCGCGCTCGGCGACTTCGTCAGCGTCGACCTGCTCGACCCCGAGGAGGAGGGCACCGCCCCGCCCGCCCCGATCACCGCGCCGGTCGGACTGCGCCGCGCCGCGCACCGGTCGATCAGCCCGGGCAGCCCGGAGGCCGTGGTCGAGCCGGGCCGCCTGGAGCTGTACCCGGCCGAGTCCCCGCAGGCCGCCTCGCTGGAGGCGGGCCGCACCGTCGTCGCCTCGGTGCCCTCCGGCGATCTCGACGCGTGGCTGGCCTGGGACCGCAAGCGCAGCGCCCGGGTCAGGGAGCACGGCATCCACTCCATGATGTCCGTGCCGATCCGGGCCCGCGGGGTGACCCTCGGCGTGGCGGTGCTCACCCGGTTCCGGCGCCCCGACCCCTTCACCGCCGACGATGTGCTGCTGGCCGAGGAGATCACGGCCCGAGCGGCCCTGTGCGTGGACAACGCCCGGCGCTACTCCCGGGAACGGGAGACCGCCCTCGCCCTCCAGCGCAGCCTGCTCCCCCGGGAGCTCCCGCGCACCCCCGCCGTGGACGCGGCCTCCCGCTACCTCCCGGCCGCCCGCTCCGGTGTGGGCGGCGACTGGTTCGACGTGATCCCGCTGTCCGGGATGCGGGTCGCGCTGTGCGTCGGGGACGTCGTCGGCCAGGGCGTGCAGGCGTCGGCCACCATGGGCCGGCTGCGCACCGCCGTCCGCACCCTCGCCGACATCGACCTGGCCCCGGACGAACTGCTCACCCACCTCGACGACCTGGTCGTACGGCTCTCCGAGGAGGCCGGCGGCGAGGGCAGCCCCGGTGAGGTCGGCGCCACCTGCCTGTACGCCGTCTACGACCCGGTGTCCCGGCGCTGCACGCTGGCCCGGGCGGGCCATCCCGCGCCGGTGCTGGTCCCGCCGAGCGGTGCGCCCCGGGCGGTCGACCTGCCCGCGGGGCCGCCGCTGGGGCTCGGCGGGCTGCCCTTCGAGCCGGCCGAGCTGGATCTGCCCGAGGGCACGGTGCTGGGGTTCTTCACCGACGGTCTGCTGGAGAGCCCCGAACGCGACGTCGACGCCGGTCATGCCCTCCTGCTCGACGCGTTCACGGGCGCCGACGACTCGCTGGACGACATCTGCGACCGGGTCCTGCGCACGCTGCTCCCGCCCGGCGGGGTCGCCGACGACGTGGCCCTGCTGCTGGCCCGTACCCGGGGCCTGCCCGCCTCCCAGGTCGCCACCTGGGACATCCCGGCCGATCCGGCGCTGGTCGCGCCGATCCGCAAGCAGGTCGTCGACCAGCTCGGCTCCTGGCAGCTGAGCGAGGCGTCGTTCACGGCCGAACTGGTGGTGAGCGAACTGGTCACCAACGCCATCCGGTACGGCTCCCAGCCGATCCGGCTGCGGCTGATCCATGACGCGGCCACGCTGATCTGCGAGGTGTCCGACTCCAGCCACACGGCCCCGCATCTGCGCCGGGCCAAGACCTGGGACGAGGGCGGCCGGGGGCTGCTGCTGGTCGCCCAGCTCACCCAGCGCTGGGGCAGCCGGCACACCGCGCAGGGCAAGACGATCTGGGCGGACATCACCCTCCTCGACGAGGCCTGAGCGGGCGTATCGCGTCCCGCGTCTGCCCGGCCCATGGCGAACAGCTCCTCCTGCGGGCGCCGGGCCGCCCCGCTCGCCGGCGCGGTCGTGTCGCTCGGCGCACGGCCAACACCTACTTCTGCGGGTACTCCGGGCAGCACCAGACCGGCCGGCTGGTCATGAAGACCGCCGGTAACTGGATTCTCATGTCCGGCCGTCCCGAGGCTCAGTGGCGTCCGCCGCCGTGGCCGTGGCCGCCCCAGCCGTTGTGGTCGTCGTCGCCCGGGCAGGGGTACGCGTCCGGGGCGCAGGCGCCGGTGGGCGTCGGCGTGGGTGACAGAGCCGGGGCGGTGGTCGTCTTAGGGGGGTTCGAGGGTGTGGGGGCCGGCTTCGGGGTGGGTGCCGCCGGGGTCGTGGGTTCGGCCCAGTTGACGGCCTTCAGCTGCAGTTCGGGCTTGGCGGTGTCGATCACCCAGCGCTGGGCCGGGTCGTCCGTGCGGGTCTTGAGGACCAGGGCGCCGGAGCCGTCGGTGGCGGCGGGCGTGAGCGCCAGCTCCTGGTTCCGGCGCGGGACCAGGGTGCCCTGGCGGGTGAAGTCGTGGCGGAGCTCCGCGGTGTCCGTGCAGGGCGCGAGCCGCACCGAGTAGCCGAGGCGGGAGTCCAGGCACAGATCGGGCTCGGCGGCGCTGCGCAGGCGGGCGTCGGTCTCGTAGACCCACTGCTGGCCGGCCTGGGCGGAGCACTCGGCGAGTTCGGTCTCGGCGCCCTTGACCACCGTGCCGCCGACAATGCCGACGCAGAGCCCGGAGGCGAGGTTGTGCAGCCGGCCGGTCAGCGGGCCCTTCGCCGCCTCGTCGGCCCCGGCCCAGGAGGGCCCGGTCGTCGGCGTGGGGCCCTCGGAGCCGGCGGGCCCGGTGCCGCGGCCGGTGGGGGCGGGGGCGTCCTTCGGGCCCAGGGCGGACCAGAGCACCAAGGGGAGTACGACCAAGGCGCCGGCGGCGGCCCCGGCCACGGTGAGATGACGGCGGCGCACGGCGCGGCGGGCGGCCTTGCGGGCCCGACGGCTGCAGCCGGGCCGCGAGCCCGCCGGGGGCGCCTCGGGTGCGGGCCCGGCAGGCTCCCCGGGCACCGGCCCGGTGCCGAAGTCCTCGCCCATGACGGTCGCCGCCTGAGCCACCGGCGCGCTCTCGTCGTCCGCGCTGCGCGCCCGGGACTCCACGTACTCCCGCGCTGCCCACCCGAGCACGGCCTCCGCCAGCGCCGGGCCGAGTCCGTGGTGGAAGCACGCCAGCTGGTCGGCGGTGTCCCGGCAGTGCTTGCACCCCTCCAGATGGGCCCGGAGATCGGGGTCCACGTCGAACGCGCCCCGCCGGCAGGTGACGTCGAGCAGCCGGAGGTAGCGGCGGCACTCCTGGTCGGGGGCGAGTTCGCGGTGGAGCTGGAGGCACTCCTCGCGCAACCGGTCGCGGGCGCGGGCGAGTTCGACGCGGGCGCCGTCCGCGTCCAGGCCCAGCAGCCCCGCGGGTGTCTCCAGGGGTTCGGCCTCGACCTCGGTGTGCCACAGCAGGCAGCGGGCCGACTGGGGCAGCCGCTGGAAGGCGCCGGACAGCAGACGGCGGTGGGCCGGCGGCAGCAGCCGGGCCGCGACGCGCTCGCCGTCGGCCGCATCCGAGCGGAGTTCGGGGTGGAGCAGTTCCCGCCGCTGGTCGGTGTCCCACTCCCCCGCGACCCGCCGCACGGTGACCAGGAGGTGGGGGCGCCAGGCGGAGGTCGGACCGGTCTGCCGCAGGGTCTGCCCGAAGAGCCTCGTGAACGCCGCGGTGGTGAGCATGCCGGCGGCGCGCGCGGTACTGGTGCACAGCCGCGCGTAGGCGAAGCCCGCCGGCCAGTGCCGGTCGAGGAGTTCACCCACGGGCTGGAGCGCGGGTGACGCGCCCGTCCACTTCTTGAGTTCGGCGCTCAGTTGGGCGTCGGTCAATTCGAGAGGGCGGGCGTTTCCTGGGGAATTCGGCAAGCCTGCGTCGTGCACGCGGCATTCCTCCGGAGGGCATGCGGCATCAGATGGTCCATACCAAGGGGTATGCTCCGGGCGCGGCTCTTTCGAAGCGTGCGAGGTGAGGGAGCGGGGTTCACCTTTGCACAGGTCAGCGAGAGGGAACAAGAGTTCCTGCGGTTTTGTGCATTGCGTGCGCGGCAAAGCAATTGAATACGCGTCAATAAAGGCGTTGAACACTCTGTTGAAGTGAAATGGAAACGGTCCGCGCGGAACCGGGACCGGCGTCCCGCACGGACCGCATGGACCGCACGGCGTCAGTGGCCGACGATGTCGCGGGCCGTGTACGGCTGTTCCAGTTCCTCGATCTCCTTCTGGCTCAGGGTGAGTTCGACCGCGGCGACCGCGTCCTCGATGTGCCCGGGCCGGGCGGCGCCGATGATCGGGGCCGCCACCGTCTCCCGGTGCAGGAGCCAGGCCAGGGCCACCTGGGCGCGGGGGACACCCTGGTCGTTCGCCACCCGGGTGACCGCCTCGACGATCGTGCGATCGCTCTCCCGGTACAGGCGGCCACCGAAGTTGTCGGCCGCGCTGCGGTCGGTGACGGTGCCCCAGTCGCGGGTGAGGCGGCCGCGGGCCAGCGGGCTCCACGGCAGCACACCCACGCCCTGGTCCGCGCAGAGCGGCAGCATCTCGCGCTCCTCCTCGCGGTAGAGGAGGTTGTAGTGGTTCTGCATGGAGACGAACCGGGTCCAGCCGTGCAGTTGCGCCGTGTACTGCATCTTGGAGAACTGCCAGGCGTACATCGAACTCGCCCCGATGTACCGCACCTTGCCGGCCTTCACCAGGTCGTGCAGCGCCTCCATGGTCTCCTCGACCGGGGTGTGCGGGTCGAAGCGGTGGATCTGGTACAGGTCGACGTAGTCGGTGCCCAGGCGGCTGAGGCTGTGGTCGATCTCCGTCATGATCACCTTGCGGGACAGGCCCGCGCCGTTGGCGCCGGGCCGCATCCGGCCGTTCACCTTGGTGGCCAGCACGTACTCGTCGCGCCGGGCGAAGTCGGCGAGCGCCCGGCCGACGATCTCCTCGCTGGTGCCGTCGGAGTAGACGTTCGCGGTGTCGAAGAAGTTGATGCCTGCCTCGAGCGCCTGCCGGATCAGCGGGCGGGACGCCTTCTCGTCGAGGGTCCACTCGTGCACACCTCGGTCGGGCAGCCCGTAGGTCATGCAGCCCAGACAGATCCGCGACACGTCCAGGCCCGTCGAACCGAGCTTCACGTACTGCATCGTTGCTGCTCCTGCCTTCGGGGTCGGTACCAGGGGGAGCGTACGACGCGGACGAGCCGCGCATTGCTGCCCGCAGGTGACCGTGCGGCGTGGGAGCTGCTCGCGGGCCGGATCGCTCCCGCATCCTCGGGCGCAGAGGACCGGCGGCCGGCCGGTCCCGGCGGTACGGGAGGAACGCGGTGCGTCTAGACAGGCTGAGGACTCTGCTCGGGGCGGCCCTGGTGCTGCCGCTGGGCCTCGTGGCACCCGCGTGGGGCCTGCCGAACCCGCCCCCGGCACCGCCCGTGGCGGCACCGGCCACGCTGTGCGCGCCTGCCGGGTCCCTGCACGGCCCGGAGGGGCAGCGGGCCTCGGTGTCCCTGTGCCTGGGCAGTGGGACAGCGATGATGGCGGTCTCGGCGCCCGCGACCTGCCGGCGGGCCGGTTTGTCCGTGCGGACGGCCTGTCTGACCTCGGGTTCCTGGACCGCCCGGCGCAACGGGGTGACCGTCGCCTCCGGGACGCTGCCCGGGTCGCGGGAGTACCCCGGCCCCGGCACCTACGACATGGAGGCCGAGGTCCGGGTCCGTTCCGATCCCGCGGGGGTGGACCTGACCGGCACCGTCCGGGCCACCCTGACGCTCGACGCTCCCAAGGCGGCCCCGACGCACCGCGTCGAGGTGGACCGGTCGACGCTGCGGCGCGGTGCGGCGACGACGCTGACGTACACCGTGCACCGGGACAGCGAACGGGGGGACGGCAGCGCGCGGTTCGGGCTGATCGGTGAGGAGACCTCGGGGGTGGAGCTCGCGACGGAGGACGCCCGCTGCGTCAATCCGCTGGTCGGCCGGCACCCCTCGACGAGCCGCAACCGGTACGCCCTCGACTGCGCGCTGACCGACCTGCAGCCGGGCCGCCCGGCCACCGTGGTCGTCCGGGTCGCGCTGCGGGACACCTGTTCCACGGTCGTCTCCAAGCTCGGCTACTGGATGCCGCAGGGGCAGGCGCTGTACACCGGCGGCATGCTGGCGGGGCCGACGGTCGACTGCGTCTGACCTTCGCGCCTCACACGAGGCCTCCGGCCAACTCGGCCGCGCGGGCCAGGAGTTCGGTGCGGCCGATGGCGTCGGCGCGGGTGGCGGGCACGGTGCAGGCGTACGCCCCGGCGACGGCTCCGTACCGGGCGCACCGGACGGGGTCCTCGCCGTTCAGCCAGCCGAGCAGGAAGCCGGAGGCGAAGGCGTCGCCCGCGCCGTTGGAGTCGACGACCGGGGCCGGCGGGGGGACAGCGGGGATGTGGGTGAGTTTGCCGGCGGTCAGCAGGTGGGCGCCGTCGGCTCCGGCGGTGGCGACGACGACCCGGGCCCGGCCGCGGGCGGCGATGTCCCGCATGGTGCGCTCATGGTCCACGAGGGCGGTGGTGGACAGGAAGACGACGTCGGCGGCGAGGGCGAAGGGCTCGTGATAGGGGTTGGCGCCGTCCCAGTTGTGCAGGTCGGTGGAGACGGTCAGGCCCGACTCCCGCAGCAGGGGCAGGGCGTGGGCGCAGGGGTGGGTGATGACGACGTGGGCGTGCCGGGCGGCGGCGGCCAGGGCGCGCACGGTCTCCTCGGGGAAGCGGTCGGCCTCCTGGGAGCGGGTGTCGTCGTACAGGGACAGCCGTCGGCCGTCGGGGCCGACCAGGTTGACCGCGCGCTTGGTGCCCGCGGGCCCCGGTACGGCGGTCAGCGGGATGCCGTGGTCGCGGTGGAGGGCGCGGACCAGGTCGCCCTCCGGGTCGTCGCCGAGCATGTCGAGGTGGTGGGTGCGCAGGCCCAGGGCGGACAGGCCGAGCGCGACGAAGTCCCCGCTCTGTCCCGCGCGGCTGTTGATGCCGGGGCGGATCATGTAGCTGTCGGCGTAGGGCAGGGGCAGTTCGGGGACATGGACGATCGTGTCCACGCCCGCGCCGCCCAGGACCAGGACGTCGGTCTCGGTGCTCATGGGGTCGCGTCGTTCCTCTCGGCTCGGAGAGGCGAGTCAAACAGCCCGGCACGGTGACTGCAACAACTTGCTGCAAATTGCGGAAAGTTGCCTCTCCGGCTACGGCAGGTCCAGGAGGTCCAGGGCGCGCTCCCATCCGAACTCCGGCCGTCCGCCGTCCGGTCGGGGGTCGCCGGTGTAGGGCTCCCCGAAGCGGACGCCCATCCCGCGCAGCCGCGTCAGGCTCTCCTGGTACGCGGGATGGGCGGCGAGCGCGTCGGCCACGCAGGGCAGGGCGGCGACCGGGACGCCCAGGCCGGGGGCCTCGCACAGGGTGGCCACGGCGAGGGTGTCGGCTAGGCCCCGCGCCCACTTGTTGACGGTGTTGAAGGTGGCGGGCGCGACCACGACCGCGTCCGGCGGCGGGAAGGGGCGCGGATCGCCGGGGGTGCGCCAGGCGGAGCGGATCGGGCGGCCGGTGAGCGCCTCCACGGCGGCCGTGTCGAAGAAGCCGTTCATCGCCACGGGTGTCGCGATGACCCCGACCTCCCAGTCCCGCTGCCGCGCGGCGCGGACGAGTTCGCCGACGCCGGCGGCGATTCCGGCGGCGCAGACGACGACGTAGAGGAAGGGTTTGCCGGCCTGTTCGGTCATCCGGGAACCCTACTGAACGGGCAGCGGCTCCTCGCGGCGCGGGCCGAGGATGCGGCGTTCGTGCTCCTCGATGCGCAGGTCGTTGATGCTGGCCTCGCGCCGGGTCATCAGGCCGTGCGCGTCGAACTCCCAGAGTTCGTTGCCGTAGGACCGCCACCACTGGCCGTCGGCGTCCTGGCACTCGTACTGGAAGCGGACCGCGATGCGGTTGCCGTCGAAGGCCCACAGGTCCTTGCGCAGCGCGTACGCGCGTTCCCGGGCCCACTTGGCGGTGAGGAACTCCACGATCCGGGCGCGGCCGGTGAGGAAGGTGTCGCGGTTGCGCCAGACGGAGTCCTCGGAGTAGGCGAGCGCCACCTTGTGCGGGTCGCGGGTGTTCCAGGCGTCCTCGGCGGCGCGCACCTTGCGGGCGGCGCTCTCGCGGGTGAACGGGGGCAGGGGCGGGCGGTCGGACACGGGGCCTCCTGACTACGGGAGAACGGGCGTTCTCCGCTACGCTCGGCACGGTAGGAGAACGCACGTTCTCGCGTCAAGGAGCCGTCGGACGGGGAGTGGCCGGACATGGACAGCGCAACCGCCCGGGAGCGGGCCCTCGACGCCGCGGAGGAGCTGTTCTACGGCCGGGGCATCCAGTCCGTGGGCATGGACGAGCTGCGCGGCGCCTCGGGCGTCTCCCTCAAGCGGCTCTACCAGCTCTTCCCCGCGAAGGAACAGCTGGTCGAGGCCTACCTGGAGCGCCGCGACGGACGCTGGCGCGGTCGCCTCGCCGCCCATGTGGAACGCGAGCCGGACCCCGCCGCGCGGGTCCTCGCCGTCTTCGACTGGCTGGAGGGGTGGTTCGCCGAGGACGGCTTCCGCGGCTGCGCCTGGATCAACTCCTACGGCGAACTCGGCGCCACCTCCGACCGGGTGGCCGAACAGGTCAGGAGGCACAAGCGTGCGTTCCGCGACTACCTCGGCGCCCTCGTGGCCGGCGCGGGCCTGCCCGGTGACCTGACGGGGCCGCTGTTCCTGCTGGCCGAGGGCGCCATGGTGACGGCGGGCATCACGCGCAGCGCACAGCCGGCGGCCGAGGCCCGCGAGGCGGCGCGGCGGCTGCTGGAGTGCCGCTGAGGTCAGGACGCGGCAAGCGCCGTCACCGCCGCGCGGGCGCCGCCGCCCGGGTCGTGGTGAAGGGGACGGCAGTGCTTTCGGGAGCGCTCCCAAAATGCCGTGGTGGACCTCCTCGGCGGGCACGCCGTGATCGCCGACCCGGACCGGCTCAGCCGGGTGGAGGTGGGTGTCCTCGGTCCGCCGTGGCTCAGCCGGACACGGTGATCGCGCCGACCGGGCAGGCGCGGGCCGCCTCGTCGAGCGACGGGTCGTCCGAGTAGGCCTCGTGGCCGGGGAGCAGGATGCCGTAGCCGTCGTCGTCCTGGGTGAAGACGCCGGGCGCGGCCAGGGCGCACTGGCCCGCGCCGATGCAGACGTCCTTGTCGATGTCGATGTGCATGACCGTCAGCCTCTTACAGGTCACGGGTTCCGGCATCCGCAGATTCGGGTGCGCCGAGGGGCAGGTCGGCCGGATCGCCTCCCTGCGAACGGATGAAACGTGCACGCATCTGTGTTGGGGTAGGTAGAGCGTCAGCCGCGGAACACGACGATGGGACCGATGCCATGCCTCTTGACGGCGAGTACGAACCCAGCCCGACGCAGTGGGTGCGCGAGCAGGTGGAGCTGTACGAGAGTTCCGGCGGCACCCGCGGCACGACCCTGCGGGACACCGGCCTGCCGGTCATCCTGCTGACCACCCGGGGCGCCCGCAGCGGCAAGCTCCGCAAGACCCCGCTCATGCGCGTCGAGCACGAGGGCCGGTACGCCGCGGTCGCCTCCCTGGGCGGGGCGCCCCAGCACCCCGTCTGGTACCACAACGTCCGGGCCGAACCGCTGGTGGAACTCCAGGACGGCCCCCACAAGCGGGACATGAGGGCGCGTGAGGTCACCGGAGCCGAGAAGGCCGCTTGGTGGGAGCGGGCCGTGGCGGCGTATCCGCCGTACGCCGACTACCAGCGGAAGACCGAGCGGGAGATCCCGGTGTTCGTCCTGGAGCCGGTCGAGGGCGACTGACGGGCCTCGCACGAAAACTTTTTTCTCAGCACGCATGAACCCCCGCCCCCCGGGCACCCGATCGTCAGGCCCCGCCGCGTTCCCCCGTCGCGGCGGGGCTTTGTCGTCCCTCCTGGGCGGCCCGGTCGGTGATGTCCAGGAAGATCTGCTCCGCCTCGGGCACGGCCTCGCCGACGGCCCGCTTGATCCGTACGGCGACCTCCTCGACCTCTTCGCTGTCCAGGCCCGGCACCAGGTCGACCCGCGCGGCCACCAACGCGCTCTCCAGGCCCGTCTTCATGGTGAACAGCGCCTCCACACTGTCGATCTCGGGCTGCGCGCAGAGCAGCTCCCGGATCCGGTCCGCCGCAGCGGGATCGGCCGCCTCACCGATCAGCTGGTCACGCGCCTCGCGGCCCAGCCGGTAGGCGACGTAGACCAGCAGGGCGCCGATGGCGAGGGAGGCGGCCGCCTCGTAGACCACCTGGCCGGTGACCATGTGCAGGGCCATGCCCACCAGGGCGAGGGTCACGCCGAGCACCGCGGTGCCGTCCTCCGCGACGACCGTACGCAGCGCCGGGTCGCGCAGCCCGCCGTCGCCGAGACCGCCCTGCCGGTGCACCTGGTACAGGGCCCGGGCCAGCGAGGTGCCCTCGGCCAGCAGGGCGAAGGCGAGCACGACCAGACCGGCCACATAGCCCTCCAGCTCCTCCTCGGCGCCGTTCCTGAGGGCCTCCACGCCCTGGTAGAAGGAGAAGCAGCCGCCCATGACGAAGATCCCGACGGCGGCGAGCAGCGACCAGAAGAAGCGTTCCTTGCCGTAGCCGAACGGGTGCCGGCGGTCCGCGGGACGGCGGCTGCGGCGCAGCGCGGCGAGGAGGAAGACCTCGTTCACGCTGTCGGCGACCGAGTGCGCCGCTTCCGACAGCAGGGCCGGTGAGTGCGCGGCCAGCCCGCCCACCGCCTTGGCCACGGCGATGACGAGATTGGCCGCGAGCGCCACCAGCACGGTGATCCGCGTCCTGCTGTCCGCTTGTGTCGTCGTGCTACTCATTTTTCGGCGAATGCCCGGCGCAGGGCTGATCACACGGTGCCGTCGGGCGAAATCGGGGGACCCGGTGGAGGTCCGACAGGAGAGGAGGGGCTGATGCCCCACGACGGCAACGCCGCCTACGGCCACAAGTCGTTCAAACGGTCCGCGGGCCACTTCACCGACCGGATCACCGCCGACGGCCGGGACGGCTGGCCGGTGGAGGCGGGCCGCTACCGGCTGGTCGTCAGCCGGGCCTGCCCGTGGGCGAGCCGGGCGGTGATCTCCCGGCGCCTGCTGGGCCTGGAGGACGCCCTGTCGATGGCCGTCACCGACCCCATCCAGGACGACCGCAGCTGGCGCTTCACCCTCGACCCGGACGACCGGGATCCGGTGCTCGGCATCCGCTTCCTCGCCGAGGCCTACGACGCACGCGAGAAGGACGCCCCCGGCGGGGTGAGCGTGCCCGCGCTCGTGGACGTGCCGAGCGGGCAGCTGGTCACCAACGACTACCAGCGCATCACCCTGGACTTCGCCACCGAGTGGACGGCCCTGCACCGGGACGGGGCGCCGGACCTGTACCCGCGGGAGTCGCGGGACGAGATCGACACGGTCATGGCGGAGGTCTACAGGGACGTCAACAACGGCGTGTACGCGGCCGGGTTCGCCACGGACCAGAAGGAGTACGAGGCGGCCTGCGCGGGAGTGTTCCGGCGGCTGGAGCTGCTGTCCCGGCGGCTGGAGGGGCAGCGGTACCTGGTCGGCGACACGATCACCGAGGCGGACATCAGGCTGTTCACCACACTGGTGCGTTTCGACGCCGTCTATCACGGTCACTTCAAGTGCAACCTGTGGAAGCTGGCGGAGAACCCGGTGCTGTGGGCGTACGCCCGCGATCTCTACCAGACGCCCGGGTTCGGTGACACCGTCGACTTCGACCACATCAAACGGCACTACCACCAGGTGCACACCGGCATCAATCCGACCGGCATCGTGCCGCTCGGCCCGGACCTGTCCGGCTGGCGCGCCCCGCACGACCGGGAGAGGCTGGGCGGCCGGCCCTTCGGCACCGGCGCCCCGCCCGGGCCGGTGCCCGCGGCCGAGCAGGTGTCGGACCCGACCCCTTAGGAGACAGACGTGGCCAAGAAGAAGGAACAGAAGCTGAAGCTTCCCCTCGCCTACAAACCCCTCGGCTTCGCGATCGGCTGGGCGGGCGGCGCGCTGGCGGGCATCGCCTTCCAGAAGACGTGGAAGGCGATCCGGAACGAGGACGACGCCCCCGACGCCCTGGACCGGGAGCGCGGCTGGGGCGAGATCCTGCTCGCCTCCGCCCTCCAGGGCGCCATCTTCGCGGTGGTCCGCAGCGCCCTGAACCGCACCGGGGCGAAGGCCGTCGAACGGACCACCGGAGTGTGGCCGTCCGAGGTCAACAAGGACGGCAACAACCCCTAACCCTGTTTCGGCGCCGTCGGTGTCACAAGGCGCAGGGTGAAGGAGTGACCGGCCGGGTCGGCGTATCCGCGTTCCTCGAAGGGGCCCGAGGCGTCCTTGGTCTCCAGCGGGCGCCCGCCCAGGCCGATCACCCTGCGCTCGGCCTCGTCCAGGTCCTCCACCACGAAGTCCAGATGCGTCTGGAGGGAGTTCTCCGGGCGGGGCCAGCTCGGCGGGGTCGCGTTCACGTCGCGGCGGAAGGCGAGCCGGGTGCCGTCCGCGCCCTTGATCTCCACCCGGTTGGCGTTCGCCTCGGTCTGCTCGGCCTCCAGGAACTCCTTGTAGAACACCGCGAGTTTCTCGGGCTCGGCGCAGTCGAGCACCAAGACCCCCGCTTTCACCAGTGCCATGTCTCCTCCGTACGGTTGCGGGAGCGGAGCCGAACTGCCCCGCCGCCCTTACCCGTTCGGATATCCCCGCCCGCGCAAATCAGTCCGCGATCAGCCACTCCCCGTCGCGCATCAACTCCCGTCCGGCGAGCTCGTTCGCCTCGCGCCAGGCCTGCACACGCCGCGGCCGCACCCGGAAGTACAGGTACTCGGTGGTGAGTTCGCGCGGATCGAAGCCGGTCCTGGCAGCGAACCGGTCCCCCTCCCCCGCCCTGAGTCCGTCCGGCGTGAGCGCCTCGACGGTGCCGTCGACCATCACCACGTCCCGGGTGGGCCCGAGGCCGATCCGCACGGTGCCGGTGGCTCGGAGGTTCCGGCCGGTGGGACTGGCGGCGGGCGTCGCGAGGAGCAACGTCTCACCGTCCCAGAGGAAGGACAGCGGCACGAGGTAGGGCGCTCCCCCGTCGGTGCCGGCGGTGGCGACCCACAGGTCCTCGTCGTGCTCCAGGCGGTGCAGGGTGTCGAGCTTGCGCTGCTTCGCGGGCCGTGCGGGCGGCGGGGTCATCGGGAACAGCCTCCTGGCGGGACGTCGGTCGGTGGGGAGCAAGTGTGGCAGCGGGTGATCACGTACGTCCCTGGATTTCCGCGAGCCGGGCCGCCGCCGCGTCGAGCAGCAGATCCAGGGCGGCCGGATAGGAGCTGCGCCGCATGTCGGCGACGAGATGGCGGGCGGTCGCGGCGATGTGTGGATGGGTGCCCGCGGGCAGCCGGGCGTACGTGGCTTCCCACACGGCGCTCTCGGCGTCCCGGGCGGCCTTCGGCAAGGCTGTGCTCGCCGAGTCCAGGGCGCCGAAGGCGAGGGCCTGGTCGACGAAGGCGTGGTAGACGCGCACCGCCTCGGAGTCGGGGAACCCGGCGTCGCGCACCAGGCCGAGGATGGTCTCCACGGCCTGGATCTCGTGCACCCGCCCGGTCACCCGGTAGGCGCTGAGCACCGCGGCCCGGGGGTGGGCGAGCGCCCCCGCGTGCATGCGCAGGCCCAGGTCACGCAGGTCGGCCCGCCAGTCGCCGGTCGGCCGCCAGGTCCGCAGGGTGCGGCCGATCAACTCGTCGGCGATGGCGAGCATCAGGTCGTCGGTGTGCCGGAAGTAGCGGTACAGGGAGCTGGGGTCGGCGCCCAGGGCGCGGCCGAGGCGGCGGACGGACAGCGCCTCGGCGCCGTGCTCCTCGATCAGCCGCAGCGCGGTGGCGACGATCAGCTCCTCGGACAGCACGACGCCCTGCTTGGTGGGGCGGCGGCGCCGCCGGTCGGCGGCCGGGACGACACGGTCGCTCATGGTTGCCTCCGTTGTCCAGGTGGGCGCACCTTACGACAACACCGTTGACCTGTGAAGCCGACGGCCAGTTTCATGTGCGGTCACCGGGGCCTGTCGGGCCCCCTGGTGCGAGCGGAGCCACCATGACCGTCACTCCTCCAGCCGTGGGCCCACCCGCGCTGCGCAAGTCCCTGGGCGTCCTCGACGGCGTCGCCATCGCCGCGTCGAGCACGGCGGCCACCACCAGCATCGGCATCGGCCTCGGGGTCACGGCCGGGGTGGTGGGACTGCATCTGCCGGCGATCATGCTGCTGGCGTTCCTGCCGGTGCTCGGCATCGCGGGGGCCTACTCCCGGCTCAACCGCGTCGAGCCGAACGCGGGCAACGGCTATGTCTGGGTGGGCCGTTCACTCAATCCCTGGCTGGGTTTCATGGTCGGCTGGGTGAGCATCGTGGCGACGGTGGCCTTCCTCGCGTACACCACCGCGGTCACCGGCTCGGCGATGATCCAGCTCGCCGGGGACGCGGGCGTGCACCGGCTGGGCGGCCTGGACCTGGACCCGGGCTCGACCGCTCAGACGACCGCGGTGGGCATCGTCGTGCTGGTCGCGGTCACCCTGACGGCGGTGACCGGCGTCCGCAAGGCGGCCCGCCTCCAGGGCTGGCTGCTCGTCTTCGAGTACGCCGTCCTGCTGGGCTTCTGCGGCTACGGCATCGTCACCGGACCGCACGCGTTCAGCCTGAGCTGGTTCGACCCGTTCGCGATCCCGTCGCCCACGGCACTCGCCCAGGGCCTGCTGCTGTCGGTGTTCTGCTACTGGGGCTTCGAGGCGGCGTTCACCGTCACCGAGGAGGTGCGCGACCCCCGCGACGCGTCCAGAGCCGGCTTCACCACCCTGTTCACCATGCTGGCGCTCTTCCTGCTCGGCTCGGTCGCCTTCCAACGGGTGCTGTCCCCGGAGGAGTTGGCCGGTCACGGCGCCGAGGGCCTGGCGTTCTTCGGTGACCGGCTGGCCTCCCAGCCGCTGGCGGCGCTGCCCCTGGTGGCGCTGATGTTCTCGGCGGTCGCCTCGCTGCAGGCCGGGGTGATTCCGGCGGCCCGGGGGATGTTCGCGATGAGCCGGGACCGTACGCTCGGCCCGGTGTGGTCCAAGGTCAGCCCCCGGTACGGGACTCCGGCGGCCGGGACGCTGCTGGTCGGCGCGCTCGCGGCGGCGGTCGCGACGCTGGCCCTGGTCATTCCGCGCCTGGCGGACATGATCATGGCGACGGTGAGCGCCATCGGCATCGTGGTCGCCCTGTCCTACGCGCTCACCGCGCTCGCCGCCGCCGTCCGGTTCCGTGCCCTGCTGCGCGAGGACTGGCGGCAGGGCGTGCGGGCGGTGGTGCTGCCCACGCTGAGCGCCCTGACCCTGCTCGGGCTCGGCGGCTACCTCGGCTGGTCCTTCTACACCTCCGCCGACCATTTCGAAGTCAGCGCGGACAACGGCTGGTTCCTGCTGGCCACTCCCCTGGCGATGATCGCCTCCGGCCTCCTGGCCGCCGCGTGGGCCCGGTTCGTGCGCAGATCGCCGTACTTCCGCACCGGTCGGGGCACCGACGCGGACGCCCTGCCGGGCGCACCGCTGAAAGTGCCGCGATAGGCCGTCCCTCCTGCGCGGCGCCGTCGTGGCCGGTCGCGCAGTTCCCCGCGCCCTCTGAGGCGGCGCCTTCACCCTTCTAGTCGCAAGGAACCCCACATGCACGCAGACCTGCTCTTCACCGGCGGCCCCGTCCTCACCCCCGAGGGCCGCACCGCCACCGCCGTGGCCGTCACCGGCGACCGCGTCACCGCCGTAGGAGGGGACGAGGTCCGGGAGCTCGCCGGGCCGCGCACCGAGGTGGTGGAGCTGGCCGGACGGCTGCTGCTGCCCGGCTTCCAGGACGCGCACGTCCATCCGGTACCGGCGGGCCTCGAACTCACCCAGTGCGATCTGACCGGGGCGAAGACCGCGGCCGAGTCGGTCGCCGCCGTCCGCGCGTACGCCGACGCGCACCCCGAGCGGGAGTGGATCACCGGTGGCGGCTGGTCCATGGAGGCGTTCGAGGGCGGTACGCCGGCCAAGGAGCTGCTGGACGCGGTGGTGCCCGACCGGCCGGTGTACCTGCCCAACCGCGACCACCACGGGGCGTGGGTCAACAGCCGCGCCCTGGAACTCGCCGGGGTCACCCGCGACACCCCCGACCCGGCCGACGGGCGGATCGAGCGGGACGCCTCCGGGGCGCCCAGCGGGACGCTCCAGGAGGGGGCGATGCACCTGGTCGGCCGGCTCACCCCTGCCGCCACGCCCGGGGACCGGCTGGCCGCGCTGCTGCACGCCCAGCGCCATCTGCACTCCCTCGGCATCACCGCCTGGCAGGACGCGCTCGTCGGGGACTTCCTCGGCATGGACGACCCGGCCGGGGCGTATCTGGCGGCCGCCCGCGACGGCTCACTGACCGCGCGCGTCGTCGGCGCGCTGTGGTGGGACCGCGGACGCGGCGCCGAGCAGATCCCCGAACTCGTCGAGCGGCGCGAGGCGTTGAGCCACGGCCGGTTCCGGGCCGGCACCGTGAAGCTGATGCTGGACGGGGTCGCCGAGAACGGCACCGCGGCCCTGCTCGACCCGTACCTGGACCGGTGCGGCTGCGCCACCGCCAACCGGGGCACCAGCTTCCTGGACCCAGGACAACTGCCGAAGTTCGTGACCGAGTTGGACGCGCTCGGTTTCCAGTGCCACTTCCACGCGCTGGGCGACCGGGCGGTACGCGACGCCCTGGACGCGATCGAGGCGGCACGCGGGGCGAACGGGCCGAGCGACACCCGGCCGCACCTGGCCCATCTCCAGGTCGTGCACCCCGATGACGTGCCGCGGTTCGCGGCGCTCGGGGCCACGGCGAACATCCAGCCGCTGTGGGCGGCGCACGAACCGCAGATGGACGAGCTGACCCTTCCCTTCCTCGGGCCCGAACGGGCCGGATGGCAGTACCCGTTCGGCGCGCTGCTGCGCTCCGGAGCCCGGCTCGCGGCGGGCAGCGACTGGCCGGTCAGCAGCCCCGACCCGCTGGAGGGCATCCATGTGGCGGTGAACCGGGTGGTGCCCGGCGGCACGGGGCCGGTGTTCCTGCCCGGCGAACGCATCGCTCTCGCCGAGGCGTTGACCGTCTACACGGCCGGATCGGCGTACGTGAACCATCTCGACGACACCGGGGCGGTGCGGGCGGGGGCGCTGGCGGATCTCGTGGTCCTGGACCGCGATCCGTTCGCCGGACCACCGGAGGAGATCGCGGAGACCCGCGTGGCACGGACCTATGTGGGGGGCGCGCGAGTGTACGCGGCCGAAGGGGCCTAGGCAGGCACGGTGATCACGACTGGGTCCGGGCCTGGCCCCGGTCCTCAGGCGCAGCCGAAGCCGTCCTTCACCCCGGGCCACCGCTCGACCCCGTCGGGGGTGCGGACGTACGCCGCGGACGGGTCGTCGTCCGTCAGCCACAACTCCCAGCCCTGGTACCGGTATCCGGTGTCGCGGGCGTCGGCGGGCAGGCGGGCATCGCCGTCGTAGCGGGAGGTGAGGGCGCCCGGGGGCAGCACCTTCGCGGGGTCGCGGGCGTACAGCCTCGCGTCCTCGCCCCGGCCCGTCGACAGGAAGTGGGCCCGCTGCCAGTCGCAGTGCTCGGGACCCGGATTGCTGTGCGCCGTGGTGGTCGGCACGCGCCGCCCGTGCCGGTCGGTCCAGATCTCGTACCCCTGCGCGGTGGTGAAGCTCTCCGGCAGTTCGGCCGGGTCGCAGGAAGCGCTGGTCTCCGGGCCCCAGCCGGGCCGGTTCTTCCGGTCCTCGGCGACGATCACGGCGACCTTGGTGCGGCCCCCGACATCGAGGGAGTACAGCACCCGGCCGTCCTCCCGGCGCTCCTCGCGGTAGCCGGTGCGGGGCACGTCGGGCTGCTCGATGTCGAAGTGGACCTCGAGGCCCTCCTCCGGAGTGGCGCCCCCGTCCCCCTCGCTCCACGGGTCGCTGCCGCCGCCCGAGTGGATCTCGCCGTCGCACTCCAGGGCGCGGCCCGCGGCGCCGGATCCGATCCGGGTCGCCCGCGGGCTGTCCTCGTCGAGCTGCCGTACGGGTACGTGCAGCGGTCCTCCGTACGGCGTGGCCGGGGCCGAACCCTCGACCACCACGCCCTCCCCGTCGTCGCCGCAGCCCACCGCGGTCACGGCCACCACGAACGCCACCGCCATCAGCCGTGTGCGCACATCCACCCCCTGCAGGTTGTCCGTCGCTCCTCCGACGCGGCCGCGGCCGGGAACGTTCAGACCCGGCGCGATTCCTGGAAGGTCCGGCGGTAGGCCTGGGGGGAGACGCCGATCGCCGCGTGCAGATGCTGGCGCAGGGAGGCACCCGTGGCGAAGCCGACCTCGCCGGCGATGTGGTCCACCGGCAGATCGCTGGCCTCCAGCAGATGCCGGGCCCGGGCGACCCGCTGCTGGATCAGCCAGCGGCCGGGGCTCAGACCCACCTCCTCGTTGAAGCGGCGGGCGAAGGTGCGCCGGCTCATCCGGGCGTGGGCGGCCAGGTCGGCCAGTGTCAGCGGCTCGCCGAGCCGCTCCAGGGCCCAGGCGCGGGTGGCCGCGGTGCCGGCAGCGCCCTGGTCGGGGACCGGCTGCTCGATGTACTGGGCCTGGCCGCCGTCCCGGAAGGGCGGCACGACGCAGCGGCGGGCGACCCGGTTGGCCAGCTCGCTGCCGTGGTCCTTGCGGACCAGATGCAGACATACGTCGACGCCGGAGGCGGCACCGGCGGAGGTGAGCATGCGGCCGTCGTCGACGAACAGCACATCGGGGTCGACGTCGACCTGCGGGAACCTGCGGCTGAAGTAGTCGGCCACCTGCCAGTGGGTGGTGGCTTTGCGGCCGTCGAGCAGTCCGGCCTCGGCGAGCACGAAGGCACCGGTGCAGATGGAGACCACGCGCGCCTCGGGGCGGATCAGCGCCAGGGCGGCGGCGATCTCGTCCGGAAGCTCACCGGGGATGTGCGCCGGCTCGATCGCGGCGATCACCACGGTGTCGGCGGTGGCCAGGATCTCGGGGCCGTGGGCGACGCCGATGGTGAAGTCGGCGTTGGTGCGCACCGGCCGGCCGTCGACGCTGCACGTCAGCACCTCGTACCGGCCGTCCGCGGCGCCCAGGATCCGGGCCGGGATGCCCAGCTCGAAGGGGTAGACCCCCTCCAGTGCCAGGACGACGACCCGTTCCACTCGCGCTCGCTGCATGGCACGATCGTAGCGGACATTGGCAATCTTGCCATTTTCCGGACGGGTGACATCCGCCAGGCTGGACGACCATGAGCACTGTGAACTCCATGCGCGCCATCGGCCAGGACGTCCTCGGCGGTCCCGAGGTCCTCAAGGAAGTCGAGCTGCCGCGGCCCTCGCCGCGCCCCAACGAGATCCTGGTCCGGATGCGGGCTGCCGGGATCAACCCCACCGACTGGAAGCACCGCCAGCACGGCGGCTTTCTGGGCCGGCCGCCCTTCGTCCTCGGCTGGGACGTCTCCGGGGTGGTCGAGGAGGTCGGCATCGGCGTCGCCCGCTTCCAGCCCGGCGACGAGGTCTTCGGCATGCTGCCCTACCCCTTCGGGCATGGCTCGCACGCCGAGCTCGTCACCGGTCCGGCCCGCGCCTTCGCCCTGAAGCCCGCCGTCATCGACCATGTCCAGGCGGGCGCGCTGCCGCTGGTCTCGCTGACCGCCTGGCAGGCGCTGGCCGAGACGGCCGACCTCCAGGCCGGGCAGCGGGTGCTGATCCACGCGGCGGCCGGCGGGGTCGGTCACGTGGCCGTGCAGATCGCCAAGGCGCGCGGCGCGTACGTCATCGGCACGGCGAGCGAGGGCAAGCACGACTTCCTGCGCGAGCTCGGCGCGGACGAGCTGATCGACTACCGGTCGACGGACTTCGCCGAGGCCGTGCGGGACGTCGATGTCGTCCTGGACACCATCGGCGACGACTACAGCCTGCGCTCGCTGCGGGTGCTGCGCCCGGGCGGGCTGCTGGTGTCGATCCTGCCGGTCGGCTCGGACGAGCTGTACCAGGAGGCCGAGCGGCTGGGCGTGCGCGCGCTGCGGATGCTCGTGGACGCCTCGCACTCCGGGATGCGGGCCGTCGCGGACCTGGTCGAGCAGGGCGCCTTGCGGGCCACGATCGCCGGGACCTTCCCGCTGGCCGACGCCGCCGAGGCGCACCGGCTCGGTGACACCGGCCGGACCACCGGAAAGCTGGTCCTGCTGGGCGAGTGACCCGGCCCGCGCATGTCTCCCGCACCGCCTGACCGAGGTCCGTGAACCAACGGCCTTCGGTCAGGCGGTGCGGTCTCGGCCATCGTGCGTGCCACCCGGCGTACTCCGGCGCGCAATTCGAAGACATATGTCAATCGAACATGCTCAAATGCACGCCATCGAGGGTAACTTGCAGTGCGGGGAACGTTTTCGGTCCCCCCACAACCCCGCCGCCCTGGCCGCAAGTTGGAGGCGATGTCGTCGTGCAGCAGGAGCCTGCGCCGCTCACCCGCCACTTGCGCGTCCGCCAGGACCGGGGGCACACGGTCCTGGAGTTCCACGGCGAGATCGACATCGCCGCGGCGGTCGAACTCCTCCCTTGGCTGGACCGGTTGACGGCCCTCCCGCACCCGCGGATCGTGATCGACCTGCGGCCCGTGGAGTTCTTCGACTGTTCAGGGCTGCGGCTGCTGTACCGGGCGCGTCGCCGCGTCCTCGACCACGGCGGACAGCTCTTCCTGGTCTGCGTCCATCCGCTGACCCTGCGCATGCTGCGGCTGACCGGGCTGTCCAGGCTGCTGCCTCCGCATCCGACGCTGGACGCGGCCCTGGGCCGGCCCGAGGCCGCGTCCGGCTCGGTGTGACGCTGGCGGCCGGCTACGTCACGATCCTGGTGACCTGTCCGGCGCCGACGGTCCGCCCGCCCTCGCGGATCGCGAACTTCAGTCCCTCCTCCATCGCAACCGGCTGGATCAACTGCACGTACATGGTGGTGTTGTCGCCCGGCATCACCATCTCGGTGCCCTTGGGCAGGGTCACCACGCCCGTGACGTCGGTGGTGCGGAAGTAGAACTGCGGGCGGTAGTTGTCGAAGAACGGCGTGTGCCGACCGCCCTCGTCCTTGGACAGGATGTACGCCCGCGCCTCGAACGCGGTGTGCGGCATGACCGATCCGGGCCTGATGACGACCTGCCCGCGCTCGACGTCCTCCCGTTTGACGCCGCGCAGCAGCAGGCCGACGTTCTCCCCGGCCCGGCCCTCGTCGAGGAGCTTGCGGAACATCTCGATGCCGGTGACCGTCGTCCTCGTCTTCTGCTCGTGGATGCCGATGATCTCGACCTCGCTGTTGACGCGCAGCGTGCCGCGCTCGATGCGGCCGGTGACGACGGTGCCCCGGCCGGTGATGGTGAACACGTCCTCGACCGGCATCAGGAACGGCTTGTCCACGTCCCGCCGCGGTTCCGGCACCGCCGAGTCGACCGCGTCGAGCAGGTCGAGCACCGACTGGGCCCACTGCTCGTCGCCCTCCAGCGCCCGCAGGGCGGAGACCTTGACCACCGGCACCTCGTCGCCCGGGAAGTCGTAGGCGGTGAGCAGCTCGCGCACCTCCAGCTCGACGAGTTCCAGGATCTCCTCGTCGTCCACCAGGTCCGTCTTGTTCAGCGCGACGACGACGTAGGGGACGCCCACCTGCCGGGCCAGCAGCACATGCTCCTTGGTCTGCGGCATCGGCCCGTCGGTCGCCGCGACGACCAGGATCGCGCCGTCCATCTGAGCCGCGCCGGTGATCATGTTCTTGATGTAGTCGGCGTGTCCGGGACAGTCGACGTGGGCGTAGTGCCGACGTTCCGTCTGGTACTCGACATGGGCGATCGAGATGGTGATGCCGCGCTGCCGCTCCTCGGGCGCCTTGTCGATCTGGTCGAACGGCGTGTACGGGTTCAGGTCGGGGTACCGGTCGTGCAGCACCTTGGTGATGGCTGCCGTGAGCGTGGTCTTGCCGTGGTCGATATGGCCGATGGTGCCGATGTTCACGTGCGGCTTGGTCCGTTGGAACTTCGACTTGGCCACTGCGGGGCCTCCTCGTCACGTGAGTGAGGCCGGGCGATACCCGGCTGCCTCCTGTCTATTCGCTGCGCGGCGCGTCGAACAGGGCGCTGACGGACTCACCGTTGTGAATGCGCCGTACGGCCTCGGCGAGTTGCGGGGCGACGGTGAGCACCTGCAGCTTGTCGGTGCGCTCCTCGTCCGGCACCGGCACGGTGTTGGTGCACACGATCTCCAGTACGTCGGGCTGCTCACCGATCCGCTTGAGGGCGCCGGACGTGAACAGGCCGTGGGTGCAGGCCACCCGGATGGACCGCGGTCCCAGCTCCCGGAGCCGGTCCAGGAGTTCGAGGACGGTGCTGCCCTTGGCGATCTCGTCGTCCAGCACGATGACATCGCGGCCGGCGACGTCACCGATGACGGAGTTGATGCTGACGCGGTCGTCCGCGAAGCGCTGCTTGGCGCCGGCGGCGACCTGGGCGCCGAGCATCCGGGCGAACGCGGCGGCCTCCTTGGCGTTGCCGAGGTCGGGCGAGACGACCGTCGTGCGGGACAGGTCGTAGTGGCGGAAATGGGCGGCCAGTTCACGCAGCGCGTGCAGGTGGTCCACCGGCACCGAGAAGAAGCCGTGCACCTGGGGCGAGTGCAGCGTCATGGCGAGCACCCGGCCCGCCCCGGCCGCGACCATCAGGTCGGCGACCAGACGCCCACCGAGCGAGATCCGGGGCGCGTCCTTCTTGTCGGAGCGGGCGTAGGAGTAGTGCGGCATGACGACGGTGATCCGGCCGGCGGACGCCCCGCGGGCGGCGTCGCACATCAGCAGCAGCTCCACGAGGTGTTCCTGCACCGGGGCGACCAGCGGCTGGACGAGGAAGACGTCCCGCTCCCGGCAGTTGGCCTGGAGCTGCACCTCCAGGCAGTCGTTGGCGAACCGGCTGACCCGGGTGGGGCTGAGCGGCACGCCCAGATGCGCGCAGACCTCCGCCGCCAGGTCGGGGTGGGCGCTACCGCTGAACACCGCGATGTCTCGCACGAACGGCTCCTCGCATGATCATTCCGACTGGCGGGGCTCATGCTACTGAGCGGCTTCACGCCCGTGCGCCCCCGCCCGCCTCGGTCAGCGGCACGGACCGGACAGGCCCCGTGTCTCGCTCGGCTTTTGGGGGGCATTCGAACAGTAGGAAGGAGGGCCGTCACCATGACGACTCCCATCAGACGCCTCCCCAGGCGCATGCCCGGCTGGGCGAAGGCCGTGAGCGCCGTTGTGCTGGTGCTGGCCGTGCTGTTCGCCGGGATCGGGCTGACCGTGCTCCCGGGCCTGAAGGACCTCTTCGGCACCGAGACCCATGACCGATCGGGTCCCGCGCTGCTGGAGTCCATCCAGGACATCAGCCGTTACGACGCCGCCTCGGGCAACTTCCAGGTCGTGGTGGACCTGGAGAAGGACGCCAAGTACCTGCCCGACGCGATCCGCGGCTCGCGCACGCTGTACGTCGGGGCGGGCAGCGTGGACGCCTATGTCGACCTCGGCAAGGTCGGCGACAACGACGTCAAGGTCAACAAGGACCGGACGTCCGCCACGCTCCGGCTGCCGCACGCGAAACTCGGCGAGCCCGCCCTCGACCCCGACCGCTCCTACGCCGTCTCCAAGCAGCGCGGGCTGCTCGACCGGATCGGTGACGCGTTCTCGGACAACCCCAACAGCGAACAGGCGGTGCAGAAGCTCGCCGCGAAGCACATCGGTGACGCCGCGAAGGAGAGCGAGCTGACCCGGCGTGCCGAGGGCAACACCACGGGCATGCTCAAGGGCCTGCTGCGCTCGCTCGGCTTCAAGGAGGTGAAGGTCGTCTTCGGGCCCGCGTGACCGGGCGGCCAGGACCCGTACGGAACGAGCACGCCGGGCACAGCGGCACGCACCGGCCGGATGACTCCGGACGCGGCCGCGAGCACGGCGACCAAGCGGGCCCGCCCGGGCCGGTGCCACGAGCCGGCTCGGGCGGGCCACCACCGACCGCGAGTTCGCGGAAGACCGGCGGCATCCTCGGCGATCCAGCGGGTAACCGCCTTGCGTCAGAGGGAATTTGAAGACTGGAGGACCGCGTGGCCCGTGCAGCCTTTCTTTCCCGCTCGGGGGTGTTCCGACCGCGCCCGCGCAAAACCCCGCCGGTGACCGAGCCCGAGAAGGCACCCCGCTCCACCCATCCGCTGCGCTTCCTGGGCCGGTTGCTGGCGGTGCTGTGCGCGTTCACCCTCATGGTGGCCTTCGCGGTGGTGCTCGCCAAGCTGACTCTCGAGCCGTCCCCCGCCTCGGAGTCCCTGACGCACACCAACCTGCGTCCGGGCCGGTCGCTCAGGGCCTATCTGGACCAGCCCGAACTGCGTGACGCCTTCAAGCAGATCGGCGGCAACCTGCTCCTGGGCATTCCCTTCGGAGTGCTCGCCCCGGTTCTCGCACCGAAGACCCGCGGTGTGATCCGGGTACTGCTGCTCACCGCGACGGTGATGCTCCTGGTCGAGTTCGCCCAGGGCGCCATGATCACCGGCCGCGCCTTCGACATCGACGACGTCATCCTGAACACCACGGGCGCGCTCATCGGCTACCTGTTGCTGGGCCGGCGGATGGGACGGGCGGTGCACCCCCGATAGCCGCCGAGTCCTGGTCCGTACCAGAGTATTGACGCATCGTTACCTCACGCCTTAAATCAAGAGGCACACCTTCACCCCCCACCTCGGTCCGGCCCCCGCATCCCCCGGGGCGCCGGCAGAAGGGAGAGTCGTGCCCTCTTCCCGCAGATTCCGCGGCCCGCGCGCCTGGCTGCTGGCCGCGCTGTCGGCCGTGCTGGTCGCGACCGCCGCGGCCGGCCCCGCCCGGGCCGACACCGACGCGGACGCCGGCGTCGCCGCGGTGACGTTCTCCGACACCTTCGACGGGCCCGCCGGATCGGCGGTCGACTCCTCGAAGTGGCAGACCGAGACCGGCGACAACGTCAACAACCACGAGCGGCAGTACTACACGGCCGGCAACCGCAACGCCGCCCTCGACGGCCAGGGCCATCTGGTCATCACGGCCCGGCGCGAGAACCCCGCCAACTATCAGTGCTGGTACGGGACCTGCCAGTACACCTCCGCCCGGCTGAACACCGCCGGGAAGTTCACCGCGCAGTACGGGCACATCGAGGCGCGCATCAAGGTGCCGCGCGGGCAGGGCATGTGGCCCGCGTTCTGGATGCTCGGCACCCCGGTGAACTGGCCCGACTCGGGCGAGATCGACATCATGGAGAACGTCGGCTTCGAGCCCTCCACGGTGCACGGCACGATCCACGGCCCCGGCTACTCCGGCGCGGGCGGCATCGGCGCGGGCTACACCCTCCCGGGCGGGCAGGCCTTCGCCGACGCCTTCCACACCTTCGCCATCGACTGGGCGCCCGACTCGATCACCTGGTCCGTGGACGGCAACGTCTACCAGCGGCGCACCCCGGCCGACCTGGGCGGCCGCAGCTGGGTCTTCAACAAGCCGTTCTTCCTGATCCTCAACCTCGCGGTGGGCGGCTACTGGCCCGGCGACCCGGACGGCTCCACCGTCTTCCCCCAGCAGATGGTGGTCGACCACGTCACCGTCACCACGGCCGACACTCCCGCGGGCGGCGCGATCAGGGGCCTGGCCGGCAAGTGCGTCGACGTCGCCGGCGCGAACAACGCCAACGGCACCCCCGTACAGCTCTATGACTGCAACGGCACCGCCGCCCAGCGGTGGGCGGTCGGCGCGGACGGCACGATCCGGGCGCTCGGCAAGTGCCTGGACGTCAGCGGCGGGAACACCGCCGACGGCACCCCCGTACAGCTGTGGGACTGCAACGGCACCGCCGCCCAGCGGTGGACGGTCACCGCGGCACGCGACATCGTCAACCCGCAGGCGAACAAGTGCCTGGACGTGACCGGCAACAACTCGGCCAACGGCACCCGGCTGCAGATCTGGTCCTGCACCGGCGCCGCCAACCAGAAGTGGACGGTCGGCTGAACGGCTAGTGCCGGGTCCAGGTGAACTTGTCGCCGCCCACCCAGCGCACCACGTCCGGGTCGTCCAGATCATGGACGGTGATGCCGAACGCGGCGGCGGTGGACAGGACGTCGGTGACGGCTTTCGCCTCCCCGACCACAATGCCGTCGATCTCCACGATGCGGAACGGGGGCGTGCCCGGCTGGACCCCGAGCACCATGATCCGTGGATGGGAGATGTACGGGCTCGCGATTTCGGTCATGCAATAGAGCGTAAATCGCATCCGCCGTTTGCGAACCTCGCAGGTCACCCGGTCAGCAGGTCCAGGACCGCGTCCTGGGTGGCAGGCCGCCCGAAGTCCCGGTGCTCGCCCAGCCGGGCGAGCACCGGGGCCACGGTCCGCCCCTGCTCGAACAGCTCGAACACGCGCGGGTCGATGGAGGAGGAGCAACGGGGCGTCGTCGGTGGTGACGGCGAGCGCGACGGCCGTCGGCACGGTGGCGTGCCAGGTCCGGAAGTCCTTGGCGGTGCTCGTGGTCCCGGACGGCCGGCGCAGGGCCTCGTTCAGGTCGGTCCCGCGCAGCATGGTCGTCAGGCCGTACGTCCCGCTCTGCCGGGTGAACCGCCGACCTCGCGGGCCGCGGACTGACCCGGCACCGGGTCACCGCCTGTGCCGTCCGCCTGCTCGACCTCGGCTTCTTCCGCATCAGCAGCGACCGGCACCGCCCGGCGTCGTCGAGGCCGACGGCCTGGAGGTGGCCGTTCGCCCAGGGGCAGATCCACACCTCCCGCCAGGCCGGCGGAATGGCGAGCGCCCGGATCCGGTCGAGCTGCTCGGGGCCGGTGACCGGATCGCCGCCGGCGTCGAGGTAGCGGAAGCCCCGCCCGCAGCGCACCCGGCTCAGGCCGGGCCGCTCCCAGGAACTCGTACGCAGCCTCATGGGGCCCCGGTCACGGCCGCCGCCAGTCGTCGGAGCCCAGGTGCGAACCGGCCTGCGGGCCCATGCGCAGCATGCCGCCGTCGACGCTCCAGGAGGCACCGGTGACGTACGAGGCGTCCGGTCCGGCGAGGAAGGCGATCACGGCGGCGACCTCCCGGGCGTCGCCGGGCCGCCCGAGCGGCACGCCCGGCCGCCGCTCGGTGTGCGGGTCGGTGTCCTCCTGGCCGGTCATCGGCGTGGCGATCTCGCCGGGCGCCACCGCGTTGACGGTGATGCCGTGCTCGGCCAGCTCCAGGGCCATCACCTGGGTCAGCAGACCGAGGCCGCCCTTGGCCGCGCAGTACGGGGCCGAGCCCACCCGCGGCTGGTGCTCGTGGACGGAGGTGACGTTGACGATCCGGCCGCCGTCACCCTGCTGGATCATGTGCCGGGCCGCCTTCTGCCCGCACAGGAAGGGCCCGACCAGGTCCACGTCGAGGACCGCGCGGACGTCGTCGAGCTTCAGGTCGAGAAAGGGCGTGCTGGTGCCGATGCCGGCGTTGTTGACCAGGACGTCGAGCCGGCCGAGCCGGTCGCACAGCTCGTCGACCGTGTCGGCCGCCTCGGGCAGCCGGGTGAGGTCCATCTGCGCCACGGCCGCCTGCCGGCCGTGCGCCCGGACCTCCTCGGCGGTCTCCTCGGCGCCCCGCCGGTCGCCGTGCCAGGTGATGCCGACGTCCAGTCCGGCCTGCGCGAGACGGACCGCCGTGGCCCGGCCGATGCCGGAGTCGGCGCCGGTGATCACGGCCACCCTGCGGGGGGACTCGGTGGGGAGCGACATGAGGGACCTCTTCCTCGAACGGACGAACGCCCGGGCGGATCCGCGGACGGATCCCCCGGCGGCAAAAGACGCGCATTGCAGTACCCGGGCAGGTGGCGGGCAAAACGGAGGGCTCCGCCGTGCGACTGGCGCCCGCCTGGGGAACCCTGGAGGCGGAGGTGGCGATGGACCCCGTCGAGGCACTGGAGCGGATCGCCTTCCTGCTGGAGCGGTCCCTGGCGCCGACCTACCGGGTACGGGCCTTTCGCACCGCGGCCCGCGTGCTGGCGGCGCTGCCGGAGGCGGAACTGAGGGAGCGGGCCGCCGCCGGGACGCTGGAGGCGCTCGGCGGTGTCGGCCCGAAGACGGCGCAGGTGGCGCGGGAGGCGCTGGCCGGGCAGGTCCCCGGCTATCTGGAGAAGCTGGAGGCCGAGGCGCCGTCCGCGGCGGACCGCACCGGGCTGCGGGCGCTGCTGCGCGGGGACTGCCATCTGCACTCCGACTGGTCGGACGGCGGCAGCCCGATCGAGGAGATGGGCCGGACCGCGGCCGGCCTCGGGCACGAATGGGCGGTGCTGACCGACCACTCCCCGCGGCTGACGGTGGCCCGCGGCCTGTCGGCGGACCGGCTGCGCGAGCAACTGGACGTGGTGGCGGCCCTGAACGAGACCTGGGCGCCGTTCCGGCTGCTGACCGGCATTGAGTGCGACATCCTCGACGACGGCTCGCTGGACCAGGAGCCGGAGCTGCTCGAGCGGCTGGACGTGGTGGTGGTCTCGGTCCACTCCAAGCTGCGGATGGACGCCCGCTCGATGACGCGCCGCATGGTGGCGGCCGTCCGCAATGAGCACGCCGACGTGCTCGGGCACTGCACCGGGCGGCTGGTCACCGGGCGAGGGCGGCCGGAGTCCCAGTTCGACGCGGACGAGGTGTTCGGCGCCTGCGCGGAGAGCGGCACCGCCGTCGAGATCAACAGCAGGCCCGAGCGGCTCGACCCGCCCCGGCGGCTGCTGCGGCGGGCGGTGGAGGCCGGGGTGCTGTTCTCGATCGACACCGACGCCCACGCGCCCGGCCAGCTCGACTGGCAGGTCCTCGGCTGCGCCCGGGCCGAGGAGTGCGGGGTGCCCGCGGACCGGGTCGTCACCACCTGGCCGCTGGAGGAGCTGCTGGCCTGGACCCGGGAGGGGCGCCTGCCGGCAGGCGTGGCGGGCTCCTGACGTGGTACTCGTGCGCCGGCGGAGACATCAGGAACTTCGGAAACTTCTGAACGGCGAAAGGGACGGCGTATGGGACGCGCGGCCGTGTTCGACGTCGACGGCACGCTCGTCGACACCAACCACCTGCACACGGTGACCTGGTGGGAATCCTTCCGGCAGGCGGGCCACACGGTGCCCATGCACGCCATCCACCGGGCGATCGGACTCGGCTCCGACGACCTGATCGCCCACCTCCTCGGTGACGACCGGGACAAGGACGCCGACGAGGAACTGAGCGCCGCGCACAAGGCGCTGTACGGGCAGTACTTCGACCGCCTGCCGGCACTGGCGGACGCCGGGCGACTCCTGCGGCGGCTGCACCAGGACGGCTGGACGGTGGTGCTGGCCACCTCCGCCGGCGGCGCGGAACTGGGTGCACTGCGGCGGGCGATCGACGCGGACGACGCCATCACCGCGACGGCGAGCGCGGACGACGTCGACCAGGGCAAACCCGCGCCCGAGCCGGTGGAGCACGCGCTGGAACTGGCCGGCGTACCCCCCGAGCGTGCGGTGTTCGTCGGGGACACGGTGTGGGACATGCAGGCGGGCAGCCGCGCCGGGGTGCGCTGCGTCGGCGTGCTGTGCGGGGGCATTCCGCGGTCCGACCTGGTGGAGGCGGGCGCGGACGAGATCTACGACGATCCCGCCCACCTGCTGGCCTCCCTCGCGGACGGCCCGTTCGCGTGAGGTGACACGCATCACCAGGGGCGGTGGAACAGCCCAGGGTCGTTGCCCGTTGAACCAGGCGTGGGTACGGATGGAAATGTCCCCGGACCCGCCCTTGATCGCCCCGATCGTGATTCCCCCGTCGCGGTCGGGGCCTTTTTCTGTGTCCTCGCGCTTTTCCGGGTACTCGGTACGCCCCGCAGCGGTCGAGAGGAGCCGAAGGTGACCAGCACACAGGGCAGCAGGATCGTCGTCACCGGCGCCACGGGGAACGTCGGTACGAGTGTGGTGCGACTCCTCTCCGAGGATCCGGAGGTCGGCTCCGTGCTGGGGCTGGCCCGCCGGGTTCCCGAGTGGTCGCCGCCGAAGACCGAGTGGGCGGCCGTCGATCTGGCGTCCGCCCAAACCGATCTGGTGAAAGTCTTCGACGGCGCCACGGCCGTTGTCCATCTGGCCTGGGCGTTCCAGCCCACGCACGATCCGGCGGTGACCTGGCGGACGAACGTCCTGGGCAGCATCCGCGTGTTCGAGGCGGTGGCCGAGGCGAAGGTGCCCACACTGGTGCACGCCTCGTCGGTCGGCGCGTACTCCCCCGGGTCGAAGGACCACCCCGTGGACGAGTCGTGGCCGACGCACGGCTGGCCCGACGCCGCGTACTGCCGGGAGAAGGCCTATCTGGAGCGGACGCTGGACGCCTTCGACCGGGCGCACCCGGGGGTGCGGGTGGTGCGGATGCGGCCGGCCTTCCTGTTCAAGCGGCAGTCGGCGAGCGAGCAGCGCAGGATCTTCGGCGGCCGCTTCCTGCCGGGGCCGCTGGCGCGCCCGGAGCTGCTGCCGTTCCTGCCCGACATCCCGGGCCTGCGCGTGCAGGCGCTGCACACCGACGACGCGGCCGAGGCGTACCGGCTCGCGATCGGCTCGGACGTGCGCGGCGCGTTCAACCTGGCGGCCGATCCGCCGGTGGACGCGAAGCTGCTGAGCGAGATGTTCCACGCCCGTCCGGTACGGCTGCCGCGCACGGCCGCCCGCTCGGCTGTCGCGGCCGCCTGGGGGCTGCATCTGCTGCCGGCCTCGCCGCATCTGTTCGACGCCGTGCTGCGGCTGCCCCTGATGGACTCCACCCGCGCTCGCACGGAGCTGGGCTGGAGCCCCCGACACACGGCGACCGAGGTCCTGGAGGAGTTCCTGGACGGCCTCCGGCGCGGCGAGGGTGCGGACACGGCTCCCCTGCGGGGACGCAAGGCGAGCTGAGAGCGCGAAGAGCGGGAGCGGCCGTGAGGTCGCTCCCGCTCTTCGGTCTAAGGGCTCCGAGGTCTCAGGGCTCCGAGATCCCAGGGCTGCGAGGTCTCAGGCCGTCGACTCCTCCGGCTCCGGATCGTCGGTCAAGTGGTCCGCGTCGCCGCGGCGGCCGGTACCGGCCTCGTCGACGTCCGGGACGTCCTCCTGCTGTTGCGCGTTCTGCTCCGCGTCCTCGGAAGCGGGGTCCACGTCCCAGTGGTCCTCGCCCTCGCCCGCCTGCTGATCGGGCAGGTCCCGCGGGACGGGCCCGCCGTTGTCGTCGGTCACGGCGTCCTCCTTCCCTCGATGGCCAAGGTCACGCGAGTACCTCCGGGCCGTGCGGCGAAACGTCAGCGCGGCGCGCGTTCCTCCAGGGCTGTCTGCCAGGCGGGCCGCGGGCTCTCCGGGGCGGGGGCGGCGCGGCTGCCGCCGTGGGCGAAGAAGTCCGCGAGCGGCAGGACCGCGGCGCCCACGGTGACCGCGTCCGGGCCGAGGCCGCCGAGGTCGATGGTGACCCGCTCCGCGGGGTACCGCAGCGCGTACGCCGCCGCGTGCCGCCGGATGCCGGGCAGCAGCGCGGGGCCGAGCCGCAGGCCGGCCCAGCCGCCGATCAGGATGCGCTCGGGCTGGAAGAGGTTGATCAGGTCGGCCAGCCCGGCCCCGATGTACTCGGCGGTCTCGTCCAGCAGGGCCCGCGCCCCGGGGTCGGCGATCAGTGCGGTCAGGGCGCTCTCCTGTCCCGAGCCGTCCGGCGCACGCCCGCCCCGCTCGCGCCAGCGCTCGAGAAGGCCCTGCGCACCGGCGTAGGCCTCCAGGCAGCCCAGCGCGCCGCAGCGGCAGCGGCGGCCCCCGACCCGTACGGTCAGGTGCCCGCCTTCCACGGCCCGTCCGTCCTCGGCCTCCGGGGTGACGACACAGGCCCCGACGCCGGATCCGAAGAGCACGACGATCGCGCTGCGGGCGCCCCGTCCGGCCCCGAACCACATCTCCGCCTGGCCCAGGGTCCGGGCGCCGTTGTCGATGAAGTACGGGACCGTCGGGGGCAGGTCGCACCGCTCGCGGAGGAGCGACTCCAGGGCCACGGCGTCCCAGCCGATGGTCTGCCCGTGCACGACGGCCCCGCGGTCCGGGGTGCGCTCCACTATGCCGGGGACGCCGATGCCGACCCCGAGCAGCCGCTCCGGGGCGATGCCGGCGGCGGTGAGCACCTCGGTGACGGCGTCGCGGATGTGCCCGACGACGACATCGACCTCGTACCCCTCGGGTCCCAACAGCTTTTCCGTACGCGCGAGTTCGGTCAGCGCGATGTCGAACAGCTCGACCCGCACCCGGGTTTCGCCTACGTCGACGCCGATCATGTGGCCGCCGGCGGGCGCCACCCTGAGCAGGGTGCGCGGCCGTCCGCCGTCCGAGCCGACGCTTCCCGCCTCCTCCAGCACGCCGTCCGCGAGCAGGTCGGCGACGACGTTGCTGACCGAGCCGGAGCTGAGCCCGGTGGCCGGGCCGAGCTCGAAGCGGCTGAGGGGGCCGTCGAAGTAGAGGCGCTGCAGGACGATCGCCCGGTTGGCCCGTCGGAGATCGCGTACCGTTCGCCCGTTCCGCCCCGCCATCCGGCTCCCCCTTCGCCCTGCCGTCCGACCTGGAAGATACCGGCTCAGCGGCCCAGCTCGTCGATCTCCTCCAGAGCGGCCACCAGTTCGGGCCCGACGGTCTCGCGCGTCCACCGCAGCCGCCCGGCGTCGACGGCGCGCGGCACGGTCTCAGTGAGCATGATCAGGTAGAGGTAGGCCCGGTACAGGGCGAGCCGCAGCCGGGTGGAGGTGTCGAACTCGACCCGGCCACCGGCTTCCCGGTAACCGGCGAGGAACGCCTCGTCCTTCTCCATGTCCCCGAGCAGCGCCAGGGAGACGAAGTCGGCGACCGGGTCACCCCAGAGCATCCGCTCGCCGTCGATGAGCCCGCCGATGCGGGGCGGGCCGGCCGAGCGGTCGACCAGGATGTTGCCCCGCCACAGGTCGAAGTGGACGAGACGGGGAACGGTGATCGCGTCGAGCGCCCGGTAGCCGGTCCGGAGGGTGCGGGCGGTCTCCTCGACGGGGCGGGGCAGCCAGGGGCGGTAGCGCCGGGCGTCGTCGAGGACGGCGTCGAGCATGCCGGTGAAGGCGGTCCGCCAGTCGGCGGCGAGCGGACCGAGGGCGCCGGAGGGATAGCCGTGGCCCGGCCCGCTCACCCGGTGCAGCAGGGCCACCTGGCGGCCCAGCTCGGCGCGCAGCTCCCGCTCCTCGGCCGCCGTGAGCGAGTCGTCCCACCCGTCGCCGGGGCAGGCCGTCATCAGCAGCTGCCCCGGGACGGCGGCGACGACCCGCGGAGCCGTCACGCCGACCGTCGCCGCCGCGCGGTAGAACTCCGCCTCGGAGACGAGAAGGTCCCGCTCGTGCCGCAGCCCCGGCACGGCCTGGGCGGGCGGCACCTTCAGCACGTACCGGCTGCCGTCGGCGAGCAGGAGCTCTTCCACGGTGTTGTAGGTCCCGCCGGTCAGCGGCCGGACGCGGACGAGATCGCCGGGAGGCAGCCCCGCCTCGCTCAATATCCGCCCGGCCCGCTCCCATGAGTCCGCCACTGTGCCCCCTCGGTCGGCCGCCCCGCGCATCCCCGTGCGCTCGCGGCACAGCCTACGGAACGCGGCCCCTAAATTCACTGGCCCCTCCCGGACAGGAGTGCTTAGCCTTAGGCAGAAACCTAGGCACACTAGGTTCACGGAGAGACAGCAGCCAGGAGGCCCCCATGCGACCGCTCACCGAGCCGGAGATCCGCACCTCGTTCGTCAACTGCTCCAAGGGTGAGGCCAAGCGGCTCGCCGTGCCCCGGGAGCTGGACCGGCTCCCCTGGGCCGACCTGGACTTTCTGGGGTGGCGAGATCCGGGGGCGCCCGACCGCAGCTATCTGGTCACCGAGCGGGACGGACGGCTCGTCGGCATCACGCTCCGCTTCCCGTCCTCGCAGCGCGGGTTCCTGCACCGCAGCATGTGCTCCCTGTGCCTGACGACCCACCGGGGCGGCGGGGTGTCCCTGATGACCGCGCGCAAAGCCGGTGCGGCCGGCCGCGAGGGCAACTCCGTCGGCCTTTACATGTGCACCGACCTCGCCTGCTCCCTCTACCTCCGCGGCAAGAAGGTCCCGGACTCGGGGCTGCGCATCGAGGAGAGCCTCACGCAGGCCGAGCAGGTGGCGCGCACCCGGGCCAACCTCACGGCCTTCCTGGACAAGCTCCACGCCTGAGCCGTCCCCCGGGCAGCGGACCGGGCCGCCCGCCAGGAGGACGGACATCGGGGTGCCGAGGATGATGAGCAGGGGCAGCAGCCGTTGCGATCCGCAAAGTCGTCCCCGGTGATCATGTTCGTCGCCCCGTGAGAGGGGAACAGCGCAAGGATGCAAGACGTACGTGAGTGGCGGGTGTCGCGGGAGCGGCTGCTGAGGCTGCGCCGGGACCCCGTGATCGTCCAGACGCTGCGATCGTCGGCGGCGGCGACGGTCGCCTACGTCATCGCGCTGCACCTGAGCCCCGAGGCGGCCCCGCTGACCGCGCCCCTGACCGCGCTGCTGGTCGTCCAGGTCACCCTCTACGCGACACTCACCAACGGCGTGCGCCGGGTGAACGCCGTGGTGGCCGGGGTTTTCGTCGCCATCGCCTTCAGCCTCCTGGTGGGCCTGACCTGGTGGAGTCTGGGGCTGCTGATCCTGGCCTCGCTGGCTGTCGGCCATCTGGTCCGGGTGGACGAGTACGTGCCCGAGGTGGCGATCAGCGCGATGCTGGTGCTCGGCGTGACGGCCGTCGGCGACTACGCGTGGGCGCGCGTCCTGGAGACCCTGATCGGCGCGGTCGTCGGCCTCGCCTGCAATCTGCTGCTGGCCCCGCCCGTGTGGGTGGGTGAGGCCGGTGCGTCCATCGAGGACCTGGCGCGCCGGGTGCGCCAGTTGATGCTGCGCATGGGCGAGGAGGCCGCGGGCCGCACGCCGTTCGAGCGTGCCGCGGCCCGGCTGCACGAGGCGCGCCGGCTCGACCACGACATCGTCGAGGTGGACGCGGCGCTGCGGCAGGCCGAGGACAGCCTGCGGCTCAATCCACGGGTCCGCGAGGGCCTGCTGCACCGGGTGGTGCTGCGCACCGGCCTGGACACTCTGGAGATCTGCACCGTGGTGCTGCGGGTGATCGCCCGCACCCTCACCGACCTGGCCAAGGAACGCGAGCCCGACCCGCTGTTCGCACCGGAGATCGGCGCCGCGGTGGAACAGCTGCTGTCCGAGATCGCGGACGCGATGGTGAGCTTCGCGGTGCTGGTCACCTCCCAGGTCAGCGATGACGCCGAGTCGGCGGAGGAGCGGCTCACCTCCGACCTGCGCCATGCCGCCGCCACCCGCGACAGGCTCGCGCAGCTGCTGCTGGAGGAGGTCCAGCGCGACGCCCGCCAGTGGCAGCTGCACGGCGCGGTGCTGGCCGAGGTCAACCGCATCCTCGACGAGATGGACACCGAGCACCGCTCGCGGCGGCTGCTGGAGGAGCTGGACCGGGTCTCCAGCGAGCAGCGCGAGCGCAGGCCCCGGCTGACCCGGGTCCAGGACCGCGTGCGGGTGGGCCGCAAGCGCCTTGCCTCGGTCCGCCGTTCCCGGTGACGAACCCCCGGCCCGGTGGGAGCCGGGCGCCCTCGGTTGCACCGGCCGGGTGATCCGCGTCAGGGTGGCTGTCGCGACGACGGACGAGGTGAGGGTGTGGTCATGGGCAGTGGTGGTGTGAGCAGGCGCCGGTTCATGGGCGCCCTCGCGGGTACCGCCGCCGCGGTGGCGCTCCCGGCCTGCGACGAGGCACCGGCGCCGGCGGCCCCCGTGGCAGCCCCGAGCACCTCGCCCGGTTCCGCAAGCCCTTCCGGACCCCGCCCGCTGTACCTAGGCACGTACACCTCGGCGGAGGGCGGCGGAAAGGGCGTCGCCGTCGCGTCGTACGACCCCGGAACCGGCCGGGTCACCGGCGCGGGCATCCTGGCGGAGCTGGCAGACCCGTCGTATCTCGCGGTCCATCCGAACGGCCGCACGCTGTACGCGGTGAACGAGCGCGCGGACGGTGCCGTGACCGCCGTGCGACTGTCCGACCGCAGGGTCCTGGGCAGCCGGAGCACCGGCGGGCAGGCGCCCTGTCATCTGTCGGTGCATCCGAGCGGGCGCTGGCTGCTCAGCGCGAACTACGGCACCGGCAGCGTCGCCGTGCACCCCGTGGATGCCTCGGGGGCGCTCGGGGAGCGCACCGACCTGGTCACGCACACCGGCCCGGCACCGGGTCCGGGCCAGGACGGACCGCACGCCCACCAGATCGTCACCACGCCCGACGGCCACCATGTCGTCGCCGTCGACCTGGGCACCGACACGGTGTACACCTACCGGCTCGACACGACGAAGGGCACGCTCGCCGAGGTCTCCCGGGCGCGGACACGGCCGGGTGCCGGGCCGCGCCATCTGACGTTCCACCCCGGCGGCCGGTACGCGTATCTCGCCAACGAGGTCGACAACACCGTCGCCGTCTGCGCCTACGACCCCGCAACCGGCCGCGTGTCCGTCGGCGACGCGCAGGCCACGGGCACCGGGGAGGGCACCAGCTACCCGGCGCAGCTGGTGGTCACCGAGAACGGCCGGTACGCCTGGCTGGCCAACCGGGGCGACAACAGTCTGTCCCGGTACGCGGTGGAGGCGGACGGGGCCCGGCTCCGGCTGCTCGGCACCGTGCCGGTGGGCGGCGACTTCCCGCGCCAGCTCGCCCTCTCGCCGGACGGCGGGCTGCTCTTCACGGCGAACCAGCGGTCGGGCACCGTCAGCGTCTTCCGGGTCGACGAGGACAGCGGTGAGCTACGGCGCGCGGGCGAGCCGTTCGCGTCACCCGTCGCCGTCTGTGCGCTGCCGCTGTAGCGTCCGCGGGCAGGAGGCGGCGCTCGCCTGTCCGAGCAGCACGTGCATGCGCTCGGTGAGCTGGGCGACGTCGTCGGCGGGCCGGTGGAAGGCCAGGCGTACGTCGCCGTGGGCGCGGGTGCGCTCGATGCGCAGCGTCAGTCCGTGCCGGTCCACGGCCAGGGGCTGGACCCGGACCGCGCCGTGCAGGCTCTCGGGCTCGACGAGCCGGGTGAGCCGCTCGACCGCGTCGGGGTGGCAGTCGGCGAGGTGGGTCAGCAGCCGGGCCTCGGCGGTGGCCAGCGGGTCGGGCGCGGCGGCGGTGAACTCGTCGCGGTCGACGACGACGGCCCCGCGCGGCTCCCGGAGCACCACGCGCGTGGCCCGGAAGGCGAGATGGCCCTCCTCGGCGGCGAACCAGCCGGCGATCCACAGCCGGGCCCGGATGCGGTGGCGCAGGGGGACGGGCGCGACGTCGGCGAACTCCAGCACCGCGGACGGTTCTCCGCGCGGCGCGCAGATCGCGGCCGTCATCAGGGCGCTGTCCTCGGGCACGTGCAGGAGTACCCGGCCGTCCTCGGTCACGCTGTGCGCGCCGACGAACTCCTCCCGGCCGCCCTCCGCTGTCACCGCGCAGGACCACGCGGTGGCGAGCACCGACCGGGCGCGTGCCGCCGCGGCAGGCGTGGCCGTCCAGCTCCGGCTGTCACCCATTCCGTACCTCCTAAGGTAAGCCTTGCCTAACTTACCGAAGATCAGGGCGCGCGCCAACCACCCCCGCGGACCCGCGCGGGGTCACGGACGCGTTCAGGGTGCGATGACGCCCAACAGGGCGCGGGCGCACAGGTCGCGCACCTGGTCCCGGGTCAACTCCTCCGCCCCCCGCAGCCACTCCAGACAGACCGCGGTGGTGAACGCCAGCCAGCCGCGCACCGCGTACCGCAGGTCGGGGCGCCGCTCGGCGACGGGGCCGAACTCGGGGTCCGCCGCCATCGCCGCGAGGATCTGCCTCTCCTGGGCGGCCAGGGCCTGCCGGTACACCTTGCGCACGGCCCGGTCACCGGACGCCTCGGCGCGGTGGAAGGCGCGGAAGCCGTGGGCGTGTTCCTCGACGTACGCCAGATACGTGTCGAGGTTCGCGGTGAGCTGCTCGCGCACCGGGAGGCCGGGGACCGCGGCCGTCATCCGCAGCATGCGCGCGCTCTCGCGGTCCACCACAGCGGCGAAGAAGTCCCGTTTGGCCGGGAAGTAGTGGTAGAGCAGCCCGCGCGAGACCCCGGCGATCTCGGCGACCCGCTCGATCCGGACCTCGTCGTACGGGCTCTCCGAGAACAGTCGCGCCCCGACGGCGAGAAGCTGCTCCCGGCGCTCCTCGGTGCTGAGCCGGCGGCGTGTGCGCTCGCCCTGGTTCGCGCTCATGCCCGCACCTTACTTGACGCCGGTTCAACAACCGGACGAGACTGAAGCGCGTTATTGAACCGACGTACAACACGCGCTGCCTTCTCAATGTGCCGCAGGATCAAGGGAGATCGCTTCATGGCGGAGACGACGACCGGGTCCGCGCTGCCCAAGGGGTTCCGCGGCGCCGAGCAGGGCTGGCCCGAGTTGCACCGCATCCCGCACCCGCCCCGCCGGATCCCGCTGCTCGGCGACCTCCTGGGCGCGAGCCGGACGACACCGCTGCAGGACTCGGTGCGGCTCGCCCGCAGGCTGGGGCCGATCTTCCGGCGCAAGGCGTTCGGCAAGGAGTTCGTGTTCGTGTGGGGCGCGGACCTGACCGCCGACCTCGCGGACGAGACGCGGTTCGCCAAGCACGTGGGCCTCGGCATCGCCAATCTGCGGCCGGTCGTGGGGGACGCACTGTTCACCGCGTACAACCACGAGCCCAACTGGCAGCTCGCCCACGACGTCCTGGCCCCCGGGTTCAGCCGGGAGGCCATGGCCGGCTACCACACGATGATGCTGGACGTGGCCGGGCGGCTCACCGGCCACTGGGACCGCGCGGCCCTGGCGGGGCGGACGGTGGACGTGCCCGGCGACATGACGAAGCTGACCCTGGAGACCATCGCGCGCACCGGGTTCGGGCACGACTTCGGCTCGTTCGAACGCGCACGGCCGCATCCCTTCGTGACCGCGATGGTGGGTACGCTCGCCCATGCGCAGCGGCTGAACACCGTCCCGGCGTCGTTCCTGACCCGTCGCTCGGCGCGGCGCAACGAGGCCGACATCGCCTACCTCAACCGCACGGTCGACGAGTTGGTGCGGGCCCGCCGCACGACGAGCGGGGACGGTGATCTGCTGGACCGGATGCTGGAGACCGCCCACCCCGAGACCGGGGAACGGCTGTCGGCCGAGAACGTCCGGCGTCAGGTCATCACCTTCCTGGTGGCCGGGCACGAGACCACCTCGGGCGCGCTCTCGTTCGCGCTGCATTACCTCGCCCGCCATCCGGATGTCGCCGCCCGCGCCCGCACCGAGGTGGACCGCATCTGGGGTGACACCGAGCTGCCCGGCTACGACCAGGTGGCCAAGCTGCGCTACCTGCGCCGGGTGCTGGACGAGTCGCTGCGGCTGTGGCCGACCGCGCCCGCCTTCGCCCGGGAGGCCCGCGAGGACACGGTGCTGGCCGGGGAGCATCCCATGCGGCGGGGCGCCTGGGCGCTGGTGCTGACGCCGATGCTGCACCGCGACCCCGAGGTCTGGGGCGCCGACGCCGAGCGCTTCGACCCGGACCGCTTCGACCCGAAGGCGGTACGTTCCCGGCCCCCGCACGCCTTCAAGCCGTGGGGCACCGGGGCGAGGGCGTGCATCGGCCGCCAGTTCGCGCTGCACGAGGCCACGCTGGTCCTCGGCCTGCTGCTGCGCCGCTACGCCCTGCGCCCGGACCCCGCGTACCGGCTCCGGGTGACGGAACGCCTCACCCTCATGCCGGAGGGCCTGCGGCTGGGCCTGGACCGCCGCGCACCGGCGGCGCCGCCCACCCGGGAACGGCACCCGGTGAGCGAACCGGGCGACTGACCCGAACGAGCTCCCCTAGCCCTCCCCCACCCAATGTGCCGGCCGCGTCAGTGCCCCCGGGAGCCTGGTCCCCGCACTCCCCCGGGCGGCGTTCAGCTGGGGCTGGGTGAGGAAGAGGGCGCCGGTCAGGTCGGCGTCGGTGAGGTCGGCGTTGCGGAGGTCCGCGCCGAGGAGATCGGCGGTGCGCAGGTCCGCGCCGGTGAGGTCGGCGGCGATCAGGTAGGCGCCGCGCAGACTCACCCCCCGCAGGTCCGCGCCCTTGAGGCGGGCGCCCATCAGGTCGGCGCCGCGGCGGTCCTTCCGGCTGCCGCGCACACCCGCCCGGGTCAGCTCGCCGGCCCGCAGCAGAAGCCCGCCCACCTCCTGCCGGTGCGCGCCCACATCCACTCGGGACAGCTCCTCGGGGCTGCCCCCGGCCAGTTCCTCGGTCCTCTTCAGCACCCGGCGCAGATCCGCGTGGACCGGGCGGGCGGCGGGCAGCGCCAGCGCCTCGGTGAGGTACCGGAGCAGCTCGTGGAGCTGGCGGACGACCGGGAACACCTCGAACATCAGCCGGGCGCGCTCGGCGGACGCTTCGCGCCAGTCCTCCCCGCCGAAGGTGACCTGCGAGACCCGCTGTCCGGCGCCGAAGCAGTCGTAGACCGTGCAGCCGGTGAAGCCCTCCTGGCGCAGCCGGGTGTGGATGCCGCAGCCGTGGTCGTCCTGGAGGTTGCGGCAGGGCGTGCCGGCCCGCTTGTCGACCGCGAAGTCGGCGGAGCGGGCGAAGGGCAGGGCGACGCAACACAGCCCGAAACAATTCGCGCAGTCGCCGCGCAGGCCGGCCGGGTCGAGGGTGAGGTCGTGCATACCTACCAGCCTACGGCCGGCTGCCATCGCTCAGTACCGCAGGTCAGGAAGGTGCAGCGGGGTCGGCTGCTCGGGGGCGGCGAGGATGTACGTCCTGGTGACGCGGCCGTCGGCGCATGTGCGCATTCGCGCGCAAGGCGCTGATGCTTCACCAGCGCCTGCACCATGGGTGCCAGGGCCATCATGAAGGCAACGCGCTGAGCCATCGCCCACAGCGCCCAACAGAGCCACATGCCCATGGACAGCAGTTGGGTGCGCTCGTGAGCCCGCAGCGGATCGCGCCGCCGATAGCCGCATCTCCCGACGTGCATGCGGCGCGCCCTGTGTGGTTGCCGATGCGTCGATCTCCGGACTCCGCTGAAGGATGTCCCTGGAGCGCTGCTCCAGCTCGACCATTTGTCTTACCGAAATCGACAAAGGATGGCCCCTGACGGTGGGCTGCCGCACTCTCATCCCCAGCGGGCGGTGCACCGCCTGCCAGACCAAGACAAGAGCCGCAGGCCCGGCACCCCACCAATGTGGCTACAACACGGCATGGCGCAAGGCCAGCGCCGGGCACCTGCAGACGCACCCGCACTGCGAGTGCACCGAGTGCTCGGCCTGTCCGCTGGCGTGGTCAGCGGCCACTCGGGCGCCGGGTCCAGGGACGTCTTCAAGTACCACCCCGAAACGCCCCGTTGCGGACGGGGAGCCCGGAGGACGGCGCCTCATGGGACCCGGATGCGCTGGTCTGCAGACGTGACGGAGTCCCGGATAGAACCGTCCGCGCCCGTCACCCGGGCCGCTGGCCCCAGCCCTCGAACCGTACCGACGGCAGTACCTGTAGACGACGACGCCCCCCGTGCGGCTCCGTGTGTGGGCCGTGCAGGGGGCGCTGTCGTGCGTCCGGGTCAGTGCAGGGACTCGATGGCCCGCAGGACGAGTTCGCGCGCCTGCGTCCTGTACACGGCCATGCTCCGCAACGCCTCGAAGGCCGCGATGTAGGAGGCGACTTCGGAGGACTCCGTCAGATCCACATCGGCGGAGACGAGTTCGACGTTCACTTGGCGGTCGTCATAGATATGGAATGTCTCTTCCGGCCAGTGCTGTCGCTCGGGTGTGGCCTTGGGGATGATGCCGAGGGACACGGTGGGCAGGGCATCGGCCTCGAGCAGGTGGTTGAGCTGAGCCTTCATCGCCTCCGTACCGGCCATTTGATACAAGAGGACGGGCTCTTCCAGCAGGAACTCGAACTGCCGGCCGTGGTCGTGAATGACCTGCCCTCGCTCGACTCGGACCTTGGCCGCCTTGGCGCTGTCGTCTACGGCCAAACCCTGCTTCCGGGCGGCGACTCCCAACACGGCCTTCGCGTACGGCTCCGTCTGCAGCACCCCAGGGACGAGGCTGGACGAGTAGACACGGAACCGCTCCGTCGTTCGGTAGCGCGGCAGGAGCTGCTTCTGCAGCGGCTCAAGACCATCTTGCACTCGATGTTTCCACGCAGTGTGTGTGGCCATGTTGATTCCCTCCCAGGTGGTTACAGACATGGTGCACGTCGAACCCCTCGGGCTGTGCTGACGGCAGCATTCATGACCGGAACGGCCCCCTGCACGGCCCATCCAAGGCCGTGCAGGGGGCCATTCGTCGTGCCGGGAACAGAGCGCCTCCTGGCCGCTCGATACGCTCGCCTCATGATTCGCGCTGTGATCTTCGACGTCGGTGAATGCCTCGTGGACGAGACCCGGGAATACGGCACTTGGGCAGACTGGCTGGGCGTCCCCCGCCACACCTTCCACTCGATGTTCGGGGCCGTCATCGCCCAGGGCCGCGACTACAGGGACGTGTTCCAGGAGTTCCGTCCCGGCTTCGACCTCTACACCGAGCGTGAGAGGCGCGCGGAGGCTGGTCAGCCCGAGACGTTCGGCGAGGATGACCTGTATCCGGACGTCCGAGACTCGCTCGCCACGCTGCGCGCGGACGGCCTATGGCTGGGCATCGCCGGGAACCAGACCGTTCGCGCAGGGAAGATCCTCCGCCAGCTGTTCAGTGGTGATGTCGACCTGATCGGCACCTCTGACGACTGGGGCGCCAGTAAGCCAGATCCGTCGTTCTTCGATCGGGTCGCCGAGGTTGTGCCTGCTGAGGTCGGCGAGATGCTCTACGTCGGCGACCGCGTCGACAATGACATCGCACCCGCCCGGGTGGCCGGCATGCACACCGCGCTCGTGCACCGCGGACCATGGGCAACGATCCAGTGGCGCAGCAAGCAGGCGGAAAAGCTGCCGACGTTCCGGATCGACAGCCTCCTCGAGCTGTCCGGCCAGATCGCCCAGTTCAACGCGCGAGAGCACTGACCGTCGTCGACCACCCGTAGAGCCGGTCGTCCAGCTCCCGCACACACTGCTCGTGTTGATGCGGCGCCAGCATGCGCCGGACCTCCCGCACTCGGTCCATGCCCATCGCGTACCAGGTGCGCTCCAGCTGGTCGATCGCGCGAACCGCATACCCGCAGGCGGCATCCGGGCTGCCGGCCGCCGCCTCCACAGCGGCCAAGTCGCCGAGCACGACCGTCATCTGCTTTTCATCAGTCGCCCCGAGCGCGTCGAGGACACCAAGCAGCGTCTGGCGGGCCTGCGGGAGATGCCCGGCACGCAACTGGGTGTTCCCCTTGAAGGCGGCGAGCCGGACGGGGGAAAACCAGTCAAGCCACTCCGGGGTCGCGTGGTCACTGCCCGCGGCCAGGACGTCCTCGGCATGCCCGATCAGGTGCAGCGCAGTCCGTGTGTGCCCGCAGCGCGTCTCGCACTCGGCTTCTACCGCGTCGAGCCATGCCAGCAGTTCGGCCGACGCCGGGCCACGACGGGCGTAGGTGCGCGCTGCCACCATCCGCTCGACGGCTGCCTCCCGGTCTCCAGCCCATCCGGGGATGAACGCCGTGTGTGCGAGGACGGCGGCCCCGAGCAGCGGGTCGTCGGCTTCGCCCGCTGCCTGCAGGGCTCGGAGGAGCGTCTGCTGCGCTCGGGCGGCATCACGCAGGTCGAAGAACTCGATCCGCCCAGCGAGCAGCCACGTCTCGGCGAGGGCCACTGCAATCCGCTGCCTCGTCTGCCCGGCCGACTCAGGAAGCAATTCACAACCGAGGGTGGCGTGCGCAAGCGCGGCCGGGTGCAGAGTGGCCGGAGCCACGGACCAGTACAGGCGGCGGTGCGACCTTGTGACGGACATGAAGTCCTCGGCGGCGGTGGCCGGCTGCACTGCGACGGCCTGTGTAGGGACGGCGGCCAGGCCTACCGCTGCGGCCGTCGCGGCCAGCACCGATCGGCGCCCCCGCTCCGGCGTGGCTCCTGATGGCGGGGCGAATCCCAGCGAAGTCAGCTCCTGGCCGAGGAGTTGTGCGAGAGCTTGTCCAATCTCAGGGTGTGGCCAGGGCGGCGTGTCGGACTCCCACCGGCGGACCTGCCGCACACCGACGCCCAAGGCGTCGGCGAGGGCTTGCTGAGAGTGGTAACCGGCCGCTACTCGGGCGGACTTGAGGCGGGTGTTGCCTGGGCGGCGTGCCACTGCTGCACCTCCAAATCGAGTACGACTCAAGTGTCGTCGTAGGCCCTCCGATTGGCCAGCTATCACCCGCAAGACCTAACGAAAGTCCCTTTCTGGGCCGAGAAGAGACCTTCTTAAGTCCTCGGAAGTGCCCCGCATCAGGGCCAACCTTCAACACACCGGATCACGACAGGAACCCGAGGAGACCCGCATGCCGACCATGCACTTACCGTCCGCTGCTGGCTGCACCCTGCACGACGCCGGACAACACTGGGACGCCATCCGTGTTCCGCGCAGTGTCGGCCTCTCCGCTATGGCGATCCTCGGCGCCCGCTGCGGCGCCGTAGTCGACGACCCTCTCAGCCCCGCTCTCTACTTTTTCGTACCGCTGGGGACCGCCGCCGCGTGGGATGTGCAGAACACCCGCGCACTCACCGTCGGCTCCACCCTCACCATCCCGCCGCCACGGCGAACCGACGGTCCGGGCCCGCACTGGCGGATGTGCCCCGGCGGCGACCGTTGGCTGAGCGACCCAGACGCCCTGCGCGCCGCGCTCGCCCATGCGCGCGCGGGGAGGTGGGCCTGATGGCGGACCAGGCGGGGGCACCGGCAGAGGTACATGCCCCCGACATCGTGACGATGCGCGCGACCGTCGCCCAGGTGCTCCCACCTGATGTGACCCCCGTCGACCTGACGACGCTGGAGACGCTGACCGGTCTGCTGTGCGGCCACATGCAGCTGCTCATCCCGGAGATCGAGCAGGCCGCCGCAGGGCTGCCCAACGACGATGTCCCGCGCTACTGCGCGCTCGTCTCGGTGGGCGAAGCCCGGAGGAAGCTGGCCGACCGCCCCGGACTGAGGCCCTACGACGCCGTCGCACACGTGCGCAGACTCGGCCGGTCGCTCCTGGCGCTGTGCGATCACTACGAGACGCTCACCGGCGTCCGCATGTGCATCGCCTGCGACCAGCCCATCAGGCCGGGCGAGCCGACGCGCCCCTTCGACCAGGGCAGCCATTCCGGAGGCTCGGCCGTCTCCGGCCGGATCCACGAACGCTGCAGCAACACCGTCCGTATCCACTGACCGACGGAGCTACCCCGGGCGTGACGGGGTCCACGGCGACCGCATGGACAGGGTCGCACCCACGAACCCCCGTCCCAGCGCCCGCCGCGGGGCAGGCATCCCCAATAGGTACGAGGAAGGAAAACCAGATGGGCACCATCAGCAACGGCCGTGCGGTCAAGCCCTACGAGAATCCGCACGCACCGGGTCTGGACTGGCGCAAGTCCAGCCGTACGGACCTCGACCCCATCCTGAAGGACTGCGTGATCGTGGCCGCCGCACCGGACGCCGCCGGCCACCCGCACCCGCACGTGCCTGACGGCACCCGCATGATCGCCCTGTCCGACGACAAGGACGAGCAAGGGCCGGTCCTGCAGTTCACTCGCGCCGAGTTCACCAAGTTCGCCCAGGGGATCAAGGACGGTGAGTTCGACGACCTGATGGCCACCGACGACGAGCTGGCGTCCGCCGCTGAGGTGGCCGCGGTCAGCGCCGCCTGATGGACAGCGCCACGGTAACCGGGGCCTTCGCGTTCGTGGAGGGCCGGTTCAGCGGCACCCCCTGCTGGGAGTGCAAGGGCCGAGAGACCATCGGCACCATCTATCAGGGCATAGTCATCGCCTCGTGCGAAGGCTGCGGTGGCGCCACGCCCATCGGCCCCATGGCCCGGCTGTGGGATCCGAGCGCGGCCCGGAGGAAGTTTCGCCGCCCCGTGGTCCGCGCGCCACAGAAGACGGTGACGCCGAGCGGCACTGTCCGACGGCAGCCCCGGTAGAGAGCTGCCCCGCCCGTCTGCTCCCCCCGTGGCGGACGGGCGGGGCCCTGCACCCGCTCATCGAAGCGGTAGATCTTGCACTCAGCCGCCCCTATGCCAGCTGCCAAGCGGTGGGGGCAAGGCTGCGGCGCCCTTGGTCTCCGGATCGAGGGCGCTGTCGCATAGCCTGCACCGCTCAACGGGCGAAGAGTTCGAAAGCCACCGCTGGTTTTCCGCCGAAGCGCTCCCCCGTCGCCGTGGCGTGGCCGGTGAGGAAGTTTCGGGCGTACGTCTCGGGGTCCTCGTCGGTCAATGCCTCGATGTAGGTGCGGTGTTCGAGCAGCGAGCGCACCGCCCGCTCAAGACCCGCCGTGGCGTCCACCGCGTGCGTGGGCGTGCTGGACCCGGCGACGGCTACCCACCGGACGCCGTCCCAGGGCTCCAGGCCCTGCTCGGTCAGCTCGGGGAAGATCCACCGGTTCCCGGCGTCCCCGGCCGCGTCCAGCGTGGCGCGTCCCACGGCCACATGGTCGGGGGTGTTCCAGGCGACCCCGCCCCAGGTGTCCCGGTGGTTCAGCGTGATCACCAGCTCGGGCCGATGACGGCGGATCGCCGCCGCGATGTCCCGGCGCAGCGCGGTGCCGTACTCGATCACCCCGTCCCGGTGGTCCAGGAACTCCACCACCGACACCCCGACGACCGCCGCGCTCGCCCGCTGCTCCCGCTCCCGCAGCGGTCCGCACTCGGCGGGCTCGAGGGTGTCGATGCCCGCCTCTCCCCGGGACGCCAGGACGTAGGCGACCTCCCGGCCCTGGTCGGTCCATGCGGCGACGGCGGCCGAGCAGCCGTATTCCAGATCGTCCGGGTGCGCCACGACGGCGAGGGCGCGCTGCCAGTCCTCGGGCATGGGGCGCAGGGGTGTGATCGAGGGATCATCGCTCATGCCCGCAGATTAACGGGACATCGAGGGCTTCGGGACGGTGACGAGGCGGGCCGGGGCTGAGGGGTGCGGGCGGCAGCGTGACCGGCGCGCGTCACACCTCGTCGCGGGCCAGCGCCAGCAGGCGGTCCAGGACGCGAGGGCCGCCCGCGCGTACCCCGTCGTGCTCGAACTCGTCGGTGACCCACGTGCGCAGGCCGCGGACGGCGCGGGCGGTGGCCAGGGAGTGGGCCGTGTCGACGTACATGTCGTCGTGGTAGACGGCCGCCGCGACCGGGACCTCATTGGCGGCGAGGCGGGCGGGGTCGTACAGGGGGGTCCAGTCGGTGCGGGTGGCGAGGAGTGCGGCGGTCTCGCGCAGCGGGCGCAGGGCCGGGTCGTTCTCGAACATCCAGGGGTGCACGGACTCGCCCGTGAACAGCAGCGGGCCGTCCCCGGCGAGCGCCTTCGCCGCGTCGAACTGCGGGAATTCGGCGCGGACGCGCTCGGCGGCCCAGGCGGTAGGGCGGGCGTCCTGACCGTAGATCGCCTCGTGGACCAGCGCGTACAGCGGGTGGCTCGCGTACGACAGCAGGCCCTGGACCTCCTCCTGGAAGGCGTCCGAGAGCGCCATGCCCTCCGTGGTGCGGACGAAGGCGTCCTCCAGCAGGAAGTGCAGACGGTGGCTGCCCTCGCCGCCGCCGAGGAGGATGCCCAGGGACTGGAAGGCCTCGACGGTGAGCCGGTAGCCGTTCGGCAAGACGACGTCGTGCTGGAGCAGGTGCTCGGCGATCTGCCGGGCCCGCTCGACGTCCTGCGGGTAACGGGCGTAGTGGGCGGCGACCTTGCGCTCGATGCGCGGGTAGGCGGCCCGGTAGACGTCGTCGGCGTGGGCGTCGAGGGAGGGCAGTCCGCCGGTGATGAGGGCGGTGGTCAGGCCCTCGGGCGCGAGGGACAGATAGGTCACGGTGCAGAAGCCGCCGAAGCTCTGGCCGAGGACGGTCCAGGGGGCGCCGCCGGTGACGGCCGGCCGGATCGCCTCGCAGTCGCGCACGATCGAGTCGGCGCGGAAGCGTGCGAGGTAGTCGGCCTGTGCGGCGGGGCCGCCGCGCAGCGGGAGCGTCTGGCGGTTGGCGGGCGTGGAGTGGCCGGTGCCTCGCTGGTCGAGCAGGAGGACGCGGTACTCCTTCAGGGCGCGGCCGAGCCAGGCCGGCTTGCCGACGAACCGGTTCGCCCCGAAGCCGGGGCCGCCCTGGAGGTAGACCAGCCACGGCAGGTTCTGGTGCGCGCGTTCCGCGGCGACGACCTCACGGGCGTAGAGCTCGATGGTCTCGCCGGCCGGGTCGTCGTGGTCGAGGGGCACGGTGAAGCGGCGGTCGGTGAGGAGGACGCCGGGCTGGCGGTAGGTCGCGGTCAACGGGACTCCCGGGTCGGAGGGATGTGCGGGCCGCGTGCCAGTTCAGCACAGGTCCGTCCGGTATCCGATCCCCGGGATCATGAAATCGTACTGAATCTCCGGTCAGCGGGTGGACAGGCTGGAGCGCCGGACCACCAGCTCGGGCTGGAGGACGACCCTGCGGTGCTCGTGGCCCCGCGCGCCGCCCTCGTCCTCCGTCTCCTCCAGCAGCAGATCGGCGGCGAGGGCGCCCATGGTGACGGCGGGCTGCCGGACCGAGGTGAGCGGGACGGCCGCGGCGGCGGCGAACTCGATGTCGTCGTAGCCGACGATGGCGAGGTCGTCGGGGACGCTGACCCCGGCCGCGTACATCGCCTGGAGGACGCCGAGGGCGAGCAGGTCGTTGGCGCAGAACACGGCGGTGGGGCGGTCGGCGAGGCCGAGCAGCCGGGCGCCGGCGTCCCGGCCCGCGGCAACGTCGAGCCGCTCGGTCGGCAGCTCGCGCAGCACCTCGGGGGCGAGGCCGGCCTCGGCGAGCGCGGACAGCGCGCCGGTACGGCGGTCGCGGACCTGGTTGAGGCTGGGCGGGCCGCTGACGTAGGCGATGGAGCGGTGCCCGGCGTCCACGAGATGCCGGACGGCCAGCGCGCCGCCCGCCACGTCGTCGACGGAGACCGAGCACTCGGTGGTGCCCTCGGCGACCCGGTCGACGAGGACGAAGGGGATGCCGTGCCGCCGGAAGGCGCCGATGTTGCGCCCGGTGGCGTCCGCCGGGGTCAGCAGCACCCCGCGCACCCGCTGCTCGGCGAAGAGGGAGAGGTAGTCGGCCTCCTCGGAGGCGTTCTGCGCGCTGTTGCAGACCATCACGCCGAGCCCGGCGTCGCGCGCGGCCCGTTCGGCGCCGCGCGCCACGTCGACGAAGAAGGGGTTGCCCATGTCGAGGACGAGCAGCCCCATGATCCGGCTGCGGCCCGCGCGCAGCTGGCGCGCGGACTCGCTGCGGACGTAGCCCAGCCGGTCGATCGCCGACAGCACCCGGGCCCGGGTCTCGGTGGCGACCGAGTCCGGACGGTTGATGACGTTCGAGACGGTGCCGACGGAGACTCCGGCGGCGCGGGCGACGTCCTTGATACCCACCGACTGGGCCATCAGGCAGGAACCTCCGGGGAAGAACGAGGGGCGGCGGGCGGGCCTTCACATTACCGTCACGCCGCCCGTGGACGGCATGGCTCAGCCAGGGAGCCGGAAGTCGACGACGCGCAGTGCCGAGGGCGTCGTACCGCTGGACTTCACCTGGTACATCACGGACAGGACGTTGTCCTGCGCGATCCGTGTCTCGTCGATCACGACCTCGCCGAAGGCGTTCAGCCCGGCGCCGTCGTACAGCAGCGTCCAGTCGCTGTATCCGGATGCCTTGGAGGCACCGGCTATCCGGCCGAACGGGAGGATCGCGTAGGCGTTGTCGTACTTGTCGAGGGCCAGTTTTGTGCGCTGGCTGGACTTCAGGGGGACCGGGATCTCGGTCTTCTGCCAGCTGCCGGAGGCGTTCTTGCGGACATGGAACGCGCGGCCGTTCGCGGTGCGGTCGGCGACGTAGTTCGTGGTGCACTGCCCGAAGCGGCCGGGGACGTAGGAGATGATCGCGTGCGGCCGGCCGGCGGAGTCGGTGAACTGGCTCTCCTGGTTCATCAGGGAGTGGTCCGCGTTGAGCGGGTCCACGACCAGGCCGGCGTCGGTGACGGACACCCTGTCGGAGCCGCCGGTGGTGCCGACCACCGTGCCCGCGTCGTTGCGCCAGGTCCGGCCGCGGTCGTCGGACCAGACGTAGCCGGTGTCGTGGTTGGTGATGCCGCCGCCGGCGCACATCACGGCGCCGTTCTGTTCGCGCCAGGTGAAGAAGGAGTGCAGCCGGCCGCCCCGGTCGTAGTCGATGCCGTGCAGGTACATGTTGCGGGCGGTCGAGGAGCCGTGCTCGCTGGTGTACGTGCCGGTGGAGCTGGTCCACTCCCCCAGCGCGGTCCACTTCGTGCCGTCGTACTCGGCGAGGGCGTTGCGGCCGTTGCCGGAGACGGCGACCCGGTAGCTGAGCTGGAGCCGGCCCTCGGGGGTGGCGATGAACTGGGGATAGGTGAACTGGCTGGTCAGCGCGAGGCCGTCCAGCGTGGACTGAGGTGTGCCGAAGCGGGCGGCGGTCCAGGAGAGCCCGGCCGGGTTGTCCATCAGGCCGGCCACCGATTTGACGTAGGTGAAGCCGTCGCTGTGCGAGTCCATGTTCAGGTGCAGCCGGCCGTCGACCCGGGAGACGCCCATGGAGATGACGTTGTGCGAGTCGTTGTAGCGGAGCGTGTGGCCGACCTTGACGGTCGACCAGGTGCTCGCGCCGAGCGCGCGCCGGCCGACGACGGCGTTGCGGTCGGCGGTGTACCAGACGGCGTACTGGTACCCCTTGTAGGTCAACAGGCCGTTCTTCTGAAACGAGTTGTTGTTGACCAGGCCGTCGTAGGAGACGAAGAAGATGGCCTGGGAGTCGAGCGTGGTGGTGCCGGTGAGGGTGACGGAGGGGCCGGGATCTGCGGCCCGCGCCGTGCCCGGGGTGGCCACCGCGGCCAGCAGCGCGGTGGCCAGCACAGTGCGTCTTCTCATGAAAGCAACTCCGGCTCAGGCTAGATGGAAGACTTCGGTGAGGGGTTTCATCGCTTCGTCGGGTCGGGCGCCGTCCAGTGACTCGAAGAACGGCGCCATCTCCGCCTGCCAGCGGGCGTTGACCTCGGTGGCTTCCATGCCGGCCTGGGCTGCGGCGAAGTCCTCGGTCTCCAGGTAGCCGACCAGCAGGCCGTCCTCCCGCAGGAAGAGCGAGTAGTTGTGCCAGCCGGTCGCCGAGAGCGCGTCGAGCATCTCCGGCCACACGGCGGCGTGCCGCTCGCGGTACTCGTCGAGGCGGTCCGCCCGGACCTTCAGCAGGAAGCACACGCGTTGCATCAACAGCCCCTTGTGGATCAGAAGTTGAACTGGTCGATGTTGTCCTTGTTGAACACGGTCGGCTTGCCGAGGCTGATCACGCCGTCCTTGCCGATGGTGTACTCGCCCATGTCGCCGGCGGTGAAGGTCTCGCCCTCCTTGCCGGTGATCTGCCCGGACACCAGGGCGACGGCGGTACGGGCGGCCAGCTCGCCGAGCTTGGCCGGGTCCCACAGCTCGAACGCCTCGACGGTGCCGTTCTTGACGTACTTGCGCATGTCGTTCGGGGTGCCGAGGCCGGTCAGCTTGACCTTGCCCTTGTACTTGGAGCCCGACAGGTACTGGGCGGCGGCCTTGATGCCGACGGTGGTCGGGGAGATGATCCCCTTCAGGTTCGGGTGCTCCTGGAGCAGGCCCTGGGTCTGCTGGAAGGACTGCTGGGCGTCGTCGTTGCCGTACGCGACCTTCACCAGCTTCATGTCCTTGTACTTGGGATCCTTGAGCTCGTCCTTCATGAACTCGATCCAGGTGTTCTGATTGGTCGCGGTCTGCGCGGCGGACAGGATCGCGATCTCGCCCTTGTAGTCGAGCTGTTCGGCGAGCAGCTGCACCTCGGTGCGGCCGAGGTCCTCGGCGGAGGCCTGCGAGACGAAGGCGTTGCGGCAGTCGGTCTTGGTGTCGGAGTCGTAGGTGACGACCTTGATGTCGTTCTTCATGGCCTGCTTGAGGGCGGTGCACAGGGCGCCGGGGTCCTGCGCGGAGACGGCCATGGCGTCGACCTGCTGCTGGGTGAGCGTGTTGACGTAGCTGACCTGCCCGGCGGTGTCGGTGGCGCTGGACGGCCCGACCTCCTTGTAGCTGGAGCCCAGCTCCTTGACGGCCGCCTCGCCGCCCTTGTCGGCGGAGGTGAAGTAGGGGTTGTTGACCTGCTTGGGCAGGAAGCCGACGGTCAGGCCCTTCTTGAGTTCGGCGTTCGGGTCGGCCTTGCCGGCGGTGGCGGCGGAGGCGTCCTCGCCTGCGACGTCCTCCTTGGTGGTGCCGCCGCAGGCGGTGAGGGCGAGAGCGAGGGAGGTGGCGGCGGCGACGGCCGCGGAGGCACGGCGGAGGGATGACTTGCGCATGTCGGCTTGTCCTTCGGGGAGGTGTGGGTGAGCGGAGGAGTTACGAGGTCGGTGCAGGGGCCTTGGGCCCCGGTGGCGAGGCCGCGGCTCTGCGTCCGGCGCGGGCGACGGCGATCTGCCGGGCGACGCGTGGGCCGAGGACGGAGAGCACGAGCAGCACACCGGTGACGAGGATCTGCGACTGGGCGGAGACGTCCTGCAGGCTCATCACGTTCTGCAGCGCGCCGAGCAGGAAGACACCGGCGATCGCGCCGCCGAGGGTTCCCTTGCCGCCGTCGAAGTCGATGCCTCCGAGCAGCACGGCGGCGACGACGGAGAGTTCGAGCCCGGTGGCGTTGTCGTAGCGGGCACTGGCGTAGTGCAGGGCCCAGAAGATGCCGGTGAGGGAGGCCATGAACCCCGTCACCGTGAACAGGATCAGCTTCTGCCGCTTGACCCGGATCCCGGCGAACCGGGCCGCCTCCTCGTTGGCGCCGGTCGCGAACAGCGACCGCCCGAAGGGGGTGGCGTGCAGCGCGACCACCGCGATGGCCAGCAGCACCAGGAAGGGCAGGAGGGCGTACGGGATGAACGTGTCGCCGATCCGGCCGGCGGCGAAGTCCAGGTACGGGGTGGGGAAGTCGGTCACCGCGTCGGAGCCGAGCACGATCTGCGCGATGCCCCGGTAGGCGGCCAGCGTGCCGATGGTGACGGCGAGGGACGGCAGCCCGAGCCGGGTCACCAGCAGACCGTTGATCAGCCCGCACACCACCCCGAGCAGCAGACAGATCGGAATGATCGCCTCGATCGTCATGCCCTGGTTCCACAGGGCTCCCATGACCGCTCCGGACAGTCCGGCCGTCGAGGCGACCGAGAGATCGATCTCGCCGGAGACGACCAGCAGGGTCATGGGCAGCGCGATCAGGGCGATCGGAAGGGTGTTCCCGATCAGGAACGACAGGTTGAGCGCGTTGCCGAAACCGTCCACGAAACCGAAGGACAGCAGGAGCACCACGATCAGGAGGGCGCCGACCACCGTGTCCCAGCGGATCGCGCGCAGCAAGGACTCAGGCATGGCGGGCGTTCCTCTTCTTCAGGGCCGAGGCCACGCGCAGCGCGACGACCCGGTCGACCGCGATGGCGAGGATGAGCAGGATGCCGTTGATGGCGAGCACCCAGACGGAGCTGACGCCGAGGGCGGGCAGCACACTGTTGATGGAGGTCAGCAGCAGGGCGCCCAGGGCGGCGCCGTAGACGCTGCCGGAGCCGCCGGTGAAGACGACACCACCGACCACGACGGCGCTGACGACCGTGAGTTCGTAGCCGTTGCCGGTGCCGGAGTCGACGTTCCCGAACCGCGCCAGGTACAGCGCCCCCGCGAGCCCGGCCAGCGCCCCGCAGAAGGTGTAGGCGGCCAGGATGCGCTTGCGGACCGGGATGCCGGCGAGGCGGGCGGCCTCCGGGTTGGAGCCGAGGGCGTACAGCTCGCGTCCACTGCCGTAGTGCTTGAGGTAGTAGGCGGTGGCCACCAGCACCACCAGGGCGATAAGGGCCAGCCACGGCACCGCGGAGATCCCGCCGGAGCCGAAGTCGACGAAGCCGTCGGGGAGGTCGGCCGCCGTGATCTGCCGGGAGCCGACCCAGATGGAGTCGATGCCGCGGATGATGTACAGCGTGCCGAGGGTGACGACGAGGGCGGGCACCTGACCGAGACTGACGAGCAGGCCGTTGAGCAGGCCGAAGCCGATGCCCATCAGGACCGCGAGCAGCACGGCCACGACCGGGTTGCCGCCGCCCTGGAGATACGTACCGGCGGCGAAGGCGCTGATGCCGAGGGTCGAGCCGACCGACAGGTCGACGTTGCGGGTGATGACGACCAGGGACTGTCCGACGGCCACCAGCACCAGGATCGTCGCGTTGAGGAGCAGGTCCTTGATGCCCTGTTCGGTGAGGAACTCGCTGTTGCCGGCCTGGGTGATGGCGATCATCGCCAGGAAGACGACCAGGATAGCCAGTTCGCGCATCTTGAAGACCCGGTCGACCAGTCGGGTCGCGCCCGCCTTCGGCACCTCTGCGGCGGGGGCTTGCTGGGGGGTGGTCACCGTCATGCGGCGGCCCTCCCCGTGGCTGCGGCCATCACGGTTTCCTCGGTGGCTTCGGAGCGTGCGATCTCGGCGGTGAGCCGGCCCTCGTGCATCACCAGCACGCGGTCGGCCATGCCGAGGATCTCGGGCAGGTCGGAGGAGATCATCAGGACGGCGACCCCGTCGGCGGCGAGTTCGCTGAGCAGCCGGTGCACCTCGGCCTTGGTGCCGACGTCGATCCCCCGGGTCGGCTCGTCGACGATGAGCACCTCGGGCCGGGTGGCGAGCCACTTGGCGAGGACGACCTTCTGCTGGTTGCCGCCGGAGAGGGTGGCGACGGTGTCGGCGATCCGGGCGTACTTCACCTGGAGCTTGACGGCCCAGTCCAGGGAGCGGCTGCGCTCGGCCCCGCGGTCCATCAGTCCGGCCCGGACGGTCGTCCGCAGGCCGGTGAGCCCGATGTTGCGCTCGATGGACATGTCCATCACCAGGCCCTGGGCGCGCCGGTCCTCGGGGACCAGGGCGAGACCGGCGGCCATCGCGGTGGAGGGGGCGCCGTTGACGAGGGCTTTCCCGCCGACGGACACCTCCCCGGCGTCCCAGCGGTCGATGCCGAAGACGGCCCGGGCGACCTCGGTGCGGCCGGCGCCGACGAGTCCCGCGAGGCCGACGATCTCGCCGCGCCGGACGTCGAAGGAGACATCGGTGAAGACGCCCTCGCGGGTGAGGCGGCGCACGCTCAGGGCGACCTCGCCGGGCGCGACGTCCTGCTTGGGGTACAGCTCGTCCAGGTCGCGGCCGACCATGCGGCGGACCAGGTCGTCCTCGGTCATGCCGTCGACCGGCTCGCTGGCGATCCAGGCGCCGTCGCGCAGGGTGGTCACCCGCCGGCAGATCTGGAAGATCTCCTCCAGCCGGTGGGAGATGAACAGTACGGCGGCGCCCTGTTCGCGCAGGGTGCGGACGACGCCGAAGAGGCGGGCGACCTCGCTGCCGGTGAGGGCCGCGGTCGGCTCGTCCATGATCAGGACGCGGGCGTCGAAGGAGAGCGCCTTGGCGATCTCCACGATCTGCTGATCGGCGATGGACAGACCGCGCGCCGGGCGCTCGGGGTCGAGCTCGACGCCGAGGCGCTGCATCAGGGCCAGCGTGGCGGCGTGGGTGGCTTTGTGATCGATACGGCCGAACGCGCGCCGGGGCCTGCGGCCCATGAAGATGTTCTCGGCGATCGACAGGTCGGGGAAGAGGGTCGGCTCCTGGTAGATCACGGCGATCCCGGCGTCCCGGGCGTCGCCGGGGCCGTGGAAGAGGACGGGTGCGCCGTCGAGCAGCAGCTGGCCGGCGTCCGGCCGGTGCACTCCGGCGAGCGTTTTGATGAGGGTCGACTTGCCCGCGCCGTTCTCTCCGGCGAGGGCGTGCACCTCCCCGGGATACAGCTCCAGGGAGACGTCCCGCAGGGCGCGGACCGCGCCGAAGGACTTCGACACGTCCCTGAGCGCGAGTACCGGGGCCGGACCCGTGGTGGACGGGTGGGTCATGGGGGCTCCTCGACGACGTCGGCGGGACGGCCCTCGCGACGTCGTGAAAGGTTTCAACTGGGTTGCCGGGACGTTAGGCATGCGGCGCATGTCACGTCAATGGGTCCGTGTCGAAAAAGTTTCGATGAACGAAGGTCACAGCCCGGTTACGAGCAACAGGCTTGGACCTGGGGGTTGACACCCCTTCGGGGGGCTCATAGCTTCCCGTCTTGAATCGTTTCACGGTGATGCGTTTCTGAAGACTTTCCGCCCCGACGTCACAGGAGCCCGAAGTGACCGACCTCGCCGCGGTGAAGGCCGCGCTCAAGACCCAGGCCATTGAGACGCCGTCGTGGGCGTACGGGAACTCCGGGACCCGGTTCAAGGTGTTCGCGCAACAGGGGGTGCCACGCACGCCCCAGGAGAAGCTGGAGGACGCGGCGCAGGTGCATGCCGTGACCGGCGTGGCGCCGACCGTCGCCCTGCACATCCCCTGGGACAGGGTCGAGGACTACGCGGCCCTCGCCAAGTTCGCCGAGGAGCGGGGCGTCCGGCTGGGGGCGATCAACTCCAACACCTTCCAGGACGACGACTACAAGCTGGGCAGCATCTGCCACCCGGAGGCGGCGGTGCGCCGCAAGGCCGTCGACCATCTGCTGGAGTGCGTCGACATCATGGACGCGACCGGCTCCACCGACCTGAAGCTGTGGTTCGCCGACGGGACGAACTATCCGGGCCAGGACGACATCCGCGCCCGCCAGGACCGGCTGGCCGAAGGGCTCGCCGAGGTGTACGAGCGGCTCGGCGACGGGCAGCGGATGCTGCTGGAGTACAAGTTCTTCGAGCCCGCCTTCTACACGACGGACGTCCCGGACTGGGGCACCGCCTACGCCCACTGCCTGAAGCTCGGCCCGAAGGCGCAGGTCGTCGTCGACACCGGGCACCACGCTCCGGGCACCAACATCGAGTTCATCGTCGCGACGCTGCTGCGGGAGGGAAAGCTCGGCGGATTCGACTTCAACTCGCGGTTCTACGCCGACGACGACCTCATGGTGGGCGCGGCGGATCCCTTCCAGCTGTTCCGGATCATGTACGAGGTGATCCGCGGCGGGGGCCTGAGCCCCGAGGTCGCGTTCATGCTCGACCAGTGCCACAACATCGAGGCGAAGGTCCCGGCGATCATCCGGTCGGTGATGAACGTGCAGGAGGCCACGGCGAAGGCGCTCCTGGTGGATCGCGTCTCTCTTGCCGAGGCGCAGGCCTCCGGGGACGTGCTCGGAGCGAATGCCGTGGTGATGGACGCGTACAACACCGATGTGCGGCCGCTGCTGCGGGAGGTGCGGGAGGAGATGGGGCTGGATCCTGAGCCTCTTGTTGCGTATGCGCGGTCCGGGTGGGCCGAGAAGATCGTGGCTGAGCGAGTTGGTGGGGAGCAGGCCGGTTGGGGGGCGTGAGCGTCTGCCCTGATCTGTCGTATGCGGGGTGCGGGCCGGTTGTGGCTGGTCGCGCCCACGCGGCGGAGCCGCATATCGGCACTGTCCCGCGCCCCTTGGGAAGTGCACTCACCCCTTGTCTCGAAGTAAGGAAATTTCATGGCCATCCACTCCGAAGCCGCCGCTCTCCTCGCTCGGTCCCGTCGGCTCGGCTCCGATCCCCGTAACACCAACTACGCCGGCGGGAACGCCTCCGCCAAGGGCACCGACACCGATCCCGTGACGGGGGGTGAGGTCGAGCTGATGTGGGTCAAGGGGTCCGGTGGTGATCTCGGGACGCTCACCGAGGCGGGGCTGGCGGTGCTGCGGCTGGACCGGATGCGGGCGCTCGTCGACGTCTACCCGGGCGTGGAGCGCGAGGACGAGATGGTCGCCGCGTTCGACTACTGCCTGCACGGCAAGGGGGGCGCCGCTCCCTCCATCGACACCGCCATGCACGGGCTCGTCGAGGCCGCTCACGTCGATCATCTGCATCCCGACTCCGGTATCGCGCTCGCCTGCGCCGCCGACGGCGAGAAGCTGACCGCCGAGTGCTTCGGCGACACCGTGGTGTGGGTGCCCTGGCGGCGCCCCGGCTTCCAGCTCGGGCTCGACATCGCCGCGGTGAAGAAGGCCAACCCCCAGGCCATCGGCTGCGTGCTCGGCGGGCACGGGATCACCGCGTGGGGCGACACCTCCGAGGAGTGCGAGCGCAACTCGCTGCACATCATCCGCACCGCCGAGGCGTTCCTGGCGGAGAAGGGGAAGGCCGATCCCTTCGGCCCCGTCATCGAGGGGTACGAGGCGCTCGGCGAGGGCGAACGGCGGGAGCGGGCCGCCGCTCTCGCGCCGCACGTGCGTGCCGTCGCCTCCCAGGACCGCGCCCAGGTCGGGCACTTCGACGACTCCGCCGTCGTCCTCGACTTCCTCGCCCGCGCCGAGCACCCCCCGCTCGCCGCACTCGGCACCTCCTGCCCCGACCACTTCCTGCGCACCAAGGTGCGGCCGCTGGTGCTGGACCTGCCGCCCACGGCTCCGCTGGAGGACGCCGTGGCGCGGCTGAAGGAGCTGCACGCCGCCTACCGCGAGGAGTACGCCGCCTACTACCGGCGGCACGCCCTGCCCGACTCCCCCGCGATGCGCGGGGCGGACCCGGCGATCGTGCTGATCCCCGGCGTCGGCATGTTCTCCTTCGGCAAGGACAAGCAGACCGCCCGGGTCGCGGGCGAGTTCTACGTCAACGCCATCAACGTGATGCGCGGCGCCGAGGCCGTCTCGACGTACGCGCCCATCGAGGAGTCGGAGAAGTTCCGCATCGAGTACTGGGCGCTGGAGGAGGCCAAGCTCCAGCGGATGCCGAAGCCCAAGCCGCTCGCCACCCGGGTCGCGCTGGTGACCGGTGCCGGCAGCGGGATCGGCAAGGCCATCGCCCAGCGGCTGGTCGCCGAGGGCGCCTGTGTGGTCGTCGCCGATCTCAACGCCGAGAACGCCGCCGCCGTCGCCGAGGAGCTGGGCGGTCCGGACAAGGCGGTCGCGGTGACGGTGGACGTCACCTCCGAGGAGCAGATCACCGCGGCCTTCGAGGCCGCCGCGCTCGCCTTCGGCGGGGTCGACCTCGTCGTGAACAACGCCGGGATCTCCATCTCCAAGCCGCTGCTGGAGACGACGGCCAAGGACTGGGACCTGCAGCACGACATCATGGCGCGCGGCTCCTTCCTCGTGTCGAGGGAGGCGGCACGCGTGATGATCGCCCAGGGGCTCGGCGGTGACATCGTCTACATCGCCTCCAAGAACGCCGTCTTCGCCGGCCCGAACAACATCGCCTACTCCGCCACCAAGGCCGACCAGGCCCACCAGGTGCGGCTGCTGGCCGCCGAACTGGGCGAGCACGGCATCCGCGTCAACGGCGTCAACCCGGACGGCGTCGTGCGCGGCTCGGGAATCTTCGCCGGGGGCTGGGGCGCCCAGCGGGCCGCCGTGTACGGGGTGGAGGAGGACAAGCTGGGCGAGTTCTACGCCCAGCGGACCATCCTCAAGCGGGAGGTGCTGCCCGCCCATGTCGCCAACGCCGTCTTCGCCCTCACCGGCGGCGAGCTGACGCACACCACGGGACTGCACGTCCCGGTCGACGCCGGCGTCGCGGCCGCCTTCCTGCGGTGAGCGGGTCCGTGAAGTCGTACGCCGCGGTCGACCTCGGCGCGTCCAGCGGACGGGTCATGGTCGGCCGCGTGGGCCCCGACAGCCTGGAGCTGACGGAGGCGCACCGGTTCGTGAACCGGCCGGTGCGCCTGCCGGAAGGGCTGCGGTGGGACGTGCTGGGGCTGTACGCGGGGGTGCTGGACGGCCTGCGGGCCGCCGGGCAGGTCGACTCCGTCGGCATCGACAGCTGGGCCGTCGACTACGGGCTGCTGGACGACGACGGGGCCCTGCTCGGCAATCCCGTCCACTACCGCGACTCCCGCACGGACGGGGTCGCGGAGAAGGTGTGGGCGACCGTGCCCGCCGAGGAGCTGTACGGGGCGACCGGGCTGCAGTACGCGCCCTTCAACACCCTGTACCAGCTCACGGCCGCCCGCGACACGGACCAACTCGGCCGTGCCCGGCGCCTGTTGCTCATCCCCGACCTGCTGACCTACTGGCTCACCGGCGAGCAGGGAACCGAGCTGACCAACGCCTCCACCACCCAGCTGATCGACCCGCGCACCCGCCACTGGGCCACCGGCATCGCCGCCCGGCTCGGCATCGACCTGGACCTGTTCGCTCCCCTGCGGCAGCCCGGGGAGCCGGCCGGCCTGCTGCGGCCCGGGGTCCTGGACGACACCGGGCTCACCGGACCCGTGCCGGTGACCGCCGTCGGCTCCCACGACACCGCCTCCGCGGTGGCCGCGGTCCCGGCCGGTGCCGGTGAGCACTTCGCGTACATCTGCACGGGGACCTGGTCGCTGGCCGGCCTGGAGCTGGACGCGCCGGTGCTGACCGAGGAGAGCCGGGCCGCCAACTTCACCAATGAGCTGGGGCTGGACGGCACGGTCCGCTATCTGCGCAACATCATGGGCCTGTGGCTGCTCCAGGAGTGCCTGCGCGTCTGGGACGAGCCGGACCTGGGCGAGCTGCTGCGGAGGGCGGCCGAGGTGCCGGCGCTGCGGTCGGTCGTGGACGCGGGCGACGCGGCGTTCCTCGCGCCGGGCCGGATGCCCCAGCGGATCGCCGAGGCCTGCCGGGATTCCGGGCAGCCGGTGCCCGAGTCACCCGCCGAGATCACGCGCTGCATCCTCGACTCGCTCGCCCTGGCCCACCGCAGAGCCGTCGCGGATGCCCAGCGGCTGGCCGACCGGCCGGTCGACGTCGTGCACGTCGTCGGGGGCGGCACCCGCAACGCCCTGCTGTGCCAGCTCACCGCCGACGCCTGCGGGCTGCCGGTGGTCGCGGGCCCGGCCGAGGCCGCGGCCCTCGGCAACGTCCTGGTCCAGGCACGGCCGCACGGCCTGGTCCGGGACCTCGCGGACGGGCGGCACCTGCTCACCCGTACCCAGCCGTTGACCCGGTACGAGCCACGGGGCGACACCGCCCGGTGGCGCGAGGCCGAGGCCCGGCTCGCCCGTGGATGAGCGGCACTCCCCCGCGTCCGGGCCCCGCACTACCCTGCACTCATCCGATGATCGACGAGAAGGAGCCGCGATGCGTGTCGCTCTGTTCCTGACCTGTGTCAACGACACGCTCTATCCGGACACCGGCCGCGCCGTGGTGAAGCTGCTGACCAGGCTGGGTGTCGAGGTCGACTTCCCGATGGCGCAGACCTGCTGCGGACAGGCGCACTACAACACCGGATACCGGCATGCGGCGGAGCCGCTGGCCCGGCATTTCTCCGATGTCTTCGGGGAGTACGAGGCGATCGTGACGCCGTCGGGGTCGTGCGGGGCGATGGTGCGCGAGCTGTACCCGCGGATGGGCGAGCGGGCTCGGGCGGAGGGGCGCGGGGACGCCCTCGCCGCCACCCTCGCGCCCGTGGTGCCGAAGACGTACGAGCTGACGGAGTTCCTGGTGGACGTGCTGGGAGTGACGGACGTCGGGGCGTACTACCCGCACACCGTGACCTATCACCCGGCCTGTCACGGGCTGCGCGGCCTGGGACTCGGTGACAAGCCCCAGCGGCTGCTGCGGGCGGTGAAGGGACTGGAGCTGATCGAGCTGCCCGGTGCCGACGAGTGCTGCGGTTTCGGCGGCACGTTCGCCGTGAAGAACTCCGATGTCTCGGCGGCGATGGGCGCGGACAAGGTCCGCAACGCCGAGTCCACGGGCGCGGACGTGCTCTGCTCGGCCGACAACTCGTGCCTGATGCACATCGGCGGCACCATGACCCGGCTCAGGACGGGCATGCGGCCCGTCCACATCGCCGAGATCCTGGCGAGCACGGAGGAGGAACCGGCCGGATGAGCGGGACGTTCGTAGGGATGCCGGCCTTCCCGAAGGCCGCGCACGAGGCAGTGCACGACCAGACTCTGCGCGGCAATCTCCGCCACGCCACCCACACCATCCGCGGCAAGCGGGCCGCGGCCGTGGCGGAGGTGTCCGACTGGGACGCGCTGCGGGACGCGGGCGCGCGGATCAAGGACCGTGCGCTGCGGCACCTTGATCGCTACCTGGTGCAGTTGGAGGAGGCGGTGACCGCCGCGGGCGGCACCGTGCACTGGGCCGCCGACGCCGACGAGGCCAACCGGATCGTCACGGGCCTCGTCAAGGCGACCGGGGAGTCGGAGGTCGTCAAGGTCAAGTCGATGGCCACGCAGGAGATCGGGCTCAACGAGGCGCTGGAGGCGGAGGGCATCCGCGCCTACGAGACCGACCTCGCCGAACTGATCGTGCAGTTGGGCAAGGACCGGCCCTCCCACATCCTGGTCCCGGCGATCCACCGCAACCGCGGCGAGATCCGGGACATCTTCGCCCGGGAGATGAGCGAGTGGGGCCGTCCGGCCCCCGAAGGCCTGACCGACACGCCGGCCGAGCTCGCCGAGGCCGCCCGGGTGCATCTGCGGGAGAAGTTCCTGCGCGCCAAGGTCGGCATCTCGGGCGCCAACTTCATGGTCGCCGAGACCGGCACCCTGGTGGTCGTGGAGTCCGAGGGCAACGGCCGGATGTGCCTGACCCTGCCCGAGACGCTGATCTCGGTCGTCGGCATCGAGAAAGTCGTGCCGTCCTGGCAGGACCTGGAGGTGTTCCTGCAGACCCTCCCCCGCTCCTCCACCGCCGAGCGCATGAACCCGTACACGAGCATGTGGACGGGGACCACGGACGACGACGGGCCGCGGGACTTCCATCTCGTCCTCCTCGACAACGGCCGCACCGACACCCTCGCCGACGAGGTCGGCCGCCAGGCCCTGCGCTGCATCCGCTGCTCCGCCTGCCTCAATGTCTGCCCGGTGTACGAGCGGGCGGGCGGCCACGCGTACGGCTCGGTCTACCCGGGCCCGATCGGCGCCATCCTCAGCCCTCAACTGCGGGGCACGGCAAGCGAGATCGACGCCTCCCTGCCGTACGCCTCCTCTCTGTGCGGCGCCTGCTACGAGGTGTGCCCGGTGGCCATCGACATCCCGGAGGTGCTGGTGCATCTGCGGGAGCGGGTGGTGCAGGGCGGGCCGGTGACCCAGGGCGGCAACAAGGTCGTACTCAAGCCCGCCAAGGGGCACGCGGCGGAACGGGCGGCCCTGCGGGCGGCCCGCTGGGCGTTCACCTACCCGGCCGCCCTGCGCACCGGCCAGCGGCTCGCCTCCCGCACCCGGCGCCTGCACCCCCGCAGCCTGCCGGGGCCCGGGAAGGCGTGGAGCGGCACCCGGGACCTGCCCGCGGTGCCCCGGGAGCCTTTCCGGGACTGGTGGCAGCGCACGCACGGCGGAAAGGACGGTGCCAAGTGAGCAGCAGGGAACGGATCCTGGGCCGGGTGCGGCGCGCGCTGGCGGACGTGGGACCGGACGAGGACACCCCGGTCGAGCGCGCCTACCTGCGACAGCACGGGGAGCGGACCGCCGAGGAGACAGTCGGCCTGCTGGCCGAGAACCTGGCGGACTACCGGGCGGTCGTGCACCGGTGCATCCCCGGCGACCTGCCGGCGACGATCGCCGGACTGCTGGCCGCGCGGGGCGCGAGGACGGTGATCGTGCCGCCGGGTCTGGAGCCGTCGTGGCTCGCGCTTGCCGATGCCGAGCAGGTGCCGGACAGCACCGAGAGCACCCCGCACGAACTGGACCGCGTCGACAGTGTGGTCACGGCGTGCTCGGTGGCCATCGCCGAGACCGGCACCATCGTCCTGGACGGCGGCCCGGACCAGGGCAGGCGCCGCATCACGCTCGTCCCTGACCATCACGTCTGCGTCGTACGCGTCCCCGAGCAGGTCGTCTCGTCGGTCCCGCAGTCCCTCGAACGCCTCGACCCCGCCCGCCCGTTGACCTGGATCTCCGGTCCTTCGGCGACCAGCGACATCGAGCTCGACCGGGTCGAGGGCGTGCACGGGCCGCGCACCCTGGAGGTGATCCTGGTCGGCTGAGGCCCCCGGCTCAGATGTCCCGTTGCTCCAGGGGCCGCACCGCGGGCCCCTGGACCACCCGGCCGTCCGGGGCGAAGCGGGAGCCGTGGCACGGGCACTCCCAGGCCTGTTCGGCACGGTTGAACGAGACGAGACACCCCATGTGGGTGCACTTGGCGGAGACGGCGTGCACCTTCCCGTCCTCGTCGCGGTGAACGGCGCAGCGCTTGCCCGACACATGGACGACGGCGCCGTCCCCGGGGGCGATCTCGTCCACCGATGTCGCCGTGGGGCCCGGCAGGTGCTGGAGCCGGTCGCCGACGAAGTGCCGTGCCACGTCCGCCTGATGCTTGAGGAAGTCCATCCCCTCCCGCAGGACGGGCGCCACCCGGCGCGGGTCGTACAGGTGGCTCCACGCGTTCTCCCGGCCGGTGATCAGGTCGCACAGCAGGCGGCCCGACATGATGCCGCTCGCCATTCCCCAGCCGCCGAAGCCGGTGGCCACGTAGACATGCTTGCTTCCGGGGTGCAGCGGGCCGACGAGCGGTACGGAGTCGGTGGGGTCGTTGTCCTGCGTGGCCCAGCGGTGGGTGAAGTCGAGGTCCCCGAAACGTTCCCGGGTCCAGGCGTACAGGCTCTCGAAGCGGGCCTCGACGTCGCCGCCGGCGCCGGGGGTGAAGTGCTCCCCGGTGACGACGAGCAGGCGCCTGCCGTCGCCGTAGGGCGCCGTGCGGACGGAGCGGGTGTTCTGCTCGGGGGTGATGTACATGCCGACCGGAGCCGTGTCCGCGTCGACGGGGGCGGTGACCACCAGTTCCCGGCGGGGCGAGAGGCGGGTGAACAGCAGCGCCCGGTCGAAGATCGGGTAGTGGGTGGCGACCACGACCGACCGCGCCGTCACCTTCACCCCGTCCTCGGTCGTGAGCACACAGCGATCGCCCTCGGAGAGCGCGACCACACGGGTGTGCTCGTACACCTGACCGCCCAGCCGGCGGAGGTCCTCGACCAGCGCCAGCAGGTACTTGCGCGGATGGAACTGGGCCTGCCCCTCCACGCGGACGGCCCCCGCGACAGGGAACGGCAGATCCGTCTCGGTCACGTACTCCGCGGGCAGCCCCGCCTCCCGGGCCGCGGCGGCCTCGGCCCGCAGCTCGTCGGTGCGGCTCGCGTCCTCGGCCCAGGTGTAGGCCGCCGTGGGCTCCCAGTCGCAGTCCACGCCGAGCGTCTCCGCGGTCTCGGCCGCGTGCCGGATCGCGTCCATCTGCGAGGCCGCGTACAGCCGCGCCCCCTCCCGGCCGCGGGTACGGCGGAGCCGGTCGTAGATCAGGGTGTGCTGGGCGCTCACCTTGGCCGTGGTGTGCCCGGTGACGCCGGTGGCGATCCGGTCCGCCTCCAGCAGGGCGACGCCGTGGCCCCGCCGGGCCAGCTCCCAGGCCGTGCTGATCCCGGCGATGCCCGCGCCCACCACGGCCACCTCGACAGTGAGGTCACCGTCCGGCGGGGGCGCGAGGTCGCCGGGCGGTGCCGTCTCGATCCAGTACGACTTCTGGGTGCGGGCCTGATCGTCCATGGCGGCCGGGTTCCCCGGACGCGCCGGACCACACGACGGGCCCGAACGCGCAGGTCAGGGCGGAGCGGCCGGAGGGGTCCGGCAGCCGGTGATCTTGTCGGCGAAGCCGGGAGAGGAGGTCCGCCCCTCGCGGAGGGAGGGGAGCGGGGTCGGCGGTGGGCAGGCCCGGGGGCCTGCTGCTGTCCGCGGGCGCCGCGACCGGTGGGCCGGTGGGCCGGTGGGCCGGTGGGCCGGTGGGCCGGTGGGCCGGTGGGCCGGTGGGCCGGTGGGCCGCCGGTGGGCCGCCGCCGCTCGTCCACTCGACGCTCGGGCCCCGCCCGCCGGGCTCAGGCGCTCTTCGGCTTGCGGGTCGACTCGCGGCCCAGGATGCCGAATGCCCACCGCTCGTTGAAGCCGGCGACGAAACCTATCGCGCACCAGAAGCCCCAGAAGTCCGTGCCCTTCGTGGGAGAGCCGGGGGCCGCGGCAGACGGGCAGATGTCGGCCGCCGTGGCCGGAACCTCGAAGACGGGCACGAGACCGCCCCCGAGCAGGAAGTACACCGCGAGGGCGAGGATCCAGCCGACGACCACCCGGTACACGCCCTCGTGGCGCATGCTGCGGGCCATCTGGCCGGGCACGACCAGGCCCTCCCCGGCACTGTTCTGACGCTTCGTCAACTGCTCGGCGTTGCCCCGCAGCCGGACCAGCACGCTCAGCACCGCGCCGAGCGCCCCGACCCCGCCGCACACGAACGCGCCCAGCAGATGCCAACGGTCGGTGCAGTTGAGCGTCACATCCAGCGCCCCGAGCAGTGCGACACCCCACAGCAGCGGTACGGCGAGCAGCACCAGGCTGGCGGCGGAACCGAGCGTCAGGCCGACGTTGAGGCCGCGGCTGACGGCGGTCGCGCTGTCCTGCGCGAGCCGTCCGCGCAGGTCGGCAACCTCCTCGTCGAGGTACTGGGCCAGATGGTCGTTCGGCTTGGCGTCCTCGAGGCGTGGATCGCTCAGCGCGTTGTGGAGCACGCGCTGCACGGTGACGCGCGCCGCGACGCGCGTGGTGCGCTCGAAGGCGCGCTGCGAGGCGCCGTACAACAGCTGCAGCTGCAATTGCTGTTCGGGGTACAGGTCCCCGAACTTCACGTAGGCCGGGCCAAGTCCGGCCGGCACGATGTGCATCAGTCCCTCGGGACGCAGATCGGTGTCCGCCCCCTCGACCGACTCACGCAGTCCCTGCCACCACGAGTGGCGGCGTCCCCCGTCGACCGTCATGAGGTACCTGTACCGCCGCGGGCGACGGCCGGGTAGTCGGCGCGCCGCACCGGTCCCGTGACGGTTGTCACCGGTGTGTCACCGCAGCAGGCCGGTGCCCTGGAGACGGTCCGGGGTGTCCCTGAGTACACCCCCAGATACGGGTTCTGCACCCCATGTGCCGCGCCCGCGGTCTCCGTAGCTTCGTGGTCGGGGCACAGGGAGTGCCCCGACCGGGGAGTGATGACGATGGTTCGCACGGGCACGTCCGGGCACGACGAGGGACCCGCCGCGGAGGCGCTGCGGCTGGTGAAGGTCACCAGGACCTACGGCACCGACGACAGCGCGGTGACCGCCCTGCGGGAGGTCTCCCTGGGGCTCGGGAGCGGCACCTTCACCGCGGTGATGGGTCCGTCCGGCTCCGGCAAGACCACGTTGCTGCACTGCGCAGCGGGGCTCGACCGGCCCGACAGCGGCATCGTGCGGGTGGACGGCACCGAGCTGACGGGCGGCGACGAGACGGCACTGACGAAGTTCCGGCGCGGCCGGATCGGGTTCGTGTTCCAGCAGTACAACCTGCTGGAGACGCTGACCGTCGCGCAGAACACGGTGCTGCCGCTCAAGCTCGCCGGGCGGCGGGTGGACCAGCGGCGGGTCCGGGAGGTGCTGGCCTCGGTCGGTCTCGGCGACCGGCTCGGCCACCGTCCCGACCAGCTCTCCGGCGGCCAGCGGCAGCGCGTCGCGATCGCGCGGGCGCTGGTCACCGAACCCCGGGTGATCTTCGCGGACGAGCCGACCGGCGCCCTGGACACGCGCAGCGCCCGGGACGTTCTCACCCTGCTCCGGCACGCGGTGCGGGGGCACGGGCGGACGGTGGTGATGGTGACGCACGACCCCGTCGCCGCCTCCTACGCCGACTCGGTGGTGTTCCTGGCGGACGGGCGGCTCGCCGGCCGGATGGACGCGCCGACCCCGGACGCGGTGGCCGAGCGCCTCGCGCACCTGGGCGACGCCGTGGCGACGGAGGCGTGAGCGATGTTCCTGCTGGCGATGCGGTCGATCCGGCAGCGGCCCGGACGGTTCCTGGCGACGCTGCTCGCCGCTTTCCTGGGCGCGGCGATCATCATGACGTTCAACTCCCTGCACGACACCGCCGCGCGGGACGGCGTCGACTCGACGAGCGCGGGGACCCTGACCACGGCGGCGAGTGTCGTCGGCGGCTACGGCAGCCTGCTGGTGTTCTTCGCCGTGGCCTCGACGCTGACGGTCAACGTCCGCCAGCGGGCGGCGGAGCTGGAACTGCTGCGCTGCTCGGGGGCGACGCCGGGGCAGCTCCGGCGAATGGTGGTGGGTGAGGCGGTGGCGGTGGCGCTCGTGGGCGCGGTGCCGGCGATCGGGGCGGCGCTGCTCGGCGGACGGGCGCTGCTGGACGTCTTCCGGGACAGTGGCCAGGTGGCCGGTTCCGTCGACCACGTCCTCGGCCCGGTCGCGCTCACGACCGGCATCGGCATCACGCTGCTGGCGTCGGCGGGCGCCGCGTTCCTCGCCGTACGGCGGGCCACGGGCGGGTCCCGGCGGCCGGGCAGGGCGCGGACGCTCTTCGGGTACGCGGCACTCGTGGCCGGTGCCCTGTCGGCGAGCGCCACGTTCGCCTTCTCGGCGACGGACGAGGCGCTGATGGCGCCGGCCGTGTACGGGGCGATCCTGCTGTCGGTGGGGTTCGCGCTGCGGGCGCCCCGGCTGCTCGGGGCCGTGCTGGACCGGCTGGCACCGCGGGGCGCGAGCGGCTGGCTGGCGGTGCGCAATCTGCGTCGGCGGGTGGCCGACCTGGCCGGGACGCTGATGTCGCTGATCCTCTTCACGGCGGTGTCCACGGCCACGGTCACCGTGCAGGCCGTGGAGAGCGACGCCCTCGCGGCCTCGGGCGCGGTGAAGTCGGTCGACGCGAAGAATCTGGAGACGCTGAACTACACGGTCGTCGGCATCATCGTGGTCTTCGTCTGCGTGATGCTGGTCAACTCGCTGTACGCGGCGACCACGTACCGGGTCCGGGAGTTCGGCCAGCAGCGGCTGGCGGGGGCCACGCCCGGTCAGGTGCTGGGGATGGTCGGCGCCGAGGGACTGATCCTCACGTTGACCGGAGTGGTTTTCGGGACGCTGGCGGCACTGGCAGGCATCGTCCCCTTCACCCTGGTCCGCTCCGACCGGCTCCTGCCCACCGAGTTCTACGGCATCGCCGCGGCGGTGATCGCCGTAGCAGCCACCACCACCCTGGGCACCAGCCTGGCCACGGCCCGCCGAGTGCTCCGGACACCGGCGGTGGGGGCGGTGGCGGTGGGGTGACGGATGGGGGGCGGGGCGCTTGCAGCGACGACGACGGACGACGGTGGCTGCGGGGGCAGTCGCTACGGCGCCCCGCAACGTCGGCGGCCGAGACAGCGACCGTCCGGGGACAGCCGCCACGGCAACCCCCAAGCATCGGCCGAGACAGCGACCCGCCAGGGACAATCGCCACGGCAACCCGCGAGCGTCGGCCGGCGCGGCGATCGGCACAGGGCAGCGATCGCGGGAGCCGACGGACGGCAGCTGCTGCGGCAGGCGGGTGCGGCGGCGGCCGGCGGGTGACAGTGCCTGCGGCGGCCTCCGGGGGGCATCGGTCACGGCGGCCAAAACGCTCCGCCGCAGGGCAGACAGCGGCGGCCCTCACCGCCGCCACCCGCGGAGGCGGTCGCAATGGCGGCCGGCCGACGGCGCCCGCCGCAGCCACCCATGGCGGGCGCCCTGCTCAGCGCATGCCCGAGGCGTCCAGCAGTGCCGTGACCGTGGGTTTCGTCAGCCCCTGGAGAGTTTCGAGACCGGCGCCCGCGCGGGCGCTCGCGCCGTCGAAGATCAGCATCAGTTGGCGGGCGAGCAGTTCGGGGTCTCGGGCACCGCCCTGTTCGGCCTCGGTGCGGAAGGCGGACTGGAGCCGCTCTTTCACCGTGCGGGCCACCGCGCTCGCCGGGTGCTCGGGGTCCTTCAGTTCGACCAGCGCGGCCAGGAAGGGGCAGCCGCGGTAGTCCGGCTCGCCGGAGCCCTGCTCCAGCCGCTCGAAGAGGCCGAGGATCCGCTCGCGGGGCGTCGCGGCGTCCTCGGGCGGCGGCACCAGCCGGGCCTCGTACTCCGGGACCCGCCGCTCCAGGCTCGCCGCCAGGACCTCGTCCTTGCTCCCGAAGAGCTGGTACATCGAGCGCTTGGAGACACCGGCGGACCGGCACAGCGCCTCGACGCCGATGGACACGCCGTCGCGGTAGAAGAGCTCGGCGGCCGCGTCGAGGAGCCGGTCCTTGGTGGACGCCTTGTCTGGGGCCATACGGCGAGATTACCGTGCAGCCGGGCACCACGGAAACCGATCGGTATCCGGTCGGTATTGAGACGGCTTACCGCGTGACACAAGCGGTGAACAAGCGCTTAGATAGGTCGCAGTATCCGACCTGGAGGCCCCGTTGTTCACTTCCGTCGACGACGTCGCCGCGCGACTGGCCGAGACCGGCTACCTCGCCTCGCCCGCGGTCGCCACGACCGTCTTCCTCGCCGACCGCCTCGGCAAGCCCCTGCTGGTCGAGGGCCCCGCCGGAGTCGGCAAGACGGAGCTCGCCAAGGCCGTCGCCCAGGTCGCCGGGGCCCGGCTCGTCCGGCTCCAGTGCTACGAGGGCGTGGACGAGTCCCGCGCACTGTACGAGTGGAACCACGCCAAGCAGTTGCTGCGGATCAGCGCGGGCCGCGACGAGTCCTGGGACGAGGCGCGCACGGACATCTTCAGCGAGGAGTTCCTGCTCCCGCGTCCACTGCTCACGGCGATCCGCGGCGACGACCCGAAGGTGCTGCTGATCGACGAGACGGACAAGGCGGACGTCGAGGTGGAGGGCCTGCTGCTGGAGGTACTCAGCGACTTCCAGGTCACGGTCCCCGAACTGGGCACCGTGACGGCCACCCGCCGCCCCTTCGTCGTCCTCACGTCCAACGCCAGCCGCGAACTGTCCGAGGCGCTGCGCCGCCGCTGCCTGTTCCTCCACATCGGCTTCCCCGAAGAGGAATTGGAGCGCCGGATCGTCCGGCTGAAGGTGCCCGAGCTGGACGAGGCGCTGGCCCGCTCGGTGGTACGGGTGGTGGGCGCGCTGCGCGCCATGGACCTGCGGAAACTGCCGTCGGTCGCCGAGACCATCGACTGGGCGCGGACCCTGCTCGCGCTCGGCGCCGACACCCTGGACGAGACCGTCGTACGGGACACTCTCGGCGTCCTCCTCAAGCACCAGGAGGATGTGCTGAAGGCCACCGCCAAGCTCGACCTGGACGCCCTGTGACCACCCCCGCGGGGGTCGCCGAGCGGCTGACGTCGCTGGTGGCCGCCCTGCGCGCGCACGGCATCCGGATCGGCACCGGCGAGACCGTGGACGCGGGGCAGGCCGTCGCGGCGCTCGGCCTGACGGACCGGGAGCGGCTGCGCGAGGGCCTGGCGGCGACCTTGCTGCACGGTACGGCTCAAAGGCCCGTGTTCGACCCGGTCTTCGACCTGTACTTCCCGCGGGGCGTCGGCGGGCCGGAGCAGGAGGCGGCGGGGCGGGAGGAGCTGCGCGACCGGCTGGCGCAGGCGCTGGCGGCGAACGACCGGGCGCTGCTGGGCCGGTTGGCGGTGGAGGCGGTCGACGGCTTCGGCGGCTACGGCTCCTCCCCGGGGTCGGACGGCTGGTCGTCGTACCAGACCCTGGACCGGCTGCGCCCGCAGACGCTGCTCGCCCGGGTCCGCGACGACGTGCGGGCGCAGGGCGGGGGTACGGGGTTCGCCGACCGGCTGCTGGAGGACGAGATCCGGCGGCGCATCGAGGCGTTCCGGGCCCTGGTGACCGCGGAGGCGCGGCGCCGGGTGGCGGAGCGGCGCGGCCGGGACGAGATCGCCCGGCGGGCGGTGGCGCCGAGCGCCGACCGGGTGGACTTCCTCTTCGCGGGCAAGGCCCAACTGGCCGAGCTGCGCAGGGCCGTTCAGCCGCTCGCCCGCAAGCTCGCCACCCGTCTGGCGGCCCGTCGGCGCCGGGCCGCGCGCGGCTCGATCGATCTGCGGCGAACCCTGCGCGGTTCGCTGTCGACGGGCGGGGTACCGATGAAGCCGGTGCTGCGCAGGCGGCGGCCGGTGCGGCCCGAACTGGTGCTGCTGTGCGATGTGTCGGGCTCGGTGTCCGGCTTCTCGGACTTCACGATGCTGCTGGTGCAGGCGCTGCACGACCAGTTCAGCAAGGTGCGGGTCTTCGCCTTCGTCAACCGCATCGACGAGGTGACCGGTCTGCTCGTGCACGGCGCGGCCGACCCGGAGGGCCTCGGCACCCGCATCCGGGCCGAGGCCACGCTCACCGGCTGGCACGGCAGCAGCGACTACGGCGTGGCGCTGGGCGAGTTCGCCGAGCGGTACGGCGACGCGGTCGGCCCGCGCACCACGGTCTTCGTGCTCGGCGACGCGCGCACCAACATGAGCGACCCGAACCTCGCGGCCGTCCGCCGGATCACCGAACGGGCCCGCCGCGTCTACTGGTTGAACCCGGAGCAGACCACGAGCTGGGGCACGGGCGACTCCGCCGCGCCGGAGTACGCCGAGCTGGTGGAGATGCACGAGTGCCGCAACGCCCGCCAGCTCAGCGACCTCGTGTCCCGCCTGCTGCCGGTGTGAGCGGGGCCCGCGGCACGGGCTCTCAGGCCGCGAGCTGCGGGTAGAGCGCCACGAGATCCGCGGACAGGCCTGCCTTGACCTGCCGGGAGATGTCGTCGGCCAGCACCTCGTAGGCGCCGGCCTCGATGCCGTCGAGAGCCTGGGCGGCGACGCTCTCCGGGGTGGACTTGGGCTGGTCGACGTGGGCCGCCATGTCGGTGTCGACGTAGCCGACGTGCAGGCCGGTGACCTCGATGCCGCGCGGCTTCAGGGCCAGGCGCAGGGAGTTGGTCTGCGACCACAGGGCGGCCTTGGACGCGCTGTAGGAACCGGCGAGCCCGATCCAGGACAGCACGGAGTGGACGTTGAGGAGGTGACCGCCGCCGTTGCGCTCGATGACGGGGACGAAGGCGCGGGTGACCAGCAGCGGTCCGTAGAAGTTCGTCTCGAAGTCGCGGCGGACGTCCTCGACGGGGGACGCCAGGAAGTCGGCGTTCACGCTGACGCCCGCGTTGTTGATCAGCAGGGTGACGTCCTGGGCCTGCTCCGCGGCGGCCGCGACGGACGCCGGGTCGCCGACTTCCAGGGCCAGCGGCACGGCCTCGGGGTGGGTGACGGTCCGCGGGTCGCGGGCGGTGGCGTACACCTTCTTGGCGCCGCGCTCGTACAGCGCGGCGACCAGTGCCCGGCCGATCCCGCGACTGCCGCCGGTGACCAGGGCGACGGAACCTTCGATGGTGGTCATGGGGCTCTCCACTCGCTCGACGGAGGAAACCGATCGGTTTCCTCCTCTCGGACGCCACTGTAAACCGATCGGTTTCCCCGGGCAAGGCAGGGTCGTGCCCCGAGAAGAATCAGGGTCCGCCCCTGATGCCCCGGACCGGCCGGAATCCCTAGTCTCGAAAGCGGTGAAGGGGGAGGGCATGAAGGCAGTGGTGCAGGACCGGTACGGCCCGGCGGACGTGCTGGAGTTCCGGGACATCGAGCGGCCGGAACCGGGCCCCGGCGAGGTGCTGGTGCGGGTGCACGCCGCGTCGGTCAACGCCTACGACTGGCATTTCATGCACGGCGACCCGAAGGTGGCGCGCGCGGTGATGGGGCTGCGCGGACCCAAGGCACGGGTCAGGGGCCGGGACTTCGCCGGCCGGGTGGAGGCGGTGGGCAGCGGGATCACCGATCTCGGGCCCGGCGACGAGGTGTTCGGCGAGGCCGACGGCGCCTTCGCGGAGTACGTGTGCGCGCCGGGCGACGCGGTGGGACCCAAGCCGTCCAACCTCACCTTCGAGCAGGCCGCCGCGATACCCCTGGCGGGGAACACGGCCCTGATCGGCGTCCGGGACGTGGGCGGGATGCGGGAGGGGCAGACACTCCTGGTCAACGGCGCCTCCGGCGGAGTCGGCACCTTCGCCGTGCAGCTCGGCAAGGCGTACGGCGCGGAGGTGACCGCGGTGTGCAGCGAGCGCAACGCGGACATGGCCCGCTCGCTCGGCGCGGACCATGTCATCGACTACGCACGCGAGGACTTCACCCGCGCGAACCGGCGCTACGACGTGGTGCTGGACCTGGTCGGCAACCACTCGCTGCGGGCGTTCCGGCGCGCCCTCACCCCGACCGGCACCCTGGTGCTGTCCGGCGGCGGGGTCTATGAGGGCGGCAGCGTCCTGGGCCCGATGGGACTGTTCCTGAAGCGGCGGCTGGCGGCGCCCTTCACCCGGCAGCGGCTGGTCGAACTCCCCGCCCGCCGGAGCAGGGAGAACCTCGCGACCCTCAAGGAACTGGCCGAGGCCGGGCGGATCGCGCCGGTCATCGAGCGGACGTATCCCCTCAGTGAGGCGGCCGAGGCCATTCGTCACCTGGAGGTGGAGCACGCTCGCGCGAAGATCGTCGTCACCGTCTGAGCCTCGCCCTTGTCACTACTCCTTGGCCTTGGCGTACTCCGTGGCCATGGTGCCCGCGAAGTCGTAGACGACGACCTGCTCGTCGCCCACGACCCAGGCGTCGTGTCCCGGCGGGACCACGAAGACATCGCCCGGTCCGACCTCGGCCTCGCCGCCGTCGTCCATCGTGACGTGCAGCCGGCCCTGGACGACATAGCCGTTGTGGTGGACCTCGCAGCTCTCGGTCCCCGCGATGGGGGCCACGGACTCGGACCAGCGCCAGCCGGGCTCGAACGTGCCCACGGCGAAGTCGAGTCCGGTCAGGTGGACGGCCTCGAGGTGTCCTCTGGGGAAATCGCGCCGCTCGTCCGGCTTGTCGAGCGTCTTCACTTCGATCATCACGGATCTCCTTCCGGCCGTGTCGGTACGGCCGGGGCCGGTCTCCGTCTCCCGACCGCTGCCGAGCGGCCCCGGCGGGGGCCGGACCCCACCCCTCCATCGTCCGCCCGACCGGTCGGCACCGCCATGCGGGTGGCCGCCGTCGCGCGGCCCGGATGTCAGCCGGCGTCCCCGCACAGCCGGGCGAACCGCTCGGCGTCGACGTTGCCTCCGGAGACGATGACTCCGACCCGGGCCGGCAGCGCGCCCAGGCGGCCGGAGAGGAGAGCCGCCAGCGGGGTGGCGCCGCTCGGTTCGACGACGATCTTCAGCCGCTCGAAGGCGAAGCGCATCGCGTCCCGGATCTCGTCGTCGCCGACCAGCGCGATGGCGTCGACGAGCCGCTGGTTGACGGAGAAGGTGAGTTCGCCGGGTGTGTGCAGGGCCTGGCCGTCGGCGATGGTCTTCGGCACCGGGATCTCGATGCGCCGGCCGGCCTCCAGGGACCGCTTGGTGTCGTCCCCCGCCTCGGGTTCGACGCCGATCAACCGCAGCCGCGGGTACAGCTCCTTGGCGATGGTGCCGCTGCCGGCGATGAGCCCGCCGCCGCCGACCGGGGTCACCAGCGCGTCCAACGGGCCGGTCTCCTCCAGGAGTTCCAGCGCGGCCGTGCCCTGCCCGGCCATGACGTGGGGGTGTTCGTAGGGCGGGATGACGGTGAGGCCCCGTTCGGCGGCCAGGGCCTCGGCGAGGGCGACGCGGTCACCGGTGTAGCGGTCGTAGGTGACGATCTCGGCGCCGTAGGCCTCGGTCGCCCGCCGCTTGGAGGGCGGGGCGTCCTCGGGCATGACGATGACGGCGGTGGTGCCGAGTTCCCGGGCGGCGAGGGCGACGGCCTGGGCGTGGTTGCCGGAGGAGTAGGTGGCGATGCCCCGGGTGAGTTGGTCCGGCGTCAGCCGCGAGGCGGCGTTGTAGGCGCCGCGGAACTTGAAGGCGCCCACGCGCTGGAAGTTCTCGCACTTGAGGAAGACTTCGGCGCCGACGAGGCCGTCGAGGGTGCGCGAGCGCAGCACCGGCGTGCGGTGGGCGACGCCCTTGAGGCGTGCGGCCGCGTCACGGACATCGTCGGGGGTGATGGGCGGGGTACTGGTCACGCGGGTCCTCCATCGGGGTCGGAAGCCGGGCCGGTCGCGGCGCGTGCCTGGGCGAGGTAGTGGTAGGCGGAGGCGCGGGAGATGCCGAGCCGGGCGGCGACCTGCTCCACCGCGCGCCGCACGGCGAACACGCCCCGCCCGTCCAGGCCGCGGAAGAGTTCCAGGCGCTGGGCGCGGTCCAGCTCCGCCCAGCCGCGGTTCTGGCGGAGCTGGTGGGCGTCGAGGATGGCGTCGACGACGGAGTCGATGTCGTTGCCGAAGGTGGTGACCGGTGCCTCGGTGCTGTCGCGGCCGATGCCGGCGAGGGCGCCGAGCAGGGCGTGGGCCTCGTTGACGGCGGTGACGTCCAGGTTGACGCACAGGGCGCCGAAGACCTCGCCGGTGGAGTCCCGCAGCACCATGGTGGACGCCTTGACCAGCTTCCCGGTCGGGGTGCGCGTGACGTAGTTCAGGTCGTCGTCCGCGTCCGCGCCGCGGGCGACGATGCGCATGCCGATCTCGCTCATCGCCCCGCCGACGGCCCGTCCGGTCACCGAACCGGCGACCGCGACCACGGATCTCTCGGGTCGGCGGTAGTCGTGCAGCACCGCCTCGCACAGCGGCCCGAAGGTCGCCACCAGCCCGTTCACGACCGGTGTCAACGCCGAGATGATCGCGTCCCGCTCCGCCTCCAGGCCCGGTTCGCCTGCCATCACCCACTCCTGTCCGTCGGCTCACTTCTAGACTACATGTCCAGGTGCTGTACGAACAGTCCAGCATCGGGGGTGCGTGGAGTGACCCCGTGAACCCTGCATGCGCCCCCTGCCCGGTGGGGAGAATGCGATACGCGTTTGATAGAGACCCATCGCGCGAAAGCAGGCCGCTCCGTGTTGTTGCATCTGCCCACGTCCGTGTCCGAGGTCCAACAGCACACCGCCGAGGGGGCGTTGCCGATCGGCGGGGCGACGCTCGTGTGGGCGTCCTTCCAGCGCGACGGCTTCCCCGACCGGGCCATGTCCCTGCGCAACCTGCCGGAAGCGAACGCCCTCGGGCCCGAGACGCTGGGCTCGGCCGTCGTGCTCCAGCGGATCGACGACCGGGTGCCGGAGGTGCTGCGCCGGGCGGCCGGCGGCATAGGCACCGGCGCCGTGCGCCGCGCCGCCACGGTCGGCGGCAACATCGTGGGCAGCACGCTGCGCTGCCTGCTCCCCGCCGCGCTGGTCCTGGACACCCGCGCCACGGTCCTGGACACGACGGGCGTCTACGAGACCGATCTGACCGAACTGCTGGCGAAGCGCCCCGTCCTGCTCGGCATCACCTGGCGTACCCCGCTGGTCAGCGGCTATCTGAAGCAGGAGGGCGACCCGGGCGGCCCGCCGCCGTTCGTCGTGGCCACCGCGGTGCACGCGGAGCCCGACGGCACCAGGCGCCTGCGCGTCGCCGTCCGCGACGGCTACGAGTTCCTCACCGCGACCACGGCCTGCGACACCGATGTCGACACGGTCCTGCACGCCCTGGAGAACACGGACCTCGGCGCACTTCCCGCCGAGGCCCGGGACGTGGTGCACGGCCGGATCAGGGACGTACTCGCCCGCTGACCCACCGCACGACGGGCCGAACTCGCCCGCGCGAAGGCCCCGTTCGCCGGTCATCGACACCGACCGGCGAGCGGGGCTTTCGTGCTGCCCTCAAGGACCGGCGAAGTTCGGCCACTTGACAGCCGCATGCTCGATTCTGCTCGCAACAGCTAGTTTTCGAGCATCTATTGACACAGGGCGCTCGCGTGGACAAAGTCATGCGGCAGCAAGAGCAGCCGGCCGCCACGCATAAGGGAGCGATCCGCGCCATGCCTGAAATCCCTGCTGTCTCACGCCGTACCCTCATGGGCGGGGCCCTGGCCTCCGGAGCCGTCGTCGCCGGACTCGGCACCCAGGCCTCCGCCGCCCCCACGACCCCGACCGCCGAGGTGGCCCCGTCGCGGCGCCCGGGACAGAAATCGATGATCGACGTGCCGTTCGAGGTGTGTCCGACGGTCCGCGTCGGCCTGATCGGGCTCGGCAACCGGGGCCACGGGATGTCCTCGGGCTGGGCCGCGGTCCCGGGCTGCACGGTGACGGCCGTGTGCGACATCCGCGCCGACCGCGCCAGACGCACCGCCGATCGGCTCGTCGCCGAGGGCCGCCCCCGCCCGGCCGAGTACGGTGGCTCGGCCGACGCCTACGCCCGCATGCTGCGCCGCGACGACATCGACCTCGTGTACATCGCGACGCCCTGGGAGTTCCACTACGAGCAGGGCCGCGCCGCCCTGCTCGCCGGCAAGCACGCGCTGGTCGAACTGCCCATCGCCACCGAGCTGCACGAACTGTGGGACCTCGTCGACACCAGCGAGCGCACCCGGCGCCATCTGATCCTCTCCGAGAACTGCTCCTACGGCCGCAACGAGCTGGCGATGCTGAAGATGGCCCACGACGGCCTGTTCGGCGACGTGACCAACGGCCACGGCGGCTATCTGCACGACCTGCGAGCCCTGCTGTTCTCGGACACCTACTACACCGACTCCTGGCGCAGGCTGTGGCACACCCGCAGCACCGCCTCCTTCTACGCCATGCACGGCCTGGCCCCGATCGCGGCGGCGATGGACATCAACCGCGGCGACCGCATGACGGCACTGCGGGCCACGGCCACCGAGCCCCGGGGCCTGGCCGACTACCGCGAGCGGTTCATCCCCAAGTCCCACCCGAGCTGGAAGGAGACGTACATCAACGGTGACCTCGTCACCTGCCTGATCGACACCGCCGAGGGCCGGGTGATCCGCGCCGAGCACGAGGTGAGCTCACCGCGGCCGTACAGCCGTATCAACTCACTCGCGGGCAGCCGCGGCATCTTCGAGGACTACGCGGGCGTCACCTCCACGGGCGGTGGCCGGATCTACCTCGAGCCCGACCACAGCGGCCACACCTGGCGGGCGTTCGACGCCTACCGCAAGGAGTTCGACCACTGGCTGTGGCTGAAGATCGGCGACGACGCGGCCAACAACGGCGGCCACGGCGGCATGGACTACGTCCTGCAGTGGCGCACCGTCCAGCAGATGCGCGCCGGTCTGGTCCCCGACATGGACGTCTACGACGGCGCGGTCTGGTGCTCCCCGATCCCGCTGAGCGTCAAGTCCCTCGCGGCGGGCGGCCGTCCGGTGGCGGTCCCCGACTTCACCCGCGGCTCCTGGGTCAAGCACCGCACGGGCCTGGACTCCCGCCCGAGCGACATGCCTCCGGTCCCCTGACACCGTCACCACCTGGCCCCGGGCTAGTCTTCGGCCAGGTGAGCGAAACGGGGTGAGCACCCATGACGGACGGGCCGGTCGACCTGGTACGGCTGGAGGGCGACGGGAACAGCGTCGTCCTGCGCATCACCGGGACGGACTCCGCAGGGGGCGTCCCGGGCGGTGTCCTGACCGGTGTCCTGGTGGTCGACACACGGTTCGTGAAGGGCAGTCTCGACCTGTGGGTCTTCCCTGAGGACCTGCGGGAGTGGCAGGAGGCGCTCGACGCGCTCGACGCCGGGCAGGACGTCGCGTGGCGGGAGTTCGCACGCGGGCCCGCCCTGTTCGTCGAGCGCGACGTCGAGGAGGAGCGGGCACGCGTCACCGTCAAGGACACCTCAGGGTCCCTGACCTCGGTCACGGTGACGGTGCCGCTGGTCGACTCCTGGTTCGACGACGCCTACGCACGGCTGGAGCTGGTGTGGAAGACCTGGCCCGCGGCCGAGGGCGGACGCTAGCGCACGCCTTCGGCCGCGGTCTCCGGGACGGGCCGACGCAGCAGGTAGACGCCGGCCGTCGACACCAGCAGCGCCATGCACGCGATGAACACCAGCCCGGCGCCCTCCAGACCGATCGGCCCCACCAGCAGGCCCACGCCGATGACCGGTACCGAGATGCCCGTGTAGGCGACGACGAACAGGGCCGAGATCACGGCCGCGCGCTTGTCCTCCGCGGACACCCGGGTCACCGCGGACAGCGCGCCCCGGAACGACAGGCCCTGCCCGGCGCCGCCGACGAGCGCGCTCAGCACCACCAGCGACAGCAGATCCCAGTGCAGCGCGCCCGCCAGCAACGCCAGGCCGGCGAGGAGCGCGGCGCAGCCCAGTGGCAGTGACCGGGCCACACCGACCCGGCCGACGGCCAGTTGGCCCCCCGTGGAGGCGAAGAAGGCGAGTGCGACGACCAGGCCGCTCAGGGCGTGGTTGTGCACGTCCAGGGAGTGGGCGAGGAAGGACGGGCTGACCGAGGTGAACACGCCGAACAGGGCGAAGCCCACGAAGGAGGCGGCCGCCGCCGGCCCGAACACGGCCCGTACCCGTGGGGGCAGTCCGGGCTTCTGCGGCCGGACGGCGGTCAGCGGCCGACGCTCCCGTACCGTCTCGGGAAGCCGCAGGAGGACCACGGCCGAGCAGGCCACCAGGGCGAGATGGACGACGAACGGCAGGTACAGCGGCCATTCGGCGTACTCGGCGAGCACTCCGGCGAGCAGCGGGCCGCAGCCCAGGCCGCCCATGTTCGCGGCGGTCGCCACGAAGGTGGCGCGGGAGGCGCCGGGCGGTGCCAGTTCCAGGACGTAGGCCGAGGCCGCCCCGGTGAACAGGCCCGCGGACAGGCCCGACAGCAGCCGTCCGGCGTAGAGCCAGCCGAGGGCGGTGGCGCACAGGAAGCAGACGGCACTGGCGGCCGCGAAAGCGAGGCCCCACCACAGCACCGGGCGTCTGCCCACGGCGTCCGAGGCGTTGCCCGCGAGGAGCAGCACGCCGATGACTCCGAAGGCGTACACGGCGTAGACGACCGTGACGGTGAGCTCGGAGAAGCCGAACTTCTCCTGATACAGGCCGTACAGGGGGGTGGGGAGCGTGGTGCCGGCCATGCAGACCGCGAACACCGCTCCGGCGAGCAGGCACGGGCGCCAGCCTCTCGGGACACCCTCGGACCCGGCGATGTCGTTCATGGACGTCCTCCGGCGCTACGGCGCCTCATGAGCCTGAGCGGTGCCGTGTTCACCGTGGCACAGAGTGCGCGCGCCTGCGAGTCGCCTCTCCCCGAACGGGCCGGTCAGGCGGGGGCGCCTCCGGCGTCGTCGGGCGGGACGTCGGCGGCACCGGAGGCCCGGTGCTCGCGCCAGTCGACGACGATCTGCTCCAGCTTGGGCATGACGAAGAGCCCGAAGTCCCGCATGTCCATCAGACGGGCGCGGCCGCCGCTGTTGGACTCGTCGAGCAGTTCCATGTCCTCCATGGCCCCCTTCGCGAACTCCCGCAGCCACAGGCTGCGGATGGCGAAGACGTCGGGCCAGGGGTCCTCCCGGACCCGGTAGAGGTCACGGCGGGAGCCGGGCTGGTTCTCCCGGCTGATGAGGCCGATCCGGACCAGGCTCTGCAGGGCGGTGGAGACGGTGCCGGAGCTGATGGAAAGAAACTGGCCGATCTCAGCCGCCGTGAGCGCGCCGCCCGGGGAGACCAGGACAGCGGCGAAGACGCGTGCGGACATACGGGGCAGGCCCGTCTCGGCGAACCGGCTCGCGAGCCGCTCCACGGCCCTGCTCTCGCCTCCGGCCGCCCCCTCGGGCCCCGTGGACGCATCGCTCGCTGCTTGTGCTCTGCCTGTGGACACGTGTGCTGCACCTCCTGCCGCCCACCCTAACCGGCCATTCAACTTTCTTCCAGTTCTCGCAAATTTCAAAATGTTCAAGTAGCCTTAAAATCATGACGCCACCCATCTCAATCTCCTCACTGGTCAAGACGTTCGGCCCCGTCCGGGCCCTCGACGGGCTGGACCTGAGCGTGGAGGCCGGGGAGGTGCACGGGTTCCTCGGCCCGAACGGCTCCGGCAAGACGACGACCATCCGCATCCTGCTGGGGCTCATGCGGTCCGACAGCGGCCGGCTGTCCTTACTCGGCGGCGATCCGTGGACGGACGCCGTGGAGCTGCACAAGCGGCTCGCCTACGTGCCCGGTGACGTCACCCTCTGGCCGACCCTCTCCGGCGGCGAGGTCATCGACCTGCTCGGACGGCTGCGCGGCGGCGCGAGCAAGAAGCGCCGGGACGACCTCATCGAGCGGTTCGAGCTGGACCCCAAGAAGAAGGGCCGCGCCTACTCCAAGGGCAACCGGCAGAAGGTCGCCCTGGTGGCCGCCCTCGCCTCCGACGTCGACCTGCTCATCCTCGACGAACCCACCTCGGGCCTGGACCCCTTGATGGAGTCCGTCTTCCAGGACTGCATCGACGAGGAGCGCGACCGGGGCCGGACCGTGCTGCTGTCCAGCCACATCCTGTCCGAGGTCGAGCGGCTGTGCGACCGCGTCAGCATCATCCGCGGCGGCCGTACGGTGGAATCCGGCACCCTCACCGAACTGCGCCACCTCACCCGCACCTCGATCCGCGCCGAACTGACCGAGCCCGTCCGCGACCTCTCGCACCTGCCCGGGGTGCACGACGTGCGGATCGGACGCGAGGACGGCCACACCGTCACCTTCGACGTGGACGCCGGCCACCTCAACACCGCCGTACAGCATCTGACGACCCTGGGCCTGCGGGGCCTCGTCAGCCGGCCGCCCACGCTCGAGGACCTGTTCATGCGCCACTACACCACCGCGCAGGACAAGGAAGGCGCCGAAGACGCCGACGACCGGGCGGAGGCCGCGCGGTGAGGGACTACGCAGGCACCGGGACGCTGCTGCGGCTCGCCCTCCGGCTCGACCGGATCCGCGCCACCGCCTGGATCCTCGGCATCGTGCTGTTCACCACGGCATCCGCCCAGAGCAACAACGACCTGTACGGCACGGCCGAGGAGCGGGAGAAGCTCGCCGAGACGGTCGAGACCAACCCGGCGATGCTCGCCCTCGGCGGTCGCGCCTTCGACCTGACCACGACCGGCGGCGTCAACGCCTACCAGCTGGTCGCGTTCATGGCCACGATCATCGGCCTGATGAGCATCTTCATGGTGGTGCGGCACACCCGCGCCGAGGAGGAGAGCGGTCGCGCGGAGCTGGCCGGCTCGGCGGTCCTCGGCCGCAAGGCCTGGCTCGCCAGCTCGCTGCTGCTGGTCACCGGCATGAACCTGGTCATCGCCCTGCTCCTCGGGCTCGGCCTGCAGAACACCGACCTGCCCGCCACGGGCTCCTGGGCCTTCGCGTTCGGCTGCGCCGGCGTCGGCATCTTCTTCGCCCTGGTGGCGGGGATCGCCGCCCAGCTCACCGACCACGCGCGCTCCGCCAACGGCATCGCGGCCACCGTCCTCGGCCTCGCCTACCTGCTGCGCGCCACGGGTGACGCGGCCAGCGCCTCCGACGGCGGCCTGTCGTGGCTGACCTGGGTCTCCCCCATCGGCTGGGCCCAGATGATGCGCCCGTACACCGACGAGGACTGGGCGGTGGCCCTGCTGTTCGTCCTCGCCGCCGCCGTGCTCCTGGCCGCGGTCGGCGTGCTCATCGGCAGGCGCGACGTCGGCGCCGGTGTGCTGCCCCCCTCGCTCGGGCCCACCGAGGCGGCCCCCGCCCTGCGCTCCCCCTTCGCCCTCGCCTGGCGGCTGCAGCGCGGCTCCATGCTGGGCTGGGCGCTCGCCTTCCTGGTCGTCGGCGCCGCGTTCGGCGGGGTCGCGGACGGCATGGTCGACGTCGCCGAGGACAATCCGAACATCGACGAGCTGCTGCGCGACCTCGGCGGCAGCGGCAGCATCGTGGACGTCTTCCTCGCCACCATCACCTCCCTCATCGCCGTCGTCGTCGGCGCCTACGCCGTCCAGTCGGCGCTGCGGCTGTCCGGCGAGGAGTCCGCCCACCGCATCGACCCCGTGCTCAGCACGCCCGTCAACCGGCTGAGCTGGGCGGGCAGTCACCTCACCGTCGCCGCGCTCGGCTCGGTCGTCATGCTCACCTCGGCGGGGCTCGCGGCCGGTCTGGCGCACGGCATCAACAGCGGTGACGTCGCCGGCGAGGTGCCCCGGGTACTGGGCGCCGCACTGGCCCAAGTGCCCGCCGTGTGGACGCTGATCGGCCTGTGCGCCCTGCTCTTCGGGCTGCTGCCGCGCTACACGGCCGTCGCCTGGGCGGTACTGGCCGTCGTCCTGGTCATCGGCCAGTTCGGCGAGGTGCTCAAGCTCGATCAGATGGTCATGAACCTGTCGCCGTTCACCCATGTTCCCGATCTGCCGTCGGCGGACTTCCGGGCGACCCCGTTGCTGGTGCTGGTGCTGCTCGCCGCCGCGCTGATCGCGGCGGGGCTGAGCGGGTTCAGGCGGCGCGACGTCGCCTGAGTCGGCTCCGGATGTCGTCCGGGGACGCCTTGAGCCCCGTTGCGGCCCGTCTCCCCCGGGGCCGCAACGGCACGGGGCCACCGCGCGAGCGTCTTCCGCCTCGCGCGGCGGCCCCGTCCGCATGGCTGACTCGCCGGGTCTTGCGTCCGCACGGGTGACTCAGTGGGCTTTGCGTCCGCACGGGTGGCTCAGTGGGCTTTGCGTCCGCACGGGTGACTCAGTGGGTCTTGCTGCCCGAGCGGGCGGCCTCCCGCAGCTGGGCCGCGACATGGCGGGCGATCCGCCGGTCGTGCTCCGTCTCCGGCGGCAGCGCCGTGAACAGGGCCTTCGAGCGGGCGGCCAGCGGCTCCGCCACGCCGCGGTCGGTGATCACGTACGGCTTCCCGGACCGCAGCCCTTCCACCAGCATCTCCCCCACGGCGTCCGGGGAGTGCCCGAGCTGCCGCAGATAGAAGTCCTGCTCGGTGAGGAGCCTCTCCCGGTCCTCCTCCTGCACGGCGGTGAGCCCGAGGTCACCGCTGATCCGGCGACGCGCGGCCCGTCCGGTGGCGACCATGTTGGTGGCCACCAGGCCCGGACAGAACACGGTCACCCCGATGGGATGGCCCTCGTGCGCCAACTGCCGGGACAGCCCCTCGGACAGACCGATCACCCCGGCCTTGGTCCCCTCGTACATATAGCCCGCCTGCCCGCCTTGCGGCGCCAGCCCCGCGGTGGAGGCGGTGTTGACGATGTGCGCCGGCTCCCCGCGGGCGATCATGCGGGGCAGGAACGTCTGGAGACCGTTGACCACCCCGCCGACGTTGACCCCGAGGAACAGGTCCCACAACTCGTAGCTCATCGCGGTGACCGGGTAACTGCCGCCGACACCGGCGTTGTTGCAGAGCAGCGTCACCGGTCCCAAACGTTCCTCGGCCTCGTCGGCCACCCGGGCGTAGGCGGCGCGGTCGGTGACGTCCAGGGTGAAGGTGGCCACCCCGGTCAGCGCCGACAGTTCGGTGCCGGCCGCGGCGAGCGCGTCCGTGTCGATGTCGGCGAGGGCGAGTCGCACGCCCTCCTTGGCGAGCGCCCGGGCCAGGCCCAGTCCGATGCCCTGGGCGCCGCCGGTGATGAAGGCGGTCCGTCCCGCGAGTTCGAACACCGCGCCTCCTCTCCTGTGCATGTCGATGGGTTCCTGTGCGTGTCGCTGGGGTTCCTGTGCGTGTCGCTGGGGTGGTGAAGGATGAGGAACGGGGCGTCGGAAAAGGTCAGTCGCCCACCGGCAGCTCCCGCAGCCAGCTGTCCACGGCACCCGCGGTTCCGGCGGCGAACTCCCCCTCCATCAAGGTGAAGTGGTCGCCCGGCACCTCGACGGCGGTGTGCTCGTAGCCCCAGTCAGCGCGCCGCCGGGAGCCCTCCGGACCGAGCGAGTCGGCCGCCCGCACCAGCAGGGTGGGGGCCGCCAACTCGGCCTGGCGGAAGTCCAGATACAGGTAGCGGGCGCGCGCGGTGACCCAGGCGTCGCCCCAGTTCTCCCCCTGGTGGTCACTCTCCCCGACCCGGTCGAGCAGCCCGCTGAGGACGCTGTTCGCCCACGGATCGAGGTCGAACCCGCCCGCCGTGTCCCACCAGTGGGTGTCCACCATGACCAGAGCCGCCGGAGCGGGGCCCGCCTCCTCCAAATGCCGGGCGACGGCACTGGCGATCAGGCCGCCGCTGGAGTAGCCGAGCAGGGCGTACGGCTCGTCCCCGGCGTTCTGCCGGATGGCCTCGGCCAGCGTCCGCACCAGCGCGTCCAGGTCGGCGGGGATCGCCTCGCCGGTCATGAACCCCGGAAGAGAGAGCGCGGAGACGGTACGGCTGCCGCTGAGCGCGGAGGCGAACGGCAGGTACTGGTAGACGCTCGGCTTCCAGGCGAAGGTCGGGAAGCAGATCAGCTGAGGCGCCCGGGCGCCCCTGGCCAGCGGGGTGAGCTGCGGCAGCTTCGCCAGCTCGGCCGGGCCGCTGAAGTTCTCACGGAAGTCGGCCGCCGTCCGCAGCACCGTGCTGATCTCCGCGAACCGGCCCTCGCGGCAGGCCCGCAGGAAGATCCCGCTGAGCGAGTCGGGATCCGCGGGCCGGGACTCCGCGGGGACGGCGGCGACCGGCCCGCCGTCCGCCGCCTCGCCGCTGCCCGCCAGCTCACCGGAGAGATACCGGGCCAGCGCCTCCGGCGTCCGGTGGTCGAAGATCAGCGTCGCCGGAAGGGCCAGACCGGTGGCCGTACCGAGCCGGTTGCGCAGCTCCACGGCGGTGAGCGAGTCGAAGCCCAGCGAGACGAACTCCAGTGCCATGTCGAGGGCGGCGGCATCCGTGTGGCCGAGGACCACGCCGACATGGCTCCGCACCAGCTCGCGCAGCGCCTCGTCCCGCCCGGCCGGGTCCAGTCCGGTGAGCCGCCTGGCCAGCCCGGAGGCCGACTCGACGACCTCGTTGGCCGCGGTACCGCGCCGCCGCCGGGTGGCGGTAACCAACTCCCGCAGGAACGGCGGCACTTGCTGGGGAGCGCGGTCGCGCAACCCGCTCGTGTCGAGCGCGGCGGCCACGGCCACGGCGCCGTCCGAGCCGGTGGCCACGTCGAAGACGGCGAGCCCGCGCTCGGTGGTGAGCGGCAGCATCCCGCCCTGGCTCATCCGCGCCTGTTCCGTCTCTCCGAGGTTGCTGGTCAGGGCGCTGGTCTCGGCCCAGAAGCCCCAGGCGAGGGAGGTGGCGGGCAGGCCCTGGGCGCGGCGGTGGTGGGCGAGGGCGTCGAGGAAGGTGTTGGCGGCGGCGTAGTTCGCCTGACCGGCGCCGCCGAAGACGCCGGAGGCGGAGGAGTACAGCGCGAAGAAGGCGAGGTCGGAGTCTTGGGTGAGTTCGTGCAGGTGCAGGGCGGCCTGGGCTTTGGGCCGCCATACGGTGGCCAGTTGCTCGGGTGTGAGGGAGGTGACCAGCCCGTCGGCGAGAACGCCCGCCGCATGCACGACACCGGTGAGCGTACGGCCCTCCAGCAGGGCGGCGAGCTGATCACGGTCGGCGGCGTCACAGGCGACGACGGTCGCGGTCGCACTCAACTCAGCGATGCCCGCGACGAGTTCCCGCGCGCCCGGCGCATCCGGGCCCGTGCGGCTGGTGAGGAGCAGGTTCCGTACGCCGTGCTCAGCGACCAGGTGGCGGGCCACGAGCGAGCCGAGGGTACCGGTGCCACCGGTGATCAGGACGGTGCCGTCCGGGTCCACCGGCACCGGCATGGTCAGAGCGACCTTGCCGACATGCCGGGCCTGGCTGATGAACCGGAAGGCTTCCGGAGCCCTGCGCACATCCCACGCCCGCACCGGCAACGGCTCCAGCACACCCGACTCGAACAGCCGCATCAGCTCGCCCAGGGTCTCCTGGATCCGCTCGGCGCCGGCGTCACTCAGCTCGAAGGGCGCGTACGTCATTCCGGGGTACGTCTCCTTCAGCTGCTCCGGGTCACGGAGATCCGTCTTGCCCATCTCGACGAAGCGGCCATCGGGAGCGAGGAGTTCGAGGGAGGCGTCGACGAACTCACGAGCGAGGGAGTTCAGGACGACGTCCACACCCTCCTCCCTCGCACCGAACTTCTCCCGGAAGTCGAGGTCGCGGGAGGAGGCGATCCGGTCATCCGTCAGGCCCAGCCCCCGCAGCACATCCCACTTGCCCGGACTGGCCGTGGCAAGGACCTCGGCGCCGAAGTGCCGGGCCAGTTGGATCGCCGCCATGCCGACCCCACCCGCACCCGCATGCACCAGCACGGTGTCGCCCCGCTCGAGACCACCGAGGTCCACCAGGCCGTAGTACGCCGTCAGGAACGCCACCGGCACCGACGCGGCTTGTTCGAAGGTCCAGCCGTCGGGGACCGGCACCACGAGCCGGGCGTCCGTCACCACCCGCGGGCCGAAACCCTCCGTCATCAGACCCATGACCCGATCCCCCGGGGCGATGCCGGTGATGTCGGCGCCGACCTCCAGGACCACCCCGGCCGCCTCGCTGCCGAGGATCGGCCGACCCGGATACATGCCCAGGGTCAACAGCACATCGCGGAAGTTGACACCGGCGGCACGCACGGCGACCCGGATCTCGCCCGGCGCCAGCGGGGCGTCCGCCTCGGGGGCGGGCACCAAGGTCAGGCCGTCCGGGGTGCCGCTGCCCGTGGCGTCCAACCGCCAGGACTCCGCGTCCACGGGCGGCACCAGGGCGTCCTCGGCGCCGGGCCGCACCAGCCGGGGCACCAGGGTGGTTCCGCCGCGCACCGCGACCTGCCCCTCACCGGTGTCCAGGGCGGCTGTGACGGCCGCCGGCAGCAGATCGGCGTCCGGGCCGCCCGGCTGCTCCGCCGGGTCCAGGTCGACCAACAGGAACCGGTTCGGATGCTCCGACTGCGCGGAACGGATCAGACCCCATACCGGGGCGGCGGCCAGGTCGGTCAGCGTGTCGTCGCCGCCCGCGGCCACGGCACCCCGGGTGACGAACACCAGCCGCGACTCGGCCAGCCCTTCCTCGGCCAGCCACTCCTGGATGACGGCGAGTATCCGCGCCGCGGTCTCCTGGCCCGCCCCCGCCGGGTCGCCGGGGGACGAGGCAGCGGCCGGGGGCACCGCGAGCAAGGTGACGTGCGGGGCGGGCACCCCCCACTCGAGTACGCCACGGACCCCTGCCACATCGAGGTAGGCATCGGCCGCCAGGCCCGCGCCCTGCACCGCCGCGCCCAAACCGTGGGGGTCGTCCCCGACCACGGCCCAGGTGGCGTGGCGCACGGCCTCCGGATCGCAGGGCAACGGGGTCCAGCGGACCCGGAACATGTCGCTCGTCCGCGGCGCCCGGGCCGCCGCGAGCTGGGCCGCCGTCACCGGGCGGACCAGCAGGGAGTCTACGGAGGCGACCGGCGCGCCGGTACCGTCGGCGAGGTCGAGGCGTACGGCGTCGGCGGCCTCGGCGCGGAGCCGGACCCGCAGCCGGTCGGCGCCCGTGGCGAAGAGGGTCACCCCGTTCCACGCGAAGGGCAGCCGCAGCGTCCCGTCCGGTCCTGCGGCAGCCTCCGGCGCGGGCGCACAACCGTGGGCGTGCAGGGCGGCGTCCAGCAGCGCCGGGTGCAGCCCGAAGCGGGCGGCGTCGCCCTTCTGGCCCTCGGGCAGCGCCACTTCGGCGAAGAGGTCGGCACCGCGCCGCCACACCGCGCGCAAGCCCTGGAACGCGGGCCCGTACGCGTAGCCCGCCTCGGCCGCGGCGGCGTAGAAACCGGAGACGTCCACCGGCTCCGCGCCCGCCGGGGGCCACACCTCACCGAACGGCTCGGCAGGAGAGGGCTGTTCGGGCAGCAGGGCGCCCTCCGCGTGCAACGTCCACTCCTCCGCGGCGCCGTCGGAGCTCTCGGGCCGGGAGTGCACGGAAACCGCACGCCGCCCGGAGCCGTCGGGCAGTTCCACGAACACCTGCACCTGTACCGCGCCCTGCTCGGGGAAGACCAGCGGCGCCTGGAGGGTGAGTTCGCCGAGATGCCCGCAGCCCGCCTCGTCCCCGGCCCTGATCGCCAGCTCCACGAACCCGGTACCGGGAAAGAGGACCGTGCCCGCGACGGCGTGATCGGCCAGCCACGGGTGGGTGCGCGTGGAGAGCCGGCCGGTGAGCACGACTCCGCCGTCCGCGGCAAGACCGGCAGCGGCTCCCAGGAGCGGATGACCGGTGGGGGCCAGTCCGGCGCCGACGACATCGGCTTCCGCGGAACCCGCCTCCAGCCAGTAGCGGCGGTGCTGGAAGGCGTAGGTAGGGAGGTCGACGCGGCTTACCGCGCGGCCCGCGTAGACGGCGGACCAGTCGATGTCGGTGCCGTTGACCCACAGTTCGGCGGCGCTCGCCAGGAAGCGGGCGTTGTCGTCCTCGTCCCGGCGCAGGGTGCCGACGACGGTGACCGGCTGCTCCGCCGCCTCCGCCATGGCCTGCACGCCCATGGTGAGCACCGGGTGCGCGCTGACCTCGACCAGGCGGGTGTGCCCGGCGGTGAGCGCGGCGGTGATCGCCTCGGTGAAGCGCACCGGTCGACGGAGGCCCTCGTACCAGTAGGTGGCATCCATCGTCGTCGTGTCCAACGCACCGCCGGTGACTGTGGAGATGACCGGGATGCGGGAGGTCTGCGGTGTCACCGGGGCGAGGGCCTCCAGCAGCTTCGCCTTGATGTCCTCGACATGGGCGGAGTGCGAGGCGTAGTCCACCGGAACCCGCCGGGCGCGGATGCCGGCGGCCTCCGCCATCGCGGAAATCTCGTCCAGGGCTTCCGGATCACCGGCCACCACCGTGGCATCGGGGCCGTTGTAGACGGCTATCGACACCCGATCGCCATACGAAGACACCCACTCCGCCGCCTGCTCCGGGCCCGTCGCCAGCGACAACAAGCCACCGCGACCGGCCAGTTCGTCCCGGATCGCAGCCGAGCGCAGAGCGACCACCCGAGCCGCGTCATCCAGACTCAGCGCACCGACCACCGCCGCAGCCGCGATCTCACCCTGCGAGTGGCCGATGACGGCGGCAGGTTCGATGCCCAGTGACTCCCAGACCGCCGCCAGGGAGACCATGACCGCCCACAGCACCGGCTGGACCATGTCCACCCGCCGCATCCAGGCGTCGTCGTCGCCCTTCAGCACCTGGCTGAGGGACCAGTCCACGTACGGTCCGAGCGCCGCCTCGCACTCACCGATCCGCGCCGCGAACACCGGCGAGGACTCCAGCAGCCCCCGCCCCATGCCCAGCCACTGCGACCCCTGCCCGGGGAACACGAGCACGACTCCGGAGCCGCCTGTATCCGCCGCGCCCGTCACGACATTGGGCGCGACTCCGGCCGAGGCCAGGGTACGCAGGCCGGTGGTCAGCTCCTCCGTCTTCGAACCCCACACCACCGCACGATGGTTGAGCTTGGCGCGGGAGGTCAGCAGGCTCCACCCCGCGTCGACCGGGTCGGTGTCGGCCACGGCATCCGCGAGGCGCTGTGCCTGGGCGGCCAGTGCCTCGGCGGTTCGGGCCGAGACCGGCCAGGGGATCAGCGGGGAACCGGCGAGGCCACCGTCGGCCGGGACGGGTTCGGGTCCGGAGTGCTCGTCGGCGGGGGCCTGCTCCAGGACGACGTGGGCGTTCGTGCCGGAGATACCGAAGGAGGAGACGGCGGCGCGGCGGGGCCGCCCGTCGGGCGTCGTCCACGTGCGGGCCTCGGTGAGGAGCTCGACCTCGCCCGTCGTCCAGTCGACGTGGGGGGTGGGATCGTCGACGTGGAGGGTCTGCGGCAAAATGCCCGCCCGCATCGCCATCACCATCTTGATGACGCCCGCGACGCCCGCCGCGGCCTGCGTGTGCCCGATGTTGGACTTCACGGAACCGAGCCACAGCGGCCGTTCCGCTTCTCGGTCCACCCCGTAGGTGGCCAGCAGCGCCTGCGCCTCGATCGGGTCGCCGAGGGTCGTGCCCGTGCCGTGCGCCTCCACCACGTCGACGTCGGCGGCAGCCACTCCCGCGTTGGCCAGGGCCTGCTGGATGACTCGCTGCTGGGAGGGGCCGTTGGGGGCGGTGAGCCCGTTGGAGGCGCCGTCCTGATTGACGGCCGAGCCACGGACGACCGCCAGGACGGGGTGACCGTTGCGAACGGCGTCCGTGAGCCGTTCCACGACGAGGACGCCGACGCCCTCCGCAGGGCCGAAGCCGTCGGCCGCCGCCGCGAACGCCTTGCAGCGGCCGTCCTCGGCCAGCCCGCGCTGGCGGCCGAACTCCACGAAGGTCGCGGGGGTCGGCATGACGGTGACCCCGCCCGCGAGCGCCAGGGTGCACTCGCCGTTGCGGAGTGCCTGGATCGCCAGGTGCAGGGCGACCAGGGAGGAGGAGCAGGCGGTGTCGACGGAGACGGCCGGGCCTTCGAGGCCGAGGGTGTAGGCGACCCGTCCGGAGGACACGCTGGCGGCGTTGCCGATGCTGATGTAGCCCTCCATGCCGTCGGGGAGGCTGTTCAGCCGGGACACGTACTCGGACGACGGGGCGCCCGTGAACACTCCGGTCGGGGTGGCGCGCAGGCTGTGCGGGTCGATGCGCGCCCGCTCGACGGCCTCCCAGGACGCTTCGAGCAGCAGCCGCTGCTGGGGGTCCATCGCCAGCGCCTCGCGCGGTGAGATCCCGAACAGCTCGGCATCGAAGTCGCCGACGGATTGCAGGAAGCCGCCGCCTTTGACGTAGGTCTTGCCCTCGGCGTCCGGGTCGGGGTCGTAGAGGCCGTCGAGGTCCCAGTCGCGGTCCTCGGGGAAGGGACCGATGGCGTCCTCGCCTTCGAGGACGAGCCGCCACAGGTCCTCCGGGGAGACGACGCCGCCCGGGTAGCGGCAGGCCATGCCGACGATCGCGACGGGAGGCTGTTCCTCCAGCTGCTTGATGCGGCGTCGGGCCTGGCGGAGGTCGGCAGTCGCCCGCTTGAGGTAGTCGCGGAGTTTCTGCTCGTTGTTCATCGGAGGTCTCCCGGAGGCGCGTCGAGTCGGCCGGATCGGTTCACGCTGTCCCCAACTCGCTGTCGAGGAGGTCGAACAGTTCGTCGTCCGTGGCCCCGTCCAGGTCGTCGTCCTCCGCCGGATCGGCGGCGGGCGACGCGCCCTCCAGGGCCGCGAGCAGCGCCCGGAGCCGGTCGGTGACACGGTGGCTGACGACCTCGTCGGAGTCGGCCGCGCCGATGACCCGCTCCAGCCGCTCCAGCTCCGCGGCGAGGGTCGGCGCCGTGTCGGCCGCCTCGGCGAGCGGGAGCTGGGCGCGGATCTGCCGGGTGAGGGCGGTGGGGGTGGGGTGGTCGAAGACGAGGGTGGCGGGCAGGCGAAGGCCGGTGGCGGTGTTGAGGCGGTTGCGCAGTTCGACCGCGGTGAGGGAGTCGAAGCCGAGTTCCTTGAAGGGGCGTTCGGCGTCGACGGCCTGCGGGTTGGTGTGGCCGAGTACGGCGGCGACGTGCGAGCGGACCAGGTCCAGCAGGAACCGTTCCCGCTCGGCCTCGCTCAGCCCCGCCAGCCGCTCCGCCAGCGAACCCGCGCCACCGGCCGCCCCCACCGAGGCCGCCGACCTCCGAGTCACGGCCGGCGCACGCACCAACCCTCGCAACAGCCCCGGCAGCACCCCGCCGGCAGCGAGAGAGCGGAGTTCCGCGAGATCGATCCCGCTGGCCACCAGCAGCCCTTCGTCCAGGCGCAGGGCCTTGTCGAAGAGGGTGAGACCGTGTTCGGAGGTGAGCGGGACGAGACCGCCTTGGGAGAGGCGGGCGCGGTCGCGGTTCTCCATGTGCCCGGTCATGGCGCTGGCCTGCTCCCAGTAACCCCAGGCCACCGAGGTGGCGGGCAGGCCCTGGGCACGGCGGTGCTGGGCGAGGGCGTCCAGAAAGACGTTCGCCGCCGCGTAGTTGGCCTGGCCCGGCGCACCGAAGACGCCGGAGGCGGAGGAGTACAGCGCGAAGAAGGCGAGGTCGGAGTCCTGGGTCAGCTCGTGGAGGTTCACGGCGGCCTGGACCTTCGGCCGCCAGACCGCGGCCAGCTGTTCCGGGGTGAGCGAGGTCAGCACGCCATCGGCCAGGACACCCGCCGCGTGGACGACACCGGTGACCCTACGGCCGTCCAGCAGGGCGGCTAGCTGATCACGGTCGGCGGCGTCACAAGCGGCGACGGTCGCAACAGCGCCCAACTCCTCTATGTCGGCGATGAGTTCCTTGGCGCCCGGCGCCTCGGGTCCGGTGCGGCTGGTGAGCAGCAGGTTCCGTACCCCGTACTCGGTGACCAGATGACGGGCCAGGAGCCCACCCAGGGTTCCCGTCCCGCCCGTGATCAGGACCGTGCCCTCGGGGTCGAGGACCGGCGGCATGGTGAGCACCACCTTGCCGACATGCTTGGCCTGGCTCATGAACCGGAAGGCTTCCGGCGCCCTGCGCACATCCCACGTCCGCACCGGCAACGGCTTCAGCACGCCCGACTGGAAGAGGGACATCACCTCGGCGAGGATCTCGCCCATCCGTTGCGGCCCCGCCTCGCCCAGCTCGAAGGGCGCGTACGTCATGCCCGGGTTGGCCTGCGCCAACTGCTCAGGGTCACGGAGATCCGTCTTGCCCATCTCCACGAACCGTCCATCGGGGGCAAGGAGTTCGAGGGAGGCGTCGACGAACTCGCGGGCGAGGGAGTTCAGGACGACGTCCACACCCTCGGCCCTCGCCCCGAACTTCTCCCGGAAGTCCAGATCACGGGAGGAGGCGATCCGGTCGTCCGACAGCCCCAGCCCCCGCAGCACATCCCACTTGCCCGGACTGGCCGTGGCCAGGACCTCTGCGCCGAAGTGCCGGGCCAGTTGGATCGCCGCCATACCGACCCCACCCGCACCCGCATGCACCAGCACGGTGTCACCCCGCTTGAGACCACCGAGGTCCACCAGGCCGTAGTACGCCGTCAGGAAGACCACCGGGACGGAGGCCGCCTGCTCGAACGACCACCCCTCAGGGATCGGCGCCACGAGCCGTGCATCGGCGATTACCAGCGGAGCGAACGCGTGCGGGACGACACCCATGACTCGGTCGCCCGGGGCGAGATGGCTGACCCCCTCGCCGACCTCGACCACCACACCCGCGCCTTCGCTGCCCAGGATGGGTTGTCCCGGGTACATGCCGAGACTGATGAGGACGTCGCGGAAGTTCATTCCGGCGGCCCGGACGGCGATGCGGACCTGCCCTGCGGCGAGCGGCGCGGTCGTCTCCGGAGCCGGCACCAGCGCCAGCCCGTCGAGCGTGCCGGAGGCCACGGTGTCCAGCCGCCAGGCCCGCTCACCGGTCGGCGGAACCAGCCCGGCACCGGAAGCAGCCCGCGCCAACCTCGGCACCAGGACGTCCTCGCCCCGCACCGCAAGCTGCCACTCCCCCGCCTCCAATGCCGCCACCACACCCTCAGCGACAAGATCAGCACCCGACTCCGATGCCGGGTCCAGGTCAAGGAGGAGGAACCGGCCCGGATTCTCCGACTGTGCCGACCGGATCAGCCCCCACACCGGAGCGGCCACCAGATCCCGTACGTCCTCCCCCTCACGCGCCGCCACAGCACCCCGCGTCACCACCACCAGCCGGGTGTCGCTCAGGTTCTCGTCCGCCAACCAGTGCCGCAGCAGGGCCAGCACGTCCGCCGTCGCCCGCTGCCCGGCCCCGGCGAGCCCGTCAGCCCCGTCCACCGGCGGAACGCAGGCGAACACCACCTCGGGCGCCGGCACCCCGGCCTCCATCACCACCCGCACCCCGCCAAGGTCCGGGTACGTGTCCACGGCCATTCCGGCGCCTTGGACGGCAGCGCCGACGCCGTACGGGTCCTCCGCACCGAGCACCGCCCACACCCCGGCCCCGGTGACCTCCGCGGGAACCGGCAGCGACGCCCACTCCATACGGAAGAGATCGTCGGCTTCCCCGTCCCGGCCACCGCCCAACGCCGTAGCCGGGCGCAGCGCCAACGAGCGCACCTCGGCAACCGGCTGACCGGTGCCGTCGGCCACCTCCACAGCCAGTGCGTCCTCACCCGCCGCACTGATCCGCACCCTCAGACGATCAGCACCCGCCGCGAACAGGGAAACCCCCGTCCAGGCGAACGGCAGCCGCAGCGTCTCCCCGCCACCGCCGAAATCCCCGTACCCATTGGCGTGCAAGGCCGCGTCCAGCAACGCCGGATGAATCCCGAACCGTGCCGCCTCCGCCCGCTCCGACTCCCCCAACTCAACCTCGGCGAACACCTCGCCCCCGCGCTTCCAAGCCTTGCGCAGGCCCTGGAACGCGGGGCCGTAGCCGTAGCCGGCCGCCTCGGCGCCCGCGTAGAAGCCGGACACATCGAGCGCGTCCGCGCCCGGCGGTGGCCAGGCGGTGAGGTCGGTCGCGAGTGGCTCGACCGTCTTGGCTCCGAGCACCCCTTCGGCGTGCCACGTCCACGGGTCATCCGGCTCCGCGCCCTCCGTGCGGGAGTGCACAGTCACTGCCCGGTCCCCGCTCTCGTCCGGTGCGCCGACCACCACTTGGAGGTGGATGGCGCCACGCTCAGGGAGGAGGAGCGGGGCGTGCAGGGTGAGTTCGGAGAGGTGTCCGCAGCCGACCTCGTCCCCGGCCCTGATCGCCAGCTCGACGAATCCGGTGCCCGGGAAGAGGACCGTGCCGGTGACGGCGTGGTCGGCGAGCCAGGGGTGCGTCCGAAGCGACAACCGGCCGGTCAGCACCACTCCTCCGTCGGCGGCGAGGCTCACCGCGGCACCGAGCAGCGGATGCTCCGCGGCGCCGAGGCCCAGCTCGGCGGGGTCACCCGTGGACCCCGCCGCCTCCAGCCAGAACCGCTCGTGCTGGAAGGCGTACGTCGGGAGGTCTACGGGAGCAACAGCACGGCCCGCGTAGACGGCGGTCCAGTCGATGTCCGCGCCGTTGACCCAGAGTTCGGCTGCGCTCGCCAGGAAGCGGGCGTTCTCGTCCTCGTCCCGGCGCAGGGTGCCGACGACGGTGACCGGCTGCTCCGCCGCCTCGGCGATCGACTGCACACCCATGATGAGCACGGGATGCGCACTGACCTCACTGAAACGGGAATGCCCCTGCTCCAGCGCCACTTGGACCGCTTCGGTGAAGCGCACCGGCTGCCGCAAGCCCTCGTACCAGTACGAGGCACCCATCGTCGTGGTGTCCAACACCTCGCCGGTCACCGTGGAGATCACCGGGACCCGAGAGACCTGCGGCGTCACCGGGGCGAGGACGTCGAGCAAGCGCTGCTCGATCTGCTCCACTTGGGCGGAGTGCGAGGCGTAGTCCACTGGCACCCGCCGGGCCCGGACGCCAGCGGCCTCCGCCAGCGAGGTGATCTCGTCGAGAGCTTCCGGATCACCGGCCACGACCGTGGCATCGGGACCGTTGTAGACGGCGATGGACACTCGCTCGCCATACGTCGAGACCCACTCCGCCGTCTGCTCGGGGCCGGTCGCCAGCGACAACATGCCGCCATGACCGGCAAGTTCGTCCCGAACGGCGGCCGAGCGCAGCGCGACCACCCGAGCCGCGTCCTCCAGACTCAACGCACCCGCCACCGCAGCGGCGGCGATCTCGCCCTGCGAATGGCCGATGACAGCCGCCGGAGTCACGCCGAACGACTCCCACACCGCGGCCAGCGACACCATCACTGCCCACAGCACCGGCTGGACCATGTCCACCCGCCGCATCCAACCGTCGTCGTCGCCCCTCAGCACCTCGGTGAGCGACCAGTCCACGAAGGGCCCCAGCGCCGCCTCGCACTCGGCAATCCGTGCTGCGAACACCGGAGAGGAGTCGAGAAGCCCTCGTCCCATCCCCAGCCACTGCGACCCCTGCCCCGGGAACACGAACACCGGCGCACCCGAGGCCACAGCCGTGCCCGTAACCGCGTTGCCCGCGACAGCACCGGAGACCAACGCCTCCAGCCCGGCCGTCAGTTCGGCGGTCTCCCGGCCCCAGACGACCGCCCGGTGTTCCAGGGCCGACCGGTCCGACAGCAGGTGCCACCCCACGTCCACCGGATCGCCCGTCACCCCGGCCAGCCGACCCGCCTGCGCGGCCAGCGCTCCCGCACTGCGCCCGGACACCAGCCACGGCACGACCGGCGACCCCGACAACCCTTCGGGGCCGGACACCAGCACGGGTCCCGGCTCGGCGCCCGCGGGAGCCTCCTCCAGGATGACGTGCGCGTTGGTCCCGGAGATACCGAAGGACGACACACCGGCCCGGCGCGGGTGGCCGTTCGCCGCCCACTCCTGCTCCTCGGTCAGGAGCCTGACCTCACCGGTGGTCCAGTCGACGTGCGGGCTCGGCTCGTCCACGTGCAGGGTGCGGGGCAGCACGCCCGCCCGCATCGCCATCACCATCTTGATCACACCGGCGACGCCCGCCGCGGCCTGCGTATGCCCGATGTTGGACTTCACGGAACCCAGCCACAGCGGCCGTTCCGCGTCCCGGCCCTGTCCGTAGGTGGCGAGCAGCGCCTGCGCCTCGATCGGGTCGCCGAGCGTCGTGCCCGTGCCGTGGGCCTCCACCACGTCGATGTCGGTGGGCGAAAGGCCCACGTTGCCGAGTGCGGCACGGATGACGCGCTGCTGGGAGGGGCCGTTGGGGGCGGTGAGGCCGTTGGAGGCGCCGTCCTGGTTGATCGCCGACCCGCGCACCACGGCGAGGACCCGGTGCGCCTTGGCGAGGGCGTCGGAGAGCCGCTCGACCACGAGAACGCCTACGCCCTCCGCGGGGCCGAAGCCGTCGGCCGCCGCCGCGAACGCCTTGCAGCGGCCGTCCGCCGACAGTCCGCGCTGACGGCTCAGTTCCACGAACCCTGTGGGCGTGCACATCACCGTCACACCACCCGCGAGCGCCATGTCGCACTCGTCCTGGCGCAACGACTGCACGGCTAGATGCAGCGCCACCAGCGACGACGAGCAGGCCGTGTCGACGGTCACCGCCGGTCCCTCGAGGCCGAGTTGGTAGGCGACGCGGCCGGAGGTGACGCTGGACATGTTGCCGGTGCCGAGGAAGCCTTCGATGCCGTCCGGCACGGCGTTGAGACGGGCCACGTACTCGGAGGCCAGGGCCCCGGCGAAGACCCCTGTCCGGGTGCCGCGCAGGGAACCGGGGGCGATGCCCGCGCGCTCGACGGCCTCCCAGGAGGCTTCGAGGAGGAGCCGCTGCTGCGGGTCCATCGCCAGCGCCTCGCGCGGCGAGATCCCGAAGAACGCGGCGTCGAACCCGGCCGCGTCCGCCACGAACCCGCCGCCCCGGACGTACGTCTTGCCGTGGGCCTCGGGGTCGGGGTCGTAGAGGTCGTCGTCCCAGTCACGGTCCTGCGGGAAGGCGGTGATGGCGTCCTCCCCGGCGCGCACCAGCCGCCACAGCTCTTCCGGGGACTCGATGCCGCCGGGGAAGCGACAGGCCATGCCGACGATCGCGATCGGCTCGTCCGCCAGGCCGCCGGTGACCGTCGAGCGAGCGACGGGGCCCGGCTCGTGGGCGGCGGGCAGCCCGGATAGCTCCGAACGGATCTGTCGGGTGAGGGCGGTGGGGGTGGGGTGGTCGAAGACGAGGGTGGCGGGCAGGCGGAGGCCGGTGGCGGTGTTGAGGCGGTTGCGCAGTTCGACGGCGGTGAGGGAGTCGAAGCCGAGTTCCTTGAAGGGGCGTTCGGCGTCGACGGCTTGCGGGTTGGTGTGGCCGAGTACGGCGGCGACGTGCGAGCGGACCAGGTCCAGCAGGAACCGTTCCCGCTCGGCCTCGCTCAGGCTCGCCAGCCGCTCCGCCAGCGAACCCGCGCCATCGACCGCCCCCACCGAGGCCGCCACCCGCCGTGTCGCGGCCGGCGCGCGCACCAACCCCCGCAGCAACGTCGGCAGCACACCCCTCGCCGCGTGGGCACCCAACTCCGCCAGATCCAACGGACTGGCGAGGAGCAGCCCTTCGTCCAGGGTGCCCGCCCGGTCGAAGAGGGTGAGGCCGTGTTCGGAGGTGAGCGGGATCAGGCCGCCTTGGGAGAGGCGGGCGCGGTCGCGGTTCTCCATGTGCCCGGTCATGGCGCTGGCCTGCTCCCAGTAACCCCAGGCCACAGAGGTGGCGGGCAGGCCCTGGGCGCGGCGGTGCTGGGCGAGGGCGTCCAGGAAGACGTTCGCCGCCGCGTAGTTGGCCTGGCCCGGCGCACCGAACAGGCCCGAAGCGGAGGAATAGAGAGCGAACAAGGCCAGGTCATCGTCGCGTGTCAGCTCGTGGAGGTTGACGGCTGCCTGGACCTTCGGCCGCCAGACCGCGGCCAGCTGTTCCGGGGTGAGCGAGGTCAGCACACCATCGGCCAGAACACCCGCCGCGTGGACGACACCAGTGAGCCTACGGCCGTCCAGCAGGGCGGCGAGCTGATCACGGTCGGCGGCGTCACAAGCGGCGACGGTCGCGGTGGCACCCAACTCGTATAGCTCGGCGACGAGTTCCTGCGCACCCGGCGCATCCGGACCCGTGCGGCTGGTGAGCAGCAGGTTACGTGCCCCGTGCTCGGTCACCAGGTGGCGGGCGAGCAGCGCGCCGAGAGTGCCGGTCCCGCCCGTGATCAGGACCGTGCCCTCGGGGTCGAGGACCGGCGGCATGGTGAGCACCACCTTGCCGACATGCTTGGCCTGGCTCATGAAGCGGAAGGCTTCCGGAGCCCTGCGCACGTCCCACGTCCGCACCGGCAACGGCCTCAGTGCACCCGACTCGAAGAGGGAGACGACGGTCCGCAGGATCTCGCTCGCGCGGTCCAGGCCGCCGTCGCCGGGGCTGTAGGCGCGATAGGTGACCCCGGAACGCTCGGCGGTGACCTCCTCGGCATCCCGGATGTCGGTCTTGCCCAGCTCAAGGAACCGACCACCGTGAGAGAGCAGGTCGAGGGAGGCATCGACGTACTCACGGGCGAGGGAGTTGAGGACGACGTCCACACCCTCGGCCCTCGCCCCGAACTTCTCCCGGAAGTCCAGGTCACGGGAGGAGGCGATCCGGTCGTCCGACAGTCCCAGGCCCCGCAGCACATCCCACTTCCCCGGACTGGCCGTGGCCAGGACCTCGGCGCCGAAGTGTCGGGCCAGCTGGATGGCCGCCATTCCGACCCCACCCGCACCCGCATGCACCAGCACGGTGTCACCCCGCTGGACGGAGGCAAGGTCGACCAGGCCGTAGTACGCCGTCAGGAACACCACCGGGACGGACGCCGCCTGCTCGAACGACCACCCCTCAGGAACGCGGACGACCACCCTGGCGTCGGTGACCGCGAACGGCCCGAGGCCGCCCGTCACGAAGCCCATGACTCGGTCGCCGGCAGAAAGATGGGTGACCCCTTCGCCGACCTCGACCACCACGCCGGCGCATTCGCTCCCCATCACGGTCTGGCCGGGGACCATGCCCAGGCCGATGAGGACGTCGCGGAAGTTGAGGCCCGCGGCCCGCACGGCGATGCGCACCTGCCCGGCGGCGAGCGGCGCGGTCGCCTCGGGGACCGGCAGGAGGGTGAGCCCTTCCAAGGTGCCGGAGGCCACGGTGTCCAGCCGCCAGGCCCGCTCACCGGCCGGCGGAACCAGCCCGGCACCGGAAGAAACGCGCGCCAGCCTCGGCACCAGGACATCTTCGCCCCGCACCGCAAGCTGCCACTCCCCCGCCTCCAACGCCGCCACCACACCCTCAGCGACAAAAGCAGCACCCAACTCCGACGCCGGGTCCAGGTCAAGGAGGAGGAACCGCCCCGGATTCTCCGACTGCGCCGACCGGACCAGCCCCCACACCGGAGCGGCCACCAGATCCCGTACGTCCTCCCCCTCACGCGCCGCCACAGCACCCCGCGTCACCACCACCAGCCGGGTGTCGGCCAACGCATCGACGGCCAGCCACTCCTGCACGAGGGCCAGCACATCCGCCGTCACCCGGCGAGTGCTCTCGGCCAGCCCTTGCCCGCCGTCCACCGACGGGACGCAGACCAGGACGACCCCGGGTGCAGGCACTCCGGCGTCGAGGACCGCGCGCATCCCTTCGAGGTCCGGGTAGGAGTCCACGGCGAGCCCGGCGCCTTGGACGGCAGCACCGACGTTGTGCGGGTCCTCCGCCCCCAGCACCGCCCACACCCCGGCCCCGGTGACCTCCTCGGGAACCGGCAAGGACGTCCAGTCCACACGGAAGAGATCGTCGTCCTCCGCACCCCGGCCGCTGCCCAACGCAGCCGCCGAAACCGGGCGCAACACCAGCGAGCGCACCTCGGCAACCGGCTGACCGGTGCCGTCGGCCACCTCAACAGCCAGCGCGTCCTCACCCGCCGCACTGATCCGCACCCTCAGACGATCAGCACCCGCCGCGAACAGGGAAACCCCCGTCCAGGCGAACGGCAGCCGCAACACCTCCCCGCCACCGCCAAAGTCCCCGTACCCATTGGCATGCAACGCCGCGTCCAGCAACGCCGGATGAATCCCGAACCGTGCCGCCTCCGCCCGCTCCGACTCCCCCAACTCAACCTCGGCGAACACCTCGCCCCCGCGCCTCCACACCGCGCGCAGCCCCTGGAACGCGGGGCCATAGCCGTAACCAGCCGCCTCTACGCCCGCGTAGAAGCCGGAGATGTCGACAGTTTCGGCACCCGGGGGCGGCCAGGCGGTGAGACCGTCACCGGACGAGGTGCCCGGCTCCGGGCTGAGCAGGCCCTCCGCGTGGAGTGCCCACTGGTGGTCGGGCGCGGAGCCCTCGGGTCGGGAGTAGACCGTAAGTCCGCGCTCGCCCTGGGCCCCGGGGGCACTGACGACGACCTGGAGGTGGACGGCGCCCTGCTCGGAGAGGGTGAGCGGGGCTTGCAGGGTGAGTTCGGTGAGGTGTCCGCAGCCGACCTCGTCCCCGGCCCTGATCGCCAACTCGACGAAGCCGGTGCCGGGGAGGAGAACGGTGCCCGCGACGGCGTGATCCGCGAGCCAGGGATGCGTACGCAGAGACAACCGGCCGGTGAGGACCAGCCCTCCATCGGCGGCAAGACTCACCGCGGCACCGAGCAACGGGTGATCCGCGGCGGCCAGACCGGCGCCGCTGACGTCGGCGGTGCTTGTGCCGGACTCCAGCCAGTAGCGCTGGTGTTGGAAGGCGTACGTCGGCAGATCGACGCGGCTCACCGCGCGGCCCGCGTAGACGGCGGACCAGTCGACGTCCGCGCCGTTGACCCAGAGTTCGGCTGCGCTCGCCAGGAAGCGGGCGTTCTCGTCCTCGTCCCGGCGCAGGGTGCCGACGACAGTGACCGGCTGCTCCGCCGCCTCCGCGATCGACTGCACACCCATGATGAGCACCGGGTGCGCACTGACCTCACTGAAACGGGAATACCCCTGCTCCAGAGCCACTTGGACCGCTTCGGTGAAGCGCACCGGCCGCCGCAAGCCCTCGTACCAGTACGAGGCACCCATCGTCGTGGTGTCCAACACCCCGCCGGTCACCGTGGAGATCACCGGAACCCGAGAGACCTGCGGCGTCACCGGGGCAAGGGCCTCCAGCAGCTTCGCCTTGATGTCCTCCACGTGCGCGGAATGCGAGGCGTAGTCCACCGGAACCCGTCGGGCGCGGACGCCAGCGACCTCCGCCAGCGAGGCGATCTCGTCCAGGGCTTCCGGGTCACCTGCTACCACCGTGGCGTCCGGACCGTTGTAGACGGCTATCGAGACCCGCTCGCCATACGACGACACCCACGCCGAAGCCTGCTCCGGACCCGTCGCCAGCGACAACATCCCACCGCGACCGGCAAGTTCGTCCCTGATGGCTGCCGAACGGAGAGCGACCACCCGGGCGGCGTCCTTCAGACTCAGTGCACCGACCACCGCAGCGGCAGCGATCTCGCCCTGCGAATGGCCGATGACAGCCGCCGGAGTCACCCCGAACGACTCCCACACCGCAGCCAGCGACACCATGACCGCCCACAGCACCGGCTGGACCATGTCCACCCGCCGCATCCAACCGTCGTCGTCGCCCCTCAGCACCTCGGTCAACGACCAGTCCACGAACGGCCCCAGCGCCGCCTCGCACTCCCCGATCCGCGCCGCGAACACCGGCGACGACTCCAGCAGCCCCCGCCCCATCCCCAGCCACTGCGACCCCTGCCCCGGAAACACGAACACCGGCGCACCCGCAGCCACAGCCGAACCCGCAACCACATTGCCCGCGGCAGCAGCGGACGCCAGAGCCTCCAGCCCAGCCGTCAGTTCAGCGGTCTCCCGCCCCCACACCACCGCCCGATGCTCCAGCGCCGTACGCGAAGCCCACAGACTCCACCCCACATCCACCGGGTCACCCGTCACACCCGCCAGCCGCCCCGCCTGCGCGGCCAATGCCCCCGCCGTACGCCCCGACACCAACCACGGCACCACGGGGGACCCCGACAAGCCCTCAGGACCGGAGGCCACCACGGGCCCCGGCTCCGACTCGGGCGGCGCCTCCTCCAGGATCACGTGGGCGTTCGTCCCGGAGACGCCGAAGGACGACACCGCGCCCCGGCGGGCCCGGTCGCTCTGGGGGACCCACGCGCGGGGCTCGGTGAGCAGCCGTACGTCGCCGGAGGTCCAGTCGACGTGCGGGGTGGGCTCGTCGACGTGGAGGGTGCGCGGGAGTTCGCCCTCGCGGAGGGCCATCACCATCTTGATGACGCCGGCCACACCCGCGCAGGCGCCGGAGTGGCCGATGTTCGACTTGATCGACCCGAGCCACAGGGGCCGGTCGGCGTCCCGGCCCTGGCCGTAGGTGGCCAACAGCGCCTGGGCCTCGATCGGGTCGCCCAGCGTCGTACCCGTGCCGTGGGCCTCCACCGCGTCCACGTCGCGCGGGGTGAGGCGGGCGCTCTCCAAGGCTTGTTCGATGACGCGGCGTTGGGCCAGTTCGCTGGGGGCGCTGAGGCCGTTGCTGGCGCCGTCCTGGTTGGTGGCGGAGCCGCGGATGACGGCCAGGACGCGATGGCCGTTGCGGCGGGCGTCGGAGAGGCGTTCCAGGAGGAGGACGCCGACGCCCTCGGACCAGATGGTGCCGTCGGCGGCGGCCGCGAAGGCCTTGCAGCGGCCGTCGCGGGCGAGGCCGCGCTGGCGGCTGAAGCCGATGAAGCCCGAGGGGGTGGGCATGACGGTGACACCGCCGGCGAGGGCGTAGTCGCACTCGCCGTTGCGCAGGGCCTGGACGCCGAGGTGGGTGGCGACGAGGGAGGAGGAGCAGGCGGTGTCGACGGTGACCGCGGGGCCCTCCAGGCCGAGGACGTAGGAGATCCGGCCGGAGACCACGGCGGTCATGTTGCCGGTGACGAGGAAGCCCTCGATCTCCTCGGGGACGGTGTCGAGGCGTGCGGCGTAGTCGGAGGCGACGGCTCCGGCGAAGACGCCGGTGCGGGTGCCGCGCAGGGCGGCGGGGAGGATGCCGGCCCGTTCGATCGCCTCCCAGGAGGCCTCCAGAAGGAGCCGCTGCTGCGGGTCCATGGCCAGCGCCTCGCGCGGTGAGATGCCGAAGAACTCGGGGTCGAAGTCGGCGGCGTCGTGCAGGAAGCCGCCCTCGACGACGTAGCTCTTGCCGTAGGCGTCCGGGTCGGGGTCGTACAGGTCCTCGTCCCAGCCGCGGTCGGTGGGGAAGGGGGTGATGCCGTCGACGCCCTCGGAGACCATGCGCCACAGGTCCTCGGGCGATCCGGCTCCGCCGGGGAAACGGCAGGCCATGCCGACGATCGCGACGGGGTCCTGGTCCTTGGCCTCGAGTTCGCGCAGCCGCTGCCGGACCTGGGAGTAGTCGGCGGTGACACGCTTGAGGTATTCGCGGAGCTTGTCTTCGTTGGTCGGCATCTCGGCTTCTCCTAGGCTCCAAGCTCGCGGTCGATCAGGTCGAACATCTCGTCGTCGGTGACGGCGTCGAGGGCGATGTCGTCGAGGACGCCCTCGCCGGGGCCGTCGCCCGTGGGTGCGGTGTTGCCGGTCCATCGCCAGAGCACGGACTGGAGCCGCTTGACGACGCGGGCGCGGGCCTCGTCGTCGGTGAGGTCGGTCTCGACGGCCGCGAGGGCGGTGTCGAGCCGTTCGATCTCGGCGAGGACGCGGTCGGTGGGGTCGGTGGTGGCGGGGCCGCCGCCGGCGAGGCGCAGCCGCTCGTCGAGGTGGGCGGCGAGGGTGGCGGGGGCGGGGTAGGTGAAGACGAGGGTGGCCGGGAAGGAGAGGCCGGTCTCGGCGCCGAGGCGGTTGCGGAGCTGGACGGACATCATCGAGTCGAAGCCGACTTCCTTGAACTGCCGTTCGGCGTCGACGGCGTCCACGGAGTCGTGGCCGAGGACGGCGGCGGCTTCCCGGCGTACCAGGTCGGTGAGGTGGAGCAGGCGTTCGTCGGCGGTGAGTCCGGCGAGCCTGGCGAGGAGGGCGCCGCCTGCGTCCGGGTCGGTGCCCTGGGCCGCGCCCGCGGCGCCGCGGCGGCGGGTCGGGCCGGCGGGTACGAGGTCCCGCAGTTCCGGGGGGAGGGTTCCGGCGGCGGCGTGGCGGCGCAGGTCCGTGGGGTCGAGCCGGGTGGTGACGAGCGGCGGGAGGCTCAGGTGGAGGGCGGCGGCAAGGACCCGGGCGGCGGACGGGGGCGCGGCTTGGGGCGCCGGGTCCGGTCCGGGTGCCGCGGGTGTCTTTGTACGGCGGTCCCAGGGGGCGCTCGTGACGAGGGCGACGGGGAGTCCGGCGGCGTGGCGGTGGTGGGCCAGGGCGGTGAGGCGGGCGTCGGGTGCGGCGGCGAGCACGGCGAAGGCCTCGAGGGGGTGTTCCTTGGTCAGTTCGTGCAGGTGGAGGGTTGTCGTGGGGTCGGCCGCGGTGTCGACGACGGCGGTGAGCGGCTGCTCGGCGGGCAGGGCGTCGAGGAGTCCGGTGAGCCAGCCGCGGTCGGTGGGGTCGCCGGTGGCCCGTTCCAGGGTCGCTCCGTGAGTGGTGAGCAGGTCGCCGAGGGCGCCGTCGAGGGCGGTGGTCAGTTCGGTGAGGGGGTCGGTGGCGGGGGCGGCGACGAGGAGGGTACGGACGGCGCGTTCGGTCACCAGGTGGTGGGCGAGGGCCGCGGCGGGGGCGCCGTCGCCTGCGGCGGTGAGCAGGACGGTGCCGGCCAGGGGCACGTACTCCTCGGGGGTGTTGAGGGGCAGGCGGCGGGCGCGCGGTACGAGGAGGGTGCCGTCGCGCAGGGCGAGGGTCGGCTCCGCGGTGGCGTGCGCGGTGCGCAGGGCGTGGGGCAGGTCCGGGTCCGGGGCGGCGTCCAGGTCGAGGTGGACTACGCGGCCGGGGTGTTCGGCCTGGGTGCGGCGGACGAGGTGGTGGACTGCGGCGCCCACGGGATCGGGCACGGGGACGCCCGCCCCATTTGTCGGGGGGACGCCCACCGCATCTGTCGCGGTGACACCCACCGGGTCGGGCGCGGCAGTTGCGGTGAGCTGCGCGGGAACGCCCCCGCGGGTCACCACGGCCAGCCGGATGCCGGTCAGTCGTTCGTCGGCGAGCCAGCGGTCCAGGAGGGCCGCGGCACGGTCCTCCTCGGCGTGGATCTCGGGGGTGGGGGCGGCCGGGTCGCGGGTGGCGGAGGGGAGCAGGACCCACTCCGGTGCGGGTACGCCCGCGTCGAGGACGGCGAGGAGGCCGTCGAGGTCCGGGTGGTCGGTGACGGCGTGACCGCCGTCCTGGAGGCCGGCGGCGAGGTCGAGCGGGTCCTCCCCGAGGACGGCCCAGGTGGCGAACTCGTCGCTGTGCACGGCCGTTTGCGGCTCGGCCAGTGGGGTCCACTCGGTGTGGAGGAGGGCGTCGTCGGCGGTGGCCGCGGCGGCGAGCTGCTTGGCGTCGACGGTGCGCTGGACCAGTGCGGCGACCTCGGCGACGGTACGGCCCGCCGGGTCCGCGAGCAGGATCCGCGTGCTGTCGGGACCGGCGGGGGTGAGGCGGACACGGAGTTCGGTGGCGCCGGTGGCGTACAGGCGCACGTCGCTCCAGGCGAAGGGCTGCCGCAGAGCGGTGGCGCCGGGGGCTGGGGCGGGCTCGGCGGGCCGGGTCAGGCCGCCCGCGTGGAGGGCGGCGTCGAAGAGGACGGGGTGGAGCCCGTAGCGCTGGGCCTCGGAGCGGAGCGTCTCGGGGAGGGCTACGTCGGCGTAGATCTCCTCGCCGAGCCGCCAGGCGGCGCGCAGGCCGCGGAAGGCGGGGCCGTAGCCGTATCCGGCGGCCCCGGCGGTGTCGTAGAAGTCTGAGACGTCGAGGGGTTCGGCGCCGAGCGGCGGCCAGGCGGTCAGGCCCGTCGGTTCGGTTTCAGTGCCGGTCTCGGTGTCGGTCTCTGGGAGTACGACGCCTTCCGCGTGGCAGGTCCAGGGCTCGTCGTCGGTGCCGTTCTCGGGGCGGGAGTGGATGGCGACGGTGCGTTCGCCGTCGGTGCCCGGGGCGCCGACGGTGACCTGGAGCCGTACGCCGCCCCGCTCGGGCAGCACCAGCGGGCTGCGCAGGACGAGTTCGCGCAGGTGGCCGCAGCACGCTTCGTCCCCGGCGCGGACGGCCAGCTCGATCAGGGCCGAGCCGGGGAGCAGCGCGGTGTCGAGCACCCGGTGCTGGCCGAGCCAGGGGTGGCCGTGGGCGGCGAGCCGGCCGGTGAGGAGCAGGGTGTCGTCGTCGGCGGGGTGGACGACGGCGCCCAGCAGGGGGTGGCCGGTGTGGGTGAGGCCCAGGCCCGAGGGGTCGCCCGTGGCGCCGGCGGGGGCGGTGAGCCAGTAGCGGCGTCGCTGGAAGGGGTAGGTGGGCAGGTCGACGCGGCGCGGGGTGCGGCCCCTGTGCAGGGCGGTCCAGTCGATGTCGGCTCCGGCGGCCCACAGGGTGGCGGCGGCGGCCGCGAACCGGTCGGGTCCGCCTTCGTCGCGGCGGAGGGTCCCGGTGACGGCGGCCGCCTTGGCGGACCGGTCGGCGGCGGCGACGGTTTCCTCGATGGCGGCGGTGAACAGCGGGTGCGCGCTGACCTCGATGAACGTGGTGTGGCCGAGGTCGAGCGCGGTCTCGACGGCGGTGCGGAAGGCGACTTGCTCGCTCTGGTTGCGGTACCAGTAGGCGGCGTCCAGGGCGGTGGGGTCGTGGAGGCCGCCGGTGACGGTGGAGATGAAGGCGGTTCGGGCGGGCCGGAGTTGGAGCGTTCCGATGGCGGCGAGGAGGTCCTCCTTCATCTCCTCCATCTGGGGTGAGTGGGAGGCGTAGGCGTGAGCGACGCGGCGGCACCAGACGCCGTCCGTCTCCAGCTCGGTGATGAGTTCGGCCAGCGCCTCGTGGGTGCCGGCGACGACGGTGGAGGAGGGTCCGTTGACGGCCGCGACGAAGAGCGTGCCGTGCCGGGCGGCCAGCCGCGCGGTGATTCCCTCGGCGCCCTCGGCGACGGACACCAGTCCCCCGCGTTCCTGGAACGGCACGCCGAGCGCCGCGCGGGCGGTGCTGATGCGGGCGCCGTCCTCCAGGCTCAGCGCCCCGGCGACGACGGCGGCGGCCAGTTCGCCCTGGGAGTGTCCGATGACGGCGGAGGGCGTGACGCCGAGGGCCTCCCAGACGGCGGCCAGCGAGATCATGACCGCCCAGAGCACGGGCTGGATGATGTCGACGTGCTCGGTCCACTCCGCCCAAGGGGAGTCCGGCTCGGGCCCGTTGAGCAGGTCGGTGAGCCGCCATCCGACGTGCGGGGCCAGGGCTGCCTCGCATTCGGCGATGCGGGCGGCGAAGACGGGGCTGGTGGCGAGGAGTTCACGGCCCATGCCGAGCCACTGCGAGCCCTGTCCGGGGAAGACGAACGTGACACCGCCGGGGGATCCGGCACGCCCGGTGACGACAAGACCGGCGGTGTCGGGGGCCTCGGTGTCCGTCGACGTGCCGCGAGCCGGGGTCTCCGTACCCGCCGCGAAGGCGCGGGCGGCGCCCAGGAGGGTGGCGCGGTCCCGGCCGAGGAGGACGGCGCGGTGTTCGAGGTCGGCGCGCTGGGTGAGCAGGGCGTAGGAGACGTCCGCCGGGTCGTCGTCACCGGAGGCCAAGTGGTCGGCCAGGCGGGCGGCTTGGGCGCGCAGCGCGTCGGCGTCGCGTGCGGACAGGGTCCACGGCAGGGGCCCGTCCCGCCACACCGGCTCGCCGGAGTCTGGCGGCCGTACGGCACCGGCCGTGTCCTGCGGTTCCGGCGCCTCCAGGATGACGTGCGCGTTGGTGCCGCTGATGCCGAAGGAGGAGACGCCCGCCCGGCGGACCCGGCCCGTCTCCGGCCACGGCGTCGGCTCGGTGAGGAGGGCGACGTCACCGGCGGTCCAGTCGACGTGCGGGGTGGGCTCCGCGACGTGCAGGGTGCGCGGCAGCACGCCCTCGCGCATCGCCAGCACCATCTTGATGATGCCGGCGGCCCCGGCGGCGGCCTGGGTGTGGCCGAGGTTGGACTTCACCGAGCCGAGCCACAGCGGCCGGTCCTCCTCCCGGCCCTGTCCGTAGGTGGCGAGCAGGGCCTGCGCCTCGATGGGGTCGCCGAGGGTGGTGCCGGTGCCGTGCGCCTCGACGGCGTCGACGTCACCGGCGGTGAGCCCGGCACCTTCGAGGGCGGCCCTGATGACACGCTGCTGGGAGGGGCCGTTGGGGGCGGTGAGACCGTTGGAGGCGCCGTCCTGGTTGATCGCGCTGCCCTTGACGACGGCGAGGACGCGGTGGCCGTTGCGGCGGGCGTCGGAGAGCCGTTCCAGGAGCAGCATGCCGACGCCCTCGGCGGGGGCGAAGCCGTTGGCGTCGGAGGAGAAGGCACGGCACCGGCCGTCGGCGGACAGGCCGCGCTGACGGCTGAACTCCAGGAAGATGGACGGCGAGGGCAGCACGGTGACGCCGCCGGCGAGCGCGAGGGAGCACTCGCCGCTGCGCAGCGCCTGCGCGGCGAGGTGCAGCGCGACCAGCGACGAGGAGCAGGCCGTGTCGACGGTGAGCGCCTGGCCTTCGAGGCCGAGCGTGTAGGCGACGCGGCCGGAGGCCACGCTCGCGGAGTTGCCGATGCCGAGGAAGCCCTCCAGGTCCTCCTGTCCGGGGCCGTAGGCGCCGGCGTAGTCGAAGGCGACGAGGCCGACGAAGACGCCGGTTTTGCTGCCGCGGAGGCTGTGCGGGTCGATCCCGGCCCCTTCGATGGTCTCCCAGCTCGATTCGAGCAGGAGCCGCTGCTGCGGGTCCATGGCGAGGGCCTCGCGCGGCGAGATCCCGAAGAACCCGGCGTCGAAGGTGTCCGCGCCGGTCATGAAGCCGCCCGCGCGGCCGTAGGTGCTGCCGGGCCGCTCGGGGTCGGGGTCGTAGTAGTCCTCGATGTCCCAGCCGCGGTCGTCGGGGCAGGGCGTGATCGCGTCACGGCCCTCGGCCAGCAGCTCCCACAGCGCTTCGGGCGAGTCGACCCCGCCGGGGAGCCGGCAGCCCATGCCGATGATGACAATCGGGTCGTCGTCGGAGGCGCCGTCCGGCCCCGTCGCCGGTGCCGCGCTGCCGCTCTCCTCCGTCTCCGGCAGGAGGTGCGTGAGGAGGTGGCGGCCGAGGGCGCTGGTGGTGGGGTAGTCGAAGACGAGGGTGGTGGGCAGCCGCAGCCCGGTGTGGGCGATGAGCCGGTTGCGCAGGTCGACCGCGGTCAGCGAGTCGAAGCCCAGCTCCTTGAAAGGCCGTTCGGGGTCGACGCGTTGGGCGGAGGCATGCCCGAGTGCCGCGGCCACATGGCTTCGTACGACGTCCACGACGGCCCGCTCCCGGTCGCGGGCGGGCAGCGTGGCGAGCCGGGCGGCGAGGCCGTCGGCGTCGGCCGTACGGTCGCCGACTGCCGCCCGGTCGGTAAGGGCCCGGCGTGCGTCGGGGAGGTCGGCGAGCAGCGGGCTGGGACGGCTGCCGGTGAAGGCGGGGGCGAAGCGGTCCCATTCCACGTCCAGTACGGCGACGGCGCCGGCGGGATCGGTGCCGCCGAGCACGGCCCGGCGCAGCGCGGCCACGGCGCGCGCGGGCTCCAGCGGCACCAGACCGGCGCGCCGCACCCCGCTCTCCACGACCTGCTCCCCCGCCATGCCCGCTCCGGCCCAGGGCCCCCAGGCGACGGAGGTGGCGGGCAGCCCGGCGGCGCGGCGCCGCGCGGCCAGCGCGTCCAGGGAGGCGTTGGCGGCGGCGTAGGCGGCCTGGCCGAGGGTGCCGACGGTGCCGGAGACGGAGGAGAACAGCACGAAGGCCGACAGACGATGATGTTCCGTCAGCTCATGGAGGTGGTGGGCGGCGGCCGTCTTCGGGCGCAGGACCCGGCGCAGCGTGTCCTCCGAGAGGGAGGCCGCCACACCGTCCTCGACGATTCCGGCGGTGTGCACGACGGCGGTGAGCGGCAGGTCCTCCGGGATCCCGGCCAGGACCTCGGCCAGCCGGTCCCGGTCGGCGGCGTCGCATGCCGTGACCGTCACCCGGGTTCCCGCGGCGCGCAGTTCGGCGGCGAGGGCGTCGGCTCCGGGCGCCTCGGGCCCCCGCCGGCTGAGCAGCAGCAGATGGTCGGCGCCCGCGTCGGCGAGGGACCGGGCGACATGGGCGCCGAGCGCGCCGGTGCCCCCCGTGATCAGGACGGTGCCGCGCGGCGGCCACTCCCCCTCCTCCCGGGTACCGCCGGTCGCCCGCACGAGCCGCCGGACCAGCAACCCCGCCGACCGCACAGCGAGTTGGTCTTCGCCGTCGGTCCCGCGCAGGGCAGCCGCGAGCAGCCGGCCGGTCCGCTCGTCCAGCGTCGCGGGCAGGTCGACGAGACCGCCCCACAGATCGGGCAGCTCCAGCCCTACGACCCGGCCCAGTCCCCAGAGGGAGGCGCCGCCCGCGTCGGGCGCGGCGTCGGAGGGCGCGGCACTGACGGCACCGCGGGTGGCGCACCACAGGGGCGCGTCGGTCCCGGCGGCGGTGAGGGCGTGCAGCAGGGCGACGGTGGCCGTGACGGCGGGCGCGATCCCGTCGGCGTCGGGGGTGAGTGCGGCAGGGTCGCAGCCCAGGAGGGAGAGCGCACCGGTGTACGGGGTGTCCTGGGGGGCCAGCCGTTCGGCCCAGTCCGTGCCGGTGAGCGGAACGGACGAGGTGACCGGAAGGGGCAGGGTGACCGGCTCGATCCCGGCCGCGGTGAGGGCGGCCAGGACAGCGGCCTGGAACGCCGGTTCGGCGGGGGTCTCGGGAACGGCGACGAGCCATCGCCCGGCCGCCGTAGCCTCCGTGCGGGTGAGGGGCTTCCACGCCACCGTGTAGCGGAGCGCGTCGACCGCGCTCTGTTCCCGTCGGCGCCGACGCCAGGCGGCGAGCGCGGGCAGCGCCTCGCGCAGAGCGGCATCCGCGCCGTCGTGACCGGCGTCCACCGCCTCCGCGAGCGCGGTGACGTCATCCCGCTCCACGGCCTCCCAGAACCGGGTCTCCTCCGGGTCCTCCGGTTCCGTGGCGGGGGCGCCTGCGGACTCCAGCCAGTAGCGCTCGCGTTGGAAGGCATAGGTGGGCAGGTCGACGCGGTGGGGGTTGCGGCCTTCGAAGAGGGCGGCCCAGTCGACGTCGACGCCACTCGCCCACAGCCGGGACACGGCCCGCGTGAACGTCTCCACCTCGTCATGGCCCCGGCGCGTGGCCGGGACGAACAGCCCCTCGGCGCACTCGGCGCCCATCGCGGTCAGCGTGGCGTCCGGGCCCAGCTCCAGGAACCTGTTCACCCCTACGCCGGCCAGCCACGCCATGCCGTCCGCGAAGCGCACGGTCTGACGGACGTGCCGTACCCAGTAGTCGGGAGTGCGGATCTCCTCCCCCGCCACCCGGCCCGACAGGTTGGACACGACCGGGATGCGCGGCTCGGCGTAGTCGATGCTCGCGGCCACCTGCGCGAAGTCCGCCAGCATCGGCTCCATAAGCGAGGAATGGAAGGCGTGCGAGACCGTCAGCTGCCGCGTCTTGACCCCGGCCGCCGCGAACTGCTCCCGAACCGCCTCGACATCCGCCTCGCGGCCCGAAACGACCACGGACGTCGGCCCGTTGACGGCAGCGACATCAACCCGGTCCCCGACAAACGCCAGGACATCCTCGACACCGGCCTGCACCGCGAGCATCGCCCCGCCCTCGGGCAGCGCCTGCATCAACGAACCCCGTGCAGCGACAAGTCGACAGGCGTCCTCCAGCGAGAACACCCCCGCCACATACGCGGCGACCACCTCACCGATGGAATGACCCGCCACGAAGTCCGGACGCACACCCCACGACTCCGCCAGCCGGTACAGAGCCACTTCCACCGCGAACAACCCCGCCTGCGTGAACACGGTCCGGTTCAGCATGTCGGTATCTGCCGCCAGCACTTGTGCCAGCGACTCGGGCAGCAGCCCTTCGAACCCGGCACACACCTCGTCCAACGCCCGCGCGAACACCGGGAACTCAGCCGCCAGCCCCGCCCCCATGCGGACCCGCTGCGCCCCCTGTCCCGTGAACAGCACCGCGAGACGACCGTCCCCCACAGCACCGGAGGACTCCACCGAGGCCAGCCCCGCCGTCAGCTCCTCACGGTCACGCCCCCACACCACCGCGCGGTGACCGAGCCCGGCCCGACCGGTCGCCAACGACCAGCCCACATCCACCGCATCCAGCGCCCCGGCTACCCCGGACAACCGCCCGGCCTGCGCCACCAGTGCCTCCGGCGACCCGGCCGACAGCACCCACGGCAGCACGCCGCCCGCCCGAGCCGGGGACTCAGCCGCCTCCTCCGTCGCCTCCGGTGCCTGCTCCAGCACCACATGGGCGTTCGTCCCGCTGATCCCGAACGCCGACACGGCTGACCGGCGTGGGCGGCCCGTCTCGGGCCAGTCGATGTCCTCGGTGAGGAGTTCGACGGCGCCCGCGGTCCAGTCGACGTGCGGGGTCGGTTCGTCGACGTGCAGGGTGCGCGGCAGCACACCCGCCCGCATCGCCATCACCATCTTGATCACCCCGGCGACACCGGCCGCGTACTGCGTGTGCCCGAGGTTCGACTTGACCGACCCCAGCCACAACGGCCGCTCCCGGTCGCGGCCTTGGCCGTAGGTCTCCAGCAGCGCGTGGGCCTCGATCGGGTCACCCAGGGTGGTCCCGGTGCCGTGTGCCTCGACGGCGTCGATGTCGACGGCGGTGAGCCCGGCGTTGTCGAGCGCGGCGCGGATGACGCGCTGTTGCGACGGACCGTTGGGTGCCGTGAGGCCGTTGGAAGCGCCGTCCTGATTGATCGCCGAGCCGCGCACCACCGCCAGCACCTGGTGGCCGTTGCGCTGCGCGTCCGACAGGCGCTCCAGCAGCAGCACGCCCGCGCCCTCGCCCCAGCCGGTGCCGTCGGCGGCCGCCGCGAAGGACTTGCAGCGGCCGTCGGCGGCCAGCCCTCGCTGGCGGCTGAACTCGACGAAGGTGAACGGCGTGGGCATGACCGCGGAGCCGCCCGCGAGGGCCATGTCGCACTCGCCGTTGCGCAACGCCTGAACGGCCATGTGCAGGGCGACCAGGGAGGAGGAGCAGGCCGTGTCGACGGTGACGGCGGGGCCCTCGAAGCCGAAGGTGTAGGCGACGCGGCCGGACATGACGCTGGAGGTGCTGCCGGTCAGGGCGTAGCCCTCGGCGCCCTCGGGCAGGCGGGCGCCTCCGATGCCGTAGCCGGAGTGGCCGCCGCCGACGAAGGTGCCCACCGGCCGGCCGCGCAGCCGGGCCGGGTCGATTCCGGCCCGTTCGAGGAGTTCCCACGACGTCTCCAGCAGCAGCCGCTGCTGCGGGTCCATGGCCAGCGCCTCGCGCGGGGAGATGCCGAAGAGGTCGGCGTCGAACTCGGCGGCGTCGTGGAGGAAGCCGCCTTCGCGGACGTAGGAGGTGCCGGGGCGGTCCGGGTCGGGGTCGTAGAGGGTGTCGAGGTCCCAGCCCCGGTCGGCGGGGAAGGCGGACATGGCGTCCGTGCCCGTCTCCACGAGGCGCCACAATTCCTCGGGCGAGCGGACGTCACCGGGGTAGCGGCAGGCCATGGCGACGATCGCAATGGGCTCCCGGGCGGCCGCCAGGAGCTGCCGGTTCTGCTTGCGCAGCCGTTCCGCCTCGGTCAGCGAGGCGCGCAGGGCGGCAACGACCTTGTCGTGCTTGTCGTTTCCGTTCGCGTTGGTCATGTCGCCTCCGTCTTCTCGGGTCTGTCGTCTCAGGAGTCGGAGTCGGCATCCCCGAGGGCCATCCGGACGAGGTCGTCGACCTCCATGTCCGCGATGGCTTCGGTGGTTCCGTCGTCGTCGCTGGTGGTGGGTGGTGCGGTTTCGTCCCGGGCGAGCCGCAGCAGCGTCTCGGCGAGGCCCGCCTCGCGGAGGCGGTGGAGCGGGATGGCGGCGAGCGCGCGGCCGAGTTCGGCGTCCCCGGTCTCCTGGTCCGGGGCGGCGGGTGCGGCGGTGCCGTGGGTGTCCGGCGCGACCTTGGCGAGGAGGTGCCGGCTGAGGGCGAGCGGGGTGGGCTGGTCGAAGACCACGGTGGTGGCGAGGCGCACGCCGGTGGCGGCGCCGAGCCGGTTGCGCAGTTCGACTGCGGTCAGGGAGTCGAAGCCGAGGTCCTTGAAAGGCCGGCTGGCCTCGACGGCCCGGGTGCCGGTGTGGCCGAGGACCGCGCTCGCGTGGGTGCGGACCAGGTCCAGCAGATGGTGCTCGCGTTCTGGGGCGCTGAGTCCCGCGAGGGCGGCGGTGAGGGCGGCGGCGCCGTCCGCGACCGAGCGGGTGTCGGCGGCACGGCCCCGCCCGCTGACCTTCACCAGGGCGCGGAAGAGGGGGCGGACGTCGGCGGCGGTGCGGGCACGGGCGCGCATCAGGGGCAGGTCGAGCCGGACGGGGAGGACCAGGGTCTCGTCCAGCCGTCGGGCGGCGTCGAAGAGGGCGAGGCCGGTGTCGCTGTCCATCGGTTTGACCAGTCCGTTCTGGCGGGCCCGGTCGGCGGCGGTGCGGTCGAGGTGGCCGGTCATGGCGCTGGCCTGCTCCCACAGGCCCCAGACGAGGGAGAGGGCGGGCAGCCCGTGGGCGCGCCGCTGGTGGGCGAGCGCGTCCAGGAAGGTGTTGGCGGCGGCGTAGTTGGCCTGTCCGGCGCCGCCGCCGATCCCGGCCGCGGAGGAGTAGAGGGCGAACAGGGCGAGGTCGCGGTCGCGGGTCAGTTCGTGCAGATGCATGGCGGCCTCCGCCTTGGGACGCCACACCTGGGCCAGCGTGTCGGGCCCGTGCGCGGCGAGCACGCCGTCGGCCAGGACACCGGCGGCGTGGACGACGCCGGTGAGCGGATGTGCGGCGGGTACGGCGGCGAAGGTGCGGGCCAGTTGGTCGCGGTCGGCGGTGTCGCAGGCGACGATCTCGGCGGTGGCGCCCAGTTCGGTCAGTTCGGCCAGGAGGTCGTCGGCGCCGGGGGCGTCCGGTCCCTGCCGGCTGGTGAGCAGCAGGTTCCGTACGCCGTGCCGGGTGACGAGATGGCGGGCGAGGAGGGATCCGAGGGTGCCCGTGCCGCCGGTGATCAGGACGGTGCCGTCGGGGTCGAGGACCGGCGGCATGGTGAGGACGACCTTGCCGATGTGCCTGGCCTGGCTGATGTGCCGGAACGCCGCCGGGGCCCTGCGCACGTCCCAGGTGGTCACGGGCAGCGGCCGGAGCGCTCCGCCGGCGAGGAGCCGCAGGATGTCGGTGAGCATCTCGCCGATGCGGTCGGCTCCGGCGTCGGCGAGGTCGTAGGCCGCGTAGGTGACACCAGGGTGGTCCTCGGCGACGCGGGCGGGGTCGCGCCGGTCGGTCTTGCCCAGTTCCAGGAACCGGCCGCCGCGCGGCAGCAGGTCGAGGGAGGCGTCGACGTACTCGCGGGCGAGGGAGTTGAGGACGATGTCGGCGCCGGAGCCGCCGGTGGCCGACTTGAAGGTGTCGCGGAAGTCGAGGTCGCGGGAGGAGGCGATCCGTTCGTCCGGCAGGCCGAGCTCGCGCAGCACGTCCCACTTGCCGGGGGCGGCGGTGGCGAGGACGGTCGCGCCGAAGTGCTGGGCGAGCTGGATCGCGGCCATGCCGACGCCGCCCGCGCCCGCGTGCACCAGGACGGTGTCGCCCTCCTTCAGGGAGCCGAGGTCGAGCAGGCCGTAGTAGGCGGTCAGGAACGCCACCGGCACGGACGCCGCCTGCTCGAACGACCATCCTTCGGGTACGGGGGCGAGGACCCGCTGGTCGGTGACGGCGAGCGGGCCGAGGGCGCCGCCCATGAGGCCGAGGACGCGGTCGCCGGGGGCGAACCGGGTGACGCCGGGCCCGACGTCGGTGACGACTCCGGCGCCCTCGCTGCCCATGACGGTCTGGCCGGGGACCATGCCGAGGCCGATGAGCACGTCGCGGAAGTTGACGCCCGCGGCTCGGACGGAGACCCGGACCTCCCCGGCGGCGAGCGGCGCGGTGGCCTCCGGGTGCGGCAGCAGGGTCAGCCCGTCCAGGGTGCCGGAGGCGGCCGTGTCCAGCCGCCAGGCGGCGCCCGGGGGCGGGACGAGCGCGTCCGCTCCTCCGGGGCGCACCAGCCGGGATGCCAGCGGGGTGCCCTCGCGCACGGCGACCTGGATCTCGTCGGCCTCCAGGGCGGCGGCGAGGGCCGCCGCGACCGCGGCGCCGTCGGGTTCCTCCGCCGGGTCCAGGTCAACGAGGAGGAAGCGGCCGGGGTTCTCCGTCTGGGCGGAGCGGACCAGGCCCCAGGAGGGCGCGGCGGACAGGTCGGTGAGGTCGGTGTCCCGGCCGGTGGAGACGGCCCCCCGGGTCACGACGGCCAGCCGGGAGTCCGCCAGCCGCTCGTCGGCAAGCCACTGCTGGGCGACGGCGAGGACGTCCGCGGTGACCTGCCGCGCCGCGTCGGCCGGGAGGCCGGCACCGGGGGCGGGCGGCGACCAGAGGACCGTCTCGGGAGCCGGCGCGCCCGCCTCGACGGCCGCCAGCAGCGCCGCGAGATCGGGGTGCGCGACCGCGCCGGAGGGCAGCGGCACCGTGTCACCGAGCACCGCCCAGCGGTCCGCTTGCATGTCCTCGGGCACCGGCACCGGGATCCAGTCCACGACGAAGAGGGCGTCGGCCTCCGGCGCTTCCGAGGCGGCCAGCTGATCGGCGGTGACGGTCCGCAGCACCAGTGAGTCCACGGCGGCGACGGGAGCGCCGGTCACATCGGCGACCTGAACGCTCAGTGAGTCCTCCCCGGCCGCGGCGATCCGCACCCGGAGCCGCTCGGCACCGCCCGCGAACAGCGACACCCCGGTCCAGGCGAACGGCAGCCTGAGCGCGGCCGGATCGCCGCCGAAGGAGCCGAAGCCGATGGCATGCAGGGCGGAGTCGAGCAGCGCGGGGTGAACGCCGAAGCGGGCCGCCGTCGCCTGCTCCTCCTCCGGCAGGGCGACCTCGGCGAAGACCTCCCCGCCCCGCCGCCAGACGGCCCGCAGCCCCTGGAAGACGGGCCCGTAGCCGTAACCCGCGGCGGCGGCCGTCGCATAGAACGCGGACACGTCCACCGCCTCGGCACCGGGCGGCGGCCAGGCGGTGAGGTCGACCGCGGAGGCCGGATCGACGGGCTCCTCACTCACCAGCCCTTCCGCGTGCCGCAGCCACGGGTGGTCGTGCTCGGCCCCTTCGGGCCGGGAGTAGACGGCCAGTTCGCGCAGACCGCGCTCGTCCGGCGCTCCCACGACCACCTGGACCTGCACCCCCGAGTCCGCCGGGACGGCCAGGGGTGCGTGCAGAGTGAGTTCGCCGAGGTGGCCGCAGCCGACCTCGTCACCGGCCCGGATCGCCAGCTCGACGAACCCGGTACCGGGCAGGAGGACCGTCCCGGCGACGGCGTGGTCGGCGAGCCAGGGGTGGGTACGGGTGGAGAGGCGCCCGGTGAGCACGACCGAGCCGTCCGCGGCGAGGCTGACAGCGGCACCCAGCAGCGGATGACCGGTGGCGGCCAGCCCGGCGCCGCTGACATCGGCGGTGGTGGTGCTGGACTCCAGCCAGTAGCGCTGGTGCTGGAAGGCGTACGGGGGGAGGTCGACGCGGGTGACGGGGCGTCCGGCGTAGACGGCGGACCAGTCGATGTCGGTGCCGTCGACCCACAGTTCGGCGGCGCTCGCCAGGAAGCGGGCGCTGTCGTCCTCGTCCCGGCGCAGGGTGCCGACGACGGTGACCGGCTGTTCGGCCGCCTCCGCGATGGCCTGCACTCCCGTCGTGAGCACCGGGTGGGCGCTGACTTCGATGAGACGGAAGTAACCGTGTTCCAGCGCCACTTGGACCGCATCGGTGAAGCGCACCGGTCGGCGCAGGCCTTCGTACCAGTACGAGGCGTCCATCGTCGTCGTGTCCAACTCACCACCGGTGACCGTGGAGATGACGGGGATGCGGGAGACCCGCGGTGTCACCGTCGAAAGGACGTCGAGGAGCTTGGCTTCGATGTCCTCGACGTGGGCTGAGTGCGAGGCGTAGTCGACCGGGACCCGCCGGGCACGGACGCCGGCGGCCTCCGCCACCGAGGCGAGCTCGTCCAGGGCTTCCGGGTCACCTGCGACGACCGTGGCCTCGGGACCGTTGTAGACGGCGATGGACACCCGCTCGCCATACGGCGACACCCACGCCGCCGCCTGCTCCGGACCGGTCGCCAGCGACAACATGCCGCCACGACCGGCCAGTTCGTCCCGCACCGCGGCGGACCGAAGCGCCACCACCCGGGCGGCGTCGTCCAGGCTCAGGGCACCGACCACCGCGGCGGCGGCGATCTCCCCCTGCGAGTGACCGATGACGGCAGCGGGCTCGATGCCCAGTGACTCCCAGACGGCGGCGAGCGAGACCATGACCGCCCACAGCACCGGCTGGACCATGTCCACCCGTTCCATCCAGCCGTCGTCGTCGCCCTTCAGCACCTTGGTCAGCGACCAGTTGACGTACGGCTCCAGCGCCGCCTCGCACTCCACGATCCGCGCCGCGAACACAGGCGAGGACTCCAGCAGCCCCCGCCCCATCCCCAGCCACTGCGCCCCCTGTCCCGGGAACACGAACACCACGCCCAAGCCTGCACCCGCCACCCCGGAGACGGCGTTCCCCGTCACACGCTCCGACGCCAGGTCGTCCAGGCCCCCGGTCAGTTCACCGGTGTCCCGGCCCCAGACGACGGCACGGTGTTCCCACGGGGAGCGGCCCGAGGCGAGCGCCCAGCCGGCGGAGACGGGGTCGGCGTCCGTGAGCGCTCCGGCGAGGGAGGCGGCGCGGGCGGTGAGTCCTGCCGCGCTGCGGGCGGAGAGCGGCCACGGCACGACGGGCGAGGCGGACAGGCCCTCGGGACCGGAGACCACGACGGGCCTCAACGCGGCCTCGGCAGGGGCCTCTTCCAGGATCACGTGGGCGTTCGTCCCGGAGATGCCGAAGGACGAGACTCCGGCCCGGCGCGGATGTCCGTTCGCCGTCCAGGCCTGTTCCTCGGCCAGCAGCCGCAGGCCGCCTGCCGTCCAGTCGACGTGCGGGGTGGGTTCGTCCACGTGCAGGGTTCGGGGCAGGACGCCCGCCCGCATCGCCATCACCATCTTGATGACACCCGCGACACCGGCCGCGGCCTGCGTGTGCCCGATGTTCGACTTGATCGAGCCCAGCCACAACGGCCGGTCGGCGTCCCGGTCCTGGCCGTAGGTGGCCAGGAGGGCGGCGGCCTCGATCGGGTCGCCCAGGGTCGTACCCGTGCCGTGTGCCTCCACCGCGTCCACCTCGGCGGGTGTCAGCCCGGCGGTGGCGAGGGCCTGACGGATGACACGCTGCTGGGAGGGGCCGTTGGGGGCGGTGAGGCCGTTGGAGGCGCCGTCCTGGTTGACGGCCGAGCCCCGGACGACCGCGAGGACGCGGTGGCCGTTGGCCCGGGCGTCCGACAGCCTCTCCACGAGCAGCATGCCGACGCCCTCCGCCGGGCCGAAGCCGTCGGCGTCGGCGGAGAAGGCACGGCAGCGGCCGTCTGGTGAGAGGCCGCGCTGGCGGCTCATCTCGACGAATCCGGCCGGTGTGCAGACGACGGTCACGCCACCGGCGAGGGCCATGTCGCACTCGCCGTTGCGCAGCGACTGGGCGGCCATGTGCAGGGCGACCAGGGAGGAGGAGCAGGCGGTGTCGACGGTGACCGCCGGTCCTTCCAGGCCCAGTTGGTAGGCGATGCGGCCGGAGGTGACGCTGAGCATGTTGCCGGTGCCGAGGAAGCCCTCGACCTCGTCGGGGACCGAGTCGAGCCGGGAGAGGTACTCGGAGTTGAGCGCGCCGACGAAGACTCCGGTCTGGCTGCGGCGCAGCGAGGCCGGGTCGATGCCGGACCGTTCGACGGCCTCCCAGGAGACCTCCAGCGCGAGCCGCTGCTGCGGGTCCATCGCCAGGGCCTCGCGCGGCGAGATCCCGAAGAAGTCGGCGTCGAACCCGGCGACATCGGTCATGAGTCCGGCGCCGCGCAGGTAGGTCTTGCCGCGGACGTCGGGGTCGGCGTCGTAGAGCGATTCCATGTCCCAGCCCCGGTCGGCGGGGAAGGCGGTGACGGCGTCGCGGCCGTCGCCGACGAGCCGCCACAGGTCCTCGGGCGAGCCGATGCCGCCGGGGAAGCGGCAGGCCATGCCGACGATCGCGATCGGCTCGTCCGGCGCCGCCGACGTGGTGGGGGCGGCAACGGAGTCGTCCCGTACGCCGGACAGCTCTCCGGCGATGAGGCGGGCCACGGCGGCCGGGGTGGGGTGGTCGAAGGTGAGGGCGGCCGGGAGGCGCAGGCCGGTGGCCGCGTTGACGCGGTTGCGCAGTTCGACGGCGGTGAGGGAGTCGAAGCCGAGGTCCTTGAAGGGGCGTTCGGCGTCGACGGCCTGCGGGTGGGCGTGGCCGAGCACGGCGGCGACGTGGGAGCGGACCAGGTCGAGCAACTGGCGCTCGCGCTCTGCCGGGGCCAGGGCGGCGATCCGCCCGGCGAGGGTGCCGGTGCGGTCGGTGTCGCCGGCTTCGGCGGTGCGGCGGGCGGTGCCGCGCACAAGGCCGCGGAGCAGCGGCGGTACCGGCTTTCCGGCGACGGCGGCGCGCAGGGCGGCGGTGTCGACCTGGGCGGCGACGAAGTGGGCCTCGTCGCGGGCGGCGGCAGCGTCGAAGAGGGCGATGCCGGTCCGGTCGGTGAGGGGGACGAAGCCGTTCTTCGCGACCCGGTTGATGTCGGTGTCGGCGAGGTGTCCGGTCATGGCGCTGGCCTGCGCCCACAGCCCCCAGGCGAGGGAGGTGGCGGGCAGGCCCTGGGCGCGGCGGTGCTGGGCGAGCGCGTCAAGGAAGACGTTGGCCGCCGCGTAGTTGGCCTGTCCCGGGCCGCCGAAGACGCCGGAGGCGGAGGAGTAGAGCACGAACAGGGCGAGGTCGGCGTCTCGGGTCAGCTCGTGGAGGTTGACGGCGGCGTCGACCTTGGGCCGCCAGACGGTGGCGAGTTGGTCCGGTGTGAGGGAGGTGACGAGGCCGTCGGCGAGGACGCCCGCAGCGTGGACGACGCCCGTCAGGTGCAGGCCGTCCAGGAGGGCGGCGAGCTGGTCGCGGTCGGCGGCGTCGCAGGCGGCGACGGTGGCGGTGGCCCCCAACTCGGCCAGTTCGGCGACGAGTTCGGCCGCGCCGGGTGCCTGCGGGCCGGTGCGGCTGGTGAGGAGGAGGTTGCGGGCGCCGTGGTCGGTGACCAGGTGGCGGGCGAGGAGCGAGCCGAGGGTGCCGGTCCCGCCGGTGATGAGGACCGTGCCGTCCGGGTCGAGGGCGCGCGGCGTGGTGAGGACCACCTTGCCCGTGTGCTTGGCCTGGCTCATGTGCCGGAACGCCTCGGGTCCGCGCCGGACGTCCCAGGTCGTGATCGGCATGTGCCGCAGCGCGCCCTGCCGCAACAGTTCCAGCACCTCGGCCAGCATGTCGCCGCAGCGCTGTGCTCCGGCTTCCTTCAGGTCGTAGGCCTGGTAGACGACGCCCGCGTGGTCGCGCGCCACCTGTTCGGGGTCGCGCTTGTCGGTCTTGCCCATCTCCAGGAACCGGCCGCCGCGCGGCAGGAGGTCGAGGGAGGCGTCGACGAACTCGCGGGCGAGGGAGTTCAGGACGACGTCCGCACCGGCGCCCCCGGTCGCCGCCAGGAACTTCTCCCGGAAGTCGAGGTCGCGGGAGGAGGCGATCCGGTCGTCCGTCAGCCCGAGGCCGCGCAGCACGTCCCACTTCCCGGGACTGGCCGTGGCGAGGACGTCGGCGCCGAAGTGCCGGGCCAGCTGGATCGCGGCGATCCCCACGCCGCCCGCTCCCGCGTGGACGAGGACGGTCTGCCCCGGACCGATGCCCCCGAGGTCCATCAGCCCGTAGTAGGCGGTCAGGTAGGCCACCGGCACGGAGGCTGCCTGCTCGTACGACCACCCCTCGGGCACCGGCGCCACCATGCGCGCGTCGGCCACGGCCAGCGGGCCGAAGCCGCCGTCGACGATGCCGACGACGCGGTCTCCCGGGGCGAAGCGCGTGACGTCCGCGCCCACCTCCAGCACGACGCCCGCGCACTCGCTGCCCATGACCGTCTGGCCGGGCACCATGCCCAGCCCGATCAGCACGTCCCGGAAGTTCACCCCGGTGGCGCGGACCCCGATCCGGATCTCGCCGGGCGCCAGTTCGGCCGCCGCGTGCGGAGCGGCCAGCAGCCGCAGTCCCTCCAGGGTGCCGGAGGCAGCCGTGTCCAGCCGCCAGGCCCGCTCGCCGACCGGGGGCACCAGCGCGCCGCCCGTGTCGGCACGGGCCAGCCGCGGGGCCAGCACCTCGCCGGAACGGACCGCCACCTGAGACTCGTCCGCGGCCAGCGCGGCGGCGACGGCGTCGGTGACCTCGTCGACCGCCTGCCCGGCGGGGTCGAGGTCGACCAGCAGGAACCTGCCCGGCGCCTCCGTCTGTGCGCTGCGAACCAGCCCCCACAGGGCCGCCGCCGCCAGATCGGTGACGTCCTCGTCGTTCCGGGTGGCCACCGCACCCCGAGTGACCACGGCCAGCCGGGATTCCCCCAACACGTCGTCCGCCAACCACTCCTGCAGCAGGGAGAGCAGCGCCACCGTCACCGTCTCCGCGTCCCGGGCGAGCCCCGCGCCGGATGCGGCGGGCGGCACGCACAGGACCGTGCGTGGGGCCGGGACCCCGGCCGCAACGACCGCCCGGAGCCCGTCGAGATCCTGGTACGAGTCGACGGCCACGCCCGCGACCTGCACGGCGGCGGCCAGACCGAGTGTGTCGTCGCCGATGACCGCCCAAGCGGCGGAGGTGTCGGCCGCCGCTTCCGGTACGGAGGTCCAACGCAGCGCGAACAGGCCGTCGTTGGTCGGCGAGACGGCCGCCGTCACCTGCTCGGGGCGCACGGGCCGCAGCGCCAGGGAACCCACGCGGGCCACCGGGCTACCCGCCGCGTCCGCGACGTCGATCGTCACGGCGTGCGGGCCCACCGGCCTCAGCCGCACCCGGGCCGCCGCCGCGCCGACGGCCGCCAGCGCAACCTCGGACCAGGCGTACGGCAGCCGCACCACATCCTCGTCCTGGCCGTCGCCCCCACCGAACCTGCCGAGCCCGATCGCCTGGAGCGCCGAGTCCAGCAGGGCCGGATGGATACCGAAGCGGGCGGCGTCCGCGTGCAGTTCCTCGGGCAGCTCCAGCTCGGCGTAGACCGCGTCACCGAGGCGCCAGGCGGCGCGCAGACCGCGGAAGGCGGGGCCGTATCCGTACCCTGCCGCCTCCGCCTCGGCGTAGAAGCCGGAGAGGTCGACGGCTTCGGCGCCCTGCGGAGGCCAGACAGTCAGCTCGGCCTCCGATTCGACGGGGCCGGCGTCCGCGAGCAGACCCTCGGCATGGCACGTCCACGGCGTGTCCGCGGTGGCGTCGGTTTCGGGCCGGGCATGGACGCTCAGTGCCCGGCGCCCGGTGTCGTCGGGAGCCGCGACCACGACCTGGACCTGCACAGCCGCGTTCTCGGGGAGGAGGAGCGGGGCATGGAGGGTGAGTTCGGTGAGATGCCCGCAGCCGACCTCGTCCCCGGCGCGGATCGCCAGTTCCACGAACCCGGTACCGGGGAAGAGGACCGTACCCGCAACAGCGTGATCGGCCAGCCAGGGATGCGTTCGGGTGGAGAGCCGGCCGGTCAGCACCAGTCCCCCGTCCGCCGCCAGACTGACGGCGGCACCGAGCAGCGGGTGCCCGGCCGCACCGAGACCCAGCTCGGCGGGGTCACCCTTGGAACCGGCCGCCTCCAGCCAGTAGCGCTCCCGCTGGAAGGCATATGTCGGCAAATCGACCCGAGTGACGGAGCGTCCGGCGAAGACTGGCGACCAGTCGATGTCGGTGCCGTTGACCCAGAGTTCGGCGGCGCTCGCCAGGAAGCGGGCGCTCTCGTCCTCGTCCCGGCGCAGGGAGCCGACGACGGTGACCGGCTTCTCCGCCGCCTCGGCGACGGCCTGAACACCCGCGATGAGGACGGGGTGCGCACTGACTTCGATATACCGGAAGTGGCCTTTCCCCAGCGCTGCTTGCACCGCTTCGGTGAAGCGGACAGGCTGCCGCAGGCCCTCGTACCAGTACGAGGCATCCATGGTCTCGGTGTCCAACACGGCACCGGTGACAGTGGAGATCAGCGGGATACGAGAGGCCTGGGGCACCACCGGGGCAAGGGCCTCCAGCAGCCTCGCCTTGATGTCCTCCACGTGCGCGGAATGCGAGGCGTAGTCCACCGGAACCCGCCGGGCGCGGACACCAGCGGCCTCCGCCGCCGAGGCGATCTCGTCCAGCGCCTCCGGATCACCGGCCACCACCGTGGCGTCCGGACCGTTGTAGACGGCTATGGACACCCTCTCGCCATACGACGACACCCACGCCGAAGCCTGCTCAGCACCCGTCGCCAGCGACAACATGCCACCACGACCGGCCAGTTCGTCCCTGATGGCTGCCGAACGGAGAGCAACCACCCGCGCGGCATCCTGAAGAGTCAGCGCACCGACCACCGCAGCAGCCGCGATCTCCCCCTGCGAATGACCGATCACGGCCTCCGGGGTCACCCCGAACGACTCCCACACCGCAGCCAACGACACCATCACGGCCCACAGCACCGGCTGGACCACGTCCACCCGCTGCATCCAACCGTCGTCGTCGCCCCTCAGCACCTCGGTCAACGACCAGTCCACGAACGGCCCCAGCGCCGCCTCGCACTCACCGATCCGCGCCGCGAACACCGGCGACGACTCCAGCAGCCCCCGCCCCATCCCCAGCCACTGCGACCCCTGCCCCGGAAACACGAACACCGGCGCACCCGCAGCCACAGCCGAACCCTCAACCGCGTTGCCCGCGGCGACACCGGAGGCCAACGCCTCCAGCCCGGCCGTCAGTTCAGCACTCTCCCGCCCCCACACCACCGCCCGATGCTCCAGCGCCGTACGCGAAGCCCACAGACTCCACCCCACGTCCACCGGGTCACCCGTCACACCCGCCAGGCGCTCCGCCTGCGCGGCCAACGCCCCCGCCGTACGCCCAGACACCACCCACGGCACCACCGGCCACCCGGAGTCGGCGCCGGAGGCGATCACCGGCTCCGGCACCGGTTCTGTGGGCGCCTCCTCCAGAATCACGTGGGCGTTCGTCCCCGAGATGCCGAAGGAGGACACGGCCGCCCGCCGCGTCCCGCCCTCCTCTCGGGCGTCCCAGGGTCGCGGTTCCGTGAGGACGGAGACGTGGCCGGCCGTCCAGTCCACGTGCGGGGTGGGCTCGTCCACGTGCAGGGTGCGGGGCAGTACGCCCGCCCGCATCGCCATCACCATCTTGATGACGCCCGCGACACCGGCCGCGGCCTGCGTGTGACCGATGTTCGACTTCACCGACCCCAGCCACAACGGCCGCTCTGCCGCCCGCTCTTGACCGTACGTGGCCAGCAGCGCATGGGCCTCGATCGGGTCGCCCAGCGTCGTACCCGTGCCGTGGGCCTCCACTACGTCCACGTCGGTGGGCGAGAGGCGGGCGTTCTCCAGGGCCTGCTGGATGACGCGCTGCTGGGAGGGACCGTTGGGGGCCGTGAGACCGTTGGAGGCGCCGTCCTGGTTGACGGCCGAGCCGCGGACCACGGCGAGGACGCGGTGGCCCTTGGTGCGGGCGTCCGAGAGGCGTTCCACGGCGAGGACGCCGATGCCCTCGGACCAGCCTGTGCCGTCCGCGACGGCCGCGAAGGCCTTGCAGCGGCCGTCCGCCGACAGGCCCCGCTGGCGGCTGAACTCGACGAAGACGCCGGGACTCGGCATGACGGTGACGCCGCCCGCCAGGGCGAGGTCGCACTCGCCGTTGCGCAGCGCCTGCACGGCGAGGTGCAGGGCGACCAGCGACGACGAGCAGGCCGTGTCGACGGTGACCGCCGGGCCCTCCAGGCCCAGGGTGTAGGAGAGCCGCCCGGTGAGGACGCTGGTGGCGTTGCCGGTCAGGGAGAAACCGCTGACCTGTTCCGGGACGTTCAGCATGTCGGTGAGGTAGCCGAAGCCGGAGGCGCCGACGAAGACGCCCGTGCGGCTGCCGCGCAGGGAGCCGGGGGCCACTCCCGCGTGCTCGAACGCCTCCCAGCCTGTCTCCAGGAGGAGCCGCTGCTGGGGGTCCATGGCGAGTGCTTCGCGCGGTGAGATGCCGAAGAACTCGGCGTCGAACCGGTCGGCGTCGTGCAGGAAGCCGCCCTCGACGACGTAGCTCTTGCCGGGTGTGTCCGGGTCGGGGTCGTAGAGGTCCTCGTCCCAGCCCCGGTTGCCGGGGAAGGGGGTGATGCCGTCGCCGCCCTCCGCGACCAGCCGCCACAGGTCGTCGGCGGAGGTGACGTCGCCGGGGAAGCGGCAGGCCATGCCGACGATGGCGATCGGTTCGCGGTTCTTGGCCTCGGTCCGCTGGAGGCGCTGACGGGTCTCCTGGAGGTCGGCGGTGACCAACTTGAGGTACTCACGGAGCTTGGCTTCGTTGCCGGACATCTGCCTGTGTCTCCAGGAGGGGTTGGGGCGGGCGCTGGGGAGCGGGGTGTTGGGTGGTCAGCCGAGGCCGAGTTCCTTGTTGATCAGGGCGAACATCTCGTCGTCGGTGGCGGTGTCGAGGGCTGCGGTGGCTTGCGGTCCGGCGCCCAGGGGGGTGCCGTCGGATGCTTCGGGGTTGTCGTCCTCGTCGGTGGCCTCCAGTCGCCAGACCAGTGACTGGAGGCGCTTGAGGAGCGCGGAGCGGCCCCGGGCGGTGGGCGGGGCGGCGGCCAGGGCCGCCTCCAGCCGCTCCAGTTCGCCGAGGGCGGTGGTGTGCCCCTCGTCCTCGGGGGCGAGTCGGCTGTCGAGGTGGGCGGCGAGCGCGCGGGGGCTGGGGTAGTCGAAGACGAGGCTGGTGGGCAGGCGCAGTCCGGTCACGGCACCGAGCCGGTTGCGCAGTTCGACGGCGGTGAGCGAGTCGAAGCCGAGGTCGTTGAAGTCGCGGTCGGCGTCGACGGCGACCTCGACGGAGCTGCCGTGGGCGAGCACGTCGGCCACATGGCCGCGGACCAGCTCCTGGAAGAGGGCGAGGCGTTCCTTGGCGTTCTTGCCCGCCAGTTGCCGGGCGAGGCTCGGGCCGCCCGGGTCGGCGGCCCGGGCGGAGGCGCGCCGGGGCGAGGCGGGGACGATGCCGCCGAGGATGGGGGGCACCATGCCGGCCTGGGCGTTCCGTCGCAGGGTGGCCATGGTGATCTCGACGGCGACGAGGAGGGCGTCGTCGCTCGCACCCGCCGTGTCGAGGAGGGCGAGGGCCGCCGGGGAGGAGAGCGGGGCGAGCCCGGAGCGGGTGATGCGGTCCAGGTCGGCCCGGTCGAGTCGGCCGGTCATCCCGCTGGTCTCGCCCCACAGGCCCCAGGCGACGGAGGTGGCGGGCAGGCCGTGGGCGCGGCGGTGGTGGGCGAGCGCGTCCAGGAAGGCGTTCCCGGCGGCGTAGTTGGCCTGGCCGGGGCCGCCGAAGACGCTCGCGGTGGAGGAGAACAGGACGAACGCGGAGAGGTCGAGTTCGCGGGTGAGGTGGTGCAGGGTGAGGGCGGCGTCCAGTTTGGGGCGCAGCACGGCCTGCACCTGGTCGGGGGTGAGGGCGGTCAGGACGGCGTCGTCGACGACTCCGGCGGCGTGGACGACCGCGGTCAGCGGATACTCGGCGGGGATCTTGTCGAGGAGGGTGGCCAGGTCCGCGGGGTCGGCGACGTCGCAGGCGATGATCTCGGCGTCGGTGCCGAGCCGGGCCAGGTCGGCCACGAGGGCGTCCGCCCCGGGGGAGTTGTCGCCGGAGCGGCTGGTCAGGAGGAGTCTGCGGACGCCGTGTTGCCCGGCGAGGTGGCGGGCGACGAGGGTGCCGAGCGTGCCCGTGCCGCCGGTGATGAGCACGGTGCCGTCGGTGCGCCAGAGGGTGGTGCTGTCGTCGGTGCCGGTCGGGGTCCAGCGGGCGAGGCGGGGGACGAGGACGCGCTCGCCGCGCAGGGCGGCCTGCGGCTCACCCGCGGCCAGGGCGGCTCGTACGGCCTCGGCCAGCAGCTCGGGTTCCGCCGCGGTGGCGTCGTCGGCGTCCACCAGGAGGAAGCGGTCGGGGTGTTCGGTCTGGGCGGTGCGTATCAGGCCCCACAGGGGGGCGTGGGCGAGGTCGGTGACGTCCTCGCCGGTACGGGTGGCGACGGCGCCGGCGGTGACGACGACCAGGCGGGTCTCGGCGAGCCGGGCGTCGGCGAGCCATGCGCGCAGGGTGGCGAGGGTGGTCCGGACGGCGTCGTGCGCGGCCTCGGCGTCGTGCGCGGCCGGGCCGCCGGGGGCGGCGCAGGAGAGCAGCACCACGGGGGGCGCGGGGACGCCCGCGTCGAGTACGGCGGTCAGCGCGGCCAGGTCCGGGTACGCGGAGACGGTCGTACCGGCGTACTGGAGGCCCGCGGCGAGGGCCAGCGGGTCGGGGCCGAGGATCGCCCAGGCCTCGTCGTGCGGCGTCTCGGGCACGGTCGTGTCGAGGGGCTGCCAGTCGAGGCGGAAGAGGCGGTCGCCGTGGGCGGGGGCGGCCGGGAGCTGGTCGGGGCGCAGCGGGCGCAGGGTGAGGGAGGCGGCGGTGAGGACCGGGCGGCCGGTCGGGTCGGCGACGGTGACGGCCGGGGAGGTGCCGTCGGGGCCGCCGGGGGTGAGGGCCACGCGGAGCTGTCCGGCTCCGGCGGCGTGCAGGGTGACGTCCCGCCAGGCGAAGGGCAGGCGGATGGTGTGGGTCTCGGCGTCGGCGAGGATGCCGAGCGGGTGCAGGGCCGCGTCGAGGAGGGCGGGGTGCAGGCCGTAGGCGTCGGCGTCGGCGTGGACGGGTTCGGGCAGCGTGATCTCGGCGTAGACCTCCTCTCCCCTGCGCCAGGCGGCGGTCATGCCCTGGAAGGCGGGGCCGTATCCGTAACCGGCGGTCTCGGCGGCGGTGTAGAAGCCGGTGACGTCGACCGGCTCGGCGCCGTCCGGCGGCCAGGCCGTGAGGTCGGCGGGGGGCGTGTCCTGGGCGCCGGTCAGGATGCCTTCGGCGTGCGTGGTCCAGGGTGCGTCCGGGCCGGCGTCCTCGGGGCGGGAGTGGACGGTCAGGGTGCGCTGTCCGTCCTGGTCGGCGGCGCCGACGACGACCTGGACCTGGACACCGCCCTGACCGGGCAGGACCAGGGGCGCCTGGAGGGTCAGTTCGCGCAGGTGGCCGCAGCCGGTCTCGTCACCGGCGCGGATCGCCAGCTCCACGAATCCGGTGCCGGGGAAGAGGACCGTTCCGGCGACGGCGTGGTCGGCGAGCCAGGGGTGGGTCCGGGTGGAGAGGCGGCCGGTCAGCACGGCACCGCCGTCCGCGGCGAGGCTCACGGCCGCGCCCAGCAAGGGGTGCCCGGCCGCGGCGAGACCGAGTCCGGTGGGGTCGCCGGAGCCGCTGTGGACCTGGAGCCAGTAGCGCTCGCGCTGGAAGGCGTACGTGGGCAGGTCGACGGGGTGCGGGTCGCGTCCGGTGAAGTGGGCGGCCCAGTCGACGTCGACGCCGCTGGCCCACAGCCGGGACACGGCCTGCGTGAACGTCTCCACCTCGCCGTGGCCGCGGCGCGTGGCCGGGACGAACAGGCCTTCCGCGTTCTCGGCGCCCATGGCGGTGAGCGTGGCGTCCGGGCCCAGCTCCAGGAACTTGCTCACCCCGGCTCCGGCCAGCCACGCCATGCCGTCCGCGAACCGCACGGACTCCCGGACGTGCCGCACCCAGTACTCGGGGGTGCGGATCTCCTCCCCCGCGACCCGACCCGTCACGTTCGAGACGACGGGTATGCGCGGCTCGGCGTACGCGACCTCGGCGGCGACCTGCTCGAACTCGCCCAGCATCGGCTCCATCAGCGAGGAGTGGAAGGCGTGCGAGACGGTCAGCCGCCGTGTCTTGATGCCGGCCAGGTCGAACCGCTCGCGCACCGCCTCGACGTCCGACACCGAGCCCGACACCACCACCGACGTCGGCCCGTTGACCGCCGCCACGTCGACCGCGTTGCCGAGGGTGGCGAGGACGTCGCGCACCTCGGCCGTGCCCGAGCGCACCGCGAGCATCGCCCCGCCCTTGGGCAGCGCGTCCATCAGCCCTCCGCGGGCCGCGACGAGCCGGCAGGCGTCCTCCAGCGAGAACACCCCCGCCACGTGTGCGGCGACCAGCTCACCGACGGAATGCCCCATCAGGAAGTCGGGGCACACGCCCCAGGACTCCGCCAGCCGGTAGAGGGCGACCTCGACCGCGAACAGCCCGGCCTGCGTGAACACCGTCCGGTCCAGCAGCCCGCCCGTCTCGTCCGACAGCGCCTCGACCAGCGATCCCGGCAGCAGCCCTTCGAACCCGGCACACACCTCCTCCAAGGCTCGCGCGAACACCGGGAATTCGGCGGCCAGTTCGGCGCCCATCCGGGCCCGCTGGGACCCCTGGCCGGTGAACAGCACCGCGAGGCGACCGTCCGCCGTTCCGCCGGAGGACTCCACGGCGGCCAGCCCCGCCGTGAGCTCCTCCCGGTCCCGCCCCCACACCACCGCCCGATGTCCCAGCTCGGCCCGCCCGGTCGCCAGCGACCACCCGACATCCACCGGATCAAGCTCCGCGACCGCTCCCGACAGCCGCCCGGCCTGCGCCACCAGCGCCTCCGCCGAGCCCGCCGACAGCACCCACGGCAGCACGCCGCCCGCCCGAGCGGGGGCGGCTGACGGCTCGACCGGCTCTTCCAGGCTCTCCTCCAGCACCACGTGCACGTTCGTCCCGCTGATGCCGAACGCGGAGACGGCGGAGCGCCGGGGCCGGCCCGTCACGGGCCAGGGGGTCGGCTCGGTGAGGAGGCGGACGCTTCCGGCGGACCAGTCGACGTGCGGGGTGGGCTCGTCGACGTGCAGGGTCCTGGGCAGTACGCCCGCCCGCATCGCCATCACCATTTTGATCACGCCCGCCATACCGGCCGCGGCCTGCGCATGGCCGATGTTGGACTTGATGGACCCCAGCAGCAGCGGACGGTCGGGGTCCCGGCCCTGGCCGTAGGTCGCGAGCAGGGCCCGCGCCTCGATGGGGTCGCCCAGCGGGGTGCCGGTGCCGTGTGCCTCGACGGCGTCCACGTCCGCCGGGTTGAGGCGGCAGTTCAGGAGCGCTTGGCGGATGACGCGCTGCTGGGCCGGGCCGCTGGGGGCGGTCAGACCGTTGGAGGCGCCGTCCTGGTTGAGGGCGGAGCCGCGGACGACCGCCAGCACCCGGTGGCCGTTGCGGCGGGCGTCGGAGAGCCGCTCCAGGACGAGGACGCCGGCGCCCTCGGACAGGCCCATGCCGTTGGCGTCGGCGGCGAAGGCCTTGCAGCGGCCGTCGGCGGCGAGCCCGCGCTGGCGGCTCCAGCCGCTGAACTCGTCGGAGGTGGACATGATGGCGACGCCCGCGGCGACCGCGAGAGCGCACTCCTCGCTGCGCAGCGACTGCGCGGCGAGGTGGAGGGCGGTCAGCGAGGAGGAGCAGGCGGTGTCCAGGGTGACGGCGGGCCCTTCGAGACCGAAGGTGTAGGCGATCCGGCCGGAGACGATGCTGCTTGCGCTGCCGGTGACGAGGTGGCCCTCGATGCCCTCGGGGACCTGGTGGATGCCGGTGCGGTAGTCGAGCGGGTTGCAGCCGACGAAGACCCCGGTGGCGGTGGAGCGCAGGGAGGTGACGGGGATCCCGGTCCGCTCGAAGGCCTCCCACACGACCTCGAGCAGGATCCGCTGCTGCGGGTCCATGGCCACCGCCTCGCGCGGTGAGATCCCGAACAGGGCGGCGTCGAAGCGGTCGGCGTCGTAGAGGAAGCCGCCCTCGCGGACGTAGCTCTTGCCGTGCCGGTCGGGGTCCGGGTCGTAGAGGTTGTCCAGGTCCCAGTCACGGTTGGCGGGGAGGGCACCGATGGCGTCGCCGCCTTCGGCGACGAGCTGCCACAGCTGCTCGGGCGAGGCGATGCCGCCCGGGTAGCGGCAGGCCATGCCGACGACGGCGATCGGCTCGCGGTCCTTCTCCTCCACGGCGGCCAGGCGGTTCTGGGTCTGGCGCAGGTCGGTGGTCACCCGCTTGAGGTATTCGAGGAGCTTCGCTTCGTTCTGCGCCATCGTCGACATCTCCACAGTTGCTGGGTGGTCGGGCCGGAGCGGGTGTCAGGAGGTACCGAATTCGCGGTCGATCAGTGCGAACATCTCGTCGGCGGTCGCCGCTTCGAGGTCCCCTTCGTCGGTGGTGTCGGTGCCGGTGGGGGTGGTGCCGGTTGTTCCGTCGTCGTTCAGCCGCAGCAGCAGGGTCTGGAGCTGCCGGGTGAGCTTGAGGCGGGTGTCGGTGTCGGGGGTGGCCGCGGCCAGCGCCTCCTCCAGCCGTCCGAGTTCGGTGAGGACGTCTCCGCTGCCCGGGGTGTCGCCGTCGAGTGCCATCTCCTCGCGGAGCAGGGCGACGACGGCGGTGGCGGTGGGGTGTTCGAAGACGAGGGTGGTGGGCAGGGCGAGGCCGGTGGCGGCGCCGAGCCGGTTGCGCAGTTCGACGGCGGTCAGGGAGTCGAAGCCGAGGTCGCGGAAGACGCGGGCCGGTTCGATGGTCTCCGGGCCGCTGTGGCCGAGGACGGCCGCCGCCTGGCTCCGTACCAGCTCCAGCAGCTCACGCTCCTGTTCGCCGGCGGGCAGGGCGCGCAGGCGGGCGCGGAGCTCGGAGGTACCCGCGTCGGGGGCGGGGGCGGTCTGTGCGGGGGTGGGGAGGTGGAGCCGGGCCCCCGGGAGGTCGTCCAGGAAGTGGGTGTTCCGGGCGTGGGTGAAGAGCTGGGTGAAGCGTTCCCAGTCGATGTCGGCGACGGCGATGTTGACCTCGTCGTGGTCGAGGACCTGCTGGAAGGCGGTGAGGGCGAGTTCGGGGTCGATGAGGGGCAGGCCCTGGCGCTGGGCGCGCCGGTTGAGGACGGGCCGTTCGGCGGCGTCCTGGCTGTCCCACTCGTTGACGGCGTCCCAGATGCCCCAGGCGACGGCGGTGACCGGCACCCCGCGGGCCCGCTGCCCCTGCGCCCAGGCGTCGAGGTGGGCGTTGGCCGCGGAGTAGGCGCCGTGGTCGCCGCTGCCCCAGAGCGCGGCGACGGACGAGTAGACGACGAAGGCGTCCAGCTCCCGATCGCCGAGCAGTTCGGCGAGCATGCGCGCACCGGTGATCTTGGCGTCGATGACGTTGGCGTACTGGTCGAGGGTGGTGTCGGCGAGGGCGCCGAGCTCGTAGCGGACGGCGGTGTGGAAGACGGCACGGATGCCGTCGCCGGCCGCGTCCAGTCCGCCGATGAGTGAGGCGAGTGCGGCGCGGTCGGTGACATCGCAGGCCGCGATGGTGACCTTGGCGCCCAACTCCTCCAGTTGTGCTTGCAGTTCGGCGGCGCCGGGGGCGTCGGGGCCCCGCCTGCTGGTGAGGACGAGGTGTTCGGCCCCGTTGCGGGCGAGCCAGCGGGCGAGGATGCCGCCGAGCAGGCCGGTGCCCCCGGTGACGAGGGTCGTGCCGCGCGGCTTCCAGTCCCGTACCGGCGCGTCGGCGGGCAGCGGGGCGGGCACCATCCGGCGGGCGAGGAGACCGGCGGGCCGGATGGCGACCTGGTCGTGCTCGATCGTGTCGCGCTGGGCGAGCACGGCCGCGATCCGGCGGCGTACCCGCTCGTCGTCGAGATCGGCGGGCAGATCGAGGAGGCCGCCCCACTGCTGGGGCAGTTCGAGCGCGGCGACCCGGCCCATGCCCCAGACCTCGGCCTGGACGGGGTGGGTGATCTCGTCGCCGTAGCCGGTGGCGACGGCGCCGCGGGTGACGCACCAGACGCGGGCGGACAGCCCGGTGTCGGTGACCGCCTGGATCAACGCAAGGGTGGCGGCCACGCCCTCGGCGACCGCCGGCTGCCCGTCGGCGGGCCGTTCGTCGGCCAGCGCCAGGGTGGACAGCACCCCGGTCACCCCCTCCGCACCGACCGCCTCGGTCAACAGCCGTGCCAGCAGCCCGCGGTCCGCGCCGGCGACCGGCACGGGCACGGTCACGACGTCGGCTCCGCGCTCGGTGAGCAGCCCGGTGAGACCGGTGCGCCAGTCGTCGCCGGGACCCTCGGGGGTGAGGTGCAGCCAGCGGCCGGACAGCGCGGCCGGTGCGGCGGGGTCGGACTGCTGCTTCCAGGCGACCTTGTAGCGCCACCCGTCCACGGTGGAAAGCTCACGGTGCCGGCGCCGCCAGGAGGCGAGCTCAGGCAGCACCTCCCGCCAGGCGTCCCGCCGGCCGTTGAGGGCGAGCGCACCGGAGAGAGCGTCCATGTCCTGGCTCTCGACGGCCTCCCAGAACGCCGAGTCCAGGGCGCCGCCGCGGCCGGTGTCGGCCGCGGTGTCGTCGCTGGGCTCCAGCCAGTAGCGCTGGTGCTGGAAGGCGTACGGGGGCAGGTCGACGCGGGCGACGGGGCGCCCGGCGTAGACGGCGGACCAGTCGATGTCGGTGCCGTTGACCCACAGTTCGGCGGCGCTCGCCAGGAAGCGGGCGCTGTCGTCCTCGTCCCGGCGCAGGGTGCCGACGACGGTGACCGGCTGCTCCACCGCCTCCGCGATGGCCTGCACGCCCATGGCGAGGACGGGGTGGGCGCTGACTTCGATGAGACGGAAGTAACCGTGTGCCAGCGCCACTTGGACCGCTTCGGTGAAGCGCACCGGCCGCCGAAGGCCTTCGTACCAGTACGAGGCGTCCATGCTCGTCGTGTCCAGCACGCCGCCGGCGACGGTGGAGATCACCGGGATGCGGGAGGCCCGCGGCGTCACTGGCGCGAGGACGTCGAGGAGCTTGGCCTTGATGTCCTCGACGTGCGCGGAGTGCGAGGCGTAGTCCACAGGCACCCGCCGGGCACGGACACCGGCGGCCTCCGCCGCCGAGGCAATCTCGTCCAGGGCTTCCGGATCACCTGCGACGACCGTGGCGTCCGGGCCGTTGTAGACGGCGATGGACACCCGCTCGCCGTACGGCGACACCCACTCCGCCGTCTGCTCATGGCCGGTCGCCAGCGACAACATGCCGCCGCGACCGGCGAGTTCGTCCCGGATCGCGGCGGACCGAAGGGCGACCACCCGGGCCGCGTCCTCCAGGCTCAGGGCACCGACCACCGCCGCGGCGGCGATCTCCCCCTGCGAGTGACCGATGACGGCCGCCGGAGTCACCCCGAACGATTCCCACACCGCGGCGAGCGACACCATGACCGCCCACAGCACCGGCTGGACCATGTCCACCCGTTCCATCCAGGCGTCGTCGTCGCCCTTCAGCACATCGGTCAACGACCAGTCGACGTGCGGCCCGAGCGCGGCCTGACACTCGCTGATCCGTGTCGCGAACACCGGCGAGGACTCCAGCAGCCCCCGCCCCATCCCCAGCCACTGCGCCCCCTGTCCGGGGAAGACGAAGACAGCTCCGCCGCCCGTGTCGGGGGCGGTGCCGGTGACGGCGTGCGCGGAGGCCGTGCCCGAGGCCAGCGCCCGCAGGGCTTCGGTCAGTTGGTCCGCCTCGGCGCCCCACACCACCGCGCGGTGCTCCAGCGCGGAGCGCGTGGTGAGCAGGCTCCAGCCGGTGTCTGCCGGGTCCGTTCCCGCTGCCACCACGTCCGCGATCTGGGCGGCCTGGGCGGCCAGGGCCTCGGCGGTACGGGCCGAGACGGCCAACGGGAGGACGGGTGAACCGGACAGCCCGGCGGGCCCGGCGACGACCACGGGGTGGGCGGACGCGGTGCCCGGCGGGGCTTCCTCCAGGATGACGTGGGCGTTCGTGCCCGACATGCCGAACGCGGAGACACCGGCGCGGCGCGGTCCCGTGCGGCCCTCGGTCCAGGGCACCGCCCGGTCGAGCAGGGCGACGGTGCCGTCGGACCAGTCGACGTGGCTGGTGGGCTCCCCGGCGTGGCGGGACGGCGGCAGGACGCCCGCCCGCATCGCCATCACCATCTTGATCACCCCGGCGACACCGGCGGCGGCCTGGGTGTGGCCGATGTTGGACTTCACCGAGCCGAGCCAGAGCGGCTGTTCGGCGTCCCGGGCCCGTCCGTAGGTGGCCAGGAGCGCCTGCGCCTCGATCGGGTCGCCGAGCGTCGTACCCGTCCCGTGCGCCTCGACGGCGTCGACGTCGGCGGGGGTGAGTCCGGCGCTCGCGAGTGCCTGGCGGATGACGCGCTGCTGGGACGGACCGTTGGGCGCGGTGAGGCCGTTGGAGGCGCCGTCCTGGTTGATGGCGGAGCCGCGGACCACCGCCAGCACCTGGTGGCCGTTGCGGACCGCGTCCGACAGCCGCTCGACCACGAGCACACCGGCGCCCTCCGACCAGCCGGTGCCGTCGGCCGATTCGGCGAAGGGCTTGCAGCGGGCGTCGGCGGCGAGGCCGCGCTGGCGGCTGAACTCCACGAAGGGAGCGGGCGTGGACATGATGGTGACCCCGGCCGCGAGCGCCAGTTCGCATTCGCCGGTGCGCAGCGACTGGACGGCCATGTGCAGGGCGACGAGCGAGGAGGAGCAGGCGGTGTCGACGGTGACCGCGGGGCCTTCGAGGCCGAGGGCGTAGGCGACGCGGCCGGAGACGACGGCGGCGGCGCTGCCGGTTGCCTGGTATCCGGCGACGGCTTCGGCCGCGCGGCCCAGGAGGGTGGCGTAGTCCTGGCCGTTGGAGCCGACGAACATGCCGGTCGCGGAGCCGTGCAGCCCGGTCGGGGGCAGTCCGGCGCGTTCCAGGGCTTGCCAGGACAGCTCCAGCAGCAGCCGCTGCTGCGGATCCATGGCGAGCGCCTCACGCGGCGAGATCCCGAAGAACTCGGCGTCGAACCCGGCGACGTCGTGGAGGAAGCCGCCTTCCCGGACGTACGAGGTGCCGGGGCGGCGCCCCTCGGGGTCGTACAGGGCGTCGACGTCCCAGCCGCGGTCGGCGGGGAAGGCGCCGATGGCATCGCCTTCCCCGGCGACCAGCCGCCACAGGTCCTCCGGCGAGGTGACCCCGCCCGGGTAGTGGCAGGCCATGCCGACGATCGCGATCGGCTCGTCGGGAGCCGCCGCCGTCGTGGGGGCGGCCGGGGTCGCGTCGGCGGTGGCGCCGAGGAGTTCGCCGCGCAGGTGGGCGGTGAGGGCGGTGGGCGTCGGGTGGTCGAAGATCAGGGTGGACGGCAGCCGCAGCCCGGTGGCGGTGGTGAGCCGGTCGCGCAGTTCGACGGCGGTCAGCGAGTCGAAGCCGAGGTCCTTGAAGGCGCGCGCGGGCTGGAGGTTCGCGGTGCCGCTGTGGCCGAGGACGGCGGCCACCTCGGTGAGGACGGTCTCGGTGAGCAGGTGTTCCTGCTCCTCGGGGGCGAGTCCGGCGAGCTTGCGGGCGAGGTCGCTGTCGGCGGCGTCGGCCGGGGCGCCCTCCGGGCTCGCCAAGTACGGCTGTGCGTCGGGTAGTTCACTGACGAGTGGGCGGTGCCGGGTGGCGGTGTAGGCGGGGACGAAGCGTTCCCAGTCGACGTCGGCGACGGTGACGGTGGTGTCGCCCCGGTCGAGCGCCTGCTGGAGGGCGGCGACGGCCAGTTCGGGCCGCATCGTGCGGATGCCGCGCCGTTCGAGGTGGGCCGTCATCTCGCCGTCGGCCATGCCGCCGTCGGCCCAGGCGCCCCAGGCGACGGCGGTGGCGGCGAGGCCGCGGGCACGCCGGTCCTGGGCGAGGGCGTCGAGGTGGGCGTTGGCGGCCGCGTACCCGGCCTGCCGTCCGCTGCCCCACACACCGGCGATGGAGGAGAAGAGCACGAAGGCGTCCAGGTCCCGGTCGCCGAGGAGGGCGTCGAGGTGGTCCGCGCCGTCCGCCTTGGCGGCCAGCACGTCCGCGAGTTCCTCCTGGGTCAGCTCCGGTACGGCCGTGAAGTGGCCGATGCCGGCCGCGTGGACGACCGTGCTCAGCGGACGGCGTCCCGGCAGCGTGTCGAGGAGCCCGGCGACGGCGTCCCGGTCGGCGATGTCGCAGGCGACGACGGAGACCTGGGCGCCGAGGGCGGTCAGTTCGGCGGCGAGTTCGGCGGCGCCGGGCGCGTCGGGGCCGCGGCGGCTCGTCAGTACGAGATCCTCGGCGCCGTTCCGCGCCAGCCAGCGCGCGATGTGCGCGCCGAGGCCGCCGGTGCCGCCGGTGATCAGGACCGTGCCGCCGGGCTTCCACTCGGTACCGGACCGGGAGCCGGTGGTGGCGGCGCGGGCGAGGCGGCGCAGGAAGGTTCCGGAGGCGCGGACGGCGCACTCGTCCTCGCCGTCGGTGCCGGCCAGGACGGCGGCGAGGCGGGACGCGGCCCGCTCGTCGGCCTCGGCCGGGAGGTCGACCAGGCCGCCCCAGAGCGAGGGGTGCTCCAGACCGAAGACCCGGCCGAGGCCCCAGACCTGTGCGAGGGCGGGGTCGGTGATCCGCTCGTCGGGGGTGACGGCGACGGCCCCTCGGGTGACGCACCACAGCGGGGCGTCGAGACCGGCGGCCACGTGCGCCTGGAGCAGGGTGAGGGTGGCACCGAGCCCGTGGGCGCCGGGGAGGAGGGAGAGCACTCCGGAGGCGCCCTGGGGGGTGGCGTCCCGCAGCAGCCCGGCCACGTGCTCGGCGCCCAGTTCCAAGGCACCCGCTTCGAGGCGGAGTTCGACGACATCGGCGCCCAGGGCGCGCAGGGCGTCGGACAGGCGGGGCCATGTCGTGTCGGACGTACCGTCGTCGGCCGGGAGTACGGCGAGCCAGGTGCCGTCGAGGCGGCCGGAGCCGAGGACCGTGACGGGCTTCCACACCGTCCGGTAGCGCCAGGCATCCAGGGTGGACCGGTCCCGCTCGCCGCGCCGCCAGGAGGCGAGGGCGGGCAGCAGCGCGTCGAGGCCGGGGGCGCCGTCGCCGGTGCCGGTGTCGAGGTCCAGGGCGGCGGCGAGACCCGTCGCATCCTGGTTCTCGACCAGTTCCCAGAACCGGGCGTCCACGGCGTCGGCCTTGGTGGTCCCGGTGCGGGCGGACTCCAGCCAGAACCGGGAGCGCTGGAACGGATAGGTGGGCAACTCCACGCGGCGGGCGGCGCCGCCTTCGTGGAGCGCGGTCCAGTCGACGGTCCCACCGTGGACGTACAGGCGGGCGAGGGCGCGCAGCAGCGTGTGCGGTTCCGGCTGGTCCTTGCGCAGGGCGGAGAGCAGCAGCGCGGGGGGTACGGCGCCTGTCGCGGGCTCGTGGACGGCGGGGGAGGCCGACTCATGCGCGGCGGACTCGTGCACGCCGGGCTGGTGGGCGGCTGACGCATGCGCGGCGGACTCCCCCGCGCCGGGCTCGTTGAGGCACTCGTCGGCCATGGCCGTCAGCACCCCGTCGGGGCCCAGTTCCAGGAAGGTGGTCACGCCCTGGTCGCGCAGCCAGCGCACACCGTCGCGGAAGCGGACGGCCTCGCGAACGTGCCGGACCCAGTACGCGGCGGTGCCCAGCTCGCCCGGCGCCGCGCCCGCGCCGGTGACGTTGGAGACGACCGGGATGCGGGGCTCGGCGTACTCCAATCCGGCGGCGACGGTCCCGAACTCCGCGAGCATGCCGTCCATGTGCGGGGAGTGGAAGGCGTGGCTGACCCGCAGGTACGTGGTCTTGCGGCCCCGCTCGCGCCAGAGGGCGTCGAGTTCGGCGACGGCCTCCCGGTCCCCGGCGATCACCACGGACGCCGGGCCGTTGACGGCGGCCACGCTCACGACGGCCTCGCGTCCGGCCAGCGTCTCGCGGACCTCGTCCTCGCCCGCCCGCACGGACAGCATGGCCCCGCCCTCCGGCATCGCCTGCATCAGCCGTCCGCGCGCCGTGACCAGCGCGGCGGCGTCGGGCAGCGAGAGGACCCCGGCGACATGGGCGGCGGCCAGCTCGCCGATGGAGTGCCCGGCCACGTAGTCGGGGCGCACGCCCCACTGCTCGACCAGCCGGTAGAGAGCCACCTCGACGGCGAACAGGGCAGGCTGCGCCCAGCCGGTACGGTCCAGCAGCGCCGCCTCCGCGCTGCCCGGCTCCGCGAACAGCACCTCACGCAGTGGCCGTTCGAGGTGGGCGTCCAGCGCCTCGCACACGGTGTCGAGGGCCCGCGCGAACGCCGGATAGGCGGCGTACAACTCCCGTCCCATACCGGCGCGTTGGCTGCCCTGCCCGGTGAACAGGACGGCGACGGCACCGTCGGACCCGGCGACACCGGTGACGGCCTCGGGCGCACGGCCCCCCGCGGCGACGGCCGCGAGCCCCCGGCCGAAGCCGGCACTGTCGTCGGCGAGGACGACGGCCCGGTGATCGAGGGCGGCCCGGGTCGCGGCGAGCGACAGCGCGATGCCGTCGGCGGGCAGCCCGGGCCGGTCGGCGACGAAGGCGGCGAGCCGGTCGGCCTGGGCCCGCAGGGCGCCTTCCGTACGGCCGGAGAACACCCACGGGACCGTGCCGGGGGACCCGGTGGCCGGGGCCGTCGTCTCGGCGGGCTCCGGGGCCTGCTCCAGGATGACGTGCGCGTTGGTGCCGCTGATGCCGAAGGAGGAGACCCCGGCGCGGCGCGGACGGCCGTCCGCCGGCCACTCCCGCTCCTCGGTCAGCAGCCGTACCCCGCCCGCCGTCCAGTCGACATGCGGCGTCGGCTCGTCGGCGTGCAGTGTCTTGGGCAGTACGCCCGCCCGCATCGCCATCACCATTTTGATGACGCCCGCGACACCGGCCGCGGCCTGGGTGTGCCCGATGTTGGACTTCACCGACCCCAGCCACAACGGCCGTGCAGCGTCACGCCCTTGCCCGTACGTGGCCAGCAGGGCGTCGGCCTCGATGGGGTCTCCGAGCGCGGTGCCCGTGCCGTGCGCCTCCAGGGCGTCGACGTCGGCCGGGGTCAGCCCGGCGCCCGCGAGGGCCTGCCGTATGACGCGTTGCTGGGACGGACCGTTGGGCGCCGTGAGGCCGTTGGACGCACCGTCCTGGTTGACGGCGGAACCCCGTACCACCGCCAGCACCTGGTGGCCGTTGCGGACCGCGTCCGACAGCCGCTCGACCACGAGCAGACCGACGCCCTCGGACCAGGCGGTGCCGTCCGCGGCGGCCGAGAACGCCTTGCAGCGGCCGTCCGCGGCGAGTCCGCGCTGCCGACTGAACTCCACGAACATGTACGGCGACGGCATCACGGCGACGCCGCCCGCGAGGGCGAGGTCGCATTCGCCGTTGCGCAGCGACTGCGCGGCGAGGTGGAGCGCCACCAGCGCCGACGAGCAGGCCGTGTCGACGGTGACGGCCGGGCCCTCAAGCCCGAAGGTGTAGGCGAGCCGGCCGGAGGCGACGCTGGAGGTGTTGCCGATGCCGAGGAAGCCCTCGACATCGTCGGGCACCTCGTCCAGCCGGGCCGCGTAGTCGGTGGCGACCACACCGGCGAACACACCGGTCCTGCTGCCGCGCAGCGAGGTCGGCGCGAGCCCCGCCCGCTCGAAGGCCTCCCACGTCGTCTCCAGCAGCAACCGCTGCTGCGGGTCCATCGCCAGTGCCTCGCGCGGCGAGATCCCGAACAGATCGGGGTCGAACTCGGCCGCGTCGTAGAGGAATCCGCCCTGCCGGGTGTAGGCGGTGCCGGGATGCGCGGGGTCGGGGTGGTAGAGCCCGTCCAGATCCCATCCGCGGTCGGCGGGGAATGCGCCGATGGTGTCGACGCCCTCGGCGACCAGCCGCCACAACTCCTCGGGCGAGGCCACACCGCCGGGGAAGCGACAGGCGATGCCGACGATCGCGATCGGCTCGTCCGTCCCCGCCACGGTGGCCGGCACGGCCGCAACAGGTGGTGTCCGCGTCTCGTCGGCAGCGTGGAACAGCGCCTCGTGCAGATGGGCGGCGAGCGCGGTGGGCGTCGGATGGTCGAAGACGATCGCGGTGGGCAGCCGCAGCCCGGTCGCCGTGCCGAGGCGGTTGCGCAGTTCGACGGCCGTCAGCGAGTCGAAGCCCTGCTCCTTGAAGGAGCGCTCGGCGTCGACGGACTGCCCGGAGGTATGGCCGAGGACGGCGGCGACGTTCCGGCGCACCAGCTCCACCAGATGCCGCTCCCGCTCGGCCCGGCCGAGCCCGGCCAGCCGCTCGGCGAGCGCCGCCCCCGCGTCCCGGGCCCCGGCGGTGGTGTCGGCGGTGCGGCGGGTGGTCGCGGGGCGGACGAGTCCGCGCAGTACGGCCGGCACGGTGTCGGCGCCGCGCAGGCCGGCGAGGTCGAGGCGGGCGGGGACGAGTGCGGGCTCGGGGGATGCGAGGGCCCGGTCCAACAGGGCCAGCCCTTCCGCGGACGACATGGGAGCCAGCCCGCTACGGCTCAGCCGGCGCCGATCCGCCCGGTCCAGCTCGCCCGTCATGGCACTGGCCTGCTCCCACAGGCCCCAGGCGAGGGAGGTCGCGGGCAGGCCCTGCGCGCGGCGGTGATGGGCGAGGGCGTCGAGGAAGGTGTTGGCGGCTGCGTAATTCGCCTGACCGGCACCGCCGAAGACGCCGGAGGCGGAGGAGTACAGCGCGAAGAAGGCCAGGTCCGCATCTTGGGTGAGCTCGTGCAGATGCAAGGCGGCCTGGGCCTTGGGCCGCCAGACCGTGGCCAGCTGCTCGGATGTGAGCGAGGTGACCAGCCCGTCGGCGAGGACACCGGCCGCATGCACCACACCGGTGAGCGTACGGCCCTCCAGCAGGGCGGCGAGCTGATCACGGTCGGCGGCGTCACAAGCGACGACGGTCGCGGTCGCACCCAACTCATGTAGTTCTGCGACGAGTTCTCGCGCGCCCGGCGCATCCAGGCCCGTGCGGCTGGTCAGCAGCAGGTTCCGTACCCCGTACTCAGCGACCAAGTGGCGGGCCAGGAGCGAGCCGAGGGTGCCGGTACCGCCGGTGATCAGCACGGTGCCGTCCGGGTCCACCGGCACCGGCATGGTCAGAGCGACCTTGCCGACATGCCGGGCCTGGCTGATGAACCGGAAGGCTTCGGGAGCCCT